>NZ_JANFCZ010000002.1 GCF_024391045.1 Pseudarthrobacter sulfonivorans
GGCCAACGAATGCTGGGACTAGTTCACGCAAAGCCTGACGCCAGTTTTGTCTCTCTTCAATCACCGCTTTATGTTTGATGTTTCGCGAAACTCCCCACATGCTGACGATCGCGCTCGTGACGGCCGCAATCAACGCGGCTGCCCCGACGGTCAACCAGTAGTCAGGCGTGTGGCCTCCAAGAATAATTCGTGGGCGGCGTATTCGTGCTGATTGTCAGCCCCGGCAAAAGCTCCAAGCGCGAGGTATCCCACCGACGATCGTAAGGCCCCCCAGTCAACGTGAGCCTTTTCAGTCGTGGATGTTGCTCGAGCGGGCTAAGATCGTGCACAAGTTTTGAGTTCTTGCTCAGGACCAGCGTTTCGAGCGAGGTGAGATTAGCCAGTGGGCTGAGATCAGCATAATCATCCGAGAACGTGCAGTTCTTCAGTTCAAGGTGCGAAAGAGCCTCAAACCTTCCGATATCGCGCAAGAGGCCCCAACCCCCGCACGTATCGAGGACCAAAGTTTGTAGCCGCGGCAGCACAGAAAGCTCTCGCAGGTCATAAAGGCTCGTGGGGCCGAACTCCATCCACTCACCTTCGATCTCGAGTCTCTTCAACCAGCCTAGCGCCGCCAGAGGTTTCAGGTTGGGTATGACCGCTGCCGAAATGCGGAGAATCTCGAGCCCAGCAAGGTTTGAGATGGCATCCAAGAGGCCATCCCTGTCCATATCGACTGCCACCTCGAGCTCGACCAGACTCGTCAACGAGGAGATGGCAGCCCAGTTGGTGAAAATCGTGTGCGTGTCGCCCTGCTTCAGTTTCGCTTTTCTGAGACTGGCGAGCCGACTCAAGGGACCAAGATCGAGACTGCCCACCTCCTCATATTTGTAGGGGTCGAGGCGAACGGCAGCGAGTTCGAGTTCCGCGAGCCCACCGAGATTGGCGAGCGCTTCGAGGTCCCCGACACCTGAGACGTTACGAAGCACGAGGGACTTGAGTGCCTTCAGCCTCCCAACCTTGCCGAGGCCGCGGATGTGTGTGTCTTCCAGCCGGAGCTTTTCGAGCCTACCGAGCTTGGCCAGGGGCGAAAGATCCTCGAGGTTTCCGGTGGAGACGAGCACCAGTTCCCGCAACTGCCGAACATTCGATATACCGGTGACGTCAGTGAACCGACTCATGCGACCGACCGCGAGCAGCGTGAGCCCGGTTAACCCCGATATGGAATCAAACTCCAATTCGTCCGACAACGAAGTGAGTTCAAGCTGAGCGAGGCGTTCGAGCCCCGCCAACGGGCGAAAATCCTTGATGTTCGCCAGGTGTGCAAGCGCGAGACTCTGTAGCCCATCGAGTGTAGCGATGGCATCGATGTTTGAAATGCCGCTGCTTCCGCGGACCTCGAGCCGGCGAAGATTAGCGAGCCCCGCAATGGGAGTCAGATCTACTTCATCGTCCATCAGATGCAGAATCAACGCATCGATATTCGTCGCGTACTGCAAACCCTCCAGGTTGAGTTCCCGGTGCTGATTTCGATACGTGTTGATGTACAGGTCACCGGTCAGTAATGCCATCTGATCGGCTGTAATGGTGAGCCGCTGGTCCCCCGGGGTGCTGAGCTTCTCCCACACGATGTTTGCCAGGAGTTCGTCGGACACCACACCGAACGCAAAAGGCCCGTGTCGGTGCCCAGAGTCCCGGCATTCCTGTTCGCGTCGGTGTAGAAGGGTGCGAAGATAGCCCACGCGTGCTTTCGCCTCCGCTACCGCAGTAGACCTGCGGGCCTCTTCGCGATCGAGGGCGGCTTGGATGCGCGCTTGCTTCGCTTCACGCTCCGCTAGGTCTCGCTCTCGCTCAAGCTCAGCGTCGCGGCGCTCCTGCTCTTCACGTCGGTTCTTACTCCCCTTGCTCGCAATTACCGACACCGCGATCGTCACCGCAACTGTGAAGACAAACCGTGAGCCCGCGTAGCTCGTGCTTCCCGTACCCGGATTCGGGAAGATCTGGTAGCTGAGCACTAGAGCAATAATGAATGCGGCAATGCCAGCGATTGCAGCCAAGCGGATCTCCGTCTATTCGAGTGTTCGGGGGGCAGTCCTGCGGCGAGCTGGTCAGCTCCATCCTTCTCAGAGCGTACGTTTCGTGATCGATCTCGCCGATGTCATACTGACACATCAGCTCATCGACCTGCGACTTCAGTTCTGCGCGGTCCATTGGTTCCTCACAGTTGCGATTTCACAACGTACACCGTTACGCGACCAACCGTCGCGGTAACGCAACTCCTAATGAAGCGAAACAGATGCTGTCCCGTCCCTAGTTCTCAATAAACAGCACCTTCGAATGGAGTTCCTCCAACTCTTCTTCGCCCCCTAGAACTCCTGCGCCAACCACTCCAGTGCATTCTTTGTGAAGGCCACAATTTCGCGTTCGAGAGCGTCCGTCCTGCAACTCCGCTCCATAGAAATGAAGTCGTACTTCTTACCTGTTTCAGGGTGATTGATGAAGCTGCCATCAGCAAAGAAACCATGCACCACGAAATAGCGAAGCTTGAGAGTATTTTCCAATCGTTGAATGAGTTCAGTCGGGGCTGTCCCTTTGAGTCCATTCAGCGCCTTGACGAGGCTTGAACTCGTTTCGTCGTATCCTTTGACCCATACCCCAGCGGCCTGGACCATCAGGCTCTCGCCGTAGCGATTGTTCCTGCCGCACGGCACTCAGGAACTTGCGGCTACGGGTTCAGCTGGGCGGCGTTGCGGAACGCCCACGGGCGGTACCTATTCCAAGCGCAAACCCGGGAAAGTGAATGGCCGCCAAGAACATGTGTTCTTGGCGGCCAACCGCGGAACGTCCCTGAAGGTCAGGAACTAAACGTTGAAGCGAAACTCCACCACGTCGCCGTCGGCCATCACGTATTCTTTGCCTTCGATCCGGACCTTGCCGCGGGACTTGGCCTCGGCCATGGAGCCGGCCTCGATGAGGTCGTCGAAGGAAACCACTTCAGCCTTGATGAAACCGCGCTGGAAGTCGGAGTGGATCACGCCGGCCGCCTGCGGAGCGGTATCGCCCTGGTGAATGGTCCAGGCCCGGGTTTCCTTGGGGCCGGCCGTGAGGTAGGTCTGGAGGCCCAGGGTGTGGAAACCGACGCGTGCCAGCTGGTCCAGGCCTGACTCGTCCTGACCGTTCATCTCCAGCATTTCGCGGGCTTCTTCCTCGTCCAGCTCCACGAGGTCAGACTCGAGCTTGGCGTCGAGGAAAATGGCGTCTGCGGGCGCCACCAGGGCACGGAGCTCTTCCTGCTTCTCCGGGCTCCCCAGGATGCCCTCATCCGCATTGAAGACGTAGATGAACGGCTTCGCGGTCAGGAGGCTGAGCTCCTTGAGGTGCCCCATCTCCAGCTTGTCGCTCTTGATCGAGGAGAAGATGGTATCGCCGCGTTCCAGCACCGCCTGCGCCGCCTTGATGGCTGCGAGCTCGGCGGCCTCCCGCTTCTTGATCTTGACTTCTTTTTCGATGCGCGGGATGGCGTTTTCGATGGTCTGAAGGTCGGCCAGGATCAGCTCGGTGTTGATCGTCTCCATGTCCGAACGGGGATCCACCTTGCCGTCCACGTGGATGACGTCGGGGTCATCGAACACGCGCACCACCTGGGCGATGGCTTCGGCTTCGCGGATGTTGGCCAGGAACTTGTTGCCCAGGCCTTCGCCCTCCGACGCGCCCTTGACGATGCCGGCGATGTCCACGAAGGACACCGGCGCCGGCAGCAGCCGCTGGGAGCCAAAGATCTCAGCGAGCTGCTTGAGCCGGGGATCCGGCAGGTTCACGACGCCCACGTTCGGTTCGATGGTGGCGAACGGATAGTTCGCCGCCAGCACCTGGTTGCGGGTCAGTGCGTTGAAAAGAGTTGATTTGCCGACGTTGGGCAGTCCGACGATGCCAATAGTAAGAGCCACGAGCATTGATTCTACCGGGTGCGGCACCCGTCGGCCCCAGCGGGGCTGACAGCGGCGAGGGGCGGCGCGGTTGCTGCCGGAACGTCGGCTGGAATATGTCGCTTCGGCAAAATGTCGGAGGGCCGTGCCACAGTGAGCCTATGGATGCTTTAGCCCTGATTCTTGCCCTGTTCATGCTGCTGCTCGGTGCCCTCGCCGGCGCCGCTGCCACCTACCTGTTCCTCCGCCGGCGCACGAGCGCGCTGGAGGAGGATTTCGACGCCGTTTCGGCGCGCCTTTCCGAGGTGAACGCGCAGTTCGCAGCGGCCGACGCCGAGCGGCGGCTTCTCAGCGTACAGAACCGGGAGCTCGGCGAGTCGCGCAGCCAGGACGGCAGCGTCCTCCGGGCGCTGGCGCCCGTTGCGGAAAAGCTCACGGCCGTGCAGCAGCAGGTTGCGCTCCTCGAGCGGGACCGCCTTGAGCAGTACGGCCAGCTGGCCCAGCAGCTGCAGGAGGCCCGGCTCTCCGATGCCCAGCTGATCCGGTCCACGCACGCCCTCGAGTCCGCACTCCGCTCCAACAGTGCCCGGGGCCAGTGGGGCGAGGTGCAGCTGCGGCGTGTGGTTGAAGCGTCAGGGATGCTCAAGCACGTCGACTTCCTAGAGCAGGTTCACAGTGCCGGCGGAGACTCGACCATCAGGCCGGACCTGGTGGTGCAGCTTCCGGGCCAGAAGCAGCTCGTGGTGGACGCCAAGGTGCCCCTGTCCTCCTACCTTGAAGCCCAGGAGCTCGGGTCAGGAGCAGGTTCGGGGCACCCCGACGCCACCGGTTCCGGCGCGACGGGCCATGCATCCCAGCAGACGCTCCTCGCGGCCCACGCAAAAGCCCTGCGTGCCCACGTGGACGCGCTGGGCAACAAGAAATACTGGGACATCCCCGGCAACTCCCCCGAACTGGTGATCTGCTTCCTGCCTGCGGAATCCATCCTGGCGGCCGCACTCATGGCGGATGCCACGCTCCTGGACCATGCCTTGTCCCGGAACGTTGTCCTTGCCTCGCCGAGCACGCTGCTGGCCGTCCTGAAATCGGTGGCGTTCACATGGCGCCAGGATGTGCTGACGGACAGTGCGCGGGAACTGTTCGATCTCGCCCGACAGCTGTATGAGCGCATGGGAACCTTGGGCGAGAATGTGGGAAAGCTGGGCTCGTCCCTGAAATCGTCTGTGGACCGTTACAACTCCCTAATCGGCACACTGGAGGCACGGATCCTGCCCACCGCCCGGAAACTTAACGCCATGGACGAGTCAGGCCTGCTGACCCCTCCGGCGCTGGAGGTCACGCCGCGGTCGCTCGCCGCGCCCGAGCTGCAGCAGGATGACGAGGCAGCCTGACGGGGCGGTCTGAGGAAGCAGCCTGACGGGGCGGTCTGAGGAAGCAGCCGCAACTGACGTGCCTTGCGTCCCGGTACCGGGAGGCAAGGCACGTCAGTTGCGGTCTGTCAGTTTCGGGACCGGCGTCCGCCGAGGGCGCGGCTGACGTCGCCGGCTTCCTTCAGGGTGGCCCGGAGTTCCTTGGGCAGGGAGAACAGCAGGTCCTCTTCCGCGGTGACAACTTCCTCCACGGAGCCGTAGCCGTAGTCCGCGAGCAGGCGCAGGACTTCCGTGACCAGAACTTCCGGCACGGAAGCGCCGGAAGTGACGCCGACTGTGGCGACGCCTTCAAACCAGGCCTCGTCCACTTCATTGGCGAAGTCCACCCGGTAAGAGGCCTTGGCGCCATATTCCAGGGCAACCTCAACCAGCCGGACCGAGTTCGAGGAATTCGCTGATCCCACCACGATGACCAGGTCCGCCTGGGGCGAGATCTTCTTGATGGCCACCTGGCGGTTGGTGGTGGCGTAGCAGATGTCGTCGCTGGGCGGATCCTGCAGGGTGGGGAAGCGTTCCTTCAACAGCCGGACCGTCTCCATGGTTTCGTCGACGCTCAGCGTAGTCTGGGAAAGCCAGATGACCTTTTCGGGATCCCGGACGGTGACCTTGTCCACTTCGTGCGGGCCGTTGATGATCTGGATGTGTTCCGGAGCTTCGCCGGCAGTACCTTCAACTTCCTCGTGACCGTCGTGGCCGATGAGGAGGATGTCGAAGTCGTCCTTGGCGAACCTGACGGCTTCCTTGTGGACTTTGGTCACCAGGGGGCAGGTGGCGTCGATGGTGCGCAGGCCGCGGTCCTCTGCGGACTGCACGACGGCCGGCGATACTCCGTGGGCGGAAAAGATCACGAGCGCACCTTCGGGTACCTCGTCGGTTTCATCCACGAAGATGGCGCCCTGGGCCTCGAGCGAACTCACCACGTGGACGTTGTGCACGATCTGCTTCCGGACATACACCGGCGGACCATAGTGCTCCAGGGCTTTTTCCACCGCAATGACTGCCCGGTCCACCCCGGCGCAGTAGCCGCGGGGGGCTGCCAGCAGGACCTTCTTGGGGCCTGATATCGGCGCTGCGGCAGATACTTCCTCAGGCGAGCGTCGCCTTCGCGGGACCGTTGGCATCGAAAGGGAAACTGGGGAGGTCATGCCTCCATGCTACCGGTTGGGGCGTCGCCGCCCCGGCGAGGCGACCCTGGTCACAAGGCCGGCAATCAGAAGCACACCGCCCGCAATAAGGGCGCCCGTAACCCATGATCCGAAGCTGCCGGACGCCGCGGCGACAAACTCGTTTTTGAACATGTCCGCGACCTCATTTCCGCTGGCAGTCCCCAGCACCGCATCACGCGCCATGGTGGAGCCCACCGTCCAGAACCCGGCCAGCAGCAGCGCGCCGAAACCCACACAGAAGAGCACGGTCCACTTCCGGCGGGCGGCAACCAGCGCCAAGGCAAAGGCGATTCCCGCCCCGACCACCAGCGGATAACCCAGCGGGGCATAAGCCGTCAGGCCCGAGATCAGCTGGCGCTGGCCTGACTGGCCCACATTGATCAACGTTTGCTCCGGGGCAGCCAGCGGCAGACCGGTTGCATGCGAGATCTCCCCCGTCGCCAGTGCCACCAAGGGCGCAACGTCCAGCGTGAGGGACGACGACGAACTGGCTTCGGCCGGCAGCGAGGCGGGATCGGCAAAGCTGAGGCGGTGGCTTCTGCGGAGGGTCTCCTCCCACGCGGCAGGATAACCGGGAAGCCCTGTCAGCGATCCGGCCGCAGCCTCCAGCACGGGCCTGACCAGACCGGCCAGCGAGTCCGGTACGGCACCGGTGTCGATGGTGCCCACCGTCGCCGCGGCTAGCCGTTTCTGGAATCCGGTGTCCTGGCCAAGGGGTGCGGCCAGCGCCACGAAGCCGTCTTCCTGGACGATATTCCGGTCAGCCCAGATCGCCGGAACGGCAACTGCGGACAGCAGAAGGCCCAGAACGGCAGCAACGGCGGAGATGAAGGTGCGCAAAAACGGGTCCTCACTGGTTGGCGGCGGCGAAGCCATCATAGGACTGGTTCCTGGACAGCGGATGTCAGTCACGGGTGGTACAGCTTATGGATAAGGTTGAATGACCCCGCGCCATCCAACCTTATCCAAAAGCCGTACCTGCACCTGCCGAACAAAGGATTGCCATGCCGTCAGCCACAGCTCCCCGGGGCAGCGCGCATGTCTGAACAGGCCGCCCTGCCAGGCACCGCTGCCACAACCCTGCCCGCAACGGCGGCTGAAACCACCCCGGATAATCCCTGGCCGCTGCAACTGCTGTCCCAGAAACTCAAGTTCCATATCGACCGCGCGCCGGCCGCCTGGGTGGAGGGCCAGGTCATCGAAATGAACCGCCGCGGCGGCAACGCCTATCTGACGCTGCGGGACGTGGACGCGGAGGTCTCCCTGCCGGCGTCGGTGTGGACGAAGGTCCTGGACCGGCAGAACATGCCGCTGGAACGCGGCTCGCGTGTGGTGGCCCTGCTCAAGCCGGAGTTCTGGCTCAAGACCGGCCGCCTCAACATGCAGGTCCGGGACATCCGGCCGGTTGGCCTGGGCGACCTCCTGGCACGCATCGAACGCCTGCGCCAGGCGCTGGCGGCCGAAGGACTGTTCGCCGATTCCCGGAAGAAGCCCCTCCCGATGCTTCCCCACAGGATCGGACTGATCACCGGGCGCGATTCGGACGCCAAGAAGGACGTCCTGCAAAACGCGGCACTGCGCTGGCCCGCCGTCGAATTCGAAATCCGTGAAGTCGCCGTCCAGGGCAACACCGCGGTGTCCCAGATTGTCCGCGCCCTCCGCGACCTGGACGGCCGCGAGGACGTGGACGTCATTGTCATTGCGCGTGGCGGCGGCGCCCTGGAGGACCTGCTGCCGTTCAACAGCGAGGAACTGATCCGCGCCGTGTCCGCAGCGGCCACTCCGGTTGTCAGCGCCATCGGCCATGAAGCCGACAGGCCGCTGCTCGACGACGTAGCGGACCTCCGCGCGTCAACGCCCACCGATGCTGCCAAACGGATCGTGCCTGACGTTGCCGAGGAACTGGCGAGCGTTCGCCAGGCGCGCGAATACCTGAGCCGGTGCATTGGACGGCTAGTGGAACGTGAAACGGACCGGCTCGCCTCACTTCATTCCCGGCCCGTCCTTGCCAGCCCGGAGGGGATGGTCACCGTGCGCGCGGAGGAAATCGAACGGCTGCTGCGGCGATCATCGGCGGCCGTCAGCTCCACCGTGGTGCGCGCGGCTGACCAGTTGGTGCATCTGCAGGCCCAGGTCCGGTCACTGTCGCCGCAAAAAACCCTCGACCGCGGCTACGCGGTGGTGGAACTCGCCGATGGCCGGCCCGCCCGGCCCATAGAGGCCGCCGGCCATGCCGTAGTCCGCAACCCCGCGGAGGCGCCTGCTGGAGCCGTGCTGTCCGTGCGGGTGGCCGAGGGCCAGTTCGGTGCAACATCCACCGGCGAAATTAACCGCGAATCTTAACTAGGAGAAGCACATGCCCGAGACGAAGCGTGACCCGGAAATCGACGCCCTGAGCTACGAGGAAGCCCGCGAACAGCTGGTGCTGGTGGTGGGTAAGCTGGAGGCAGGCGGCGCCAGCCTCGAAGAATCGCTGGCGTTGTGGGAACGGGGCGAGGCCTTAGCCAAGCGTTGCGAGGAGTGGCTGGAGGGCGCCCGCAAGCGCCTCGCGGCCGCCCGCGACCAGCCCCTCTAGGAGCGGTCCACCAACTCACGTTCAACCGGGACGTCGAACGCCGCTTTGGGCCAATCCAGCTTCATCTCGGAAAGCGCACCCAGCACCAGTTGCTGCACCGCGATCCGGGCATACCATTTCTTGTTGGCCGGAACCACATACCAGGGAGCATGGTCCTTGCTGGTCTCGTCAAAAGCGGCCTGGTACGCGTCCATGTAGTCCTGCCAGAAGGCGCGCTCCTTCAGGTCTCCGCTGCTGTACTTCCAGTGCTTAGCGGGGTCGTCCAGCCTGGCCAGCAGACGCGCCTTCTGTTCGTCCTTGCTGATGTTGAGCATCACCTTGATGATCCTGGTGCCCGCGTCCGTCTGCCGCCGCTCAAACTCGTTGATGGCGCGGTACCGGCGCTTGATTTCTTCAGGCGTCGCCCAATTGTGGACCTTGTGAATCAGCACGTCCTCGTAGTGGGACCGGTCGAAGATGCCCACCATGCCCGCCGCGGGGACTGCCTTCTCGATCCGCCAGAGGAAGTCATAGGACTTCTCCTCCTCCGAGGGTGCCTTGAACGCCTTGAACTGCACTCCCTGCGGGTCCATGGTGGCCATGACGTGGTTGACGATTCCGCCCTTGCCTGCCGTGTCCATGGCTTGGAGCACCAGGAGGAGCCGCCTTCTGCCGCCGAACCGGGACTCGGCAAACAGGGTTTCCTGCAAGGCTGAGAGCTTCCCGTCCAGATCGGCAAGGAGCGCTTCACCATCGGCTTTGTTGCCGCTGTAGCCGGGGGTCGCCCCGGGATCGACACCCGCAAGCGAAAAGCCCTTCCCCACCCTCAGCATGTCGGCGGGATGCTTCTCAAATTCAACGATGCCGGCCACGGCAGTCCTCCCCGATCGTTCGGCGCGCCAAGATGCGCGTCACCACAGGCTAGTTCCCTTTGTACCTGCTCAGGAAGTCCGCCATGCGGTTGATGGCCTCCTCCAGGTCCTTCACCAGCGGCAGGGTGACCATCCGGAAATGGTCCGGGCGGACCCAGTTGAAAGCCCGGCCGTGGGAGACCAGGATCTTCTGCTCGCGCAGCAGGTCCAGGACGAACTTCTCGTCGTCCCGGATGTGGTAAACCTCGGGATCGAGCTTCGGGAAGAGGTACATGGCGCCCCGGGCCTGCTGCGTGCTGACTCCGGGAATGGCGTTGAGCATGTCGTAGGCCTTGTTGCGCTGTTCGAGCAGACGGCCGCCCGGCAGGATCAGGTCATTGATGCTCTGGTAGCCGCCAAGTGCTGTCTGGATTGCGTGCTGGGCCGGAACGTTGGCGCACAGCCGCATGTTCGCCAGCAGGCTGATTCCCTCGAGGTAGTCCGCAGCGTCCTTTTTTGGCCCGGAAATGGCCATCCAGCCCGCGCGGTAACCGCACACACGGTAAGCCTTGGAAAGCCCGCTGAAGGTAAGGCACAGGACGTCGTCGCCCGTGAGCCCGGCCAGGTTGGTGTGCACAGCGTCTTCGTAGAGGATCTTCTCGTAGATCTCGTCTGCGAAGATCACCAGGCCGTGCTTCTCGGCGAGCTCCACGATTTTCTTCAGCGTGGCTTCCGGGTAGACGGCACCGGTGGGGTTGTTCGGGTTGATGACCACGATGCCCTTGGTGCGGGGCGTAATTTTGGCTTCCATGTCCTCGAGGTCCGGCTGCCAGCCGGATTCCTCGTCACAGAGATAGTGCACGGGCTTTCCGCTGGCGAGGGCCACGGAGGCGGTCCACAGGGGGTAATCGGGCGTCGGGATCAGCACCTCGTCGCCGGCGTCGAGCAGTGCCATCAGGGACATGGTGATGAGTTCACTGACACCGTTGCCCAGGTAAATGTCGTCCACGTGGATGTTCTGGATGCCGCGGGTCTGGTAGTACTGCGAGACGGCGGTCCGGGCTGAGAAGATGCCCCGCGAGTCGCTGTAACCCTGGGCGTGCGGCAGGTGACGGATCATGTCCACCAGGATGGCGTCCGGGGCTTCGAATCCAAACGGTGCCGGGTTTCCGATGTTCAGTTTGAGGATTCTGTGACCCTCCGCCTCCATCTGCTGGGCGGCCTGAAGAATCGGTCCACGGATGTCGTAAAGGACGTTGTGAAGCTTGGTGGACTGCTTGAATTCTGCCATTCATCAAATATGCCATAGGAAGGATGCGCTTCCATTGAGACCTCGGACACACCACTCAGCAGCACGGACGACGGCGGCTGCCGGACTTGTGTGGGTCCGGCAGCCGCCGTCGTGGTTTACCGCAAGACGTGAAGCGCTACTTGACGATGCCCTTGTCCTTCAGCCAGGAGGCAGCCGCGTCTTTGGGGTTTTGCTTCTGGCTGCCGCTGACTGCGCGGTTGAGGTTGATCAGGTCATCAGTGGTCAGGATCCGCGAAACGCCGTTCAGCGCCTCCTTGGCCTTGTCCGTCATCTTGGCCTTGTTGTACAGCGGCAGGACCTGCTGGGCCTTGAAGTTGTTCTTCGGGTCCGCCAGCACCACGAGGTCGTTGTCCGCGATGGACGGGGTGGTGGTGTAGATGTCCGCCACCTGCACGTCGTCAGTGAGCAACGCCTGGAGCGTCAGGTTTCCGCCGCCATCGCTGAACGGCTTGAGCCCCTTCATTTCGCAGTTGTAGTTTGCCTTGAGCCCGGGGAAGCCGTAGGGCCGGGTCTCGAAGGTGGCCGGCGCGCCCATGGTCAGGTCCTTGCAGACCTTGGCCAGGTCCTCAATGGACTTGAGCTGGTACTTCTCGGCCGTGGCCTTGGTGACCACCATCGCGTCCTTGTCTTCAGCCTTTGAGGCCTCCAGGACGGCAAGCCCGTCAGGGAGTTTGCCGGGCAGGGCCTTGTAGACATCGTCGGCTGAGACTTCCGTGGCCGCGGCGTCAAAGTAGGAGAGCAGGTTGCCCGTGTAGTCGGGCACGAGGTCCACGGAGCCGTCCTGGACAGCCTTGACGTAGATCTCACGGGAACCGATGTTCGGCTTGGTGGTTGTGGTCACGCCAGCAGCGTTGAGTGCGCCTGCATAGATCTCCGCGATGATCTGGCTCTCGGGGAAGTCAGCGGAGCCGACCACCAGGGAGCCGCCCGTGCCGCCGCTTGCTGCGCTGGTGCTGGGAGTGGCCAGCGGGTTGCTGCCGCCGCAGGCGGTCAGCGCCACGGCCAGTCCGACGCCGGCGGCCAGGCCAGCCAGTCCCCGGCGGGTGATGGTTGTCCGGACGGTGTTCTTCATGGAGTGCCTCCTTGAGCAGCAGCTGGCGCAGGCGCGCCAGCTGGGAGATCGGCGGTGGCCCGGTGGCCACCGCGGGTTTGGGTTGAAAGACCGGGCGAGAGGACGGTCCGCTGCACCGCGGCGAGCAGGAGGTCCACGACGATGGCCAGCGCCGCGATGAGCAGCGACCCCGCCAGCATCCGGGGAAAATCCTGCAGGACCAGCCCATCAAAAAGGTAGCGCCCCAGCCCTCCAAGGGGCAGGTACGCCACCACGGACACGGTGGCGATGACCTGGAGGACGGCGGTGCGGATGCCGCCGAACATCACCTGCAGCCCGTTCGGCACCTCGACCCGGAACAGGATCTGCAGCTCGGTCATGCCCATGGCCCGTGCAGCATCCACCACGGTCCTGTCCACGCTGGCGATTCCCGCATAGGTCCCGGCGAGAAGCGGCGGGACGGTGAGGATCACGAGGGCCCACACCGGGGACATCAGGCTGCTGCCGGCGAGGAGGGCAAAGAGCACCAGCAGGCCCAGGGTGGGCAGCGCGCGAAGGGCCCCTGCCACCGCAACCGCCACGACGCGTCCGCGGCCGGTGTGTCCGATGTACAACCCGATGGGAACCGCGATGGCGGCGGCGATGACGAGCACCAGCCCGCTGTATTGGAGGTGTTCCACCAGCCGGACAGGGATGCCGGAACTTCCGCCCCAGTGGGCCGGATCGGCGAGCCAGGCGAACGTGTCGGTGAAGATGTTGCTCATGGCCCCGCCCCCGCGTGGACCTTGGCGTCGGCCACGAACTGCGCGCCGGCGGGAGCTGACGGACCGGACGCTTTGACGGCGCGGGTCCACGGAGTCAGCAGCCTCTCGAGCAGGACCAGCAGCGCATCCATCAGCAGTGCGAGCACCAGGATGGCAAGAATGCCCACCACCACTTCGGTGACGAAGTTCCGTTGCAGCCCGTCGGTGAACAGCATGCCGAGATTGCCCACGCCCAGGAGCGCGGCGACGCTGACCAGGGAGATGTTGCTGACCGAGACCACCCGCAGCCCGGCAAACATCACCGGGAGGGAAAGCGGCAGGTCGATCTGGACAAAGCGGAGCCATGGTTTGTAGCCCATGGCCGTGGCGGCCTGCCGGAGGTCCTGCTCCACGGAGTCAAAGGCGTCCAGGGCCGCCCGGACCAGGAGCGCCACTGCATAGATGGTCAGCGCGACGATGACGTTGAGGGGGTCGAGGATCCGCGTTGCAAGGATGGAAGGCAGGATGATGAACAGAGCCAGTGACGGGATCGTGTAGAGCAGCGAACTGGCCGTCACCACAACAGACCGCAGCGCGGGATGGATCCGGGCCAGCTGGGCCAACGGGATGGAAATGACCAGTCCCAGGACCATCGGGATCAGTGCCAGGACAATGTGCTGCCCCGCCCTCTCCAGGACCATTCCGCTGTTCGCGAGGAACCACTCCATCAGAGTGCAGCCTGCCGGACCTGCCGGGCGGCCTCGATGACTTCCAGGACCTCCTGTGCCCGGATGGCCCCCAGGACCCGCCCCTCGCCGTCGACGGCCACGCCCTGGCCGGAGGGAGAAGAAAGTGCGGAGTCCAGGGCCCGCCGGAGGGATTCGCCCGGGTGGAACAGGGATCCTCCCGGGATGAGGTCGGTGTTGGTTCCCGGCCGCGCCCAGCCCAGGGGCCGCATGTCCTCATCCACCACCAACTGCCAGTCCGTGACCGCGGCGGGATCGCCGTCGAACGTTCCGCCGCGCGCCACGAGGGTCGGCACCCGGTGGATGGCGATGTCGTTAGACGTGGTGAACCCCAGGTGCCGGAATCCGCGGTCCCGTCCCACGAAGGAGGCCACGAAGTCGTTGGCCGGGGCGCGCAGGATTTCCTCGGGCTTGGCGTACTGGGCCAGCTTCCCGCCCACGGCAAACACGGCCACCTTGTCGCCGAGGATGGTGGCCTCGTCAATATCGTGCGTCACAAACACGATGGTCTTCGCGAGGTCCTGCTGCAGCCGGAGGAGCTCGCGCTGGAGTTCGTCCCGCACCACCGGGTCCACGGCGCTGAACGGCTCATCCATCAGCAGGACCGGTGGATCGGCCGCGAGCGCGCGGGCCACGCCGACGCGCTGCTGCTGGCCGCCGGAAAGCTGGGACGGGTACCGCTTGCCGAGCGATGAGGCCAGCCCGACGACGTCGAGCAGTTCCGTGGCGCGTTTGCGGGCTTCGGCCTTCGGGACTCCGTTGAGGCGGGGGACGGTGGCGATGTTGTCCAGCACGGAGCGGTGCGGCATGAGGCCGGAGGACTGCATGACGTAGCCCATGGACCGGCGCAGTTCCGCGGCGGGAACGGTGGTGACGTCCCGCCCGTCCACCGTGATAACGCCGGACGTGGGCTCCACCATGCGGTTGATCATCCGGAGCGAGGTGGTTTTGCCGCAGCCCGACGGTCCCACAAAAACGGTGATGGATCCCTGGTCAATGGAAATAGTGAGGCTGTCCACGGCAGGATTGCCGCCCTGATACTGCTTGGTGACGCTCTGGAACTCGATCATGGCTGGGTCCATTCCCGGACATTACCCGTTCTGTTGGACGGCATCGGACGGTGGAGCGGCGGCCGTAAGGTCACTGATAATTACCGTAGCGCAATCAGTTCCCAGCGTAACCGGATTCGCGGGCAATTCCGGGCAAGCGAATCCTTACTGTAACCATTCGTTCGGCGGCCTGCCCTCGTTGGGTGGGTGCGGCGGCGGTCACGCGGTTCCGGCCTGTTCCTTCACCAACTGGAGGACCCCGAACACCGGGTCCTGGTCCAGGACGCGGACCTCGGTGATGCCGGCCGCCGCGAGATACTTCCGGAAGGCGTCCTGGAGCGGTGCCACGTTCATGCCCAGCCCGCTGCCCAGGATGACGGGGCCCTCGATTCCCAGTTTACGGAGGGCCTGCGCGGCCAGATCCGCCAAATCCTTGCCGGCCTGGTCAAGGAGCTCCCCGCTCACACCATGGCCGGCTGCAGCCGCCTCCACCACCAGGCGTGCCTGCTGGGCCCAGAACCGGCGGCCGGTTTCCGGGGAATGGAACAGCGCAATCAGCCGGTTGGGGTGGTCCAGGCCGCAAGCGGCAAGTAGAGCCTCCGTAAGCTGGTCGGCGGGGAGCCCCTGGTTCATGCGGCGCAGGCTGTGCCGCACGGCCTCCCGGCCCAGCCAGTAGCCGCTCCCCTCATCCCCCAACAGATAGCCCCAGCCACCCGCCCGGGCCTCCTCCCCTGCCGAGTTCCTGCCCCAGGCGGCGGAGCCGGTTCCGGCGATCACGGCCACGCCGGTGCTGGCAGCGCCGGCCGCGAGCAGCAGCCTGGAATCGTGGACCACCGTGACCTTGGCTCCCGGGGCATGCGGCGAGATGAGCGCGGCGAGGGCGGCGGCGTCGTCGTCGGTATCAATTCCTCCGGCCCCTGCGTAGACCTGTGCCACCTGCCCGCCACCGATGCGGGCAAAAAGATCCGCGAGGTTCAGCGCGGCCTGTTCCCGGCTGACGTTCTGGACGTTGGCGCTGCCGGCCGTCTGGTCCGCCACGGCCACGCCGTCCTCGAAACGGACTCCGCGGGTCTTTGTCCCGCCGATGTCCAGCCCGATAACGACGCCCGCCAGGCCTTGCGGAGCAGCCGGCGGCAGGGCAGCAGTTTCGGGCCGGGTTCCGGACGGTGCGGCTTGGGAGCGCTCGGTATCAGTCACCTCATCAGCCTACTGAACGGCCGCCGTCGTGTCCCGGGCGGCGGTCCTCAGCTGCCCTGCGAGCGCGCGGCCACCAGCCCCGCCAGCAGTTCCGGCCCTTCCTGCAGGACGAGTTCGCGGAAATACCTCACCGAGTCCGGCTCGGCGTCCGGTCCGGGCTTCCGCCGGCGCCAGCCGAGTCCGATCTCCCGGTAGGCGAGCCCCGACTCCAGCGGCAGCTCAACCCAGCCCAGGTTTCCGGTCTCCGGGCTGACATGACGCCCGGGCCCGTTGCCGCCCGGCGGCAGGATGCTGACGCCAAGGCCCGCGGAGACGAGGCCGCGGGCAGTATGCGTGTCCTGGCTTTCGAAGGCGATGCGGGGGCGGAACCCGGCTTCGCGGAACAGCGCGTCGGTGAGCGAGCGCATGCCGTACCCCGGCTCAAGCGCCACGAACGGGTCCCGGCGGATGTCCTTCAGCCCCGCGCTGGCGCTCACTGCCAGGGGGTGGCCGTGGTGCACCACCAGGCGCAGCGGCTCGCGGTACAGGGCAGCCGAGGCGATGCTTCTGCTGGCGGCCGGCACCGGGGCTGTGAGCGCAAGATCAGCCTGTGCCGCAGCCAGTTCCTCCAGGCAGGCGTCCCGCGCCCCCTGCCGCAGGATGAAGCCCGCCTCCGGGTGGCGGCTGCGGAAGGCGCTGATGAGCAGCGGCAGCGTGGCTTCGCCGAACGTGTGCTGAAAGGACAGCGAAACTTTTCCCCGCACCACGTCCGATTCGTGCCGGACCCGATCAAGCCCCGCCTGGAATTCAGCCAGCGCTGACTCGATGTAGGGAAGCAGGGTCCGGGCGGCCGCGGTGAGGCGCACTCCCCTCCCGTCCCGGATCAGGAGTTCAGTTCCGACGACGGCGCTGGCGCGGGACAGCGCCCTGCTCACCGTTGACTGGGGTACTCCGAGGAGCTCGGCCGTTTCGGTGACGTGCTGCGTGCGGCCGAGCTCCGCGAGGATGGGGAGCAGTGGCAGGAGCCTGGCCAGTTGCTGATGATCGGTGATCATTGGATTCATCTTTCCCTGAGCGATTCCCTGAGCGTTTCCCTGAGCGCCGTAAACGTTCCACTTCTGCTATTGATTTTAGCTAAAGCATGCATTGGAAGCATGAATTCAAAAAGCCTAGCCTTGACTCATGCCAGAGACCGCCACCGCATCAGGAACGTCCGCGCCCCAAGGGGACGGCTGGACAGGCCACCCCAAAGGCTCGGCTGCCTACGGCAAGATCCTGGCTGGGCTGGCCTGCGCGGGTGTGGCGACGTTTGCCCAGCTCTACTCCACGCAGGCAGTACTGCCGGTCATTGCCTCGGATCTGCAGGTCACGGCGGCGGAGGCGGCACTGACGATCTCGCTGGCGACTGTCGGCCTTGCCATCACCGTCATTCCCTGGTCCTTCCTGGCGGACAGGATAGGCCGGGTCAAGGCCATGACCTGGGGGATATCCGCCGCCACCGTCCTTGGACTCCTGGTGCCGCTCTCCCCCAGCTTCGGCATGCTCCTCACCCTCCGCCTGCTCGAGGGGATGGCCTTGGGCGGGATACCAGCGATCGCCATCGCCTACCTGAACGAGGAAGTGAACCGCGCCCACGCCGCCATGGCGGCCGGAAGCTATGTTGCCGGAACCACGCTGGGCGGCCTCGCCGGCCGTCTGGTGGCCGGTCCGGCGGGTGAGTTGTGGGGCTGGCGGGCAGCAGCCTTGGCGGTGTCCGTGCTGGCAACAGCGGCTGCCGTGCTTTTCCTGATCCTCATACCCCGGGCGAAGGGCTTCGCAGCCACCAAGGCGGCCGGGTTCCGCGGCGCCCTCGCAACCCTGGCCGGCCATCTTCGGAACCCCCGGCTTGTGGCGCTGTACATCCAGGCGTTCCTGATGATGGGAGGCTTTGTGGCGGTCTATAACTATCTGGGCTTCCGCCTGTCCGCGGCGCCCTTCGCGTTGCCTGCCACCCTGATCAGTTTCATTTTCCTCGCTTACCTGTCGGGGACCCTGACCTCCAAGTGGGCCGGCGGCCTGACGGCACGCTTCGGCCGCAGGACCGTGCTGCTGGCAGGCCTTGTCCTGATGGCCGCAGGCCTCGCGCTGACGCTGACGCAGGTGCTCGCCATCATCCTGGCCGGCCTGGTGATTTTTACCGGCGGCTTCTTCGCGGCCCACAGCATCGGCTCCGGCTGGACGGGAAGCATAGCCACCACCGGCCGTGCCCAGGCGGCATCGCTCTACAACCTGGCGTATTACCTTGGCTCCAGCCTGATCGGCTGGTCGGGCGGCCTGCTCTTCCAGTCGCTCGGGTGGTCGGCGCTTGCCGTCGCCGTCGTGGTCCTGACGGTCCTCACCGCGGTGACTGCCGCCGTCGTACATCCCTTCCGGAGCGCGCAGGCACCGAGACCGAACTAGGAAGCAGCGGCGTTCGCCGCAGAACTATTTGCCCCTTAAGGGCGCGTATCCGTGGCAAATATTCGGCGATGGGCGCAGTCCGGGGATGATCGGGCGAAAACCGCCGTCTAGGATGAACTCAAGCACAGTTGAGGAGATCCCATGAGCAGCACCCCCAAGAACGTCCGGCCGGGCAGTCATTTCGAACCCCTGGACGCCATTGATGAGCGGCTTCTTGCCGCCCTCGTGGACGATGCGAGGATCTCCAACAAGCAGCTGGCTGAGCTGGTGGGCATCGCTCCGTCCACGGCGCTGATGCGGACCCGCGCGCTGTCCGAACGGGGCATCGTCCAAGGCTTTGAAGCCAAACTCAGCCTTTCCGCGATCGGCCGGTCCGTCCAAGCCCTGGTGGCCGTCAGGCTCAGGGCGCACGACCGGGACCAGATCGACCGTTTTACGGCCCGGGTGCCGCACCTGCCTGCAGTACTGTCAACGTTCCACACCTCGGGTTCGGTGGATTACCTCCTGCACATTGCGGTGGGAACCACCGAGGACCTGCGGGACTGGGTGCTGGACAATCTGGCCACCGACCCCGTGGTGGGCCACACCGAAACCACCCTGGTGTTCGAGCACATCCAGGGCAACCACGGTCCGCTGCCGGCATAGGCGTGCTGCGGCTACCGCCGCTGCACGGCCGTCCGGAACGTCACCGCTGAGAGTGCCAGGGCGGCAACACTGCACACCGCCACAAACACGGCCACTGCGGCCTGCAGGCCGAGCGCAGCGGTGGCCCATCCGAGCCCGAGGACCGGCACGGCACTGCCCAGGTAGGTGATGACGTAGACGGTGCTGACCACCTGGGCGTGGTGCGAGACCTCCACCTTGGCTGCCACGTCGTTGAATACGGTCCGGAAGGCTACGCCCTGCCCCAGCCCGGCGCACACGCTCGCCGTCACCAGGAGCCACAGGCTGTGCCCGGCTGCGGCTGACGCCAGGAGCAGCACCGAGATCCCCAGGAGCCCCAGGCCTGCCGGAACCACGAAGCGCCCTCGCACTGCCAGCAGCTGGCTCAGCGCCGACGCGCCCAGCGTGATCCCCGCCAAGGCACCGATCAGCGGGCGGGAGTCGGTGCCCACGGTCTGCGCAAAGTAGCCGGGAGCCAAGGACAGGCAGAAGCCGAACACGGCGAAGCTGAGGAATCCGACGGCGGACGCGAGCCAGAAGGCACCCCTCGCCTCAGTTGACACGGACGGGCGGCGCGGAGCGAGGACGAGGATGGGCCGCGGTCCGGCCGGAGGTTTGATGGCAGGCCGGGCGTTCAACAGGAACAGGGGCACGAGCATTCCGGCCAGCAGCACAGAGTGGGCATAGTAGGGGGCGGTGGTGGGGCCGGGCAGCATCGACAGCAGCCCGCCGATGACGGGGCCCGCGGCCACTCCCCCGGCTGTTGCCAGCAGTGTAAAGCGGGAGGCCCATTCCGGGCGGGACGGGAGCAGTTCGCGCAGCGCCGCGGCGCTGGCACCGGTGGCAAGGGCAACAGCCACGCCCTGCAGCGCCCGCCCGGCCGAAAGCGCCAGCAGTGTCCCGGCCTGCGAGAAGACCCACCCTCCGGCCAGCCCCGCCAGGACGGCGAGAATGAGGGCAGCGCGCCGGCCGATATGGTCGGACCAGTGGCCGGCAAGCATCAGCGTGGCCACCAGCGCCAGCACGTAGCTGGCGAAGGCCGCGGTGACGCCCAGCGGCGAGAGGCCCAGGTTGGCCTGCAGCAACGGGTAGAGGGGCGTGGCCAGGTTCGCGCCCACCAACAGCAGGGAGATGACGGCACCGGCCATCACCAGCCGGGCGGTGGTGGAGGCGTTCCATCCCCGGTTCGCGGCTGTGGCCGGGCGCATGCGGAGTTCACTGAAGACGGTCATTGGCGTTGCCTTGGCATCTGTTGGGGCTGGAGGTCCTTGTGGGACGCACCCCGGGGCGTACGTTGATGACTAAATCGTGGGGCATTCCTGCCCCATCAAACTGCGCTTCGTGATTAAATTGAGCAAAATAGTCAATTCTTTGCCCGTCCGGTTACCGAAAGTGACAGTTTGAACACTCTTGACCCCACCGATGTGAAGATCCTGCTGGAGCTTATCCGCGATCCCCGAGTCCAGATCGGGGAGCTCAGCGAACTGCTCGGCATCGCCCGCAACACGGCGCAGTCGCGCGTCCGGCGGCTGCTCCGCGCAGGCGTGCTGCATGACGGCGGACGCGAGATTGACCTCGAGGCCGTGGGGTACGACGTCGTCGCTTTCGTCACGATCGAAGTGACACACCGGGAACTGGACGGAGTGGTGGGCGCCCTCCGCCTGCTGCCGCAGGTTCTCGAGGTCCACGAGATTTCCGGCCGCGGGGACGTGTGGTGCCGCGTGGTGGCTACCGACACGCACAATCTGCAGTCCGCACTCCGCCAGATCCTCCGCATCAAGGGCGTCATCCGGACCGAAACGGTCCTGGCGCTGCACACCCATATCCCCTACCGCACCGAGCCCCTGATCAGCCGCCTGGCACAGGCTGCACCGGGCAAAGGCTAGGATTCCAGGATGGATGATCTGACGTGACCATTATCGACAACGCCGTCTACGTCGACGGCCGCCGCAGCGCCGAGCCCCAAAGCCTGGAGCAGACATTCGAAACCCTCACCCGCCACGGCGGCATGGCCTGGATCGGGCTGTACCGGCCCACCGCCGCGGAAATGGCTGCCGTGGCCGACGAGTTCGGGCTGCACGCCCTGGCAGTGGAGGACGCCATTTCGGCGCACCAGCGGCCAAAACTGGAACGCTATGAGGACAACCTGTTCACGGTCCTCCGGCCTGCCCGCTACCTGGATTCCACCGAGACCGTGGAGTTCGGCGAGCTGCACGTCTTCACCGGCCGAAACTTCGTGGTGACCATCCGCCATGCCGAAATGGCCGGCGTGGGCCGGGTGAGGCGGCGTCTGGAGGACCGCCCCGACCTGCTCCGGCACGGCCCGGAATCGGTGCTGTACGCGCTGCTGGACATGGTGGTGGATGACTACGCGCCTGTGGTGGCGGGCCTGGAAAACGATATCGACGAGATCGAGGATCAGCTGTTCAGCGGGGACAACAGCGTGTCGCGCCGGATCTATGAGCTCGCCCGCGAAGTCATCCAGTTCCAGCGGGCCATCCATCCCCTGCCGGAGATGATGCAGCAGCTCAGGCGGGGCTTCGAAAAGTACGGTGTGAACACCGAGTTGCAGCACAGCCTTCGCGACGTGGAGGACCACGTGGAACGGGTGATCTCCCGTGCGGATTCGTTCCGTGACCTGCTGCAGAACGCCCTCACGCTGGACGGAACCCTGACGGCGAACCGGCAGAACGAGGCCAGCGCTGAACAGAACGAGCAGGTCAAGAAGATCTCCTCATGGGCGGCGATCTTCTTCGCGCCGTCGTTCGTGGCAGGGGTGTACGGGATGAACTTCGACCACATGCCCGAACTCCACTGGGCGGCGGGCTACCCCATGGCCATCATGCTGATGGCAGCGACGGCAACGCTGATGTATGCCATCTTCAAGCGGAAGGGCTGGCTTTAGGGTTTCGCCGGATCCCCGGTTTAGCTGGCCTGCAGGTCAACTGCCCCGTGACCCGAGTCTGCGGTGCTGAACACCAGCCTGCGGTTGGCGATCTTGTCGGTGAAGAACCGGTCGTGGCTGACCACCACCACGGCCCCCGGGAAGTGGAGCAGGGCGCGCTCCATGACCTGCGTGCTCGACAGGTCCAGGTGGTTGGTGGGCTCGTCAAGGAGCAGCACCGAGGCGCCCGAGAGCAGGCACTGGGCCATCGCCACGCGGGCCCGCTGGCCGCCGGAGAGGTTGCCGATTCTCTGTTTGAGGTCTGCTTCGGAAAACTGGAACATCGCCAGGAACCGGTTGACCGATTTCTTCGTCGCCGTCAGGGCCAGGCTGTCCGGCATCGCGTTCACCGCATGGGTGACCGTGTCGTCGTCGTCAAGGTCTTCAAGCACCTGGTTGTACGAAACCATGCCCGCGCCCTTGGCCCAGGCCACAGTACCGGCATCCGCAGGCTCTTCGCCCGTGAGTGCGCGCAGGAGCGTGGTCTTGCCGCTGCCGTTAGCGCCGATGACCGCGATCCGGTGGCCGCGGCCGATCTCGAAACTCAGGCCGCTGAAAAGTGTCCTGCCACCGTAGGCTTTCCCCAGTGATTCCACCCGGCACAGGACGTCCTTGACGTAGAGCCCGCCGTAGATCTCCGTGATGATCTGGTCCACGGGCCGGGGCGCCCGGGACTTCTTGATCCTGGCCAGCTGGTTTGCCAGGCCCTTGCCGGCCGCCTTGGCAGCCTCCCGGCGGTCGGAGATGCCTTCGGCCTCGAAGGCAAGCAGTTCCGACTCGTGGACAAACTGGCTTTCCAGGCTTTTAAGCCGGAACTGCTTGGCCACGACGTACTCGGCGAAGTTCCCCGGGTATTCGTGGAGGTGGTAGTTCTCCACCTCGATGATCCGGGTGACAACGGAGTCCAGGAACTTCCGGTCATGCGAGACGATGATCGCGGCGCCCTTGAAGGTCCTGAACCAGCCTTCGAGCCATTCGACGCCGGCCACGTCCAGGTAGTTGGTCGGTTCGTCGAGCAGCAGGACGTCCGGGGCCTCCAGCAGGATCTTGGCGAGCGCCGCCCGGTTCCGCCAGCCGCCGGAGAGCTCGTCGATGGCGCAGGTGCGGTGGTGTTCGCTGAAGCCAAGGGTGGTGAGGACTTTGTCGATGCTGCGCTGGTAGTCCCAGCCGTCCAGCCTGTCCATGGCCTCAAACAGCTCGGACTGGCGGTGGATGAGTTCCTCCAGGCGCGCGGCGTCGGAGGAGTCGGCGGCGATGGCCGCGTCGATTCCTGCGAGCTCGGCCTCGATCTCCTTCACGTGGGCGAACAGGCCGTCCAGGACCTCGGAAATTGTGGACTCCCCGTTCAGCTCGGAGAACTGGGAGAAGTACGCCAACCTGGTCCCCAGCTCCACGGCCACCGTTCCGGCGTCCGGGGCAACCTGGCCCAGGGCAAGTTTGAGGATGGTGGACTTGCCGGATCCGTTCTTGCCGATCAGGCCCACACGGTCTCCGGCGTCAAGCTTGAAAAAGGCTTCGCGGAGGACCTGGGTCCTTTCAAAACTGACATTGACGTCGTTCAGCCGGATCAAACTCATTGATGGTGTCCTCTTCAGGTGCTGGCTGATGGGCGTGGAACACCCGGCCGGTTCAGGGTCGCGGCCAACTCAGTGGATGTGCGGGGTAGCGGTGCGGCGCGGTCAAGGCGGCCTGTCTGATCTTAGCGGTCTCCGCCGTTCCCGTTAGCGAAATCCGCGTGGTCCCCCTAATGACCCGGGAGCAGGCATTGGATAAAATCAAGGTTCAACGCTTCGCCGGCCGAGGCCCCGCGTCTGACAGGCCGATTAGCGCCCAGGCGAGCAGGGAGGCCAGCCATGGACTTCATCCAGTCCACTGAAAATCAGCTCGACCCCTTTCCCCACTACGCACGAATGCGGGAAACTGCCCCCGTCTTTCACGACGAACAAACGGGAAGCTGGCACGTCTTCCGGTACGACGACGTGGAGCGGGCGCTGTCCGAATACGCAACGTTCTCCTCGCGCATGGGCGGTGACGATGAATCCGGGACCGGCCAGCTGTTCGCCGCGAGCCTGATCTCCACCGATCCCCCACGACACCGGCAGCTTCGCTCCTTGGTCACCCAGGCATTCACTCCCAAAGCTGTGGACGCGCTGGCTCCGCGCATCGCCGGGCTCACGGACGAACTCCTCGACGGGATCGCGGCCAGTGGGAGCGCCGACCTGATTAAAGAACTGGCGTATCCGTTGCCGGTCATAGTGATCTCCGAACTCATGGGCATCCCGGCCGAGGACCGTGAGCGCTTCAAGTACTGGTCGGATGTGATTGTCAGCCAAACACGGGCCGGTTCAGCCAGTGAGGATCACTTCGCCACCAACAAAGAGATGACGGAATACTTCCTGGCCCTGATCGACCAACGGAGGGGCCGGCGCGGCAAAGACCTGATCAGCACGCTGCTGTCCGCCGAAATTGACGGTCAAAAGCTGATGGTGCCGGAACTGCTCGGATTCTGCAGCCTGCTGCTCGTCGCCGGCAACGAGACCACCACCAACCTGATCGGCAACGCCGTGTTGTGCCTCGCGGAGTCGCCCGGCACCATGGACCGCGTCGTCAGGGAGCCAGAGCTGATTCCGCGGACCATCGAGGAAGTTCTGCGCTTCCGGTCGCCGGTCCAGTCCATGTACCGGGTGACGGTAGCGGAGACAACCCTGGGCGACCAATTGATTCCCGCGGGCGCACCGGTTGTGGCGTGGATCGGCTCGGCCAACCGCGACGAGCGGCAGTTCCAGCGGCCGGCTGAGTTCGACGTCGACCGCGCGCAAAACAGGCATCTGGCGTTCGGACACGGCGGTCACTTTTGCCTCGGCGCGCCGTTGGCGCGGCTCGAAGCCAGGATTGCGCTGGAGGGCCTGCTGTCCCGATTGCCGGGGCTTGCCGTGGTTGAGGGGTCGCATCTGGAGCGGATGGAGAGCACCATCATCTATGGGCTCAAGGACCTTCCCGTCAGTTGGCAGCCGGCCTGAGGGACAGCTGACGGCAGGGGTCGGAGAAAGTTTCCGTGCCGGAAGCACCGCGCGCAATGCGTGGCCGGCGAAGACGAAGTGCCGTCCTGGTCAGTCGTCGAGCTCCCCGCGGCGGAACCGCAGCTCCCGCAGGGCGCCGTTCAAAGGGGAACCGGTGAATGGCAGGGCCTCCAGGTCGATTGCAGCCGCTGCAGTGAGGGCGATCCTGTTGGCTGCTGTGGCTGCGCGCTGCGGCAAACCGATGTTGGCGGCGAACTCCTGCCAGTGCTTGGCCTTGAGGTTTTTGGCGCGCCCCGCGACAGTTAGCGCCATACTGTCGTCCCCGTAAAGGAGCGTGCACGGGACATCATATATCGGTGCGATAACCCAGCCCCGCTGGCCTTCGAGGATGGAAGCGTTTTTGGCGTGCAGGTCCCCGTTTCCGGTCAACCAGGCGAAAACGAACTGGAGGTACAGGTTTCTGACGGCAACAGCCTTCGCCTTGCACAGCCCTGCCAGAGCCTGAACGACGTCCTCGGAACTGACCGAGTATTTGGAGGCAGGCGGCAGATTAAGAACCTGTGCCCCGTCTTCCAGTGCCAGCCGGACCATTCCGCCCCCGCTCAGGCGGTCGAACCGCTCCACCAGCAGTCCCGGTAAGCCGTTTCGGTCGTGGACGATGCTGCTCTTGGCCACGGGAATCTTTAACGCTTTGGCCCCTGCCAGGTGGGCGGACTCGTTGAGCACCAGATGCTTATGCCAGGGCGGGTCCAGCTTGAGCAGATACCGTCGGCCGGCAAGGGCCAGCGGGGTGGTCAGCATCGAGGCGCTGGCCTTGGATTGCACTCCCGGCAGCCCGTGCGGGTCGACGGCGCGGGCGAGGGCAGCAAAATCCAGATCTTCGGGGTGGGCCGCATCAGCCAGGGCAGCCGGTTCCACCGGCGTGTCCCCTGCCGGAACGATCTGGACATCGCCCGGGACGTCAGCCCCGACGGCGAGCAACAGGCTCAGCTCATCGCCCAAAGAAGTCTTCACCGCATCCTTGAGTACAGTCAGCCGGTGCCCCTCGGGCAGCAGGCCGGCAAAGAAGGCTGGCAGGGCTCCACTCGGTGACTCAACTGCGTCTGCGGATATCGGCAGTGTCGTGGCCACCGGTCCGGCTCCCCGGTCCAGATAGCCGGAAGAATAGGCGAAGGTCACCGTGCCCCGGCCTGTCCGGTTGAGGTGGCCCGCGAGGGTTCCCGCCTTGTATACGTCGGCCTCGCGTATGAATTTGAGGTGTTCCAGGTCCTTAGCCATCGACGGCCTTCAGGTGGAGCCCGACAGCGTTGGCGGCCCCGACGACGGTTATCAGTGACGGATTGCCGGTCCCGGTTTCAATGGCATGAATGGTCCGGGGGGAAGTTCCGATCAGGTCGGCGAGGGTCTCCTGGGTGATACCCGCCTCTTTACGGGCCCGTCGGATGGCGGTGCCGAGTGTGACTGCATCCTCCAACGCAGGTCCTTTCTGAAATATCTTGCCGGTCTGGCGGTCTTCATCATCAACTTTGCCTGCCAGACGACAAATCTGCAAGATATTTCCGAACCGGGAATCCAAGTTGGCCCACAAGCCTTGAAGCCCACCGAATCGGAATAATATTTCTGGTTGGTGTACCGACACGACCTGGCTTCAGCAGGTTGTCGATGTGGCACCGCAGGGCTGGACCAGACGTTGGTCGATCCGGGGGCCCGGGTGCTGGGCCTCGATGGAGCACTTCCCTGACAAATTGTGGAGCTAAGGAGATTCGAACTCCTGACCTCTTCGATGCGAACGAAGCGCTCTACCAACTGAGCTATAGCCCCGGAACGGACCCACTCCCCGGGAGGAACGGCGACACCGGTGAACTCAGGCTACAAATATTCCTTATGCATTGCCAAATTGAGGTCAGGCGCGCCGGCGCTGCAGGACGTCGTCCAGGTTGCTGAGGGCGCTCTGGGCCTTGGTGAGCGGCTTGGCTGACGGGACCGGCGGGACTGCGGGGGCTCCCTGCTTCAGGGACGGCTTACCCACGGCCTTGGGCGCCTCCGGCAGGTCAAGCGGTTCGGGGGCAGGACGCTCAACCTTGGGTGCCTCAACGTATACGGGTTTGGGTACGTCCACAGGTTCCCACGTGGTTGCGGCAGGCGCGGACATTGCCTCCCCGGCGCTGGAATCCCCTGCGGCAACAGCGACGGCGAGGGCAGCTTCCCGGAGTTCCATCGCGGTGAGCGGTTTCGGGGCAGGCGCATGTGCTTCGGCGTCAAAGAGCCGGCTTTCCGGCTGGGCGGCTGGGCGGGGCTTCTCCTGGACCTCGGCGGCGGGTTCCTCACGGCGCACCGGAGCGCTCATAGCGGACCGAAAGGCGGCCTGCACCCTGGCTTTGCGGTCCCGCACAGCGAGGAAACGCAACAGCACCACGGCCAAGACCATGATGGCCAAACCCGACACCGGCAGCAGGGCAGTTCCCAGCCCAAAGAGCAGCAGGACAGCTGAAACAAAGGTGGTCAGCAATCCCGCGACGCCGGCAAGGGCAATCGCGGTCCGGCCGTATCGGATCCGGAACGCGCCGGTCGTTGCACTGCCGGACGGCGCGGCTACGGCTTCGGGGCTCTTCCTGATATCCATGGCTTTCTCCTGCGGGGCGGCCATCTTCATGACCATCCCGGCTCTCGGTTCCGATGATTCAATAGCTGGAACATCCGCGAAAAAGTCAGCTGCGGCCTGGGCCGGGTGCCGTCGGTTCCGCAGGACGTAAGGCGCCACCCAGACGATCCAGAGCACAACGGCAACCACAAGGATCACTGAGCTGCTAAGAGGGAAGTCCACACTCAAAACCGTATGAGTATTCGGTCAGCCGCTCCGGCATTAGCCTCGGTGTGTCGCGGGCAACGTGGCAAATCACTGGATTTATGACGCCGGAAGAGCCTTTGCAGGTCAGGCCCGCGATGCAAGCCACCGATCGAGCAGTCCTTCGGGTACTTCTTCGGCCGTCAACGCGAACGATCGGTGGTCGGCCCATTCCCCGTTGATGTGCAGGAATCGGGGCCGGTACCCTTCATCGCGGAAACCGAGCTTTTCCACCACCCGCAGGCTTGGGCCATTCTCGGGCCGGATGTTGATCTCCATCCGGTGCAGCCCAAGGACCTGGAAACAATGGTCGGTAGCGAGAGCAACCGCCGTGGGCGCGATCCCGTGGCCGGCCCGGGCCTGATCAACCCAATAACCCAGGGTTGCCATCATGGCCGAACCCCACACAATCGAGGACACTGTCAGCTGGCCTACGATAACGGGCGCCGCGGACCGTGGCGTGCGTTCGGTGATCAGGAACGGCAAGGCAGTACCCTGGGCTGCCTGGAGCTTCAGGGACCGCACCATCTGCCGGTAATCCGGGAGGAGGCCGCCGGGCGCCGGATTGGAAGCTTCCCAGGGCTCCAGCCACTCCCGGTTGCGTGAGCGGACCTCGGTCCATTCCCGCTTGTCCCGGTACCTGATGGGACGCAGGACCAGGTCACCGCACTCCAGGGTGGCGGGCCAGATCGGTCCGGGACGCACGGCAGCTATTTTGTGAGGCCGGCGGCGAATTCCGGCAGCCACTCCCGAAGGCCGGGGCCGAGGTCGTCGCTGTCAATGGCGAGCTGTACGCAGGCCTTGAGGTAGCTGAGCTTGTCACCGGTATCGTAACGGCGGCCTCGGAAGACCACCCCGTAGACGCCGTAACCCTCACCATCGCCGGCGGCCAGTTCCTGCAGCGCGTCCGTCAATTGGATTTCGCCGCCGCGGCCGGGCCCGGTACGCTCCAGCACTTCGAAAACCTCGGGGTGGAGGACATACCGGCCAATGACGGCCAGGTTGGACGGGGCGTCGGCCACGTCCGGCTTTTCGACGAGCTTGTTGATCCTCACGTAGCTTTCGCCGTCGATGGCCTGGACATCGGCGCACCCGTAGGCGCTGATCTGGGACGGCTCCACCTCGATAAGGGCCACCACGGATCCGCCCGTCTTGGCCTGGACGTCGATCATGGTGCTGAGCAGTTCGTCCCGCGCATCGATCAGGTCGTCACCGAGGAGGACCGCAAACGGCTCGTAGCCAACGTGCTGCTTTGCACGCAGCACCGCGTGGCCGAGGCCGTTGGGGTCACCCTGGCGGACGTAATGGATGTCGCCGAGGTTGCTGGCGGCCTGAATTGACTCGAGCTTGGCCGTATCGCCCTTGGCTTCGAGGGTATCCTCCAGCGAAGGAACCCGGTCGAAGTGGTCCTCCAGTGCACGCTTGTTGCGTCCCGTGATCATCAGGATGTCGTTGAGGCCAACGTTGACAGCCTCTTCAACCACGTACTGAATGGCAGGCTTGTCCACCACGGGAAGCATTTCCTTGGGCATGGCTTTGGTGGCCGGCAGGAACCTGGTGCCGAGCCCTGCTGCGGGGATTACGGCCTTGCGCACAGTCTGCTGAGAGGTAGTCACTGGACTAATCTAACGGAGGGGCCGATCATTCAGTAACTTCCGGTCAACGCTGCCGGCCCCCGCAGGCGGCGCCCCGCAACACGGCAGCACGGGACCCGGCACCTCAAGACCTTGCAACACGGCACCTGAAGGAGGGAGCAGTATGTCCGAGCGCGACAGGGCGGCCAAGGAAACCATCCGGGCACGCCACCGGGCACAACGCGCAGCCATGGACACCGGTCAGCGGGACACCGCCGGCGCCCGGATTGCCATCCACGGCGCCAGGTGGGCCCACCAGCTGGCCGATGCAACGCCGTCGACCTTTTGCGCCTATCTGGGTGTGGTGCCTGAACCGCCCACCCTGCCGCTGATCAGAGAACTGCACCGCCGGGGCCACACCGTCCTGCTCCCGATCTGCGAACCGGACCGCCAACTCAGCTGGACCCGGTGGACGCCGGAGGCGGAGTTTGTCCGCAGCCGCTTTGCCCCGGTACTGGAACCCGCCGGAGCCCGTCTTGGCTTCTCCGCCATGGCTTCCGTGTCCGGCCTCCTGATCCCCGCCACCGCCCTGGATCTCAGCGGGAACCGGATTGGCCAGGGCGGCGGCTATTACGACGTCCTGCTGGGCTCACTCGCCGGCGCGGAAATAGACATCCCGCTGACGGCCATCGTTTTCGACGGCGAGGTACTGCCGGCCGGAAGCATCCCGGCCGAAACGTTTGACCGCAAAGTCCCTGCCGCCCTGACGCCGTCGGGCCTGGTTCCACTGCTCCCAGCGTCCTGACCAGCAACGGAACAAATCTCATAAGCCGCTTGTTGAGGATGATAGAATTAGCACTCAGGCCCTGAGACTGCTAATGAGCGACACGTTCGTTCATGGCAAGGCAGGACCTCTCGTTTGCCCAAGAGGAGGATCATCAGTGCCCACTTATGCCTACGCCTGCAAGGATTGCGGCCACGCCTTCGACGTTTTCCAGTCGTTTACCGACAGCACCCTGACGTCATGCCCGGAGTGCCAGGGCGCCTTGCGCAAAAAGTTCAACAGCGTTGGTGTGGTGTTCAAGGGCTCCGGTTTTTACCGGACCGACTCCCGCGATGCCAAGGGCAGCAGCACGGTTTCTGCCGCTCCCTCTGCGCCGCCCGCTCCGGCACCCGCCGCTGCGCCCGCCGCAGCCGCAGCCAGCTGACGCAGCCCTCTCTTCGGTAACGGTCCGGCCCTTAGCGCTTCAGTGATCCGCTCGCGCTAAGCCAGGTGTCGCGGCAGTTAGCGGCGCCCTGCTGACGCCGAGTCCGACGTCGGCAGCACAGTTGTCCACATAGGCACCTTTGCTGCTGTGCGGCGCAGTCGCCGGAACATAGCGTGGGTGCCATGCCCGCCGCTCTCCTCCGCCCCGGCCGCCGGACCTCTCCGGCCGCACGCGCCCTCCGCAGCCCGCTTAGCTCACGCAATACAGGCCGGGACGGCCGCCGCCGGGCCATGTCCTGGCTAAGCCGGAACCGGCGCCTGGCCATCGCCCTCCTGCTGTGCCTTGCCGCCGGCATCACTGTCCATCAGCTCACTCCCCCGCCGGCTGACACTGCAACCACGCTGGCCGCCGTGCGCGACCTGCCGGTCGGCACGGCGTTGGCAGCAGGGGATCTGACGCCTGTGAGGATTCCGCCGCAGCTGGTGCATGCCGGATCCATCGCCGACCCGGCCGTGGCCACCGGCAAGCAACTGGCAGCACCGCTGCGGAAGGGCCAGTTGCTGACGGATTCCCAGCTGCTGGGTCCGGCACTCCTGACGGGCGCCCCGCCGGGTGCCGCTGCCGTGCCCTTGAGGATGGCGGATCCGTCCTCCATCCAGCTGGTGTCCCCGGGGCAGCTGATCAACGTTGTGTTGACGGGCGCCAACGGCTATGAGCAGACGTCACCGAGCGAAGTGCTCGCGTCCGCCGTACCGGTCCTCTGGACATCGGGGCAAGGCGGAAAGACAGGCCAGTGGCTCGGCACCGCCGAGACTGACGGGCTGATCGTGGTGGCCGCGGCCCCTGAACAGGCCGCCCGCCTGGCCGGCGCGTCCACTCAGGGCAAGCTGTTCTTTGTCCTGGTGGGACCGGCCAGCGCGGCGGGGTGAGGTTGTTGTGCCGCTGTCAGCCCCAGTGCGGGGGCTTGTTCTCCTTGAGCCAGGCGTCGTGATCGTCGTCGCTGCCGTCGCCCCAGTTCCGCGGATCGTCCTCAGCGGCCTTGTTCGGCAGAACTGCTGCCGAACCGGTCTGCGCCACCTCAGGTGCGGGCGCCTGGCCGTTGCCGATTGTGTCCGGCTGGTCGTCGGCTTCGGCGCCGGGCTGGCCGGGTTTCTGTGTGTTCACAACAACCTCCTCACTCTCCAGGCGCATGGCCTGGTATTCGTTCCTGTCGTATCCGGCCGTTCCCGGGCGGGACGAGTCCAGATCTTCGTCAAAGAATCCCCCCGAGTCCGTACCGCGTCCGGCGGGCATGACATTCTCCAGGCCCAGGTAGCCTGCGATCCGGTCAGCGCAGGTGGACGGGTCCGTAAAGACTTCGATGGTCCACAGCGGCATGTACCGCCAGCCCATCCGTTCCAGCAGCTGCGGGCGCAGGCGACTCCGCTCACGGACACTCATGGTGCGGTACTGTTCGGTGCCGTCAGACTCGATCGCCACCGGCCAGGGGATGTCTGCATCGTCCTGCCCCATGGTGCTGAGCGGGTCCGCCGCCGCCACCACGTCGATCACGCCGTCGTACTGGTGCCAGACGCGGGCCCCGCGGGCGCGCAGCCGGTCACCGAGGTCTGCTACGAGCGGGTCGGCGCCGAGAGCCTGTTCGCTGGCGGCGGCCCGCGACGCAGGCGTGCCGAGGTCCGTCTTTCCGGCGATTTCGCGGTTCAGGAGCTCGTAGAGTTCCACGGCGCCGTAGGAAAGCCGGGTGTGGTCGAGGTCTTCGGGCTGGAAGCATGTCAGGACGTGGATCGACCGCCGCGCACGCGTCATGGCCAGCGCGAATTTTTCGCGACCGCCCTCGGCGGAAAGCGGACCGAAGTTGTGGAGTGCCCGGCCGTGCGGGGTTCGGCCGAAGCCGGGCGAGAAAATGATGTGGTCGCGGACAAGGCCCTGCGCCCGCTCAAGGTCCACTACCCGGAAAGACTCCGACCCGCCGCCGAAGAATCCGGCCAGGGTGGGGTGGTTGGGCAGCTGCAGCCGGATGGCCTCACCGATCCGGGCCGCATGCCGCAGGCTGGCAGTCACCACCGCAAGGGACGTGCGGGAACGCAGCCTCGCGTGTTCGAAAACCAGCTGCACCACGCGGTTGACCTCGGCCACCACGGACTCGACGCCCTCATGGTCCGCGCTCGGCAGCCCCGTCCCGTCCGGCAGGTACTCCACCGTCAGCGCCCGGTCCAGGCCCGTGGCCGCTTGCCCCTCAGGGAGCCGGCGGAGGCCGTCGTCGTAGAAATTCTTGCTCAACTGCAGGACGAGGTCCTCGTCCACCGCACGGTACACAAAATTCAGGCGCCAGACGGGCAGCACCGCAGACAGTGCCGAGTAGGCACTTTCCACGCGCTGGTGCGCCGCTTCCCCGGCCGCCAGCCGCTCCACGCCTACCGTGAAGGTCCGGGGGCTGGCGATCTTGGCGTCACCGAAGGCAATGACCTGCTTGGCCCGTGCCATGGACGGCAGGACGGCCTGCAGCGAAGTGGTTTCAGCGTCCAGGATGACCACGGCATCAAAGCGCTGTTCTGCCGGGAGCAGACCGGTCATCAGGTACGGGCTCACGGACCATACTGGCACCAGCATGGGGACGAGGTCCGGTGCCTGGGCCGTCAGCGCGGCCAGCGTCACCCTCCCGTCCTTGAGCAGGCTGCGCAGCAGCTGGGCCTGGCGCGGATGCTCCGCCAGTGCGGCCCGCCACCGCTCGGAAAGGTCCCAGCGCAGGCGCGCGGCACCACTGGCAATGTGGGCGTTGTCCGCGAGCCGGTATTCGGCCTCAAGCTGGCGGAGGGCATCGCCGTCGGACATGGCCAGGTAGTCGTCGCCGCTGATCATGGCTTCCAGGGCCGACTGCCACCAGGCAAGCTCAAGCTCGGCAGCCACGGACTCGGGCGGAACCTCACGCTCGGCCAGATCGGTCAGGAGCTCACCCAGGCCGTGTTCGCGCATGTTTTCCACGAGCAGGGTGCGCTCCGGCAGCGTCTTCAGCGTGGCGGTGTCCGCGACCAGCCGTTCAAGCCGCTCCATGAGTTCTTCGTAGCGGGCGGTTGCCAGCGAACCGCCGTCCGCCGTGTGTCGGAGAGCCTCCCCCAGTTCGGTGAGCTCCCGGTCCAGCGACCGGTACATGACGTTCATTTCGGCGAGCCCGGAGGGGACAGCCGGATGACGCTGTGTGGTGGCATACCCGGACCAGAGGGCCCGCTGCTCCTGGACCAGCACCAGCGAGCTGTGGAGGTCGGCGATGTGCACGCCCGGCCGGACGTATTCCTTGGCGACGCGGCGCAACCGGGACCGCTGCATGGAAGCCATATCGATGTTCCGCTCCCGGCGCCAGGCCGAAGTCGCGGTGGCGGAGATCAGGTCATGGACCGGCCGGTCAAAAATGTCCGGCGTGAACTTGTCCAGACTTTCGCGGACAGCCACCAGCAGTTCGAGCTGCTCGCCCCATTCCGCGAACGAACTGCCCAGCCGGATCTCGGCGTGCTCGGCCACGCTGTGCATCCGGTCGCGGAGGATCGGAAGATTGGTCGCCACCGAGCGGGCCAGTTCCTGGGCCTCCTCAGTTTCCTTGCGGGTGAGCAGTCTGGCACCGTGCCACGGACTGGTGGTGGAGGCCCGGCTGAAGCTGCCCAGTTCGGCGGCACGGCGGAGCCTGCCGGCGAGCTCGTTACGGTCACGGATGCTGTCCAGCACACTGCGCTTGAGCCGCACAGTGGTGGCCGGGGCCGGGCAGATGGACGTCAGCTCCGCGAGTGACTGCATGGCCTGGTACGGCGAGCAGCCCCACCGCTGGCGCACGTTATGCAGGGAGGCCACGTGGTCCCTGAGCGCATGCCGGTGTTCGGTGAGCGTTTTGTGCAGGTTGCCCAGCTGCGGTTCGAGTGACTTCTCGTTGCGCACGATGGCCCGCACCAGCTGGGCCTTGAGCTGCTGTGGCGTGGCGGTGCCCGAGAGCTGGAAGAGGATGGACTCCAGGCCGAGGGCTTCCAGCTGGCCGGAGACTTCGTTCAGGCTGGCGCGGCGGTCTCCCACCACCAGTACCGTCCGCCCCGCATCCACGAGGGCGCCGATGGTGTTGAGGGCCGTCTGGGTCTGGCCCGTGCCCGGCGGGGTGCTGACCACCAGGGAGTCTCCCGCGCGGGCAGCGTCAATGACGTACTGCTGGTCCGGGTCGGCATCAAGGAGGAGGAGTTCGTCGCTGGGATGGCGGTCGTCCACGTCCGGAAAGCGCGACGGGTCCGGTTCCTCAACGTCAACCACTTCGCCGCCGCCTGCTTTGGCCAATGCAGTGACGAGCGGGTTGGCGTCGTTGATCCAGGGGTCGTCGAGGTTGCCCGAGAGGTCGGCAAAAGTAGATACCAGCAGATTGTGCTGGGCCTCCGCGCCGTGGATGGGCATGATCAGGGTGGCAAGCCGGTCCAGGACCGGCTGCGGATCAAAGCGGGCCGTGCTGTAGGCGAGGCGGGTGACGGCGTTGACGTCGAAAACGATGCCGTGGACGTTCTTCAGGTGCCGGACCAGCGCCGGGTTGATGTGGGCCTGTTCGGTGAGCTGCAGCTCGTAGTCGTCCTCGCCGGGACGTACCGTGAGTGAGATTGCGGTGAGCATGACCGGCGCGGAAATCCGCTGGGGCTTGCCGCCGACGGCGGAGGTCCACACCACCGTGCCCGCCGACAGATACCCGGCATCAATGCCGCGGTCGTTGGCCAGTTCAAAAATTTTGGAGCGGATGTTCCTGGATGCCCGGGCCGCCACCACGTACTGCTGGTGGTCCCGGATCAGGGTGGACAGCCTGGTACGGCGGCCCGCCATCAGCTGCGCCAGCCCGGACGGGTGGGCGTGCGTCAGGTCAATGGAGCCTTCGGGGGTCTTGGTGAAACGCAGCATGGTGTCTGCCCCGGTGACGGGTTTGAGCCCGGACAGCCATTTTCCAAGCTCCTCAGAACCCTCCGGGTGGCCTTGACCAACTGACACTACTGCCTTCTTTTCTGCGTTTGCACGTGACGCCCTGGACCATACCGGCATGCTTTCGAGCGTAGCGCCAAAAGCGGCCGGGATGAGAGACCGCAACACTGGGTCAGGCCAAATTAGGGGATTTCAAGGGCTAAGAGCAGTGGCCGGCCTCCGCTGACGGAGACCGGCCACTCACACTGCTATTCCCACTCGATGGTTCCCGGCGGCTTGCTGGTCACGTCCAGCACCACCCGGTTGACGCCCTCCACCTCGTTGGTGATCCGGTTGGAGATCCGGGCAAGCAGGTCATACGGCAGGCGGGACCAGTCGGCCGTCATGGCGTCCTCGGAGGACACGGGGCGCAGGACGATGGGGTGGCCGTAGGTGCGGCCGTCGCCCATCACGCCAACGCTGCGGACGTCGGCGAGCAGGACCACCGGCATCTGCCATACCTCGTTGTCCAGCCCGGCTGCGGTCAGCTCGGCGCGGGCGATGGCGTCCGCCTTGCGGAGCAGGTCCAGGCGTTCCTTGGTGACCTCGCCGACGATGCGGATGCCCAGGCCGGGCCCGGGGAAAGGCTGGCGGCCGACGATTTCCTGCGGCAGGCCCAGCTGGGCGCCCACGGCGCGGACTTCGTCCTTGAACAGTGCGCGCAGCGGTTCCACGAGTTCGAACTGCAGGTCCTCGGGAAGTCCGCCCACGTTGTGGTGGCTCTTGATGTTGGCTGCACCCTCGCCGCCGCCGGATTCGACGACGTCCGGGTACAGCGTGCCCTGGACCAGGAACTTGATTTTCTCGCCGTCGGCCGCAGCCTCGGCGATGATGGCCAGTTCAGCCTCTTCGAAGGCGCGGATGAATTCGCGGCCGATGATCTTGCGCTTGGTTTCCGGATCGCTGACACCGGCAAGCGCGGCCTGGAACCGCTCCTGCTCGTTGGCCACGTAGAGCTTGACGCCGGTGGCGGCCACGAAATCGCGCTCCACCTGTTCGGCTTCGCCTTCGCGCAGCAGCCCGTGATCCACGAAGACGCAGGTGAGTTGGTCGCCCACGGCCCGCTGGACCAGCGCGGCGGCGACGGCGGAGTCAACGCCGCCGGAGAGGCCGCAGATTACCCGGGCGTCGCCGACCTGCTGGCGGATCCGGTCCACCTGCTCCTCGAGGATGTTCCCGGTGGTCCAGTTGGGCTCGAGCTTCGCGCCCTTGAACAGGAAGTTCTCCAGCACCTGCTGGCCGTACGCCGAGTGCTTCACTTCGGGGTGCCACTGCACGCCGTACAGGCACTTCTCCTCGTTGGCGAACGCAGCCACTTCAGCGCCCGCGGTGGTGGCCAGCACTTCGAATCCTTCGGGAGCCGTGTGCACGGAGTCCCCGTGGCTCATCCAGGTGTTCTGGTCTTGGGGCATGCCCGCCAGCACGGAGCGGCCCTCGCCGAGGAGGGTGGTCCGGGTGGACCCGTACTCGCGCAGGCCTGTCTTGTCGACTTTTCCGCCCAGCGCGTTGGCCATGGCCTGGAAGCCGTAGCAGATGCCGAATACCGGAATCCCGGCCTCAAACAGATCAGCGCCCACGGAGGGTGCACCGTCCGCGTACACGCTGGACGGGCCACCCGAAAGGATGATGGCGGCGGGGTTCTTGGCGAGGAGCTGCTCGGTGCTGTAGGTATGCGGAACCACTTCCGAATACACATTCGCTTCCCGGACGCGGCGGGCAATCAGCTGCGCGTACTGGGCACCGTAGTCAACAACCAGCACCGGCTTCTGGGAAGTCTGGGATGCAGTGGGAGTAGTCACCGTACTAGCCTACTTTGCGCGGTTGCCCCGCCGCACGTTCCAGACCCCGGGTGTGACGGAGCAGACGTCCGACGGCGGGGGCTCGCCCGCCGCTGCCGGGCGTCAGTACCGCTGCGCCGCCTGCGGGTGGGCGGCAAGTTCGGCCTCGACCTCGGCGTGGAATTTCTTCTCCACGAAGAAGGAGAGGAAGGGCACCACGCCGCCCAGTGCCAGCAGGATCAGCTTCAGGAACGGCCAGCGCATCAGCGTCCAGAGCCGGAAGTTGGAGATCAGGTACACCACGTACATCCAGCCGTGCACAATCAGCACGGCAACGGAAACGTTGACCCCGCCCAGGACGCCCTGGGGTTCAGCGTCGGCGAAGCCCAGGCCGAAGGGCTGGCCGGTGACGGCGTTTGTTCCGCCTGCGAACAGGTACTGGCCAAACGCGTACCGTGCCACCAGTTCGGCGCACAGCAGGAGCAGCATCCCGCCGGTCAGGTAGGCCATCACTTTGTAGAACTTCAGCGCGGACCGGATCTGTGCCTCGGTGCCGCCGAAGCGGCGTTTCTTGTTTTTTCCCTGGGCGGAACCCTGCTGGACGGCCGGTTTCGGTTCGATCATGGCTTTACCTTTTGTTGGATCTGTTCAGAGGTTGGTGGGCTGGGAGGTGTGGGCGGAACATCATCGTGGACGTCGTCGTCGAGGTCCTCTTCCAGGCCGCGCCGGTAGTCGTCCTGCACCAGCCGCCACCAGATGAACAGGGCGAAGCCGGCGAAGACCACCCACTCGAGGGAGTAGAAGGCGTTGAGCCAGTTGACCTTTTGTGCCGGCGGCTGCGGACCGATGTTCAGCGGCTTGAGGTCGCCGCCGGCCGCCGCCGCGCTCACGTCGGTGCCGTCCGTGACTTCGGCGGTGGCGGCGACAAATCCCGGGTAGCTGCTGATATCCCAGAAGTTGATGAGTTCGGCGACCGAGACGGCGGTGGCGCGTCCCGCTTCCGGCGCGGTGGCAGGCAGCGGTGATTCGGACGGGAGAAGCCGTCCGGTCAGGCGGACGGTGCCCGACGGCGGGGCGCCGGCGTCGGCGGGATCAGCCACCCAGCCGCGGGCGACCGGTATCCATGTCTCGGGGGAAGCGGCTACGCCGCTGAGGGCAGGCGCCCCTTTGACGGCGAAGGCGGAAACCACCCAGTACCCTGTGTTTCCGTCCTTGAGGCGTCCCGGAACCAGGACCTGTTTTACGGGGTCATACGTGCCTTCCGCCGAAACCATCTGGTCGGACGCGGTCCCGGGGAAGAAGTTTCCAGGCTCAAGGGTCTCCGTGAGCGCCCTGGTATCTTCGGTGGCCGGGTTGACTGGAACCTCAGGTTGCACGGACCGCCCGAACTGCCACTGGCTGAGCAGGACAAACACCCCGGAGACGACGATCGCGAACACCAGGCCGGCGATCCATCGGGGCTTAAGGGCTGTTTTCCACACCCCTTAACCGTACTTCGTTCCGCTGTAGAACAACTAAACGTGCCGGTCCCTGCCCCTTGAGTGGGGCAGCAGGGTCCCTGCGTGGCGACGCAGTCGACACGAAAGGGCCTGCCCCACTTAGTGGTCGAAGAACACCAGGCTGGAGTTGATCAGCTCTGCGATGACTTCGGCGTCGTAGGCCCGGCGCAGTGACTCCCGGAAGGACTCCTTGGACAGTGAGCGGGCCAACGTGGCCAGCACTTCCAGGTGATCCGAAAACGAGCTGGCCGGGGTGGCAATCAGCAGGATGACGGTGGCGGGACCGTCTGCGGCGCCGAAGTCCAGCGCGTGCCCGTATTTGGTGATCCCGACGGCGATGGACGTCCGCGAGACGTACTCACTGCGTGCGTGGGGCAGGCCGATCCCTCCGGGCAGGCCGGTGGCAAGCTGGTGTTCCCGGGCGTTGACGTGCTCAAGGAAGCCCGCCAGGTCCGTAACCCGGCCGGCCGCGAAGAGCCGTTCCGCGAGTTGCGCCGCAGCATCTGCCTTGTCCGTTGCCTCCAACTCCAGAATCACCAGTTCGGAGGTGGTCAGATCGGCATCGTACCGGTCAAGTGGTTCGGCCAAGGCGGGTTCCTTCGGTCAGGTGAGGTGTGGAGTTGCTGACGGCCCCTCAGCGCAACGGGACAATGTCCTCCACGCCGAGGCGGGCGGCGTCGGCTGATTCGTCGTCCGGCTGCTGCTGGCTCAGCCGTTCGGCCTCAACCCGGGCGATGTAGTGCTTTATTTCGCTTTCGCGCTGCACGTCGCTCCAGCCAAGAACTTCGCCCATCAGTGTAGCGACTACAGGCACGGCGGACACGCCGCGGTCCCACGCTTCAATGGAAATCCGGGTCCGCCGGGTCAGCACGTCATGGACGTGCCGAGCGCCTTCGTGGGTGGCCGCGTAGACGGCTTCCGCCTGCAGGTAGTCGTCGGCGCCGGGCAGCGGCTCCGCGAGTTCTGGCCGTTCCTTGATGATGGCGAGCACTTCGGGCGTCATGGAGCCGTAGCGGTTGAGCAGGTGCTCCACCCTGGCCACATGGACGCCGTATTCCTCGGCTGTCCTGCTCCTGCGGTTCCAGGCGGCTTTGAAGCCGCTCGCCCCGAGCAGCGGGATGGTTTCGGTGCAGCTCGGCGGGACCCGCTCATCCATGGTGCGGGTAGCCTCGTCCACCGCGTCCTTGGCCATCACGCGGTACGTGGTCCACTTGCCGCCGGCCACCACCACCAGGCCGGGGACGGGGTGTGCCACCACGTGTTCGCGGGAGAGTTTCGCGGTGGAGTCGCTCTCACCGGCCAGGAGCGGACGGAGCCCTGCGTAAACCCCTTCGACGTCTTCGCGCGTCAGGGGCCGCTTCAGCACTTTGTTGACGTGTTCGAGGATGTAATCGATGTCCTTGCTGGAGGCCGCCGGGTGGGCTTTGTCCAGATGCCAGTCGGTGTCGGTGGTCCCGATAATCCAGTGCCGGCCCCACGGGATCACAAACAGCACCGATTTTTCGGTCCGCAGGATCAGGCCAACGGTGGACTGGAACCGGTCGCGGGGCACCACCAGGTGAATGCCCTTGGACGCCCGGACCTTCAGCTGCCCGCGGTCCGTGACCATCGCCTGGGTTTCGTCGGTCCACACCCCGGTGGCGTTGATGACCTGCTTGGCACGGATGTTGAAGTACGAACCGTCCTCATGGTTGACCACCTTGGCGCCCACCACGCGTTCGCCTTCCCGGAGGAAGTCCACCACGGCCATCTGGTTCACCGCGTGGGCGCCGTAGTGGGCTGCCGTCCGGATCAGGTTGGCGCAGTACTTCGCGTCGTCCACCTGGCCGTCGTAGTAGCGGATCGACCCCACAAAGGCATCGTTTTTGAGGCTGGGCGCGGCCCGGAGGGTACCCCGCCGGCTGAGGTGCTTGTGGAACGGCACGCCCCGCCGGTGCCCGTTGGAGACGGACATCAGGTCATAGAGGGCAATGCCGGCCCCCACGTAGGGACGCTCGAGGAAGGGCTTGGTCAGCGGGTACAGGAACGGCACGGGCCGGGCCAGGTGCGGGGCGATCTCTGACAGCAGCAGTCCACGCTCCTGCAATGCTTCCTTGACCAGCGCGAAGTCCAGCATCTCCAGGTAGCGCAGGCCGCCATGGATGAGCTTGGATGACCTCGACGACGTGCCGGCAGCCCAGTCGCTGGCCTCCACAATGCCCACGCTCAGGCCTCGGGTCACCGCGTCCAGGGCCGACCCGGTGCCCACGATCCCGCCGCCCACAATGAGGATGTCCAGTTCATTGCCGGGCTCGGACGTTGCCTTCAGCCGGGCAATCGATGCTTCCCGGGCTGCGGGCCCCAGGGCACCGCCTTCGTTTGGAACACTGTTCATGGAACGCCTCCCCTTGCCGCTGCTGCCGGTAGTAACCCCACACTACTTCGTTGCCGCGCAGTTGGGCAGGCGTTCGGGGACCCTTAGTTACCTACGTACGGGGACACCACGACGTCGACGCGCTGGAACTCCTTCAGATCCGAGTACCCCGTGGTGGCCATCGAACGGCGGAGCGCACCGATGAGGTTCGACGTGCCGTTGGTGTGATGGCCCGGCCCGAAGAGCACCTCCTGGAGCGGCCCCACCGTGCCCACGTTGGCCCGGTCGCCGCGGGGCAGTTCCAGGTGGTGTGCCTCCTGGCCCCAGTGCCAGCCCTTGCCCGGAGCCTCTTCGGCCCGTGCGAGCGCGCTGCCGAGCATGACGGCGTCGGCGCCCATGGCGATTGCCTTGACGATGTCACCCGAGGTGCCCATGCCGCCGTCGGCGATGACGTGGACGTAGCGTCCGCCCGATTCGTCCATGTAGTCACGGCGGGCGGCGGCGACGTCGGAGATCGCGGACGCCATGGGCGAATGGATTCCCAGCGCGCGTCGGGTGGTACCGGTGGCTCCCCCGCCGAAGCCGACCAGGACGCCGGCCGCGCCGGTCCGCATCAGGTGCAGGGCGGGCGTGTAGCCTGCCGCGCCGCCCACAATCACCGGTACGTCGAGTTCGTAAATGAACTGCTTCAGGTTCAGCGGTTCGTCGTCTTTCGAGACATGCTCTGCGGAGACGGTGGTCCCGCGGATAACAAAGATGTCGACGCCGGCGGCCACCACGGTCTTGTAGTGTTCCTGGGTGCGCTGCGGTGTCAGCGATCCGGCCACGGTCACACCGGCGGCGCGGATCTCGGCCAGGCGGGACGTGATCAGGTCGGGCTGGATGGGAGCCTGGTAGAGCTCCTGCATACGGCCGGTCACCGCGGGGCTGTTGACCTCGTCCTCGAGCGCGGCGATCTCATCAAGGACGGACTGCGGATCCTCGTAGCGGGTCCAGAGGCCCTCCAGGTCCAGGACACCCAAGCCGCCCAGACGTCCCAGCGCAATGGCCGTCTCGGGTGACATGGCCGAATCCATCGGCGCCCCGATCACCGGCATCTCGAACTTGTACGCATCAATCTGCCAGGAGACAGACACGTCCTTGGGGTCGCGGGTACGACGGTTGGGGACGATCGCAATGTCATCCAGGGAGTAGGCACGACGCCCACGCTTGCCACGGCCGATCTCGATCTCGTAAGTCACTGCTCTAGGTTATCCCAGCCCCGGTGCTGTGCTGGCTACAGTGTCGTATGGGAAAGCGCTGGATCTTCGACGGGCACATTGCCGGCATAGGAACACAGTCCGGAATTCGGGCCGTTGTGGGCGTTTGGCAGCATTCCCCCTTCGGGTCCTTCGCGGACGTTATGATCGAGCACCCGTCAGGAGACCGGCTCCTGCTGGCCCCCACGCAGGAGGTGGCCGGCTTCATTTCCGGCACCTACAACTTTGACCGGGTCGTTGTGGTTGAAGTGAACGTGGTGTTGACGGATCGGTTCTTAAGGGTCGACGCCGGCCCCCTGGCACTGCAGGCAGGCATCGGCCGCAGGACCCTCCTCGGCGCCGTCCTCCGCGCGGTGCCGCGGCCCCTCGCCGTGCACCCGGCCTGGCTGCGGGCCATCGGTCCGCTGGCGGCGCTCCTCAGTCCCGGGGCCAGGACGGCCGGAACTGCCGGGAGCGGCAGGCTTGAATATTATGGCGTGACTGATCTGCACCGGGTCAGCTCCGCCGTCGTGAGCTGGGACGGCGTTGACGCCGGCGCGTTGGCTCCCATCCGGCCCGGCGTGAATTTCGGGTTCAGCAGCGTTCCGGCCCGGCCCGGCGTGTCCCGGGTGCGGACCACCATTGTGGCCGGGACCGCTGAAGGGGGCTAGGGTCCGCTCTGGGGATCAAGGCTCAGCTGGGACTCAAACATCCTGAAGTACCGGCCACGCAGCGCTACCAGTTCCTTGTGGGTGCCCTGCTCCACCACCTGCCCGTCCTCGAGCATGTAGACGACGTCCGCCTTCTCGATGGTGGCGAGGCGGTGGCTGATGGCAATGATGGTGCTGCTGCGGTCCGCAAACAGCCGGGTGAAGATCCGGTGTTCCGCCAGCGCGTCGATGGCTGACGTTGGTTCGTCCATCACCATGAAAGCAGCATCGCGGTAAAAGTTTCGGGCCATCGCCAGGCGCTGCCACTGCCCGCCGGAGAGCCCGCTGCCTTTCCGGCCGCGCGGATCCTCCATCCAGTTGCTGACGTGGTTGTCCAGCCCGTGCGGCAGTTTGTTGATGAATTCGAGGGCTTCGGCGTCGGCGGCCGCCCGCCGGATCCGGTCATCGTCCCGGGGTGAATCGACGTCACCAAAGCGGATGTTTTCCGCGGCTGTCGCGAACTCGTACTTCAGGAATTCCTGGCTCAGCACCGCCAGGTGGCGGTGCCAGGAGGTGACATCGACGGCGGCGAGATCCACGCCGTCGAGCATTACCTGCCCGGAATCCGGAGCGTAAAGCCCGGCCAGGATCCTGATCAGGGTGGACTTCCCGGCGCCGTTCTCCCCCACGATGGCAACGTGCTGCCCTTCCCGGATGGTCATGCTGATGCCGCGGATCACCTCGAGGTCGCTGCCGGTGTAGGTGAACCGGATGTCCCGCAGCTCCACCGTCCCGGGGGCCTGCAGCAGGGCCGGTGCGTGGCGCGAGTGGACCGGGAGGGCCATGAAAAGTTCGTAGTCCTTGAGGTTCGCTAGGTCCTCATCGATGGAACTCAGCGACGACACCAGGTTGTTGGCCGTGGACAGGGCGCGGCTGACAATCTGCTGGACGTACAGGAACTGGCCCACCGGCTGAGCATGCGCGATGATCTGCCCCACCACCCAGATCAGCGAGACCACTTCGGCGCCGTACTGCAGCGCGTCGGCGGCCAGCTGCTTGGGAATGTAACGCTTCTGGAAGTCCAGGCGGCGGCGTTCGTCCGCGTCGCGCAGCCGGGAACGGAGGTCCATCAGGTAAGCCACGATCCCGTACAGGCGCATCTCGGCGATGTGCTGCGGGCGGAGCAGGTTCGTTTCGATCATCCGGCGCTGGCGGCGCGAATCCACCTGCGTGTTCCAGTGCGCGATCTGTTCCCGGGACAGCTTGAACTGCAGGTACACACTGGGCACGATCGCCACGAGCACAATCACGGCGATCCACCAGCTGACCAGCAGCAGCGCACCGATCGCCAGGATCACCGAGACCAGCTGGGTGAAGATCGCGGCGATGCGGTCCAGGACCCGGGCATAGGAATCCGAGAACCGTTTGGCGCGGTCGTAGAGGTCCACGGTCTCTTTGTCGTCGTACCGCCAGAACTCCAGCGCGAGGAACCGCTCGTACATCTGGTCGCCCACGATGGCGCCCACTTTAAAGCTCATGAGCTGCTGGATGTACCGGTCCAGGCTGCCGAAGGCACCCCAGAAAAGCCCCAGGGCGGCCGTGACTATCACGTAAATGATTGCCTGCTGTCCCGCCGCGGCATTGCCCGCGTAGGCCGCCGCCAAGGCGGTGGTGGTCAGCGCGGCAAAGTACGTGGTGACCAGCGGCAGGGTCGCCGAGATCAGCGACCCCACAACCTTCATCACGACGGCGGCAGGCGAGGCCCGGAAGCTGACGCGCAGCACCTGGGCCACGGCCCGGGCGTAGGGCCCCACCGTCAATTTCCGGCTGGGCGTGCGGGCGGGCCGCAGCTCAGACACGCCCGTTAGCGCGAACCGTAGTTCGGAGCCTCCACCGTCATCTGGATGTCGTGGGGGTGCGATTCCTTGAGCCCGGCCGCGGTGATGCGGACGAACTTGCCGCGCGCCTTCAGCTCCGGGATGGTGGGCGCGCCTACGTAGAACATGGTCTGGCGGAGGCCGCCAACCAGCTGGTAGGCCACCGAGGCCAGCGGGCCGCGGTAGGCCACACGGCCTTCAATGCCTTCCGGGATCAGCTTGTCGTCGCCGGAGACATCCGCCTGGAAGTAGCGGTCCTTGGAGTAGGAGGTGTTCTTGCCGCGGGTCTGCATGGCACCGAGGGAGCCCATGCCGCGGTAGAGCTTGAACTGCTTGCCGTTGACGAAGATCAGGTCACCCGGGGACTCATCGCAGCCGGCGAGGAGGGAGCCCAGCATGACGGTGTCGGCGCCGGCTACCAGCGCCTTGCCGATGTCGCCCGAGTACTGCAGGCCGCCGTCGGCGATCAGGGGAACGCCGGCAGGAATGGCTGCCTTGGCGGATTCGTAGATGGCGGTGATCTGCGGGACGCCCACACCGGCCACCACGCGGGTGGTGCAGATGGAGCCCGGGCCTACGCCCACCTTGATGCCGTCCGCACCGGCGTCGATCAGGGCCTGGGCACCTTCGCGGGTGGCTGCCTGGCCGCCGATGATGTCCACATGCGCGGCCACCGGATCCGACTTGAGCCGGCGGATCATGTCCAGGACACCCTGCGAGTGGCCGTTGGCCGTGTCGACGAACAAGGCGTCGACACCGGCGTCGATCAGGGCCATGGCGCGTTCCCAGCCGTCCCCGAAGAAACCGATGGCGGCACCAACACGGAGCCGGCCCTCGTCGTCCTTGGTGGCCAGCGGGTACTGCTCAGCCTTGGTGAAGTCCTTGGTGGTGATCAGGCCCTTGAGCCGGCCCTGCTCGTCAACGAGCGGCAGCTTCTCAATCTTGTTGGTGGCCAGCTTGTGGGAAGCTTCCTCACGGCTGATGCCCACGTGGCCGGTGATCAGCGGCATCTTGGTCATCACGTCGCTGACCAGCCGGAGCGGGAAGTCGGCTTCCGGGACAAAGCGGGTGTCGCGGTTGGTGACGATGCCGAGCAGGCGCATGCCTTCATCCACCACCGGAAGCCCCGACACGCGGTACTGGGAGCAGATTTCGTCCAGCTCGGCCAGGGTTGCCTCAGGGCCGATGGTCAGCGGGTTGGTGATCATCCCGGACTCGCTGCGCTTGACGCGGTCCACCTGGTCGGCCTGGTCCTGGATGGACAGGTTGCGGTGGATGACGCCCAGGCCGCCCTGGCGTGCCATGGCGATGGCCATCCGCGACTCCGTGACGGTGTCCATGGCAGCGGACAGCAGCGGGGTGTGGACGGAGATCCGCTTGGAGATCCTCGACGTCGTATCAGCGTCGGAGGGGATGACGTCGGTGTGGCCGGGCAGCAGCAGGACGTCGTCGTAGGTCAGGCCGATGAAGCCGAAGGGGTTGTGCTCGGGCTGGGTCATGAGTGCGCCTCTTACCTTGGTCTGGGGTTCTCGGGTAGGGGTTGCAGCTGATGACCAGCCCGTCATTACGGGACTGGTCGGTGCAGGGGCCTAATAAGTTTGTGCCTCACGCACGGAAGCCATGCGGAAAGCTTTGTGTAAATATTAGAACCTCGCGGCCGATCCCCCTATTCCGGGAGCGCGTTGTGAGCAAGGGCACTCCCCCGGGCCGTGGCAGCCGTGCCGTCACGTCCAGCCGGTGGCAGCGAGCAAGCGCTCCTCGAACATCGGGATCATGCTTTCGACATAGGTCCGGCTCAGATGGTTGTCATCCTTATACACGTAGACATTGCCCACCACGGCCGGGCAGATGCCGCCGGCGCAGATAAAATCGCTGACATCCATCAGGTGCAGGCCTTCCACCTTCCCGCGGTAGCTCTCAAGCGGCGAAGGATCCACCAGGGACTCGTTCAGCGGCGGATTGCAGGCCGGTGCCTCCGGGGAGTAGCGCTGCACGCACTCCGGCATGCTGAAGGTGAACCGTGGGTTGTCCCGGATCCCGACGATCTCGATGCCCGCGTCGGCGATCGGCTGGATGCCTTCCAGATAGGCGGGCACTTCGGTCTCGAACGGGGATTCCTCGTGGGTCAGGGTGGCCACCGTGAAGACGGCATCCGGCCGGTGTTCGAGCACGTAGGCCGTGCTGGAGCGGTTGTACGTGTTGCATTCGGCATTCCGGGTCTCGGATTCGGCCCCGAAGCGGCAGGCCGGCATCAGCAGGGTGACCAGTTCCCAGCCGCGGGCTTCCGCGATGGGGGCCAGGGCTGCCAGGTACTGCTGCGCGTGCGAGTCCCCGAGGACAACGATCCGTTTGGTGATGTCGCCGGAGGGGATCTCCTGCCGGCACCCTTCCAGCACAGGGTCCGGCGTTGCATTGCCGTCGACGCAGGGTGCGTGGATCCCCGCCCAGTCGTTGTCGAGGGCCGCAGGGGCAGGAATGATCCGCGCGGCGGGAGCAGGCGTGCCGCCGTTCCCCTGGCTGAGCTGGGCCGCGCCCGGCGTCATTTCCCGGGGCTGCGCTGCGGTGGCTGCCTCCTCCTCGGTGAGGCTTGTCTGCCAGACCGCGACCGGCCCGGCCAGCACTGCGCAGCAGGCGGCAATGACGACGGCGGTGCGCCAGCTGCGCACCTGCGGCCAGCGCCACTCGCGGAGCGGCTTTTCGACAAAGCGGGTGGTCAGGACGGCGAGGACCATGGAGGCTCCGATGATCGCCCCGCCCTGGCTGAGGTTCGGGGACTCGACGCCGGTTGCGGCCAGTGCCAGCACCAGGACGGGCCAGTGCCATAGGTAGAGCGCGTAGGAGTTGTCGCCCAGCGAAACCAGCGGCTTCCAGCTCAGGAAACGGTCCACGCCGAACCGGCTGCCGCTTTGGCCGGCCACGATGATCGCTGCCGCCGCCAGCGTGGGCCAGAGCGCCACAAACCCCGGGAAGGCCCGGTCCACGGTCAGTACCAGCCCGCAGGAGACCATGGCCGCCAGGCCTGCCCAGCCGAGGATGAGCCGAAGGATCTTGCCGGGATTCAGGAACGGCAGGCCGAGGGCGAGGAGTGAACCCAGGGCGAATTCCCACAGCCTGGCCCGGGTGTCGAAGTACGCGTACGCCTGGTTGGTGGCCGTCTGGTCAACCGAATAGGCCAGCGACGCAACGAGGATGGCCCCGAAAGCGGCAGCCAGCACGGCCCTATAGCTGGTGTTGAAGTGTCTCCGGAGGAGCCGCCACACCACGGCGGATCCGGCGAAAACGAGCGGCCACAGGATAAAGACCTGCCCCTGGATGGACAGGGACCAGAAGTGCTGCAGCGGGCTCGCGCTGGCGTGGTCCTGGGCGTAATAGTCCACTGCGGTGTCCGCCAGCAGCCAGTTCTGCCGGTACAGCAGCGAGGCCCAGGCCTGGTCCAGCACTGCCGGCCAACGGCTTTGCGGGAGGACCAGCCAGGTGCCGGCGAGGACGCCGAGGATCACTACGACGGCGGCGGGCAGCAACCGTTTGAACAGGTGCAGCCAGTGCCGGAGGAGGTTGAGGGAGGTCCCCGATTCGACCTTCCTGACGAAGGACAAAGTCAGGAGGAAGGCAGAGATCAGGAGGAAGATATCCACCCCGCCGGAGACCCGGCCCAGCCACACGTGGTAGGTCACCACCATCAGGACTGCGAGCGCGCGGAGCCCCTGCACTTCCGGTCGGAAGCCGGGTTTCCGTGGTGTGCCGGTGCGGCCGGTCGTACCGCCGGGGGCAGCTTCTGTTCCCGCAATCAACACAAGTGACCCTTCAAGACCGGCTGGCAAAAACATCAAGCCTACGGACAGGCCTCGTCCAAGGCCAATCAGACCCGCCGGGGCGGCGCGCCGCAACGAACTAAGCTGGCCACTACCAGGGAAGGGAGCGGGCGTGATTGTCCAGCTGCGGATTTGTGTGCCCGAAGAGCTGTCGGCGGTGGCGCTGCAGGCTTGCCAGGAACAGGTCGGAACGGCTGAAACGGCGTTCTACCCGGGCGCATCCGTGTTGCCCGAAGGCGATGTCATCGAGGTGCAGGCCGCCAGGGAGGCGGTGGAGGAGCTGCTCGAGAAGCTTCACGTCCTCAAGGTGCAGGAAGTGGGCTCGATCGTGATTGCCATGCCGGAACTGGTGTTGTCCCGGCGTGCAGAGACTGCGGAATCGTCCGCGCCCGGAGATGGTGCGGACGCCATGATCTGGGACGAAGTCAGCCACCAAACGGGCGAGGACTCCCGGCTCACGTGGAGTTACCTTGCCTTCCTGGTACTGGCCACACAGCTCGCAGCGATCGGCATCGTGACCAACTCCACTATCGCGATCGTCGGGGCCATGGCCGTGGGTCCGGAGTTCGGCCCCTTGGCCGCATTGGCAGTGGCGCTGGCGAGACGGCAGTGGGCCCTGGGGCGCCGGGCCGCCCTGGCGCTGGGAGTGGGTTTTCCGGTGGCCATGCTCCTGGCGGCCCTGACTGCCTGGTTGTCCGTCCCCCTGGGCCTCTTTCCCGCCGATGCGCTGGATACCGGGTCCGCCGTCGAATTCATCTACCACCCGGGACCGTATTCACTGATCGTGGCCGTCCTGGCCGGAGCCGCCGGAATGCTTTCCGTCATCAGCCGCCGTTCCGCGGCGCTCATCGGGGTTTTTATCTCGGTCACCACCGTCCCGGCGGCCGGTTTCGTGGCGGTAGCCCTGGTCCTGGGCGAATTCCAGAAAGCAGCAGGGTCGGCGTTCCAACTGCTGCTCAACCTTGTGGGAATTGTTGTGTCCGCCGTGGCCGTCCTCCTGTTCTACCGTGTGGTGTCCAGACGGCTACCCGAAGCAGCGGCCCGGCAGCTGAGGTGGCAGCTGCGGCGGACCCGCGGATGACCGGGGCTAGGAACGCAGCAGCCCGCGCAGCGTCTGGATGGTGTCCGCCTCCGCCGCCGTTTTGTCCTCGCGGTACCGCTTCACCCGCGCGAACCGCAGGGCGATCCCGCCCGGATAGCGGGAGGACTGCTGGACGCCGTCGATCGCTATTTCGACGACGGTGACGGGCTCCACCCAGACAGTACCGGCAGTGCGCCGCACCTCAAGCTCCTGGAACCGCCCGGTCTGCCAGCTCAGCAGCGCGTCGGTAAGGCCCTTGAACGTCTTCCCCACCATCACATAGCCGCCCGGTTCGCCGAACTCGCCGGCAGGGTCCAGGGCACCGAGATGCAGGTTCGACAGCAGCCCCGTGCGCCGCCCTGAGCCCCACTCGCAGGCCAGCACCACGAGGTCGTACGTGAGGACGGGCTTCACTTTGATCCAGTTGGAACCACGCCGTCCGGCCGCATACGCCGATCCCACGGCTTTCACCACCACGCCCTCATGCCCCGCCGCGAGCGCATCGCGGGACACCCGTTCGGCAACAGCCGCGTCCGCAGTGACCTCCCCCGGAATCCGGTAGTCCGGGGCGATCCGCTCGAGCACGCCGATGCGCGCGGACAACGGTTCGTCGAGCAGGTCACGTCCGTCCAGGTGCAGCACGTCGAAGAACCACGGATGGAGCACCGTGGCCCGCGCGGCGTCCGCCCCGAAGCGGGACATGGTCTCCTGGAACGGCCGCGGGCCGCCGTCCTCGTCCAGGGTGAGGGTCTCGCCGTCGAGAATCACGTCGCGGACCCGCAGTCCGCGCACCACCTCCACCACCTCGGGCAGCCGGTGGGTCACGTCGGCCAGGGTGCGGGTGAAGATGCGCACCTCGTCGCCGAGGCGATGCACCTGGATGCGGGCGCCGTCGAGCTTGTATTCCACGGAGGCTTCCCCTGTAACCTCCAGCGCCGCGCTGGCGCTGGCGGCGGTTGCGGCGAGCATGGGCTGCACGGGACGCCCAACGACGAGGCCGACGGCGTCGAGCTCGGCTGCGGTGCCTGTGATGGCCAGCAGTGCCGTCCCGCCCAGGTCCCCGGACAGCATGGCGGCGCGGCGAACTGAGTCAACCGGCTTCCCGGCGGCGCGGGCGATTGCGTCCGTCAACACCCCTTCCAGGGCACCGGTCCGCAGTTCCCCGAGCAGCACCCCGGCGATGAAGGCCTGCTCGCGGTCGGTGGCTGCCGCCGTGAGCGTCCGGAGGGTGGCGGCACGTTCCGCGGCCGACCCCGCACCTGCGGTGGCGTGCAGGTTATCCAGTGCGGCATCCAGATCAGCGACCGTCAGGCCCGGTTCCCCGGCTGGCTCCCCCATCGCCGCGGTCATTCCGCGCCAGCCGATGCCGACCCGGCCCTGCCGCGGCTTGGCGGCGAGCATTCCGACGGCGGCGGCCACGTCCCCGGGTTCAAGCCGGCGCAGCAGGTCCGCCAGTGCCTCGACTTTCGCGAGCCGGGACCGGGTGGCCGCAACAGCGTCCGAGGTTTTCACGAGCTCGTTGAGCAGCATGGCACCAGTCTGCCACGACCGAAACGCTGGACAGCGGCAGGAACGCAGCTTGAGAATGAACGCATGGGCATCATCGTCGCGAACCTGTTCATGACCCTCGACGGCGTCTACCAGGCGCCCGGAGGCCGCGAAGAAGACACTGAAGGCGGCTTCGACTACGGCGGCTGGCAGGCGCCGGTATCGGACGACGCGGCCGGCGCGGCCATTGGTGCGGAGATCGCCCGCATCGACGCCCTGCTGCTCGGCCGGAAGACGTACGACATCTTCGCGGCTTACTGGCCGAACCAATCCGACGACATCGGCGCCACGCTGAACCGGGTGCCCAAGTTTGTTGTGTCCAGGACCCTGACCGATCCGGACTGGGCGGGCACGGCGGTGCTTCCGGACGCCGCTGCGGCCGGCCGGCTCCGCGAGGAATACGATCAGGTGCACATGTTCGGCAGCGGGGTCCTCATCCGCTCGCTGCTTGAGGCTGACGTGCTGGACCGCCTCCACCTCTGGCTCTATCCAGTCACGCTGGGGCAGGGCAAACGCCTGTTCGACGCCGGGACCATCCCCGCTACCTTCCGGCTTGCTGAGCCCGCGCGCAGTTTCCCGAAGGGTGCGGTGTCCCTGGTCTACGAGCGCGCCGGCGCCGTTGAAACCAGGGAGATGGGCGCCTAGACGCACAAAAAACCGGTCCAGCGGAAGCTGGACCGGTTTTTGTTGTGCGGAGACGCGGGTGGGGCCTTAGTGGCTGTGGCCTGCGTGCTCGTCCTCGTCGGCCGGCTTCTCCACCACGAGGGTCTCGGTGGTGAGAACCAGCGCAGCGATGGACGCCGCGTTGCGGAGTGCCGCACGAGTGACCTTGACGGGGTCGATGACGCCGGCGCCGATCAGGTCTTCGTACTCGCCCGACTTGGCGTTGAAGCCGTTGTTGGTTTCGAGTTCGGCAACCTTGGCGGTGACAACGTAACCGTCGAAGCCGGCGTTCTGGGCGATCCAACGCAGCGGCTGAACCAGCGCGCGGCGGACGATGCCCACAGCTGCGGCGGCGTCGCCTTCGAGGGCCTGCACTGCAGGGTCTTCGTCGAGGGCCTTCAGCGCGTGGATGAGGGCGGAACCGCCACCGGCCACGATGCCTTCTTCGAGTGCTGCGCGGGTGGAGGAAACAGCATCTTCGATGCGGTGCTTCTTTTCCTTCAGCTCAACCTCGGTGGCTGCGCCAACCTTGATCACGCCGATGCCGCCGGCCAGCTTGGCCAGGCGCTCCTGGAGCTTTTCCCGGTCCCAGTCGGAATCGGTGCGGGCCAGCTCGGCGCGCAGCTGGGCAACCCGGGCTGCGACGTCTTCTGCGGATCCGGCGCCGTCAACGATGGTGGTGTGGTCCTTGGTGACCGTGATGCGGCGGGCGGTACCCAGCACCTCAAGGCCAACGGTGTCCAGGCTGAGGCCCAGTTCCGGGGAGACGACCTGTGCACCGGTGAGGGTGGCGATGTCCTGCAGCATGGCCTTGCGGCGATCGCCGAAGCCCGGGGCCTTGACGGCAACCACGTTCAGGGTGCCGCGGATGCGGTTGACGATCAGCGTGGACAGGGCCTCGCCCTCGACGTCTTCGGCAATGATGAAGAGCGGCTTGGAGCTCTGCAGCGCCTTTTCCAGCAGCGGCAGGAAGTCCTGGACGGAGGAGATCTTGCCCTGGTTGATCAGGATGAGGGCGTCTTCAAGGACAGCTTCCTGGCGCTCGGTGTCGGTCACGAAGTACGGGGACAGGTAGCCCTTGTCGAACTGCATGCCTTCGGTGAGGACCAGCTCGGTCTGCGTGGTGGAGGACTCCTCGATGGTGATCACACCATCCTTGCCGACCTTGCCGAAAGCCTCGGCGAGCAGCTCGCCGATTTCGTCGCTCTGCGCCGAGATGGCAGCAACGTTGGCAACCTGGGTGCCCTCGACGGGGCGTGCGTTCTCAAGCAGGCGGGCTGCCACGGCTTCCACGGAAACCTCGATGCCGCGCTTGATCTGGCCCGGAGCGGCGCCGGCAGCAACGTTGCGCAGGCCTTCCTTGACCAGGGCCTGGGCGAGCACGGTTGCCGTGGTGGTGCCGTCACCGGCAACATCGTTGGTCTTGGTGGCTACTTCCTTGGCCAGCTGTGCGCCGAGGTTTTCGTACGGGTCATCAAGCTCAACTTCGCGGGCGATGGTGACGCCGTCGTTGGTGATGGTGGGCGCCCCCCACTTTTTGTCGAGGACAACGTTGCGGCCGCGGGGGCCGAGCGTCACCTTGACAGTGTTGGCGAGCTTATCAATGCCGGCTTCAAGCGACCGGCGGGCAGCGTCGTTAAACGCAAGCTGCTTTGCCATGGTTTTGTCCTTTCAAGACAGAACCCCGCGCAGCTGACCAGCGGAATGCATGGTCAGCGGCACGGGGATCCAAAAAAGTTACTTTACGACGATCGCCAGAACGTCGCGGGCGGACAGCACGAGGTACTCGGTGCCGCCGGTCTTGACTTCGGTTCCACCGTACTTGGAGTAGATAACGACGTCGCCAACGGCTACGTCGACCGGAACGCGGTTGCCGTCTTCGAAGCGGCCGGGGCCTACTGCAACAACTTCACCCTCCTGCGGCTTCTCCTGTGCGGAGTCCGGGATAACCAGGCCGGAAGCCGTGGTCTGCTCGGCTTCGAGCGGGCGGACAACAATACGATCCTCAAGAGGCTTAATAGAGACCGACACTCGGACCTCTCCTTCTACGTCAGCGAAATTCGTGGACAGTTGAGCTGCGTCGCCGTGGCTGGCAAACCGTCGTCGCGGTGCCGGCAGCAGCCTGGCTGGCAGCTCTTCATGTGTTAGCACCCTCCTAGGGAGAGTGCTAATGACGACTCTATGTACTCGTTAGCACTCGGTCAAGGCGAGTGCCAGAATTATGTCCCTGGTGAACAACCTGTTGCTCTGGAAACCGCTGCCCGGACCTCACCGGCCGCGGGCGCGCGGCGGGCCGGCCTGTTTGATATCAGCGCAGGTTCGGATAATGGCCTGATGGACAGTAACGAAACCCCCGGCACATCCAACGGCGTTCCGTCACCCCAGCCACCGCCGCCCTCGTTTTCGGCCAGAATGGCCGTGCTGTGGGGGGATGGCCTGGGCAAGGCCGCAGTCCGGTCCATCCAAGTACTCGCCGTGGGCGCCGTCGCCTGGGCGGCGGTTGTCGCCGCCACCCGGATTCCGCTGGTCACCACTCCTGTCCTGCTTGCCCTGATCCTGGCGTCAGCCATGGCGCCCGTCGTCCGGTGGCTGGCCGGCCACGGATGGCCGCGGGCCCTGGCCGTGCTCTCCTCGTTCCTGGTGATCCTCGCCGCCAGCGCCGGAATTATCGGGGGAATCGTGACACTGGTCCGGCAGCAGGCCGGAGCCCTCGCGGTCCGTGCGGAAGCCGGCATCGCCGAGCTGCAAAAGTCCATCACCACGGGGCCGCTGCCCTTCTCCAAGGACCAGATCAGTGCAGCCCAGGCCGAATTCCAGAAGTTCCTCTCCGGCGGAAGCCTGGGCGCCGACGCCCTGACGGGCCTGCGGACCGCCGGGGAGATCGCCGCCGGCACCGTCCTCACCGCCGTGATCCTGTTTTTCTTCCTCAAGGACGGAGAGAAAATCCGGACCTTCCTCATCGGCTTCCTTCCGGCCGGCCACCGAGGGACAGCGCACCTGGCCGCCGAACGCAGCCTGCTGGTGCTGGGCAGTTATGTGCGTGGAACCTTGATCATCGCCGCCATCGACGCCGTCATGGTCCTGGCAGGACTGCTGATCCTGCGGGTTCCGCTGGCGGTGCCCCTGGCTGCGGTGGTGTTCCTTGGCGGCTTCGTACCAATCATCGGGGCCACCGCCGCCGGGAGCCTGGCGGTCCTGGTGGCCTTGGTGGAAAACGGCCCCGTGCCCGCCCTGATAGTCCTGATCATCCTGGTGGTCGCCAATCAGTTCGAACATCACGTACTGCAGCCCATCTTCATGGGCCGCGTCCTGCGGATCCATGGACTGGTGATCATCCTGGCGCTGGCGGCAGGGGCAACACTGGCCGGCGTCATTGGCGCCCTGCTCGCGGTCCCGCTCACCGCCGTCGGCTGGACCATCTACCGGACGGTGGCAGCGAGCCGGACCACAAACTAAGCGCAGCGCCCTACCCTGAACTATGACCCTCCTACGGATGGAGCAATTTCATGTCTGAGCACAGCAACGCCACGCCCGCACCCGCCGGGGACAGCGTCCCCCTCGCCGGCTCGGAACGCCCGGCAGCGGCAAGGATCCAGGCCACGCACGGCCCTGTCGATCCAGCCCGCAGAATCGAGGTGACGGTAATCCTGCGCCGTCAGGAACCGCTGACGCAGATGCCCGCCGAACCGATGTCCCGCGAGGAGCTCGCGGACCGCCACGGAGCCGCCGCCGACGACCTGCGGCTTGCCACCGATACGTTCACCCGGCTCGGCGCGGAAATCCTCGACGCCGACCCGGCCTCCCGCCGGTTGCGGCTGGCCGGAACCGTCGAACAGTTAAGCCGCTTTTTCGGCACCCGCCTGGAAGAAGTGACCAGCAGCGGCCCCCACGGGCACGACATCACCCACCGGCACCGGACCGGCACGCTGAGAATCCCGCGCGAACTGGACGGAATCGTCACGGCCGTGCTGGGCCTGGACGACCGCCCTCAGGCACGTGCGCAGTTCCACGCCATCCCGCTGGCCGCGGCCCGTACCAGCTACACCCCGCCGGAACTGGCACGGATCTACGACTTCCCCGCCGGCGCCGACGGCAGCGGCCAGAGCGTCGCCATCATCGAACTCGGCGGCGGTTTCGGCCAGGCGGACCTGGACACCTACTTCGCAGGCCTGGGGATCACCGGGCCCACCGTCACCGCCGTTGGTGTCGACGGCGCCGCCAACCAGCCGGGGCAGGATCCCACCGGGGCGGACGGCGAAGTACTCCTCGACATCGAGGTGGTCGGCGCCCTGGTCCCGAAGGCAGCCGTCCTGGTCTACTTCGCACCAAACACCGACGCCGGCTTCCTCGACGCCATCATCAACGCGTCCCACGCAACCCCGACGCCGGCGGCCATCAGCATCAGCTGGGGCCAGAGCGAGGACGAATGGACCGCCCAGGCCCGGACGGCCTTTGACCAGGCCCTGGCGGATGCTTCAGCTCTCGGCGTCACCGTCACTGCGGCGGCCGGGGATAACGGCAGCACCGACGGGGCGACGGACGGCAAAGACCACGCCGATTTCCCCGCTTCCAGCCCGCACGCGCTGGCCTGCGGCGGCACCCGCCTCGATGCCAACCCCTCCACCGGAACCATCAGCGCCGAAACCGTCTGGAACGACGGACCGCATTCAGCCACCGGAGGCGGCTACAGCGATACTTTCCCCACCCCGGCGTGGCAGAAAAAAGCAGCCACCCACGGCGGCCACCACACGCCGGTCCCGAAACCCGTCCCCGGGGGCCGGGGCCGAGGGGTCCCGGACGTAAGCGGGGTCGCGGACCCGCAGACGGGCTACAAGGTCAGGGTGGACGGCAAGGACATGGTCATCGGGGGAACCAGCGCCGTCGCGCCCCTCTGGGCCGCCCTCATCACGCTGTTTGCCCAGTCAACCAACCGGCATTTCGGGCAGATCCAGCCGCTGCTCTACAGCCGGACGGCGGGGTTCCGCGATGTCACTGCCGGCAACAACGGCACCTACCAGGCCGCTGCCGGCTGGGATCCGTGCACAGGCCTCGGCAGCCCGGACGGAAAGGCACTGCTGGCGGCCATCAACTCCGGCAGTTAAGGGGGCGCGGAGCAGGGCTGGGACGTTCAGGACCGCCCGCAACTGCGGCACCCCGCCGTGCCTGACGGGGTGCCGCCTCAGCCCGCGAGGTCGTCGAAATCCACGTCCTCGTCGCCGTCGTCACCTTCATCAGCGGTGCCGCGCTTGAGGTAGAGCACCACGGCGCCGCCCACGGCGGCCAGCAGCGAAATCACCAGCAGGATGATGGCGCCCACGCGGGCCCCGGAGTACAGGTCCCGGATCTGCCGGGCTTCGTCCGTGGCGTCCTGGATGTCCTTGCCGCCCACGGAATACACCGTGGCGTTGAAGGTGTCCAGGAAGAAGATGATCACCAGCAGGGCGATGCAGACAACGGCTACCGCGGCTCCGGCAATCAGGGCGGGGCGGGCGATCTTCACCAGATCCGTGCGGCTGTTTTGGGGCGTTCCGGACGGCTGGGTGCCTGCGCTGTCTTCCATATCTTCAACCCTAGCCGGAACAGGACGCCGGACCATCTCCACTAGGCTTGAATGCATGTCTCAAGCACCGCAGGACCAGATCGCCCCACTGCTGACAAGCGAGGGGTGGGAGCTGCTGGCATCGCTGGGGCCCTACCGTGAGGACTCGTCATTCGAGCTGAATTCGACGCTCCGCAAAGCCGGCCACTCCCCCGAGCTCGTCTCGGCCGTACTCACCCAGTCCAGGCTGCGCACCAAGGCTGAGGCCAAGTTCGGGGAGTTCGCCCGGAGCATGCTGTTCACCCAGGCCGGCCTTGAACAGGCCACCCGCCTGAACGTTGCCGCCCGGCACGCGGAACGCTTCGCGCAGACGGGCATCCAGCATGTGGCGGACCTTGGCTGCGGACTGGGTGCGGACTCCCTGGCCCTGGCGTCGATGGATCTCACGGTCACGGCAGTGGAGATGGACGAAACCACCGCCGCGTGCGCCACCGTCAACCTCATCCCGTTTCCCAACGCCACGGTGGTGCATTCCGATGCCGCCTCTGTCTCCTTGGACGGGATCGACGGCGTCTGGCTGGATCCGGCCCGCCGGACCACCTCCACCTCGGGGACCAAACGCATCTGGGATCCAGAGGCGTTCTCTCCGCCGCTGTCCTTTGTGGAATCGCTCGCAGCCACCGGCCGGGCTGTCGGCGTCAAAATGGGTCCCGGCATGCCGCACGAGTCAGTCCCCGCCGGTTGCGAGGCGCAGTGGGTCTCCGTGGGCGGAGACGTCACCGAGGTGACGCTCTGGTTCAATGCGGTCAGCCGGCCCGGAATCCGACGTGCTGCCTTGCTGCTCGGGCCGCAGGGTGCCGCGGAGCTCACCAGCACTGAGGATTTCGACGGCGGTCCCACGGCTCCGGTGGGTCCGGCAGAGGGCTACCTGTACGAGCCCGATGGTGCGGTGATCCGCGCAGGCCTGGTGGCCGACGTCGCGCTTGCACTGGGTGGGCACCTGCTGGACGAGCACATCGCGTACATCTGCGCTCCGGATCTGGTGGACACCCCCTTCGCCCGGGCCTATAAGGTCCTGGACGTGATGCCCTACAACGTCAAGGCGCTCAAGGCCTGGGTCAAGGACGAGGGCATCACCGTGCTGGACATCAAAAAACGCGGCACGTCCGTTACCCCCGAGGAACTGCGGAAGCAGCTGCTGGCAGGCAGCAAGGGCGGCCGGGCCAAAAAAGGCGGCGCTAAAACAGCCACCCTGGTCCTCACGCGGATCGGCGAGGACCGGGTGGCCATCTCGGTGGAGCCAGTTACTGTGCCCGCATAAAGTCCTCGGCGGCCCGGACCTGCTCGTCCGTGGGGCGCACTCCGGTGTAGAGGACAAATTGCTCGAGCGCCTGGATGGTGGCCACCTCGGCGCCGGTGATGACCTGCTTACCAGCGGCCCGGGCGGCCCTGATCAGGGGCGTTTCAGCTGGCAGGGCGACCACGTCGAACACCACTTTCGCGGCGGCGATGGCGTCCTCCGGGAAGGACAGGGAGTCGGCCTCGGGACCTCCTGCCATCCCAACAGGGGTCACGTTAATGATCAAGTCCGCCGTGCCGCCGTCGAGCGCTGACCGCCACTGGAAGCCGTACTGCTCGGCGAGCGCCCGGCCGGTGTTTTCGTTCCGGGCAATCACGGTGACGTCCTTGAAGCCGGCATCGCGCAGGGCCGCGACGGTGGCCTTGGCCATCCCGCCGGCGCCCTGGACCAGCACGGAGTAGTCCGTGGGCACGGCATTGGACTGGAGCAACTGTTCAATGGCCGTGTAGTCGGTGTTGTAGGCCTTGAGATGACCGCCGGTGTTCACGATGGTGTTGACCGAATCGATGGCCTTGGCCGACGGGTCCAGTTCGTCCACCAGTGCCATGACGTCCTCCTTGTACGGCATGGACACGGCGCAGCCGCGGATCCCCAGGCCCCGCACGCCGGCGATCGCCTGGGCCAGGTCCGTGGGGGCAAACGCCTTGTAGATCCAGTTCAGGTCCAGCTGGTCGTAGAGGTGGTTGTGGAACCGGGTCCCGTTGTTGCTGGGCCGGGCCGACAGCGAGATGCAGAGGGTCATGTCTTTATTCAGAATGGGCACCCTCCCATTTAACCCGTCTCCCCCAACTGACTGGCAGATAACGCACTGAAATGCGCGAATGACGACGTTAAGTGCGAGTCAGTTGGTCGGGTCAGGGGCAGCCGGTGCCTGCCGGGAAGCTTCCGACGGCGGCGGGCAGCTTCCCGGGGGCGGTCGCCTTGCCCGTGAGTACAGCCACCAGGGCGTCGAAGGCGCCCGCGGTCCTGCCGTAGAGGGCAATCTTGACCGGCGCGCTGGAGCCCGCCAGCGGCCAGGGCGCATCGAGGGTCACGGCAATGTCACCACCGGCCGGGCGTCCCCCGTAGCCGACGAGAGTCACCAAAGGGCCCTGCCCGATGCTGAGCCCGGCCTTGGCCGCCGCCGCGGCGAACCGTGCCCGGTCCTGGTCCGAACCCCCGGCGATCCGGACGCCCCCGGCGGCGATGGGTCCGGCGCAGGGTCCGGACAACACCGTCACGGCCGCGGCGGAGACCCGCGCTGATGTGTCGCCGCTGCTGCCCGGGGCGGCACCCTGCGGTGCGCCGGCGGCTGCGGCGGTCCGGCCGCGCCAGGTCAGCATCGTGGCAACCCGCGTTGCTGCCTCATCCAAACGCGCCGCCGGCACGGTCCCGGCGGCCACGGCAGCCACAATGGCGGCGTGGGCCTGCGCAACGTCGGCCGGCATCAGCAGCAGGTCCGCACCGGCGGCGAGCGCGGCCGGAGCAGCAGAGCCGCCAGGATATTGCTTCTGGACCGCACCCATATTCAGGGCGTCCGTCACCGCCACGCCCTTGAACCCCATGCCCCGCAGGGCTGCGTACGTGGGTGCTGATAACGACGCCGGGACGCCGGGTTCCAGCGCGGGCACCGCGATGTGCCCCGTCATGACCATGGGCACGCCGGCGGCGACCGCTGCATGGAACGGCTTCCAGTCGCGGGCTTCGAGGTCGGCGACGGAGGCGGGCTGGACCGGCAGGGACTGGTGCGAGTCCACGGTGACCGAGCCGTGGCCGGGGAAATGTTTGAGGACGGGCAGCACGCCAGCCTCCTGCATCCCCCGGGCGAGTTCCACTGCCAGCTGCCCGGCCTGGTCCGGGTTCCCGGACAGGGACCGCGCCCCGATGGTGGGATCCGCCGGACCGATCGTCACGTCCGCGTCCGGCGCGAAGTCAAGGTTGAAGCCCAGCGGCGCGAGCTCGGAGGCCATGGCCCGGCCGGCATCCTTTGCCAGCGGCGCTTTGCCGGCTGCACCGTAGCTCAGGGGCGTGGGCCATTCGGTCAATGGTGCGCCCAGCCGGGCCACGATCCCGCCCTCCTGGTCCACGGCGATCAGCCCGCGCCAGGGCCTGCCGTCGGCGCCGGTGGCCTGCGAAAGCCGTTGGTTCACCGCCGTCATGGCTGCGGGGTCCGCCTGGCCGTTGGCGCCCAGCGGAATGTTGTCGCCCATGATGATGGAACCGGCGAGGTGTAGCCGTTCAATGGTGGCGGCCTGGCCTGCCGGATCAGTCCCCGCATAGGCGGGCAACAGCACCTGGCCTGCTTTCTCTTCCACGGTCATGGCCGCGACCGCGGCGGCGGCAACATCGTGGTCCTGCTGTTCCGGGCCCCAGCCCAGCGGGCTCAGCTTCGGGTCAGGTGAGGGCGACGCCGAAGGAGGCGCCGGCGTCGGGCGTTCTGACTCTGAAGGTGGCGCAGACATTGCGTCACTCGCGGAGGCCGGCGCCGAGACTGAAGGATCCGGCGCTGAGCCTGAAGGATCCGGCGCTGCGGCCGGGCCGGCCGGACCGGCAGTGCAGGCAGCCAGCGCTGTTACCGCGGCAGCAGCTGTAAGGAAGAGGGTAATTTTGTGAATACTGTCACGGGTCCGCACGAACAAAGCCATCAACTCGATGCTACCCCTGCACTAGACTGAACGCGGCGCGCGCCAACGGACAACCGAACAGTTAGGAACGCATTTGAAGATTGATTTCGCTTCATCGAAGCAATCAACTCTTGGTGTGGAATGGGAACTGGCGCTGGTGAACGGCCAGACCGGCGAACTGGCATCGGTAGCCAACGAGGTGCTGCGCGGCGTTGTAGCCAAACACCCCGAACTCAACGAAGACGACGAACACCCCCACATCAAGCAGGAGCTCCTCCTGAACACGGTGGAACTGGTGACGGGGATCTGCCAGACCGCCGGCGAAGCCAAGGAAGACCTCAGCAGGTCACTGGCCGCCGTCCGCGAAATCACCGATCCCATGGGCGTGGAGGTCTTCTGCGCCGGCAGCCATCCCTTCAGCCCGCCGCAGCTGCAGCCGGTCACGGACAAGGCCCGCTACGCCAAGCTGATCGACCGCACCCAGTGGTGGGGCCGGCAGATGGTGATTTACGGTGTGCACGTCCACGTCGGCCTGGACCGGCGCGAGAAGGCCCTGCCGGTGCTTGACGGGCTGGTCAACTACTTCCCGCATTTCCAGGCGCTCTCGGCGTCGAGCCCGTACTGGGGCGGTGAGGATACCGGGTACGCTTCACAGCGCGCCCTGATGTTCCAGCAACTGCCGACGGCGGGCCTGCCCTTCCAGTTCAAGTCCTGGGAGGAATACGAATCCTATGTCCAGGACATGTTCACCACCGGCGTGATCGACACCCTGTCCGAGATCCGCTGGGACATCCGGCCGGTCCCCAACCTGGGCACCATCGAGATGCGCATCTGCGATGGCCTGGCCACCCTGGAGGAAGTGGGCGCCATCGCCGCCCTCACCCAGTGCCTGGTAGATGAATTCTCCACCACGCTGGACGACGGCGGGACCATCCCCACCATGCCGCCGTGGCACATCCAGGAGAACAAGTGGCGTGCCGCCCGCTACGGCATGGAAGCCATCATCATCCTCGACGCTGCCGGAAATGAAATGCTGGTTACCGACCATCTGATCGAAACCCTGAACCGGTTGGAGCCGGTCGCGGCGAAGCTCGGTTGCCCTGACGAACTGGCCGACGTCGAGAAGATCATCCGCCGGGGGGCCGGGTACCAGCGCCAGCGCAGGGTGGCCGCCGAGCACGGCGGGGACCTGCGGGCCGTGGTCCTGGACCTGGTCAAGCAGATGCGGAACGGCCCGACCGGCTAATCCCCTCCCCTTGCTCTATCAGTTTTGGTCGTCAAACCGCTGGTTTAGGGACCAAAAATGATAGAGCAAAAGCGGGCCGAGGACTGTCGGCTTCCACGACCCGCAGAACCTCCGGGCCACCGAACCGCTCGACAATCACGCGCTTCATGGCTCCAATCTTTCGCGCGCTGCGGCGTTGAGGTAGGGCCGTTGGACCCGCAGAGGCGTCAGGCGGGCAGCGACACCGCTGTGACCGGCATGGAAGAGTCCGGGGCGAAGCGGATGCCGCTCGGCCCGATTCCCGCCATCACCAATTGCGCGCCCAAGGCCGCCACCATGGCACCGTTGTCCGTGCACAGATCCAGCGGCGGCACATGCAGCCTGATGCCGGCGGACGCGCAGCGTTGGCCCGTGAGCTCGCGCAGCCGGGAGTTGGCGGCCACTCCCCCGCCCAGCAACACGTCCTTGATGCCGTGCTCACGGCAGGCCAGCACCGCCTTGGACGTAATGACGTCCACCACCGCTTCCTGGAAGGCCGCGGCAATATCTGCCACCGGAAGCTCCTCGCCGCGGGCTTCGAACTGCTCCACGCAACGCGCGACGGCGGTCTTCAGTCCGCTGAAAGACCAGTCGTAGCGGTGCGGGCCGGGTTCCTCGGCGGTGCCCATGTACTTCGGCTGGCTGAGCCCGCGCGGGAACCGGATGGCCTTGGGGTTGCCGGTGCGTGCCAGCTTGTCGATGGCCGGGCCGCCCGGGTAGCCGAGGCCCAGGATGCGGGCCACTTTGTCGTACGCTTCGCCGGCGGCGTCGTCGATGGTGGAACCGAGGAGCGTGACGTCGTCGGTGATGCTGTTGATTTTCAGGATCTCGGTGTGGCCGCCGGATACCAGCAGGGCACCGAGGTTTTCGGGAAGGCGCGGGGCACCCGCGGTTCCCTCAGGCGACGAAGCCGGCGACCCGCCGTCGGGCGCTGTTGCACCCCGGTGCTTTGCGCCGCCCCGGGCGCTTCCGTCCAGCAGCCCGACGCCCACGTGGGCCACCAGATGGTTGATGGCGTAGAGCGGTTTGCCGGTGGCCACGGCCAGCGCCTTCGCGGCGCACACTCCCACCATCAGTGCACCGGCAAGCCCGGGGCCGGAGGTGACGGCGATGGCATCCACTTCGTCCAGGGTCACGCCGGCGTCGGCCAGTGCCTGGCGCAGGGTGGGGACAAAGGCGTCAAGGTGCGCGCGCGAGGCGATTTCCGGGATCACGCCGCCAAAGCGGACGTGCTCGTCCATCGAGGAGGACACGGTGTTGGTGAGCAGGGTGGTGCCCCGCACGATGCCGACGCCGGTCTCGTCACACGAGGATTCGATGCCCAGCACCAGCGGCTGCGAGCGGTTCATGCCTGGCCTGCTTCCGTCGTCGGGTTGGCTTCTGTTAGCGGACCTGCCGGTAGGGGGCCTGCCGGTATGGCGCCGTCGGGCACCAGCTGCAGCCGCATGATGAGGGCGTCCATGCCGTCCCGGTAATATTTTCGCCGCACGTGGATCTGTTCAAAGCCGAAACGCACGTACAGCTGCTGGGCCCGCGGATTGTCCTCGCGGACCTCCAGCAGGACATCCGCTGCCCGGCGGCGGCGTGCCTCGTCTATCAGCCGGGTCAGGAGCGCGGACCCGATTCCCTTCCCTTCGGATTCGGGCACGACGGCGATGGTCTGGACGTCCGCGATGGGTTCGATGCACATCAGGCCGGCGTAGCCCACAATGGCGCCGCCGCTTTCCGCCACCACGTAGCGGCGCGTTTCCGGCTGGGACAGCTCGGCCAGGAACATTTCCAGCGGCCAGGCGTCGGCCGGGAACAGCCGCTGCTCGAGGACGTGGACGGCGGCTACGTCCTCGAAGGTCATGTCGCGGAAGACCACCCCCTCATTGCCGGGCGAAGTGCCGGGCGGAGTGGCAAGAGGTGTGGCGTAAGCGTCGCCGCTGGAACCGTCGGCGGCCGCGCTCACAGCGCCCGCTTCCGCGGCCCGGGGACCTGGGCGTCGGACTCCCGCAGGTAGAGCGGCGTGGAGTCGAGCAACTGCGCGCCCGAGGCGAGCCGGGCCAGGGCGAACTGGCCCAGGTACAGTGCGTCCGGCTGCTCCTTGCTGAAGCCGGGGTCGGCGCGCAGCACGTCGCCGTACAGTCCGGCGCCGGCCCCGTACGCCGGGAGGTCCGGGAGGTCCGTGGCGAAGCTGACGTGCGGGCCGTCCTCCAGGCGGGGCAGCTGCGCTTCTTCGAGGCTGTACCGGGCCCAATAGACCTCTTTGCGGCGGGCGTCGGTGACCACGAGGAACTCGGCCGCGGCATCGGTGGACTCGGCCACCTCCAGCGCGACGGCGTCGAGGCTCATCACCCCGTGCAGCGGTTTGTCCCACACAAATGCAAGCGTCCGGGCAGTCGCGATCCCCGAGCGCAGGCCGGTGAACGGCCCCGGCCCCACCCCCACGACGATCGCGTCAAGGTCCGGGCCCGTGACGCCGGCCGAGGAAAGCAGGTCCTCGATACCGGGGGCCAGGACTTCGGCGTGGCTGCGGGTGTCTTCCGTGGCGAAGCTGGCCACCTCGCCCTCGAGGGCGTCGTCGGAGACGAGGGCGGCGCTGGCCACGGCCGAGGTGTCGATGGCAAGAATGAGCATCAGGGTCTCCCTTCGAAGGCGCCGCCCAGGACGGGCCCGGCGCTCCAGCGCGGACCAAAGCCGCGCATCACAATGGTGCGCGGCTCATCGTCGTCCTCGGTGTCGAAATCCAGGATGTCGGTGTGGCCGGGGATGGGTTCCGACGCGCCCACGGCATCCAGCCCGATGGCGCGGTGCAGGTCCACTTCCAGGCGGCTTTCGCTCAGGTGCTCTACGCGGCCGCGGCCCCACTCCACCACCGTCACGGACGAGTCCATCGTGTTTTCGAGGTCGATGTCGTCAATTTCCGACGCCGACCCCAGCCGGTAGGCGTCCACGTGCACCAGGTCCGGTCCGCCGGGCCGCGGACCGTCGGGCAGGTTGGGGTGGATGCGGACCAGGACAAAGGTGGGTGAGATGATGCCGGCGCGAACGCCCAGGCCCTCACCGAGCCCCTGGGTGAACGTGGTCTTCCCGGCGCCGAGCTCGCCGGTGAGCACCAGCAGGTCCCCCGCCTGCAGCACCCCGCCCAAAGCCGCACCAAGCGCATGGGTCTGGTCCGCCGTCGTGACCCTGAGTGTCTGTTCCCAGTTGGGCAGCTCCGCCTGCGCGGGCACGCTCACGGCATGACCTTTGCGGCGTCCGGAGCCTCAGCGGCAGAGCGCCCGACGGCGGGACTTTCGTTGACGAACCGGCGCGGCACCCGGGGGCTGATCCGGGTGACGATCTCGTAGTTGTTTGTCCCGGCGGCGACCGCCCAGTCATCGGCCGTGGGCCCGTCGCCGTCCCCGCTACCGAACAGCACGGCCTCGGCGCCGAAGAGGTCGGTGCCCGCGGGGCCGATGTTGCCGACGTCGATGACCATCTGGTCCATCGCGATCCTGCCCACCACAGGGTACGTCTTCCCGGCCACGCGGACGGGCCCGCCGGTAGCCACGCGGGGAACGCCGTCCGCGTAGCCCAGCGGGATCAGGGCCAGGCTGCTGGGGCCGCTGGTGCGGTACCGGAGCCCGTAGGAAACACCCTGCCCGTCCGGGACTTCCTTGCACTGGGAGACGAGGGTGCGTAGGGTCATGGCCGGCCGGAGGCCCAGCTCGGCGGAGCTCTGGCCTTCGAACGGCGAGAGGCCGTAGATGCCCAGGCCCACGCGGACCAGGTCGAAATGCGTGTCGGGGCGGGACAGGGTGGCCGGGGTGTTGGCCAGGTGCCGGACTTCGGGGTCCACGCCGGCGTCCTCCGCTACGGCGAGCACTTCGCGGAAGACGGCCAGCTGCTCGTCGGTTTCGGGCCGTTCAGGCTCATCGGCCACGGAGAGGTGCGAGAAGATGCCCACCACGCGCAGGAGGCCCTGGTCCTGGTACTCCATCGCCTCACCCACCAGCTGGTCCCAGGATTCCAGGGTGGCGCCGTTCCGGCCCAGGCCCGTGTCCACTTTCAGGTGGATCCGTGCCGGCCGTTCCTGGTCGCGCGCGGCGGCCACAATGCGCTCCAGTTCCCAACCGGAGCAGCCAATGTCGATTCCGGCGGCCACGGCCGCGGCGAAGTTGCTTTCCGTGGTGTGCAGCCAGGCCAGCAGCGGCGCGTCGATGCCGGCCGCCCGCAGCGCCAGGGCCTCGGAGATGTGCGCCACGCCCAGCCAGGAGGCCCCGGCCTCGAGGGCGGCCCGGGCCACCGGAACCGCGCCATGCCCGTAGGCGTCGGCCTTCACCACGGCCATCACCTTGGCGGGTGAAGCCGCGCCGGCGAGCCGGCGGACGTTGTGGCGGATGGCGTCCAAGTCGATCACGGCGGACCGCTCGTATAAGGGATCCGTTCCTGAGGACGCGCTGAAGTCACCGGTTGCTGCAGGGTAAGTCACCCTAGTGATTCTAGTGCGCGCCGCGCCGCCGCAAACCACAGCCGCTGATGGCACCTACCCACGCCCGTGGTACCCGGGGCGCCGCACCGCCGTCGGGCCTTACGCGTCGGAGAGGTGCGCGATGGTGGCGCTGGCCCGGCGCTGGGCGGCCTGGGGCACGCCGTCCACAATCTCGGCGAGGAAGCCGAAGCGGCGGAGCCACTGGCTGCTCTGGCGTTCGGGCCGGGAGTTGGCGCGCTTCCACCAGTCGGCGATGTCGCCCCAGCCCGGGGCCGCCAGTGACCCGCCCACCTCCTGCACTGCCAGGGAGGCGCAGAGGTTGGCGAACCGGAGCCGGTTTCCCAGTGGCCAGCCCGCGAGGCTGCCGACAATGAACGCCGCGTCGAAGCAGTCGCCGGCGCCCGTGGGGTCAAAGGCCGTGACCGGCAACGACGGCACCCACTCCTCCTCCCCCGTTTCGGAATCGACGGCCATGGCACCCTGCGCGCCGAGCGTCACCACGGCCACCGGCACCCGGTCGGCGAGCGCGTACAGGGCGGACCACGGGTTGTCCTTCCCCGTGAAGGCCATCGCCTCGCGCTGGTTGGGCAGGAACGCGTGGAAGTACTGCAGGTTCTCCAGCCGCACCGGCGCCCATTCCCCGCTGGGGTCCCAGCCGACGTCCCCGAACAGTTTGACCCCGGCCTGGTGCGCGGCCTTGGCCCACGGTTCAATGTCGACGCCGAGCTCCGCAATGCCGGCGAGCGCTTTGGGCGGCGAGCCGATCAGCTCGGTCGCTGTCACCGGGGCAGGGTGGCCGTGCGTCACCAGGGAACGGTCGTGCTGGACACTGAGCGAGACGGTGACCGGGGAATGCCACCCCTGGACGCGGCGCGACAGGCTGAGGTCCACATGCTCCTGCCCGGCCAGGATCTTCCAGTTGTAGTCGCCGTAGCCGTCATCCCCGAAGGCGGCGGCGAGCCCCGTCCGAAGGCCCAGCCTCGATGCGGCGATGGCCTGGTTCGCCACGCCGCCGGGGCAACTGCCCATGCCCTCGCTCCAGATTTCCGTGCCCGGCTCCGGCGCGTGGGGCAGGCCGGTAAAGATGATGTCCTGGAAAACGGTGCCTGCGAGGAGAAGGTCCAGCCCGCCGTCGTCCGGTGTTCGGACGGAACACAGCGGATCAAATCGGCGGTCCGGGTTGGCGTCCATGCCCGCAGACTAGCCCCTATCGCCGCGCGGCGATAGGGGCACGCCCGCGCGACGCATACACTGCTGACTATGCGGCTCTTGATTGCCGGCGGCGGCGGGTTCCGCGTGCCCCTTGTCTACCGGGCGCTGTCCTCGGGTCCGTTCGCCGGGCTGGTCAGCGAACTGGTGCTGTTCGACGTCGACCCCGGCCGCCTCGACGCCATCGCCGCTGTCCTGCGGGCCATGCCCGACGGCGGGACTGCTGCGGGCGGTGCCATGTCCGACGGCGGCACTCACCGCAGTGCGCGGCCGCCCGCCGTCCGCACCACCACGTCCCTGCCGGACGCCCTGCGCGGGACGGACCTCGTGTTCGCCGCCATCCGCCCCGGCGGCACGGCCGGCCGGGTTGCCGACGAGCGGGTGGCGCAGGATCTGGGTCTGCTCGGCCAGGAAACCACCGGCGCCGGCGGCATTTCCTACGCCCTGCGGACCATCCCGGAAATGCTGCACCTGGCACGGCAGATGCGGGAGCTCTGCCCCGACGCCTGGCTGATCAACTTCACCAACCCGGCCGGCATGGTCACCGAGGCGCTAGTGCCGGTCCTGGGCCGCAAGGTCATCGGGATCTGCGATTCCGCCGGCGGCCTGGTGCACCGCGCGGCCCGCGCCGCCGGCGTGTCGTTGCCCGACGGAAGGCTCGACGGCGTGGGCTACTACGGGCTGAACCACCTCGGCTGGCTGTACCGGCTGGAGTCCGGCGGCCGGGACCTGCTGCCCGGGCTGCTCGCCGATCCGGCCGCGCTGGCCTCCTTCGAGGAAGGCCGGCTCTTTCCCCAGCCCTTCCTCGCGGACCTCGGCGCCCTGCCCAACGAATACCTCTACTACTACTACCAGCGGGCCGGCGCCGCCGAGGCCATGCGGGCCATGGCGGTGACCCGCGGCGAGTCCATCCACCACCAGCAGGCCGACCTGTACCCGCGCCTCGCCTCGTCCGGAGCAGACGCATACCGGTTGTGGGACGCTGCCCGCCGCTCCCGCGAGGAAGGCTACCTCGCCGAAGCCCGGACCCATGGCGAGCAGCGGGACGAGGCCGATCTCGCCGGCGGCGGCTACGAACGGGTGGCCCTGGCCGTGATGCGCGCACTGGCCGGCGGTGCGGATGGCGGCACTGCGGGCGGTTCCTCTGCAGGTGCCGGCGCAACCCAACTGATCCTCAACACCCCCAACACGCTTCCCGCCGCTCCCGCCCAGACGGCCGCCGCGGCGGACACCCCTCCGGAACCTGCCATTCCGGGACTGCCGGCGGACGCCGTCGTCGAGGTTCCCTGCACGGTAACGCCCGACGGCGCGGTGCCGCTTCCCCAGTCGGCGCCACCTGCGGAGAAACTTGCCTTGCTGCGCCGGGTCAAGGAGGTGGAGCGGCTCACCATCCGGGCCGCTACACACGGCGACCGGGCGGCCGCCGTCGAAGCCTTCAGCCGGCATCCGCTCGTGGACACACCCGGCCTCGACGCACACCGCCTGGGTGAGGAACTGCTGGCCGGGTACGAGCGTGCCTTCCCCGCGCTGGGTGCAATGTGGCGGCAGGAGTAGTGTTTTACCGAGTGGACCATAGCCGGCGCGGATGCCGCACCGGCCGCGGGAAGGAGATGCCATGACACTGATCCGCAGGGTCGCATTACTCTCCCTCCACACCTCCCCCATGGAGCAGCCGGGTTCCGGGGACGCCGGCGGGATGAACGTCTACATCCGGGAGCTGGCCGCGGCGATGGCGGAGACGGGCGTCGATGTGGAGATCTTTACCCGGTCCACCTCAGCCGAGCAGCCCGCCGTCGAGCATCCCAGCCCCGGTGTCTGCGTCCACAACGTGCTGGCCGGGCCGCCGCGGAAAATCCCCAAAGAGGAACTGCCGGCGCTGCTTCACAGCATGGTGGCCGAAATCGAGCAGATCCGCCAGCGCCAGCCACACGGCCGGTACGACGTCATCCATTCGCACTACTGGGTGTCCGGAATCGCGGGCCTGGAACTGGCCGGGCTCTGGGGCGTGCCGCTGGTCCACACCATGCACACCATGGCCAAGGTCAAGAACCTCCTCCTGGAGTCCGGCGAACAGCCCGAGCCGCGGCGCCGCGAAGAGGGCGAACACCGGATCGTGGACCGCGCAACCCGCCTGATCGCCAACACCAGCGCGGAGGCCGCGGAGCTCGTCTCCCACTACGATGCCGATCCCGGCCGGATTGACGTGGCGCCGCCGGGCGTGGACCTCAGCACGTTCACGCCCGCCTTCCGGGCGCGGTCCCGGTCGGAGCGGGGCGTCCCGCCGGAGACGTTCCATCTGGTCTTCGCCGGCCGCATCCAGCGCCTGAAAGGCCCTCAGGTCCTGCTCAAGGCGGCGGCCCTGCTGCGTGCCCGGCGCCCGGCGATGGACCTCCGGGTCACCATCCTGGGGGCGCTTAGCGGCAGCAAGGATTTCAACCTTCGGCAGCTGATCGCGGAGTCCGGACTGGACGACGTCGTCACGCACCTTCCCCCGGTCAGCGCGGCTGAGCTGGCGTCCTGGTTCAGGGCCGCCGACGTTGTGGTGATGCCGTCCTACAGCGAGTCGTTCGGGCTGGTGGCCATCGAGGCGCAGGCATGCGGAACCCCGGTGGTGGGCACCCGGGTCGGAGGTCTTTCGCGGGCCATCCACCACGGCCGGACCGGGCTGCTGGTGGACGGGCACCATGCCAAGGACTGGGCTGACGCGCTGGAGGCACTGTACGACGATCCGGACACGCGGGCCGACATGGGGCGGGCCGCGTCCATCCGGGCGGAGGACCTTGGCTGGAACCGCACCGCCGCGATCACGCTGGAGACTTATCACGCCGCCGTCGAAGAGCAACCCGCAAGCCTTCTGACCCCGGCAGTGCCGGTTCCCTAACCCCCAACCGAAGGACAACGATGTCTGAACGGAATTCCCTGAGTGACCTGGAGATCGCCAGGCGGGCCGTCATCCGGCCGATCGAGGACATTGCTGCCGAGGCGGGCATCAATGCCGGCGCATTGGAACTTTACGGCCGGTACAAAGCCAAAGTTGATCCGTCGCTTCTGACGGCACCTGCGCCGCATGGTCGGGTTGTCCTCGTGTCCGCCATGTCGCCCACTCCGGCCGGGGAGGGGAAGTCCACCACCACGGTAGGGCTGGCCGATTCGCTGGCCCGGGCGGGGCATAAGGTGATGATCGCGCTGCGGGAGCCGTCGCTGGGCCCCATCCTCGGCATGAAGGGCGGTGCCACCGGGGGCGGCTATTCCCAGGTGCTGCCCATGGACGAGATCAACCTGCACTTCACGGGTGATTTCCACGCCGTGACCTCGGCGAACAACGCCCTGATGGCCCTCGTGGACAACCACATCTTCCAGGGCAACGAACTGAACATCGACCCCCGCCGGATGACGTTTAAGCGGGTCCTGGACATGAACGACCGTTCCCTCCGCGAAGTGGTCATCGGCCTCGGCGGGCCTGCGCAGGGTGTGCCCCGCCAGGACGGGTTCGACATTACCGTGGCCTCGGAGATCATGGCCGTGTTCTGCCTGGCCACGGACCTGGCCGACCTCCGGGAGCGCCTGGGCCGGATCACGTTCGGCTACACCTACTCCCGGGAGCCGGTCACGGTGGCGGACCTCGGCGTCCAGGGAGCGCTGACACTGCTGCTCAAGGAAGCCGTCAAGCCCAACCTGGTCCAGACCATCGCCGGCACGCCCGCCCTGGTGCACGGCGGCCCGTTCGCCAACATCGCGCACGGCTGCAACTCGCTGATCGCCACCCAGACCGCCCGGCGGCTCGCGGACATCGTGGTCACCGAGGCCGGCTTCGGAGCCGACCTGGGCGCGGAGAAGTACATGGACATCAAGTCGCGGATTGGCGACGTAGCCCCGTCCGCCGTCGTGGTGGTGGCGACTGTCCGTGCGCTCAAAATGCACGGCGGCGTGTCCAAGGACCGGCTGACAGAGCCCGACCTCGAGGCGCTGCAGGCCGGCGTCGTCAACCTCCGGCGGCACGTGCACAACGTGGAGAAGTTCGGCGTGGTGCCGGTGGTGGCCATCAACAGGTTCTCGTCCGACACTGCGGAGGAACTCGGCTGGCTCCTGGAGTGGTGCGCGGCGGAAGGTGTGCAGGCCGCCGTCGCCGATGTGTGGGGGCGGGGCGGTGGCGGCGACGGCGGTGACGAACTGGCCGCGAAGGTGGCGGCTGCGGTCTCGGCCCCGAGCAGCTTCCGGCACCTCTACCCGCTGGAACTGCCTGTGGAGGAGAAGATCCGGACTATCGCTCAGGAGATTTACGGTGCCGACGGCGTCGACTTCTCCGTCCCGGCGCTGAAACGACTTGCGGACATTGAAAAGAACGGCTGGTCCGCACTCCCCGTCTGCATGGCCAAGACCCAGTACTCCTTCACCGACGACGCGTCCCGGCTGGGCGCACCGAAGGGCTTCACCATCCACGTGCGCGACCTCATCCCCAAGACCGGGGCCGGCTTCATCGTGGCCCTCACCGGCGCAGTCATGACCATGCCCGGCCTCCCCGCCAACCCGGCGGCCATGCGCATGGACGTGGACGAAGCCGGCAACCCCGTAGGCCTCTCCTGACCCGCCCCCTCGCGTTGCTCTATCACTTTTGGTCCCTATTCCGGGGGTTTGACGACCAAACCTGATAGAGCAAGCGGGGCTGTGGATAACTTCTGCGGGAGCCGGCGGCTTCGGGCAACAATGGTGCTCATGCGCCCGTCCCCGCCCCTGCCGGCCCCGTTTTCCTCCGTTCCGTTCACTGTCCATGAGGCCCGCGCCGCCGGACTGAGCAACGGCAGGCTCCGTTCGTCGGACATCGCCTCGGAGGGGCGATTGCTCTACCTGCCGGCTGGATGGGACTTCGAAATCCGTGGTTTGGCCAGAGCGCTTTCAGCGGCCACTCCTGGTGCCTGGATTTCGCACCTCACGGCTGCGGTTTTGCTCGGACTCTGGCTTCCGACCTGGTTCCGCGACTGCCGCGAACTCCATTTGAGCAAGCCCAGGACGCTGCCGCCCGTCAGGCGAAAGGGCGTGGTGGGCCACACCGTCCTGGCCTTCACCCACGAGGTTATGACGCTGGACGGAATGCGTATCTCCACGCCGGCACGTACCTGGCTGGACCTGGCCGGCATCCTCACTCTGGAGGACCTGGTGGCTGCGGGTGACCAGCTGGTCCGCCAGCCCCGGCCTGGCCTCGACGAGCGAACGGAGCCGTGGGCAACGCTCCCGGAACTGCGCGAAATGCTGATGAGGCACCCTAAGCTCAAGGGCATCGTGAAAGCGAGGGAAGCGGCGGAGCTCATCCGCCACGGCTCTGACTCGGCCCCGGAGACCTTCCTGCGACTGGCCCTCACTGCAGCCGGTCTGCCGGAGCCGGAACTACAGTTGCGCTTGGTGCCGGACGACCCGTATTCGCCGGCGGCGGACATGGGATACCGCAAGCAGCGCATCGCCATCCAGTACGACGGCGGCCATCACCTGACCCGCGAGCAGCAGTCAAGGGACAATCGCCGCGACGAATCGTTCAACTCCGCCGGCTGGAGGTACTTCAAATTCAACGCAGACGACCTGGCACAGGACTTTCGCCGCGCTGTCCAGAAAATCCGGCTTGCGCTCAACTCGCCTTAAAAACCTGTTGCTCTATCACTTTCGGTCGCCAAAATCGGGTTTTGGGGACCAAAAGTGATAGAGCAACAGGCGGGGGTGGGGGTGTTAGCGCTCCAGGTCGCCGCGGATGAAGGCCTCCACCTTTTCACGGGCGAGGTCGTCGTTGAACTGCTCCGGCGGGGACTTCATGAAGTAGCTGGAGGCGGAGAGCAGCGGGCCGCCGACGCCGCGGTCCAGGCCGATCTTGGCGGCGCGGATGGCGTCGATGATCACGCCGGCGGAGTTGGGTGAGTCCCAGACTTCGAGCTTGTATTCGAGGGACACGGGGGCGTCGCCGAAGTTGCGGCCTTCGAGGCGGACGAAGGCCCACTTGCGGTCGTCGAGCCACTGGACGTAGTCGGACGGGCCGATGTGGACGTCGCGGGGGGCGATCTCGGCTTCGACGTTGGAGGTCACAGCCTGGGTCTTGGAGATCTTCTTGGACTCGAGGCGGTCGCGCTCCAGCATGTTCTTGAAGTCCATGTTGCCGCCGACGTTGAGCTGGTACGTGCGGTCCAGGGTGACGCCGCGGTCTTCGAACAGCTTGGCCATGACACGGTGCGTGATGGTGGCACCGATCTGGCTCTTGATGTCGTCGCCCACGATCGGCACACCGGCGGCGGTGAACTTGTCAGCCCAGGCCTTGGTGCCGGCGATGAAGACGGGGAGGGCGTTCACGAACGCCACGCCGGCGTCGATGGCAGCCTGTGCGTAGAACTCGGCTGCTTCCTGGGACCCGACGGGCAGGTAGCAGACCATGACGTCAGCCTTGGCTTCGCGAAGGGCAGCAACCATGTCAACGGGCTCTTCGGTGGACTGCTCGATGGTCTCGAGGTAGTACTTGCCGAGGCCGTCCAGGGTGTGGCCGCGCTGGACGGTCACGCCGGTGGGGGGAACGTCGGCGATCTTGATGGTGTTGTTTTCGCTGGCCAGGATGGCGTCGGCGAGGTCAACACCGACCTTCTTGCCGTCGACATCAAAAGCGGCAACAAACTGGACGTCATTGACGTGGTACTTGCCGAACTCAACGTGCATCAGACCCGGGATCGTGGCCTGGGGATCGGCGTCGCGGTAGTAGTGCACACCCTGAACGAGCGAGGCGGCGCAGTTACCCACACCAACAATGGCAACACGAATCGGATTTGCAGACACGGAACTCCTTTGAAGACAACCTCAGCCGCCAGGACGGTCCATACCGGAAAGTACCGGAAGTACGACGGCGGCGCGCTGGCAGTGCGCCAAACGGCGCTTTATCATCTTACCCAACCAAGCGGGGGCCGGGTTTGTTCCCGGCCCCCGCAACGTCAAAGTGCAGCTACGTTACTTCTGCTTCCAAAGGTTGATGTCCGATTCCACCGCGAATTCGTCGATGGCCTGCAGTTCGTCGTTGGTGAACTCAAGGTTTTTGATGGCGGCGAGGCTGTCTTCGAGCTGCCGGACGCTGGACGCGCCAACCAGAGCGGACGTCACTGAAGAGCCCTTGCCCTGCTCGCGGAGGATCCAGGCGATCGCCATCTGCGCGAGCGTTTGGCCCCGGCCCCCGGCGATGGCGTTGAGCCCGCGGATGCGGCCCAGGTTCTCGTCCGAGATCATGCCTTGGTCCAGGGACTTGTGCTGCGCGGCCCGCGAATCGGCGGGCACACCGTTCAGGTAGCGGTCGGTGAGCATGCCCTGGGCCAGCGGCGAGAAGGCGATGGAGCCCGCGCCTGCCTGGTCGAGGGCCTCGTACAGATTGGGCGATCCGTTCTCGGTCCAGCGGTTCAGCATGGAGTAGCTCGGCTGGTGGATCAGCAACGGCGTGCCCAGGTCCTTCAGGATCCGGGCCGCTTCGAGGGTCTGTTCCGGGGTGTAGGAGGAGATCCCGGCATAGAGTGCCTTGCCGGAGCGGACAGCCTGGTCCAGGGCACCCATGGTCTCTTCCAGGGGCGTCTGCGGGTCCGGGCGGTGGCTGTAGAAGATGTCCACGTAGTCCAGGCCCATGCGTCCCAGCGACTGATCCAGGCTGGCCAGCAAATATTTCCGTGACCCCCAGTTGCCGTACGGCCCGGGCCACATGTCGTAGCCGGCTTTGCTGGAGATGATGAGTTCGTCCCGGTACGGCTTGAAGTCGTCCTGGAAGTGGCGCCCGAAGTTGGTCTCGGCGCTGCCGTAGGGCGGGCCGTAGTTGTTGGCGAGGTCGAAGTGGGTGACGCCCAGGTCGAAGGCGCGGCGCAGGATGGCGCGCTGCGTCTCGAACGGCTTGTCGTCGCCGAAGTTGTGCCAGAGTCCCAGCGAGATGGCCGGAAGCCTCAGGCCGCTGCGTCCGACGCGGCGGTAGGGCATGGAGTCATAACGGTTGTCCGCGGCTGAATAAGTCATACGTTCCATCCTGTCATCTGTGGTGGACGCAACAGAACGCGCCCCGAACTTAGGCCGCGTCGGCCAAAACCGCTCCGCTGTGCGCCGCCAGCCGGAATCCATCGCCATCCGCAGCCGACGCGTCATCGGTGGAGAGCAGCACGGATCCCCGCACTGCGTCCAGCCGGACGGGAACCGCGGAGAAGTTAACCAGCACCTGCACGGACCCGCGCCGGAAACGCAACCAGCCGGCGTCGTCGTCGAACGCTACATCTGTCGCCCCGAACCCGAGCCCGGCGAGTTCCGGGTGCTCGCGCCGAAGTGCGGTCAGCGACCGGTACAGCGAGAGGAGGCGCGCGTGGTCGCCCTGCGAAGCCTCGGCCCAGTTGAGCTTGGAGCGCCGGAAAGTTTCGGGATCCTGCGGATCAGGTACGACGGCGGGATCCCACCCCATGCGTTCGAACTCGCGGATGCGGCCTTCCGCCGTCGCCTTGCCCAGTTCAGGTTCGGGGTGCGAGGTGAAGAACTGCCAGGGAGTGGTGGCCCCGTATTCCTCGCCCATGAACAGCATCGGCGTGAACGGCGCGGTCAGCGTCAGGACGGCCGTCACGGCCAACGGGCCGTACCTCAACGTCTGGGACAGCCGGTCCCCCACCGCGCGGTTGCCGATTTGATCGTGGTTCTGGCTGCATACCACCAGTGCTGCGGGGTGGACCAGCGAGGAGTTGATAGGCCGGCCGTGGTGGCGGCCGCGGAAGCTGGAGTAGGTGCCATCGTGCAGGAAGCCGTCCTTGAGGACCTTGGCCAGCACGCCGAGGGACGCGAAATCGGCGTAGTACCCGGTAGTCTCGCCGGTGACGTTGACGTGCACGGCGTGGTGGAAGTCGTCGCTCCACTGAGCGGCGAGCCCGTAGCCGTTGGCATTGCGGGGGTAGATCAGCCGGGGATCGTTCAGGTCCGACTCGGCAATCAGGGTCTTGGGCAGGCCGGTCGCGGCCGAGATGGTGTCCCCCAGCGCACCCAGATCCTCCAACAGGTGCACGGCACGCTCGTCACGGAACGCATGGACAGCGTCCAGCCGCAGGCCGTCCACGTGGTAGTCGCGGAGCCAGAGGGCCGCGTTGTCCAGGATGTATTCACGCACGACGTCCGAGCCCGGGCCGTCGAGGTTGACGGAGTCGCCCCAGGTGTTGGCGTCGCCCTGCTTCAGATACGGCCCGAACCGCGGCAGGTAGTTTCCGCTGGGGCCCAGATGGTTGTAGACCACGTCCTGGATGACGCCCAAGCCGGCGGCGTGGGCGGCGTCCACAAACCGCTGGTAGGCCGCGGGGCCACCGTAGAGCTCGTGGACGGCGAACCACTGCACGCCGTCGTAGCCCCAGTTGTGGGTGCCGTTGAACCCGTTGACCGGCAGCAGCTCCACAAAATCGACGCCGAGGTCCGCGAGGTAGCCGAGCTTGCCGGCCGCCGCGTCCAGGGTCCCTTCGGGCGTGAAGGTTCCCACGTGGAGCTCATAGATGACTGAGCCGCGCAGTTCCTTCCCCGGCCATGCGGAGTCCTGCCAGCCGTGGGCGGCGGGGTCGTAGGTCCGGGACAAGGCGTGGACGCCGTCCGGAACCCGCCGCGACCGGGGGTCCGGCAGCGGCTGGGTGTCGCCGTCGAGCAAGTAGCCATAATCCACCTCGGCATCTGCAGGGGCGTCCGGCGCGGACCACCAGCCTTCCGCGCCGGGAGCCGCAGCCACCTGCTTCATCGGGTAGTGCTGCCCGTTGGCGAGCAGGACCACCGCGGCGGCGTCCGGCGCCCAGACATCAAACCGTTCGGATCCTGCATTCACCAAAGTCATTTGTTTTCTCCCTCCGCCGGTACCAGCAACGCCACCGGGTAGGTACCCAGGACCGCGGACACCGAAACGGTTCCGGCCGGGTAACGCGCGCCGGTGAGTTCGTCCTTCGTCGCCGTGGAAAGTTCGACGGCGGTGTCCCGCCACCCGCCGTCGCGCTCCAGTCCCATGGGGAGCCGGGTGGCGAGGGTGATGGTTCCGGAGGCGCCGCGTTGGAAGGCCAGCAGATGCTGCGCTGCCGGGCCGGTTGCGGTCAGCGGACGGTACCCCTGGAAGAGTTCGGGCCGGTCGCGGCGAAGCCGCAATGCCCGGGAGGTCACCAGCAGTTTGCTGGGCTCCGTCCCGGCTGCCGGGAGGGTGCCGGCGTCGATCGCTGCCAGTTCCTCCACCCGCCTGGTAAAGTCAACCGGCCGCCGGTTGTCCGGGTCGGTCAGCGACCGCTCCCAGAACTCAGACCCCTGGTACACGTCCGGTACGCCGGGCATGGTCAGCTGGATGAGCTTGGCCGCCACTGCGTTGGACGCGGCGGCCGCGTCGATCTTCGCGACGAAGCCCTCCACCGCTTCGGTGACCCGGGCGTCGTCGAACGCAGCGTCCACGGCAGCCCTGACCGCGGCTTCAAACTTTTCGTCCGGGTTGGTCCAGGTGGTGGAGTTGCCAGCCTCGCGGGCAGCCTTCTCCGCATAGCCCTGGAGTCGTTCCCGCGACGCCGGCCACGCACCGACGACTGCCTGCCACAGCAGGTTCTCGAAAGGTCCGTCCGGCACCGGGGCGAGTCCGCGGAGGGTGTTCAGCGTGGCCGCCCACTCATCCGGAACTTCGGCGATGACCGAGATCCGGGCCCGGGCGTCCTCGCTGCGCTTGGTGTCGTGCGTGGACAGCGTGGTCATGGAGAGCGGCAGTTCCTCCTGACGGCGCCGCATCCGGTGGTGGAATTCCTCCGCCGATACAGCGAACTCGGTGGGCTCGGCCCCCACCTCGGTCAGCGTGCCCAGCCGGGTGTAACGGTAGAAGGCAGTGTCCTCCACTCCCTTGGCCATGACCATCCCCGAGGTCTGCTGGAAGCGCACGGCGATGGGGTTGGCGGGATCCAGCAGCAGCGGCAGGAGCGTGCCCACGGCAGCTGCGAGGTCGGGACGATGTTCGGACGCCGAGCCGCAGGCTTCCTTCAGGATCTCCGCGCCCGCCGGCAGATACGTGCGGTAGACCGGGAAGGAAGCAATGATCTCGGCAAGGGCGTCCGCCGCCGGCTCCAGCGCGAGCCCGGCTGAGGCGGGGACCAGACGGGCCAGGCGCAGCACCTCGGACCGCAGGATGCCGTCCGCGACCATCCGTTTGGTGCCGCGGATCATCTCCGCGTAGTCAGCCGGAGCGCCGGTACCCCGCAGGGCAGCGTCCAACTCATCGAGCACTTGCCGGCCCGACGGATCCACGAGGACCCTGTCCACGTCCGCCAGGGCGTCGTAGCCGGTGGTGCCCTCGCAGGCAAAGTCGCCGGGAAGCTCCTCCCCCGGCTCCAGGATCTTCTCCACCAGGACGTAGGCGCCGCCGCTGATTTCCTTCAGCCAGCGCAAGTACCCGGCAGGATCGGCCAGGCCGTCCGGATGGTCCACCCGGAGCCCGTCCACGAGGCCTTCGGAGAACCAGCGTTGCACCTCGGCGTGGGCCTGGTCGAAGACCCAGCGGTCCTCCACCCGGATACCCGCCAGCGTGGTGACGGCGAAAAACCGCCGGTAGTTCAGCTCGGCGTCCGCACGGCGCCAGTCCATCAGCTCGTAGTGCTGGCGGCCGTGGACCTCCTGCGGCGAGTCACCGTCGGAATATGAGCCCGCCGCGAGCGGGAACCGGTGATCGTAATAGCGGAGCTCCCCGTCCTTGATTTCGAGCTTGTCCAGGTCCGCGTCCGCGCCCAGCATCGGCAGCCGGACCTTGCCGCCCCCCAGGTCCCAGTCGACGTCGAACGCTGCCGCGTACGGCGAGCCCTGGCCCTCCCGCAGCAGCGACCACCACCAGGGGTTCTGCGCCGGCGAGGCCACCCCCACGTGGTTGGGGACAATGTCCACCAGCACGCCCAGGCCGTGGGCTCGGGCCGCCTTGGACAGCGCCAGCAGCCCTTCGGGACCGCCCCGGTCCGGATCCACCGCCGACGGATCCGTCACGTCATAGCCGTGATCGGATCCGCTCTCGGCGGTCAGGATCGGCGAGAGGTAGACCCAGTCGACGCCCAGGGACTTCAGGTAGGGAACCGTTGCGGCGGCGTCAAAGAGCGTGAAGCCGCGGCGGATCTGGAGCCGGTAGGTGGACGCCGGAGCCTTCACTGAGCGGGACCCTTCGGCGCGCTGACCTTCTTCGTTTTTGCGGGCTCAGGCACGGCGGGCGTGCTCAAAGCGGCGGTCTCGGCGGTGGCTGTCTGCGACAGTGCGGCGAGTGAGGCGGCGACGGAATGATCCGGTTCGGCCTCCTCGACCGTGTGGGCGCGGAGCACCACCAAGGACTTCGCATCCACGGGCAGGCCCTCCCCTGCCTTCACAGGCTGGGTGTCGGCGTTGTGGCCGGCGGTGTCGATGATGATGTCCCAGGCCGGCGCGTATTCGTCGCTCGGGAGCGTGAAGTTCACAATGTCATCGTGGGCGTTGAAGTACAGGACGAAGTTCACGTCCGTAATCCGGCGGCCGCGGTCGTCCTTACCCTGGATGCCGTCGCCGTTGAGGAACACACCCACCGAACGGCCAAAGCCACTGTCCCAGGCTTCCGGCTTCATGGTCTCGCCGGAAGGGTCCAGCCATACGATGTCCGGCAGCCGTTCGCCTTCGCCTCGCAGCACGGGGCGTCCGTCGAAGAACCGGCTCCGGCGGAACGTGGGGTGCTTGGCGCGAAGTGCGTTGACGGCGGCGGTGAACTCGATGAGGGGCTGGTCGATGCTTTCCCAGTTGATCCAGGTCAGTTCAGAGTCCTGGCAGTAGCCGTTGTTGTTGCCCTGCTGGGTGCGGCCCAGTTCGTCGCCGTGCAGCAGCATGGGCACGCCCTGGGACAGGAGCAGCGATGCGATGAAGTTCCGCTGCTGGCGGGCGCGCATGCCGAGGACCGCGGGGTCGTCGGTGGGGCCTTCGGCGCCGCAGTTCCAGGACCGGTTGTGGGATTCGCCGTCGTTGTTGTCCTCGCCGTTGGCGTCGTTGTGCTTCTCGTTGTAGGAGACCAGGTCCGCGAGGGTGAAGCCGTCGTGCGCGGTGACGAAGTTGATGGACGCAACCGGGCGGCGGCCGGAATGTTCGTACAGGTCCGCGGAGCCGGTGATGCGGGAGGCGAACTCGCCGAGCGTGGCGGGCTCGCCGCGCCAGAAGTCCCGGACGGTGTCGCGGTACTTGCCGTTCCATTCCGTCCACTGCGGTGGGAAGTTGCCCACCTGGTAGCCGCCCGGGCCGACGTCCCACGGCTCGGCGATCAGCTTGACCTGCGAAACCACCGGGTCCTGCTGAATGAGTTCGAAGAAGGTGGAGAGCTTGTCCACGTCATAGAATTCGCGGGCCAAGGTGGAGGCGAGGTCGAACCGGAAGCCGTCCACGTGCATCTCGGTGACCCAGTAGCGCAGCGAATCCATGAGGAGCTGCAGGGAGTGGGGCTGGCGGACGTTGAGCGAGTTGCCCGTGCCCGTGTAGTCCATGTAGTGCTGCTCGTCGCCCTCCATCAGGCGGTAATAGGACTGGTTGTCGATGCCCTTGAAGGACAGGGTAGGGCCCAGGTGGTTGCCTTCGGCGGTGTGGTTATACACCACGTCCAGGATCACTTCGATGCCGGCCTGGTGCAGCGTGCGGACCATGGCCTTGAAGTCCTGGACCTGTTGGCCGGTATCGCCGGTGGAGCTGTACGTGTTCTGCGGGGCGAAGAAGCCGATGGTGTTGTAGCCCCAGTAGTTGTTCAGGCCTTTGTCCTGCAGCGTCCCGTCATTGACGAACTGGTGCACGGGCATCAGTTCGATGGCAGTGACGCCCAGCTTCTGGAGGTGCGAGATCACGGACGGGTGCGCCACGCCGGCGTAGGTGCCGCGCTGCTCCTCGGGGATCTCGGGGTGCAGCTGCGTGAGGCCCTTGACATGGGCCTCGTAAATGACCGACTTGTGATACGGCACCCGCAGGTTCCGGTCACCGTCCCAATCGAAGAACGGGTTGATGACCACACCCATCATCATGTGCGGCGCCGAGTCATCGTTGTTGATGGTGTCCGGCTCTTCGCCCAGGTTGTAGGTAAACAGTGCGGGATCCCAGTCGATCTGGCCGTGGACGGCCTTGGCGTACGGGTCCAGGAGCAGCTTGTTCGGGTTGAACCGGTTCCCGGAGGCAGGGTCGTACGGGCCGTGGACGCGGTAGCCGTACTTCTGGCCGGGCTGAACCTGCGGGATGTAGCCGTGCCACACGTAGCCATCCACTTCATCGAGCGGGAATCGCGTTTCGACGCCGTCGTCGTCGAACAGGCACAGCTCCACCTTTTCGGCGCGTTCGCTGAACAGCGCGAAGTTTGTGCCAGTACCGTCAAAAGTGGCGCCAAGCGGATAAGCCGTTCCGGGCCAGATTTCCATGCGTGCTCCTCATTGTTGTTCGACATCGGGGCGGGCGAACTGATCGCCGCGCCACCCAGCCGGTGCAGAACCTATGCCTACGGTAGCGGGTGGGTGTGACTATTACGTTTCTGACCCCCGCGCTTACTAAGCAGGCTGACTTTACCGCACACCTCTGCTATGGCAGCAATCCGCCGTCAAACCACTCCGTCAGCATTTCCCCGCGGACCTTGGCGTAGGTAGTGGTCGCAGGGTAATTTCCGTGGGTGGCCACCACAAATTGGGAATGCTTGGGCTCCGTCTCCACGGCGTAAACGTCAAGGTCATTGCCCTGTTGAGTGTGGGCGCAGGCAGGAAATCCCAGGAAGTCGGACCGGCGCCAGATGTTGCGCCACACCGGGGAGGTGGCCGGCTGCCCGCCCTGCAGGAGTGTCACTAGGGTCAGCCCCTCCGAACCACCCAGACCGCGCGAGCCCCGCGCGGCAGCCTCAGCCTCCCGCGCCGCCTTCCAGGGGTCAGCGGAGAAGAGCCCCGGTCCCTGGGTGGGCCAGGTGCCCAGCACGGCAGGACCGAACAACTCCGGGAAGAACCGGCCGAAATAAGGGCGCAGCTGCACGCCGTAGGTGAGGAGCCGGATGCGCTTGAAATCCAGGTCCGGCCGGCACGCCTTGAGATGGAACAGGGCGGCGATCGCCACCACGGCGCCAAGGCTGTGCGCGGACACCAGGACGGTATGGCTCGGCCGGGAGGCGCCGGCAGCCTCTTCCTGCCCCGAATTCCAGGACACCGAAGCCGACACCGGCGCCGGCGCTTCCAGCCAGTCGTTGATGCGCCGCGCAAGTTCAGGGACCACGCGGTTGGAGTAGCTGGGGGCACCGAACGGATGGGCGGCGTTGGGCAGGAAGCACATCACGTCCCAGAGGATGGCAAGGGGCCGTTCTTCCTTGGACGTGGCCGCGTTCAGCACCATAAAGGCGAGGATCACGGTGGCTGCCAGGACGATGCCCCAGCCGGCAAAATCCTTCTGGATGACCTCCACGGGGCCTCCTAACAGCGCGCGGTAGCCCGTGGCGTCGGTGCCGTTCCGGAGGGCGCTGGCGGCGATCGCCAGGACCGCGGCAGCCCAGATCAGCAGGGTGAGAAGTCCGAACGCCGCCTCGCCGCGCTGCGTCAGCGCCGAGAGCCGGCGACGGCGGTAGGTCAGGTTCCGACGTTCGTCGCCGGGGTCCGCCGCCCCTGAGCGGGGGTCCACGTCGATGTCGCTGAAGTACGACGGCGGCTGTGCAGGCAGCGGTCCGGTTCCGGCGTGTGGGGGTGGCTGCATGGGCGTGAGGCCGCGGTCGCGGATCAGCCAGGAGCAGGCGGGCACGAACCCCGCCACGGCCAGCGCAATGCCAACGAGCAGCAGCCCACCCGTCAGCGCGTAGACGGCAGGAACGTCCAGGACATCAGAAAGATTAACTGCGGACCCGCCGGCGCCCCGCCACAGTTCCTCCGTCCGGGCGGGGAGTTCCTTGTCCATGGGCAACTCCAGGAGTTTCCGCAGTCCCAGGACCAGCGCGCTGGACAGAAAGTGGGCCGTGAGGATCGCGGCGAACATAAAGACGCCGGGCCCCTGTCCGCGCCAGCCTTCATCGGCGGCGCCCTCACGTCGAAGCACGCCGACGTAGCAAGCGATGAAGAGACCCGTGATGCCGACCGGGACCGCGAGCACCCAGTCGTCCCACAGGCCGGCTGCCCACAGGATCAGCACCGCAGAGCTGACCGAGGCTCCGGCGGTAGCGAGCTGGAAGCCGCGCCCGCTGCGCATGAACAGGCCTGCCACGGCCAGGACCACCAGCGCCGTCAGCAAAAGAAGGGAGGCCACCGAGGTCCCGGCGAACGGCAGGCTCGGAACCACGTCAGGTGTGGGAAAGATGACCAACTGGCCGGCTGTCAGAAGCACCAGGCCTGCCCCGGCCGTCCACAGGACATTGGACCGCCTAACGCCGGCGGCATCGTCCTCGGGCGCGCGGACCTCCGGGGACCTGAACGCCACCGTGACCATGGCCGCCAGCAGGACCACCACCGCCAGGGCCAGCAACAATGCCGCAAAGCCGTCCCGGCCGATCGCCGTCCCCAGATCGCGGACACAGTCGGCGGAAAGCATCTGACGCGCGGCCTGGCAGTCGTGCCGCCAGAGGGATCCAATGCTGTCGGATAGCAGCAGAATGCAGATCAAGGCTAGGCAGGCGGCGATGTGGGCCTTTCCGGTCACGGTGGACACATGGGGCCGGGTCCACAGCCCGGGTGAGGCAAGGAAGGGACGGCCTTCAGACCCCTCGGCGGCCCCTTCAGGCGTCTCCTCGTTCCAGCTGACGCGGACCGGCGCAAGGTTCCGCACGGTGGCGAGCCTGGCCGTGACGAACACGGCAAGGATGGCGGCCACCGGTATCACGGCGGCCAGGGCCAGGCGCCGGCCCCGGGGCCAGCCGGTCATGAAATCCAAGGCTTCGGGCAGCTGTTTGCACATGGCGGTTGGCTGGCCGGTCCCGGTCGGAGGGAAGCATTCCACGGCGAACAGACCAAACGCCACGGCGCAGAAGGTGGTGGTGAATACGAGGCTGAGCAGTAGCGCGAAGAGCCTGACCGTGCCGGCGCCGGGCCCGGCTGCCAGGGGGCGGCTGCCCGTGCCCGGTGCCGGGAGTTTCCGGGCCCAGTAGGCGGCGTTGGCAAGGGCGAAGGGGACCACGAGGAACCAGAAGGCTTGTCCGACGACGCGTCCCATGCCCTTCAAAAATGATGACGACGGCGAACTTCGGGCCAGGTTGCCCCAGCTATAGGCCTCCACCCGGGTGGGCGAGCCGGCCGGTGGATTCGTTTCCGTCCAGAAGCCGCTGAGTGCATCGGCGTCGCCAACGGGCTGAATCTGGTCGGGTTTGCAGCCGATGAGATCGTACGGCGCGGTGTTTTTGATGCCGTGGATGCGGAGTTCCAGCACTCGGGGACCGCCCGCCCGCGGTGCCCCGCTCACCACGTTCTGCGCTGATGATTCGACCACGGCGTCTCCCCCACATTCGGCGGCCAGCAGCGGCTGGTAGCCACATGTTACGCCGGGGGAATCAGCGGGTCCACAGGTCAGCTCGGTCCGCGAGCCGTCCCCAAACCGAGGGCACGGCGTCGGCAATCCGCCCGGCGGTCAGCGGCCCGCCGCCGGCCGCGGCGGTCCCCGCGAGGCCGTGGAGGCTGGCACCCAGCGCCGCGATCGCCGCCCACCGCTCGTCCGGATCGATGCCCGCGTTCCGGAAGCGCCCGACGTCGGCCCCCACCTGGGCGAGCAGCGCACCGATGATCCCGGCCAGGACGTCGCCGCTCCCGGCGGTGGCGAGCCACGGCGTGCCGTCGGCCTGGCTGTAGAAGTCCTGGAAGGGCGAGGCGACCAGGGTGGTGGCGCCCTTGAGCAGGACGGTGGCCTCGGTGAGGACGGCCGCCTGCCGGACGGCGCCCAGGGTGTGCGCCTCCACCGCGGAGCGTTCGGAGTCCACGCCGAGCCGGTCCAGGAGCGACGCCAGCTCGCCAGCGTGCGGGGTCAGCACCACCTGCGGCGCCATGACCTCGGGAAGGGCCGGCAGCACGCCGGCGTCGGCGATCACCGGCAGGCCGGATTCGACGGCGTCGTAGGCCCGCTGCAGCTGCTCCGAGTCGCCGGGTCCCATGCCGGAACCCACCAGCCAGGCCTGCACGCGGGTGTCCGCCACGCTGCCGGTGCTGCAGACTACCTCAGGGCAGGACTGGCGCACCAGGTCTGCCACCGCGGGCGGGCCGAGGTAGCGGACCATGCCGGCGCCGGCGGCCAGCGCCCCGCGGCAGGCCAGCACGGCGGCGCCGGGATAGTCGTCGGATCCGGCGACGACGCCCAGCACCCCGCGGGTGTATTTGTGGGCACGCCTCCCCGGCCGGGGCAGCAGCCGGGCGAGGTCCTCCGGTTCGAGGCGGCGCAGGGCGGGCCACGGAAGGTGCTCTTCGATGCCGATGGGGACCACGTGGACGCGGCCGGTGTGGTCGGCGCCTGGGTCGGCGAGCAGACCCGCTTTGGCGCCGCCGAAGGTCACGGTCAGGTCGGCGGAGAGCACGGGCGCGTGGGCTTCACCGGTATCGGCGTCCACGCCGCTGGGGATGTCGCAGGCCACCACGAGCCGGCCCGGCCCCCGCGGAACGTCGGAGAATGCGGCCACCAGGGCGGCGGCAGCACCCCGCAGCCCGCCTTGGGCACCCGTCCCCAGGACCGCGTCAATCACGACGTCGACACTCGCCGCGTGTGCGGCGAGCTCGCCGGCATTGGCGTCGGTGAGCAGATGCACCCTGCCGCCGGCGCGTTCGAAAGCAGCCAGGGCCTCGGGGTGCGCCGCACCGCCGGTGAGGACCGCCGTCGTACGCATTCCCCGTGCGGCCAGGAAGGAGGCCGCGAAGAGGCCGTCTCCCCCGTTGTTGCCCTTCCCGGCGAGGACGGCCACGCTGGTGCCGTAGAGCCGCCGGCCGCGGGCCCGCAGTTCGTGCACGATGGCGCTGGCGAGCCCGTGGGAGGCGCGCTGCATCAGGACGGAGCCCATCCCGGTGGCCAGGAGCGGCTCTTCGGCTGCCCTGATCTGGGTTCCGGTGTAGGCGCTGATCATGGTGTCAGGTTCCTGGGCGTCCCGGCGGCGGGTCGCTTAGCCTTCGGCGATGACCGTGGCGGTGGCGATTCCGCCGTCGTGGCTGATGGACACGTGCCAGCGCTTGACGCCCTTGGACTCGGCCACGGCCATGACGGTGTCCTTCACCTGGATGGTGGGGCCGTGCTGGTCCAGGCCGATCCAGCAGTCCTGCCAGTTCATGCCGGCAGGTGCGCCGAGCACCTTGGCCACGGCTTCCTTGGCCGCGAACCGCGCCGCCAGGGACCGGGTGTTCAGCTCGCGTTCCGCCGGGACGAACAGGCGGTCGCGGAGCCCCGGCGTCCGTTCAAGCTGGCGGCCGAACCGCTCGATGTCTACAACGTCTACCCCAATGCCAACAATCATGGCTCTACTCTAGGTGACCCCGGACGGCGGCGGGCCATATGACGGAAGCCCCGTCCCTTTGTGAGGGGCGGGGCTTTCGTTCGCGGCAGCAACCGGCGCGGGCCGGTCAGCCTGCGGTTACTCTACGGTGACGCTCTTGGCGAGGTTGCGCGGCTGGTCCACGTCGTAGCCCTTGGCCGCGGCGAGTTCGGCGGCGAAGATCTGCAGCGGGACGGTGGTCAGCAGCGGCATCAGCAGCGTGGGCGTTTCCGGGACGTAGAAGACGTATTCGGCGTAGGCCTTCACGGCTTCGTCGCCTTCCTCGGCGATCACCAGGGTGCGGGCGCCGCGGGCGCGGACTTCCTGGATGTTGGAGACCACCTTGGCGTGCAGCGAGTCGCGGCCGCGCGGGGACGGGACCACCACGAACACCGGCTTGCCTTCCTCGACCAGCGCGATGGGGCCGTGCTTGAGCTCGCCGGCGGCGAAACCCTCGGCGTGGATGTACGCGATTTCCTTGAGCTTCAGCGCGCCTTCCAGGGCCACGGGGTAACCCACGTGCCGGCCCAGGAACAGGACGGACTGCTCGTTGGCCATGCTGCGGGCCAGCTCGCGGAGGGGGCCGGCGCCGTCCAGGATGGTCTGGATCTTGTCCGGGATCTTGCCCAGGTCCGCCAGGACGTCCTTGATCTGACCGGAGAACATGTTTCCGCGCAGCTGCGCCAGGTACAGGCCCAGCAGGTAGGCGGCGGTGATCTGGGCCAGGAACGCCTTCGTGGAGGCAACGGCGATTTCCGGGCCGGCGTGGGTGTACAGCACCGCGTCGGATTCACGGGGAATGGTGGACCCGTTGGTGTTGCAGATGGAGATGGCCTTGGCGCCCTGCTCCCGGGCATACCGGACCGCCATCAGGGTGTCCATGGTTTCACCGGACTGGCTGATGGAGACCACCAGGGTGTTCTCGTCCAGGATCGGATCGCGGTAGCGGAACTCGTGGGCGAGCTCCACCTCGGTGGGGATCCGGCACCAGTTCTCGATGGCGTACTTCGCCACAGTCCCGGCGTAGGCGGCGGTACCGCAGGCCAGCACAATGATCTTGTTGACCTTCTTGAGCTCCTCCGGATCGATGCGGAGCTCATCCAGCGTCAGGTTTCCGTTCAGGTCCGAGCGGCCCAGCAGCGTCTGGCGGACAGCGTCGGGCTGATCGTTGATTTCCTTCTCCATGAAGGAGCTGAAGCCGCCCTTGGTGGCCGCTTCCGGATCCCAGTCAACGTGGTATTCCTTGCCGTGGGCCGGGGCGCCGAAGAAGTCGGTGATGTCCACGGAGTCGGCGGTGATGGTGACAATCTGGTCCTGTCCCAGCTCCACGGCGCGGCGGGTGTAGTCAATGAACCCGGAGACGTCCGAGCCCAGGAAGTTCTCGCCCTTGCCCAGGCCAACCACCAGCGGGGAGTTGCGGCGGGCAGCCACCACAACGTCGGGCTGGTCAGCGTGGACGGCGAGGAGGGTGAACGCACCCTCGAGCTGCTGGCAGGCGAGCTGCATGGCCTTGGCGAGGCCGCCGTCGGCGCTGTCACCGTTCAGCTGGTTGCGGAAGATGTCGCCGAGGAGCACGGCCGCGACCTCGGTGTCCGTCTCGGACGCGAACTTGTAGCCCTTGTCCACCAGGTCCAGCTTGAGCTCGGCGAAGTTTTCGATGATGCCGTTGTGGATCAGGGCCAGCTTCCCGCCGTCGGCCAGGTGCGGGTGCGCGTTCTGGTCCGTGGGTCCGCCGTGCGTGGCCCAGCGGGTGTGGCCGATACCGGTCAGGGAATCCGGCAGCGGGTGCTCTTCCAGCTCGGCCCGGAGGTTGCTCAGCTTGCCGGACTTCTTCCGGGACTCGATGGCCCCGTCTGAGACCACGGCAACGCCTGCGGAGTCGTAACCCCGGTACTCCAGGCGGCGCAGTCCTTCCAGGACCACATCCAACGCACTGTGGCCAACATTCACTCGGCCGGCAGCATGACCCACATATCCCACGATTCCACACATGCGGTACAGCTTATCGGCAGCCGGGATCAGACTTAAACTTGGTGGGCCGCATTTCGCTCTCAGCCGCGGGCGGGGCAGAATCTCTAAAGTGACTTTGCAACGCAACGAAGCGAACGGCGAGGGTGTCTCCCCGTTCGTTGAGCTGGACCGGCAGACCTGGTCCCGGCTCGCCGCCCAGATGGAGCAGCCCCTTAACGAAGAGGACATTGTCCGTCTGCGTGGCCTCGGCGATCCCCTGGACATGAAGGAGATCCGCGAGGTCTACCTGCCGCTGTCCCGGCTCCTGCACCTGTATGTCGAGGCGGCCGGCCAGCTGCATTCGGCCACCACCACCTTCCTGGGTGAGAAGACGCAGCGCACGCCGTTTGTTATTGGCGTGGCAGGGTCCGTGGCGGTGGGGAAGTCCACCATTGCGCGTGTGCTTCGGGAGATGCTGCGGCGCTGGCCCGGCACCCCGAACGTTGAGCTGATCACCACGGACGGCTTCCTCTATCCCCTGGCTGAACTCCAGCGGCGGCAACTGCTGGAACGCAAGGGTTTCCCCGAGTCCTACGACCGGCGTGCGCTGCTGCGTTTTGTGAGTGAGGTCAAGGGCGGTGCGGAGGAGGTCCGGGCGCCCTGGTACTCCCACGTCACGTACGACATCGTGCCGGAGAAGGAAGTGGTGGTCCGCCGCCCGGATGTGCTCATTGTGGAGGGCCTGAACGTGCTGGCCCCGGCCCGGCCGCGGCAGGACGGCAGGCAAGGCCTGGCTGTGAGCGACTTCTTCGACTTCTCGATTTATGTGGACGCCAAGACCTCCTATATCGAGGAGTGGTACGTGGAGCGGTTCCGCCGGCTCCAGAGCACGGCCTTCGCGCAGCCGGAATCGTACTTCCACCGCTACGCCTCGTTGTCCGCCAGCGAGGCGGAAAGCACCGCGCGGGACATCTGGAAGCGGATCAACGAGCCCAACCTGGAGGAGAACGTCCTCCCCACCCGCGGCCGGGCCCAACTGGTGCTGACCAAGGACGCGGACCATTCCATCCGCCGCATGCTCCTGCGGAAGGTTTAACCCAGGTGTGCCAGGACTGTGCCTCTTCTTCGGGAGCGAGCCGCCGCTCCTTCGCCCGCTTCCTTGCCGCGGGAGCCGGACTGACTGTTTTGACAGCGTGCACACCGGAGGCACCCGTGGCGGTGGCGCCGTCGTCGTCCCCGACTGTTCCCGTTCCCACTCCAACGGTGACCTCCGACTACGTCACCCCCACCGCTGCGGAAAGTACGACGGCGGCAGCTGAGCCGCCTGCCCAGGCTCCCGTTCCGCCGTCGGCCGCTGCGTCCCTGCCGGGGCAGTTCTCGCTGACGGATCCGGCGAGCCGCTGGGTGGTGGTGAACAAGCACCGGCCGCTGCAGCCTGCGGACTATGCGCCGGCGGATTTGGTGCAGCCCAGGGTGCGTGTGGTGGCGACCGGCGAGGCGGCCCTCCTGAACAGCACTACGGCGGCTGCCGCGGAAGCGATGTTCGCCGCGGCGGCGCGGGACGGGGTGGTGTTGACGCTGGCGAGCGGCTACCGCTCGTACGCGACGCAGGTGGCCACCTATGGCGGCTATGTGGCGGCGCGTGGCCAGGCGGATGCCGATACGGCCAGCGCCCGGCCCGGCTACTCGGAGCACCAGACGGGGTGGGCCTTCGACATCGGCGACGGCGGCGGGGCGTGCAGCTTCGAGCCGTGCTTCGCGGACCAGCCCGCCGCGGTGTGGGCGAAGGCGAACGGGCACCGCTTCGGCTTTGTGGTGCGGTACCCGTTGATGTTCCACACCATCACGGGCTATTACTACGAGCCGTGGCACCTGCGTTTCATCGGCGTGGAGGCCGCCGCGGACATGTCGGCCCGCAGCATCAACACTGTGGAGGAGTACTTCGGGGTGGAAGCGGCGCCGGGGTACGCGTGAACCGCTTGCGTGGAACGTGGAAGAGCGAAGTGACGGATCTGCTCCATCTGACCTCTGACCACCAGTTTCCTGCCCTGAAGTTGCGGTAAAACAGCTCCAATCTTTCACCGCGTAATGTAATCTCACATTTCATGGGGAGTAGCGGTCGGAAGCGCGCCGTAGCGCGCATCGTCAAATTGATGCGACATGGGTCGACGCGGATTGCTGTGCGAGTGGACAGTCTCATTACCGAAGAGCGGCTACGAATTTATCCAATCGTTTTCGCGGTGGCGACTGTGCTTGGTGTGGCGATAACCTCTCTATCGCGAATAGCCGATCCGACAGTGCAAGGGGCATTTTTGCCTGACTACCTCGCTCACTGGACAGGCGGCGGCCTACTGTTCGCCGATCCGAGCAATCTATACGATCCCGAACGGCAATTTGCGTTTGAGCAGCGCGAGCTCGGGGCAGTGACCGCATTGTCGTGGTTCGTCTCCCCTCCGATCGTGGCCGCCCTGTATGCGCCTCTGGGGATGCTGCCTTATAACCTAAGCGGTATTTTGTGGCTGATAGTGAGCGCTTCCCTGCTCGTGTGCTGCACTCTGAGCTTGAAGTCCTTAGCACCAGGACTGATGCTGCGGAAGCGCACTGTTGTGGTGATAGCGGTTTTAGCCTCACCTCCCGTCTTCGAACTCCTGGGCGGCGGGCAGGATTCTGCGTTCATCCTGGCAGTTTGGCTGGCAGGGATTCAATTGTTGAACGGCCAGCACAATGTTTGGGCAGGCGTAGTTCTTGCGTTGGGTATCGCGAAACCGCAACTGGTGGTGCTGGTTCCCCTCGTCCTTCTCGCCACGAGAAACTTTCGCGCGCTGACTTCATTTGTCGCTGTCTGTGGCCTGCTCCTGGGAATCCAAGTAGGACTGATAGGAGTCGATGGTATTTTCCGATGGGTGTCTGCACTTTCCAGCCCGCTCTATATGGAGGAAGTTCAACAGGGACAGTCTTGGAAGATGGTTGGTCTTCCATCGCTCATTCAAGGCCTCATTCCCGAGTACCTCGGCGGCTGGGTAGCTTCCACGTTGATGTCAATATCGCTGCCCGTCGGAGCGGGTGTCCTGCTATTCCGGCTTCATAGAGCTAGCAAACAACTGTTGGATACGAACGCAGTGTGGATAGCAACGTTGGCAACAACTGCCATTTTTTCACCTCATCTGGCGACTTACGATGCCGTGCTCTTCATCCCGATTATTGTCTTCCTCCTTGAGCGACGGCCGTCCCGACGAATCCGCGTGTCAACGGTCGCTGCTTTTGGATTACTCTGGGCGGTTCCTGTATTGCACGTTGCAGCAGCCCCACTGTCATGGCCAATGGGACTGATCGATGCCCCATGGTCGGCCATCCCACTCACCGTTATCTGGCTTGAATCGCTCCGTACGCTGCAGCCTCACGATCCCGGAAAAGCAACCGGAACGGCGCTCGTCGCCGAAGGGATACCCGCGAGCGGACCAGGCCAACACAGCGTCTCCGGTAACCACTAAATAGGACATCAAAGTGAATCGCTGGACACGCCCCAACGAATGCACAAAGTACATAGTTCCCGACACGGGCGAAGAATTTACTTTCCCGTCATGTGCCGCATCGTTTTAGTGCGCTAGCTTGGTTTTTATGTTGACAGGATTCAAGAATTTCATCATGAAGGGCAACGTCGTAGACCTTGCCGTCGCCGTCGTGATGGGTGCCGCTTTCGGCGCCGTCGTGACCTCAATTGTCGAGGGCCTGCTCACACCGCTGATCGGCCTTCTCTTCCAGGCGAAAGGCATCGAGGAGATGCAGTGGCAGGGCTTCCTGTATGGGCGGGTCATCTCCTCCATCATTTCGTTCCTGCTGATCGCCGCCGCTATCTACTTCATTGTCATCGTCCCGATGAACCACATGATCGAACGCCGCAACCGCCGGCTCGGCATCGACCCCAACGTCAAGGAAGAATCAGCGGAAGACCCGCAGATCGCCCTGCTCACCGAAATCCGCGACTCGCTTCGCGAACGGACCCTGTAGCTTCCGCCACCTAACAGCTGTGGCCCGTTTCCTGACGGAGGCGGGCCACAGCTGTTTAAGACGTGTTTACTCGGTGACGAGCTCGAGCGCGAGTTCCGTGCGGACCACCTGGGCGAGGCGCTCGGCGATGGACTGGGCAGTGGCTTCGTCCCCGGCCTCCACCATGACGCGGACAACGGGTTCCGTGCCGGATGGGCGGAGCAGGACGCGTCCGGTGTCCCCGAGTCCGGCTTCAGCCACGGCCACGGCTTGCTGCAGGACCTCGGAGCTGCCCACTCGGCTGCGGTCAACGCCCTTGACGTTGATGAGGACCTGCGGGAGCTTGGTCATCACTGCGGCCAGCTCCTTGAGCGGTTTCCCGGTCAGTGCGATCTGTGCGGCCAGCTGCAGGCCCGTGAGGACGCCGTCGCCGGTGGTGGCGTAGTCGGAGAAGATGACGTGTCCGGACTGTTCACCGCCGAGGTTGTAGCCGCCGTCGCGCATGCTTTCGAGCACATACCGGTCCCCCACCGCCGTTTCGCGGATGCTAATGCCGGCGTCGCGAAGCGCGATTTTGAGACCGAGGTTGCTCATGACGGTGGCGACCAGGACGTCGTCCACTAGCTTGCCCGAGGCCTTGAGGGCAACGGCCAGGATCGCCATGATCTGGTCGCCGTCCACGTCGTTGCCTTCGTGGTCCACGGCGAGGCAGCGGTCGGCGTCGCCGTCGTGGGCGATACCAAGGTCTGCGCCGCGCTCCACCACCGCAGCCTTGAGCTGGCCCAGGTGGGTGGAGCCGACACCGTCGTTGATGTTGTGGCCGTCCGGGTCCGCGCCGATGACGATGACATCGGCCCCGGCGTCCTTGAAGACCTGGGGTGAGCAGCCGCTGGCGGCGCCGTGGGCGCAGTCCAGCACCACCTTGAGGCCGTCGAGGCGGTGCGGCAGGGTGCCCAGGAGATGGACGACGTAGCGGTCCTCGGCGTCTGAGAAGCGCTGGATGCGCCCCACGTCGGCGCCGACGGGACGGGTCGGCTCCTTACTCATCTGTTCCTCGATGGCGTCTTCAACCTCATCGGGGAGCTTCTGGCCACCGCGGGCGAAGAACTTGATGCCGTTGTCCGGCGCCGGGTTGTGCGACGCGGAGATCATCACGCCGAAGTCGGCGTCGAGATCGGCCACGAGGTAGGCCGCGGCAGGGGTCGGGAGGACGCCGGCGTCGTAGACGTCAATGCCGGAGCTGGAGAGCCCGGCCTCAACGGCCGCGGCGATGAACTCGCCGCTGGCGCGGGGGTCGCGTGCCACCACGGCGCGGGGCCGGGTGCCGCTGGTGTTGCGGTCGTGCCCGAGCACCACGGCCGCAGCTTGGGCGAGCTGCATGGCGAGCTCCGCCGTCAACAGGCCGTTCGCCAGGCCCCGGACTCCATCTGTTCCAAATAATCTAGACATCGGGGTCAAGTCTAGGGGATCAGTGCTGGAGGGCTTGAAACGACTGGTCAGCGACGTGCCAGCTTGCCCTAGAAAGACGGAACGTTAACGGCAGAAGCCCGCCCCGCCAAACGGCGGAGCGGGCTTCTGAGCAAGCAGATTTAGCGCTTGGAGTACTGCTGAGCCTTGCGGGCCTTCTTGAGACCAGCCTTCTTACGCTCGATGATGCGAGCGTCGCGGCGCAGGTAACCGGCCTTCTTCAGGGTGGCGCGGTTGTTCTCGACGTCGATCTCGTTCAGCGAACGGGCGATGCCGAGGCGCAGGGCGCCGGCCTGGCCGGAGATGCCGCCGCCGTGGATGCGGGCGATGACGTCGTAGGCGCCTTCGAGATCAAGGATCTTGAAGGGCTCGTTGACGTCCTGCTGGTGCAGCTTGTTCGGGAAGTAGTTGTCCAGCGCGCGGCCGTTGATGGTCCACTTGCCGGAGCCCGGTACAACGCGGACGCGGGCAACGGCTTCCTTGCGGCGGCCAACAGCTGCACCGGCAACGGTCAGGGCCGGGCGCTCCTTCTTGGGCGCAGCAGCTTCCGATGCTCCGCTTTCAGAGGTGTAGCTGGTCAGGTTTTCCTCAGCCTCAACGGCTTCGGTGGTCTCTTCGTTCTGAGCCACGATTCTCCTTGTATAGATAAGTTGTTTGGTGGCCAGGACTACTGGGCGACCTGGGTAATTTCGAAAGTCTTGGGCTGCTGGGCGGCGTGGGGGTGCTCTGCACCGCGGTACACCTTCAGCTTGCCCAGCTGCTGTGCAGCGAGGGAGTTCTTGGGGAGCATGCCCTTGATGGCCTTCTCAACGGCGCGGACCGGGTTGGATTCCAAGAGTTCCGCGTAGTTGACGGAGGTCAGGCCGCCCGGGTAGCCGGAGTGGCGGTATGCGCGCTTCTGCTCCAGCTTGGCGCCGGTCAGGGCTACCTTTTCAGCGTTGATGATGATGACGAAGTCGCCCATGTCCATGTGGGATGCAAAGGTGGCCTTGTGCTTGCCGCGCAGCAGGATTGCGGTCTGGCTGGCAAGACGACCAAGGACAACGTCTGTGGCGTCAATGACGTGCCACTGGCGGTTGATATCGCCGGGCTTCGGGGTGTACGTACGCACGGTTTTTGCCTCGTTCTTGTTCTGGCGTTCTTGTTTAGGTGTCACTCAAACGATGTGCACCTACTATCTATGCGCTACCGGAACAGAGGTGAGGGCTCTATGTAACCAGTCATCCAGAGGTCTCGAATGTGCTCGTTGAGTAGTTATCCTGCAACCGGATCCTCAAGCGGGCACGCATCATCGAGAAAGGACACGCACAACGACTACCCATGTTAGCTTGAACCGGGCGCCGGGGTCAAAATAGGTGAGCCGGACGCTATCCGCAGCCCGCCGGCCTGATGCGTGCAGGGGGACTCGATGACTTCGTTGGGCAACGCCGGTTCAGTGGCGCCGCTAGTTGTGGCCAGCATCGGAATCCTGGGACTTATTCTTTCACCCATCACCGAACTGCTCATCGCGAAGCTCCTTCCCCGCGTCGGCGGAGTGCCCGCCCCGCGCGTCCGGGTGACCACCGCGATGGTCACTGGCCTCCTTTGCGCTGCGTTTGCATTCCGGTTTGGGGCCGATCCAGGACTGCCGGCCTTCCTGCTACTTGCACTTCTCGGTGTGCAGCTCGCCAGAATCGACATCGCGCTGCATTTGCTGCCGAATCCCCTGGTTTTGTCCCTCTTACTAGGCGGACTCTTTTGCTTCCTGGTAGCGATTGCGGCCGGATCAGAGTGGCCAGACTCGCTTCGGGCAGTGGCAGGCGCGGCAATTCTCTTCATTATCTACCTGATTCTGGCGATTATTTCTCCCGCGGGCATGGGAATGGGTGACGTCAAGTTCGCGGCGCCCATCGGCCTTTACTTGGGCTACCTAGGCTGGAGCCATCTGCTGTATGGCGGCCTCCTGGGATTCATCCTAAACGGAGTGGCAACGCTCGTTGTGGTTCGCCGAAACCGCGCAGAACGTGCCGCTGAGGTGCCCCACGGACCGTCGATGCTTCTTGCCGCGACCGGCGTTGCGCTCCTTTTGACCTAGGCCACCCAACGCCGCTAGTGATCACTTAGGCCACCGCGTCCAAGTAGTGGCGCGCGTACATACACCGCCAATGCGAGTACTCACGATTGCGTTTCGAGTACGCCATTGAAATGACCCAAGAAAAGTCGGGTACCACTACGCATTGTTGCCGAAACAGCGCAATGACAATCTCTTCTTAGCGAAGTCCAGCAACCGCTAGGAAATATGGGGGGAGCTGGAAATTCGTTGAAATCAATTCAAATCCATTTCACCGAATTAAGGAAAATACAATGACTTCTCTTGTGGTCTCCATGATGGCCTTTGTTGCCGGCGTCAAGGATCGTCTCTCTTCTGAAAAGGGCGCGACCGCCGTTGAATACGGCCTGATGGTCGCCCTGATTGCAGTAGCCATCATCGCTGGCGTCTCCCTTCTCGGAACGAACCTGCAGACATTGTTCAACGACGTCGCCGGCAAGATCCCAGCAGTCCCGTAAGTCCAGCACAATCGTCGAAGCTCAGGGGCGGGACGGTGGCAGCAGGGGCGCGAGTTCCGCTGCCACCGTCCCCACTTTTGGGCTTCCAACGTCCGAATATTCGTAAGTCGCCCAGGTCAACGGAGTTCAGGAGGAGTCGTGGACGCTCACAAATCCGAAGCAAAAGACAAATTGTCCCGATTCGATGCGGTTTGCGATCTGCGATTCGCCGTGAATATCCGACGGCTGCGGCACGACTCCAAAAAGGGCGGTATTTAATGAATCGTCTAGTCAAGCCGCACAGCGCATCTAATTCGAAAGAGTTGGGGGCTGTCGCCGTCGAGTTAGCACTTATTCTTCCTATTTTTCTGGCCCTAATCCTAGGCATTGTCGAGTACGGTCGGGCCTTCAGTATTCAGGTGTCGATGGCCGAAGGCGCCCGAGAAGCAGCACGGTATTCTGCGATCCACTACGCAGATGCCAAGTACAAGCCTGCCGACGCACAGCAAAAGGCCATCGACGCAGCGCCGATCGCAAACTTGAAACTCACCGACATCAGCATCAGTGCATGCGGTCCGGATAAGGATTCGATTGTCACCATTAGCGCAGCGACAAAATACCTCACTGGTCTTCCGACGCTGGTTCCCTTTCTGCCCGACATCATGAACATTTCAGCTACGGGGGCCATGCGATGCGGCGGTTAGCCCAACCACTTTCGGGGGCGGCGGATGGGGATGGTAAGGAGCGGGGCGTGGTTGCACCGCTCGCGGCACTTCTCATGGTCGTTCTGCTGGGATTCGGCGCCCTCGCCGTAGATGTCGGCGCCATTTACTCGGAAAAGGCCCAGCTACAGAACGGTGCCGACGCGGCCGCACTGGCCGTCGCTCAGGCATGTGCCAAAGCCGCCATGACAACGTCTCCCTGCGCTTTAGACCAAAAGGTCAAGGCAACGGCATACGCTAACGCCAACGCCCTTGATGGTTCTAGTGACGTTGTTTCAGCCACCGTCAACGCAGGAACGGCCAACGTCACCACGGCGACACCTGCTGGCGCCGGTGGCGAGCACTTCTCCCTGTTCCTGGCGCGGGCGCTCGGCATAAACTCCGTTGAAATACAGGCATCCGCCCAGGCAATCTTTGGAGGAGTTTCTGCCTACGACAGTCTGCCGATGGCCTTTTCTAAGTGTGAGGCTGACTCAACATTACTGAAAGACGGAGATTTCCGTTTTTTCCCGGCGCATGGAAGCGCTAGCCGGGACAAGAACGAACCCTACGCATGTCCAGGTAATTCATCTGGGCAAGAAATGCCAGGGGGATTCGGATGGCTCGTGGACCCGCTCGCCAAATGCTCTGTCCACGTTGACATTAACGATCCCTGGGTAGACTCTCGACCCGGAGCATCGTATGAATCTCCATGTACCAACACAATGTTGGATTGGTACGCGGCGAAGAACAAAACCCCCTCTGACGAGGTCAAGATTCTTGTCCCGATTTTTGATGACAACGACCCCAAACGCGGGAAGCATGGTCAATTCCACATTCAAGCCTTTGCTGAGCTGAGCATCGACAGTTGGCATCTGAGTGGGACAAGCACCACAAACCATCCACCGGAAACGTATCTGACGGCAAGCGCCAAAGCTCTCTCCACCAAGCTCGGACTGAAAAACTCCGACCTAGGACTATTCGGGCGATTTGTCCGGACGGTTTCTCTTGATGAGGCCGCGAAACTCGGCGGATCTACCATTTATGGCTCTACGGGCGTGAAGCTCTCTAACTAGATATTCCATAAGAACCAAAATTAGCTCCAATGTCGAAAGGAGACTGAAAATTGAAAACACGCCTACTGGGAGGCATAGTCGCATTTGTGCTGGCGATCGCCGGCACTGTCCTACTTGTCTCGTACGTTTCAGCATCCGAGGCGCGGGCCCAAAAGGATCTGCAGCCGGTCGACGTACTCGTCGTTCAGCAGCAGGTGGCCAAGGGTACTGACCTTGAAAAACTAAGGGCTTCAGTCAAGCTAACTTCCCTGCCATCGGCCTCCGTGCCGAACGGCGCCTTGAAGAGCCTGGACGGCCTCAGCGGAAAAGTCGCCGCAGTCGATCTGATGCCGGGCGAAGCTCTCCTGGGTGCCCGCTTGGCTGATCCTGAAAGTCTCTCCGCACCGGGCTCGGTCCCGGTTCCTGACGGAATGCAGGAGATCTCGGTTCAATTGGAGGCCCAGCGGGTTGTGGGCGGGCGCATTGCGGCAGGCGACACTGTTGGCATCGTGGTCCTCTTCGACAAGGGGGCCGTCAAGGATGCGCCTGATGTGGAATCCGGACAGCAGATTTTCCATAAGGTCCTGGTCACGAGTGTTCAGCGTTCTGTGGCGAAGACATCGGGCTCGGCCGCGGGGGGCACCAGTGCCGAGGAGCAGGCCAACACCGAACTGCCTACCGGACAGTTGCTCGTCACGTTTGCCCGTAATGACGCGGATGCCGCAAAGATCGCATTCGGGGCCAACTTCGGCTCCCTGTGGCTGACCAAGGAGCCGTCTTCCGCCAACGAAGGAACACCGTTGGTCGTCAAGAAGCCGGAGCTGTACCGGTGAGCAGGTTCGTAGCCATCACGGCAGACCCCGGATTTGAAGCACGGGCAAGGCAGGCTGCTTCCCGCCTCCGCGGAACGTTTCACGGGATCGTGGCCAACTTCCTGCCGCCGGGTCCGGACGACGTACTGCGGACTCTCTCGGGCGAACCGGTGGAAGTCATTCTGCTCGGACCGGGCCTTCCAGTCGATGACTCCATCCGGCTGGCCAGTCTCTTCGACCTCCAATTTCCGGAGATCAGCGTGGTGCTGGTCACCGGAGATGAGTCCGACATCGCATTGCCCGCCATGCGGGCCGGCATAAGAGACCTCCTGGACCCCAGGGCAGACGTCGAAGCCATACACGTCATGCTCGAACGAGCCAGCCTCGCGGCCGCCGGACGCCGCCGCGGCCTCGGAAACAGCGTTGAACCGCCGAGCGGCAACGGACGCATCATTGCAGTCATGTCTCCCAAGGGAGGTGTGGGAAAGACGACGGTAACGACAAACCTCGCCGTCGGCCTCGCAAAGCTGGTCCCCATGGGCGTTGTGGTGGTTGATCTGGACTTACAGTTCGGCGATGTAGCCTCCGGTCTCAGGCTTGAACCCGAGAAGACCATCGCCGACGCTGTCAAAGGCGCGGCCGCGGGCGACAGCCTCGTACTCAAGTCGTACCTCACGCTGCATCCTTCAGGCATGTACGCACTCTGCGCGCCACTTAACCCCGTAGAGGCGGATCAAATAACAGGGGAGCAGGTGGCCCGGTTGCTTGTGCAGCTGGCGGGTGAATTTAAATATGTTGTCGTGGACACCGCCCCCGGGCTCGGGGAACACGTACTCGCTAGTCTCGAACAAGCCTCCGACGGGGTCTGGGTCTGCGGTATGGACATACCGAGCATCAAGGGTCTGCGGACAGGATTCTCGATCCTGACAGAGCTCGGCCTATTGCCCCCGAACCGGCACGTGGTGCTCAACTTCGGAGACCGCCGAAGCGGACTGACGCTGAAGGACGTCGAGGCAACTATCGGATGCCCTGTGGACGTGGTGCTTCCACGTTCACACGCAGTGCCGTATTCCACAAATAAGGGCGTCCCTCTGCTACAAGAGACGTCCAGGGATGCCGTCGCGAAGGGCTTGCGTCAGCTCGTCCAGCGGTTCGATCCTGCGTGGGAGCAGCGCACCCACAAGAAACTTCACCGAAGGGCGGTAGTCCAATGACACTCGCAGATCGCTTTCAATCTGTCCGTAACCAGACGAGCCAGCAGGCAACTGAAACCCGGGCCGAGATTCCGTGGGCAGGGAAAAGTCAGAATGAGTCCGGATGGATTGAACCTGTCTCAAACGATCACAGCGCCGAAGCCAACGATGCCTTAACCGCGGTCAAGGAACGCGCCGGCGCGGCCCTTTATGAGCGCATGGGAAGCCGGATTTCAGACTCGTCCTTGGACGAGGCTGAGTTGCACGAGTACGCCAAAGGCGAGCTGCGCACCATCATCGAAGAGGATGAGATCCCTCTATCCTCCGGGGAACGGCAGCGCCTGGTCCAAGAGATCCTTGATGACGTCATTGGTCTCGGCCCGCTGCAAAAGTTTCTGGCGGACGACGCAGTGACCGAAGTCATGGTTAACGGCCCGGACAAAATCTACATCGAACGGGGTGGCAAACTCTTCCTAACGGGTTCCCGTTTCAAGTCAGAAGATCATCTGCGGCGAATCATCGAACGGATCGTCACCAAAGTCGGCAGGCGCATCGACGAGTCGTCTCCGCTGGTAGATGCCCGTCTGAGCGACGGGTCGCGTGTCAACGCCATCATTCCGCCGTTGGCCGTCAACGGCTCGTCGCTAACGATTCGCAAATTCGGTCAGGTGCCGCTCACCGTCAGCGATCTCATCACCTTTGGTACGATCTCTCCGGAAATTGCCGAACTCCTGAAGGCCTGCGTCCACGCCCGGCTGAACATCATCGTCTCGGGAGGCACCGGCACGGGCAAGACGACTCTGCTCAACGTCTTATCGTCTTTCATTCCACCGGACGAGCGGATAGTCACCATCGAGGACGCCGTGGAGCTGCAACTCCAGCAAGAACACGTTGTGCGGCTCGAAAGCCGGCCGAGAAACATCGAGGGCAAGGGCGAGATCAGCATCCGCGACCTCGTTCGGAACTCCCTGCGCATGCGACCGGACAGAATTGTTATCGGCGAAGTCCGTGGGGGCGAGTCACTGGACATGCTTCAGGCCATGAACACAGGCCATGACGGGTCGATCTCTACTGTGCACGCCAACTCACCACGTGACGCCATCGCACGACTGGAGACCTTGGTGCTCATGGCAGGTATGGACCTGCCGCTTCGTGCCATCCGCGAACAGATCGCGTCGGCGGTCAACCTCATCGTGCACATTTCGCGCCTCCGGGACGGTACCAGGCGGGTTACTCACGTAACTGAAGTTCAAGGCATGGAAGGCGACGTCGTTACGCTTCAGGACGCCTTCACTTTCGACTACAACGCCGGAGTTGATGGCAACGGCCGGTTCCTCGGAAAGCCAGTCCCCACCGGTGTCAGACCTCGTTTCGTAGATCACTTCGCGGACCTGGGGATTGGCCTTTCCCCCGCGGTCTTCGGCACGACGCCTGTCGGGGGTGGTTACCGGTGAGCGCCACCAGCCCGATCCTGCTGATTCTAGGTGTCGTTCTGTGCCTGGCATCGCTGGTCTTCCTCTTCGTCGTGACTCTCCGTGGCCGCGAAGCAAATATCGAATTGTCGCGCAGGCGGCCCGGCGTCGCTGAGCAAACTTCCGCCCTCACGCGGTTTGCGACATCCGCAACGTCGTTTGTCGAACGCAACGTCAGCCGCAATTCCAAGTTCGGATCCACCGCATCATTGGAGGAAGCCGGGCTGCGTCTCCGCCAGGCAGACTTTATCCTCCTGCTCGTATGCATCACGGTTACAACCGCGGTCGTTGGTTATGTTCTTGGCGGACTGGGACTGGCGCTGCTTTTCGCCGTGCTGACTCCGCTCGGCGGCATCGTGTTCCTGAGCGTTATGGCGAGCAAGCGCCGTGCCAAGTTCGAATCGCAGCTTGGCGACACGTTGCAGATGCTGTCGGGTGGACTTAGAGCGGGCCACAGTTTGCTGCGGGCAGTGGACGCTGTTGCCCAGGAGTCAGACGCGCCAACCTCTGAGGAATTCTCACGGCTGGTCAACGAGACCAGGCTTGGTCGAGACCTCAAGGACTCCATGGCCGACTCGGCGCGACGCATGCGAAGCGAGGATTTTGACTGGATGGCTCAGGCCATCGAGATCCACCGGGAAGTCGGCGGAGATCTGGCCGAAGTACTCGACCATGTGGGAGAGACAATCCGCGAACGGATGCAAATCAAAGGGCAGGTCCGATCCCTCAGTGCCGAGGGCAAGCTGTCGGCCTACATCCTTATAGCTCTGCCTGTCGGAATCTTTCTATTCCTAAGTTTCTCTAACCCCGGCTACCTCGGCGTGTTATACACCAACGTATTGGGATGGATCATGCTCGGATTCGGAGTTGTTCTGCTGGCTCTCGGCTCCTTCTGGCTGAGCCGCGTTGTCAAGATCAAGTTCTAGGGAGTCTAAACATGAGCGCAATGGCTTGGTTCATAGTGGCAATAATTGTCGTACCGTGTTCGGCTATGCTGTGGGCCGTCATTTCGGTGGACCGCCCAGGCTTGGCTGCTGTCCGAAGCAACCTGGGACGAGGCAAGGGTAAGACGACCGATTCCCAGGGCGTCGAAGCCCCATGGCTAGCGCAATTGGGCCAGCGACTGACTCCGAAGGGGTACCCGGCCTGGCTGGACAAGTTGCTTGCGAAGGCGGGGAGACCTGCGGCCATGCCACTGGAGCGTCTTCTGGTGGTCAAACCCGGGCTCGCCTTGGTAGCCGGTCTCATCGGGATTTTGTTGATTCTGAAAACCCCAACGAGCACGGTTATTCTCTTGGCTTTGTTCGTGACGGTGCTCGCATATTTCGTTCCAGACCTCCTCCTGCACAGCCAGGGTGCAAAGCGCCAGGAAGCGATCGAACTGGAGTTGCCCAGCACTTTGGACCAGATGCTGATCTCCGTGGAGGCAGGGTTGGGCTTTGAATCAGCCATGGCGCGGGCGGGCCAGAACGGTACGGGACCACTCGCCGCGGAACTCCTCAGGACTCTTCAGGATATGCAAGTGGGCAGGAGCCGACGAGAAGCGTACCTAGCCATGGGACAACGCACAGGGGCAGCGGACCTTCGAAGCTTCGTGCGTGCTGTTGTTCAAGCAGACGTATACGGCATCGCAATCGCAAACGTGCTGAGGACGCAGGCCAAACAGATGCGCATCGAGAGGCGGCAGCGGGCCGAGGAGAAAGCAATGAAGCTTCCCATCAAGGTGCTGTTTCCGCTGATGCTATGCATTCTGCCCGTACTGTTCATCGTCATCCTCGGGCCAGCCGTCATCAACATCATCGCGGCATTCTCCCACATGTAAGAAAGCAACGCCCTATTTATCGCGCCGCCCGGCGCCCCAAGAACCGGACCCCCTCGGCACCCAGAACCGAGGGGGTCCGCCTGCGTGCCCGAAGGCCTGGGTTTCCAAGGATTTCCGCATGTTTATCCCAACTCACGCGCAGGGTACGCCGTATGCGCGCAGAGTTAACGCAGGATATTACGAGATTGCACGTGAGTGGCGCCCCCGATTGCTAACTTCGTGGTTGTGCTGGTGCTGGGCCAGCCATCCGACTCGCCAGGAGTACGACATGCTTTCTCTATACACAAACTTTATGATCCGCCTTCGAAGCGAAGAGAAAGGCGCTACCGCTGTCGAATACGGCATCATGGTCGCCCTCATTGCTGTTGCCATCATCATTGCCATCACTACCTTGGGTACTACTCTCAGTGATTTGTTCACCGGCGTGTCGGGCAAGATTCCTGTTCCGGCTGGGGCCGCTGGCGGCGCTGGCTAGAAGCGCTGGCTAATTGTGCGGTGCGGGCGACATGCCTGCACCGCACTTACTATTTAGAAGCAGTCGTAATAAACGAGCGGAGAGGTACACCGTGAAGCACGACGAGCGAGGCGCAGTCGCCGTCGAATTTGCTATCCTCCTGCCTCTTCTCTTGATGCTTGTTCTCGGAACGATCGAATTCGGGCGCGCCTACAACGCGCGAGTTACATTGACGAACGCAGCCCGCGACGGCGTTCGGGTGATGGCTATCACGACTAATAATGTGGTTGCCGCAAAAACGGCAGCTGCGAACGCGGCCGCGTCCGTCAGTTCCAGCATTACACCGTCAAATGTCACTGTGGAGGTGTGTACTAGCGCGTCAAGCTGCGCGCCGGTAACCGCCTGCAATCCCAAAGACCAAGTGACACTCACCATCAGTTACACGCTATCTACAATTACCGGCATCGCAGGCCCGTTCAAGATGAAAGGGTTGGGCGTGATGCTATGTGGAGGGTGACGGCGGATAACAAGAACGAAACCGGCGCCGTTGCCGTTATTGTGGCCATCCTCTTGGTCGTCCTGCTCGGCTTCGTGGCGCTCGCCGTAGACGTGGGCGTCATCTCCTCCGAACGGGCCCAGCTGCAGAACGGCGCCGACGCCGCGGCAATCGGCATCGCCCAGGAATGTGCCCGTTCAACGACCAGCACCGTCCCTAGTCCCTTGTGTTCGACGACGTCGACACTGGCGACTGACCTCGCCAACCGCAACGCCTTGGATGGTAAAAGCACTGTTCGCTCCACGGACCTGTCCACGCCCGGCAAAGTCACCGTAACCACGGTCTCGAAAGAAGACGGTGCGCCGGCGGACTCCGTGTCTCTCTACTTTGCACGAGCCTTGGGCATCAACTCCGCCAAGCCAATGACGCGATCATCCGCGCAATGGGGAACGCCGACCAAGGGGCCCGCTATCTTGCCGCTGGCCGTTGCCGCATGCAAATTCGACATTCCGCACGACGGCTTACGGGGCACCCTTCAGGTACTGGAGCAGGGGAAAGGTTGCGGTTCTGTTCCTGGAGGGTTCGGCTGGCTTCCCCCTAACCCCGGCACATGTACCATCGTCGTCGGCACTTCCAGCGAATGGTTCGGCGTCAACACTGGTGCCAGTGCTCCGACTTCATGCTCGGCCGCCGACTTTAGCAAGGTAAACAACAAGACGGTTCTGCTGCCGGTCTACGACCTTGCCAGCGGCACCGGCAAGAACGCCGCTTACTACATCAAGGGGTTCGCAGCTTTCCACGTCACGGGATACCAATTTGCGAATATCGGCTGGACCGCGGGGCCAACGGTGGACAACAAAAGCATCACCGGCTACTTTGAGAAGTTCGTTTCGTTAGACCAAGCCTTCGAGCTAGGGTCCTCCCCTTACTTCGGCGCTTCAGTTGTGCGCCCCATCCTTTAGCACCACCACCAGGAGTAGAAGTGAAGTCTCGCATGCTCGCCGGCACGGCCGCGGTTGCCTTGGCGCTTGTGGGCGCGCTCCTCATCATCTTCTATGCCCAAGGCGCCGACCAGCGCGCAATCGCAACCACGCAGCCAGTTGACGTCCTCATCGTGAAGAACGCCATCCCAGCCGGCACCCCTGTCGATGCAATGGCGGCTTCCTTGGTGGTTCAACGGATTCCGGCCGCCGGAGTCTCAAAAACGGCACTCGGCAACCTCGACAGCAAGGCCGGCACGGTCAGCGCCGTGGACCTCGTCCCCGGCGAACAGCTCCTCGCCGAGCGGCTGGTGGCCCCGGCCGATGCTGCGTCCGAAGGTGCAGCCAAAGTACCGGCCGGATTCCAGGAAGTCTCCTTCCAGTTGGAACCGCAACGAATGGCCGGCGGCCGCATCGAGGTCGGCGATCACGTGGGCATCGCAATGAGCTTCAAGGACGGCGCTTACAAGCCCAATCCTGCGGGAGCAACGACCCAACTCACGCTGCGGAAGGTCCTGATCACCGCAGTACAGAGGGCACCTCAGCCCACCGCAACCAAGTCTGCGGACAACGCAGATCCGAAGAACACCACTTTGCCGGAAGGGTCCCTGATGCTTACGGTCGCGGTTAACGACATCGATGCCAACAAGATCATTTTCGGCTCCGAGTTCGGCACCCTGTGGCTAACCAAGGAACCCCTCGACGCAAAGGACAACGGCTCCTATATTGCCCGTAAGGATGTGGTGTACAAGTGAGCCGCTTCGTACTCCTCTCCGCCAGCGCTGACTTCGACCTGCGTCTCCGCCAAGCCGTGGCGTACGGACTCCGCGGAAGCGTCCAGACCATCGCTTCGGACATTCTTCCGGCCGGTCCTCACGAGCTTTTCGCCCTCCTTGACCAGGAGCAACCCGAAGTCCTCATCATCGGCCCGGACGTTCAGCCGGAAGAGGCACTTCGCTTCGCTAAGGTCTTCGACGTCCAGCTTCCCGGCCTCAGCATTGTCCTGGTCAGCGATACCGATCCCATTTTTCTGCTGCACGCCATGCGCGCCGGCATCCGCGACATTGTCAGCCCGCAGGCCGATCTTGCAGAAATCCGGGTGCTGCTGGAACGTGCCTGCCAATCCTTTGCCACGCGCAACCGGACATTTAACGCCCAGCCCGGCAACGCCGGCAACGGACTCGTGGTCGGTGTCTTTTCGCCTAAAGGTGGCGTCGGCAAGACCACCCTCGCCACCAACATCGCCATCGGACTGGGCCAGATGGCCCCCATGAGCGTGGTCATCGTAGATCTTGACCTGCAGTTCGGCGACGTCGCATCCGGCCTCTATCTCAACCCCGAGCACACCGTCACCGACGCTGTGACCCCGGCCGCGGCACAGGACTCCCTGGTGCTCAAAGCATTCCTCACGGTCCATCCGGCCGGGATCTACGCCCTGTGCGCGCCGCCGACGCCGGTGGACGCGGACCACATCACGCCCGAGCAGATCACCCACCTGCTGGAACAGTTGGCCCGCGAATTCCAGTACGTGGTGCTTGACACCGCCCCCGGCCTGCCGGAGATCGGGCTCGCGGCCCTGGAACAGTGCACCGACGTGGTGTGGGTCAGCGCCATGGACATCCCCAGCCTTCGCGGCCTCCGGTCCGGACTGGAGGTCCTCCGGCAACTCGAGATCACCCCCGAGTCCCGGCACGTGGTCCTGAACATGGCCGATTCCAAAGCAGGCCTGACCGTTCAGGACGTCGAGTCCACCATCGGCGCACCCGTGGACGTCAGCATCCCTCGATCCCGCGCCGTGGCCCTGTCCACGAACCGGGGCATCCCCGTCCTGCAGGAATCCAAGAAGGATCCCGCCGTCAAGAGCCTCAAACAGCTGGTGGAACGGTTCAACCCTGTCTGGCGAACCCAGGCACAGCGCAAGCTTCACCGAAGGGTGGTTATCTAGTGAAACTCTCCGAACGGATCCAATCCGTCCAGGACCGGAACCAGGCTGTCCACCCCGCCGTTGCCCTCAACCTTCCAGCAAAAAGTACGACGGCGGTACGCACCGCGGGGCCGCAGCATGCGGCGGGCATCGCCGCCGTCGAGCAGACGCGCCGGACGCAACCTGCCGCCGTCGTACTTTCTCCCGCCGCTCTGCCGGAACCACCGGCGCAGGCACCCGTTGCTCAACCGGTGGACGTCTTTGCGGCGATGAAACTCCGGGCCGCGAGCGCCCTGTTCGAACGGATGGGTGCACGGTTCAACGACGCCTCTGTGACTGAGCAGGAGCTTCGGAGCACGGCGAAGGAGGAGCTCACCAAGATCATCGACGCCGAACAGGTTCCACTTTCTGCCGACGAGCGCACCCGGCTGGTGCGCGATGTCGCCGACGACGTGCTGGGTTACGGCCCGCTGCAGCGTTTGCTGGATGATCCTGCCGTCACGGAAATCATGGTTAACCGCATGGACCAGATCTATGTGGAACGCAAGGGCAAGCTCACCCTTACCGAGTCCCGGTTCAGCTCCGAAGAGCACCTGCGAAAAGTCATTGAGCGGATCGTTTCCAAGGTGGGGCGCCGGATCGATGAATCCTCACCGCTGGTTGACGCGCGCCTTGAGGACGGTTCCCGTGTCAATGCCGTGATCCCTCCCCTCGCGGTGGGCGGCTCATCTCTGACGATTCGAAAGTTCAGCAAGGTGCCCCTGACGGTGCGCAACCTGATCGATTTCGGCACCCTCACCCCGGAGATGGCTGAGCTGCTGGACGCCTGTGTGAAGGCCAAACTGAACATCATCGTCTCCGGCGGCACCGGCACCGGAAAAACCACGCTGCTCAATGTCCTATCCTCGTTCCTCCCCGCCGACGAGCGGATCGTCACCATCGAGGACGCGGTGGAGCTGCAGATCCAGCAGCAGCACGTGGTCCGGCTCGAAAGCCGTCCCCCCAACACTGAAGGCAAGGGCGCAGTGACCATCCGCGAACTGTTGCGCAACTCCCTGCGTATGCGGCCGGACCGCATCGTGGTGGGCGAGGTCCGCGGTGGCGAATCCCTGGACATGCTCCAGGCAATGAACACCGGTCACGACGGGTCGCTCTCCACCGTGCACTCCAACTCGCCCCGCGATGCGGTGGCACGGCTGGAAACGTTGGTGCTGATGGCTGGTATGGATCTCCCCCTGCGGGCCATCCGCGAACAGATTGCGTCGGCTGTGAACCTCATCGTGCAGATCTCGCGCCTGCGTGACGGCTCCCGCCGCATCACGCACGTGACCGAAGTGCAAGGCATGGAAGGGGATATCGTGACGCTACAAGACGCGTTCGTTTTCGATTACTCCGCCGGCGTTGATGCCCAGGGCCGATTCCTCGGCAAGCCCGTGGCCACCGGCATCCGGCCACGGTTCATCGACCGCTTCGAGGACCTGGGCATCCACGTCTCACCGGCCGTCTTTGCCGGCTCGTTGTCACCGGTGATCAAATGACAGGGCTTTCAATTGGGATCGTAGTCCTACTGGCAGCCGTCGGCCTGTTGGGTATCGCAGTGCTGGCCCCCGGCACACCCGAGGTGCCGATGGACCGGCGCCGCCCGTTCGAAGCGAACCCGCCCACGACCCTGACCCGCCTCGCAGCGTCCGCTGTCGTGTCGTTCGAACGGTTGCTTTCGGGTCGCAATGTCCGGCTCTTTTCGCGTGTGCAGCTTGAGAACGCCGGCCTCCGGCTGAGCCAGGCGGAGTTCTTTATCTTGGTTGCCGCCGGAGCATGCGTGGGATTCCTAGTAGGCATGGTCGCCATCGGGCCTTTGATGGGGCTACTCCTTGCAATCTTTTCGACCTTTGTGGGTCACCTGGTCCTCAGGTATCTCGCCGGAAAACGCCGCACCAAATTTGATACCCAGCTTGGCGATACTCTGCAGCTTCTCTCTGGAGGCCTGCGTGCCGGCCACAGTATTCTGCGCGCGATTGACGCGGCCGCGGCCGAGTCGCAGAAGCCCACCTCAGAGGAAATGCGGCGGGTAATCACAGAGACTAGTCTTGGACGTGATCTCCTGGCCGCCCTCAATGACACAGCCCTCCGGATGAAGAATGAAGACTTCGTGTGGGTTTCCCAAGCAATCCAGATCAACCGGGAAGTCGGCGGAAACCTGGCTGAGGTCCTGGACCAGGTAAACGAGACCATCCGCGAGCGCGGCGAGATCAAGGGCCACATCAAGGCACTTGCGGCTGAAGGCAAGTTCTCCGCCTACATCCTCATTGCAATGCCCTTCGGTATCGTGGGCATGCTGCTCGCGATCAGCCCGAACTACATGAATCCCATGTTCAGCCATCCGCTGGGCTGGGGCATGATCGGCGCATCATTTGTCATGATGACCATCGGCGCGCTGTGGATGCGCAAGATCATCGATCTCAAGTTCTGAGGCCTGATGAACCCCGTGATCTTACTCGCAATGGTCCTGGTCTGCGTTCCCGTGGGAGCGTTGACCTGGTCACTCCTCACCGCCGACCAGAAGGGCCGCGTAGCAGCGGCCGAACTCCTTAGCCGCGGGGCCGCTCTCAACGGCGAGGCGGCTCCGCCCAGACCGAGCCTGCTGGAGTCTGTCGGACGCCGCCTGACCCCGCCATCCTACGTCGCGTTCCTCGATCGGCTGCTTGCCCTGGCAGGCCGGCCGCCGTCCATGCCGCTCGGAAAAGTGATGGGCTCTAAGCTCGCCCTCGGACTGGCCGGGGCGTCGCTCGGGCTCTATATGACCGCCGTCGGCGGCACTCCCATCATGAAGTTGGCGGGCCTCTTCCTCCTCTTCCTCGGCTACTTCATCCCCGACCTCCTCCTGTACAGCAAGGGCATGGAGCGGCAGAAGGCCATGCAGCTCGAACTGGCCAACACCCTGGACCAGATGCTGATCTCCGTGGAGGCCGGTCTCGGCTTCGAAGGGGCCATGGCCCGCGCCGGCGAAAACGGCAAGGGACCGCTCGCCGAAGAGCTGGTCCGCACCCTGCAGGACATGCAGGTGGGCCGCAGCCGCCGCGAGTCCTATCAGGCCCTTGCCGAGCGGACCAACATCCCCGAACTGCGGAGCTTCGTCCAGGCCGTGGTGCAGGCAGACACTTACGGCATCGCCATCAGCCGTGTGCTGCGGATCCAGGCCAAGGTCATGCGGGTGAAACGCCGGCAGCGGGCCGAGGAAAAGGCCATGAAACTGCCCGTGATGATCCTTTTCCCTCTTTTGTTCTTTATCTTCCCCGTGCTTTTCATTGCCATTTTGGGCCCGGCCGTTATCAACACGGTTGTCACGTTCAGCGGCCAGTAACGGCGGCGGATCAAGCAGGGCAAGGATGACTCAAGGTTTCCACAGGATCCATTGAGGATGTGCCCTCATCTATTTGCAGGAAGTAGCCTTGCAGCATGGATAGTCCATCATTTGCCTCCGGCGGGGGTGTTCCCGCCGGACCGCCGGCTGCGGGACCCGCCGCGGACGTGAATGGTGGCGCGCAAGGCATTCCGACGGCGGGTGCGGACCCTCCCCGCTGGGTTGAACCCGAAGTTCTGGCCGAGCTGGAAGCCGAACTGGACGGCCCGGAACTCGCCCGCGGCTTCGCCCGCGACTATGCCGGCATGTGGGACCAGCGTTTCAGCCGCCTTGCCGCAGCCGTCCAGTCCCACGACCGCAAGGCCGCCCTGGACGCCGTCATCAGCCTGCGGATCGCCTCCGCCATGGTGGGCGGGGTGCGGCTGGCCGGGCTGGCCCAAGCCCTGGAGGACGCCATCCGCACGGACGACTTCGCCCGGGGACAGGACCTGCTGGCAGGTGTGGCCGAGCACGGAGTCGGCACCGTCGCAGAGCTCCAGGCCACCTACATCCTGAAGAACTAGCCGGGGTCAGCCCTGCCCCGGCCAGGCCGGCGCATCCGTCCGCTGCGGGGCCAGCCGGTAGCCCACCCCCCGGACGGTCTGCAGCCAGCGCGGTGCGTTCGGATCTTCCTTGAGCTTGCGCCGAAGATTCCCGATATGGACTTCCACGGCCCGCTCGTCAGCCTCGCTGATGTACGCATCGGGCTCGTACAGGTCTCCGCGCACCGCACGGACCAGATCGGACCGCGTGCACACGGCTCCTTCGCCCCGAAGCAGGGTATGCAACAGGTCAAACTCGCTGCGGGTGAGCCCCAGGGGCGCCTCGTCAACGGCCACGGTGCGTGTCCGGTAGTTCAGGACCAGGCCGTTGTGCTGCAGGACTCCGGCGTGAACCGGTGCCGCAGCTCCGGACGGTGCGTGGCCCAGGGACTGCCCGAATGATGCGGGTGCCGCCGGAGCCGCCGCCCAGGACCGCGGAGCCTGCTGCGGCCGGTTGATCTCGTGGCGGGGACGGCGCATCATTGCTGCCACCCTGGCACGCAGTTCGCGCGGCCGGAACGGCTTCGCAATGTAGTCGTCCGCACCGGCGTTCAGCGCCGAGAGCAGGTCCGGCTCCTCCGTCCTGCCGGTCAGCATCACCACATAGGCGTCACTGAAATTCCTGATCCGCCGAAGCACCTCAAACCCGTCGATATCCGGAAGGCCGATGTCCAGCGTGACCACGTGGGCCCCGTTGTTCCGGACCACCTCCACGCCGTCCCGTCCGTCGGCGGCCGTATGGACCTCGAATCCGGCCTGACGCAGCACTCCCTCCAGGAGATTGCGGATATCCGCGTCGTCTTCAATTACTACTGCTACCCCAAGCTCTTCCATTGCAATCCCTGATGCCAGGTGGAAAAGGCCCCCATCAGCCCAGCGCCAATCCCTTATCCACTCCAACTCTCTATACGCTACAAGTATTAACTGCAGATGACACCTATGGATGCCTTTACTTTTCGAGAGTCAATTACCATGACAGCACATGAACAATAGGATTTAGAAGGTTTGTTCAGCAACGCCTGACAACGGTCCGGCTGCTGCGGAAATCATTGGGAACGGTTGGGGGCCGCCAAAGACTGGGAGACCCTATGGCTGTACGCCCCTCGCTGCGGGGAGCCGCGACCTATTTCCGGAAGCTGGGACCACGTTCACAGGTGGCTCTGTGCCAGCTTCCGTTGTCCCTCGTTGTCAGCATCCTGGGATTGATGACACCGCTGACGTGGCCGTCCCTGCTCTCAAGTCCTGTCTATCTGGCCGGAATCATGCTTCACCTCCTCCTCTTCGTGGCGTGTTTCGTCACGCCCTGGGAGCGGTTGCGCAGCAGTGCCTACCTCGTCATCCCGGTGCTGGACCTGCTGGCCATCGGCCTCCTGCGAAACGGTGCCGCCCCGCTGCTTCCGGGCCTGGCAATCCTGGTTGTCTTTCCCGTCATTTGGCTCGCCGCTTCAGGAATCCTGGTCCGCGCCAACGTTGTCCTCAGTACGGTCGGACCGCTGCTGATCATGGTCCCCGCCTCAGCCGTCCACTTTCCCCACCTCACTGCCGCGGACCTCACTACGCTGGTGCTCTTTCCGCTCATGATGCTTGCCGTCTTCCTCGCCATCCGCTTCGCCAGCGCCAACATGCGCGTCCAACAACGGGAACTGCAGGCCCTGGGTGAGGAGCTGCGGGAGCTGCTCGCCGAAAGCCGGGACCGCGAAAAACTCCTGATCACCATCCTGGACGCCACCGACGTGGCGATTGCCGCCGTCGACCGCTCCGGCCGGTACCTGGTCACGAACAACCGGCAGCGCACTTTCCGGCAGGCCACGGGCGTGGTGGATGAGATGCCGGGCCAGGGGCACCAGCTCATCTTCGGGCAGGACAGGCAGACCATGCTGCCGCCCGACAAACGCCCCATCAACCGGGCCATTGCCGGAGAATCCTTCGCTGACTATCTGGTGTGGGCTGGCGAGGAGCCGGCTCAGCGGGCCTACTCCACCGCCGCCCGGCCGCTGGTGGGCGAGGACGGGCAACTCACCGGCGCCGTGGTGGTGTACAACGACGTTACCGGCTGGGTGGAGACACTGGCCGCAACCGAAGAGCTGATCTCCACGGTCTCGCACGAGTTCAGGACACCGCTGAACGCGATCCTCGGAAACGTGGACCTCGTCCTGGAAGACACCGCCGGGCTGCCTCCCGATGCCACCCAGCGGCTCACCGTGGTGCAGCGCAATTCGGAACGCCTGCTGGCACTGCTGGCCGACCTGTCAGCCACGGCGTCGGCGGCCCTGAAAGTCCACCCGAAACGCACCGACCTCGCCAGCCTGGTGGAAAGCACCCTGAACTCTGCACGGGCCGAAGCAGACCGTTCCGGGGTGCGGCTCGCGGCCGACATCCCTTCACCCCTGTGGGCTTACGCAGATCCGCTACGGATCGGGCAGGCGCTGGACAACCTCGTGTCGAATGCCATCAAGTACTCCCCCGACGGCGGCGTGGTGGACATCAGCGCGGGTACCAGCGGGAACTGGGTTCAACTGCGCGTCCGCGATACCGGAATGGGGATGCGTACGGACGACGCCGCCAAGGTCTTCCGCCGCTACTTCCGCACCGACTCCGCCCGGAAGGCAGCCATCCCGGGGGCGGGTCTGGGCCTGTCCATCACCAAGATGATCGTGGAACGCCACGGCGGCAGGGTGGCGTGCGCCAGTGATCAGGGCAAAGGCAGCACGTTTACGGTGACGCTCCCGGCGGACGGCCCGCCGCCGTCGTTCTAACGCAGCCTCGATGGGCAGGGCGTCAGTGCTTCCGCACGGCCCTGGTCAGCTCGGCGCGGGCCAGCATCTCGTCGTCGGACGGATAGGCCACTTCCTCCAGGACCAGGGGGTGTGGCGCGGCCAGGACTGACTTGGCGTCACGCTTCTGCGCCAGCAGCCGCTCATACAGCCAGCCCGGTTCCTCCGCGCCCTCCCCCACAAACAGAGCCGAACCCACCAGGGACCGGACCATGTTGTGGCAGAAAGCGTCCGCCCGGACGGTGGCCACGATGACGCCGTCCTCGCCGCGGCGGAACTCGAACCGCTGCAGCTCACGGATGGTGGTGGCGCCTTCCCGCGGCTTGCAGTACGCCAGGAAATTCTGCAGGCCCAGCAGCTTCGCCGCGCCCTCGTTCAGCAGGTCAACATCCAGGGGGTTCTTGTGCCACAGCGTGAAGTAGCGTTCCAGCGGATCCCACAGACCAGGGCCGTCGGCGATGCGGTAGCTGTACCGCCGCCACAGGGCCGAGAAGCGGGCGTCGAACCCCGCCGGAGCCAGCGACACCTGATGGATTTCGACGGCACCGGACAGGTCGCCCAAACCCCGGCTCAGCGCACCCCGGATACGACGCAAAAGCGCGACGCCGGGATCCAGTTCGTGCCCGCGCGGCAGCCCCAGCCACTCGGCTTCGGTCAGGTCAAGGTGGACCACTTGGCCGCGGGCGTGCACGCCCGCGTCAGTCCGGCCGGCCACGGTGACCCGGAGCGGCCGGCGGACCAGCAAGGCCAGCGCCTCCTCCAGGACTCCCTGGACGGTGCGCAGGCCCGGCTGCAGCGCCCACCCGCTGAAGGGACCGCCGTCGTACGACAAATCAAGCCGCACACGCAAAAACCCGCCGCCCCCTGATACGGGGGCCGCGGGTTTTTGGTCGTTCATAGACCTAAGTCTACTGGAGCGACAGAGGCTGATTACTCAGCTTCGGTGGCCTGTGCAGCCTCGCCGCCGGCAGGCGCGAAGCCTGCAGCTGCGGCGGATTCGGCAGAGTCGAACCAGACCTCAGCCGTGGTGGCGTCGTACCAGCGTGAGCCGGGAACGTGGTACTTCATGGAGTCCTCGTTGCCCTTGACCTCGAAGCCCTCGGGGGCAACGTTGTCAGCCGTAGCAGGCTTGGAGCCGGCGTACTTGGCTTCAGCAGCCTCGGCAGCCGGAGCCTCGGCAGCTTCGGTCTCGGCAACCTCGGCCTCGGCGGGAGCTTCTTCGGCGGCCGGAGCAGCCTTCTCAGCATCGCGCTTGGCAGCGGAGGTAGCTTCGGCCACAACAGCCTGCTTGGCGGAAACCGGCTCGAGAACCAGTTCGATGACAGCCATGGGAGCGTTGTCGCCCTTGCGGTTGCCGATCTTGGTGATACGGGTGTAGCCGCCGTCGCGGTTCTCCACTGCCTGTGCAATGTCGGTGAACAGCTCGTGGACAACGCCCTTGTTGCTGATCAGGCCGAGGACACGGCGGCGGGAAGCGAGGTCGCCACGCTTGGCGAAGGTCACCAGACGCTCGGCGTACGGCTTCAGGCGCTTGGCCTTGGTCACCGTGGTGGTGATCCGCTTGTGCTCGAACAGTGCTGCTGCCAGGTTCGCGAGCATGAGACGCTCGTGAGCCGGGCCGCCTCCGAGGCGCGGACCCTTAGTGGGGGTAGGCATAATTGTTTCTCCTCATATGGAAGCCGGTGGTGGGCACACCATGGTGCCCGCCGGCCAAGATCTGTTTTAGAGTTCGTCGTCGCCGAAGGCGGCGTCGTCCTCTTCAATTGCTGCTGCGCGTGCTGCGAGGTCAAAACCGGGAGGCGAATCCTTGAGGGACAGGCCCAGTTCAACCAGCTTTGCCTTGACTTCGTCAATGGACTTGGCACCGAAGTTACGGATGTCCATCAGGTCAGCCTCGGAGCGGGCAACGAGTTCACCCACGGTGTGGATGCCCTCACGCTTGAGGCAGTTGTAGGAACGGACGGTGAGGTCCAGATCCTCGATCGGCAGTGCCATGTCCGCTGCCAGGGCAGCATCCGTCGGCGACGGGCCAATCTCGATACCTTCAGCTGCGGTGTTCAGCTCGCGTGCCAGACCGAAGAGTTCCACCAGGGTGGTGCCTGCGGACGCAACAGCATCGCGCGGGGCGATGGCCTGCTTGGTCTCGACGTCGACAATGAGCTTGTCGAAGTCGGTGCGCTGCTCAACACGGGTTGCTTCCACGCGGAAAGTAACCTTCAGCACCGGCGAGTAGATCGAGTCGACCGGAATACGGCCGATCTCGGCGTCGCCGGACTTGTTCTGAGCTGCCGAAACGTAGCCGCGGCCGCGCTCGATGGTCAGTTCGAGTTCGAACTTGCCCTTCGAGTTCAGCGTGGCAATGTGCAGATCCGGGTTGTGGAATTCGACGCCGGCCGGCGGAGCAATGTCCGCGGCGGTGACGACTCCGGGGCCCTGCTTGCGCAGGTAAGCAACAACCGGCTCGTCGTGCTCGGAGGAGACCGACAGGCTCTTGATGTTCAGGATGATCTCGGTGACATCTTCCTTGACACCAGGAACCGTGGTGAACTCGTGCAGCACGCCATCGATCCGGATGCTGGTTACAGCGGCACCGGGGATGGAGGAGAGCAGGGTACGGCGGAGGGAGTTTCCGAGGGTGTAGCCGAAGCCCGGTTCCAGCGGTTCAATGATGAAACGCGAGCGGTTTTCGGAGACTACCTCTTCGGAGAGGGTGGGGCGCTGTGCAATGAGCACTTAGGTTTCCTTTCGGCGAGCATCCGCTATATGACGCAACACAGGTGGTGGAAATTCGGTCTGAAGACTTAACGCGGCTGGGCTTGCCCGGACCGCAACGGTCCGGGCAAGCTCAACTGCTGGAAAGGCTTAGACGCGGCGGCGCTTCGGCGGACGGCAGCCGTTGTGCGCTGCGGGGGTGACGTCCTGGATGGAGCCAACCTCGAGGCCAGCGGCCTGCAGCGAGCGGATTGCGGTCTCGCGTCCGGAACCCGGGCCCTTGACGAAAACGTCAACCTTGCGCATGCCGTGCTCCTGGGCACGCTTGGCAGCAGCTTCGGCAGCCATCTGGGCTGCGAACGGGGTGGACTTACGTGAGCCCTTGAAGCCGACCTCACCTGAGGAAGCCCAGGAGATAACAGCGCCGCTCGGATCCGTGATGGAAACGATGGTGTTGTTAAAGGTGCTCTTGATGTGCGCCTGGCCCAGCGCGATATTCTTTTTGTCCTTCTTACGCGGCTTGCGAACCGCGCCACGAGTCTTTGGGGGCATTATTTTCTCCTACAGAAAGTTATTGGGGAAAGTTCCGTTAATCCCGGCGGGGATTTTAACGGGCCTTCTTCTTGCCTGCGACGGTGCGCTTCGGACCCTTGCGGGTACGGGCGTTGGTCTTCGTACGCTGCCCGCGGACGGGCAGGCCCTTACGGTGGCGAATACCTTCGTAGCTGCCGATTTCAACCTTGCGGCGGATATCAGCTGCTACTTCGCGGCGAAGGTCACCCTCAACCTTGTAGTTGCCTTCGATGTAATCACGCAGTTCAACCAGCTGGGCATCGGTGAGGTCCTTAACTCGGACGTCAGCGCTGATGCCAGTGGCAGCCAGGGTTTCGTGTGCACGGGTCTTGCCCACGCCGTAGATGTAAGTAAGCGCAATTTCCAACCGCTTTTCGCGGGGAATGTCTACGCCAGCGAGACGAGCCATATTGGCAGTACTCCTTGAATAAACCGGAGGTCGTAGGCAGTACACCCGCACGTTCTGTGCGGCCCCAGCCTCCGACCGGGGGTTAGCTGTCCGGGCTCATGCGTCCCAGTTCAGCTTGTGCTGCCTTTATTTACTTGCGTGGGTTAGCAACCCAGGGTTTCCTTCAGGAGAAGGAAATTAGCCCTGGCGCTGCTTGTGGCGCGGGTTCTCGCAGATCACCATGACCCGGCCATTACGGCGGATCACTTTGCACTTTTCGCAGATCTGCTTGACGCTCGGCTTGACCTTCATGGCATTCCTTTGCGTGTGGCAGTTGATCAACTGGAGCAGCGTTCAGCTCATGCTGAAGCTGCCCAGAATTTACTTGTAGCGGTAGACGATACGACCCCGAGTGAGGTCATACGGGCTCAGTTCCACCACTACGCGGTCCTCAGGGAGAATCCGGATGTAGTGCTGGCGCATCTTGCCTGAGATGTGCGCGAGTACGATGTGCTTGTTGGTCAACTCAACGCGAAACATCGCGTTAGGCAGCGCCTCAGTCACAACGCCTTCGATCTCAATGACCCCGTCCTTCTTGGCCATACCCTCCGCTAACTGTTGTTGCCGCGGCCCTGCCGGATTGCACCGGACATGACCACGAACGTTTTTGTTGGATCGGTTGTCACCTCTGGCCCCAAACAGGGCACAGCAGGGCAGACAACCAACAAGCAACACTACCCTGTATCCGGGTAAAAGTTAAATCGGGCATAGTAACCCACTAACCGCCGTAGGCACCAAATTCGCCGGCAGGAGTGCTCACCGCCGCAGCGCTCCGCACGCCATCGAGGATGGCCAAACGTACGACGTCGGCTGCCGCACTCTGGAGCGTGATGAGACTTACCTGCCGCACAGTCTCAGTGCTCCGGTCCAAAGGCACCTCACCAGTAGCCAAACAAAAAACAGTGTCCCCATCGGCCAACGTGTGACTCGGGTTGAGTGCCCGCGCCAACCCGGCATGTGCAGCAGAAGCCGTCCGATAGCACTCGGCAGGGTCAAGTAAGGCGTTCGTTGCCACCACGACAAGTGTCGTGTTTAGAGGCGGGGTTCCGTCAGTCGCTGACGGAGGCTCGGGGAGTTGGACCTGCGCCTCTCGGTGGGCAGGTTCCGGAACCCGGAAGCGCGCGTCTAAGGGAGGAACGACCGAGCGCGCGGAGGGTTGCGGGCCCTGCCCACCGTCGGAAACCGGCAGACCCAACGCGTTCACGACGGCCAGCGCTCCAACAACAACGCCGTTCTCAAGCGTGACCGAAGCCGAGCCAACCCCTCCCTTGAACCGGCCCCGCCCGATGACAGCACCGGTGCCGGCACCCACGTTGCCGCGTCCGACGTCGTGGCCTTCCGGTTGCGCGGCGGCGGCGGCCGTTGCCGCGTAGCCCATGTCTGCCGTCGGGCGCGCTGAAAAGTCGCCGCCGCGGCCCAGGTCGAAGATGGCCGCCGCGGGGACGATCGGCACCACTCCCCCGGCCACCGGGAAGCCTCTGCCGTTTTCCTCGCACCAGCGTTGCGCACCGTGGGCGGTGACCAGGCCGTAGGCGCTGCCGCCGGTGAGGACCACGGCGTCCACGGTGGCTACCAGGGTGGTGGGATCCAGGGCGTCGGTCTCGTGGGTGCCGGGCCCGCCGCCGCGGACGTCCACCGACCCCACTGTCCCGGGCGGCGGCAGGACCACCGTCGCCCCGGTGAGCCAGCCGTCGTCGTTCTTCTGCACGTGCCCCACCCGGATTCCGGGTACGTCGGTAATGGCTCCCATGCGCTCCATTCTGCCCTGCGGCGTCGCCGGTTATCCGATTCGGGCGCGCAAGCCGAACTGTTAGTGAACGGGTCCCGAAGCCTTGGCCAACAATCCGCTGCGGAGCCGGATCCGGCCCTGACCTGCCCGGACGATGTGATGGAGTGGTCTCAAATCCTCCCCAGCCCTGCCCCCGCAGGCCTCCCGATTGAGATCCATGACTCCACAGCTCACGGCCAAGCCCGGCAGTTCCGCGGCATCCGAGGCCGCCGGCAGCGCGAAGCACCAGGGAACCGCGACTTCCCCGAACCGGAAGCGCTGGTCCAGCAGGTCCCGCCGCGATTTCCTTGTCTTCCTCGCATTGGCGCTGCCCAACCTTGTGCTCATCGCGGTGTTTACCTACCTCCCGCTGATCAACAACATCTACTACTCCACGCTGAACTGGACGCTCGGGTCAGCCTCAGCCGCCGTCGTCGGCCTGGAAAATTACGTCACGTTCTTCACCAGCGCCGACGCCGCTCGGGTGCTGGGCACCACCGCCGTGTTCACGGCCGCCACGGTGGGCGGCTCCATGGTGCTAGGCCTGCTCATTGCCCTGGCGCTGAACTCGAAGGTCCGCGGCACCACGTTCGCCAGGTCGGCGGTGTTCGCACCCTATGTCCTCTCCGGTGTGGGTGTGGGACTCGTGTGGCTGTTTATCTTCGACCCCGGCTACGGTGTGCTCGCCTGGATCCTCCGGGGCTTCGGGCAGCCGAGCCCGCAGTGGATCAACGATCCCCAGCTCTCCCTGGTGATGGTGATCATCGTGTACGTCTGGAAGAACCTCGGTTATTGTGCCGTCGTATTCCTCGCGGGGCTCCAGTCGCTGCCGAAGGACGTGATGGAAGCGGCCTCCCTCGACGGTGCCGGCAGTTTCCGGCGGTTCGTCAGCATGGCCCTGCCCCTCCTTTCCCCCACCACGTTCTTCCTGCTGATCACCACCATGCTCAGCTCGCTGCAGGCTTTCGACCTCATCCGAATCATGACGCCGCTCGGCGCCGGCACCAGCACGCTCATCTACGAGGCGTATCTGCAGGCCTTCGGTGCCTACAACCGGGCCGGCTACTCCGCCGCGATCTCCGTGGTCCTCTTTGTCATCCTGCTGGTCATCACGGTGCTGCAGCTGCGGTTCGTCGAAAAGAAAGTCCACTACTCGTGAGTGCTCCCGCCCCCGTCGTCAGCCCCGGTTCGTCCCCAGGCGACGGTGCAACGCCCGACGCCGTCCCGCGCCGCGAGCGGCCATTCTCCCGTGCCAATCTGCTGCAGACGGTGGTGGGCGGCTATGTGCCCCTGGTTGTCGCCGTCCTGGTGGTCTTCCTGCCATTGCTCTGGATGGTGCTGAGCTCCTTCAAGCAGCCGGGTGAAATCGTCACCGTGGACCTGAAGGTGCTCCCGGCCGCCCTTGACCCGGAGAACTACCGGGTGGCCATGACCACCGTGCCGTTCGGGCAGTTCTTCCTCAACAGCACCATCGTCACCGTGGTGGGGTCCGGCATCAAGGTGATCCTTGCCCTGCTGACCGCCTACGCCCTGGTGTTTGTGCGCTTCCCGTTCAAGAACCTGATCTTCGTCCTGATCCTCGTGGCCCTCATGGTCCCGCCCCAGGTGTCCATCCTGCCGAACTACATCCTGATCGCCGGGATGGGCGGAAAGAACACCCTCTGGGGCATCATCCTGCCCGGCCTGGGCACAGCATTCGGCACGTTCCTCCTGCGCCAGCACTTCCTCACCCTGCCCGGTTCCATCCTCGAATCGGCCGAGATCGACGGCGCCGGGCACTGGCGGCGGCTCTGGCAGATTGTGGTGCCGGTGTCCGTCCCCTCAATCGCCACGGTTGCCCTGGTCACCGTGGTCAGCGAATGGAACGAGTACATCTGGCCGCTGATCATCACGGACAAACCCGAAAGCATGACGCTGCCCGTCGGGCTGACGCTCCTGCAGAACTCCGAAAGCAACGGAGCCGGCTGGGGAATCATGATGGCCGGCGCCGTCCTGGTGATCATCCCCATCCTCATCGTCTTCGCCATGCTCCAGCGCTACATCGTGGCCGGCCTGACCCAGGGCAGCGTCACCGGCTAGAGCCCGCACCCACGCCGTCGTCGGGCACCCCGTCCGGCGGCGCCGTCGTGCGCCCATTCCAAACCATCCACCGCATCCAGCATCACCGAGGCACCAAACGAAAGGCAGTACCATGACGTTCACCCTTGATCGACGGTTTTTCCTCACCCTGGCCGGGGCCGGAGCAGGAGCCACCGCACTGGCAGCCTGCGGCGGCCCGTCCACCACCCCCGGCGCGGCCACCACCACCGCCGCCGATATCGACTTCAGCGGCGTGAAGCCCGCCGCGTCCATCGATTTCTGGTCCAACCACCCCGGCAAGTCGCAGGACGTGGAAAAGAGCATCATCGAGAAGTTCCACGCAAAGTACCCGGACATCAAGGTGAACCTGGTGACCGCGGGCGCGAACTACGAGGAAATCGCGCAGAAGTTCCAGACCGCCCAGGCCGCCAAGTCAGGCCTGCCCTCGCTGGTGGTCCTCTCCGACGTCTGGTGGTTCCGCTACTACCTGAACGAGAGCATTATCCCCATCGACTCGCTGGTCAAGCAGCTGGACATCAAGCTGGGCGACTTCCGCACCTCGCTGGTGGATGACTACAAGTACGCCGGCAAGCAGTGGGCCCTCCCCTACGGCCGGTCCACCCCGTTGTTCTACTACAACAAGGACCACTTCGCCGCAGCGGGCCTCCCGGACCGCGCCCCCGCCACCTGGCAGGAGTTCGCCGACTGGGCCCCCAAGCTCAAGGCTGCGTCAGGCGCGCAGTACGCCTTTATGCACCCCGCCCTGGCCGGTTACGCGGGCTGGACCCTGCAGAACAACCTCTGGGGCGAAGGCGGCAGCTGGTCCAAGGGCTGGGACATCACCTGTGATTCAGCCGAATCCGTGGCGGCACTGCAGGCTGCCCAGGACTCCGTATACAAGGACGCCTGGGCCGGCGTCTCCTCCAAGGAATCCGCCGACGACTTCGCCGCAGGCCTGGCTTCGGCCACCCTGTCGTCCACCGGTTCGCTGATCGGCATCCTGAAGTCCGCCAAGTTCAACGTAGGCGTCGGGTTCCTGCCGGGCGGCTCCAAGGAAAAGACCGGGGTGTGCCCCACCGGCGGCGCCGGCTTGGGCATCCCCAGCGGCGTCACCAAGGAGGAACAGCTCGCCGCCGCCATGTTCCTGCAGTTCATGACCGAGCCGGAAAACACGGCCGCGTTCTCGGCCGCCACCGGTTACATGCCCACCCGGACCTCGGCTGACATGACCGCGGTGCTGGCCCAGACCCCGCAGATCAAGATCGCCATGGACCAGCTGGCCGTCACCAAAGTGCAGGACAACGCCCGTGCGTTCCTGCCCGGCGCCGACCAGGAAATGGCCAAGGCGGCCGCCAAGATCCTGACCCAGCAGGGCGATGTCAAGGCCACCATGACCGAGCTGAAGGCAACGCTCGAGGGAATCTACACCAAGGACGTCAAGCCCAAGCTCAAGGCCTGACTTCCGTGCCAGCCGGTGGGCCGCGGCGGGAAGCTCACCGCTGCGGCCCCCACCCAACTGGGTCGCAGTAGATGTCGTTATGAGCCCTCATAACAGCATCAACTGCGACCCAGTTGGGTTTAAGCAGCGGTTACGGAATGGGGACGGGGGTGACGCCGAGCGGGACCAGGTGCTCCGCGCCGCCGTCGGGCGCTGAAAGGACCCAGATCCCCCGGTCGTGGACGGCCACCGAGTGTTCCCACTGGCAGGAGCGCTTGCCGTCGGTGGTCACCACGGTCCAGTCGTCCGCCAGCACGGCGGTGTCAATGCTGCCGCGGACCAGCATGGGCTCGATGGCCAGGCACAGGCCTGCCTTGACCTTGGGGCCGCGGTGGTTGGTCCGGTAGTTCAGGACATCCGGTGCCATGTGCATTTCGGAACCGATGCCGTGGCCCACGTAGTCTTCCAGGATGCCCAGCGGCTTGCCCGGCACCGAGGAGACGTAGTCATCGATGGCTGCACCGACGTCGCCCACGTGGCCTCGCTTGGCCAGTGCCGCGATGCCGTGCCACATGGCGGCCTGCGTGACGTCCGAGAGGCGCTGGTCCTCGGGATCCGCCGTGCCAACAATTACCGTCCGGGCAGAGTCCGAGTGCCAGCCGTCAACGATCGCGCCGCCGTCGATGGAGATGATGTCTCCGTCCTTCAGGACCTTGCTGCCGGGAATCCCGTGCACCACTTCCTCGTTCACGGACGTGCAGACCGTCGCCGGGAAGCCGTGGTAGCCGAGGAAGTTGGACTTGGCACCTGCCTCGTTCAGCACCGCGGCGAAGACGTCGTCCAGGTGCTTGGTGGTGACGCCGGGCACGGCCGCGGCCACGGCCGCGTCCAGGGCACGGCTCAGGACCAGGCCGGCCTCGTGCATGGTGCGCATCTGGGCGTTGGTCTTGTATTCGATACGGGGCTGGCCGAAAGCCATGGTGTGTCCTTTCAATGGCTGAGGCTCCTCCCGGAATCCGGGAGGAGCCTCGAATAACTTAGTTGCCTGTTCAGGCGGCCTGCGCTCCCTTGATGGCTTCCATGACGCGGTCGGTGACCTCGTCGATGCCGCCGATGCCGTCAACCCGGGTCAGGATGCCACGGTCGGCATACTTGGCCACAACGGCTTCGGTCTGCTCGTGGTAGAGGTCCAGTCGGTGACGGATAACGGCTTCGTTGTCGTCACTCCGGCCGGTTTCCTTGGCACGGCCCAGGAGGCGTGCCACGAGTTCCTCATCGTCTGCAGTCAGCTGCAGGACGACGTCGAGCTTTTCCTCGCTGCTGGCGAGGATCCCGTCGAGGTAATCCACCTGCGCGGTGGTGCGCGGGTACCCGTCCAGGAGGAAGCCGTTTTCGACGTCGGACTCGCCGAGCCGGTCACGGACCATCTTGTTGGTCACGCTGTCCGGAACGAAGTCGCCGGCGTCCATGTACTTCTTGGCCTCGATGCCAAGGGGCGTTTCGCCCTTCACATTGGCTCGGAAGATATCGCCGGTGGAGATCGCCACGACACCGAGGCGCTCGGAGATACGTTCCGCTTGGGTTCCTTTACCGGAGCCGGGCGGCCCAATAATCAACATTTTAGTCATCGCAATAGCCCTTCGTAGTGACGTTGCTGTAGTTGCGCATCTATTTGCTTGACGGTTTCAAGGCCAACACCCACCATGATCAGGATCGAGGTGCCACCGAACGGGAAGTTCTGGTTCGCGTTGATCAGTACCAATGCAATCAGCGGAATGAGCGCCACGAAGCCCAGGTAAAAGGCCCCGGGGAGCGTGATCCTTGAGAGCACGTACTGCAGGTAGTCCGCGGTCGGTTTACCGGCACGGATACCCGGAATGAAACCGCCGTACTTTTTCATATTGTCGGAGACCTCTTCAGGGTTGAAGGTGATCGCGACGTAGAAGTAGGTGAAGAACACGATCATGGCGAAGTACAGCACCATGTAGATCGGGTGATCTCCTCGTGTCAGGTTGTTGTTGATCCACTCAACCCACGGCTGCAGCGGCTCGCCGTTCTTGGGCTGGTTGAACTGTGAAATCAGCCCCGGCAGGTACAGCATGGAGGACGCGAAGATCACAGGGATCACGCCTGCCATGTTCACCTTGATGGGGATGTAGGTGCTGGTGCCGCCCACGGTACGGCGGCCGATCATGCGCTTGGCATACTGCACCGGAACACGGCGTTGGGACTGCTCCACGAAGACCACCAGGGCAACTGTCACCAGTCCAATGGCGAGGACCAGGAAGAACGTTCCCGGACCCTGCGAGGTCCAGATCGCACCCAGGGAGGTGGGGAACTGCGCGGCGATGGAGGTGAAGATGAGCAGCGACATACCGTTGCCGACACCCTTTTCCGTGACCAGTTCGCCCATCCACATGATGAGTCCGGTACCGGCGGTGAGCGTGATGATAATCAGGATCGTGGTGACGATGCTGTTATCGGGGATGATCGGCAGCGCACAGCCCGGCAGCAGCTGGCCTGAGCGGGCCAACGACACCAGCGTCGTGGCGTTGAGCAAACCAAGGGCAATGGTGAGGTACCGGGTGTACTGGGTGAGCTTGGACTGCCCTGAGGCGCCCTCCTCGTACAGCTGCTGGAACCGGGGAATGACCACCCGGAGCAGCTGGACGATGATGCTGGCCGTAATGTACGGCATGATGCCCAGGGCGAAGATGGACACCTGAAGCAAGGCGCCGCCGCTGAACAGGTTGACGAGCTGGTAGAGCCCGCCCGCGGTCTGACCGTTCTGCAAGCATTGCTGGACATTCTGGTAGTTCACACCAGGCGAGGGAATGAAGGCACCCAAGCGGAAGATTGTGATGATTCCCAGCGTGAACAACAACTTGCGTCGCAGATCAGGCGTGCGAAAGGCCCGGCCAAATGCGCTAAGCAAGCGTCCTCCTGTGTTGTAAATGGGGTGGTGTGATGGGTGTCAATAATCCCAACAACCGAGTCTAACGGGTGGATTGGCCATGCGAATAATCCGCGGGGCCAATCGCGCGACGGACGGCAGGAATTATTCGGTGTGCGGATGTGAAAAAACTCCCGGCGTGCAGGGCCCTGGGGTCCTGCACACCGGGAGTCAACAACGGACTTCCGCCCACCGGCTCCTTAGAGCGCGGTGGTGCTTCCGCCCGCTGCGGCGATCTTTTCTGCGGCGCTGGCCGAGAATGCGTGGGCGGTGACGTCAACCTTGACGGTGATGTCGCCGGTGCCCAGCACCTTGACGGGCTGGTTCTTGCGAACGGCGCCCTTTTCGACCAGGTTTTCCACGGTGACGGCGCCACCTTCCGGGAACAGCTCGTTGAGCTTGTCCAGGTTTACAACCTGGAACTCAACCCGGAACGGGTTCTTGAAGCCGCGAAGCTTCGGCAGGCGCATGTGCAGCGGCAGCTGGCCGCCGGCAAAGCCAGCCTTGACCTGGTAGCGGGCCTTCGTACCCTTGGTACCGCGGCCAGCGGTCTTACCCTTGGAACCTTCACCACGACCCACACGGGTCTTGGCGGTCTTGGCACCCGGGGCGGGACGCAGGTGGTGGACCTTCAGAGCGTTCTGCTTCTCAGCAGACTCTGCGGCGGTCTTGTTCTCTGCCATTACTTCGCCTCCTCTACATTCACGAGGTGCGGAACCGTGTTGAGCATTCCCACGGTGACGGCGTCGGCGGTGCGGACAACTGTGTGTCCGATCCGCTTCAGGCCGAGTGACCGCAGGGTGTCGCGCTGGTTCTGCTTGGCGCCAATGACGCCCTTGATCTGGGTGATCTCCAACTGGGAGTCGGAGGGAATCAGGTTCTTAGCCATGACTTAGACACCCGCCTTCTGGTTCAGGATTGCCTTCACCATTGCCGGCGGAGCAACCTCGTCGAGGGGCAGGCCGCGGCGTGCTGCCACTGCTGCCGGCTCTTCGAGACGCTTCAGGGCATCAACGGTCGCGTGAACGATGTTGATGGCGTTTGCGGAACCGAGCGACTTGGAGAGGATGTCGTGGATGCCCACGCACTCCAGTACTGCACGGACCGGACCACCGGCGATAACACCGGTACCAGCGGAAGCCGGACGCAGCATAACAACGCCTGCAGCAGCCTCACCCTGTACGCGGTGCGGGATGGTGTTGCCAATGCGGGGTACGCGGAAGAAGGACTTCTTGGCCTCTTCAACGCCCTTCGCGATTGCGGCAGGAACTTCCTTAGCCTTGCCGTAGCCAACGCCGACCATACCGTTACCGTCACCAACGACGACCAGAGCGGTGAAGCTGAAGCGACGACCACCCTTGACCACCTTGGAAACGCGGTTGATGGTGACAACGCGTTCTACGAACTGGCTCTTCTCAGCTTCACGGCCGCCGTCGCGGCCACCACGGCCACCACGGTCGCCGCGGCCCTGGCCACGGTCTCCACGCTCGCCACGACGAGCGCCACCACGGCGGTCGTCAGCGGCAGCTGCGGGAGCAGTGGTCTCAGTGGCCGGAGCAGCTACGGCTTCAGTCGCCTTCTGATCTGCAGACACAGTGTCCTTTTCCTTGTTTGCTTCCGTCACAGTGACAGCCCACCTTCACGTGCGCCGTCAGCGACAGCAGCAATCCGGCCGTGGTACTTGTTACCACCGCGGTCGAAGACAACTGCTTCGATACCGGCAGCCTTCGCACGCTCGGCAACGAGCTCGCCAACGCGCTTGGCCTTGGCGGTCTTGTCGCCTTCGAATGCACGAAGGTCGGCTTCCAGCGTGGAGGCGCTTGCTACGGTCAGGCCCTTGGTGTCATCGACAACCTGGACGAACACGTGGCGTGCGGAACGGTTGACGACCAGACGAGGACGTACAGCCGTACCGGAGATGCGCTTGCGGATACGAAGCTGGCGGCGGCTGCGCGAAGCAGACTTGCTCTTGTTCGTGCGCTTCTTGTTAATTGAGATGGCCATGGTTACTTACCAGCCTTTCCGACCTTGCGGCGGATGACTTCGCCTGCGTAGCGAATGCCCTTGCCCTTATAGGGGTCCGGCTTCCGCAGCTTGCGAATGTTGGCAGCAACCTCGCCGACCTGCTGCTTGTTGATTCCTGAAACAGAGAGCTTGGTCGGGGTCTCAACTGCAAAGGTGATGCCCTCCGGTGCGGAGACATTTACCGGGTGGCTGAAACCGAGAGCGAACTCCAGGTCAGATCCCTTGGCCTGAACGCGGTAACCGGTACCAACGATTTCAAGCTTCTTCTCGTAGCCCTTGGTAACGCCCTCGATCATGTTGGAGATCAGGGTGCGGGTCAGGCCGTGGAGTGAACGGGAGGCGCGCTCGTCGTTCGGGCGGGCGACGGTCAGGGTCTCTGCTTCCAGGGAAACCTCGATCGGGCTGGCCACAGTGTGGTTCAGCTCGCCCTTGGCACCCTTGACGCTGACGACAGAGCCGTCAACCTTGACCTCAACGCCGGCGGGAACGGTGATGGGGAGACGTCCAATACGTGACATTATTCTCTTCCTTTCCCGTTACCAGACGTAGGCGAGGACTTCGCCGCCCACGCCCTTCTTGCCGGCTTGCTTATCAGTCAAGAGGCCGGAAGAGGTGGACAGGATTGCGACACCCAGGCCACCGAGCACGTGCGGGAGGTTGGAGGACTTTGCGTAAACACGCAGGCCCGGCTTGGAAATACGACGAACACCAGCGATTGAACGCTCGCGGTTCGGACCGAACTTGAGCTCGAGGGTCAGCTTCTTGCCAACTTCAGCGTCTTCTTCTTTCCAGGAGGCGATGTAACCTTCGGCCTTCAGGATGTCGGCAACGCGTGCCTTGAGCTTGCTGTACGGCATGGTCACGGAATCGTGGTATGCCGAGTTTGCATTGCGCAGACGCGTAAGCATGTCTGCGACAGGATCTGTCATTGTCATGGTGGGCTCTTGCCCTTCCTCATAACGGTTTCCTCGCCGCGGCGTGAAGCCTCGGCGAAGGACCTGTTACGTAGTTAGATTAGTCTTCGGCCTTGAACGGGAAACCAAGCGCCTTCAGCAGCGCGCGGCCTTCGTCATCGGTCTTGGCAGTGGTCACAACCGTGATGTCCATGCCGCGGGTGCGGTCGATGGAATCCTGGTCGATTTCGTGGAACATAACCTGCTCGGTCAGACCGAAGGTGTAGTTGCCGTTGCCGTCGAACTGCTTGCCGCTGAGGCCGCGGAAGTCGCGGATACGGGGCAGAGCCAGCGTGACCAGACGATCCAGGAATTCCCACATGCGGTCCCCACGCAGAGTTGCGTGTGCGCCGATGGGCATGCCTTCGCGCAGCTTGAACTGTGCGATCGACTTGCGGGCCTTGGTTACCTGCGGCTTCTGGCCGGTGATGGCGGTGAGATCGCGGACAGCGCCGTCGATCAGCTTGGAGTCCTTGGCGGCATCTCCAACACCCATGTTCACAACGACCTTCACCAGGCGGGGAACCTGGTTGACGTTTTCGTACTTGAATTCCTCAATGAGCGTGCTCTTGATGGAATCGGCGTACTTGGTCTTCAGACGAGGAACGATCTTCGCTGCCGGAGTCTCGAGAGTCTCAGTCATTAGATGTCCTTCCCGGAGCTCTTGGCCACGCGGACACGCACTTCGCGCTTCACGCCATCGCGCTCAACGGTCTCGGTGCGGAAACCGACGCGGGTGGGCTTCTTGGTGGACGGGTCAACCAGAGCCACGTTGGAGATGTGGATCGAAGCTTCTACGACCTCGATGCCACCGGTCTTGGTGCCGCGCTGCGACTGACCGACCTTGGTGTGCTTGGTTACGCGGTTAATGCCTTCAACCAACACGCGGTTGGTCTCGGGGAATACGCGCAGAACCTTGCCCTGCTTGCCACGGTCGCCGCCGCGCTCAGCCTTGGCGCCAGTGATGACCTGAACGAGGTCACCCTTTTTGATCTTAGCCATGGACTAGAGCACCTCCGGAGCCAGAGAAACGATCTTCATGAACTTCTTGTCACGGAGTTCACGACCAACCGGTCCGAAGATACGGGTACCGCGGGGGTCACCGTCAGCCTTCAGGATCACAGCTGCGTTCTCGTCAAACTTGATGTAGGAACCATCCGCACGGCGGCGTTCCTTCTTGGTACGGACGATGACTGCCTTGACAACATCGCCCTTCTTTACGTTGCCGCCCGGAATTGCGTCCTTGACGGTAGCGACGATGACGTCGCCAATGCCTGCGTAGCGACGGCCAGATCCACCGAGAACGCGAATGGTAAGGATTTCCTTAGCACCCGTGTTGTCGGCGACCTTGAGTCGCGACTCCTGCTGAATCACTATTTACTCCTTGCGTCGCGCCGGTTCTCAGGCCGAGATCTTGCTACGGAATGAGCCTTGCGGAACGGTTGATCGGGGTGTCTCTTGACCTGCCTGGATTTTGCCAGACCAGGCCTAAACTCCCGTGCCAAAAACATTTGCATCCCAGGTGGTTTCGGACGGGTCCGAAGCGCGAGGGGGCACTATGCCGTGGCACGATTGTTTACGAGGTTGATGTCGACGCACGAACGGCGCCATACAAACTCAAAATCTTAGCACATTTTGGGCCAGCACCCATATCACCAGCAGCGCTCACCCCGCAAGACGGACGACGGCGTCACGCACCGCATGCAATCGGCCCGCCGCGGGTGCCGCTCCCCCGCAAACCCGGCCCGCCGGCGTCGGACGCTCTCTCAGTTGATGCGCCATTTCGGGCGACGCTCGCGCACTCACCCGTTAACGCGGAAACCCCCGCTCCCAAGTGGGAACGGGGGTTTCTGCTGCAGTAACTGGTGTTACTTGGCCTTTTCGAGGATCTCGACCAGGCGCCACCGCTTGGTAGCGGACAGCGGGCGGGTCTCGGCGAGGAGCACGAGGTCGCCGATGCCGGCGCTGTTCTCTTCGTCGTGAGCCTTGATCTTGGTGTTGCGGCGGATGACCTTGCCGTACAAAGCGTGCTTCACGCGGTCTTCTACCTGGACAACGATGGTCTTTTCCATCTTGTCCGAGACCACGTAGCCACGCTTCGTCTTACGGTAACCGCGTTCGCCAGCCGTAGCTGCTGCGGAAACAGTTTCCGTCACGTTCTCGTCCTTTTCACTCACTTGGCATCCTCCTCGGTCTCAACCGTTTCAGCCTTTTCAGCCTTCTTGGTTGCAGCCTTCTTGGACTTCTTCTCTTCCTGGGCTTCCACAACCGGTGCGGCAACCTCGGCACGAATGCCCAGCTCGCGCTCACGGAGAACGGTGTAGATGCGTGCGATGTCCTTCTTTACCGCGCGCAGACGACCGTGGTTCTCCAGCTGACCGGTGGCGGACTGGAAACGCAGGTTGAACAGCTCTTCCTTAGCCTTACGGAGTTCTTCAACGAGGCGCTCGTTGTCGAACGTGTCCAGCTGTGCGGATGCAAGTTCCTTGGATCCTACTGCCATTTCTATTCACCACCTTCGCGACGCAAAATGCGTGCCTTCAACGGGAGCTTGTGGATTGCCAGGCGCAGGGCCTCGCGAGCTACCGATTCTTCGACGCCGGAGATCTCAAAGAGAACCCGTCCCGGCTTGACGTTAGCGACCCACCACTCCGGCGAACCCTTACCGGAACCCATGCGGGTTTCGGCAGGCTTCTTCGTGATCGGACGGTCCGGGTAGATGTTGATCCAGACCTTGCCGCCACGCTTGATGTGGCGGGTCATCGCGATACGGGCAGACTCGATCTGACGGTTGGTGACGTATGCCGGGCTCAGGGCCTGGATGCCGTACTCACCGAAGGAGACCTTGGTGCCGCCCGTAGCAGCGCCGGAACGACCCGGGTGGTGCTGCTTACGGTGCTTGACTCGACGTGGGATAAGCATTTAAGCCTGTCCTCCTTCTACTGCAGCGGGTGCAGCATCAACTGCCAGTGCTTCGGCAGCCGGGGCTGCCTCTGCTGCCGGACGGTCGTTACGACGGCGGCGGTCACCACGGTCAGCGCCACCCGGGCGGCCCGGGCGATCGCTGGGGCCGCGTCCGCGGGACGGAGCAGCAGCTGCCTGCTGTGCCAGTTCCTTGGCGGTGAGGTCACCCTTGTAGATCCAGACCTTCACGCCGATGCGGCCGAAGGTGGTCTTGGCCTCGTAGAAGCCATAGTCGATGTTCGCACGGAGGGTGTGCAGGGGCACACGGCCTTCGCGGTAGAACTCCGAGCGGGACATTTCAGCGCCACCCAGTCGACCGGAGCAGGCGATACGGATGCCCTTGGCACCTGCACGCTGCGCGGACTGCATGGCCTTCTTCATCGCACGGCGGAAAGCCACGCGGGAAGTCAGCTGCTCAGCAACACCCTGGGCAACAAGCTGGGCTTCCATCTCGGGGTTCTTGACCTCGAGGATGTTCAGCTGGACCTGCTTGCCCGTCAGCTTCTCAAGCTCGCCGCGGATGCGGTCTGCTTCAGCGCCGCGGCGGCCGATAACGATGCCGGGACGTGCCGTGTGGATATCCACGCGGACACGGTCACGGGTGCGCTCGATCTCGACCTTGGCGATACCGGCGCGCTCCATGCCCGTGGACATGAGCTGACGGATGCGGATGTCTTCGCGAACGAAGTCCTTGTACCGCTGGCCGGACTTGGTGCTGTCAGCAAACCAGTGCGATACGTGATCGGTGGTGATGCCGAGTCGGAACCCGTGCGGGTTTACTTTCTGTCCCACTTAGCGAGCCTCCTCTTTCTCCGGGGTAGCGACTACCACGGTGATGTGGCTCGTGCGCTTCTTGATCTGAAATGCACGACCCTGGGCGCGCGGCTGGAACCGCTTCATGGTCGGGCCTTCATCAACAAACGCTTCGCTGATGATGAGGTCACCTTCGTCAAACGCAACGCCGTCGCGGTCCGCGAGGACACGGGCGTTGGAGATTGCCGACTGAACTACCTTGAATACCGGCTCCGAAGCTGCCTGCGGGGCAAACTTCAGAATTGCCAGAGCCTCATTCGCTTGCTTACCACGAACAAGGTTGACGACGCGCCGGGCCTTCATAGGCGTTACGCGGATGTGACGCGCAATTGCCTTGGCTTCCATTGCTTTCCTTCTCTCGTCTTTGACGTAAGTGCAGGCGCCTAGCGGCGCTTGCCCTTACGGTCGTCCTTGACATGGCCGCGGAATGTCCGCGTGGGAGCGAATTCGCCGAGCTTGTGCCCGACCATCGACTCAGTGACAAACACGGGGATGTGCTTGCGTCCGTCGTGTACGGCGATCGTGTGCCCGAGCATGTCGGGGATGATCATCGAACGGCGTGACCAGGTCTTAATGACGTTCTTGGTGCCCTTTTCGTTTTCCCTGTCCACCTTCACAAAGAGGTGCTGGTCAACGAAAGGACCTTTTTTCAGGCTGCGTGGCATGTGTCCAGGCTCCTATCGCTTGTTCTTGCCAGTACGACGACGACGCACAATAAGCTTGTCGCTCTCTTTGTTCGGGCGGCGGGTGCGGCCCTCACGCTTACCGTTCGGGTTGACGGGGTTACGTCCACCGGACGTCTTACCCTCGCCACCACCGTGCGGGTGGTCAACCGGGTTCATGGCGACACCACGGACGGTCGGGCGAACGCCCTTCCACCGCATACGGCCGGCCTTGCCCCAGTTGATGTTCGACTGCTCGGCATTGCCGACCTCGCCGATGGTTGCGCGGCAGCGCACATCAACGTTGCGGATTTCGCCGGAAGGCAGACGCAGCTGGGCGAAGCGGCCTTCCTTTGCAACAAGCTGGATCGATGCGCCGGCGGAGCGGCCCATCTTGGCGCCGCCACCCGGACGCAGTTCAACTGCGTGGATTACGGTACCCACCGGGATGTTGAGCAGGGGCAGGTTGTTACCGGGCTTGATGTCAGCACCGGCACCTGCCTCAACGACGTCACCCTGGGAGAGCTTGTTGGGGGCGATGATGTAACGCTTGGTGCCATCAACGTAGTGCAGGAGGGCGATGCGAGCCGTGCGGTTCGGATCGTACTCGATTTCGGCAACGCGGGCGTTGACGCCGTCCTTGTCGTGGCGACGGAAGTCGATCAGACGGTACTGGCGCTTGTGGCCACCACCCTTGTGACGGGTGGTGATCTTACCGGTGTTGTTACGGCCGCCCTTCTTGGGCAGCGGACGTACCAACGACTTTTCCGGCGTCGACCGCGTGATTTCGGTGAAGTCCGCTACGCTCGAGCCACGACGGCCCGGGGTAGTCGGCTTATATTTACGGATTCCCATAATTTATTTCCTCGTTAAAGTGGTCTCCGCTACGAGAGCGGACCGCCGAAGATGTCGATGGTGCCTTCTTTGAGGCTCACAATTGCACGCTTGGTGCTCTTGCGGGTACCCCATCCGAATTTGGTGCGCTTGCGCTTACCGGCACGGTTGATGGTGTTGATCGATTCGACCTTGACGGAGAAAATCTTCTCCACGGCCAGCTTGATCTCGGTCTTGTTCGAGCGGGGGTCCACCAGGAAGGTGTACTTGCCCTCATCGATCAGGCCGTAGCTTTTTTCCGATACGACGGGTGCAAGCACGACGTCGCGCGGGTCTTTGATGGTGGCTGCACTCACTTGGCATCCTCCTCGTTCTTTGCCACTGCCTTGTCAGCAACGAATGCTTCGTAGGCAGCCTTGGTGAAGACAACGTCGTCAGAGACGAGTACGTCGTAGGTGTTCAGCTGGTCTGCGTACAGAACGTGAACACCGGCGAGGTTGCGCACGGAAAGTGCTGCAACATCGTTGGCGCGCTCGATGACAACCAGCAGGTTCTTGCGCTCGGAAACTCCGCGCAGCGTTGCCAGTGCGGTCTTGACGGACGGCTTGGTGCCCTCCACCAGTTCAGCAACAACGTGGATGCGACCGTTGCGTGCCCGGTCAGACAGTGCGCCGCGAAGTGCAGCAGCAATCATCTTCTTGGGGGTGCGCTGGCTGTAGTCACGCGGTGTGGGACCGTGGACAACGCCACCGCCGGTCATGTGAGGTGCACGGATTGAACCCTGACGGGCGCGGCCGGTGCCCTTCTGCTTGAACGGCTTGCGACCTGCACCGGAAACCTCGGCGCGGGTCTTGGTCTTGTGGGTACCCTGGCGAGCAGCAGCGAGCTGGGCAACGACGACCTGGTGCAGCAGCGGCACGTTGGTCTGAACGTCGAAGATCTCTGCAGGCAGGTCAACCTTGACAGTGCTAGTCATTGAACTAGGCTCCCTTCACGGCGGTGCGTACGAGTACGACCTGGCCGCGGGCGCCGGGGACGGCACCCTTGATCAGGAGCAGCGACTTCTCGACGTCAACTGCGTGAACCGTGAGGTTCAGCGTGGTGTGACGAACGGCGCCCATGCGGCCGGCCATTTTCATGCCCTTGAAGACGCGGCTCGGGGTGGATGCGCCACCGATTGAACCGGGCTTACGGTGGTTCTTGTGGGCACCGTGGGAAGCTCCAACGCCGTGGAAGCCGTGACGCTTCATAACACCGGCGAAGCCCTTACCCTTGGTGGTGCCGATAACGTCGATCTTCTGGCCGGCTTCGAAGAGCTCAACAGAAAGCTCCTGGCCCAGCTCGTAAGTGTCAGCATCTGCGGTGCGCAGTTCGACGACGTGGCGGCGAGGCGTGACGCCTGCCTTTTCAAAGTGACCAGCCAGCGGCTTGGTGACCTTGCGGGGATCGATCTGGCCGTAGCCGATCTGTACAGCTACGTAGCCATCAGTGTCTGCGTTGCGCAGCTGGGTGATGACGTTCGAATCTGCCTGGACCACAGTGACGGGGATGAGCTTGTTGTTCTCGTCCCAGACCTGGGTCATGCCGAGCTTCGTGCCCAGCAGGCCCTTTACGTTACGGGTTGCGGTCATAGTCTCTCAGCACCTCCCTACAGCTTGATTTCGATGTTCACGTCGGCCGGCAGGTCGAGGCGCATAAGCGAGTCAACAGCCTTCGGCGTGGGATCGATGATGTCGATAAGACGCTTGTGCGTGCGCATTTCAAAGTGCTCGCGGCTGTCCTTGTACTTGTGCGGAGAGCGGATAACGCAGTAAACGTTCTTCTCCGTCGGCAGCGGCACGGGGCCAACTACCGTTGCGCCTGCGCGCGTGACCGTCTCAACGATCTTCCGGGCTGAAACGTCAATGACCTCGTGGTCGTATGACTTCAGCCGGATGCGGATTTTTTGTCCCGCCATGTCGCCTGACTCTCTTTCAGTTAGTGCTGCACCGAGTAGGGCCGCTCTGTTCACTATTCGTGTTGCATGTGGCTGCCGAAGCATTTGAAGTCTGAACTACCACCCGCCGCACAAGCTGAATCCGGAAGAATCCGGGTTCCTCAACCTGCCGACGTAACCGACCCCCGCGGTCGGGCGTGTCGCGCTTAGCACGCATACAAATCCGCAGTTCCATGGGGAGTGGGTTATGTTTGGTCTTCCACTTGGACCCTGACACCCGGCATTATCCGGATCGGGACACGAAGAAGCGCTTGAACAACTCATCTAGTATGCCGGATATTATCCGGAGAAGCGAATCTGCCGCCGGCTCCCCCAACTAAGTGCCAGCAGATGTCGTTACGACGGTTCAGAAGGACACCTGCTGCTACCCAGTTGGGACTCATTGCCTTCGGCAACATCCGAATGGATGATGGGTTAATGACGGTCGAAAATGACGTTTCCATCCAGAATTTGGCTGGCCTCCTGCCACCTTCCTTCACGTTAGGCGTGGCCGCGGCCGCTTTCCAAATCGAAGGAGCGTTGTCCGCGGACGGTCGCGGACCATCAGGCTGGGACGCCTTCGCCGAAAAGCCGGGAGCCATCATCGACGGCCACTCACCGGCCGTGGCATGTGACCATTACAACCGCTCCGCCGAGGACGTTGCCCTGATGCGGGAACTCGGCGTGGACTCGTACCGCTTCTCCCTCTCCTGGCCGCGGATCCAACCGGACGGCCGTGGAACATTCAACGAACAGGGCCTGGACTTCTACGACCGCCTGATCGACCAGTTGCTCGAAGCCGGAATCTCCCCCATGGCCACGCTGTATCACTGGGACACCCCCCTGCCGCTGGAACACAGCGGCGGCTGGATGAACCGGGCCACGGCGGAACGCTTCGCGGAGTACTGCGCCGCCGCGGGGCGCCGCTTCGGCGACCGGGTGGCGCAGTGGGTCACGCTCAACGAACCCGCCTCCGTCGTATTGAACGGCTATGCCCTGGGCACGCACGCCCCGGGCCAGGACCTCCTGTTTGAAGCCTTCCCGGCGGTCCACAACCAACTGCTGGCCCACGGACTGGCCGTCCAGGCACTGCGCGCCGAGAGCGTGCGGGGCGGCATCGGGGTGACCAACCTGCACTCCCCCGTCCGGCCGGCGACACGCAAGCTACGTGACCGGGCCGCGGCTGCGGTGTTCGACATCATGCTGAACCGGATCTACGCCGATCCGATCCTGAATGGCCGCTACCCGGCATCCCTGGTTTTCGCCAAGCCCTGGATGCGGTCCTTCGGCAGGATCCCGGACAAGGACCTTCTGACCATTCACCAGCCGCTCGACTTTTACGGGCTGAACTACTATCAGCCGGTCCAGGTTGCTGCCGGCCAGGGTCCGCACGAAAACCTGGCGGTACCGGCCGAAGCGATGGTCCGGATCCCGGCCCACCAGGTGCCTTTCGCCGAATACGGCACCACCGGATTTGGCTGGCCGGTGGCCCCGGACCACTTGGGCATCCTGCTGCGCGAACTGAAGGACCGCTACCGGGACGCGCTGCCCCCGCTCTACATCACCGAAAGCGGAGCCAGCTTCCCCGAACCCGAGCATGTGACCGGACCGATTGATGACGCACAACGGATCAGCTACCTCGCGGGCCATCTGCACCACGCACTGGAAGCAACAGCCCCTGGCGGCATCGCCGAAGACGTCGACCTTCGTGGCTACTACGTGTGGACCCTGATGGACAATTTCGAATGGGCAGCCGGATATTCACAGCGCTTCGGCCTGGTGCACGTGGATTTTGACACCCTCGAGCGCACCCCCAAGGAATCCTTCTACTGGTACAGGGCGCTTAGCCGGGCCCGGAAACTGCTGGCCGGCTAGGCCCGCTACTGGTAAGCCCGCTACTGGTTCTTGTTGGCGCGGTTTATGCGCTTGGCGCGGTCGATCTCGTGGCGGAAATACTTCCTGGCCCAGAACACTCCGGCGACCACGGCAGCCACGACGACCAGAAAAATTAACCATCCCATGATGTACTCCTCTCCCTGCTAGCAACACTATCAGCGGCCTCCGGCTGCTCCGCTGCTTCCACGGGTAGGCCTCCATCAGCGGCTGATTGTTCGTTGGCGTGTCCGGGCCAGGGGCCGGCCATGACTTGGGGCCCGGCTTCCGGCCCGGGTGCTTCGCCGGGTGCCGGTCCAGACTGGCCGGCCGGCCCACGATTCAGGCGCCAGAGTGCAAAGGCGATAAGTCCCACGGCAATCAGCGCAAGGAGCAGGAACGTGTAGTGCCTCATCGCCCACAGAATGCAGACGGCCACACCGGCCGCACCCCACCAGACAAACAGCCGCTCCCCGACAACCAGCCCGGCCACCAGCAGCAGCGCCAGCAGGACCAGAACCCACAACTGCTGCGCCCCGGAGCCGCTGAAGACGACACCCAGCCCGCCGAGGGACAGCAGACCGGCAGCGACACCCACCAGCAACCGCCCGGCGCGCTGATGGCCGGAGACATACCGCAAGCCGCCGAGGACAGCGCCCAGGGCCACGTACCATTGAGCCACCCAGAACGGATCCGGAAGCCCGCCAAGCGTTCGGCCGGTCAGGCGGCCCGGCGCATCAAAGTCAAAGATGGCGGCGCGCTGGGCCGCTGCCGTCAGAACCAGGGCGCCGACCTCCAAGGCAACCCTCCGCGCCTTGCCGGGGGCCTCCCGGTAGGCGATTCCGACGGCGGCAGCCAGGACGGCTGCCGCGGTCCAGGAGGTGGCATCGTGCCGTACCCCGGCCATGGCCACCAGGACCAGACCGAGGAAAGCGCCTCCCGCAAGCGACCAGCGACGCACCGGATCGCCTGCCGTCCGGGCGGTCTCCACCCGAGCGGCATCCAACCGCCCGGCACCCGAGTCATCCAACCTGCCGGCATCCAAACGGCGGGCATCCAAGGCGTCGGCCCGAATCAGCCGCACAGCATAGAGGGCAACCGACGCCGAGCCGGCGCCTACCAGCCAGGGCAGGAATCCGCCCCAGGCGCCGGTTGCTTTCGGGAGGACCTCCGTTGCGAGAGCAATCGCGCCCCACTGCGTTGCCAACACTGCCAGCGGATGCAGCACGGCCCAGTCTTCGACGTGCGAAGCCGCAAACAGCACCACGGCGAGAACCAGGACCGCAGCTCCCGGCACCCAGCCATCCCCCAGCGACGAGATCAGCAGACCCACGCCAGCGAAGGAGCCCGCGGTGGCCAGCCAGAGCCAGTGCTCGACGCCGCCAGCATCCTGGTTCCGCCGCCGCCGAACGATCCCTGCCGCCACTGCCATCAGCGCGACGGCCAACAACACCGCGGCGGTCCCGGTGTGGCTCAGCACCGCGGCGACGAGGAACGTCCCGCCGAAAGTGATCAGTGGTCCGAGCGCGAGGACGCCGAAGACTGCCGCGTACACCGCGAAGTAAAGGGCACCCCGTGCATTGAACAGCCGGCGGGCCACAGCCGCGGCGACAAGAAGCAAGAGCAGCTCGAACAGCACCACCCAGCGGCCGCCGTCACCATGCTGCCCTGACAGCCCGGCGGAACGTTGCCCCGCGACATACACGAGCGGCAGGATGGTTTGCCCCGCCAGTGTGATCCAGACTGCAGCCTGCTGGAACGGCACCTCGGCCAGCCGTGCCCGCATCATCCACCGGATAACGTGCTGGGCGGCCAGAACAAGGGCGAAGGTCACCGAGACCGCGGTAGCCGAAGCGGTGAGGTCGTAGCTCAGTGCCAGGGCCAGTCCCGCGGTCAGGACCCGTGCTGCAACGAAGTACCAACCTTTCCAGGCACGCTGTGGCTCGGCCACCACCATCAGGGTGGCGTAGACGGCGAAGATGCCCAGGCTCAGCTCCACCGTGAGGAGGCTTCCATGGCTAACGGCCAAGAGAGCGCCGAGGGTGAACGGGGCCAACCAGACCGCCCCTGCCTCACGGCGAAGGAAGTAGCCCGACGCAGCAGCACCCACGGCGGCGAGTACGGCAGCAACGGTGTGCTGCCATTCTGCGGATCCGGCCTGCGCCAAGGTGGCCGCGGCCACCAGCTGAAGGAGGACCACCGCGGCAGCGTCTGCGGCAATCCCGCGCGGAGCACGACGTCGGATGGCCGCCAACAGCGGCAGGCACAGCTGGAGTGCCAGTGCCGTGACGAGGATCGTGGCGGGGCGCACCACCTCGTCCGCGATGACCACGGGGCCGTCGTCACGTTGCAGCTGGTGGAAGGAGGTCAGGACGAGGACCGTTGACGCGGCCCGGGCAAGCCACCAATAGGCCCAGCGGTGCAGACGCAAGGGCAGGCGCATCGCCGTGATCACCAGGTAGGCCACCACCAACACGAGGGCCACGTTGGCGGCAGTCTGTGACACCGCCTGGAATGCGACCGTTACTGCAACCACGGCCATGCCAAGTGGAACGGCTTCCCACATGGATTTGGACCAGTCCTTTTCCACCGCAGGCCGCGGAAGCGTGATCGCCCCGACTGCGATGGCTGCGATGAGCTGGATGAAGAGGGCAGCGGCCGTCAGTGCGTGGTCCGATGAAGGCTCGAGGAACGGCAGCCCCATCAGGACCAACGCTCCGGCGGTGCTCAGGGCCCCCAGCGTCGCCTGTGGTGCAAAGGCCGGCACTCCGGAACGCTGCAGGATGGCCGTGAGGAGTTGCTGGCACACCAGTGCTAGCAACAGTGCGAACGCGAAGGCTTCGTCCCGCTCCGGACCGTGTCCGACCACGGCCGCCACCGTCACGGGCACGGCCAGTGTGAGCGCTACACGGGCGCCCAGGACATGACGTCCGCGGGTTACTCCTGCTGAGAAGGCTGCTCGCGCCGCCCAATATCCCGAGGCGAGGAACAGCATTGCCGCCAGTGGCCACATGCCCATTGGTCCGCTGGCAAGCCCCGCCATGGCAAGGGCGGCTACCGGCGCCCACTCGGTGCGGCCACGCCATCTGGCTGCCAGCACCAGGCCTGTCCCGAGTGCGCATGCCACCGGAATCCACAGCGGCACCGCCAGCTCCGTGTCCGCCAGGGTCCTGCTGACAAAGCCCTGGACAAAACTGGCGATTTCCCGGGCGACCCCGAATGCCACCGTGGCCGCCAACTGCAGCCCAAAAGTGACTAGGGCATCAGTCTGCCAGCGGGTTCCGGCAGCCCCATTGGAAGCACCGGAGCGCGCACCGCTGTCAGCACCGGCGGGGTCCCCTTGGTCAGCCGCCCGGGGAACGTCCGTGCCTTGGCCGGAAATCTTGGTCTCGGCAAATGCCACGGTTAACCGGGCTGAGTAGAAGGCCAGGCCCAGTGCCTGCACGGCAAGCAGGACGCTGACCGTCAGCAAGGCGTCGCTCCCCCGGCCGGTCCAGTTCCAGACCGCCACGGAGGCCGCAACTGTCAGGGCAGCCCGGGCGGCATGGAAGTTGCGGAGCCGCCATGGCCCGGCGACAACGGCCATCAATGCAAAGTAGACCCCGCACAGGGCAATGATCAGCGCGTACTCGGCCTTGGTCAGGTACAGGGGGACGCAGGTTGCGGCGGCGGCCACTGCCGGAACCACATAGGGGTGGAGCACCATCAGTGGCCTGACATAGACGGGCGGCAGCCAACCCGGCCGCGCCAGGGCCAGGACCGTAAGCACTGCCGCAACACCGATCAACGATGCGAAGTACCAGACCAAGGCACCCCCGAGGACGGAGACACCGGAAAACGCCGTGGACGCGAGGAAGGTCAGGGACAGGTATACCAAGACCCGGCTCTCCAGCCGGACGGCCGCAGCGACGTAGGCGACGGTGCCCACTAATGATGTCAACAGCCAGGCTGTGGGGCCGTTCGGCAGCGCAAAGTTGTAGAGCGCCAGGCCGGTCACAGGTACCAGGGCAAGGCCGGTGCCGCTGAAAGCCACCGCCGCCGGCCGGAGCCGCGGCACCCGGGAATGAAGGACAAAGCCCGCGCCGTAGAACAGCGCCGTGACCGTGACGACCCCCGCGAACCGCATCATGGGCGGGAGGCTGGTGCCAATAAACAGTGCAGCTGCGGCCACGAGCAAAAGACTGGCCACGTACAGGGTGATGTTGATGTTCTGCCGGTCACGCTTTTCCCGCCGCATCTGCCGCTCGGCCGGCGACTCCGGGTAGTCCCGGAAGGCCGCGGCCGGGGACTGCGGCGGCAGCGGCGGAGAGCCCTGCGCCAGGGCCGGAGGCCGGACCATCGCCGCCGCCCGCGACTGAGCCGCCCCCGGAGCTGCGACCGGGGCCTGGACGGTTAGCGGAGACGGCGGCACCAACGAAACGGGGACAGCGACGGCGGGAACCGGCGCCGGCGCAGGCACACCGGCGCGTGCCGTCGTCGTGCGTTCCCCTGGAATCGGCCAGGTTGGAATCGGCTCGGTGGGAGCAGTTCCCGGCGGCCGGCGAAGCGCCGCATCCGGCTCGCCTTGCGCCTGGAGTTTGGCCACGGCGTCGATCCACCCTTGGAGATGACCGGCGCGGTAGCCCGCCTCATACGATTCGTCCCTCACGGTGTTACCTCCAGGCAGAACAGGGGTGCACAATTAATCCAGTGATTGGACTAATAATAGCAAACAACAGCCCCGCAGCGTAGATACGCTGCGGGGCTGTTGATAAGTGCCGGCAGACCGTCAAACAGCCTGCTGACACAAGGTCAGCAAGTAATTACTTGATGATCTTGGTAACGCGTCCTGAACCAACGGTGCGGCCGCCTTCGCGGATAGCGAAGCCGAGGCCCTCTTCCATAGCGATGGGCTGGATGAGCGCAACGGTCATCTCAGTGTTGTCGCCAGGCATAACCATTTCCGTGCCTTCCGGCAGGGTGATAACGCCGGTTACGTCCGTTGTACGGAAGTAGAACTGCGGGCGGTAGTTCGAGTAGAACGGGTTGTGACGTCCGCCTTCGTCCTTGGAAAGGATGTAGACGTTGGCCTCGAAGTCGGTGTGCGGGGTGATGGAACCCGGCTTGACGACAACCTGGCCACGCTCTACGTCATCACGCTTCAGACCGCGGAGCAGCAGGCCACAGTTCTCGCCGGCCCATGCTTCGTCGAGCTGCTTGTGGAACATCTCGATACCGGTAACCGTGGTCTTCTGGACCGGGCGGATGCCGACGATCTCGACCTCGGAGTTGATGGCGAGGGTTCCACGCTCGGCGCGGCCCGTAACAACGGTGCCACGGCCGGTGATCGTGAAGACGTCTTCGATCGGCATCAGGAAGGGCTTGTCGCGGTCGCGGATGGGGTCCGGAACGGACTCGTCCACTGCAGCCATCAGGTCCTCAACGGACTTGACCCACTCCGGGTCGCCTTCCAGGGCCTTGAGGCCGGAAACGCGAACAACCGGTGCTTCGTCGCCATCGAAGCCCTGCGAGCTCAGGAGCTCACGAACTTCCATTTCAACGAGGTCCAGCAGTTCCTCATCGTCAACCATGTCGGACTTGTTCAGCGCGACCAGCAGGTAGGGAACGCCAACCTGGCGGGCGAGCAGAACGTGCTCGCGGGTCTGAGCCATCGGGCCGTCAGTGGCGGCAACCACGAGGATTGCACCGTCCATCTGGGCAGCACCGGTGATCATGTTCTTGATGTAGTCAGCGTGACCCGGAGCGTCTACGTGTGCGTAGTGGCGCTTCTCGGTCTGGTACTCAACGTGGGAGATGTTGATGGTAATGCCGCGCTGACGCTCTTCGGGAGCAGAGTCAATGGACGCGAAGTCACGCTTCTCGTTGAGATCCGGGTACTTGTCGTACAGCACCTTGGAAATGGCGGCCGTCAACGTCGTCTTACCGTGGTCAACGTGACCAATGGTGCCGATGTTAACGTGCGGCTTAGTCCGCTCGAACTTTGCCTTTGCCACAGGTTCCTCCTAGAACGTTTTCAAATGGCTTACCCTTCAACCGCGCTTATCGCGGCAGAAACTCAGGTAAGTCTACTTGGGGGGCTTTGGATTGGTGAAATTGCAGATTCAGGAACTAATACTAGTGCCTAGTGCCTGTTCGTGCAGATGGCCGCAACCCGGCTGACCGGATAGCATCCGACCGTGTTCCGGCCATCCGCACCAGGCGTGCTTCCGTCGACCGGAAACGCACCCGAGTTTGTCGCTGTGAAAGTCCGAAGGACTATTCGCCGCGGGTCTTCTGGATGATCTCGTCGGCAACTGCCTTCGGGACCTCGGCGTAGCTGTTGAACGTCATGGAGTACACAGCGCGGCCCTGGGTCTTCGAACGCAGGTCACCGATGTAGCCGAACATGCCGGACAGCGGGACGTGCGCACGGATGACCTTGACACCCTGTGCATCTTCCATGGACTGCATCTGGCCACGGCGTGAGTTGATGTCGCCGATAACTTCACCCATGTATTCCTCAGGGGTGCGGACTTCGACATCCATCAGCGGTTCGAGCAGAACAGGGTTCGCCTTGCGTGCGGCTTCCTTGAAAGCCATACGGCCGGCGATCTTGAACGCCATTTCCGAGGAGTCAACATCGTGGTAAGCGCCGTCAATCAGCGTTGCCTTGATGCCAACAACCGGGTAACCGGCCAGGACACCGTCGTTCAGCGCATCCTGGATACCCGCGTCAACGGACGGGATGTATTCGCGCGGAACGCGGCCACCGGTGACCTTGTTCTCGAACGCGTACAGCTCGCCCTCGGACGTGTCCATCGGCTCGATCGCGATCTGGATCTTCGCGAACTGACCCGAACCACCGGTCTGCTTCTTGTGCGTGTAGTCGTGACGCTCTACAGCGCGCTTGATGGTTTCGCGGTAAGCAACCTGCGGCTTGCCGACGTTGGCTTCGACCTTGAACTCGCGGCGCATGCGGTCCACCAGGATGTCCAGGTGGAGCTCGCCCATGCCGGCGATGATGGTCTGGCCGGTGTCTTCGTTGAGGGAGACCTGGAAGGTCGGGTCCTCAGCGGAGAGCTTCTGGATGGCCGTGGAGAGCTTCTCCTGGTCACCCTTGGTGTTCGGCTCGATGGCAACAGAGATCACGGGCTCCGGGAAGCTCATGGACTCGAGAACGATCTGGTTGGCGGAGTCACACAAGGTGTCACCGGTGGTGGTGTCCTTCAGACCGATCGCTGCGTAGATGTGGCCGGCGGTAGCGCCCTCAACGGGCATTTCCTTGTTGGCGTGCATCTGGAACAGCTTGCCGATGCGCTCCTTCTTGCCCTTGGTGGAGTTGACCACCTGCGCGCCTGCTTCCACGTGACCGGAGTACACGCGGATGAAGGTGAGCTGGCCGAAGAAGGGGTGTGCAGCAATCTTGAACGCCAGGGCCGAGAACGGCTCGTCGGCGGACGGCTTGCGGGTCAGTTCCTTCTCTTCGTCGCGGGGATCGTGACCGACCATCGGCGGGACGTCGAGCGGGTTCGGCAGGTAGTCGACAACTGCATCGAGCATCGGCTGAACGCCACGGTTCTTGAACGCGGAACCGCAGAAGATCGGGTAGAGCTCGGAGTTGATGGTCATCTTGCGGATGCCGGCCTTGAGCTCGTCGATCGAAATCTCTTCGCCCTCGAGGTACTTCTCCATGAGCTCTTCAGAGGACTCTGCAACCGTCTCAACGAGGGCTGCGCGGTACTCTTCGGCCTTTTCCTTGAGGTCAGCCGGGATCTCGTGGATCTCGTACTTCGCACCCATGGTGACGTCACCCTTGGAGTCGCCGGGCCACACCAGTGCACGCATGTACAGCAGGTCAACGACGCCGACGAAGTCGTTCTCGGCACCGATCGGCAGCTGCATGACCAGCGGCTTGGCACCGAGGCGGCTGATGATGGTGTCGACGGTGAAGTAGAAGTCAGCGCCCAGCTTGTCCATCTTGTTGACGAAGCAGATACGCGGAACGTTGTACTTGTCAGCCTGGCGCCAGACGGTCTCGGACTGCGGTTCAACGCCTTCCTTACCATCGAAGACGGCGACAGCGCCATCGAGGACGCGCAGTGAGCGCTCTACCTCAACGGTGAAGTCAACGTGGCCCGGGGTGTCGATGATGTTGATCTGGTTGTTTTCCCAGAAGCAGGTCACGGCGGCAGACGTGATGGTGATGCCGCGTTCCTTTTCCTGTTCCATCCAGTCAGTGGTCGAAGCGCCGTCGTGCGTTTCGCCAATCTTGTGGTTCACACCCGTGTAAAACAGGATGCGCTCGGTGGTGGTGGTCTTGCCGGCATCAATGTGGGCCATGATGCCGATGTTGCGGACCTTACTAAGGTCGGTAAGCACGTCCTGTGCCACGGTGTCTCCCTTTCGGATGGACTACACGTTCGCCGCCGGCTCAGGTGAGCCGGCGGCGTCCGGGAAGTATTACCAGCGGTAGTGTGCGAAGGCCTTGTTGGACTCGGCCATCTTGTGGGTGTCTTCGCGACGCTTCACAGCGGCACCGAGACCATTGGAGGCATCCAGGATTTCGTTCTGGAGGCGCTCGGTCATGGTCTTCTCCCGGCGGGCCTTGGAGTAGCCAACCAGCCAGCGCAGTGCGAGGGCGGTGGAGCGACCCGGCTTGACCTCAACCGGAACCTGGTAGGTGGCGCCGCCAACGCGGCGTGAGCGGACCTCGAGGGAAGGCTTGACGTTCTCCATGGCCTTCTTGAGGGCTGCCACGGGGTCGCCGCCGGACTTGGCGCGGGCGCCTTCGAGGGCACCGTAAACGATGCGCTCTGCGGTGGACTTCTTGCCGTCAACCAGCACCTTGTTGATCAGCTGAGTGACCAGCGGGGAGCCGTAAACGGGATCTAGTACGAGCGGCCGCTTCGGGGCCGGACCCTTGCGAGGCATATTACTTCTTCTCCATCTTTGCGCCGTAGCGGCTGCGCGCCTGCTTGCGGTTCTTCACGCCCTGGGTATCGAGGGCGCCACGGACGATCTTGTAGCGGACACCCGGAAGGTCCTTAACACGACCACCGCGAACGAGCACAATGGAGTGCTCCTGCAGGTTGTGGCCTACACCGGGGATGTAAGCGGTAACTTCAACGCCACCGTTGAGGCGCACACGTGCGACCTTACGCAGAGCCGAGTTCGGCTTCTTGGGGGTGGTGGTGTAAACGCGGGTGCAAACACCGCGGCGCATCGGGCTGCCGTTCAAGGCAGGAGCCTTGGTCTTTTTGACCTTAGGCGTGCGGCCCTTGCGGACCAGCTGGTTAATCGTAGGCACTCTCGTGTTCTCCGTTGGTTTGATCTCTACCGGCACATTCGGGCGTCAGCCGTCACTGCACCGGTTTTGGCGTTGTCCCTGCAGCCCTGGCGTCTCGAACCTTACCTAGGCGTGCAAAAGAGTGGCATTCGTTGCGCACCTAGCCCGCAACCCGGAAACAAGCTCACACCCAGCATCATGAGAACAAAACCAAAATGAATGCTGCGGCGGCCTTCATCCACTGCCACACAGAACAATTACCAAAATTCTAGCACGGCTTGATCCTGAGCCTTAATCGGGTGTATACGAAAGGCCCCGCCTCCCTCTGCCATTGAAGCAGAGGGAGACGGGGCCTTTCAGTAACGGCTACCGGAAGTCGTTGCCGAGATCGTAGTCATCCAGCGGGATGGCGTGGAACTCAGGAGCTCCGTCGCCGCCCAGGGAATCGTACGAGAAGTCACTGAATGCGCTGGGGCCGGTGAACAGGTTGGCCTTCGCTTCCTCAGTGGGCTCCACTGTGACCTCGGTGTAGCGCGGGAGACCCGTGCCGGCCGGGATCAGCTTACCGATGATGACGTTTTCCTTGAGGCCGAGCAGCGGATCGCTCTTGCCTTCCATGGCCGCCTGCGTCAGGACGCGGGTGGTCTCCTGGAAGGAAGCTGCGGACAGCCAGGACTCGGTGGCCAGGGACGCCTTGGTGATGCCCATAAGCTCGGGACGTCCGGAAGCCGGAGCCTTGCCCTCGGACACAACGCGGCGGTTGGCCTCCTCGAAGCGGCTGCGCTCGGCGAGCTCGCCGGGCAGCAGATCGGATTCGCCGGACTCGATAACCGTGACGCGGCGCAGCATCTGGCGAACGATAACCTCGACGTGCTTGTCGTGGATACCGATGCCCTGGCTGCGGTACACGCCCTGGACCTCGTCCACCAGGAACTTCTGCGCGGCACGGGGACCCATGATGCGCAGAACCTGCTTGGGATCCACCGGACCGTTGATGAGCTTCTGGCCAACCGTGACGTGCTCGCCATCCTCAATGAGGAGGCGGGAACGGCGCAGTACCGGGTAGGCGATCTCTTCAGATCCGTCATCCGGGGTGATGACCAGGCGCATCTGGCGCTCGGACTCTTCGATGGCGATGCGGCCGGCTGCTTCAGCAATCGGTGCGACACCCTTCGGAGTACGGGCTTCGAAGAGCTCCTGGATACGGGGCAGACCCTGGGTGATGTCGTCGCCGCCGCCGGCGGAAACAGCACCACCGGTGTGGAACGTACGCATGGTCAACTGCGTGCCGGGCTCACCGATCGACTGTGCCGCGATGATGCCAACGGCCTCACCGATGTCCACGGTCTTGCCGGTGGCCAGGGAACGGCCGTAGCACAGGGCGCAGGTGCCGACGCTGGACTCACAGGTGAGTACGGAGCGGACCTTGACCTCGGTGATTCCGGCTGCGAACAGCTCAGCAATTACGACGTCGCCGCAGTCGGTGCCGGCAGCGGCCAGCACGTTGCCCTTGGAATCGACGACGTCGACAGCCAGGGTGCGTGCGTAGGCGCTGTTCTCGACGTTCTCGTCCAGAACCAGCTCGCCATTGGAATCGGCGACGGCGATGGGCGTGACCAGGCCACGCTCGGTGCCGCAGTCCTCTTCACGGACGATGACGTCCTGCGAAACGTCCACCAGGCGACGGGTCAGGTAACCCGAGTTGGCGGTACGCAGTGCGGTATCAGCCAGACCCTTACGGGCACCGTGCGTGGCGATGAAGTATTCCAGCACCGACAGGCCCTCGCGGTAGGAGGACTTGATGGGGCGCGGAATGATCTCACCCTTAGGGTTGGCCACCAGGCCACGGATACCCGCGATCTGACGGACCTGCATCCAGTTACCACGTGCACCGGAGGACACCATGCGGTTGATGGTGTTCATCGGGGACAGGCTGTCGCGCATCGCCTGGGCGATTTCGTTCGTTGCCTTGTTCCAGATCTCGATCAGTTCCTGGCGACGCTCGTCGTCGTCGATCAGGCCCTTGTCGTACTGGCCCTGGATCTTGGCAGCCATGGTTTCGTAGCCGGCAAGGATCTGCGGCTTGTCCTTGGGTACCTCGATGTCCGAGATGGCGACGGTGACGCCGGACCGGGTGGCCCAGTAGAAACCGGCATCCTTGAGGTTATCCAGCGTTGCCGCCGTGACCACCTTCGGGTAGCGCTCGGCGAGGTCGTTGACGATCGTGGACAGTTCGCCCTTGTCAGCAACGTTCTCAACCCAGGGGTAGTCCGCGGGCAGGGTCTGGTTGAACACAACCTGGCCCAGGGAGGTCTGGACGAGCACCGGCTGGCCGGGCTCCCAGCCTTCCGGCGCTTCCCAACCTGCGTAAGGAACGAAGCCTTCAAGACGGATCTTGACCTGCGAGTTCAGGTGCAGTTCGCGGAGGTCGTGGGCCATGATGGCCTCGGCAACCGAGGAGAAGACACGGCCTTCGCCAGCTGAACCGACACGCTTGGTGGTCAGGTGGTAGAGGCCGATGATCATATCCTGCGACGGCAGGGTAACCGGGCGGCCGTCCGAGGGCTTCAGGATGTTGTTCGAGGACAGCATCAGGATGCGTGCCTCAGCCTGGGCTTCCGGGCTCAGCGGCAGGTGGACTGCCATCTGGTCGCCGTCGAAGTCAGCGTTGAAGGCGCCACAGACCAGCGGGTGGAGCTGGATTGCCTTGCCTTCAACAAGCTGGGGTTCGAACGCCTGGATGCCGAGGCGGTGCAGGGTAGGTGCACGGTTGAGCAGCACCGGGTGTTCGGTGATGATCTCTTCCAGCACGTCCCAGACCTGCGGACGGTAACGCTCAACCATGCGCTTGGCCGACTTGATGTTCTGGGCGTGGTTGAGGTCAACCAGGCGCTTCATCACGAACGGCTTGAATAGCTCCAGAGCCATCTGCTTGGGCAGGCCGCACTGGTGCAGCTTCAGCTGCGGGCCGACCACGATGACCGAACGGCCGGAGTAGTCAACACGCTTGCCAAGGAGGTTCTGGCGGAAACGGCCCTGCTTGCCCTTGAGCATGTCGCTCAGGGACTTCAGCGGACGGTTGCCCGGTCCGGTGACCGGACGGCCGCGGCGGCCGTTGTCGAAGAGGCTGTCAACAGCTTCCTGAAGCATGCGCTTCTCGTTGTTGACGATGATCTCCGGCGCGCCGAGGTCAAGCAGGCGCTTGAGGCGGTTGTTGCGGTTGATCACGCGGCGGTAGAGGTCGTTGAGGTCGGAGGTCGCGAAGCGGCCACCGTCCAGCTGGACCATCGGGCGCAGTTCCGGCGGGATCACCGGGACGGCGTCCAGCACCATGCCGAGCGGGCTGTTGTTGGTGGTCAGGAACGCGTTGACCACCTTCAGGCGCTTCAGGGCGCGGGTCTTGCGCTGGCCCTTGCCGTTGGCGATGATGTCGCGCAGCAGGTCCGACTCGGCCTGCATGTCGAAGTTCTCAAGACGCTTCTTGATGGCTTCGGCACCCATGGAGCCTTCGAAGTACATGCCGTAGCGGTCGCGCAGTTCGCGGTACAGGCCTTCGTCACCTTCGAGGTCAGCGACCTTGAGGTTCTTGAAGCGGTCCCAGACCTGCTCGAGGCGCTCGATTTCGGCGTCGGCACGCTTACGCACGTTCGCCATCTGGCGGTCGGCGGAGTCGCGGGCCTTCTTCTTGTCGGCAGCCTTGGCACCTTCACCTTCGAGGCGCGCGATCTCGTTTTCGAGGTCACGGGCGATCGTGGCGATGTCGGAGTCGCGGTTGTCGATCAGCTGCTTCTTCTCGATGTCGTGCTCAACCTGGAGGTTGGGCAGTTCCTCGTGACGGGCGTCAGCGTCAACGCTGGTGATCATGTAGGCAGCGAAGTAGATGACCTTTTCGAGGTCCTTCGGCGCCAGGTCAAGGAGGTAGCCCAAGCGGGACGGAACACCCTTGAAGTACCAGATGTGCGTGACCGGGGCGGCCAGCTCGATGTGGCCCATGCGCTCACGGCGGACCTTGGCGCGGGTAACTTCAACGCCACACCGCTCGCAGATGATGCCCTTGAAGCGCACGCGCTTGTACTTGCCGCAGTAGCATTCCCAGTCGCGGGACGGGCCGAAGATCTTCTCGCAGAAGAGGCCGTCCTTCTCAGGCTTGAGCGTGCGGTAGTTAATGGTTTCCGGCTTCTTAACCTCGCCGTAAGACCAGCCACGGATGTCATCCGCGGTGGCGAGGCCGATCTGCATGAGGCCGAAGGAGGATTCGCTGGACATATGGTCCCTGTTCTCTCTTGTTCTCTAAATTCTGAAGTCTTGGGTTGCGGGAGGAGGGAGGTGGCTTACCGGGAATAGTCACTGCGGCGGTGCCGCCTGCCATTCCCGGTAAACCCCCTGCTAGACCTCTTCTACGGAACTGGGCTCTGCACGAGACAGATCAATGCCCAGTTCTTCCGCAGCCGTGAAGACTGCGTCATCAGAGTCACGCATTTCAATCGTGGTTCCGTCCGTGGAAAGCACTTCCACGTTCAGGCACAGCGACTGCATTTCCTTGATCAAGACCTTGAAGGACTCAGGAACGCCCGGTTCGGGGATGTTCTCGCCCTTGACGATGGCTTCGTAGACCTTCACACGACCGTGGATATCATCCGACTTGATCGTGAGGAGCTCCTGGAGCGTGTACGCGGCGCCGTAAGCTTCGAGCGCCCACACTTCCATTTCACCGAAGCGCTGGCCACCGAACTGTGCCTTACCACCCAGCGGCTGCTGCGTGATCATGGAGTACGGGCCGGTGGAGCGGGCGTGGATCTTGTCGTCCACCAGGTGGTGGAGCTTCAGGATGTACATGTAGCCCACGGCGATCGGATCCGGGAACGGCTCGCCGGAGCGGCCATCGAACAGGCGGGTCTTGCCTGAGGAGTTGATCAGGCGGTCGCCGTCGCGCGTCACGTTGGTGGAGTCCAGCAGACCGGTGATTTCCTCTTCACGGGCGCCGTCGAACACCGGCGTTGCAACAGTGGTCTGGCCACTCTCGCGCGGCAGGTTCGGCAGCTGCTTGACCCACTCGGGCTCGCCTTCGATCTTCCAACCGGTCTTCGCAACCCAGCCGAGGTGCGTTTCGAGCACCTGGCCCACGTTCATACGGCCCGGAACACCCAGCGGGTTCAGGATGATATCAACGGGGGTACCGTCGGCAAGGAAGGGCATGTCCTCGATCGGAAGGATCTTGGAGATAACACCCTTGTTGCCGTGACGGCCGGCGAGCTTGTCGCCGTCGGTGATCTTGCGCTTGGCGGCCACGTAGACGCGGACCAGCTGGTTCACGCCCGGGGGCAGTTCGTCGTCGTTGTCGCGGTCGAAGACGCGGACACCGATGACGGTGCCGGACTCGCCGTGCGGAACCTTCAGGGACGTGTCACGCACTTCGCGGGACTTCTCACCGAAGATGGCGCGCAGCAGGCGCTCTTCCGGGGTCAGCTCGGTTTCACCCTTCGGGGTGACCTTTCCGACCAGGATGTCGCCGGCTTCAACCTCGGCACCGATGTGGATGATGCCGCGCTCGTCCAGGCCTGCCAGGACTTCCTCGGACACATTGGGGATGTCACGGGTGATTTCCTCGGCACCAAGCTTGGTGTCGCGGGCATCGATCTCGTGCTCTTCGATGTGGATGGAGGAAAGGACGTCCTCGGCAACAATGCGCTGCGAGAGGATGATGGCGTCCTCGAAGTTGTGGCCTTCCCATGACATGAATGCCACGAGCAGGTTCTTACCGAGGGCGAGCTCGCCCTGGTCCGTTGCCGGGCCGTCGGCGATGATGCCGCCAACTTCCAGGCGCTGGCCTTCGTTGACCAGGACGCGGTTGTTGTAGCAGTTGCCCTGGTTGGAGCGTGCGAACTTGTTGATGCGGTAGTTGGTTTCCGTACCGTCGTCGTTGAGCATGATGACCAGCTCAGCGGAGACCTCGGTGACCACACCGGCCTTCTTGGCGATGGTGACGTCACCGGCGTCGACAGCGGCTGCACGCTCCATGCCGGTGCCCACGAAAGGGGCCTCGGAACGGACCAGCGGCACGGCCTGGCGCTGCATGTTGGCACCCATGAGTGCGCGGTTTGCATCGTCATGCTCGAGGAACGGGATCAGGGCCGTAGCCACGGACACCATCTGGCGCGGGGAAACGTCCATGAACTCGACGTCGGCGGCGGGAACGAGCACGGGCTCGCCTCCACCACCACGGGCGCGGACCAGGACGGTCTCTTCGGCGAACTTCTTGTTCTCGTCCAGCGGAGCGTTGGCCTGTGCGATCAGGACCTCAGCTTCGTCGTCGGCCGTCAGGTACTGGACCTCATCGGAGACAACGCCCTCGGACACGAGACGGTAAGGAGTCTCGATGAAGCCGAACGGGTTGATGCGGCCGTAGGATGCCAGCGAACCGATCAGACCAATGTTCGGGCCTTCGGGGGTTTCGATGGGGCACATACGTCCGTAGTGGGACGGGTGAACGTCTCGAACTTCCATGCCTGCACGGTCACGGGACAGACCACCCGGGCCAAGCGCGGACAGACGGCGCTTGTGGGTCAGACCCGAAAGCGGGTTGTTCTGGTCCATGAACTGCGACAGCTGGGAGGTTCCGAAGAACTCCTTGATCGCTGCAACAACGGGGCGGATGTTGATCAGGGTCTGCGGCGTGATCGCTTCGACGTCCTGGGTGGTCATCCGCTCGCGGACAACGCGCTCCATACGGGACAGGCCGGTGCGGACCTGGTTCTCGATGAGCTCGCCGACGGCGCGAATGCGGCGGTTGCCGAAGTGGTCGATGTCATCGATCTCGACGCGCAGCTCGTGGTCCTGGCCGTCGCGCTTGCCCGTGAGGGTCTTCTCGCCGGCGTGCAGGGCAACCAGGAACTTGATCATGGCCACGATGTCTTCAACGTGCAGGACCGAAGCTTCCTTGTCGCCAAGGGAGCGGTCGATGCCCAGCTTGCGGTTGATCTTGTAACGGCCAACCTTGGCCAGATCGTAGCGCTTGGAGTTGAAGTACAGGTTGTCCAGCAGGGACTGGGCAGCCTCGACTGTGGGCGGCTCGCCCGGTCGCAGCTTCCGGTAGATGTCCAGCAAAGCGTCTTCGCGGGTTTCGGTGGCGTCCTTCTCCAGCGTTGCACGCATGGAGTCGTACTGGCCGAACTCTTCGAGGATCTGGCCTTCGGTCCAGCCGAGGGCCTTCAGCAGAACGGTGACCGACTGCTTGCGCTTGCGGTCGAGGCGAACGCCGACCTGGTCGCGCTTGTCGATTTCCAGTTCGAACCATGCACCGCGGGACGGGATGATCTTGGCGGTGAAGATGTCCTTGTCGCTGGTCTTGTCAGCGGTGCGCTCAAAGTAGGCGCCCGGGGAACGGACCAGCTGGGAGACGACCACACGCTCGGTGCCGTTGACGACGAAGGTGCCCTTCTCGGTCATCAGCGGGAAGTCGCCCATGAACACGGTCTGCTGCTTGATTTCGCCCGTGTTGTTGTTCATGAACTCGGCCTTGACGTACAGCGGAGCCGAGTAAGTCGCGTCCCGGTCCTTGCACTCGGCCATGGTGTACTTGGGATCAGCGAACTCCGGATCGGAGAAGCTCAGGGACATGGTGCCCTGGAAGTCCTCGATCGGGGAGATCTCTTCGAAGATGTCCGACAGTCCGGACGTGGTGGCGACGCTGAGGTCGTTTTCTTCAACGGCCTTCGCTACGCGTGCCTGCCAGCGTTCGTTTCCGACCAGCCAGTCGAAGCTGTCCGTCTGGAGGGCAAGCAGATTCGGAACGTCAAGCGGTTCGTGAATCTTTGCGAATGAGAGCCGGCGAGTGGCACCATCAGTGCTGTCGGCGGTGTTAGCGGTTTGGTTATTAGAGGTGCTCGAGGCGACCAAGAGGGATCCTTCCACAGACCTTCAGGCGTTTTCAGATCTCCCCCGCTGTGCACCCTGCGAAATGACTTCGCAGTGCTACCATCCGGTTCCGCTATATGACCCGGGGCCGGGGCCGACCATACAATGACGTTGTTGACGGCACGTTGATGGTCAGCTGCCAGGCAAAGCCCACCGCTATATGAAGGCTGAAGGTAAACAGGGAAGACGCAAATATCTACGATACGGCAAAACCCATTACGTGTCTACCCCACAACCGCACGTTTTGCAAGCACCGATTTTTCGGCAGGTATCAGGCACCCTAATCCGGCATCAGAGCGTCAGCGTCACGCCCTCGGCCGTGCAGGCGCCGGCGTTCGCAAAGACGGCGTCGCGCACGGCATCCCTGGTGGCCTGATCCGGCTGGCCGCCCTTCTCGACGACGGCAGAGTGGCTGATGGTCAGGGCGCTCAGCGACGAAAACAGTCCCCTGAGGTTTCCCGTGTACGCGTCCTTGGCTTTCCACGCCTTCGCGTAGATCTCCTCGTAGGCGTTGGACGTGGGCTCGCTGGCCCGGTACTCGGCGAAGAGCGAATTGAACAGTTCGCAGGCTTCCTTCACCTCTCCGGCCTGGGCAGCGGAGGTGCCGGTGGAGCGCGACGGCGATGCCTGCGAGGGTGCGGCGCTGGACGTCGCCGGTGGAGTCGTCGAAGTGGCCTCGTTCGGCGCAGGCGTGGTGACGCTGCAGGCCGCGAGTCCGGCGACGCAGGCGGCGGCCGCCGCCGCGGAGAGGATGTTCTTCAAAATTTCGGCTCCCTGTTTTTGCGTTGCGGTGAGGCTTTGCGTTCGCCGTCCACCCTACGCACCGCGCCGGGACGGTGCACATCGGGGCGATGGGTAGTTCTCCCCTGCCCTGACGCCAACCGGACGGAATCCCGGGAACCGGTTCAGCGTTGGATTAACGTGTGAGGAGCCTCACGATAGCCTTGGCTTACACGTTACAGAGCGGAAGAGATCACAATGGGCAACTCCATGAACAACACCGACGTTGTCATCCTGGCGGCATCGCGGACCCCGCAAGGCCGCCTCAACGGGCAACTGGCGAGCTTCACCGCCGTCGAACTCGGTGCGCACGCCATCAAGGCCGCGCTCACCGCGAGCGGCGTGGACGCCGGCAAAGTGGACGCGGTCATCATGGGCCAGGTCCTGCAGGCCGGCGCGGGACAGAACCCGGCACGGCAGAGCGCCATTGGCGCAGGCATCGGCTGGAACGTCCCCGCTGTTACCATCAACAAGGTGTGCCTGTCCGGCCTGACGGCCGTGATCGACGCCGCCCGCATGATCCGCAGCGGTGACGCCACCGTGGTGGTGGCCGGCGGGCAGGAGTCGATGACCCGCGCACCGCACTTGCTGCCCGGTTCCCGTCAGGGCTGGAGCTACGGTGCCATCCAGGCTTTGGATGTTGCCGCCCACGACGGCCTCACGGACGCCTTCGACGGCCAGTCCATGGGCTTGTCCACCGAAACCCGGAACCTGACCCTGGGGATCGGCCGGACAGCCCAGGACAACGTGGCCGCCCAGTCGCACCAGCGTGCCGCGCTGGCGGCCAAGGACGGAATTTTCGACGACGAGATCGCCCCCATCAGCGTCAAGCAGCGGAAGGGCGATCCCCTGGTGGTTGCCGCCGACGAAGGTGTCCGCCCCAACACGTCGATCGAGACCCTCGCCGGCCTCCGGGCTGCCTTCGTCACGGACGGGACCATCACCGCCGGAAACTCTTCGCCGCTCTCCGACGGCGCCGCCGCACTGGTGCTGGCCTCCCGCCAGTTCGCCGAGGACAACAACCTGGAATACCTCGCTGTGGTGGGCAAGCCGGGCCAGGTCGCCGGCCCGGACAACTCCCTGCATTCCCAGCCGTCGAACGCCATCAGGAACGCCTTGGGGCGGGCGGGGTGGAGCACCAAGGACCTCGACTTCATCGAAATCAACGAGGCTTTTGGTTCGGTGGCGGTGCAGTCCCTGAAGGACCTGGACTATCCCCTGGAGCAGTGCAACATCCACGGCGGTGCCATTGCCCTGGGCCACCCCATCGGGGCCTCCGGCGCCAGGCTCGCCCTGCATGCAGCCCATGAACTCAAGCGCCGGGGCAGCGGCAAGGCCGCGGTCTCCCTCTGTGGCGGCGGCGGCCAGGGCGAAGCCCTCCTGCTGTACCGCGACTGAGGTGGGGCGCACCTAATGGCGGGGCACCCCGAAAACGGAAGCGCCGCCGTCGGACGTCAGCGTTTCCTTGCTGACGCCGCGGCGCGCGGTCTGGACGTCCAGGTTGTGGAGCGGTTTGCCGCGCGCAGCCTGGAGGAGGCGGCCGGAATCCTGGGCATCACGCCGGCGGACATCGTGAAATCGCTGGTGGTCAAGCACAAGGACGGCACGTTCCTGTTTGCGCTGATTCCGGGCGACCGGCAGATCTCCTGGCCCAAGCTGCGTGCGCTGGTGGGCGTGAACAAGCTGTCGCTCCCGCCGGCCGACGTTGCCCTTGATGCAACGGGGTACGAGCGCGGCACCATCACCCCGCTCGGGAGCACCACGGCCTGGCCGGTATATGCGGACGCCACCATCACGGGCCGGCGGATTTCGATGGGCGCCGGTGAGCACGGCTACAGCGCCTTTGTTGAAGCGGACGAGCTCACCTCGGCCCTCGGCGCGGTGGTCGCCGATATCTCCGAGCCGGCCTAAGCCCGGACGCAGAAAACCCCGCCCAACTGCTTGGCAGCGGGGCGGGGTTTTCCGGAAAGCAGCGTGAGTTACTTGAGGGTAACGGTTGCGCCGGCAGCCTCGAGCTGCTCCTTTGCCTTTTCGGCAGCTTCCTTGGTTGCACCTTCGAGAACAGCCTTGGGAGCGCTGTCAACCAGGTCCTTGGCTTCCTTCAGACCCAGGGAAGTGATGGCACGTACTTCCTTGATGACTGCGATCTTCTTTTCGCCAGCGGATTCGAGAACGACATCGAAGTCGGTCTTCTCTTCAGCTTCTTCAGCAGCGCCGCCACCGGCGGGGCCGGCAACAGCAACAGCAGCTGCGGTAACTTCGAAGGTCTCTTCGAAGAGCTTGACGAACTCGGAGAGCTCGATGATGGTCAGTTCCTTGAAAGCTTCAATGAGCTCTTCGTTGGTGAGCTTCGCCATGGTGTGGCGTCCTTCCTATAGGTGGTGCTTGGCGGCCGGGGCCGTTGCCTTCACACCGGAGTCTGGTGGGTAAAGAGAAACTAGTTCTCTTCGGCAGCGGGAGCTTCGGCGGGAGCCTCTGCAGCTGCTTCGGGGGCTTCGTCAGCTGCAGGAGCTTCTTCAGCCGCGGGAGCCTCGGCAGCTGCCGGTGCACCGTTCTCTTCTTCAAGCTTCAGGCGCAGTGCGTCAATGATGCGTGCAGCTGCGGCGGCGGGTGCCTTGAGGACACCTGCGACCTTGGCGAGCTGCAGCTCGCGGGACTCGAGCGCTGCCAGAGCAGAAACTTCGGCGGCGTTCAGTGCCTTGCCCTCGAAGTAACCGGTCTTGATGACCAGCTGCTTGTTGGCCTTGGCAAAATCCGTCAGGCTCTTGGCAGCTGCAACTGCGTCACCCTTGATGAACGCGATTGCAGTGGGGCCGGAGAGCTGGTCGTTGAATGCTTCAACGCCGGCTTCCTTGGCTGCAATGGCGGTCAGGGTGTTCTTGACGACCGAGAACTTGGTGTCCTGGCCGAGAGAAACACGCAGCTGCTTGAGCTGTGCAACGGTGAGCCCACGGTATTCGGTCAGGACAGCGGCGTTCGATTCCTTGAAATCGTTAGCGATCTCAGCTACTGCTGAAACCTTTGTAGGCGTTGCCATAACCCTCCTTCCGGGGATAGTGCCGGTATGCGACGGTCCCCTCAGGATCGCTAAAACAAAAAACGCCCCGCGCAGATGCACGGGGCTTGGCTCAACATGGTTAGTACCGTGGAGCGTTTGCTTCGTTCACCTGCGCCGGCCGCCCTGCGTTGAGGGGCCTTCGTTCAGAAAATCCACTGGGCCTCAGGCACACAACTACAGAGTTGAGTTGCGTTCAGGAGAATGGATTTCCAACAACCGACGGTCTTTGGTAGTTCAAGCCTACGGGACGCCCCGCCCCTGGACCAAATCGGGGCAGCGCTGCCTCAACTGACGCTTGACTTCAGGCTGGGCAGTTCCTTCTCCCAGATGCCCGTCACGCCCGCCGTTGTAAAGCCCAGCTGCTGGTTGACCGTCAGCAGATACCTGTTCTCCGGCGCGTTCCACGTGTAGATGATGCGGGCGTCGGGGAACTGCTCCGTGAGCCGCTCCATGTTGGCCACCTTGATCAGCAGGCCCAGTTTGTTTCCGCGGTGCGCCTGCAGGACCAACGTGTCGTCCTGGAACACCACGTCCGGCCGGTGGGCCAGGACACTGATCGTGGTGAGACCCACGAGGGATCCGCTGGCGAGGTGCTCGACGGCGGTGACCACCGTCCGCCGCCCCTGCGCGATGGTGACCCCTTCCGCTTCGCGGAGGATCCCGCCGTCGAACACCATATCCGGCTCGACAGGGGGTTCCAGGGAGGGGTCGACGACGGCGCCCGCCTGGTTCTCGAGCATGGCCACCGCTTCCAGCCACTCATCCGGGCAGCGGTCCGTCCAGTGATGCAGCCGGTAGCGGCCGTTGTTTGCTTCATCGGCCTCAGCCTGCAGGTCAGCCACCAGTTTGGTGTCCAGCGGCAGTGCGCAGGAACTGAACTGCTCGATGTGCTGGAGGGTGTATCCGGTCTTCCGGGCAAACTCGACTTCCCGGCTTTCCAGCGGCACAAACCCCTGCCCCGATCCCGGGACCAGTTGCGCCTTCTCGAACTCATGCAGTGACGCGCCAGGGTGGTTGGTGTCCACCAGGATCTGCGTACGGCCCTCACTGCGGGCCAGGTGCTCAGCAGCCTGGAGGAGCTTGCGGCCCACACCGTGCCGCTGGATTTCGGGCAGGATGTCCAGGGTGAACTCCGCGAGGTCGAGGTTGTCCGTCAGCGGCAGGGCAATGTCCACCGCGCCCACGATCTCGCCGTCCACCTTGGCCACGAGAATGACCTGGCGCTCGTAAGGGTCGGCCAGCTCAAGGAGCTTTTCCAGCGGCGTATACGCGAGGTCATCACTCCCCCACGTCTGCATCCTCACCTTGCGGCCCACTTCCACCGCAGCCAGGAAATCCGCTGCATCCGGGGCGTCAAGGGAATCCGGGATCCAGAGCTGCTCGATCCGCACGTCTTTTGCCATAAAGGGCATCATCCCAGCCGTTTCTGCCATTCACCCTCATAACCCGCAGGCTTGAAACCAAGCATTGTATTGATCGCCAGCATATGCCGGTTTTCCACGGCGTTCCATGTCAGCACCGAATGCGCCGCGGGCCAGCGGCCTTGGGCGGCCCTCAGGTTGGCGGTCTTGACCAGCAGCCCGAGTCCCTTCCCCCGATGGTCGGCGGTAACCAGGGTGTCCTGCTGGGTCATGGTCGCCGGCACGTCCGACCGCCAGTTGAGGACCGTATAGGCGACGAGGCGGCCGGATGCCGTGTGCAGGGCGGCCGCGACCTGCACCTGCACTCCTGCGCGGCTGCTGGTCCGCGCCTCATGCCGCACCCTGGCCGGGTCCCAGTCCTCGGCTTCCCAGCCGAGTCCGGCAATGGGCACGTCGGTGCTCATCCGGTTCTTCAGGATGGCGTACTCGGCGACAAGCTGCTCCGGGCAGGTGTCAGACCAAGCCACTAATGCGTAGCCGGCGGCCCGGGCCGCGGTCTCCAGTTCCGGGAGTTCGCCGGCCGGGAGCGGCAGTGCCAGCCGGCTGGCCCTCTCCACTTGTTCCAGTTCGTAGCCGCAGGCGATGGCAAAAACTACGGCGGCATCATCTACGGGAAGTCCGCCGGCGCCCGATTTGGCTGGAACAAGCCGTCCGCCCTGTTCCACCTTGGCGGCGGGCAACTCACAGCAGGCGTCCAGCGATGTCCTGCCATGTGCCGTGGCCACGGCTTCCGCGTGCGCCAGGAGCGTGCGTCCCCAACCCCGACGCCGGTAGCCGGGCATCAGTACCGGAGTGATAGCCAGCGCGGTCATCACCCCAGCCTAGCCATCCGGGCCGCGCAGTGGAGCGTCGCTTAAACGCAAGGACCGCCCGGCAGAATGCCGGGCGGTCCTTGCGTGTGCCGGTCAGGACCGGCGGAGTCGCTGTTGAGGATTAGACCTCGGTCAGCACCTTCGTGACGTTCGGGTCAACGGAGATGCCGGGGCCGAACGTGGTGGCCACGGTGGCCTTCTGGATGTAGCGGCCCTTGGAAGCGGACGGCTTCAGGCGAAGGACCTCTTCCAGTGCTGCTGCGTAGTTCTCGGCCAGCTTGACGGCGTCGAAGGAAACCTTGCCGATGATGAAGTGCAGGTTCGAGTGCTTGTCGACGCGGAAGTCGATCTTGCCGCCCTTGATGTCGTTGACAGCCTTGGTCACGTCAGCGGTCACGGTGCCGGTCTTCGGGTTCGGCATCAGGTTACGCGGACCCAGGACCTTACCGAGGCGGCCAACCTTGCCCATGAGGTCAGGGGTGGCAACGGCGGCGTCGAAGTCGGTCCAGCCGGCTGCGATCTTTTCGATCAGGTCATCGGAACCAACGAAGTCGGCGCCGGCAGCGATTGCTGCCTCAGCCTTGTCGCCCGTTGCGAAAACCAGGACGCGGGAGACCTTGCCGGTGCCGTGGGGCAGGTTGACCGTGCCGCGGACCATCTGGTCAGCCTTGCGGGGGTCAACGCCCAGGCGGAAGGCAACCTCAACGGTGGCGTCGAACTTGGACGGGTTGGTGTCCTTGGCGAGCGTTACTGCCTCGAACGGCGCGTAGAACTTCTCCGCGTCGATCTTGGCGGCTGCTGCCTCATATGCTTTGCTGCGCTTTGCCATGCTGCTTATTTCTCCTTGTGCAGTTGTGGTCTGCGGACCGCGCTGGGCCCTGCCACAGTTGGTGAACGGGCTCGTTACCCTCGCCCGGTTCCCAACATTTCAGTTTCGGTGGTGCCGGTTCCCCGGCGGTGCCGCCCGTCGTCGTCAATTGCCCGAATCTGGGTGGCCGTGGCTGACTAGCCTTCTACGGTGATACCCATGGAGCGGGCGGTGCCGGCGATGATCTTCGCTGCGCCTTCGAGGCTGGTGGCGTTGAGGTCTTCCATCTTGGTGGTGGCGATCTCGTTGACCTGGGCCTGGGTCAGCTTTGCAACCTTGACGGTGTGCGGGGTGGATGAACCCTTGGCAACGCCTGCAGCCTTCTTGATGAGCTCTGCAGCCGGCGGGGTCTTGGTGATGAACGTGAATGAACGGTCTTCGTAGACCGTGATTTCCACGGGAATAACGTTGCCGCGCTGGGCTTCTGTTGCAGCGTTGTACGCCTTGCAGAATTCCATGATGTTGACACCGTGCTGGCCAAGTGCAGGACCGATCGGCGGAGCCGGGTTAGCGGCACCTGCCTGGATCTGCAGCTTGATGAGGCCGGTGACCTTCTTCTTGGGAGCCAATGTAAGGTCCTTCTCTCAATATCTTCCTGGGACACAGGAGCGTGCCTCAGGTTGTTGGCCGCCATGGCGAGGCGGCCGGCCGTTCCGGGGCTGCTAAGCGGGCAGTCCTGGAACGAATTCTGTGCGGGTTGTTAGATCTTGCTGACCTGGTTGAACGCCAGGGTAACGGGGGTCTCACGTTCGAAGATGGAGACCAGGACCACGAGCGTCTGGGATTCGACCTTGATCTCGGAGATCGTGGCGGGGAGGGTCTCGAACGGGCCTTCCTTGACGATGACCGACTCGCCGACCTCGAAGTCGACGTCAACCGGGGTCTGCTGCTGCTTGTTGACCGGCTTGCCCTTTTCGGCCTGCTCTTCTTCGAAGACCGGCGCGAGCATGGAGAAGACTTCGTCGAGGCGCAGCGGCACCGGGTTGTGGGCGTTGCCCACGAAGCCGGTGACACCGGGGGTGTGGCGGACGGCGCCCCAGGAGGCATCCGTCAGGTCCATGCGGACCAGCACGTAGCCGGGAATGCGGACGCGGTTGATGATCTTGCGCTGGGCGTTCTTGATCTCCACGACTTCTTCCATGGGAACCTGGATTTCGAAGATGTAATCTTCCATGTCCAGGGTCTGGATGCGGGTCTCAAGGTTGGCCTTGACGCGGTTTTCGTAGCCGGCGTAGGAGTGGATGACGTACCAGTCACCCTCCTGGCGGCGCAGTTTGGCTTTGAATTCCTCGGCGGGGTCGACGTCGGCCTTGGCGGCTGCTGCTGCGAGGGCGTCGGACTCAGCGTTGTCGCCTTCCGAGTCGGCATCTTCCGCGGAAGCATCCGCTTCGGCGGCTTCGTCCGCGGCGGCATCGTCCGTGGCGGAGTCGTCGGCAGCGTCAGAGTCGTCGTCGGCGGTTTCGGGCGCAGCGGACTCAACCTCGGACTCTTCACCGGCTTCGACCGTGGGGGCCGCCGTGTTGTCCGTGGACTCTTCCAGCTCAGTCTCGGTTACCTCGAGCTCCTGCTCAGACACTTGGTCTCCTGCTTCCTCATTGCCTAACATGCCTATTTAAATGGCTCAATTCCGCACACCCCGTGGATTCTTACCGGTTTTCCGGTCGGTCCAACGTGGCCTGCGGACGGTGCGCCTTAGCGGTTCCCTGGAGCGACCCCGCCAAAGACCCAGCTGACCACGGTTCCAAAACCGATGTCCAGCAGGCTGACGATGACCATCATGATGGCCACGAACACCAGCACCACGAGCGTGTAATTGATCAGTTCCTTGCGGGTTGGTGCAACAACCTTCTTCAGTTCGCCGATGACCTGGCGAACAAAGAGTGCAATGCGAGCAAAGAAATTCGCCTTGGCGGCCTTCTTAGCTGGGCGGCCCTTGGAGCTGCTGGCAGCTGTTTCGGTCACCTGGTCCTCGCTCATCTTTGCAATGTTGGATTACCCGGTCCAGATCAGAACCATGGTTACTGCGCTTGCTCCGGCTTTCCGCCGGAACAGCTTGCGCAGGGCAGACAGGACTCGAACCTGCAACCTGCGGTTTTGGAGACCGCTGCGCTACCAATTGCGCCACTACCCTATGGATCAAAAACCCGATCCTTGCCGCGTTGACCAGCTTTCACTGGGGCGCAGGCAATCGTCCGTGTTTTCAACACCGGAGAACCAGTCTACGCAACAACTTCGCTTACGTCGAACCAGCCCTCATTTTCCGGACCGTTCAGCCCGTCATGGCTGGTGACCAAAACGCTGTAGTCACATGCACGCCGGTAAATCCGAACGATCCGCTGAACAGCATAGAGTAGATCACGTCGAAATCCATCATTCAGCCCTTGGGCTGCCAGCGAAGAACGGACCCGCCATGTCTTCCGCCCGCGTTTCCAAGCGCATATCCGCCATTGCCGAATCCGCAACCCTGGCCGTTGACGCCAAGGCCAAGGCGCTGAAGGCGGCCGGCCGGCCGGTTATTGGCTTCGGTGCGGGCGAGCCGGACTTCCCCACCCCGGACTACATTGTGAAGGCCGCCATTGAGGCAGCCAGCCAGCCCAAGTACCACCGCTACTCACCGGCCAGCGGCCTGCCCGAGCTGAAGAAGGCCATCGCGGAAAAGACCCTGCGGGATTCCGGCTACTCCGTTGAACCGTCCCAGGTGCTGGTGACCAACGGCGGCAAGCAGGCCGTCTACAACACGTTCGCCACGCTGGTGGATCCGGGCGACGAAGTCATCGTGCCCACCCCTTTCTGGACCACCTACCCCGAAGCCATCCGGCTCGCCGGCGGCGTTCCTGTAGAGGTCTTCGCCGGCCCGGAGCAGGACTACCTGGTCACCGTGGATCAGCTCGAAGCGGCGCTCACGGAAAAGGCCAAGATTCTCCTCTTTGTGTCGCCGTCCAACCCCACCGGCGCCGTGTACTCCCCCGAGCAGGTCGCCGAAATCGGCAAATGGGCAGCTTCCAAGGGGCTGTGGGTGGTCACGGACGAGATCTACGAGCACCTGACCTACGACGGCGTGCCGTTCACCTCCATCGCTACGGCAGCCCCGGAGCTCGGCGACAAAGTGGTCATCCTCAACGGTGTGGCCAAGACCTACGCCATGACCGGCTGGCGTGTCGGCTGGATGATCGGCCCGGCCGATGTCATCAAGGCGGCCACCAACCTGCAGTCCCACGCAACCTCCAACGTCGCCAACATCATGCAGATCGCCGCCCTCGCCGCCGTGTCCGGGCCGCTGACTGCCGTTGACGAGATGAAGGTGGCCTTTGACCGCCGCCGCAAGGCGATCGTCGCCGGGCTCAACGCCATTGAGGGCGTCGAGTGCCCGACGCCGAAGGGCGCCTTCTATGTGTACGCGGACGTCCGCGGGCTGCTGGGGAAGGAATTCCCGTCGGCGGCAGGCACCTCCACGCCGACGACCTCCGCCGAGCTGGCTGCTTTGATCCTGGACGAGGTCGAGGTTGCCGTGGTCCCGGGCGAGGCCTTCGGCCCCTCCGGCTTCCTGCGGCTCTCCTACGCCCTGGGCGACGAGGACCTGGCCACCGGTGTGGGCCGGCTACAGGAGTTCCTCGGCAAGGCCCAGTAAACCCTCACCAACCAGCCGATGCTCTATCACTTTTGGTTCCCATTCACGTCAGATGGGGACCAAAAGTGATAGAGCATTTTTTGGTTAAAAGGGTTAGAGGAGGCGGCGCTCTGCGGCCCACTTGGTCAGCTCGTGGCGGCTGGAAAGCTGGAGCTTGCGCAGCACCGCGGACACGTGGGTTTCCACGGTCTTGATGCTGATGAACAGCTCCTTGGCGACCTCCTTGTAGCTGTAGCCGCGGGCGATCAGACGCATTACCTCGAGTTCACGGGCCGAGAGCTTGTCGAGTTCGTCGTCGGCGATGTCAGCCGGGGCGGTGCCGAAGGCGTCCAACACAAAACCGGCCAAACGGGGTGAAAAGACGGCGTCTCCCCCGGCTACGCGGAACACGGCGTCCGTGATTTCGGCGCCGGAAATGGTTTTCGTGACGTACCCGCGGGCTCCGGCACGGATGACGGCCACCACGTCCTCGGCGGCGTCCGACACACTCAGCGCCAGGAACTTGGTGGACCCCAGGAGCGCCGCGGAGCCGGCGATCACTTCACGCCCGCCGCCGCCCAGGCCGCCGGGGAGATGCACGTCCAGGAGCACCACCTCGGGCTGTTCCCGGGCGATCACCGCGATGGCCTGCTCCACGGTGGCGGCCTCGCCCACCACCTGGATGCTGGCGTCGAGGTCGGCTTTAAGCCCGGACCGGAAGATGGCGTGATCGTCCACAATCACTACCCGTACGGACTGCGCCGGCCGGCTGGTCCCGGTGCCATGAGCGTTGTTCATTATCTTCCTTCTCCGTTGTCCGGCCGAAACACTTTGTCCGGCTGACGCGCCGGCAAGCCCAAACGCACCTCGGTGCCGTCGGGGGTGCTGGTGATGGCGGCGGTCCCCCCGTGGCGTTTCATGCGGCCGACGATTGATTCCCTGACGCCCAGGCGGTCCTCGGGAACGTCGTTCAGGTCGAAGCCGGGTCCGCGGTCCTTGATGAACACGTCGGCGCGGCCGTCCGAAACCTCAAGGTACACGGAAACGGTTCCACCGCCGTGCCGGGAGGCATTCAGCATCGCCTCGCGGCAGGCCTGGACCAGGGCTTCGTGGGCTTCGGTCATGGCGGTGTCCCCCACGCTGACCACCTCCACGGCGTTGCCAAGGAGGTCTTCCACTTCGGCGGCCGCCGCCTTAATCCGGTCCGAGAGCTGGCCTGCTTCCTTGCCCGGATCCTGGAACAGCCAGCCCCGCAGTTCACGCTCCTGCGCCCTGGCCAGGCGGACCACGTCATGCTCATTGGCGGCGCGGCGCTGGATAAGGGCCAGGGTCTGCAGCACCGAGTCGTGCAGGTGCGCAGCGATCTCGGCCCGCTCGGTTTCACGGATCCTGCCCGAGCGCTCCGCTTCCAGGTCCCGCCAGAATTTCAATGCCCACGGCAGCAGCACCAGCACCACCCCGCCCAGGACCGCCACCGATGCCAGCAGCGCCAGCCAGGTCTGTTCCCATGATCCGGAGCCGGAAACCATCACCAGCACACCCGCGACCACCAGCGCCAGCCCGGCAGCAAGGCGCCCCCAGCCACCGGCCTGGTCCGCCTTGGTTTTGTCCACCAGCCCCGCACGCCGGCTTTCGTCGAGCTGCATCCAGGCGATGGCTGCACCGCCCAGCACGGCGGCGGCGGGAATGAGCGTCCCCAACGGCACATCCACGCCGAGGAGCTGGGCAATCATGATGCCGGCAACCAGAAGCAGCCCGGCGCCCAGCAGGATCTCCTTGCCATAGGGCACGCCCCGGACGTTGAACCACGGCGGCCGTGGGGCCGCCGTGTCGGCGGCCCCACGGGGGTCGGCCTGCGGCCGGGCCGCAGCGGGCGCGACAGCAGAGGCCGGGACAGCAGCACCGGCCGTCCCCGCGCCGAAAGGCACCCGCGCCCCGGAAGCGCCGGCGTCGGGCGTTCCCCACAGGGACGCCGACGGCGAATGGCCGGGAAAGTGCGGCACCGCTCCTGGCTCGGGTGCGATGCTCACCGCGGGGGCAATGGGCGACGCCGGGCGCCGGGCATTCCGCCGGGCGCTTTCGTCCGCGGTGGGGACCATGATCCATAGCCATGCATAGAACGCCAGCCCGGCACCGCCGGCGAGCGTCGCGAGCGCCATGCCGATCCTGACACTTCGCACCGGCCAGCCCAGATGAGCCGCGAGGCCGGCACACACGCCCGCGATGACGCGGTCCGTGCTGCGGACCAGCGGAGGGCGGGTAAATGCGGTGGTCATGAGTCAATCCAAGCACGGATCAGGGTCCCCCGGGCCGGGTTCCGGCCGGAACCGGGGGTCACTCAGGGACGAGTCAGGGTGTTCCCCAGTAGAGCCCGGGCCGCGCTGGCGGCAGGATCGAAGTATGAACTCGCAGACCCCCACCCCCGATGACGGCCAGTCCACCGAACCCGTACCACCAGGCGGACCGGACCAGCCCACCGAACCCCTCCTGCCGCCGCCCCCGGCCGCAGGCCAGTACGCCGGGGCGCAGGCACCCGGCCAGCCGACTGAATTCTTCCCCTGGATCCGGAGCCACGGCATCTACCGCGGCCGGGACCGTTGGATCGGCGGCGTCGCCAGCGGCATCGCACACCGGATGGGCATCGACCCCCTGATCGTCCGCGGCATCTTTATCGTCCTGACCCTCTTCGCCGGAATCGGTGTCCTCCTCTACGGCCTGGCCTGGGCCTTCCTCCCCGAGCCCGACGGGCGCATCCACGTCCAAGAGGCCGGCGCAGGCCGCTGGTCGGGCGGCATGACGGGCGCGCTGATCACCACCGTGCTCGGCTTTACCGGCCTCGGCGGCGGCTTCTGGGGCTGGAGCCACGACGGCTTCGGCGGATTCCTCTGGACCGTCTTCTGGGTGGGCGGCGCCGTTTACCTCATCTACTACCTCACCCAACGGAACAAAGCCAGGAACGGAGCACCCATGAATGCCGCGCCCCGGACCGCCAGCCCGGGCGGAGATGCCGCCTTCACGGCCCCCTACCCGAGAACCACCTACCCCACGGCGCCCTACACCACGCCCTACGACGCTGCGACGGACACCGGCTCCTATGGCGGCTACAGCGGCGGTGGCAACTACCCGGCACCGGGCCCCGCCCAGGCACCCCGGGTGCGTCCCTCCGGCCCCGGCGCCCCTGCCGTGGCGGTCACCGCCGGTGCGGCGCTCCTGGTGGGCGGCGGCCTGAAAGCCCTCGATGCCGTGCACGCGATAAACCTCGGCGCCTCGGCCAACGCCATCGTCTGGGCCAGCGGTGCAGCCGTCATCGGCCTGGGCATCCTCATCGCGGGACTCCGCGGAAGAACGTCCGGCATCCTCGGCTTTTTCGCCGTGGTGGCCCTCATCATCGGCGGCATCTTCAACGTCGTGGGCAATGGCGACAGGGTCCGCTTCACCGACGTGAGCTGGACGCCGGCGAGCATCACGCAGGCCGAGGACGGCTACAACGTCACCGGGGGACGCGGCACCCTTGACCTCACCGGTCTGCACGCCGCCCCGCTGGTGTCCGACGTCGTGGTTCCCCTCGACGTAACTGCCAGCAACGTCACCGTGGTCATCCCGAAGGACGTCCCCGTCAAGGTGCGGGCCGACATGACCATGGGAAACATCCATGAAGGCGCCGGCAGCCGCAGCGGAATCACCACCCGCGAAAGCAACTACAACACCGACAAGCCCGGAGCCAGCCTGATCGTCCAGATCGGCGGCACCTTCAGCAACATCACCATCCAGGAAGGAAACTGACATGAGCAGCTTCGATCCGGCACCGGATTCACACAAGTCGGAAAGCACGACGGCGGCAGGCCAGTCCGCGGCCGACGCACCGCAGCAGCCAGCCGCCCGTGTGGGCACCATCGTCTGGAGCCTCATCGTGATGGCACTCGCAGCCCTCATCATCGTCGCCCAGTTGGGCGTCGTGGCCCTGAACGGCACCTACGTGGTCATCGGGCTCATGATCGGGGCCGGGGCGGCACTGGTGATCGGCGGCCTCCTTTCAGCCCGGAAACGTGACAACCACTCCACAACAGGGAAGTCTTGAACCATGGACAAGTTCTTCAGCATCGTCAGGGGCTTCGGCCTGAAGCGCGGGCCCGAACGCTGGCTGGGAGGTGTGTGCGGCGGCCTTGCGGCCAAGCTGAACGTGGACGCGGCGTTCGTGCGGATCGCTTTCCTGGTCTTCTGTCTCCTGCCAGGGCCGGCCGTGGTGTTCTATATCGCGGCATGGCTGATCCTTCCGGACCAGGGCAACAGCATCATCCTGGAGAAATTCCTGGCCCGCCGGTCCGTCAGCTGACGCGGAACCCTAGGCGCAGATCCGTTGAAACGCAGGTGCCCGGTCCGAAGAAACCCTTCGGACCGGGCACCTTTTGTATCCGGCTTGTGTCGTAACGCACACGGCCGACTACAATCTAGGTGAGCTCAGCGTGGCGCTCTGCCCGTAACCCCCTTAACACCAGGATTTGAGCAGAGACATGAAAATTGGAATCCTCACCAGCGGCGGGGACTGCCCCGGACTGAACGCCGTGATCCGCGGCGCGGTCCTCAAGGGCATCGCCATCCACGGCCACGAATTCGTGGGTTTCCTGGACGGCTGGCGCGGTGTGGTTGAAGGCGACATCATCGACATCCCCCGCACCATGGTCCGGGGCATCGCCAAGCAGGGCGGCACCATCCTGGGCACCTCGCGCACCAACCCCTTCGAAAACGGCGGCGGCCCCGAGGTCATCAAGGCCCACATGGACCGGCTCGGCATCGACGCCATCATCGCCATCGGCGGCGAGGGAACCCTGGCCGCGGCGAAGCGGCTCACCGACGCCGGCCTCAAGATCGTGGGCGTCCCCAAGACCGTGGACAACGACCTCGACGCCACCGACTACACCTTCGGGTTCGACACCGCCGTGCAGATCGCCACCGAGGCCATCGACCGCCTCCGCACCACCGGCGAGTCCCACCACCGCTGCATGATCGCCGAGGTCATGGGCCGTCACGTGGGCTGGATCGCCCTGCACGCCGGGATGGCAGCCGGCGCCCATGCCATCCTCATCCCGGAGCAGAAGGTCAGCATCGAACAGATCACCGAGTGGGTCCAGGAAGCCCATGACCGCGGGCGTGCACCGCTGGTGGTGGTGGCCGAGGGCTTCGTTCCGGAGCACATGGAATCCCCCCACTCCGAGCGCGGCCTGGACACCTTCGGGCGGCCCCGCTTGGGCGGCATCGCGGACCAGCTTGCCCCCGAACTTGAGGCCCGCACCGGAATTGAAACCCGGGCAACGATCCTGGGGCACATCCAGCGCGGCGGCGTACCGTCGGCTTTCGACCGTGTCCTGGCCACCCGCCTGGGCATGGCCGCGATCGACTCGGTGGTGGAGGGTTACTGGGGGACCATGGTGGCACTCAAGGGCACCGACATCGAGCACGTCGGCTTTGAGAAGGCCCTGGGCCAGCTCAAGACCGTCCCGCAGAACCGGTACGACGAGGCCGCCGTCCTGTTCGGCTGAGCCGCGCACTCCCCCTAGGCTGGGGATATGACTCTTGACCCCGGATCCGCCGCCATTATCCAGCTCGCTTGGGCCCGGCATCTGGGGCTCGACGACGACGCTTTCGGCACGTCCCTGTCTTCCGGGGAGCGCGTGGTCAGGGCCGACGAAACGGCCAGGACAGTGGAGTTCGTCAGGCTGTTCGGCAGCTCTGCGCTGGTGGGTCCGCAGTGGCTGATTGACGCCGCCGCGGACATCCCGGATGACGAGATGGCCCAGCACGTGACCCTCCTGACGCTGACACGGGCTCACGGGGGCCACGGCCTGGGTGCTGCCGCGTTGTTCTTCGCCGACGACCTGCCGCTGCGCCAGCCGTCGGAGGAGCTGACCGTGTCCCACGGCAACCCTGAGGCAATTGAGCTGGAAGGGCTGTGCCCGCCGGACGACGTCAACGAAGTGGGCCTGTCCGAGCTCGAATACCGCTACACCATCCTGCATGAGGTGGATGGCCGGCAGGTGCCGGTGGCGTGCGGTGCCTACGCCGAATGGGAGGGCCTGCTGGCCCACCTTGGCGTGCTGGTGGACCCCGAGTGGCGGCGCCGGGGGCTTGGCTCCCTGGCGGCGTCAATCGCGGTTCATGAAGCCCTTGCAGCCGGCCTGACCGTCCAGTGGCGTGCGGAAGTCAGCAATACCGGCGCCGTCGCGCTGGCCCGGAAATTGGGCCTCACCGCCGGCGGCATCCAAACGAGCGTTCAGCTGGGCTGACGCCTCCGGCAACGAGCGGCGACGGACCGCGGGCCCAGAGAGCCCGCGGTCCGTCGTTGCGTGGCCCGCGCTATGCGGACCGGGTGGCGCCTTCCGGAGCTTCCCCGGCCGTCGCGGCGGCCGGGGACGCACCCCAGCCGTGAACAGCCTTCGGCTTGGCGAAGAACAGTGCCACGGCGGTGCCCAACAGGATCACTGCGGCGGGCAGGAGGATGGACTGGCCCATCGCCGTCGAAAATCCTTCATGCAGTGCCTCAGGCAAGGTTCCGCCGAAGGACATGGGGCTCGCACCGCCTGCGCCGCCGGGGGCCGGCGGCAGCTCGGCTGCAAGCCGCGCCTGGATCAGCACGGCGATGGCGGCACTGCCCAGCACCGCGCCGATCTGCCGGGTGGTGTTGTAGACGCCTGACCCGGCACCGGCCTGGCGCGGCGGGAGGTTCCGGGTGGCCGTTGTGCTCAGCGGAGCCCAGATGCCGGCGTTGGCGAACCCCAGCACGGCGCTCGGCAGCAGGAACAGCCAGATGGGCGTATCCGGATGCATGAGGGCTGAGTTCCAAAAGAGTGCCACGGCCATAAGCGTCAGCCCGGTGGCTGTGATGTATTTCGGATTGACCCGGTCAATGATCTTTCCCACCACCGGCGCAAGACCGCCGGAGATCAGCGCCATGGGAACCATCATCAGCGCGGACTGGGTGGGCGTCAGGCCGCGGACCACCTGGTAGTAGAAGATCAGGGGCAGGCTAAAGGCCGTGACGGTGAACCCGACGGTGGTGATGCCGATATTGGCCAGCGAGAAATTGCGGTCCTTGAAGAGTCCCAGGGGCAGCAGCGGCTCGCCCTTGTTGAACCGCTGCCACAGGACGAACGCCACCAGGACGGCGATGCCGGCAATGATGAGTCCCCACACCGTGATGGGCCCGGTGATGGTCCCCCAGTTGTAGGTCTCGCCCTCCTGAATGCCGAAAACCAGCAAAAAGAGGCCGACGGCGCTGAGCAGCACACCAGGAATGTCGAACCTGTGCGGGTGGGTGCTGAGGGACGGGACGAACCGCCACGCCAGGATGAAGCCGACCACGCCCACCGGAATGTTGATGAAGAAGATCCACTCCCAGCCGAGGCCGTCCACCAGGACACCGCCCAGGATGGGCCCCACGAGGGTGGCCACGCCGGCCGTTGCCCCCCAGATGCCCATGGCTGCGCCGCGACGGTCGGGCGGAAAAATCCGGGTAATGACTGCCATGGTTTGCGGCGTCATCACGGCCGCACCGAGGCCCTGCAGGACGCGGGCCATGATCAGGGTACTGATGTCACCAGACAGGCCGCACCACAGCGAGGCGAGGGTGAAGAGCACCAGCCCTGCAAGGTAGAGCCTCTTGGGGCCGAAACGGTCGCCCAGCCTGCCGGTGATGAGCAGCGGGACGGCGTACGCCAAGAGGTACGCGCTGGTCACCCAGATAACGGAATTGATGTCCGCATTGAGGCCTTCCATGATCCTGGGGTTGGCCACGGAGACGATGGTGGTGTCGATCAGGATCATGAAGAACCCGATCACGAGAGACCAGAGGGCGGGCCACGGCCTTGCTACATTTTCCAAAGGTCAGCTTTCCAAAAGGTTGAGGATCTCTGTCCTCGCGAACATCTGAGCAGCGTCCCGGGCTGAAGGCGTGCCGGCGTCGGGGTCGGCACCCGCCTCGAGCAGGACCCGGGATACATCTGTGTAACCTTTGAACGCGGCGCCCGCGAGCGGGGTCTGGCCGCGGTCATTGGCTTGGTTGGCCTCGGCGCCGTGTTGCAGGATCAGCCGCACCGTCTCGGCGTGGCCGTGATACGCGGCAAGCATCAGCAGTGAATCACCGGCGGCGTTGGTCATGGAAGCCGGGGCGCCGGCGTCAATGTATGCCCCCAGCAGCGCCGTGTCCCCGTCCCGGGCGGCCTGGAAAAGTTTCTCTGCCAGCGCGAGGGTTTCTTCGTCGGGCGCGGAGTTAGCGGTCATGAGCGGGTCCCCCTGAGGAATCCTGTCTGGCGCCCGACTACCTGGCCGGCGTCGGGCGCAACGATCACTTCCTGGGCGGCGGTGTAGGGTTCCTCGCCGTCCAGCACGGTCAGTATTTCATCCGGCGCCACGGAACGCTTGATGACGGCCAAGGCAATCGGGCCCATTTCGTAGTGCTGCGCCACGGAGGTGACCGTGCCTACCTTGCGCTCGCCCAGCAGGACCTGGCTGCCCGGTGCCGGCATGGTGTGCTGGGACCCGTCCAGCTGCAGGAACACCAGGCGCCGCGGCGGGTGGCCGAGGTTGTGCACCCGGGCAATGGTTTCCTGGCCCTTGTAGCAGCCCTTGGCCAGGTGCACCGCGGTGCGGAGGAGATCCAGTTCATGCGGAATGGTCTTATCGTCGGTTTCGGCGCCGAGCCGGGGGCGCCAGGCGGCGACGCGGAGGGCTTCGGCTGCCAGCATCCCGGCCAGCGGGCGGTCCCCCACTGTCTGTTCCAGGTCGGCCGCGGGCACCAGGTACTCGATCCAGGGCCGGTCCGCGCCGGGGTGTCCTTCCTCGGGAACCACGGCATATGAGTAGCCGCCGGCACCCACGTGCGGCCACGGGTCCGTCCATGACAGCAGCCCGGACCACTCCTCCACAGCGGCAGTGGACCCGAGCACGGCCCAATCGGCGGAAACGTCGTTGACCTCCACCCGCAGCATGAACTTCATCTTGTTCAACCACTCAGCCAGCGGGGCAGCCTCGGCCGCCTCAACGATCAGCCAGGTGGTCCCGCCGTCGTCCACTACCCGCGCATCAAACTCGATCCTCCCCTGGATGCTGAGCAGCAGCAGTTCGCTGGATTCGCCCGGCTGCAGGTTGGTGACCTGCTGCGAGGACAGGGTGTTCAGCCAGCTGAGCCGGTCCGGGCCGCTGACGGTCACCACGCCGCGGTGGGAAAGGTCGACGACGGCGGTTCCGGCCGCGAGGCCACGCTGCTCGCGCAGCGGCTCACCGTAGTGGGCTGCGACGCCGGCGTCCGCGCCGGCGCCCTCGACGGCGCCAGGGCGCGACAGGAGTGGGCTGGGGGTAGTCATACTGGGGGCAACGTCCTTGGGTTGGTGGGTATTCCGGGTTGGGGCCACGGCCGCCGGGTTCCCTGGCCGAGCTTGCGAGGTCAGGGTGCGGGTGGGGACTAGCGGTATTCCAGGTTTTCGAAATCGAAGCGCGTGCCGGCTTTCCACTCTTCGGGCAGGTTGCCGTAGGCGGGGATGCCGCCGGCGTCCTTGAGGATCCGCGCAAGATGCAGCAGGTTCCAGGTCATGAAGGTGGTGTTGCGGTTCGTGAAATCGGACTCTGGGCCGCCGGAACCCTCGTCCAGGTAGCTCGGGCCGGGACCCACGGGTCCGATCCAGCCGGCGTCGGCCTGGGGCGGGATGGTGAAGCCGATGTGCTGGAGGCTGTAGAGGACATTCATGGAACAGTGCTTGATGCCGTCTTCGTTGCCGGTGATGAGGCAGCCGCCAACCTTGGGGTAGAACGCCCACTGGCCTTTGCTGTTGAGCTGGCCGGAGTGGGCGTAGAGGCGTTCAATGAGCTTCTTGGTCTGCGACGAGTTGTCACCCAGCCAGATGGGGCCGGCCACCACCACAATGTCGGCTTCCTGGACGGCCGGGTACAGCAGGGGCCACTCGTCGGTTGCCCAGCCGCGCTCGGTCATGTCCGGATACACGCCACTGGCGATGTCATGATCCACTGTCCGGATCACCCGCGTGCTGACGCCCTGCTTTTCCATGATGAGGCGGCTGACCTCGATGAGGCCGCCGGTGTTGCTGGTCTCCGGGGACCGCTTCAGCGTCCCGTTGAAGTACAGCGCCTTCAGGTCCGAGTAATCGGCGGAGTTCTGCGATGCAGCCATGATGCTCCCTGGTTCAGCGGCACGGGCCGGCCCGCGCGGACGAGGCTGTAAAAGCCAAGTCTACTGATGGCCGGTGAAACAGGAGGCTGCGTCAGGAGACTTTCTTCAGGAACGCCGAAGCGTGCGCCTCAAGGCCGCTGCCTGGCTTCTCGGCCCCGCCCGCGGCCACGTCCCAGCGCCAGAGCAGGTTCCCGTCCACCAGGCCGAAAATCCGTGTGGCGGCGCTGTAATCCTTGGAGTGGCTTCCGCGCATCACCATGTCAGTGGTGAGCTGGATCTGCGGGCCCTTGATCTGCCCGTAGTAGAGCTCGGAGATACCCCCGGGATGCGCAATCGAAACGGAGATGTCGAAGCCGCCGTCCTGGTTGCGCAGGGCTTCGACCTCGTCGGCGCTCTTGAGTGCCGGAACAATATCCGCCGGAATCAGGCCCGGGCCGCCGTCGGCATCCAGCTGTTTGCGCTCAAGTGCCCAGAAACCGGTCTCAACGGTCAGCGGCCGAAGGCGGGTTCCGTCGTCGTCTGCCAACCAGCTCTCCGCACGGTACTGCAGGTACGGCAGCCCGTTGTGCGTGAAGGAAACGTGCTGGACAAAATGCTCCGAATCCTCATCGCCGGTGCCGAGACGGCCGCTGCCCTCCCACTCACCAATGAGCCATGAAAGCGGGACCAGTTCCGGTGTCAGGTCTGTAGGAATCTCTATCGGCACAACAATTACCTCAGGAAATCGCTAGCTGGCTTTGGGACAGGGTTTACTTCTGGCCTTTGAACAGGCGGTAAACCACAAAGCCGGCGAACCAGGCCATGGACAGGCTGGCGACGCCGAGCAGGACAAGGAAGAAGATTTCAAATGCAAGTACGGACATGATGCCATCCTAACCGTTAGTAGATGAGTAGTTTGTCTATGAAGTACGCAAGGGAGCCCACAGCGGAAACGGGCGCCAGACCCATGCTAAGGGCCGCGGCGAGATTCAGCGGAGCGCCGCGGAGTGTGACGAGCCGGCGGAAGCTGACCAGGACGGCCCCCACCACCACCCCGAAGATCGCGGCCGGCAGCACGGCCAGGTCGGAGAAGACCAGGCCCGCGAGCGGGCCCGCAAGTCCCGCCAGGACGATGCCCAAGGGAGCAACCACCCTGTCCGGCCAGCGGATCAGTCCGGCAAAGAGGGCGACGGCGGCACTGATGGCCGCCACGATCACCATTTCGCGCACACCATTGAACCGGGCACCGGCAATCCATCCGGCACCGAGGCAGGAAAGGAGTACCCCGGCGCAGCAGCCCAGGGTGGATTCCAGCCGCTGGGCCTGGCCGGTGCCGCGGATGAGCTGCACCAGAAAGACGGCCATCATCCCCAGCGCCATGAACGCGGGCGTCCAGTCCAGGAACCCCGGGGCCGGGACCATGCCGGCCGCGATTGCGGATCCGATGCCGGGGAGCGCGATGACAGCGGCCAGGGTCTTCTTCGCCGGAATGCGGAGGAAGTGGGGCCAACCGATTCCCACGGCCAAGGCGATGACGCAGGCGACGCCTACGAGGGTCTCACGGGATATGTACACGCCGGTGATGATCGCCGCGAGCCCGGCCACGCCAACAAGGCCAATGACCCAGGAGCCCAAGGACCGCGCCTCAGCCTGCTCGTCCCCGCTCACGCTGTTTCCGGCACTTCCGGTCCGCCGCTTCGACACTGCACTCAATTGATTGCATTCCCATTCTGGCTATCGCCCGGCGGCCCTGAGCTCCGCGGGAGGGCATTCTGCCCCACGGCTCAATCCTGCCTTATGTGACTCGGATATGTCGCAAAACGAAGCTCCGCAGGAACGGAACCCCTGTTCGCGGGAACGCCGTTCGGTATACTCAGAGTTCAGCTACGCTTCCTGCAACGGTTGCCGGCCGGACAGTTTTTTGCCGGCCCAAATCGTGGCAGGGGGATGGTTCCAGCCGGTGAGAACCCGGTTCAGTCGCCCGAAGATGCGCGGACGCCCCTTGGAGGAACAATGTCGCACATCCTGCTATTGACGAACAGCACCGGGTCATCGGTGGACATCCTGCCTGCCCTCGAATTACTGAATCATCGCGTGCATATCCTCGCCGCCGAGCCCACCGCCCTGCTGGAGACGGATCCTTGCGACATCGTGCTGCTGGATGCCCGCAAAGACCTGGTGGGCGCCCGCTCGCTCACCCAGCTGCTCAAGGCCACCGGACTGAGCGCACCGCTCGTCCTGATCCTGACCGAAGGCGGCATGGCTGCGGTTTCGTCGGCATGGGCTGTGGACGACATCGTGCTGGACTCCGCCGGTCCGGCCGAAGTGGAAGCGCGCATCAGGCTGTCCGTGGCGCGGGCTGTCCCCGAGCAGGAGGATGCTCCGACGGAGATCCGGGCAGCAGGCGTGGTCATCGATGAGGCCAGCTACACGGCCCGCGTCAACGGTGCACCCCTGAACCTGACGTTCAAGGAGTTCGAACTCCTCAAGTACCTGGCCCAGCACCCCGGCCGCGTCTTTACCCGCCAGCAACTGCTCACCGAAGTGTGGGGCTATGACTATTACGGCGGCACGCGCACCGTTGACGTCCACGTCCGCCGCCTCCGGGCCAAACTCGGCGCGGACCACGAAAACCTGATCAGCACGGTCCGCAACGTGGGCTACCGCCTCACCCTGGTGCGGCAGCAGGAAGACGAACTGACCGAGGCCTGAGGGCCAGCATCCCCCATAGCATAGGGCAGCCCCGGACCAATGGTCCGGGGCTGCCCTATGTTTGCCTGTTCGTGGAGGACATACGGGTCGAACGTATCGAGGCCACCCCACTGGTGGATCCCCCTCGCTCCCGCCAGTTTCCTGCCGGGTGAGGTAACGACTATACGTAACCGCCGGGGCGCCATCAAGTCTGCGCGTTCCGGTCCGGACGTATAGCCTAGCTTCATGAGTCCTGCACACCCGGAAAAATGGCCCGTCCTTGTTGTCCACGGCGGTGTGGACGAGCAATTGCTGAAGGACTGCCTGGGGCTCCTGGCAGCCGCGGAAGAATCCGACGGCAACCCGTCGCTCTCCGAACAGACCGTGGTGACGCTCCGCGCCGGGGATTCCGCCGAGCATTCCCTCCTGACCCTCGCCCTCTACGCCCCGGACGAGGACTCTGACCCCTCCTCCGGCCAGGATCTGGCCGGCTTCGCCGTGGTGGTGGAGGAAGCTGACGGCAGCGGGGTAGTGGAGATTGCGGTCCACCCCAGCTACCGCAACCAGGGCGTGGCGGACCGCCTGGTGGGGGCGCTGAAGTCGGAGCGCGGCCTGGATGGCCTGAAGGCCTGGTCGCACGGCAATCATGAGGCGGCGGCGGACCTGGCCGCCCGGTACGGCTACGGCCCCGTGCGGGAGCTCTGGAAGATGCGGCTGACCACCGCCACCGCTGAACTGCCCGACGTCGGACTCCCGGACGGTGTCACGCTCCGCGCCTTTGTGCCTGGCCGGGACGAGGACGGCTGGCTTGCCGCGAACCGTGCCGCCTTCGCCCACCACCCTGAACAGGGATCGCTGACCCGCGCGGACCTGGACGCCCGGATGGCCGAGGACTGGTTCGATCCCGCAGGCTTCCTGCTGGCCGTGGACGCGGACGGCAAGCTGCTGGGTTTCCACTGGACCAAGGTCCACCCACGGCACGGCGCCCACCCGGCAATCGGTGAAGTGTACGCGGTGGGGGTCACCCCCGCCGCACAGGGCATGGGCTTGGGCAAGGCGCTCACCGTTGCCGGGATCAGGCACCTGCAGGGTTTGGGGCTCAATGCCGTCATGCTCTACACGGATGCGGACAACGCGCCGGCTGTGGCCCTCTACCGCGGCCTGGGTTTCACGCGCTGGGACATGGACGTGCAGTACGGGCCGTTGGCCACGGTTTAGCGCCCGTGGGTGAGTTATCCCACTCGCCGGATGAAAGGCCCGCGCCTGCCCAAAGTACAGGGTCCGCGGGCCCGGATTGCTTGTAAGGTTGTTAGGGAACCGCGCCGGCCGTGGGCCAGCATCAAGCGCCAGGTAAGAGGAGACACCATGAAACCGGAACCCGCGGGAACAGCCACGTCCAAGAGTGCTTCAAAACCTGCGCGGGCCCGTTTTGGTTCATCGGAAGTTCCGGCATCGCGCGCCACCCAGGACCGGATCGACATTCCGGAGTTTGCGCCCAACCTCGTGCCGGAAGGCGACATCCGGCCCGACCGTTTCCTGGACCGTGAGCTGAGCTGGCTTGCCTTCAACTCCCGGGTCCTGGAGCTGGCCGAGGACCCCACCCTCCACCTGCTGGAACGGGTCGCTTTCCTCTCCATTTTCGCGTCCAACCTGGACGAATTCTTCATGGTCCGCGTGGCCGGCCTCAAGCGGCGAATCGCCACCGGCCTCGCAGTGCCCTCCCCCGCCGGCCTCAGCCCCGTGGAGGTCCTCGAAAAGATCGGCGATGAGGCCCACCGCCTCCAGCAGCGCCACGCCCAGGTCTACGCGGAACAGATCCGGCCGGCCCTGGCCTACGAGCACATCCACCTGATGCACTGGGAAGAACTGGATGACGCCGCCAAGCAGCAGCTCAGCGCGATGTTCGCGGAGAAGGTCTTCCCCATCCTGACGCCGCTCGCCGTCGACCCCGCCCACCCCTTCCCGTACATTTCGGGACTGTCGCTGAACCTCGCCGTCGTGGTGCGCAACCCTGTCAGCGACAAGGAGCTCTTCGCGCGCCTCAAGGTTCCGGACCAGCTCCCCCGGCTGATTTCCATCGACGGTCCGCGCGCCGGCGCCATTGCCGGGCGCGTGGCACGCTTCATCGCCCTGGAAGAAGTCATCGCCGTCCACCTGGACAAGCTGTTCGCCGGCATGGAGGTGCTGGAGCACCATATCTTCCGTGTGACCCGCAACGAGGACCTCGAAGTTGAAGAGGACGACGCCGAGAACCTGCTCCAGGCGCTCGAGAAGGAACTGCTGCGCCGCCGGTTCGGCCCGCCCGTCCGCCTCGAAGTCAGCAACGACATCAACCCGAACATCCGCGCGCTGCTGATCCGCGAGCTCGGAGTGGAAGAGTCAGAGGTATACTCGCTTCCCGCGCCGCTGGACCTCCGCGGGTTGTCCGTCATTGCGGGCATCGACCGTGCAGACCTCCACTATCCGAAGCACATGCCGCACACGTCGCGGTTCCTCAACGAATCCGAGACATCCAAGGCCGCGAACGTCTTCTCGGCCATGCGGCGCCGCGACATCCTGCTCCACCACCCTTACGACTCCTTCTCCACATCGGTGCAGGCATTCCTGGAGCAGGCCGCGGCGGACCCCAAGGTCCAGGCAATCAAGCAGACCCTGTACCGGACGTCGGGCGACTCCCCGATCGTGGACGCCCTCATCGACGCCGCCGAGGCGGGCAAGCAGGTCCTGGCCCTGGTGGAGATCAAGGCCAGGTTCGATGAACAGGCCAACATCTCCTGGGCACGCAAGCTCGAACAGGCCGGCGTCCACGTGGTGTACGGCATTGTGGGATTGAAGACGCACTGCAAGTTGTCCCTCGTGGTCCGTCAGGAAGTGGACGGGCTTCGCCGATACTGCCACATCGGCACCGGCAACTACCACCCCCGCACGGCCCGCTACTACGAGGACCTTGGCCTGCTGACAGCCAACGAGCAGGTGGGCGAGGATCTGTCCAAGCTGTTCAACCAGCTGTCCGGCTACGCCCCCAAGTCCACGTTCAAGCGACTGCTCGTGGCTCCCCGCTCCGTCCGCTCCGGGCTGATCGACCGGATCGAAACCGAAATCCGCAACGCCCGCGCCGGCCTGGCCGCACGGGTGCAGATCAAGGTCAACTCCATGGTGGACGAGGCCATTATCGATTCCCTCTACCGGGCTTCCCAGGCAGGGGTGATGGTGGACGTCATTGTTCGCGGCATCTGCTCGCTGCGTCCCGGCGTCCCCGGCCTCAGCGAGAACATCACCGTGCGTTCCGTGCTGGGCCGCTTCCTGGAGCACTCCCGGGTGTTCGCCTTCGCCAACGGCGGGGACCACGTGGTCTACATCGGCTCGGCCGACATGATGCACCGTAACCTGGACCGCAGGGTGGAGGCGCTGGTGCAACTGGCCAACCCGGACGACATCACCTACGTCCTCGACCTGCTGCGCCGGTACATGGATCCGGAGACGGCCAGTTGGCACCTCAACAACGAGGGCATGTGGAACCGCCACCACATCGCCGACGACGGCACGCCCCTTGAAGACATCCAGTCCTGGCTGTTGGCATCGCGTGACCGCCAGCGCAGCCTGAGCCGGCGGTAGGGCCGGGCGTTGTCGAGCGACATCCTTGTAGCAGACCAGACCGACCATCCGGGCGAAGCGGTTGCTGTGGTTGCCGCCGGGGCTATTCCCTGGCGGATCAACTCGAGGGGCCTTGAGGTCCTCCTGATCCACCGGCCCCAGTACGATGACTGGTCCTGGCCCAAAGGCAAAATCGACGCCGGCGAGACCATTCCCGAGTGCGCCGCGCGTGAAGTGCGCGAGGAGATCGGGCTGTCAGCCCCGCTGGGCATTCCGTTGCCGCCGATCCACTACCACGTGGCCTCCGGCCTCAAGGTGGTTCATTACTGGGCGGTCAAAGTTAACGGGGCCAAGCTGGTTCCGGACGGCAAGGAGGTGGACCGCGTAGTCTGGTGCGCCCCCGAAACCGCCGCCGGGATGCTGTCCAACCCGTCCGACGTCGTCCCCCTGGACCATTTGCGCGCTGCCCACAAAGACGGCCAGCTGGACACCTGGCCGCTCATTGTGGTGCGCCATGCAAAAGCCAAGCCCCGTTCGTCCTGGACCAAGGCCGAAGGTGAGCGCCCGCTGGCGGCCACCGGCATCCGGCAGGCGCAGGCCGTCGGCCGGCTGCTGCAGGCCTGGCAGCCGCCGCGGGTGGTCACAAGCCCCTGGCGGCGCTGCGTGTCAACGGTGGCGCCCTATTTGAGGGCGTCGGGGGCTAAGGTCAAACTGGTGGACGCGCTGACGGAACACCGGCACGCCCGCACCCCCAAGAAGACGGCCGCCGTCATTGAGTCCCTTTTGGACAAGCAGCAGCCGGTGGCCGTCTGCACGCACCGGCCGGCGCTGCCCACCGTCCTGGCGCAGCTGGGCAAGAACATGCCGGGCCGTTTGCGGTCCCTCCTCCCGGCAGCCGACCCGTACCTTTCCCCCGGGGAACTGGTGGTGTGTCACGTCGCCGCGGGCAACAAAAACCGCATCGTCGCTGTGGAACAGTTCAAGCCGTTCGACGACTGACCCGCCCGGCGCACGGCGGCATCTCAGTGGACCTGCGCGCGGTAATTCCACCGTACGAGCGGATCCCACAGATCAGCACACTCAGAGCCGCGCGTGACGCCCGGCTCACCGATGAACTGCTGCTCGACCTGGTCCGCGGCCAGTTACGGAAAGGCTAAAGATGGAGCAGGATTCCATGCCCGCGAATCGCCGGAACAGGTTCTGGTTCGCCCTGTCGCTGCTTCTGTTAGCCGTTACGGCAGCCTTCGGCGCAGCCCCGGTTCCTGCCGAGGCAGGGAGGTCGGTCCGGAAACCCGGATCCTGAACTGGCCGCTGCCAACGCCGATGCCGGCCGCCGGATCCTTGCCGCGATAACCCCGGCCCTGGCCGTTCTGGTCAGCTGGCTGACCATACAGGGCTGGCTGGGGCTCGCCGGACCCGCCGCAATTTGGGTTCCCATGCTGGCGCTTATGGCTTACACCACGATAATTTGCGTCCGCGCCGTGTCCGCCGTTACGGCCCTCCCCAACGCCCAAAGGTAGACTTTAGCCGTGAGCATCCCGACGCCCTATGAAGACCTCCTGCGTGATGTGCTGGACCATGGCACCCACAAATCCGACCGCACAGGCACCGGAACCACCAGCGTATTCGGCCGCCAGATCCGCTTCGACCTGGCCGAAAACTTCCCGCTGATCACCACCAAGCGTGTGCATTTCAAATCCGTAGCGGTGGAACTCCTGTGGTTCCTGCGCGGCGAATCCAACGCGAAGTGGATGCAGGACCAGGGCGTGACCATCTGGAACGAATGGGCTGACGCCGAGGGCGAGCTCGGGCCCGTGTACGGCGTCCAGTGGCGCAGCTGGCCCACCCCGGACGGCGGCCACATCGACCAGATCGCCGAACTGGTGGAGAACCTGAAGTCCAACCCGGATTCCCGCCGGCACATCGTGTCCGCCTGGAACGTGTCCGAACTCAAGAACATGGCGCTGCCGCCGTGCCACGCGTTCTTCCAGTTCTACGTGGCGGACGGCAAACTGTCCTGCCAGCTCTACCAGCGCTCCGCCGACATGTTCCTGGGCGTGCCCTTCAACATCGCCTCCTACGCCCTGCTGACCTTGATGATCGCGCAGCAGGTCGGCTTGGAACCGGGAGAGTTTGTCTGGACCGGCGGCGACGTCCACATCTATGAGAACCACATGGACCAGGTTTTGAAGCAGTTGGACCGTGAACCGTATGAGTATCCGCAGCTGAAGATCACCCGGAAGCCGGCGTCGATCTTCGACTACACACTGGACGACTTCGAAGTGGTGGGCTATCAGCACCACCCCACGATTAAGGCCCCGATTGCCGTATGAGCACCGAGAATACTGCAGACCCGCAGTCCTTCACTGAGCAGCTTGCCGATACCGTGACCGGCGTCGGCCTCGTCTGGGCGCAGACTTCCGGTGGCGTGATCGGCAAGGACGGCGACATGCCGTGGGACCTGCCCGAAGACATGAAGCACTTCACCCGGCTGACCGTGGGGCACCCGGTGATCATGGGCCGCAAGACGTGGCTGTCCTTTCCGGAGAAGTACCGGCCGCTGCCTGGCCGCACCAATATTGTGGTGACCAGGCAGAAGACCTGGGCGGATTCGCCCGAGGCGGAGGGCGCCGTCGTGGTTCCCTCCCTGGATGACGCGCTCCTCGAGTCCCAGTTCGTCGACGGCGGCGAAACAGTCTGGATCCTGGGCGGCGGCGAAGTGTTCCGCCAGTCCACGGACCTGGCCAACGTCGCCGTGGTCACCACCATCGATGTGGAGGCCGACGGCGACACCTACGCTCCCGAACTCGACGAAACGTGGGAGGCGGCCGCCGCTGTCCCGCCGGACGGGTGGCTGACGGCCGCGAACGGGACACGCTACAGGTTTACCAAATGGGTTAGGACGCAGGGCTGAGATGTTGAAGAAACCGGAAACACTGTTTGTGCTGGGCTACATGCTCCTGCCGTTGCTCGCACTGCTCTCCGCCATTGTGGGCCTGACCATGATCCTGGGCGGCAACAAAATCGCCGGCGCCATCGTGCTGGTGATCGTGACCCAGGTCTTCGCGTTCGGCGCCGTTTTTGCGCTCCGGGCCCGGAAGGCTGCCGTGCTGGAGGAAAACAACCGCAGCTGACGTCCCCGGTCCGCCGTCGCACGCTCCGGCCGTGACGTAACCGACTGCGGAGTGCCGGTTCCGAAGTCTAAACTGTACGAATGACTACAGCAGCTACCCCCTCCGTCGGCCTGGTCGGATGGCGCGGCATGGTCGGCTCCGTCCTCATGCAGCGCATGCAGGACGAAGGCGACTTCGCCAACATCAACCCGGTGTTCTTCTCCACTTCCAACGCGGGAGGTGCCGCGCCCTCCTTTGCTGAAGGCGCAGGCACGCTCGAGGACGCGTTCGACGTCGACGCCCTGGCGAAGCTGCCCATTATTGTCACCGCGCAGGGCGGGGATTACACCAAGCGGGTGCACACCGAGCTGCGCGGCCGGGGCTGGGACGGCCTGTGGATCGACGCCGCGTCCACCCTGCGGATGAACGACGACTCCATCATCGTGCTGGACCCGATCAACCGCGACGTCATCGACAAGGGCCTGGTCAACGGCACCAAGGACTTCATCGGCGGCAACTGCACCGTGTCCTGCATGCTCATGGGCCTGGGCGGCCTGTTCAAGAACGGCCTCGTCGAATGGGGCACGTCCATGACCTACCAGGCAGCCTCCGGCGGCGGCGCCCGGCACATGCGTGAGCTGCTCAGCCAGTTTGGCACGCTCAACGCCGAGGTCAGCTCGGAACTGGACGACCCGGCGTCGGCCATCCTCGAAATCGACCGCAAGGTCCTGGCGCACCAGCGCACCGACATCGACGCCACCCAGTTCGGCGTGCCGCTGGCCGGTTCGCTGATTCCCTGGATCGACGCGGACCTGGGCAACGGCCAGTCCAAGGAAGAGTGGAAGGCCGGGGTGGAGACCAACAAGATCCTGGGCACCTCGGACGAGAACCGGATCATCATGGACGGCCTCTGCATCCGGATCGGCGCCATGCGGTCCCACTCCCAGGCGCTGACGCTCAAGCTGCGCGAAGACCTGTCCGTGGCCGAGGTCGAGAGCCTCCTGGCCGCTGACAACGAGTGGGCCAAGGTCATCCCCAACACCAAGGAAGACTCCATGGCCGGCCTGACGCCCGTGGCCGCGTCCGGCACGCTGGAGATTCCTGTGGGCCGCATCCGGAAGATGGAAATGGGTCCGGAGTATATCAGCGCGTTCACCGTGGGCGACCAGCTGCTCTGGGGTGCCGCCGAGCCGCTGCGCCGAATGCTCAACATCGCCACAGGGAACCTGTAACTCCCAGCCGCTCCCCCGTACAACAGCAACGCGGGGTCACTTAGCGCTCAATCCGGCGCTCCGGAGGCACCTTAAGTGACCCCGCGTTGCTGTTAATGGTCAGGTGTTGAGGAACGCGAGGTGCTGCCCGGTGGCCTTGGCGAACGCTGCCTGCGCACCGGCACCGAGGGGCCTGGCTTCGTCGAAGAGTTCAGGCACGACGGCGGCGCTCGGGCCGGTGCCCGCGCGCGCCCAGGTGCCGATCACTTCTCCCCCGGCCACGACGGTCTTCTTGAACACGCCGTTGCCGCCCGGGACGATCTTGTTGGCATTCTCCGGCGCCAGGACAAGGCTCCGGTCCTGGTAGCCGAGCAGGAACTCGTCGAAGCCGGGCAGCAGGAGCACGGACCGCTGGCCGGGCACGCCGTCGTCGAGCAGCGCCGCTATCTCCGGCGACATCCAGTAGGTATCCCCGCCAAACTCAAGCTGCACCAAGTGCACGCTGACCTGGTTCAGGGCGGCCCGTACCTCCGGCAGGGGAAGCTGCGTCCACCAGGCAAAATCGCGGACCGTGGCCGGCCCGTGGCTCCGGAAATAGCGCAGCACAAACTCCGCGATGGCCTCCTGCCGCTCAAGGGCCCGCGACTCCGTGATCCATTCGTCAAAGGCCACCAGGAGTTGCTGGTTTCCCGCGAGCGGACCCTGGACCAGCCACGCATGCCGGCAGAGCGAGCCCAGGATGTGCATCCCCCGCTGGCCCGTGGTGGGCTGCCCCGCGGCCTCAAAGATGGCAAAGAGTTCGTTGCGGCTGACTGAACCGCCGCCGGCCACATGTTCCAACGCCACGTCGCGGCACTTCTCGATATCCGCCCACGTGATGTCCAGTTCCCGGTGCCTGCCGGCGACCACGCGGTGAAGACGTTCCGCTGTGAGGCCCAGCATCCACCACAGGTCCTCCGGCGCCACCAGGTGCAGGGTTCCGCGCATCGGCCAGGAGCGGACTATTTCCCCAGTTTCCAGCGCCGCCCGGACGTCCGACAGCCCGGCCCCGGGAACCCGGAGGCCGACGGCATGCAGTGCCGCCTGCAGGTCCTGCGCCTGGGTGGCCGTCATCCAGCGGACCGCCCCGGCAACTGAACCCGGCCGTCCGGGCCCGAGCAGACCCTGCGCGGCCAGCCGGAGCCTTCCCATGGTCCTGCGGCTTACCCGGTTCGCTGCCATGCCCCCATCCTAGATGCCGGCCCAGGTCTCCTAAAGTGTCAGCCCGATCAGCAACGGTTCCGGGTGCAGCTCAATGCCAAAGCGTTCGACGACGCCGTCCCGCACCTCGCGTGCGATCGCCAGGATGTCCTTGGCACTGGCTGCGCCGCGGTTGGTAATGGCCAGCGTGTGCTTGGTGGACAGGGACGCCCGCCCGCCGGAGGCGCTGTCCGGTTCCAGGCCGTAGCCCTTGCCGAACCCGGCCTGGTCGATCAGCCAGGCTGCGGAGAGCTTGACCATCCCGTCAACGCCGGCAGGATACTGCGGTGCCGACTCCGGCAGGCCGGCTGCCACGTCCACGGGCACCACCGGGTTGGTGAAGAAGGAGCCGGTGGAATACGTGTCCCGGTCTGCCGGGTCCAGCACCATGCCTTTGGACGCCCGCAGGCGGAGCACTTCACGCCGGACATCGTTGGCATAGGCACGCTTGCCGGGTTCAACTCCCAAGGCGCGGGCCAGTTCGGCGTAGCGGATGGGTGCACTCATCCGGCCGATGGGCAGCTGGAACTCCACGGTCAGCACCACGTAGCGCGGCGAGCCGTCCACCGTGGCCTGCTTCAGGATGGAGTCGCGGTACCCGAACTTCAGTTCAGAGCTGCTGAACGTCTGCACCGCGTTCCGGGTCCGGTCCCAGGTGCGGACCGCAGCGATGGTCTGTGAAACGTCCGAGCCGTAGGCGCCAACGTTCTGCACGGGAGTGGCACCGGTGGCGCCGGGAATGCCGGAGAGCGCCTCAATGCCCGACCAGGCGTGCAGCACGGCGTGTTCCACCAGGGCGTCCCAGTTGTGGCCGGCCTGGACCACCACGGCCACGCCGCCGCAGGAGTCCTCAGCGTTGACGGCGAACCCCTCCGAGGCAATCCTGACCACCGTGCCGGGGAACCCGTCGTCGGAAATCAGGAGGTTGGAGCCGCCCCCGATGATCAGGAGCGGCTCCCCCGCGGCGTCGGCCGAGCGGACGGCGTCGATGATCTCCGCCTCGGTCCGGGCTTCAACATACTTGCCGGCGGGACCCCCGACGGCGGCTGTGGTCAGGTGCGAGAGCAGGGTGGAAGTCACCCATCCACAGTAGCGGGAAACCTAGGTCAACATAGGTAAACCCAGGTAAACCGGGAACCGGTCAGGAGAGCCGGACGACGGCCTGCGCCTTCATCAGCACTTTCTGCCCGGCCGCGACGACGGTGAGGTCCACGCGCGCGGTGCCCGCATCGGCGTCGAGCTTTCCAATGGCGCCGCTCACCTCGATGGTGGCCCCGGGCTGGTCGGTTCCGGTGGTGTCCGTCACCAGGACCGGCTTGGTGAAGCGGGTCTGGAAGTCGACGACGGCGGCAGGGTCACCTGCCCAGTCGGTCACCAGCTGTACCGCGGCACCCATGGTGAACATGCCGTGGGCGATGACGCCGGGGAGTTCCACGCCGGTGGCGAAGGCTTCGTTCCAGTGGATGGGGTTGAAGTCGCCGGAGGCGCCGGCGTACTTGACCAGGTCGGTGCGGGTGACCTCGATGGTGCGGCTGCCGATGTCCTGGCCGGCGCTGAGTTCGTGAAAGCTGGGGCTCATGGTTACTGTCCCTCTCCGCGGACGAGGATGGATGAGGTGGTGGTGGCGACGGCCTCGCGCGAATCGGCTCCGCCGTCGGCCAGGGCGAAGATCTCGGCGCGTGTGGTGATCATGGCGCCGCCGCCCATGGCACGTACGCCGTCGACGTGCAGTTCCGCCACGAGCCTGTCACCGGCGAAAATCGGGCGGTGGTGGATGAACCGCTGGTCGGCGTGGACCACGCGTGTGAAGTCGATGCCGGCCTCCGGGTCCTCGATCAGCTGCGCATCGGCACGCTGGGCGATGATGATGGCGAACGTGGGCGGCGCAACGAGGTCCGTGTGGCCCAGGGCCTTGGCGGCCTCGACGTCGAAGTGGGCTGGGTGCGTTGCCTTGACGGCGCGGGCGAACTCGCGGATTTTCTCGCGGCCGACGTCGTACACCTCTGCGGCAGGGTAGCTGCGGCCCTGCAGGTCCGGATTGATAGTCATGGCCTCAAGCCTATCGTTCCGGGAAGCACCCGCAGGGGTCGTGCGCCGCAGTGATATGATGAATTCATCATTCCATCAAGTGACCTGTTCCAAGGTCATGGAGGAGAGGTCCCATGTTGTCTCCCGCCCAGGCTCCGCTGTACGAGATCAAGGCCAACCTGTTCAAGGCGCTGGCCCACCCTGCCAGGATCCGGATCCTTGAGCTCCTCGCCGCCGCCCCGGACAACGCCGCGGCCGTGAGCTACCTGCTGGCCGAAACCGGGCTGGAGGCCTCGCATCTTTCCCAGCATCTGGCCACGCTGCGCCGGCACAAGGTGGTGACGTCGGTGCGGAGCGCCAATGCGGTGACCTACCGACTGGCCCACCCGGGTATTTCGCAACTGCTGGCCATCGCCCGCACATTCCTGCTGGACAGCCTCGCCGACTCCAACGAACAGCTCCGGCTGGCACAGCAACTCCCGGCAGGGCACTTGTCCGCGGAGTCAGCCTCGTGAGCACCCAACTGCGCCCGGGTTCGACGGGTCTCACACGCTTCCTGCCGTCCCGCGCGGACTATGCCGGTCTCCGGCAGTCGTGGCGGACGGACGTGCTGGCCGGGATCACGGTGGGCATCGTGGCGTTGCCGCTGGCGCTGGCGTTCGGGGTCAGCTCCGGGGTGGGCGCCGAGGCGGGACTCATCACGGCGATCGTGGCCGGGCTGGTTGCCGCCGTCATGGGCGGCTCCCATGTCCAGGTCTCAGGACCCACCGGCGCCATGGTGGTGGTCCTGGCTCCGGTGGTGGCAGTGCACGGCACGGGAAGCGTCGCACTGGTGTCCGTGATGGCCGGCCTGATGGTCTGCGTCCTTGGCTTCAGCGGCCTGGGGAAGGCAGTGGCCTTCATTCCGTGGCCGGTGGTGGAAGGCTTCACCCTGGGCATCGCGGCCATCATCTTCCTCCAGCAGGTGCCCCTGGCCACAGGTACGGCGGGGACACCGGGCCACAACACACTGGTGGCGGCCATCGAGGCAGCATCCGGAGCGGAGTCTCCCACGGTCCTGTTGACTCTGGCACTCGTGGCGGTGGTCGCCGTCGTCATGGTGGTGGTCCAGAAGTACTTCCGTGCATTGCCGGCGAGCCTGCTCGCGGTGCTCGTGGCGACGGCGGCTGCCGAACTTCTGCGGCTGGACGTGCCCCGGATCGGGGCGCTGCCACATTCCCTGCCCTCCCCCTCGCTGCCGGCCATGGACCCGGCGTCCATCGGCGCGTTGGCGATGCCCGCCGTCGCCATCGCAGCCCTGGCGGCTATCGAATCCCTGCTGTCGGCCCGCGTGGCAGGCGGGATGGTTGGCCCGGACGGGACCCCCAGCGGGGCCTACAGCCCGGACCGGGAACTGACGGGACAGGGCCTGGCGTCCATCGCCGCCGGTTTGTTCGGCGGCATGCCTGCCACGGGAGCCATCGCGCGGACCGCCGTGAACGTGCGTTCGGGCGCGAAAACCCGGCTGTCCGCCGCCGTTCATGCCGTGGTGCTGCTGGGAATTGTGTATTTGGCTGCGGGGCTGGTGGGCACCATTCCGCTCGCGGCCCTGGGCGGGGTGCTCATGGTCACCGCGGCGCGGATGGTGTCACGGCGCACGGTGGCCGCGATCCTGCGTTCAACCCGCTCGGATGCGGCAGTTTTTGTCCTCACGGCAATCATCACCGTGGCGTTTGACCTGATCGTGGCGATCCAGATCGGCCTGGCCGCGGCGGCCCTCTTCACGCTGCGGAAGTTCGCGTCCCTGAGCAGTGTGCAGCGTGAAGGGATTGCCGGGACGCCGTCCCCGGGGGATGAACATATTGCCGTCTTCCGGCTGGACGGGGCCATGTTCTTCGGCGCCGCGGAACGCATTCTCCAGGAGATCAGCCAGGTCAAGGACGTCCAGGTGGCCATCATCAGGCTCTCCCAGTTGCGGATGCTTGACGCCACGGGTGCGCACGCCCTTGTGGAGGTCATCTCCGCCTTGGAACTGCGCGGGATCACGGTGCTGCTGAAGGGAGTCCGGCCGGACCATCTTGCCTTGGTGACGAATGTGGGCGTGATCCGTTCGCTGCGTCACCACAAGCACCTGTTCGAGGACCTCCCGGCCGCCGTGGAACACGCCCGCAGCCATGTGCGCCGGAACGCGGCCGCGGCTACCGCTTAAGGTTCTTCCGGATGGTCTGGCCCCGGACCACGAGTCCCACGATGTGCAGGACCAGTCCCAGCCCGATGACCGGCAGCGAGGCGGTGGCCAGCCCCTGGTTTCCGGACGTGTTGCCGATCAGGTTCAGGATGATTCCGACGCCGATCAGCCCCATGGCACAGAAGACGGTGACCTTGTAGGCGGTGGGCGCGGTGTTCCAGAATTCGTTCAGCACCGTGCCATTCTACCGAGCTAGGGGACAGACTTGAGGCCCGCTCCACGTGCCCCGCTGGTGCGGAACGGCGTAGCGCGGGCCTCAGGCACCTGGCTACAGCGCGGGCTGAACGCCAAACGCTATGGCAAGCTTCATGATCTTCTCGGCGCGGCCCAGGCGGGGCAGGTCCGAACCGTCACGGATCACGCGGCCGTTGGCTTCGAAGTCGTTCATAAAGTCGGTAGCCCAGGCCACGTCCGACGGCGTGGGGCTGATGACCTCGTTGATGACCGGGGTCTGGTCGATGGCCAGGCACAGTTTGCCGGTCATGCCCATCATCACGGTGATGCCGGTCTGTTCGCGGAGGATGGGGTGGTTGGTGCCGACGGTGGGGCCGTCGATGGGGCCGGGCAGGTTGCCGACGCGGCTGGCGACGACGAGCTTGGCGCGCGGGTAGGCCATGGCCTCGGGGGTGGCGGCCATGCCGGTGTCGCGGCGGAAGTCGCCGGAACCGAAGGCCAGGCGGAAGGCGCCCTGGGCCCTGGCGATGTGGTTGGCTTCCTCGATGCCCACGGCGGACTCCACCAGCGGGATGACCGGGGTCTTGCCATCCATGCGGTGGAAGGACTCGGTGACCTGGTCCGCGGACTCGGTCTTGGCAAGCATCACGCCGAGCAGGCCCGGGGTTCCGCGCAGTCCGGCGAGGTCGTCGGCCCAGAACGGGCTGGTGGCATCGTTGATGCGGACCCACGCCTTCCCGCCGCCGGTCAGCCAATCAATGACGTGTCCGCGCGCCTGGTCCTTCTGCGACGGGTCCACGGCGTCTTCAATGTCCAGGATGATCGAGTCAGCGCGGGAAACGGCTGACTGGTCGAACAGTTCAGGCTTCATGGCATTGACCAGGAGCCACGAACGGGCGATCTCAGCAGGGATATTGCGTTCGGGCCGTACGGTCTCTGCGGCGATGGTAGAAGTCATGCTTCTACCGTATCTGGCCGGCCCCTGCGAGCGCTAAGCGGAAGGGCCTCCGGAGCTGAGACCAATACCACCAATACGCGCTGTTAGCCGGCCTCCTCCCCCATGCAGGTAGCAGCAGGTGCCTTTTGCGGGTCCGAAACGACACCTGCTGCTACCTGGTTGGGTTTAGGGGAGGTTGGTTCCCCGGGCTGAGATCCACAGCCCGTACCAGTCGGCCGGGGTCATGGCGGACGCCGTCCGGGCTGCGTCCGCGCACGCGGCGATCCGCGCGGGATTCACGGTCCCGATTACAGGCGCGATGCCGGCCGGATGCTTCATCAGCCAGCCCAGGAGAACCGACTCGCCCGTGGTGCCGTATTTGCCGGCGAGCTCCCGGACGAGGACCGCCGTGGAAGTCTCTGCCGACGTCGGGTCGTCCGATGCTGCGCCCGTGTAGAGCCCGCGTGCCAGCGCTCCGTAGGCCTGGAGCGTGACGCCGTTGCCGGTGCAATACTCCAGGGTGCCGTACGGGAAGCTGTAGTCCAGCGAGTCCGGATGGTTCACCAGGACCTGGCTCTCCAGCCACGCGCGCTTCAGCAGGCTCATCTCCAGCTGGTTGGCCACCACAGGCACTTCCAGCCGGTCCTGCAGCGCCTGGATCTGCGCGCCGGACATGTTGGACACCCCCACCTGCCGCACCTTGCCCTCGTCGAGCAACTGCCCGACGGCGGCTGCCACCTCCGCCAGGTCCGTCAGGGGATCGGGGCGGTGCAGCAGGAGGACGTCCACGAAGTCCGTCCGCAGCCGCTTGAGGCTGCCGTTGACCCGTTCCAGGATGGCGTCCCGGCTCAGGTCGTAATGCGTGGCCAGACCGCGCTCGTTGAGCCGGATCCCGCACTTGGTCTGCAGCCGGATCCGCTCCCGGAGCCCGGAGGTTGCCGCAAGCACTTCACCGAAGACGGCCTCCGACTTGCCGCTGCGGTAGATGTCGGCGTGGTCGAACAGGGTGATCCCCGCTGACAGTGCAGCCTCGACGGCGGCAGCGGCCTCATCCACGTGGCCGGCGCCGTGCGGCTCGTCGGACCAGCTGCCGCCCAGGCCCATGCAGCCGTAGATGAGCTCCTGCATCAGCGCAGCCAGGCGGTGCTGTTGGCCGGCAGCTTGCCGTCCTGCAGCGGCGAGCTGCTGAGCAGCACGGTTCCGGCGGGGAGGTCGACGGCGGAGTCCCCGAAGTTGGTTACTGACTGCCAGCCGCCGGGGCGGCTGAAGTGCAGGATGTCCGGGCTGCCCGTCTCCAGCCATTCCAGTTCCTCGCCGGACTGCAGTTCACGGCGGAGCTTCAGGGCCTTGCAGTACAGCTCCAGGGTGGAGTTGTCGGTGCCGTCCTGGGCCTCGACTGCATACTTGCTGAACCAGTCCGGCTGCGGGAGGTGCGCGCCGCCGTCGCCGAAGCCGAAGGACGTGCCTTCAACTTTCCACGGCAGCGGGACCCGGCATCCGTCGCGCCCCACTTCCACACCCTTGTTCCGGAAGAAGGCAGGGTCCTGGCGCTCGGAGTCCGGAATGTCCGCCACTTCCTGCAGCCCCAGCTCCTCGCCCTGGTACAGGTAGGCGGAACCGGGAACTGCCAGCATCAGCAGGGTGGCGGCACGGGCACGCCTGAGGCCCAGCTCAACGTCAAGCTCCGCTGCCGGCGCACCTGCCAGCAGCCAGGCCTTGCCGTCCTGCTTCGCCAGGTGCTTGCCGGTGCCCTGCGGGAGCCCGTAGCGGGTGGCGTGCCGGACGACGTCGTGGTTGGAGAACACCCAGGTGGACGACGCACCGGTTTCCTTGGCCTCAGCCAGGTTCCGGGTGATGATTTCGCGGAATTCGCCGGCGTCAAAGTTGGCCTGGAGGAGATCAAAGTTGAACGCCTGGCCCAGGCCCTCCGGGCTGGCGTAGCGGGCCCGGCGGGTGGCGTGCACCCACGCTTCGGCGACGGCGGTGCGGGGCGGGTCGTACTCGTTGAACACCTCGCGCCATTCGGCGTAGATGTCGTGGACGTCGTCGCGGTCCCAGAACGGGTGGGAACCGTCTTCGAAGCCGTCCTCCAGCTGGCCTTCGCGGGTCAGTTCCAGCTTGGACAGCAGCGGCTCGGTCAGGTCCTTGGTGAGGGCGTGGGCCACGTCCACCCGGAAGCCGTCCACCCCGCGGTCGGACCAGAAGCGCAGCGTCTTCAGGAAGTCATCCCGGACCTCGCGGTTGGACCAGTTCAGGTCCGGCTGTTCCTTGGCGAAGATGTGCATGTACCACTGGCCGGGGGTGCCGTCCGGTTCGGTGATGCGTTCCCAGGCGGGGCCGCCGAAGACGGAATCCCAGTCCGACGGCGGCAGTTCGCCGTTTTCTCCGAGCCCGTCGCGGAAGATGTAGCGTTCCCGGGCGGGCGAACCCTTGGGCGACGCCAGCGCTTCGAGGAACCATTTGTGGCGGTTGGAGGAGTGGTTGGGGACGATGTCCGCGATCAGCTTGATGCCGGCTTCGTGCAGGGCCTTGGCCATTTCATCGAAGTCGGCCAGGGTGCCCAGCTTGGGGTCGACGTCGCGGTAGTCATCGACGTCGTAGCCGCCGTCGGCGAGCGCTGACGGGTAGAACGGGCTGAGCCACACGGCATCGATCCCCAGCGTCTGAAGGTAAGGGACTTTGGCCGTAATGCCCTTGATGTCCCCCAGCCCGTCACCGTTGGAATCGGCGAAACTGCGCGGATAGATCTGGTACACGGCAGCCTGGCGCCACCAGTTGGGGTCGGCCTGACGGTCAGCTTCGGACAGGGTTGCCAGCGTGGCAGTGGTGGGCAAGGGAGTGATCCTTTTCATCGTGGGGGGAATCGTTCCGGAAAGGCTGGGTACACTTTAGATAGTTACTAAATCTATTCCCCCACCAATTATGGGACCGCGGAATCTGGAGGTCAAGGACACATGAAGAACCCCGGGACACCCAGTCCGCAACTGCTGCGGCGCCTCAATGCCGACGCCGTCCTGGCCTTCCTGCGCACCTCGGAAGTGGCCACCGGGTCAGACCTGATGGCGTGGACAGGACTGACCCGGGCCTCGGTGATCGCCGTCTGTGAAGACCTGCTCCACCGCGGCTGGATCCGGGAGCTGGAGGCAGACCGCCAATCCGGCCAGGCGAAGGGACGGCCCGCCCGCCGCTTTGAGCTTGATCCGCGGGCCGGGGTGGTCCTGGGCATCGACATCGGCGCCGCGACCACCACCGCCGCCGTTGCCGACCTGCGCGGAAAAATCATCGGCCGGGCCAGCCGCAGCTTCCGGATCCCCGAGATTCCGGCCGCGGAGCGCATCGAGGTTGTCGACCAGGCCTGCCGGGCAGCGCTGGCGGCGGCGGGTGCCGCCTCCACGGACGTCCTGGCGGCGAGCGCCGGCCTGGCGGCACCGGTGGACCGGGCCGGCAACGTCCTGGTGACCCGGCCCTTCTGGCGCCTGTTCGACGTCGGCCTCCGGGCCGCCCTGAAGGACCTCCACGGCTGGACGGTGCTGCTGGAGAACGATGCCAATCTCGCGGCCCTAGGTGAGCGGTGGCGCGGAACCGGGGCAGGCGTCGACGACCTGGTGGTACTGCTCGCCAGTGAACGGATCGGTGCCGGCATCATCGAGTCCGGGCGGCTGCTCCACGGGCTGTCCGGGGCCGCCGGAGAGATGGGCTACCTGGATCTCGTGGAAGGCGTGGGCAGTTCCGCCGGCATCGCAGTGCTGGCCAGGGAGTGGTACCAGGCAGCAACGGGTTCCCCGCTGGAGGCGCCGGAGGTCTTCGCTGCCGCCGCTGAAGGCGACCCCGCGGCAGCGGCAGTCCTGGAGCGGCTGGCCGAACGGCTGGCACGGGTGGTGGCATCCGTGGCTGTCCTGCTGAACCCGGAGCAGGTGGTGATCGGCGGTGCAGTGGCCGGCTCAGCCCACGCACTGGTCCCCGGCATCGAGGCGTGGCTGCCGCGCTTCACGGCGACCGTTCCGCGCGTCACGGTGTCACCGCTGGGCGATGCGGTGGTGACCATGGGGGCAATCCGGCATGCGCTGGACTTCGTGGAGGCCAATGCGCTGGACCTGACACTGCCGCCCCGGCCGGCCTGAGGTGGCCGGACTGAGGTGCCCGGACCTGAGGTGACGGGCCCGAGGTGTCCGCCCTGCCGGCGACTTCCACCGGCAGGGCTCACTCCGGCATGATCATGGTCCGCAGGTCGAGCTGGCGCAGCACCCTGTCCGCCACTTCGGGGTCCATGTCGGGTTCATTCCGGGCCGTCACCACTTCCTGGCGCGCCGCATCCAAGGCAATGGTCTGGACCGCAATCGCCAGGCCGCGGCCCCGGGACCGCAGCTCGGCCACACTCTCGTTCTTCAGACTGCCGTCCAGTAGCTCGGCGTGCAGCCGGCCCATCTTTGCCTTGACCAAGGCCACTTTCTCGGGCGGAAGATCTTTCATCAGGTCATGCTGCTTCAGTGCGGCCACAGCCGCCTCCTACGCCCGTTTGGCCAGCAGGCGCGCGGCGTCGCGTTCCTCTGACCCGTCCCCGGACGCGTTCAGGATCCGCATCAGCCACGGCAGGGTCAGCCCGGGCAGCACCAAGGTGGCCACCAGCACGGCGCAAGCGATCACCAGCAGGTAGTCCCGGGCGGGGAACGGCGTGCCGTCTCCCAGGGTGAGGGGCAGCGCAAGGGCAAGAGCCAGGGTAGCGAGCCCGCGCATGCCGCACCAGGTGAGAATCAGGACTTCCTTGGGCGACGTGGGCTGGAGGACATTCTTGCGGTTGCGGGACCCCAGTGCGAGGACGGACATCCACAGGAACCGGACGGCGAACACCAGCACGCAGACCACAACGGCAACGCCCAGCATGTCGGGGATGTCCGCGCGCTCATCGCGGATAACGTGACGGATTTCCAGCCCGACCAGCCCGAAGGCAAGCCCGGTAGCCAGCAATTCCACCACGTCCCAGAAGGCGCCCCGGGTGACCCGCTCCTCCGCGTACTGCGGCCGCGAGTGCCGCTGCATCTCCAGGGCAGTGACCACCACGGCAATCACCCCGGAGGCGTGCACCTCTTCCGCCAGGATGTAGGCCGCGAAGGGCACCACAAGCGTCACGGCGCTCCGCGCCACCAGCGAGGTGACCAGCCTGGTGATGAGCCCTGTCAGCCAGCCCATGACCATGCCCACCACCAGGGCAAGCGCGGCGCCGATCACAAACCGAAGAACGACGTCGGGCCCTATCTCTGTGCCCCCCACTGCGGCGGCGACAGCCGCCTGAAAGATCACGATGGCCGCGGCGTCGTTGAACAGTCCCTCGCTTTGCAGCACGGTGGTGAGCCGGCGCGGCATGTGCACGCGGCCCGACACTGACTCCACGGCAACCGGGTCCGGCGGCGCCACCATGGCCCCCAGCGCTATGGCAGCCGGGATGCCGATGCCCGGAATCATGAGCCAGGCGGCGCCCGCCACCGCTGCGGTGCTGATGACCACCAGCGCCACCGCCAGCATGATCAGAGTGCGCCACCGTACCCGGAAAACCGCCCAGGAACTGCGCTGGGCCGTGGCAAAGAGCAGCGGCGGCAGGAAGATGGGCAGAATCAGCTCAGGGGCGATGTTCAGGTCAGGGAAGCCCGGGATGAAGGTGAGTCCGATGGCCAGCAGGAGCATCAGCACCGGATACGGCAGCCGGAGCCTGTCCCCCACGCCGACGGCCACCACAGTGGCCAGCAAAAGTCCGACGATGAGTGCCAACTGGTCCATGTGCCTGCTTCCCCAGCGGGGCGGCCAATCCGCCGCGCGGCGGGAGGCGCCTGGCGCCGGTCTCATTTTATCGGTGGCGGTGCTTCAACGGCACCCGTACTTTACGGGCAGCTGTGCCTGTGCGACGGCGGTCCGGCGTCGCGATTCCCCCGGCCGCCCGCGCGAGGCACACCGTCAGGGCAGCGGCTCCAACGCCGCCGCGATGGGCAGGGTGCCGTCGCGGAACTCTATGGTCCGTCCCGCTGTTTCCGGCAGGTCCAGCACAGCCGCGGCCACGCTGGCGGTGTTGCTGCGGGACGTTGCACCGTTGCCGTCCCGCGGCGGATTGACCTCGATCAGGCCGCTCGCCGGCTGGTCAGTCAGGCTGCCCGGCCCCAGGATGGTCCAGGCCAGCTGTGTGCCGCGCAGGTACTTATCCGCCGCCGCCTTGGCATCCGCATAAGCGAAGAAGGGATTGTCAGCCGGGACGCCGTGGTCCGGACCGGCGCCCAGGTAGGACACCATGACATAGCGCCCGACGCCGGCCTCCGCAGCTGCGTCCATGGACCGGATGGCCGCGTCACGGTCCACCGCGTAGGTGCGTTCCGGGTTGCCGCCCCCGGCGCCGGCTGACCAGACCACGGCGTCGTGGCCGCTAATCGCATCGGCGATGGCCGCCGTCGTCGAGTTTTCAACATCCAGGACCGACGGCGTTGCCCCCGTTGCCGTGACGTCTGCGGCATGATCCGGGTTGCGGATGATCGAGGTGACGGTGTGGCCCTCTGTGGCGAGGAGCGTGGACAGGTGGAGGGCCACTTTGCCGTGGCCGCCGATGATAGCGATGCGGGTCATGACCCCATTCTGCCCCTCAACACCGTCAGACGCAGTCAGGCACCGTCAGGCGAGAGTGCGGTAGCGCAAATAGACCACGCCGTTGCCGAACCTGCGTTCCTCGAGGAGGTCAAGTTTCAGGGTCAGGCCGTCGGGCAGGAACCGCAGGCCGCCGCCCACGGCCACCGGGTTGACGAACAGCCGGCATTCGTCCACGAGCCCGGCCCGGAGCGCGGCGGCGGCCAGGGTGGGGCCGCCGATGCCGATTTTTCCGTCGGTGCCGTCCTTCAGTTTCCGGACTGCGCCGGCGTCGAACCTCCGCTCGACCCTGGTGCGGGCCGTCTGGACCGCCGCGAGGGACGAGGAGTAGACAACCTTGTCTGCGTCCTGCCAGATCCGGCCGAAATCCTGGATATAGTCCGGTGCGCCCGGCGCGCTGCCGAACGTCTCCCACACCGACATGACCTCATACATGCGGCGGCCGAAGAGGTAGCTTCCCACGTCGCGTTCGAGATCATTGACGAACCTGTGGACCTCCTCGTCCGGTTCGCTCCAGCTGAAATTGCCGTCGCGGTCCGCCACATACCCGTCGAGGGACGTGATGCCTGTGTAGATGAGCTCGCCCATCCGCCCATTGTGCCGCCGTCGTGCGGCGCTGGATAGGCCGCGCCACTCACTTGACGAAGAACTGTTGCGTGAGGGTCCAGAGGTTGGTGGTGGTCCAGTAGATCAGGACGCCGATCGGGAAGAGGATGCCGCCAACACCGAAAATCAGCGGCAGGACGTACAGGAGCATCCTCTGCTGCCGCAGCAAGGGATTGTCCGCGGACTCCGCCGTGATGCTTCTGGCCATGATCCGTCGCTGGGTCATGAACTGGGCAGCCGTCATGGCCACAATCATCACCACAGTGAGCACAGCGACCGCCGCCGGGTCGCCTGAGGTGCCGTGCAGCACGGACGCTGACAGCGGGGCGCCGAGAATGCTCGACTCGTCGAACTGGAGCACCTGTTCGTGGCTCATCGCGGCGACGCCCTGGTCCTGGCTGGCTGCGGAGGTGATGCCGGAGAGGACCTGGAAGAGGGCGAAGAAGAACGGCACCTGGCTGAGCACGGGCAGGCATGCCGACAATGGATTGGTCCCGTGCTCCTTGTACAGCGCCATCTGTTCCTGCGCCATGGCCTGCCGGGACAGCGGATCGGACTTCCCCTTGTATTTGTCCTGTAAGGCCGTCAGGTCCGGCTGCAGCTGCCGCATCCGCCGCTGGGCGTTGACTTGCCTGAGGAATACCGGAATCAATGCCGTCCGGATGACCAGCACCAGCCCGATAATGGCGAACGTCCACGTCCAGCCGTCCGCACCGGGCATGCCCGCCCCGCTGAGGACATCGTGGAACCAGACCAGGAGGGCGGAGACAAGCCACTTGAACGGAGCCATGATTGCCGCAAAGACGTCCACCGCTATCCCCCTCGCCGAATGCTGCCAAGCTACGGCGAAAAGGGGCGCTTGTCACGGCCGCCCCCAGCCGAGCCCCGGGAGGCCAGGTTCTGTGTGACGTCGGGTGGATACAGGAAAACCCCCGGAATCTCGGGGGATTCCGGGGGCTTAGCCTGTAGCGGTGGGGAGGCTCGATCTCCCGACCTCACGATTATGAGTCGTGCGCTCTAACCAACTGAGCTACACCGCCACGAATGAGAAAAACCTGCATCAAGCCGGTCAAAACCGCCTTGACACAGGCCCTCATTCAGAGCCCCCCACCGGAATCGATCCGGTGACCTCGTTCTTACCAAGAACGCGCTCTACCACTGAGCTAGGGGGGCAACGAGTAAATACTCTACCGGAAGATTTGGCCACCAACAAATCGGCGGCCGAACCCGTCCCGGAGCCCCAAAAAGTGCCTGTTTCCGGATAAAAACTGCCCGTCAGGGCCTCTTCCGGGGGACATTAATGGCCGTTCGGGAAACAGGTGTGACGAAGCGAACACCGCGCTGCCGCCGTCGGGCGTTAAAGCGGCCGTGCGCCAGAAGCCGATGGGCGTTAAAGGCCGATGGGCCGGCTCGAAAGCCGACCCATCAGGGAATCGCGTCAAACTAGGCGGTTACCACTTGCCCTTGCGGTTGAAACCGCCCTGGCCGCCTTCGGTGCGCGGCTTGCGTGAGCCGTCACCGTGGCCGCCGAAGCGGGAGTCGCTGGCCTGGCCGCGGCTTGCGCCGCTGTCGGCACCGAAGGAGCGCTCGGAACGCTCGCTGTACGAGCGGCCACCACGGTCAGCGGAGGAACGCTCGCCGTCGTTCTTGCGGAAGTCCTTCTTGTACCCGCCGCTGCCCTTGAAGTTGCCGCCGCGGTCGCCGCCGCGGCTGCCCTGGTAGCCGCCACGGTCACCGGAGGGCTTGCGGCCGTTGTCCAGCTCGAGGTGGATCAGCTCGCCGCCGATCCGGGTGCGGGACAGGGCACGCAGCTGCTCGGGGCTCAGGTCCGCGGGGAGCTCCACGAGGGAGTGGTCCGAGCGGATGTCGATGCCGCCGATCTGGGCCGAGGAGATGCCGCCTTCGTTGGCAATGGCGCCCACGATGGAGCCCGGCATGACGCGCTGACGGCGTCCGACGGCAATCCGGTAGGTGGCGTTGCCCTCGGTGAGTGCACGGGTCGGGCCGCGGGAGCCGAAGCCGTCCTTGGAGCGCTCACGCTTCTGGAACTCGGGAGCCGCGGGAAGTTCCTTGACCAGCAGAGGCTGGCCGCCCTGGGCCATGACGGCCAGTGCGGCAGCGATCTCGGCGGCCGGAACGTTGTGCTCCTGCTCGTAGGAAGCGATCAGGTCGCGGAACGCCGCGACGTCCTCGGATTCGAGCGTCTCGGTGATCTTCTCCGCGAACTTGCCCAGGCGCAGCGTGTTGACGGTCTCGGCGGTGGGCAGGTGCATCTGCTCCACCGGCTGGCGGGTGGCCTTCTCGATGGACCGCAGCAGGTACTTCTCGCGCGGCGTCATGAACAGGATGGCGTCACCCGAGCGGCCTGCACGGCCGGTGCGGCCGATGCGGTGCACGTAGGACTCGGTGTCGTGCGGGATGTCGTAGTTGACCACGTGGCTGATGCGCTCAACGTCGAGGCCTCGGGCGGCGACGTCGGTGGCCACCAGGATGTCGATGCGGCCTTCCTTCAGCGCGTCAACGGTGCGTTCGCGCTGCTGCTGCGGGATGTCGCCGTTGATGGCGGCGGCCTGGAAACCGCGGGACTTCAGCTTGTCAGCCAGGTCCTCGGTAGCCATCTTGGTGCGCACGAAGGCGATGACGCCGTCGAATTCTTCGACCTCGAGGATGCGGGTCAGCGCGTCCAGCTTGTGCGGGCCCATGACCTGCAGGTACCGCTGGCGGGTATTGGCGCCGGTGGTGGTCTTGGACTTTACCGAGATCTCGGCCGGGTTGTTCAGGTACTGCTTGGACATGCGGCGGATCTGGCTCGGCATGGTGGCGGAGAACAGGGCAACCTGGCGGTCCGACGGGGTCTGCTGGAAGATCTGCTCCACGTCTTCGGCGAAGCCCATGCGCAGCATTTCGTCCGCTTCGTCCAGCACCAGGTACTGGAGTTCGGACAGGTCCAGGGAACCCTTGGAGATGTGGTCGATCACACGGCCCGGAGTACCGACGACAACCTGGGCACCGCGGCGCAGGCCGGCGAGCTGGGGGCCGTAGGCGGAGCCGCCGTAGACGGGGAGGACGGTGAAGTCATCGATGTGCTTGGCGTACGAGGTGAAGGCCTCGGCAACCTGGAGCGCGAGCTCGCGGGTCGGAGCCAGAACCAGGGCCTGGGTTTTGCGGGACGGGCCGTTGAGGTCGTGGAGTTCGGCCAGGCGGGACAGTGCCGGTACTGCGAATGCTGCAGTCTTACCGGTACCGGTCTGGGCAAGGCCCACGACGTCGCGGCCTTCGAGCAGCAGCGGGATGGTGGCTGCCTGAATGGGTGAGGGCTTCTCGTAGCCGACGTCCTGCAGGGCTGCGAGGACGCGGCCGTCGATGCCGAGGTCGGCGAACTTGATGGCGTTTTCGTCGTCGTCATCTGCGGCTTTGGCGGGGGCTTCAGCCTTGGCGGGCGCGGCCGGGGCTTCAGCGGGGGTTTCGACGGCGGCCGGGGCTTCAGCGGCGGGCTCTGCTGCGGGAACAGCGGCCTCAGTGAACTCGACGGCGGCGGTTTCGGCGCTTACCGTTTCGGCAGCGGCGTCGTTCTGATTTTCGGGCATAGGGAAATTTCCTCATCCATAGGGGGCCATGCGGCACTACCCGAGGTGAGCGGAGCCGCTTTACATGTGCCGTGGGCGCCGGGCATACATTGACCGGCCGGTCACGTAGAAGTCCGGCGCTTTCGCAATCCCGTGGCAGGACTTCCCGCTGCATCTCTTGGCTGCTATCCCAGCAGTCTGTACAGCGTTTTCTTTAGCCGGCTCTCCCTATGAAAATGCCCGCATCGCTTGTGCGGGCCCCAACACTTACCAGTCCTGCCTCAAAAATTGGGCAGGAATAAGGGATTTCCGGAGTGGGGGATGTTTCAAGTATAAGGTACGCATCCGCCCGGAGGCTAATTGAACGCACGACGGCGGCGGTGAGCTTGCGCACATGCCCTCAGCGGGTGCCACTCGGGTGCGGTCCGGGGGCCGTCAGCGGGCCAGTTGCCGCTGCAGCCGCTCGAATTCATCCTGGTACTCGGGCTGCAACCGGATCTCGCCGTCGGCGTCGGCGTCCCGTAACGCGTCCATCGACGCAAGGTCCGGTTCGCTGAACCATTTCCCGATGGTGATGCCGTGCTTGGGAACGAACAGGCGGTGGATGTGGTCTCCGGCCGCGATGGTGCCGGTGCGCACCACGCGGAGGTACGCGCCCACGCGGCCTGCCTCGGTGAAGCGCTTCACCCACTGCGGCTCGCCCATGCTGCGCTGGAAAGTAGCACAGGGTGTTCGCGGCGACGTGACCTCCACTTCGACGTCGAGACCGATCTTCCAGCGTTCCCCGATCACCGCGCCGGTGGTTTCGATCCCTGCCACGCGCAGGTTTTCGCCGAACAGGCCGGGCGGGACATCCCGGCCAAGCTCGGCCGCCCAGTAGTCGGCGTCCTCCTGGGAATAGGCATAGAGGGCCTGGTCTTCGCCGCCATGGTGGACACGGCTCGCCTGGATGTCCCCGTGCAGCCCCAGCTTGTGGACTTTGACAGGCCCCTCCACCGGCCGCTTGTCGATGGCCGTGACACCAACGCTCCCCTCATCGGGCAGGAGCTGATGGACGCGGCAGACGGCAAGCAAAGAAGCTGATCCCATGGCACCAGTCTAGGTTCGGGCCGCCGTGATGGCCGCAGTGCCGGCCCAGGGAAAGCCGTTCATTCGGGTTTGGACCTGTGCGCGTCCGCAGGGTCGCAGGGCCCAGGGCCAGCGGTTAGGCTGATTTCAGGATTGAGCGGCTTTTCAGATTGAGCGGCGCGCCGTTGCGCCCGATTTCAGCTCGAATTCAACATCGACTATCTAGGGGGATGTCATGGACGCAGGCAACCGCCACACCGACGGCCCCAAAGACGGCCCGGAAGACGGTGCGGAAGTCAGCGCAGAAGGCGGTGCGGACGGCGTCGCGGACAAGGACAAAGCCAAAGACGCGCCAAAGCCCCCGCCGTGGCAGGTCCCCAAACCGGAGCTGCGCCCTGAACTCCTGAACGAACCGATCCCCACCGTGGATCCCTTCGCCAAGGACCGCGAACGCCAGGCGCGGGACATGGCCACCCGCAAGAAGCGTTCCCAGCGCCGGACCGTCGTGGTAGGCCTTGGCGTCACGGCGCTCCTCGCCGGCACCATCACCGCCATTGTGGCCAGCAACTCGGATGATCCCGAGTACGCGCAGGTTTGCTTCAACGATGAGACCGGCGAGCGCGTGGACGATGCCCAGTGCAACAGTTCGGCAGGGCGCAGCGGCGCGCTCTATGCCTGGTACTTCTACTCCCGGGGCGCCAGTGTGCCAGCGGTGGGCCAGAACAGGTCAACTGCGCCCAACTTCACCAGGACGGTTCCAAGCGGGGCCAAGGCCTCCACCGGCTACAGCAGCAAGGGCGGCACGGTCAGCAGGGGCGGCTTCGGCGGCAGCTCCAAGGGCGGAAGCACGGGGGGTTAGGCGTGAAGCGGTTGTTGTCGGAGCCCCGGCCCGGCTGGAAGCAGAAGATCGAAGAGCAGGGCCTGGTCTTCTCCACCACCACCATGCCCGACGGAAAAAAGATCGAATACTGGAACGAGTCCGCCTACTACGAGTTCACCATGGACGAGGTGGAGTCTCTCGAGCTCCAGGCCGAGGAGATGCACAGGATGTGCCTGGAGGCGGCGAAGTTCCTCGCCACCGGCGCCATGGGAAGCATCGGCATCGGCCCGCAGGCTTTGGAACTCGCCGCCGAATCATTGCAGGCCGGAGACATGGACATCTACGGGCGCTTCGACTTTATCTATGACGGCCGGGGCGGACCGGCCAAGATGCTCGAGTACAACGCCGACACGCCTACGGGCCTGATCGAGGCCGCCGTCGCGCAGTGGTTCTGGCTGCAGGACGTGTTCCCGGCGAAAGACCAGTGGAACGGGATCCATGAGGCCCTCATCCGGCAGTGGAAGAAGATGCAGTACCGCACAGGCATGAGCACCCTTCATGTGGCCCACTCCGAGGCCGAGGAATCCGGCGAGGACTGGATGACGGCCGCGTACATGCGCGATGTCGCAAGCCAGGCGGGCTGGACCACCATCGGCATCAACATGTCCGACATCGGCTGGGATCCCAACCTCAACCGCTTCGTGGACCTGGACAACTACATGATCAGCACCATGTTCAAGCTGTATCCGTGGGAGCTGATGATGAAGGAGCCGTTCGGGCCCCGGCTGCTGCAGCGGGCCCACAGTCCCCGCTGGGTGGAGCCTGCCTGGAAGATGCTGCTCTCCAACAAGGCACTGCTGGCCGCACTCTGGCATCTCTACCCGGACCACCCCAACCTGCTGCCTGCCTACCTGAACGAGCCTGGCCCGCTGACGGAATGGGTGGCGAAGCCCCTGCACGGCCGCGAAGGGGACAACATCAGGATCCACGCCAACGGCGTCAATCTGGAACAGCCCGGCGATTACGGCCGTGAGGGCTGGTGCTACCAGCAGTTCCACGCCCTGCCTGACTTTGACGGCAACCGTCCTGTCCTGGGCCTGTGGGTGGTGGACGGTGAATCCGTGGGCTGCGGGATCCGGGAATCGGATGGCCCCATCACCGACTACTTCTGCCGTTTTGTGCCCAACACCATCGACGCCCCGGCGCCGCTTTCGGCGCAGGCCCACGCCAACACATCGAGCAAGGCAGGTATCGCACTATGAGCCCCCTGACCCTCCAGCGACCGGTGGCGCCATGAGCGCGGAGACGACGACGGCGGGCGGCGGCAGCGGCGGCGATTCAGGCGGTGCCGTCCCGGCGAAGGGGCTCCGGGCAGGAATCCTGGACCTCGGCGATTCGGTCATGCTGGGACTCGCCTCCACGGCGCCGGTGTATTCGCTCGCCGCCACCTTGGGCCTGATTGTGGCGGTCAACGGAAACTACACACCCCTGATCCTGATCCTGGGCTTCATCCCGGTCCTCTTCATCGCCTACGCGTTCCGGGAACTGAACAGTGCCATGCCTGACTGCGGCACCACCTTCACCTGGTCCCGCCGGGCGTTCGGGCCCTGGGCCGGCTGGCTGGGCGGCTGGGGCGTTGCCCTGGCCGGCGTTGTGGTCCTGGCCAACCTGGCGCAGGTGGCCGGGCAGTACCTGTGGCTTCTGGTCGGGGACGGCTCACTGGCCGGAAACAAGCTGGTGGTCACGGTCACCGGGGTGCTGTTCATTGTCTTTATGACCCTGGTGAACTACCGCGGCATCAGGCTCGGCGAGCATGTCCAGCGGGCCCTGACGTACGTGCAGTACGTCTCGCTGGGGATCTTTGCACTGGCCATCATCGTCCAGATCGCAGGGAACGCCCCCGGCGGAGCTCCTGCCATCCAGGCGTTCGATTTCGAGTGGTTCAACCCGGCCGGCGCCTTCGCCGATCCCGGCGCCGTGGTGCACGGTGCCCTGCTGGCCTTGTTCATTTACTGGGGCTGGGACACCTGCCTGGCCGTCAATGAGGAAACCGAAAACCCGTCCAGCACGCCCGGCCGCGGCGCCGTCATATCAGCCTTCGTCCTCGTCGCCATCTATGTCTCCGTGGCGCTCCTGGTGATGATGTATGCGACGGTGGGCACCGAGGGCATCGGCCTGGGTAACGAGGCGAACCACAGCGACGTGTTCCTGGCTATGAAGGACGTGCTCCTCGGTCCGTGGGGCTGGCTGATCATCGTGGCCGTCCTGGCCTCGGTCCTGTCCTCTACGCAGACCACCATCCTGCCCACCGCCCGCGGCACCCTGTCCATGGGCGTGCACGGCGCGCTCCCGCCAAAGTTCGGCGAGGTCCACCCCCGCAACCAGACCCCTGGATTCTCGACGCAGCTCATGGGTGCCGCCGCTGTGGCCTACTACGTGGCCATGAGCATCCTCAGCGAAAACCTGCTGGCCGATTCGATCAGCGCCATCAGCCTCTTCATCGCCTTCTACTACGCGCTCACCGGTTTCGCCTGCGTCTGGTACTTCCGGGGGACGCTCCGCGGATCGGCACGCAACCTCTGGTTCCGGGGCGTACTCCCCCTCATCGGAGCGTTGATCCTGACGGCGGCATTCTTCATCTCGGCCGTCCAGATGTGGGATCCCGCCTACGGCGACACCCGGATCTTCGGTGTCGGCGGGGCGTTTGTCAGCGGCGTCGTGCTCCTCGCCCTGGGAGTGGTGCTCGCCGTCGTCTGCCGGTTCCTGCCGTCCACCCGGGGGTATTTCACCGGAAGGCCGGCCGCGGCGCCCACCCCGGCGTCCTAGGATTTGTCCATGAGCAATGACGCCCCGGCCACCATGCCGGACCCCTCCGACGTGCTGGCCCTCGATTCCCTGCTGACCCCCGAAGAGCTGGCGCTCAGGCAACGGATCCGCGACTTCACCGACCAACGCATCAGGCCCAACATCGGCGGCTGGTATGACGATGCCGTGTTCCCCCTGGAACTGGCCCCGGAGCTCGGCGAACTGGGCGTCCTGGGGATGCACCTGGAAGGGTACGGCTGCCCCGGCCGGTCCGCCGTCGAATACGGTCTCGCCGCCATGGAACTCGAAGCCGGCGACTCCGGGATCCGCACGTTCGTGTCAGTCCAGGGGTCCCTGGCCATGACAGCGATCCACAAGTGGGGTTCGGAGGATCAGAAGCAGGAGTGGCTCCCGCGGATGGCCGCCGGCGAGGTCATCGGGTGCTTCGCCCTGACTGAACCGACCGCGGGTTCTGATCCGTCATCGATGACTACCGTTGCCCGGCGCGATGGTTTCGGAGACGACGCCGGGTGGGTGCTGGACGGTGCCAAGCGCTGGATCGGGCTGGCCTCCGTTGCCGGGGTGATGGTGGTGTGGGCCAAAACCGACGACGGCGTCCGGGGCTTCCTGGTCCCCGCAGGCACGCCCGGGGTCACCGCCACACCAATTGCCCGGAAGCTGTCCATGCGTGCCTCCATCCAGTGCGACATCACGTTCGACGGCGTCCGCTTGGGACCGGAAGCCCTCTTGCCGGGCGCCTTCGGTCTCCGTGGGCCGTTTACCTGCCTGAACGAGGCACGTTACGGCATCGCCTGGGGCGCCATGGGCGCGGCGCGTGATTCCTACGAGGCTGCCCTGGCCTATTCCCTGGAGCGCCTCCAGTTCGGCAAGCCGCTCGCCGGGTACCAGCTAACCCAGGAAAAGCTGGTCAACATGCTGCTGGAAATCCAGAAGGGCACCATGCTGGCCCTGCATCTCGGCCGGCAGAAGGACGCGGGCCGGTTACGGCCGGAGCAGATCTCGCTCGGCAAGCTGAACAACGTGCGCGAGGCCATCAAGATCGCGCGTGAAGCCCGCTCGATCCTCGGCGGAAACGGCATCACCCTGGACTATTCGCCTCTTCGGCACGCCGCCAATCTGGAGTCGGTCCGCACCTACGAGGGGACCGACGAGGTCCACACCCTGGTTCTGGGCCGGCACATCACGGGCCTCGGCGCGTTCCAATAGGCCAGCCCGCCCGCCCGGCCCAAAGCGGGCGGGCGGAGGGTCAGGCTGCGGCCACCGGGACGGGTTCCTTAACCGTCTTGTCCTTGCGGATGGTGGCGCTGATGACGGCGGCGATGGTGCACATGGCCGCGGCGCCGAACCAGGCGTAGGTGTATTCGCCGGTGGCGTCCCGGATGGCGCCGGCACCCAGAGCCGCGGCGGCTGCGCCGAGCTGGTGGGCGGCGAAGACCCAGCCGAAGACCACACTGCCGTCCGCGCCGAACGTCTTGCGGCAGATGGCCGCGGTGGGCGGCACGGTGGCCACCCAGTCCAGGCCGTAGATCACCACAAACACCAGCATGCTCGGCTGGACGGTGGCGCTCAGGAGCAGCGGCAGGACCAGCAGCCCGATCCCGCGGAACTGGTAGTACACGGCCAGCAGGACCTTGGGGTTGTAGCGGTCGGTCAGCCAGCCGGAAGCGATGGTCCCCAGGATGTCGAAAATCCCGACGACGGCGAGCAGCCCGGCTGCGGTGGTTTCCGGCATGCCGTGGTCGTGCGCGGAGGGGATGAAGTGGGTGCCGATCAGGCCGTTCGTGGTGGCGCCGCAGATCGCGAAGCCCGCCACAAGGGCCCAGAACGTGCGCTCCCGGCTGGCCCGCTTGAGGACCTGGAGGGCCCGGACGGCGGCGTTGCTGCTGCGCCCGCCGTGGGCGACAGAGGCGGCAGCCGCGGGCACGGACCCAGCGGCAGCGGGCGAACCCCTGTCCTCCTCGGGCGCCGTTTCACCGTAAGGCAAGGCGCCGACGTCGGCCGGTGAGTTCTTGAGGAACTTCAGCACCAGCGGAACCACGGCGAGCGCGCCGGCGGCGATCAGTAGGGACGCTTGCCGCCAGCCCGGATCCTGGGCCAGCATGGCGATGAACGGCAGGAAGACCAGCTGGCCCGCGGCACTGCCCGCTGTGAGGATACCGATGACCAGCCCGCGGCTTTTGGCGAACCAGGTGTTGGCGATGGTGGCGGCGAAGACCAGGGCCATCGAGCCCGTGCCCAGGCCGATCAGCAGCCCCCACGTCAGCAGGATCTGCCAGGACTGGCTGACCAGGACCGTGAGTGCGCTGCCGGCACCGATCATCACCAGGGCGGTGGCCGTGACGGCGCGGATGCCGAACCGCTCCATCAGGGCCGCGGCGAAGGGGGCCGTCAGGCCGAACAGGACAAGGTTGATGCTCACGGCGGCGGACAGGACCGTGGTGGACCAGCCGAACTCCTGCTGCAGCGGCACCATCAGTACACCGGGGGCCGCCCGGAAACCCGCAGCACCCACCAACGCCAGGAAGGCTACCGCCGCGACGATCCAGGCGGGGTGCATGCGCCGGCGGGTGGTCTGGGCGGCGCTCATGCCGCGGCCGTGGCGAGTTCCACGGGAGCGTCCGTGCGGGTGAGGCTGTGCCAGCTCGTGTTGGCGGCGGTGAGCCGTTCCCCGCAGCCGGTGCAGGTGTCCGCGGAGCTGGTCCTTTGGCCGCAACCGGAGTGGATTACGAACATGTGCGCCTGCTCGGAGGGCGCGGGCAGGTGCTTCTCGGCCCACATGACCACGGCGTTGAGCACGGGAAGGGCATCCTCCCCCATGGGCGTCAGCACATATTCCTGACGCGGGCGGCCGCCGTCGTCGTAAGTCCTCTTGGTCAGCAGGCCGGACTCCACCAGGCCCGCCAGACGTTTGGTGAGGACCGAGTCAGCCACCGCCAGGCGTGACTTCATGGCGTCGAAGCGCCCGTTGCCAAAGAAGACCTCGCGGAGCACCAGCATGCTCCAGGGGTCGCCGAGGATGTCAAGGCCGCGGGCCATGCTGCAGGTGCGTTGGGACCAGTCGGATCGGAGTGCCATAAAGGCATCCTAGCTGACTCTCTTGAAGAAAGCTAGACCTGTAGCGAGATGGCACTTCGCGGCAGTCCGGGTGGGTGGGACTGCCGCGAAGTGCCATCTCGCGCAGGGGGGCTTACTTCAGGAACGTGAAGGCGTGCTCGAGGTCCGCGATGAGGTCCTCGACATCCTCGATACCGCAGGAAAGCCGGATGAGGTTGACCGGAACGGCCAGCTCGGTGCCCTTGACTGAGGCGTGGGTCATCTCGGACGGGTAGTTCATCAGCGATTCGATGCCGCCCAGGGATTCGGCCAGGGTGAACACCGAGGTGTTTTCCGCGACGGTGCGGGCCGCCGCCTCGCCGCCCTTGAACTGGACGGACACCATGCCGCCGAACTTCCTCATCTGCTTCTTCGCCAGCTCATGGCCGGGGTGGGAGGGCAGGCCCGGGTACAGGACGGCCTCCACCTCGGGACGCTCAAGCAGCCATTCGGCCACTGCCTGGCCATTTTCGCTGTGCCGGTCCATGCGCACGCCCAGTGTCTTCAGGCCGCGGGTGGTGAGGAACGCGTCCATGGGCCCGGACACGGCGCCCACTGCGAACTGCACAAAGCCGATCTTCTCGGCGAGGTCCGCGTCCTTGACCACTATGGCGCCGCCCACCACGTCGGAGTGGCCGCCGATGTACTTGGTGGTGGAGTGGACCACGACGTCGGCACCCAGGGCGAGCGGGTTCTGCAGGTAGGGCGACGCGAAGGTGTTGTCGACCACCAGGAGGGCCCCGGCGTCGTGCGCCACTTTGGCGAGCGCCTCGATGTCGGTGATCTTCATCAGCGGGTTGGAGGGGGTTTCCACCCAGACGAAGCGGGTCTTGCCGCCGTTTGATCCACCAGCCGCCACGGCCTTAGCCACCGCGTCCAGGTCCGCCATGTCCACGGGGGTGTTGCCGATTCCCCAGTCGCCCAGGACGCGGCTGATGAGCCGGTAGGTGCCGCCGTAGGCGTCGTTGCCGAGGACAATATGGTCGCCGGGGCGGGTGAGCGCCCGGATGAGGGAATCCTCCGCAGCCAGGCCCGAGCTGAAGGAGTAGGCGTGGGTTCCGCCTTCCAGCGCCGCGAGCTGCTCCTGCAGCGCGTCACGGGTGGGGTTTCCGCCGCGGCCGTATTCGTAGCCGTCGCGGAGGTTGCCGATTCCGTCCTGGGCGTAGGTGGAACTGAAGTGCACCGGCGGGACCACGGCGCCCGTCCGGGGTTCGAAGGCCTGGCCGGCGTGGACGGCGCGGGTGTTGAAACCCTGGTTTTCAGAGGCAGTCATGGTGCTCCTTCGAGGCTAGTTGCTGAGGTAGGCGAGCAGGTCGTGGCGGGTCAGGATTCCGACGGGCGCTCCGACAAAGGTCACCATCACGGTGTCCACTTCGGAGAGCAGCTCGCGGGCGGCCGAGATGGTTTCCAGTGAGCCGATCACCGGCAGCCGCTCCCCCATGTGTTCGGAGATCTTGTCCGTGAGCTTGGCTTCGCCGCGGAAGAGTTTAGACGTCAGGGTGCGCTCGTCCACGGCGCCGAGGACTTCACCCATCACCACCGGCGGTTCCTGCGAGAGGACCGGGATGTGGCTGACGCCGAACTCGTTCATGATGTTGATGACGTCGCGGACGGTCTCGTTCGGGTGGATGTGGACCAGGTCAGGCAGTTCGCCGTTCTTGGTCTTGATGACCTCGCCCACGGAGGCTTCCTCGCCGCCGGAGAGGAACCCGTAGGAACGCATCCAGTGATCGTTGAAGATCTTGGCCAGGTAGCCGCGGCCGGAGTCGGGGAGGATGACCACCATCACGGCGCTTTCGGGGAGGTCGCGGGCGGCCTGCAGTGCCGCCACCACGGCCATGCCGGAGGAGCCGCCCACCAGCAGACCCTCTTCCCGGGCGAGCCTGCGGGTCATCTCGAACGAGTCGGCGTCGGTGACGGCAATGACCTCGTCCGGCACGGACTTGTCGTAGTTCTCCGGCCACATGTCCTCGCCGACGCCTTCGACGAAGTACGGGCGCCCGGTGCCGCCGGAGTAGACCGAACCTGCCGGGTCGGCGCCGATGATCCTGACCCGGCCGCCGTCGGCCTCGGCCCGGTCTGCGGAGACGTCCTTGAGGTAGCGCCCGGTGCCGGTGATGGTGCCGCCGGTGCCGGCGCCGATCACGCAGTGGGTGACGCGGCCGTCGGTGTCGCGCCAGATTTCCGGGCCGGTGGTCTCGTAGTGGCTGCCGGGGGCGGCGGGGTTGGAGAACTGGTCCGGTTTGTAGGCGCCGGGGATTTCGGTGACGAGCCGGTCCGAGACGCTGTAATAGCTCTGCGGGCTGTCCGGCGCCACGGAGGTAGGCGTGACCACAACCTCCGCGCCGTAGGCCTGCAGCACGGCGCGCTTGTCCTCGCCCACCTTGTCCGGCACCACAAAGATGCACTTGTAGCCCTTTTGCTGGGCCACCAGCGCCAGACCCACACCGGTGTTGCCGGACGTCGGCTCAACTATGGTCCCGCCGGGCAGCAGCTTGCCGGTCCGTTCGGCTTCCTCGATCATCTTCACCGCGATGCGGTCCTTGATGGAGCCGCCCGGATTGATGTATTCCAGCTTGACCAGGACAGTGGCTTTGATGCCTTCCGTCACGTGGTTGAGCTTGATGAGCGGCGTGTTTCCGATGAGGTCCAGGACGGACTGCGCGTACTTCATAGGTACAAAGTTACCGCCTGCCGCTGCCGGGCCCTGCCCGGGTCAGCTGCCCGGCTCAGCTGCCCGCCGAGGAATCCGTCTGCCAGAGGCCCATGATGTTGCCTTCGGTGTCCGTGAAGTAGGCGTACCAGCCCATGCCGGGAACGGCGTCCTTGGCCTGGGCAACGGCCCCGCCGGCGGACTCGATCTGCGCCAGCGCGGCGTCAACGTCATCCACGTCGATGGTGATGATGGGCGATTTGAGGCTGTCCGTGCGCGGGAACAGGGCCCCGTTGATGGCGCCGGGCGCGCTGGGCATGCCCGTCTGCTGGTCCGACGGGGTGGTGATGGCGCTGGTGTAGTCCATCCCCTGCATGGGGACCATGGTCCAGCCGAACGCCCTTTGGTAGAAGGCGTTGGCGCGTTCTTTGTCACCGGTGGGAATCTCGAAATGCACAACTCCAGCCACTGCATGCTCCTTTGGATGCGAGGGGGAAAGCGCGGACGCCCCGCGCCAGTTGGAGTCTAGTCCCGGTGTCCGGGGTCCGTAAGGGGGTGTGGGAACCCGCGTTGTCAGGCCGCCGTGGGACGATGAAGGCATGACCATTGCTGACGCTCCCGCCCGGCTGGCCGCCGCCGCGGACGCGTCCCTCCGGTGGCATCCGGACGGCCCCTACAGCCTGCAGCAGACGCTGGGCACTCTCCTGCGCGGCACCGGGGATCCTTCATTTTCGTTCCGGCCGGACGGGCTGTGGATGGCGTTTACGACGCCGGACGGGCCGGTCACGCTGCGCCTCACCGCTGCCGCTGGTTCGGGCGCTGGCGCGGTCTCGGATGGTGGCGTCTCCGGCGGCGCAGTGTCCGGCGGCGCCGTTGATGCCCAGGCATGGGGCCCGGGATCCGCTGCGGGGCTCGCCGGCGTGCCGCGCATGCTGGGCGCGCACGACGACTGGACGGCCTTCGATGAGCCGGCCTTCCACGCCACGCTCCCCCGGATGGTCCGTGAGGCACGACGCCGGAACCCGGCTTTGCGGCTCCCCTCCACCGGGCGCATGGTTGACTGCCTCGTGCCCACCATCCTGGAGCAAAAGGTCACCGTCGTCGAGGCCCGCCGAGGCTACCGCTACCTGATGTACCGCTTTGGCTCCTCCGCCCCGGCGGCCGGATCCGCCGCCCCGGAGGGCCTGCGCGTCCAGCCCACCCAGGAGCAGTGGCTGCGCATCCCCTCCTGGGAATGGCACCAGGCCGGAGTGGGCCCGCAGCGGTCCGCAACGGTCATGCGCGCGCTGCGATCCGCCGTCGCGCTTGAACGCCTGGCCGCCCTCCCGGCTTTGGAGGCGGCGGCCAAGCTACGGGTTATTGCCGGCATCGGGGTGTGGACTGCTGCCGAGGTGGTGCAGCGTACCCACGGCTGCCCGGATTCAATCGCCGTGGGCGATTACCACCTCGCGGCCTACGTGGGCGCCGCGCTGACCGGCCGGCGGACGGACGATGCCGGGATGCTGGAGCTGTTGGCGCCTTGGGCCGGGCACCGTCAGCGGGTGGTCCGGATGATCGGATTGAGCGGTTTCCGGAAACCCACGTTCGGCCCGCGGATGACCATCCAGGACCACCGCCGCCACTGACCCCTCCCTCTCCTGCAACGCGGGGTCACTTCTGGCCGGATAAACAGCGGTTATCGAACCATAAGTGACCCCGCGTTTCAGTCAGTGCGGCGAGCCCGTTTGATTCTGGCCACGAGCTGCTGGAAGTCATCGGCGAGGTCGTCCGCGTTCGGCTTGAAGTAGGACCAACCTGCGTGGACGAAAAGTTCGTCACGCCGGTTATCACGCGACTGCTGTTCCCTTGTCCGGTGGTGCGCGCCGTCGTACTGCACCGCGATCCGGTGCTTCCGGTACCCGAGATCGGCAGCGGGCGACCTCGGATCGTGCGGATCCAGGCGGAGCTGTAACTCAGGTTCAGGTAGGTTCGCATCAAGCAGCGCGAGGCGAAGAAAGGTTTCCGGGAACGAATCCGCCCCCACCCGCATCTCGTCCAAGGCAAGCCGCGCCTTTTCAACGCCTTTCATGTTGGGATGCTGACGGATCAGCAAGCGAAGTCCATCTTTATGGGCAAAAGGCAGGCTCCGGAACTCCAGATCCGGCCGTGGCATGCGGATCAGCTGGTCTCCCATCGCGATGACGTAGCGCAGCGGCAGCTGATGAGCCAGGTCAAGCCATGTCCGGGCGGGCCCGCTGACCCGGATCCCGTCAATCTCCACCACTTCACCCGGAATCACATGGACTCGGTGACCGACGACGCCGGCACGCCGGACTCTGGGCAATCCGTTCGGCTTGCTGAGGTGCATGCGGGGATCGGCGCCCAGCCAGGGTGGAAGTCCCAAGTCGAAGAACACGGCCGCCGTCTCGTGGGAGACCCAGGCATCGGGGGTGGCAGCGCAAAGTACGCGTGCCCGCTCGATCATGGAAGGCTCCCGGCCAGCATGCGTCCGGATCAGCCGGCCTCCGCCCACCAGGTCCTTGGCCCGCAAACGGTTCGGCGCAACCCCAAGGGCCCGTGATTGGTAGACCGTAAAAGGCAGTTTGGCGAGTTCCTCGGGGAGCGGCTTCGCAGTGACCATGGCACAAGTGTGCACCGTCCGAAGGAACAGCGTCTGAAGTTATCCACACCCCCGGCTCACCCTGCAACGCGGGGTCACTTTTCTCTCAATTAAGGCGAATTATCGGGCGAGAAGTGGCCCCGCGTTGGTTGGTACCGGTGGGAGGGGCCCGGTCTCAGAGGCCGAGGCGGGCCACTGCTTCCTCGCGCATCTCCACTTTGCGGATCTTGCCGGAGACGGTCATGGGAAAGCTTTCGCGGACATCCACGTACCGCGGGATTTTGTAGTGCGCCAGCCTGCCGCGGCAGAACTCGGCCAGGCCGGCGGCGTCCAACCCGTCCGCGCCGGGCTTGAGGATGATGCAGGCCATCAGTTCCTCACCGTACGTGGCGTCCGGGACGCCGATCACCTGGACGTCCTGAATGGCCGGGTGGGTGTAGAGGAACTCCTCGATCTCGCGCGGGTAGATGTTCTCCCCGCCGCGGATCACCATGTCCTTGATCCGGCCCTCGATCACCACGTAGCCGTCCTCATCCATCCGGGCGAGGTCACCGGTGTGCATCCAGCCGTCGGCGTCGATGGTCTCCGCGGTCTTGTCCGGCTGGGCCCAGTAGCCCGCCATCACGGCGTAACCGCGGGTGCATAACTCGCCGATCTCCCCGCGCTCCACCACCTCCCTGGAGCCGGGGTCGATGATCTGGCTTTCCAGCCGGGGCATGGTGCGGCCCACCGTTTCGGTCCGCTGCTGCATGGTGTCTCCGCCGCGGGTCATGGTGGAGACGGGCGAGGTCTCGGTCATGCCGTAGCAAATGGCAACATCCCTCATGTTCATTTCCGAGATCACCCGGTTCATGACGTCGATGGGGCACACCGATCCGGCCATGACTCCGGTCCGCAGGGTCGACAGGTCGTAGGTGCCAAAGTCCGGCAGGGCGAGCTCGGCGATGAACATGGTGGGCACGCCGTACAGGGACGTTCCGCCGAAGTCCTGGACCGCCTCCAGCGCGGCGGCCGGGGTGAAGCCGCGGCCGGGAATGATGGTGGCGGATCCATGGCTGAGCGCGGCCAGGTTCCCGATCACCATGCCGAAGCAGTGGTAAAAGGGCACGGGAATCACCACCCGGTCGTGCTCCGTGTACCCCAGCAGTTCCCCGATGGAGAAGCCGTTGTTGAGGATGTTGTGGTGCGTCAGCGTGGCGCCCTTGGGGAAGCCCGTGGTTCCGGAGGTGTACTGCAGGTTGATGGGATCGTGCGCGTCCAGCTCCGCCATCCGTTCCCTCAGCATGGAATGGCCGACGGCGTCAGCCCGCTTGAGCAGCTCCGCGTAGGTCAGTTCCGCCTCATCTTGGGGGACGCCGGCGTCGAGCCCGTCCGCACCGGAATCCGGTAGGAACACCAGTTCCTGCAGGTCCGGGCATCCGGCGAGCGCCTGGCGGGCCATGGCCACGTAGTCGCTGTTCCGGTCCGATGGCGCAGCGACAAGCATCCGCATCCCGTTCTGCCGCACCACGAATTCCAGTTCGTGGCTGCGGTAGGCCGGGTTGACGTTGACCAGGATGGCGCCGGCCTTGGCAGTGGCGTACTGCAGGAGGGTCCACTCGGCGCAGTTCGGGCTCCAGATGCCCACCCGCTCCCCCTTGGCAACGCCGGAGGCGAGAAGCGCACGCGCGAGGCGATCGACGTCGTCGTTCATTTTGGTGTAGCTCCAGCGGCGGGCGTCACCGCCGGGCACGGCGGCCGCCTCGATCAGCGCGTCATGGAACGGAAACCGTGCCACCAGCCGCTCGAAGTTCCGGCCGATGGTTTCCTCGAGAAGCGGAACGTCAGTGTCCCCGGCTGTGTAGGCGCGCATGGTGGCACGCTACCAACATCGGGACGCGAGGAGAAGCATCCGCGCGCCGGCCGGTATTGTGAAATCCATGAGTGCACCCATCGACCTGCAGGCCACGTTCATCCCCAACGACGGCGAGTTCTTCCGCGTGAAGCTCGCCCTGGAAATCGCCATCGACGAGGTGGTGAACGAGCCCGGCTGCATCCGCTACGAGCTCACCGAAGCCACCGAGGAAAAGCTGGTCCTGACGGAGCAGTGGGCGTCCGAGGAGGACCTGGCGAAGCACTCCAAGGGCATCGCCGTGCAGGACCTGAACGAATCATTGAGCGCGCTGCTGGCCGAGCCGGTGAAAATCGAACGGCCCTAGACCCGGCAAACCACACGCCAAGCACAACGCGGGGTCACTTTACGCTCAAAAAACCGAAGTTATCGGGCGCGAAGTGACCCCGCGTTGGCGGTTAAACGTAGGCGGTTGAACCGGGTTTAAAGGTCCGGGATCTGGGTGCCGTCCTGCGGGCCGGAGCTCGCGGTGCCCGGGCTGGCGGCGGCCGCCGCGGCTTCCGCCTGTGAACGCGCCACGTGGGCGTGGACCTCGTCCATGTCCAGGGCCTTGACGGCGTCAACAACCTGCTCCAGCTGCTGGGCGTTCAACGCACCGGGCTGGGAGAAGACCAGGACCTTTTCACGGAAGGCCATCAGCGTGGGGATGGACGTGATGCCGGCCTCCGCGGCGAGCTGCTGCTCGGCCTCGGTGTCCACCTTGGTGAACAGGACATCGGAATGCTTCTCCGACACGGCGCTGTACGTAGGCCCGAATTGTTTGCACGGACCGCACCATTCAGCCCAGAAATCCACCAGGACAATATCGTTGCCTTCGATGGTCGATGCGAACTGTTCACCTGTGATGTCTACTGTTGCCATGGTTCCACGGTACGCGAGCAGCGGACGGATGTCCCGGCCGGGGGCGCCCTGTTCGCTGCCCGCGTCATCGGGAATATCCGCGGCCCTGCCGCAAACCCGGCCGCAAACGCCGCCGCAAACGCTGCCGTGTACACAAGGCAGTTCGGGGCTTACCGTTGGGGCAGCAGGCGCCAACAGCCGATCACAGGAGGGGTTATGACCCACGCAATCTCTACCCGGTCCCTCACGAAGAAATTCGGCCGCCGCGAGGTGCTGCACGGTGTGGATTTCGCCGTGGCGACGGGCTCCGTTTTCGGGGTCATAGGCCCGAACGGCGCGGGAAAGACCACCACCATGCGCTGCCTGCTGGACATCATCCGCCCCACGTCGGGCGAGGTCCGCGTCCTGGGCAAGGATCCCCGGCTGGGCGGTCCGGAGCTCAGGCGCAGGATCGGCTACCTGCCCGGCGAACTGTTCCTCGAGGGCCGCGTCACCGGCCGCACGCTGCTGTCCCACTACGAGGCCATCAGCGGCCCGGTGGCGCCGGGCCGCATCGACGAGTTGGCTGAGCGGCTGGGGCTGGACCTGGACCGGCACACCCGCAAGCTGTCCAAGGGCAACAAGCAGAAGCTGGGGCTGGTCCAGGCGTTTATGCACAACCCCGAACTGCTGGTCCTCGATGAGCCCACCAGCGGCCTGGACCCGCTGGTGCAGCAGGAGTTCCACGCCATGGTCCGCGAAGCCCGGAATAACGGCCAGACCATCTTCCTGAGCTCCCACGTGCTCAGCGAGGTCCAGCAGACCGCCGACACCGTAGCCATCCTGCGCGACGGCCGGATCATCGCCGTCGAGTCCGTCAGCGGGTTGCGGGAAGGTGCTGTCCGGCACCTCCGGTTTTCGGCAACCGGAATCACAGCGCACGACGCCGGCGCGCTGCTGGGTGCGGTGCCCGGCGTCAGGCACGTGAAGGTCCTGGAGTCCAACGGGGCCGTCACCCTGTCCGCAACGCTGGAGGGTGCCATCCAACCCCTCGTCAAGGCCCTGGGTACCCTGCAGTTGAAGGACCTGGTCCTGGAGGAGCCGGACCTGGAGGAATCGGTACTTCAGATGTATTCCAGTCCCGGAGCAACGAGCCCCGGGGACGCGCCCCACAGGGGTTCGGCACACACGGGGTCAGCCCGCCGGGATTCAGCACACCGGGGTTCATCCCACACGGAGGTGGCCAAGTGAGCACCACCCTGCCGCTGTTCCGCCGCGCGTTCTTCGATACCTGGCGCTCCACCCTCGCCTGGGCGGCCGGACTGGCCGGGGCCACGCTGCTGTACCTGCCGCTCTACCCGTCCATAGGCGGAAGCGCCCAGATGCAGGACATGATCGACGCCCTGCCGCCCGAAATGATGAAGGCGCTGAACTACGACCAGATCGCCACCGGTCCCGGCTACACCCAGGCGACCCTCTTCGGGTTGATCGGGTTCCTGCTGATGACCATCGCCTCGGTGGGGTGGGGCGCGGCTGCGGTGGGCGGCGACGAGGAATCCGGCCAGCTGGAACTGACCCTCGCCCACGGCGTCACGCGCGCCCAGGTGGTACTGGAGCGCGCCATGGCCCTGTTGGTTCGGGTCCTGCTGCTCGCTGCGCTGGTCTTTGTACTCGTCCGCTTGCTCAACGATTCTGCCCGGCTGGACATCCGGCCGGAGCACCTCTTCGGTGCGGCGGTCCTGTTTGCCGGGCTGGCGCTGCTGACCGGAACGGCCGCCTTGTGCGCCGGTGCCGTGTCCGGCAGGCGCACGTACGGGCTCGCCGCGGGGGCCGCCGTCGGCGTTCTGGGCTACGTCTTCAACGCCGTCGGCAGGCAGAGCCCGGACCTCGAGTGGCTGCTCGGCCTGAGCCCCTACCACTGGGCGTACGGGAACGCCCCGATGACCAACGGTGCGGACTGGGCGGCGGCCGGCTGGCTGTGGGGAATCTCCGCGGCGCTGGTGGCTGTGGCAGCCGTCGCCGTCAGCAGGCGCGACGTCGGCACGTAGCCAGGACGTCGGCACGTAGTCAGACCGTGGCGTCCCACAGGTGCGGCGCCGGGGTACGGCTGCCGGGCAGTGCATTGGTCTCGCGCCAGTCGTGGATCCATTCCGGCAGCACCAGGTCCGCCGGCGGCTGGCCGAACTCGCGCAGGATCTCGTCCTGGCTGACGGGTTTTCCCTTGCTGACCAATCGGGTGGCGATGTAGGCACGCGCGTAAATTTCGCCGTCGGCCACCATGCGCTGCTCAAAATAGATTGCTTTGGCATCCAGCCCGATGATCTTCGTTTCGATGGTGTACTGCTGCCACAACTGCAGTGACTTCCGGAACGCGATGGTCTCCCCCGCCGCGACCGGGCTCCAGCCGCGGCGGCGCATCCGCTTCCACACGCCGCTGCGAACCATGAGGTCAAAACGGCCCAGGTCCATCAGGGAAAAGTACATGCCGTTGTTGACGTGCATGGCGATGTCAATGTCGGTGGGGAGGACCCGTAGCGGCAGGGACGACGTGTCCCAGATGGTCAGGGCCGGGCGGCGGGCGGACGTGAAGAGCATCAGGAGGGTGCGCAGGAGCAGGTGCATGCCCCAATGTTACCCGTGGGTAACATGTTGGCAAATTCACTGCCCGGGTAGGTTGCCGCGGGTCTCGCGGGCGTGCCTGCCTGCTCCGGGACCGGGTAGCGGCAGGAAGGGCGTTGAGTAGGAAAGTCCGGCCCGGCTAGGTAGGCCGCGGAAATAATAGGGTAGCCCCTACTCGTGCCCCGCCGGTGGGGCCTTCCTAGACTCGGAACTCCTAGGGCCGAACAAAGTTGCCGGCGCATCCTCCAATGCTGGGGTGGGTGATGCCGCTTCATTGTGGAGCATCCGTGTCTTTTGCGGCGGCTCCCGTCATGCACTGAGGGGTTCCTGCGTCGCCGGGACCGCACAGCGCATCACCCCTTGCTCCGTCCTGCTTCGGGTTGCCGCATCGCCGCGCGACCTGTTGCCGGGCCGACCCTCGATGGGCCACTTATGAACCAGCCGACCGTAAACAATTCCGAGATACCCCGCCGAAACTTCGATACAGACGCCCCCAGGGTCGATCTGCTGGCAGTCCGCAAACCCGTCAACAACAAGCTGAGGGCAGGCATGGCGGGCGCCGCCATCATCGCCACAGTCAGCATTGCCGCACTGATAGGGCCCGCCACAACGGCTCCCGGGGCACCGTCCGCCGCGGTCGCAATCACGACGGCGGACGCGGCGGTTGGGCAGGCCAGCGCGCCGGTTGTCCCGGAAACTGTGGGAGAGCCGCCGGCAGCCGCGGCTAAACCGGCTGCGGTTGACCCCGTTGCGGTTCCAGCGGCGGCCGCCGCACCGGCTGAAGCACCCGCCCCGCCGGCTCCTGAACCTCCGCCAGCAGCCGACACGAACCTCTACACGGTGGTCCCGGGCGACACCGTCGGCGGGATCGCGGCCGCGCATGGTGTGGACATGAACGCGATGCTCGCAGCCAACGGACTCGGCGTCTACAGCGTCATCGTTCCGGGCCAGTCGCTGAAGCTGACGGGTCCGCCCGTCGCAGTTTCAGCTCCCGCACCGGCACAGCCGGCCGCTGCGGTCCAGGCTGCGGCGCCGGCTCCGGCCCCCGTACAAGCCCCGGCTCCCGCCGTTCCGGCGGCACCGGCTGTGCGGACCATTTATGTGGCGGGCGCCGGCGGTCAGTCAATGGTTGATGCCTGCATCGGGCCCATCCATTACACGCCGAATGACGGGTATTCGCTCTTCATCACGGAGCACGATTTCTGTGGCGGCTGGGCGCGCTTCTCCGGCATCGGTGTGGGCGAAACCGTCAGCATTCCCGGTTACGGCACGTTCAAGGCAACGGCACGGGGGCAGGTGCCCAACCCCGGCACCACGAACGACGTCATCCGGGTGTTCGGCGGATTCCCCAGGGCAATTCTGCAGACATGCATCCCCGGCACCAACCAGATGCTGCTGATCGCCCTGAACTGAGTTCCAAAGCTTGTTCGCGGTTCCGAACCCGGTAGGCAAGGAGCCGCGAACAAGGGGATTCGTTAATCCGGCGTATTTGCTAGGCCGGCATGTGGTGGCGCTCGGAGATGTGCTCCACCAGGGCGCCCACGCGGTCCTCGGCGTAGTTGCGGGCAATGTCGCCCTGGCTGATGATGCCAACCAGCTTGTGGTCGGCGATGACCGGGAGCCGCCGGATCTGGTGGGCTTCCATCATCTCGATTGCAGCGTCAACGCTGGCGTCAGCATCTACCCAGTGGGGTTTGCCCGAGGCGAGCTCGCGGGCCATCATGTCGCGGGGGCTGCGGCCGGCGGCGACGCACTTGAGCACAATGTCACGGTCAGTGATCATCCCCATCAACCTGCCGTCATCGCCGCAGATCGGCAACGATCCGCAGTCCAGGTCCAACATCAGCCGCGCAGCATCTTCGAGCGACTGGCCTTCCTTGATACACCGGGCATCCGTCGTCATGAATTCACGTACTGCACTCATTGGTCCTCCTTCATCGATTGATTATCGACGCAGGGCATCGGGGCACATGCGCCGATGGTGCCAGATTACGCCCGGCCCGGAGCGCCTGTCGACGACGGTTTTAAGCAAGGTTGCGTCGCAGCTTTTCCCCGGCTAATGGTCTTTTCCCCCAGTAACGCCGCGGGGAAAAGACCATGAGGCGGGGAGTGCCGTGGCCGCCCGGCCCCTTCCGTGGTACAAATTCGCGGGCACGAAAAAGCCTCCGGAACCTGGTGGTTCCGGAGGCTTTTCCTTGGGTGGCAGATGAGGGATTCGAACCCCCGTAGGCGTTGCCAGCTGATTTACAGTCAGCCCCCTTTGGCCGCTCGGGTAATCTGCCGAACTTCAAAAGAAGTACCCGGGATGCAGTCTGCAGGACGTTCCGTTTCCGTTTCCAGTCCGGTCCGTTCCGCTTCCAGTAACCGCGGGCAAGACAACTTTACAGAACTTCTGCCGAAGAATCGAATCGAGCCGTTTCATCGTCGAAACCGGCTCTGAAAACCGCGTGTCTCCGCGGGAAAACCGGGAGAATCAGGCTTCGCCGAGAATGCGTCCTGCCAGCTTCGCCTCGAACTTCACGGCCTGTTCCTCGGTGATCTGGTTCAGCTGGACTGCGCGCCGGAGATCCTGGCTGATCCCGTCCATGCGGGCGGACGCATCCGGGACGGGGCTGAAGATGATGGAACCTGCCAGGGCGGCTGCCGCTACGGAGGTCGCGGCGGTGGCAACTGCTCCGGCGGCGACGACGGTTGACCGGGTGACGTAACGGACGGCTTTGTTTTGCATTGCTTCCCTTTCGTACTTCTTCCAACTCGTTCAACTCTCCCCAACCCGGCTTCGTTCCCGCCGTGCGTCCGCTATGAGGGAACTGTGAATCCGGCCGCGCCTGTTCCTCAGTAGCGCCGGAGCCGATCCGTATTAGGCTGGAATGCAGAGATCACCGCCCTCCGAGCCAATGCGAGGGCACCCATCACCCCAAGGAGAGTCATGGCAGGCGAGTCAACGTTCGACGTCGTAAGCAAAGTGGACAAGCAGGAAGTGGCCAACGCGCTGAACCAGGCACAGAAGGAACTGACGCAGCGCTACGACTTCAAGGGCGTGGGGGCCGAGGTCGATTTCAGCGGCGAGAAGATCCTAATGAAGGCGAACTCGGAGGAGCGCGTGCTGGCCGTCCTGGACGTCCTCCAGTCCAAGCTGATCCGCCGCGGCATTTCGCTGAAGTCCCTGGACACCGGCGAGCCCTATGCATCCGGCAAGGAATTCCGGCTGGAGGCCACCATCAAGGAGGGCATCGCCCAGGACCTGGCGAAGAAGATCAACAAGATCATCCGCGACGAAGCCCCCAAGTCGGTCAAGTCCCAGATCCAGGGTGACGAACTTCGCGTCACGTCCAAGTCCCGCGATGACCTGCAGGCCACCATGGCCCTGCTGAAGGACTTCGACGAGGCAGACCTGCAGTTCGTCAACTTCCGCAGCTAGTACGACGGCGGTGCCTGGGTTAAATCGGTACGCGTCAGTTAAGCGGCCGGCCGGCCATCCGCTCCAGCCGTGCGATCCGATCACGCATGGGCGGGTGGGTGGCGAACAGCTTGGTCATCGCACCCCCGCGGAACGGGTTGGCGATCATCAGGTGCGACGTGTTGACCAGCTTCTGGTCTTGCGGGAGCGGGGCAATCCGGACACCCTGCTCGATCTTGTTCAGGGCTGAGGCGAGGGCCAGCGGATCGCCGGTGAGCTGCGAACCGTCCTCGTCGGCGTCGTACTCCCTGGTCCGGGAGATGGCCATCTGGATCAGCGACGCCGCGAAGGGCGCCAGCAGGGCCATGGCGATCATGGCCAACGGGTTGGCGTTCCGCCGGTCACCGCCGCCGAAGAACAGCAGCATCTGCCCCACCGAGGTGATGACGCCCGCGACGGCGGCCGCCACCGAGGAGGTCAGGATGTCCCGGTTATAGACGTGCATCAGCTCGTGCCCCAGGACCCCGCGCAGCTCCCGCGCATCCAGCAGCTGGAGGATTCCTTCGGTGCAGCACACAGCCGCGTTCCCGGGATTCCGGCCGGTGGCGAAGGCGTTGGGATTCATGGTGGGTGAAAGGTAGATGCGGGGCATCGGCTGGTTGGCCCGGACGGAGAGCTCCCGGACGATCTGGTACAGCTGCGGCGCCTGGGCCTCGGTCACGGGGTAGGCCTGCATGGACCGGATGGCGATCTTGTCGCTGTTCCAGTAGCCGTAGGCGGTGGTGGCCACACCCACCAGGGCCATGATCCAGATGGGCGCCGCACTGCGGGTGTTGAGCCCGATCAGGCCGCCCAATCCCAGGAGTACGGCCCACAGCACCCCGAAGAGCGCTGCAGTCTTCAGTCCGTTGTAATGCTTGTGCACGTCCATACCTCCATGTCACCACCGCCGCACCAACAGGGCCGGCACACGGACCGCCCCGACGAGGCAGGCCCTATGGCACCGGACTATGGGCATCGTACTTCCGGAAACCCGGCTGCAGCTGAGAGGCCAGCCAGGCCATGCCCACGCACAAGGCCCCGCCCAGCAGCAGGACCCAGCCCTCACTCAAAATTTTAGTCCCGCCGCCGGCCAGCAGGTCGCCCACGCGGGGGCCGCCGGCCACCACCACAATGAAGACCCCCTGGAGCCGTCCCCGCAGGTGGTCCGGCGCGGCCGCCTGCAGGATCGTGCTGCGGAAGACGGCGCTGATCGAGTCTGCGATCCCGGCCAGGGCGCAGCACAAGGCCGCGGGGAGGAGCCAGAGGGTGGCGCCGCCGTCGGACGTCCGGCCGGCCAGGACCACCACCACACCGAAGCCGGCGATCGAAGCACCCCAGCCCATCACGGACCACACCACCGCACTCCCCTGCCACCGGACGCGGCCCAGCGGTCCCGAAAACAGGCCGGCCAGGAACGCACCGACGGCGGTAGATGCGAGCAGGATGCCCACCGTGGACTCGCCGCCGCCGATCATCAGCGCGCCAATGGCCGGCATCAATGCCCGCGGCTGGGCCAGGATCATGGCGATGAGGTCGATGATGAACGTCATCCGCAGGTTGGGACGGGTGCCCAGGAAACGGAACCCTTCAACCACGGACCGGATCCCGGCCCGCCCGGCAGACCTGGAGGGCGGGATGGACGGCAGGCGGAAGACGGCCCACAGGACAAACACAAAGCAGATGAGGTCGATGGTGTATGTCCAGCCGAAACCCACCCATGCCACCAGCACGCCGGCCAGCAGGGGCCCGATGGTCATGGCCAGCCCGAACGTGATCATGTTCAGCGCGTTGGCTGCCGGCAGCAGCTCCTTGCGGATGAGCGTGGGGATGATGGCACTGCGGGCGGGCTGGTTGATGGCCTGGGCGCCGCTCTGCAGCGCCACCAGGAGGTAGAGGATCCACACGTTGCCAAGCTGCAGCCATGATTGAAGTGCGATCAGGCCGGTGGTCAGCCACAGGACCGTGCTGGCCAGCAGGACCACGGTGCGGCGGTTGTGGGAATCGGCAATGGAGCCGCCCAGCAGCCCGCCGAACACCAGCGGCACCAGCGCGAAGACGCTGAGCAGGCCCACATAGAAGCTGTCGTGGGTGAGGCGGTAGACCTCCAGGCTGACCGCCACCAGCGTCAGCTGGCTGCCGACAGCTGCCACCGCGGAACCGAGCCACAGCCGGCGGAAAGCGGGACTCTCGCGCAGCGGAGTGATGTCTGCCAGTAATTTCCCCACCCCGCAACCCTAACGGGGCCGGCCGCGTCCGGACGTGTCGCACGCTTGGTATCCTCAGGCGGGGAAGGAGTTTGCCATGAATCTGTCCAGGCGGCTTCTCTACGCGTCGGAGGTCTGGGAGGTGGCCCGGCCGCGGACCGCACTGACTGCCGGGCACCTGCTCATCCGCCTCACCAACCCCGCCACCGCCTTCGATGTCCGCTCCGCCGCGGACTGGCTGGTGTGCCACAACGCCGCCCGGCAGGCGCTTGCGGACACACTCGGGGCCACGCGCTGCACAGTGATGTTCGCGCACCAGTGGCACCCCATCGGTGCGGCCATTGGCGAGCCTGAGGCGGAATCCTCCACGCCCACCTTCCACCTGTTTGGACGCTGGACCGGCGAGACGGTCACCCCGGGAGATCAGCTGCTGCGTCCCACCCAGCGCCGGGTGCCCGTGGCACCGGAGGATCTCCTGAAGTACGACGACGGCCTGCGCGCCGCCCTGCGCCGCTCGGCTGTGGAGCACTCTTCTCAGGAGCGCGCCGCTGCCGCCAGGTGGCACTTCGCGGCAGTGTTGGACGCCGGCATTGCCACGAACTGCCATCTCGGCGAGGCTCCCGCGCTTGCATCCGTCCCGTTGGAAGCCGCCCCGCTGCCTGAGCTGGTGGAGGATTCCCCAACGGCGACGGCGGGCACCCGTCACAGCGTCATTTCCCCCGCCATGGCCGGGCCCCTCACCCCGCGGCTCCTGCTAGCCCTGGCCGCCGCCGTGGAGGAACTGATCGGGCGCCCGGGGGTCACGGGGCTGAGCTGCGTGGTCCCGGATCCCGGCACCGGCCCCTTGGAAGTCCACGCCTTGGGCCGCTCGGCGGGTGAGTCGGAAAACCCGCTCCGGAAATTCCTTTCGTTGCCAAGTGTTAACCAAGCCTTATTATGACGTGCTCATAATAAGTGCAATACTGGAGTCATGACGGAACAGTTTGGTGGCCATGATGCATGGGCTGCTGCCCTGCGGTCCCACGGCCGCCGCGTGACCAGGCAGCGGCTGGCCGTGCTTGCCGCCGTCGAACACCACCCGCATTCGCCGGCGGAGAGCATCCTCGCTGCAGCGCGCGCCGAGCTTCCCGAGCTGACCGCACAGTCGGTTTATGTAGTTCTGGGCGACCTCACCGACCTGCACATGCTGCGCCGCTTCGAGCCGCCGCACTCCCCCGCCCTGTATGAGACCCGCGTGGGCGACAACCACCACCACGCCATCTGCATCAGCTGCGGCCGCGTGGAGGACGTGGAATGCGCCGTCGGGCATGCGCCCTGCCTCACCCCGCATTGGGACGAGAACGCCAAGCCCATGACCATCCAGATCGCCGATGTGATGTACCAGGGCATCTGCCAGGACTGCCAGCAGTCCCAACAACTTCCTTCCGAACGTACCGAAGTAACCGAGAAATAGGAGAACAATGACTGCCATTTCAACTACCCAGTCAGGTGCCCCCGTCACGTCCGACGCGCACTCCCAGTCAGTTGGTGCCGACGGTGCCATCATCCTGACTGACCACTACCTGATCGAAAAGCTCGCTCAGTTCAACCGTGAGCGCGTGCCGGAGCGCGTTGTGCACGCCAAGGGCGGCGGCGCTTTCGGTACCTTCAAGACCACCTCGGACGTCTCCAAGTACACCAAGGCAGCGTTCCTGCAGCCGGGTGTTGAGACGGACATGCTGATCCGTTTCTCGTCCGTCGCCGGCGAAAGCGGCTCTCCCGACACTTGGCGCGATCCCCGCGGCTTCGCCGTCAAGTTCTACACCTCCGAGGGCAACTACGACCTCGTGGGCAACAACACCCCCGTCTTCTTCATCCGCGACGGCATCAAGTTCCCGGACTTCATCCACTCGCAGAAGCGCCTCCCGGGCACCCACCTGCGCGACGCCGACATGCAGTGGGACTTCTGGACCCTGTCCCCCGAGTCCGCACACCAGGTCACCTGGCTCATGGGCGACCGCGGCCTGCCGGCTTCCTGGCGTGAAATGCAGGGCTACGGCTCGCACACCTACCAGTGGATCAACGCCGAGGGCGAGCGTTTCTGGGTCAAGTACCACTTCAAGTCCAACCAGGGCGTCAAGGCCATGACCGGCGACCAGGCCGAGGAACTTGCCGGCTCGGACGCTGACTTCTACATCCGCGACCTGCAGGAGAACATCTCCGCCGGCAACTTCCCGTCCTGGGAACTGCACGTCCAGGTCATGCCGTACGAGGACGCCAAGACCTACCGCTTCAACCCGTTCGACCTCACCAAGGTGTGGCCTCACGCTGACTACCCGCTGATCCACGTGGGCACCATGGAGCTGAACAAGAACCCGGAGAACTACTTCGCGCAGATCGAGCAGGCCACCTTCGCGCCGTCGAACTTCGTCCCGGGCATCGCTGCTTCGCCGGACAAGATGCTGCAGGCCCGCATCTTCTCCTACGCCGACGCACACCGCTACCGCGTGGGCACCAACCACGCCCAGATCCCGGTGAACCAGCCCAAGAGCCAGGTCAACAACTACAGCCAGGACGGCCAGGGACGCTTCAGCTTCAACGCCCCCTCCGTTCCGGTGTACGCACCGAACTCGCTGGGCGGACCCGCCGCTGTTGAGCCGGCATCCCCCGCCGGTGGCTGGGAGAACGACGGCGAGCTGACGCTTTCCGCGCACTCCCTCCGTGCCGAGGACGGCGACTTCGTCCAGGCCGGTACCCTGTACCGCGAAGTGTTCGACGACGGCGCCAAGGCCCGCCTGCTCGAAACCATCACCGGTGCAGTGGGCGGCGTCAAGACCCCCGAGATCAAGGAACGCGCCATCCAGTACTGGACCAACGTTGACGCCGAACTCGGCGCCAAGCTGCGCGCCAACCTGGGCGCCGGTGCGGTTGACTCCGATGCTGAGGCTGCCAACAAGATCGGCTAATACGGCCTTCTGCAGAACCAAAACACCCCGCCACGGATTGTCCGTGGCGGGGTGTTTTGTCTAAAGCAACCCGGGGTCACTTCCGGTTGCTCCGCCCGGGTTTATTGGGCGTAAGGTGACCCCGCGTTGGTTGGAGCTAGGAGCGGGTGAGCGTTTCCGGCCCAGTCCCTGCCGCCGCGGGGCGGTGGCCCTTCTTGGCGAGCTGGATCTGCTCGTAGACGTGGTGGCGGAGTTCGGTGAAGCGGGGCAGGGAGCGGGTCTCCAACTGGTCGCGCTCAACCGGGAGGTCAATGACGATGTCCTCCTGCACCACGGTGGGCGAGGACGACAGGATGATGACACGTTCGCCGAGGTATACGGATTCGTCGATGTCGTGGGTCACGAACAGTACGGTGATCCCGAGCTTCTTCCATACCGTGCGGATGAGGTCCTCCAGGTCCGCACGGGTCTGTGCGTCCACAGCAGCGAACGGCTCGTCCATCAGCAGCACCTCGGGCTGGTAGGCGATGGCCCGGGCAATGGCCACGCGCTGCTGCATGCCGCCGGAGAGCTGCCACGGGTAGGAGCGCGGAACGTGGGCCAGGCCCACGGCTTCGAGGGCCTCATCCACCAGCTTGTCCCGTTCGCCCTTGGGCACGCCCTGGTTCTTCAGCGGGAGTTCCACGTTTTCGCGGACGCGCATCCACGGGAAGAGGGACCGGCCGTATTCCTGGAAAACCACGGCCATCTTCTTCGGCGGGCCCGAGACGCGTTTGCCGTCCAGCAGCACCTCGCCCGCGGTAGGGGCCATCAGGCCGGAGATGCATTTCAGGAGCGTCGTCTTGCCGGAGCCGGAGGGACCGACGAGGCAGGCCAGTTCGCCGGCGCGCAGGTCGAAGGTGAGGTTGCGGACCGCCTCGATGTCGCCGCCGTCGGTCTGGTAGACCTTCTTGAGGCCGCGGACGGAGAGCATCGCCGTGGTTGGGTCAGGCTGCATTTTCTACCTCTTTCTGGCCGTGGTACCAGCGCAGGATGTTCCGCTCGGCCCACTGGAAGATGAACGACATCGCCACACCCAGCAGACCGAGCACCACGATGCCGGACCACATTTCCGGAATGGCGAAAGACCGCTGGAACTGGACGATGGTAAAGCCAAGCCCCGAGGACGAGGCGAACATTTCGGAGATGACCATCAGGATCAGCCCAAGGGACAGGGACTGGCGCACTCCGGCCATGATCTGCGGGCTGGCCGAAGGCAGCACGAGGTACCGGACCCGGGCCCAGCCGTTGATGCCGTAGGTATGGGCCGAGTCGGAGAGAACGCCGTCCACAGCCCGGACCCCTTCGATGGTGTTCAGCAGGACCGGCCAGACACAGCCGGAAATGATCACTGCCACCTTCATGGAGTCGGTGATGCCCATCAGCAGGATCAGGACGGGGACCAGGACAGGCGGCGGAATGGCACGGAAGAACTCCAAGGTGGGTTCCAACAGTGCGCGCAGCCATTTGACTGAGCCGATGAGGACGCCGCCGACGACGCCGATGATGATCGCCGCGACGACGCCCACCAGGAGACGTCCCAGGCTGGGCAGCACGTCGGTGACGAAACGGGGGCCGAACCAGACCTCACCGAACTTGGCGAACAGGGCTGCCGGGGTGGGAACAAAGAAGTTCACCGCTCCGAGGGTGGAGGCCCACCAGAGCAGCACCAGCAGGACCGGCAGCGCCAGGACAAAGCCGAGGGTCTTCAGGATTTTCATACGATCACCTCGGAACGGACGGAGGAGTGCCAGGACAGCGTCTTCTTCTCGATCAGCCGCATCAGGGAATTAATCAGGACGCCGATCAGACCGGTGGCGAGCACCAGGGCGTACATGCCCGAGATGGCGCCGCCGGACTGGGCGAGGGCGATCTCATGGCCGAGGCCCGGGGAGCCGATCACCAGTTCGGCCGTGATGGCCAGGACCAGCGCCACCGTGGCTGCGAGACGGACACCCGTCATGAGGTACGGCAGCGCCGTGGGGAAAACGACATAGCGGATCCGCGCCATCCGGCCCAGTCCGTACGTCCTGGCGGTGTTGTTGGCCACCATGTCAATGTCGGCCACGCCGTAAAGAACCTGGATCAGGACCTGCCAGAAGGCGGCATACGTGATCAGCATCAGTGACGATTCAATCTTTATGCCGAAGAGCAGCACCGCCAGGGGAATCAGCGCCACCGAGGGGATGGGACGGAGGAACTCCACCGTGGAGTTCGTGGCCTTTCGCAGGAAGTCGCTGGAGCCGATGATAAAGCCCAGCAGCACCGCCAGGACGACGGCGATTACCAGGCCCAGGAACCAGGCCGTCATGGTTTCGCCGACTGAGATCCAAAAGGCTGTCAGGCCGAAGTCCCGCACCAGGGCGGCAATAACTTCGCTGGCCGGCGGGAGGAAGCGTTCATTGATGATGCCCAGCCGTGGAATGAGCTCCCATGTGCCCAGGAATCCTATGATCCCTGCCAGGCCCAGCAGCTGTTTCACCGGTGACTTGCGGACCCGCCGGCGGTCCCGTCCCGTGGTGGAGACGGGACCGCCGGAGGCCAGGGCGTCTGCACTCACGGGAGGAGGTCGCCTGCGTTCGGTGCCTTGCTCAGCGTGCCGTACTTGGCCGCGGCGTCGCCGAGGGTCTTAAACGCGTCCTTGTCGAAGTTGACGGTCCAGTGCGTCAGCGTCATCTTGGACCGGGAAGCCTCATCGATCTTGGTGTACGTACCCACGATGTCGCGGACTTCCTGCGGGTGGGCCTGGGCGTACTCGAGGGACTTGTTCATGGCCCGGGTGAACTTCTGCGTGAGTTCAGGCTTGCTCTTGACCGTGTCCGACTTGGTGAAGTACCCGGCGATATCCAGCTTCGGGCTCATCTCCACGAAGTTCCAGGAGACGACCGTTCCGCCGTCGGCCACCGCCTTGGACATGAACGGCTCAAGGATCCAGGCGGCGTCCACCTGCTTGTTGGCCAGTGCTGCGGGTGCATCCGGGAAGGCCACCTCGACAAACTTCACGCTGGCGGGATCGCCGCCGTCCTTTTCGACGGCCGACTTAATGGTGGTGTCGCCGATGTTGGACAGGTTGTTCACCGACACAGTCTTGCCGGCAAGGTCCTTCGCCGACTTGATGCTCGAACCAGCGGGAACGACGACGCCGCCGACGTCCTTGCCGGTCTCACCCGTGGTGGACGCGCCGTTGGCCACAAACTTCAGGTCAAGCCCCTTGTCCTTGGCCACCATCACGGAGATCAGGTTCGAAAACGCAAAGTCGAAGCTTCCGCTGACCACGCCAGGGACGATTGCGGCGCCGCCGGTGGCCTGCTGGATGTCCAGTTGCAGGCCCTCGTCCTTGAAGAACCCCTGCTTATCGCCCAGATAGATCGGTGCGCAGTCGACGATGGGAATCACACCGACGCTGACTTTCGTTAAATCCGTTCCGCCGGCGGCCCCGCCGGAGGAGGCAGCACCGCCGGGGGAACTCGGTGAACCGGACCCGCATGCTGACAGGCCCAGGACGGTTGCTGCGGCAAGCACCGCGATAACGCTACGACGTTTCATGTTCACTCCTTTGTGATGTGCATTGGGAGTGAGACGCCCCCAACCCAACTCTGTTCGCAGTCCGAACAGACGTTCAAGGAAAGTCTGTGTGACTGGACGTTGAAGGGTCAACCAGATCGGCCCATTGTTATCCTCATGATACGTAAGCGACCGCATGGTGGACAGGGTCCCGGATCTTCCGTTGAGCGCGGATGACAATGACGGTTTCCACATAGGCACTGCCGGCTCTGGCTGGAGCTCTGTCCCCTGCCTAGGATCACTGCATGAGTACATTTCAGGGGATCCCCGCAGGGGCATTTGAGTTCTACGCCGAGCTTGAGGACAACAACAACCGGGAGTGGTGGCTGGCGCACAAGGACCGCTACACCAACCTGGTCCGGGATCCGCTTACCACGCTCCTTGCTGAACTGGAACCACGGTTCGGTCCCGCGAAGATCTTCCGGCCCAACAGGGACGTCAGGTTCTCCCAGGACAAGTCACCCTATAAGACCGCTCAGGGCGCCTTCGCTTCAGCACAGGAGGGCGTTGGGTTCTACCTCCAGGTGAGCGCAGACGGACTGCTGGTGGGAGGGGGTTACCACTCACATACCCCCGCACAACTGGCAAGGTTCCGCAATTCCGTGGACGCGTCAGGCACCGGTGAATCGCTGCGGCACATCGTGGACAGCATCGCCGCCGCCGGATTTGCGGTGGAGGGTGAGAAACTGAAGACAGTCCCCCGCGGTTACGACCGGGCCCATCCGAGGGCGGAACTGCTCAAGCACAAGTCACTCTCGGCCGGCACCGAACTGGGCCAGCCGGACTGGGTCTCGTCGCCCGGGGCCGCGCAGGAGATCGCCAAGTTGTGGGACCAGCTGCGGCCACTCGTGGACTGGGTGGGGCGCCACGCAGCGCCGTGACCCGCAGCGCCGTGACCTGTGGACGGGTCCGCGGCGGCAGTTAACGCGCCACCGGTTCAGTGGCGTCGAGCAGGGCAAGCTCGTGGCGGCGCGGCATTCCTTCCCAGTCGCCGGGCACCAGGCAGGCGAACGCTCCGGTACGGACCGCCGTGAGCAGCCGCTCCTGCACGGAGGCTCCGGCCAGCAGGTCCGAAATATAGCCGGCCACAAACGCGTCGCCGGCGCCCACGGTGTCTATCGCGTTGACCCGGATGGCATCCTGGACGTATTCCACACCATCAACGACGGCGGCACAGCCTGCGGCCCCGCGCTTGATCACAGCCTGGCCGGGTCCCAGGGCCGAAACGCGTCGGGCAAGCTCCAGGGAATCCTCCGACGGCCCCACCGCAATGGCGGCTTCATCGTCGCCCGCAAACACCACGTCCGCCTGGGCGATGAAGCTCCGAAAAACACCGCCGGCCTCTTCCGCGGACCAGAGCGCAGCCCGGTAATTGAGATCGAAGGAAACCATAACCCCGGCCTCGCGGGCCACATCGAGCGCATATTGGACGGCCTCCGCCGCGGAAGGCGACAAAGCAGGGGTGATGCCCGTAATGTGCAGAAGTTTGGCGTTGGCAATCCGTTCAGCCGGAATGTCATCCCGGGACAGCCGCGAACCTGCACTTCCGGCCCGGTAATACCAGACCTTGATCTGGTCCATGGTGCGGCGTTCTTTGATCATGAGCCCGGTGGGTGCTGCCCCGTCACGCAGCGGGTCAACCATGATGCCCTCGGCGGCAAGCTCACGCAGCACCAGCTCCCCGAGGCTGTCGTCGCCGACGCGCCCCACCCAGGTCACGGAAGTACCCAACCGGCGGAGGGCAATGGCGACGTTGCTCTCCGAACCGCCCATGCCGAGGCTGAGCGAGGGAACCTGCGCCAACGGACCCGGTGTTTCCGCCCTCATCAGGCCCATGGTTTCGCCGAGGGTGACCACGTCCGTGAACGTCACCGCACGCCCCTTGCTTCAACGGCTTCCGCCACCAGCCCGCTCAACTGCCGGGCCCGCCGCGTGAGGGCCCCGAGGTCCCCACCGGAGAACGCGTCCCGGAGCAGCGGGCCACCGAGGCTGACCGCGAGGGCTCCTGCAGCGATCCAGTCCGCGGCATCGTCGATGCCGATACCGCCGGACGGGATGACCCGCATCGCCGGGAAGGGCCCGCGAAGCTGGCCGAGGTAACCGGGACCTACCGTGGAGGCGGGGAACAGCTTGACGGCCGTTGCCCCCGCCAGCATGCCGGTCAACAGCTCGGTGGGCGTCAGTCCGCCGGGGAAAACCGGCACGCCGGCCTCCACCGCGGCGTGCACGACGTCCGTCACCATGGCGGGCGTCACGAGGTAGTCCGCGCCGCCGTCGAGCGCTTCACGGGCCTGGTCGCCTGAGATGACGGTTCCGACGCCGATTTCCGCGTCCGCTCCGAACTGCTGCTTAAGCTGCGGCAGGAGATCAAAAACCCCGTCAGTGCTGAGCGTCAGTTCAATGGACCGCACGCCGCCACTGACCAGTGCCTCGATGACCGGCGCGTATTCCCGGGCGTGACGGGCGCGTAGGACCGCCACCACCGGGTTGGCCTGCAGGACAGCTGAGACGGGAGGGCTTTGGAGTTGGCTCATGCCAGCAACGATATCGGCTGTCCGGCGGCCGCCCGAACTACCGGGAGAGCGCTGCGTCCTTGGCGTCCGCGGCGGTGTCCGAACCGGAGTCCGTACCGTCCACGGCGGACTTGGCTGAGGCGAACCTCTCATTCAGGCGTGAATGCTTCTGCCCGTAGGAGAAGTAGATGATGAGGCCGACCACCAGCCAGCCGGCGAAGAAGATCCAGGTCTCCACGGCAAGGTTCGTCATCAGGTACAGGCAGAGGACGGCGGACACCACGGGGAGGACCTTGCCGAACGGCACGCGGAAGGACGGCTTCAGGTCCGGGCGCTTCTTGCGCAGCACTAGGATACCCAGGCTGACCATAACGAACGCCGACAGCGTGCCGATGTTGATCATTTCTTCGAGCAGGTCCACGTTGGTCAGCCCGGCGACCAGCGCCACGGCAGCCCCGCAGATGACCTGGAGCCGGACCGGCGTCGACCGCTTGTCGCTGGTCTTGGACAGGGACCGCGGCAGCAGGCCGTCGCGGCTCATGGCCAGCACCACGCGGGACAGTCCCATCAGCAGCACCATGATCACGGTGGTGAGGCCGATCAGGGAGCCGAAGGCGATGACCTTGGCCGCGGTGGTGTCCCCGACCGCTTCGAAGGCGGTTGTGAGGGTGGGGTTCTTGGCAGCGGCGAGGTCCGTGTAGGACACCATGCCGGTGAGCGCGAGGGACACGAGGATGTAGAGCAGGGTGACGACGGCGAGGCCGCCGAAGATGCCGCGCGGCAGGGTCTTCTGGGGGTTCTTGACTTCCTCCGCGGAGGTGGCCACGACGTCAAAGCCAATGAAGGCGAAGAACACCAGGGCGGCGCCGGCGAAGATGCCCAGCGTGCCGTACTGTGCCGGGGCAGCGCCGGTAAGGAAGCCGAAGAACGACTGCTTGAGGACGTCCGCGCTGCCGCCGGCCGTGGGCTCGGCGGCCGGGACGAACGGGGTGTAGTTCTCGAATTTGACGTAGGTGAAGCCCACCACGATCACAAAGAGCACCACGGCGATCTTGATCAGCGTGAAGACGTTGCCCACCCGGGCGGACAGCTTGGTGCCCAGCACCAGCAGCACCGTGAAGATGGCAACGATCAGGAAGGCGCCCCAGTAGAGGTCAACGCCGCCGATCGAGAGGGCGGGCGGGACGTCAGCGCCCATCAGCGCGAAGACTTTGCTGAGGTAGATGCCCCAGTATTTGGCGATGACGGCCGCGGCGGTGAAAAGTTCCAGAATCAGGTTCCAGCCGATGATCCACGCCAGGACTTCGCCCATGGTGGCGTAGGTAAAGACGTACGCCGAGCCGGCAACGGGAATGGCGGTGGCAAACTCGGCGTAGCACATGATAGCCAGCGCACAGGTGACAGCGGCGATGGCGAACGAGACGGTCACGGCCGGTCCGGAGAAGTTGGCTGCAGCCTTCGCCCCGACGGAGAAGATACCGGCGCCGACAGCAACGGCGACGCCCATGATCATCAGGTCCCAGGTGCTGAGCGAGCGCTTCAGTTTGCGTCCGGGTTCATCGGCGTCAGCGATGGACTGCTCGATTGATTTGGTCCGGAGGAGGTTCATAAGTGGTTCCACAATCTTGAATAGTGTAGGAAACAGACTTATCAACTTTACCGTCCATCCACTGGACGGTCGCAATCGTTCCGAATCGTGAGACGGCTTAGGTGCCGAACATAATTGCGGCAAATGCCTCGGGGCCCTCCGATTGGACGGCCCCGAGGGGATTTTGGTCGAACCGGCTAAACGGGCCAGTCCATCAGGGCGGACCGGATCAGGAACCGTTTGCCTTCCGGCGACTCAACCGAGAAACCGCTACCCCGGCCTGCCACCACGTCCACCGTCAGATGCGTATGGCTCCAGTATTCGAACTGCTCCCGGGACATCCAGAACTCCAGCGGCTCAGGCTGGAGCCCCTCCGAAATATCGAAGAGCCCCAGCAGCACGTCCGAATCACCCGTGATGAACTCACCGGCCGGAAAGCACATGGGTGAGGAGCCGTCGCAGCAGCCACCGGACTGGTGGAACATCAGCGGCCCGTGCCGACGCCAGAGTTTCCGCAGCAGTTCCACCGCCTCCGGGGTGAGCGCCACCCGGGAGAAATCCTCCCCGGGCAGCGTCACCGCGGCGTCGAGCCGATTGTCGGGCATCAGAACCTCAACACCACGCGGCCGTCGATTTTCGCGTGCTTCATTTCGTCGAGGACTGCATTGATCTCCCCGAGCTCCCGCACCGAAACGGTGGGGCGGATCTTGCCCTGAGCGTAGAAATCCAGTGCTTCCTCCAGGTCCTGCCGCGTGCCGACGATCGACCCGCGAACGGTCAGGCCCTTGAGCACAATCTCGAAGATCGGTGCCGGAAAGTCGCCCGGCGGCAGGCCGTTGAACACAATCGTCCCGCCCCGGCGAGTCATGCCGATCGCCTGTCCGAAAGCGGACGGGTGCACTGCGGTGACCAGGACTCCATGGCAACCTCCGGTATCACGCTGGATGACTTCCACGGGATCTTCGTGCAGGGCGTTGACCGTCAGTTCGGCGCCGTGGGCCTTTGCGAGGGCGAGCTTGTCGTCCGCAATGTCCACCGCGGCCACCCGCAGGCCCATGGCAACCGCGTACTGGACGGCGATGTGGCCCAGGCCGCCAATACCGGAGATGGTGACCCACTGCCCCGGCCTGGCCTCAGTCATTTTGAGTCCCTTGTAGACGGTGACGCCGGCACAGAGTACCGGCGCCACCTCGACGGGGTCGGATCCCGCCGGTATGCGCGCCGCGAAGCGCGAATCCACCAGCATGTATTCGCCGAAGGAGCCGTCCACGCTGTAGCCGGCGTTCTTCTGCGCTTCACACAGGGTTTCCCAGCCGGTGCGGCAGTACTGGCAGTCGCCGCAGGCTGACCAGAGCCAGGCGTTGCCCACCAGGTCGCCGACGGCGAGGTCCGTGACGCCCTCCCCCAGGGCCACGACTTCACCTACACCCTCGTGGCCGGGAATGAACGGCGGCACGGGCTTGACCGGCCAGTCGCCTTCCGCTGCGTGGAGGTCCGTGTGGCAGACCCCGGTGGTGAGCACCTTGACCAAGGCTTCCCCCGGGCCCGGCGTGGGAAGGGTGACGTCCTTGATTTGGAGGTCCTTACCGAATTCAGTTACTACTGCAGCCTGCATTGTCCTCGTCATTGGCGAAATCCTTGCGGTTTATAGGGTGGGGGTGGGGAAGGCGGGCGGCCCGAGGGCTGCCCGCCCCGGCCGGGCCTAGAAGAAGCCGAGCTTGTTTTCGTTGTAGCTGACCAGGAGGTTCTTGGTCTGCTGGTAGTGGTCCAGCATCATGGAGTGGTTTTCACGCCCGATGCCTGAGGACTTGTAGCCGCCGAACGCGGCACCCGCCGGGTAGGCGTGGTAGTTGTTGACCCACACACGGCCGGCCTGGATTTCGCGCCCGGCACGGTAGGCCACGTTGCCGTTGCGGGACCAGACGCCGGCGCCGAGGCCGTAGAGGGTGTCGTTGGCGATGCCCATGGCGTCGTCGTAATCGCTGAACTTTGTCACGGAAACCACGGGGCCAAAGATTTCTTCCTGGAAGATCCGCATCTTGTTGTGGCCTTCGAAGACGGTGGGCTGGACGTAGTAGCCGCCGGCCAGGTCCCCGGGAAGCTCGGCGCGGCCGCCGCCGATCAGGACCTTGGCGCCCTCCTGCTTGCCGATGTCGATGTAGGAGAGGATTTTTTCGAGCTGGTCGTTGGAGGCCTGGGCGCCCACCTGGGTTTCGGTGTCGAGCGGGTTGCCTTGGATCATCTTCCCCACCCGGGCCACGGCGTCGGCCATGAAGGAGTCGTAGATGTCCTCCTGGACCAGGGCGCGGGACGGGCAGGTGCAGACTTCGCCCTGGTTGAAGGCGAACAGCGCGAAGCCTTCCTGGGCCTTGTCGTAGAAGGCGTCGCTGGTGTCGGCTGCAACGTCGTTGAAGAAGATGTTCGGGCTCTTGCCGCCAAGTTCCAGGGTGACCGGGATCAGGTTCTGGCTGGCGTACTGGCTGATGAGCCGGCCCGTGGTGGTCTCGCCCGTGAAGGCGATCTTGCGGATCCGGGGGCTGGAGGCCAGCGGCTTGCCCGCCTCCACGCCGAAGCCGTTGACCACGTTCAGCACGCCGGCGGGCAGGAGGTCACCGATGAGTTCCATCAGGACCAGGATGGACGACGGCGTCTGTTCGGCCGGCTTGAGGACCACGGCGTTGCCGGCGGCGAGCGCGGGGGCCAGCTTCCAGACGGCCATCAGGATGGGGAAGTTCCACGGGATGATCTGGCCCACGACGCCGAGCGGTTCGTGATAGTGGTAGGCGGTGGTGTCGTCGTCGAGCTGGGACAGCCGGCCTTCCTGGGCGCGGACGGCGGAGGCGAAGTAGCGGAAGTGGTCCGCGGCGAGCGGCATGTCCGCGTTCAGGGTTTCGCGGACGGGCTTGCCGTTGTCCCAGGACTCGGCAACGGCCAGCATTTCGAGGTTCTCGTCGATCCGGTCGGCGATCTTGTTCAGGATGGCGGCCCGCTCGGCCACGGAGGTCTTGCCCCATGAGGGTGCTGCCTTGTGTGCTGCGTCGAGCGCCAGCTCGATGTCTTCCGCGGTGCCACGGGCAACCTCGCAGAAGACCTTGCCGGTGACCGGGGTGATGTTCTCGAAGTACTGGCCCTTGACGGGGGCTACCCACTCGCCGCCGATCCAGTTCTCGTAACGGTCCTTGAACGTGACCTTCGAACCCTCGGTGCCGGGCTGTGCGTAAACAGTCATTGCTAGCTCCTTTGCTGTGCATGAGGCGGCGCCTTGATACTGGGGCCGCCGTTGGACTCAGCGTAGGAGTGTGAAGGTTGCAGTCAGGTTGCAACCATGTGAGACAGCTCACTAGCGCGCACTCGAAATCCCGGAACCGCCTAGAGACCGGCGGGGAACGTATAAGTGCCCGGCAGTGGTGAGGGCGCCGCACCGAAGGAAAGTACCACCTCGTCGTGCGCTTTGAGCACCACGTCGGTCACGGGACCATCCTGCTTTGAGCCGTTGACGTAAGCGCTCCAGCCATCGGTTCCGCCGTGCGGCGCGCCGGAGGTGTCTGACCCGTCGAGGACACCCCATTCTCGAAGAACCTGGCCGAGGCTGTACTTCGCGCCGGAGGTGGGTGCTTCGATATGGATGATGCCGGTGGTGTCGTGGGTGTGCAGGGCCGAGATTCCGTTGGCCTGCCCGCCCGCGCCAAAACTGAAGCCGATATCAGCCGGGACAGTGATGGGTTTGCCATCAACAAACACGTCCAGGTGGGCGTGATAATGCTCGGCCGTGCCTTCAGCGTTGAGGATCTCCAGGCCGGCAGCCTTAATCCGTGCACCGCCCGCGTCGGGAGCGAGGGCCCAACCTGCAGCCCCGGTGGCCGTTGCCGGTGACGATTGGGAAGGTGACGATTGGGAAGATGACGATTGGGATGGCGGGGTTTGGGCAGGCGCCCCGCAGGCGGCGGTGCCGGCGACGAGCGCCGATACTGTCAGGGTTATGGCGAGGCGTTTGTTCAACACAGCGGTGGCTACTTTCGGTCGGCTCGTCTCCACGATATCGCTCTGAACTGTACGTCGCCTTGTTGTCGCCGGGCCCGGCCTGCGTCTCGACAAGCCCGACCACCGGGAACCACCCACCACCGGCGGAACGTGGTCAGGCGCTAAGCTCAGCTTCCAGCCGCTCAAGATCGGCGACGACGGCGGCGCGCTTAGGTGAGCGCGGCGGCAGCAGCTTCAGGGCGGCAGTCCGGACGTCGACGTCGTCCCTTGCCTCCGGAAGCGCCGCATACTTGAGCAGCGTCTCGGCGCTGCCGTCGGTCAGCACCGCTTCCCGCATAAGTGACGAGACCCTGGCGCGCAGGTCGATGATGCCCGGCGCCTCGGAGCGCGGCAGCACTGCGCCCCGGTAGATTTCAAGCGCAATGCGGTGGGCGCCGCGCTGCAGGCAGTTCAACACCTGGCCGCTGTCCGGGACCAGGTCCATGCTGAGTTTGTAGGGCCGGGATCCGGGGACGGCGGCCGGGTTGAGCTGCTGCAGGATTTTGCGCAGCCGGACCATTTCGGCGCGGAGTGTCATGGCGGACCCGTCGCCCGGGTAGAGCAGCACACACAGCTCCTCGGCGCTCAGGCCGTCAGGGTGGGTGCTGAGGAGGGCGAGGATTTCGCTGTGCCGGGCGGACAGCGCCACCGTTTTGCCTTCGATGCTGAGCAACGCCTGGTCGCGGCCCAGCAGCTGGAGGCTGTTGCGGTAGAGGCTGCCTTCCTTCACACCGCCGGTGCCCGCTCCCCCGGCCCGCGCCGAACCTGCCCCCGGCGGCCGTGAGCCTGACGCGGTGGTGGAGTTCCGGCGTCGTGCAGGCCGGCTGGCGAGGTTTGCCGCGAGCTGCAGCCGCTCCACCCGGAGCTGCGCCTGCGCGGCGGCGACCGTGGCTTCCACGAGCGACAGGGTATGGGGCGCCACCGCGCTGGCTTTGCCCGTGATGTCCACAACGCCCAGCAGCGCGCCGGAATCCGGATCATGGAACGGAACGGCCGTGCAGCTCCACTCGTGCACGGACCGCTGGTAGTGCTCAGCCCCGGAAATCTGGATGCCCCGGCCCAGGGCGAGGGCAGTTCCGGGAGCGCTGGTGCCCACTGTGGCCTCCGACCAGTCGGCGCCCGGCACAAACATCATCCCTTCGGCACGGCGCTGCAGGGCCGGATCGCCTTCCACCCAGAGCAGCCGGCCCACCTCGTCCCCCACCGCAACGAGCAGTCCGCTGTCGTGGCTGGGCAGGACCAGGAGCTTGTGGATCACGGGCATGATGCTGGCGAGGGGGTGCTGCCGCCGGTAATCCTCGAGCTCGTCAGTGTCCAGGGCCAGGGGCGCTTCGGGGTTGTCCGGGTTGGCCTGCAACCGGGCGGACCGCTGCCAGGATTCCCGGATGAGGTTGCGCAGCCCGGGCAGTTCCGGGGCGCCCGGAACCGCAGGGGCGTCGAGCTGCTCGTGCCCGGCCAGGGCATACCGCTGGGCCAGCGCCGACGCGTCGCCGCCGCCCGGCGGGTTGAGGTTCTTCATTGAACTCCCTCGAACTCGGGTTAGGTGCGGGAAATGTTGACCATTTCCTCGCGCGGGACTACTTTGATGCGTTCGCGTACGACGCCGGCAGTCCCGTCGTCGCCGATCCATTCGGCGCCGAGGGCTGCTTCGTGTGCATCGAGCTTGATCCAGCCCTCCCACGTGGTGAACTCAATGCCGCGCTCGTGCAGCAGATCGATGATGGCCTGCGGATCCGGGTTCTGGGCCGGGGGCAGGGTTAGCCGGTCCTCCAGCAGGAACCCTATGGTCTCCAGGGCATCGCCCTTGGTGTGGCCGATCAGGCCCACCGGTCCGCGCTTGATCCAGCCTGTGGTGTAGATCCCCGGCACGGGGTTGCCGTCGGCGTCCAGAACCCGGCCGCCCTCGTTGGGGACCACACCGCGTTTGGCATCGTATTCGAGCTCGTCCAGCGGCGAGCCGTGGTACCCGATGGCGCGGTACACGGCCTGGACCGGGTAGTCCACAAACTCACTGGTCCCCTTGACGTTGCCGGTCCCGTCAAGCTCCATCCGCTCAAACTTAATGCCGGCCACCTGACCCGACCCGCCGTCGGTCCGCTCGCTCCCGTATATCTCAATGGGGCTGTGCAGGAAGTGAAGGTGCAGGCGGCGGGACGACGGTTCTTCCGCCTCGGCGTGCTCCTCCACCAGCCAGTTGGTGAGGGTGTTGACCATGGTCTTGATCTGGTTGTTGCTGCGGATGGCGTCATCGGAAGCTTCGTCGAATTCGAAGTCCTCCGGGTACAGCACAATGTCCACGTCCTTCATGTGGCTCAGTTCGCGCAACTCCAGCGGAGTGAACTTCACCTGCGCCGGACCGCGGCGGCCGAAGACGTGGACGTCGGTGACGGGCGAGTTTTTCAGGCCGGCGTAGACGTTGTCCGGGATCTCGGTGGTGAGCAGTTCATCGGCGTGCTTGACCAGCATCCGGGCCACGTCCAGTGCCACATTCCCGTTGCCGATCACGGCAATTTCCTTGGCGTCCAGGGGCCATTCGCGGGGAACATCGGGATGACCGTCGTACCAGGACACAAAGTCAGCACCGCCGAATGAGCCGGCCAGGTCGATCCCGGGGATGGGCAGGTCCGCGTCCTTGATGGCGCCCGTGGAGAAAATCACGGCGTCATAGAAGGCCCGGAAGTCATGCAAAGTCAGGTCCCGGCCATAGGTGACGTTGCCCAGGAAGCGGATGTCGCCGCGGTCCAGGACCTTGTGCAGGGCGTTCACGATGCCCTTGATGCGGGGATGGTCAGGCGCCACGCCGTAGCGGATCAGGCCGTACGGCGCCGGGTAGGCCTCGAACAGGTCGATGCTCACCTCGAAGTCGCCGTCCTTGACGCCGTTGGACTTGGTCAGGATGTCCGCCGCATACACCCCTGCCGGCCCGGCACCCACAATGGCAACGCGGAGTGGACGCTTGGAGGTGGTTTCGCCTGGGTTGGACACCGGGAGCCCTTCTGGAATACGGAGTACTGAAATACGGAGTATGCGCCACAGCGCACAATGCAGAGTGTCCCCAGTCTAAATGTCCGGCGCGTGCGGCACGGCAGGAATTCACAGCAGACATTCAGCTTTCGTCCAGCTTTCCTTAACCTTCACCACCCCGACCGTTAACGGTGCGGCCTGAGCGTTATCACGACCGCGTGCGCGGCGTCCAGTCACAGGATTCTGGGGAGCCACCATTTCCAATGAACGTATTTCCTTCACGTCTTTTGTAAGCCAGGCCCATCCCGCGGCGACCCGCTGGAAGGAACGCGAATTGGGCATCTTCGGCGGGACAGTGCAACAGTCGCACGTTTCCGCGCTGGCGTCGCTCAGCACCAGGCAACGGCTCAGCCAACCCGTCGGCCTGCCGGGTGGCCTGCCGGCGCAGGCGCCGCGCGTGCCGGCCGCCCATCAGCTGGTCCGCCGCATGGACCACTTCAACCAGCCGCTCGTGGTCTGGCGCCTGATCTCCGGCAACCACCGGGAACTCGGGCGCGGAGTCGGACTGTTCCCCAGCCACGCGGCAGCCGCCGCCCACGCCTCCGCTGCGCAGGGTGCCTCCGAAGAACTGCTGATCACCTTCGTTCAGAGCCAGCCGGCCCGGGGGTTCGCGTGGTACGCCACCTTCCGGGAACGCCCCGTCCTAATGGCGAGTGCCTGGTACCCCACCATCCGCGACCGGGACCGCAGCGCCCACGCTGCGCTCGACCTGCTCGGCGGCGCGCGGCTCCTTGAATCCGTTATCCGCCACGGGCACCGCCATCTTCCGGTTGAGCTGACCGCCAACCCGCAGCCCGCAACGGCCGAAGGCCCGGAACGCTCGCCCCGTGATTCCGTGCCGGCGCTTTCACCATAAGTTCACCTGCCGGCAGTTTGTTCTTAGCCAAGGAATACAAGGTACCGGGCCGTCCCGCCGCAGACTCATACCGGCCGGACCTGCCCGGACCACTCCCGGAAGCCCAAGAGCGCCGCACAGTCCACCCACGGCGCCGGTCCAACGCGCACCACATCCACCCGAACCTAAGATGGGGAATCCTGACATGAAATTGAAGTCCTTCCAGGCAGTCGGCGCCGTCTGCATCACGGCCCTGGCACTCGGCCTGATCAGCACCTCCAGCGCGTCCGCAGAGCCGAACACGCCGGACCGCGCCTTCGCCGCAGTAGGCTCCGACACCATCCAGGACGTCTGGAACGGGCTGACAAACAGCGGCCCGGTCAAGTCAGTGGCCTCCTACGATGCTTTTGGCGTCCCCGCAGCCATTGTGACAAAGTCAGGTGCCACCCCCATCACCAGGCCGAACGGTTCCGGTGCCGGCGTCAAGGCCCTCAGCGCCAGCTTGAACCCGCTCAACCACGTCTACAAGGATTCGGCCAACAACTCCTTCACGCTGAAGCGGAACGACGTCGACATTGCCCGCTCCTCCTCCTCACCGAGCGTGACCGGCACCGACCTCACGTTCCTGCCGTTCGCCCGCGACGCCGTGACCGTGGCTGTCAGGGACTCCGCCAACAAGCCGCTGAGCCTGACCACCCAGCAGATCGCCAACATCTTCAGCTGCACCGCCGGCGACGGCGTCACCATTGACGGCGCCACCGGAAAGCCGGTGTTCGGAGGGATGGCATTCACGCCCAAGCTGCCCCAGGCCGCCTCCGGTACACGTGGCTTCTTCCTCAAAGCCATCGGCGTCACGCCGAACACCACCTGCATCCCCGACGCCGAGCAGACCTACGCAGAAAACAGCGGAGCGGCACTGGTCAGCAACGGCGACATCATCCCCTTCTCGGCCGCCCAGTGGATCGCCCAGAAGAACGGCGCCATGACCGACACCACGGCAGCCGGCCAGCTGCTGGCCGACATCGACGGGCTGAAGGCCGTTGATCCGGCCACCTCGGCCCCGGCCCTGGCCCCCGGCGACCTCTACGGCGACGCCACGGTGGCCCCTGCAAGCGGCAAGGGCACCTTTTCCCGGGATACCTACAACGTGGTCGCAAGCACCACGCAGACCAGCAAGCTGATCTACAGCACGATGCTCGGCAATGCCGTGTCCACCAACCTGAAAACGATTGGCAGCCGGACGGTCATCAACAAGTTCGGGTTCAAGACCCTCTCCTACGTCGGTGACTGGACGCAGGGCAAAAAATCCGGGTACACGAACTAGGCGTTGCATTCCGGAAAGTCCAAATTCCCGTTTACCAAGAATTTACCCCGGATAGTGGATTGCTTTACTTTTCCCCGCCGGAAGAATGCCGTTGCTGAGCGAGACTGTTCAGTAATTCTCGGCGGAATTCCACGATATCGGCCGGGACACTTCCTTGCGGCCTCCCGGCCTAAAAACGCTCTGAGACAATCACCTGAGAAAGAGAAAAGATTATGGCTGACGCCACATCAAAGAAATCACGCCTGGGCCTGAACGCGACGGCGGCAGTAGCCGGTACCGCGCTCCTGCTGGGCGGTGGCATTGCAGTGGCAAACGCCACGCTGCCCGCCGGTTCAGCAGGAACCGTCACGGCCAACCCGACCAGCGGCGACTGGAGCACGGTGAGCCTGTCCGTGATGAAGCTGCACAGCGACATGGTGTGCCCCACCACGGGCAACATCCTGGAAGGCGCCCTGATCTTCATGTCCGAGCCCGGGCAGGAGATCCAATCGGCGGCCAGCAACACGGTCGAAGCGCAGACGGTCTACCCCTTCACGCAGGACCCCCAGTACACGATGTCGCTGAACCCCAACGGCACCATTGCCGACGACAACACCCTGGAATCCGGCTTTGTCAACGGCAGCAAGGCGCCCATCGCCGACATGGCAGCGGTCGTCGAGGCAAACCACACCTACAGCATCGGATACGTCTGCGCTGTGGTGAACGACAGTGTCACAACCGCCAAGATCAACCCTGTCGGCGGCAAGAGCGTAGCTTCCTGGGCCACGCTCACCACGGATGCTTCGAAGAAATGGACCATCAGCCAGCCCGTCGTGAACACGCCGTCGCCGAGCGCCTCCCCCACAGAGACCGCTGAGCCGTCTCCGAGCGCCTCCCCCACGGCCACGGAAACCGTCGAGCCGTCCCCGAGCGCCACGGCCACGGAGACGCCGTCGGCATCGGCCACCGCCACCACGCCCGCACCGGTGGCCACCACCGGAAAGGGTGCAGCCGCCGGCGGTTCTGACATTGTGCCGCTGGCCGCCGGCACCGCACTGGTGGAAGGTACTGTGCACGCAGTGGCCGCACCTGCCGGGACGTTCGTCGCCGGCGAAACGGTCACCGGTGCGATTCACTCCGATCCGATCGCCCTGACCGAAACGGCCGTAGCCAACACCGACGGGTCGGTCACGTACGTGTTCACCGTTCCCGCCGGGCTTCCCGCCGGGACGCACACCCTCGTCCTGACCGGTGCCGCCGGCGCCACCTTCGAGGTGACCGGCCTGACCGTGGCCGCCGCGTCCAACGCGCCGTTCCTCGCCGACACCAACTGGCTCGCCGCCTCCGGCCCGGCCGGCACTGCCGGGATGGCTGCCATGGTGGTTGGCGGCCTGACGCTCATGATTGTGGGCGCAGGCGTCTACCTCCGCCGCCGCAGGGGCAGCAGGGCCTGATTTTACCGGTAAATTGCCCGGATCCTGCTTGGGATCCGGGCAATTCCTTTTCCCCCTAATTTCCTTTTGTTCACCTGCGCGAAATCCTTTCTTTCCCAGGGCACAGAAGGTCCGGTGCAGTGCCGGGAAATAATAGTCCAGCAGCTTCCGCTGACTGCCGGCCGGATTAATTCCACCCCGCAGCAGATGAACCGCTCCGGTTGTGGCTGCCGACCCGGAATAAATGGAAAGAAAGAATTCATGCTGCCTCCATGGAATACCCGACGGGGCCACCCCGGGACCCGCCAGCACTCCGGCCTGCGGTGGACGACCCCTGCGGCCGCCATCGCCGCGGCAGGCGCACTTTTGCTGGTTTCCCTGCCACCCGTCACGGCTGACACCACCGTGCCGGGCACCGATTGGGGGCCACGGGGTTCCATGGTCAGCGACACCGCCGCGACCGTCACCTGGACCAACACGAGCAACGCCGCCGAGAGCAAGGTGCCCCGCAGCGGCCAGCAGAAACTCCCCCACACCGCCGGAAAATCCTACGACGACGTCGATCAGCGCCTGCGCGACGCAGCCGCCAAGGCCTTCGGGCCCGACAACGGCCGCGGCGGGCTCACGCTGGAGGTTTCCCAGACCCGGAACCTGCAGAACCAGTCGGTGACGGTCAGCTTTACCGGCGCGGACCCGGCAGCCAGCAGCAACGGCGCCAGCACCTCCTACCTTCAGGTGTTCCAGTGCTGGGGCAAACCGGGTGCGGACAACAAGCCCGACCCTGCCGCCACAGAACCCGACCCGGCCACCTGCCAGTTCGGCGCCACCGGCCTCGACGGGGACATCTCCAACACGGCCCACCAGCGTTCCCTGCTCAACGATCCACTGGTCCGCGGGGGAGACTGGGAGTCCGCCGACCCGTCCTCCCCCACCATGAACCTCCCGGCTCCCTTTAGGACCGTCATCGGCGAGGAAACGCGGATCACGGACGGCTTTAACCTCAGCGAGTACCGCAACCCGTTCTTCAGCCGCACCAGCACCAACGAATTCTCCCGGTTCATGTCATCCGAGCAGGGAGCCGGATCGCGCACCTTTGAAGTGCAGACCGGCATGGAAGCCTCCGGTTTGGGCTGCGGCTACCGTCCGGATGCCCCCAGCGTGGCCAAGTGCTGGCTGGTGGCTGTGCCCCGAACCGCGGCGATGGACGCCATTCTGCCGGCGGGGCCCCTGGCGCCCAGCCTGTGGGCGATGCGCCTGCAGGTTCCCCTTCACTTCCAGGATGTCGCCGCAGTATGTCCCACCGATCAGGCGGCAACCCTGAGCGTGGGCTCGGAAGCCTTGAGCGCGGCCATGAAGTCGTGGATCCCCGCCGTCTGCGACACCAAGAAATTCACCCTGGGGTTCTCCCCGCTGGCGGACCTGCAGGCCCGCACCCAGCTGCAGCAGCCGGACACCCTGGCCTTTGTCACCCGTCCCGCAGCCGCAGATCCCCAAGCGCTGTATGTGCCCACGGCACTGGCCGGCGTGGTGGTGGCCATGACCATTGACAACGCCTGCACGGCAGGGTTTACGCCCTACACGCTGGCCGACTGCGGCTACCGGGACAAGGCCGAGTGGGAGGCGGACAAGGCCCGCAGCGCCGGCCTGGTCCGCGATCTGAAGCTCAATGCCCGGCTCCTCGCCAAGCTGCTGACCCAGAGCTACGTCCAGCACACCGCACCCGCGTCCGCAGCGGACGCCCCCTTCACCAAACCCGGCACCACGGCGTACGGGCGGGCGATGACGTATTCCATCCAGAACGACCCCGAGTTCACGTCTCTGAACCCGAAGGGCCTGGGCTCGTCCGGAAACCTCAACCCTCCCGTCGTCGAAGGCCTGCGCTCCGACGCCGCCTCCGCTGTCTGGGACTGGCTGCTAAGCGACAAGGAGGCCAGCGCCTTCCTGAACGGCTGCCCTGATCCTGCCGGCATGACCATCAACCCGTTCTACTCGACCCGCACGTACAGCGAATGCCAGGACCAGGCGGCCGAGCTGGACCGGCAGGCAGCGAAGAAAATCGCCGAAACAAAAACACCCGAGGGTTTCACCTACGCCCGCCAGTCCTACCCTTCCGAGGGAGCCTCGTACCCCCAGATCTACTGGGCGCAGAACCAGGCCATCCGGAACGGGGACGGCGGCATCGACCAGCCGGCCCTGACCGTTGGCGACCAGTACGCCCGGGTCCACGACATGGCGACGGCGGCCCAGTACACGGTGCGCGCCCAGCCGGCGGCCACCACGTCCTGGTGCGCGGACTGCAGCCCGCCGGCCTACAAATCGGTGGCCCGGCAGGGCTACGGCAGCCGCAGCATCCTGTCCATTACCGATGCCGCGTCGGCCGCGAAGTTCCAGCTGCCCACCGCCCAGCTGTGCAACGCCACCGGGTCACAATGCATCGGCGCCACTACCAGCAGCCTCCAGGCGGCGGCCGGGCAGTTCGAACCCACCGGAACCGCCGGTGTGCTGAAGCCGGCCAGCGTCCCGGACTACGCCAAGGCCTATCCGCTCACGCTTCCCATCTACGGTGCGGTGAACCTTGCCTCGGTCAGCAAGCCGCAGGCAGCGACCTTCGCCCAGCTGTTCTCCTACATCAGCACCGAGGGCCAGAAGTCCGGTTTCCGCAGCGGCATGCTCCCGCCCGGCTATGCACCGCTCACGCCGGCCCTACTGCAATCGGCCGCTGCCGGCATCCAGGCGCTGCAAGGCGTCCAGGGGCCGCAACAGGCTGCCTCCGGTGCGATCCTGCCGATGGAATCCGTGGCCGGAGCCGCGATTCCTGCCGGTCTTGCCCCGGCTTCTCCAGGGGAGCCCCCAGCGGGAGCAGGCCCCGCCGCGCCGCCGGCCGCCCCGGCTGCTGTTCCCCTGGCCGCGGCCGCCGAGCCCGGCCGGACGGCGGCCACCACTAGCGCCTGGCCGCAGTACACCATCGTGATCGGGCTGGCGGCTGCCGTCGCCAGCGCGGCCGCTGCTCCACTCCTCGCCCGGGGACGGCGCAAATGAGCACCGTCTTGCCCGGTACCCGGGCCACCGAAGCACAGGACACTCCCCGTGTGCTGCACCAGGTGCTTGAACAGCAGGACTACGCTTTCCGCACCATCACCCGCGCAGGCGGCGGCGTTGTCCTGGCCATCATGGCCCTGGTGGGTCTCTTCCTGGCCGGCAACGGCATCGGCGCCATCAACGAAGTGGGGCTCGGAACGTTCCTGACCACCCAGAACTGGGCGCCGGAGACAAACGACTTCGGCATCGCCGCCGTCCTGTGGGGCACCGTCCAGATCGCCACCGTGGCGCTGGCCGTCGCCATGCCGCTGGCGCTCGGGTCCGCACTGTTCATCACGGAAGTCGCCACGGGGTGGCTGCAGAAAGCCCTGACCAGCCTCATCGACCTGCTGGCGGCCGTCCCGTCTGTGGTCTTCGGCCTATGGGGTGCCTACATGCTCCAGCCCGGCGTCGTGGACTTCAGCAAGTGGCTGTCCACCTGGTTCGGCTGGATCCCGTTCCTCCAGGTGGACGGCGTGGACCCCGCCAGCCCGCTGCGGGACACCGTACCGTTCACTGCCTCCGCGTTCATCGCCGGCCTGGTGGTGGCCATGATGATCGTCCCCATCCAGACCTCCATCATGACCGAATCGTTCCGGCGGGCACCCACGGGCGAACGCGAAGGCGCCTACGCCCTGGGCGCCACCCGGCTGGGCATGATCCGCACGGTGGTCCTGCCCTTCGGCCGGGGCGGGATCATCGGCGGCACCATGCTCGGGCTGGGACGGGCCCTGGGCGAGACCATCGCCATCTACCTGATCATCAGCCCCGTCTACGCCATCAATTTCCATGTCCTGGAAAAGGGCGCCAACTCCATCGCCGCCATGATCGCGCTGAAGTACTCCGAATCCAACGAATCCGCGATGAGCGCCCTCATGGCCGCCGGCCTGACGCTCTTCGTGATCACCATGCTGGTCAACATCACCGCCTCTGCCATCATGGCGAAGTCCCGGTCCGGCGCAGAAAGCGAGGGCTGACCATGACAACAGTTGACGACGCCCCGGCCACCATCGAAGTGGCACCACTGCCGGGCGACCCCGGCCGGCTTGCGCCTGCAACACACCTGCCGCTGCTGGCCAAACCGCCGGCACCGGAGGAAGTCCGGGTACGGCTGGGCGCCGGCCGGACCCACGTCCTGAGTCTGGCAGGAGCTGCCGCCGGCGGTTTGTGCATGGGACTGCTGCTGACCGTGGCGCTCGGGCTGATTCCCCCGGGCTGGCTGTTCATCGTGTCCTACCTGTGGTTCCTGCTGCTCTACACGGCACTGGTGCACCTCAGGCAACCACTTTCGGCGGTACGCAACGGCCTGGTAACGGTACTGCTCAGCTCGGCGGGCGCCGCCGTCGCGGGCACCCTGGGCCTCGTGGTGATGTTCACGTTTGCCCGCGGCCAGGAGGCGCTGTTCCACCTCAACTTCTTCACCACGGACATGACAGGCGCCGGCCCCTTGTCCGGGCTGGACCAGGGCGGCGTGCTGCATGCACTCGTAGGGACGCTCGAACAGATCGGCATCGCCCTGGCCATCACCATTCCGCTGGGAATGACGACGGCGGTATTCCTCAACGAGGTGGGCGGGCGCTTCGCCCGGGTTGTGCGCACCGTGGTGGAGGCGATGACGGCCCTTCCGTCCGTCGTCGCCGGCCTGTTCATCTACGCCGCCGTAGTCATGTCCGTCACCCACCAGACCAACGGTTTTGCCGCCTCCCTGGCCATCACCGTGCTGATGCTGCCCATCATGATCCGCTCGTCGGACGTGGTCCTCCGCCTGGTGCCAGGCAACCTGCGGGAGGCCGGACTGGCCCTCGGAGCCGGCCAATGGCGCGTCGTGTGGCACATCGTCCTGCCCACCGTCCGGTCGGGCCTGACCACCGGAATCATCCTGGCCACCGCCCACGGCATCGGGGAGACTGCCCCGGTCCTGCTGACGTCCGGCTTCACCGGCGTCATGAACGTCAACCCGTTTTCCGGGCCGCAGACGCCACTGCCGTTGGCCGCGCTGGACTACGTCCGCTCCCCCGTCCCCGGGATGGTGGCGCGCGGCTTCGCCACCGCGGCGTTCCTCCTGTTCGTGGTGCTGGTGCTGTTCATCATCGCCCGCATCATCGGCGGACAGGACGCCGGCAAGCAGACGCCGGGCCAGGCGCGCCGCGCGGCCGCCAGGTCCAGGCGCGACCTGCCGCGCATTGAACACAACCACGCCCGGATGCTGGCCGGCATGACTGCCGCCCCCACCGACAACCTGCAGGAGAAACCATGATCGGCCCCCTTTCCAAGCGACGGACGCTCCCGGCGGTGCTGGGAATCCTCTTGTCCCTGGGCATGTTTTTCGGCGGCTTGGCCCCGGCCCAGGCCGCCAACTACCTGCGCATCGGCGGTTCCGGGTCTTCGTGGGCGGGCAACGCCCTGCAGGACTGGATCGCCCGGGTGGGCGCCCAGGGCGTGACCGTGGATTACGAAAACAAGGGCTCCTCCACGGGCCGCAAGGAATTCGCCGACCAGATGAAGCAGTTCGCCGTCTCCGAAATCCCGTACACCGGCGACACCGCGGACCCGCGGGATAACAGCATGCCCGGCTTCTCCTACGGCATGCTGCCCGTGGTGGCCGGAGGCACCGCCTTTATGTACAACCTCAAGGCCGGCAGCTCACGGATGACCAGCCTCAAACTGTCCCAGCCGGCCATTGCCAAGATCTTCACCGGCCAGGTCACCCGCTGGAATGATCCGATCATCGGCGCCGACAACCCGGGCGTGGCCCTGCCGGACGCCACCATTAACGTTGTGGTCCGATCGGACGGTTCGGGCGCCACAGCGCAGTTCACGCTGTGGCTGCTGCGCCAGTACCCTGCAGACTACGCGAAGCTGTGCGCCGTGACGGGCTGCGACCCCCAGCACGCCACGTCCTTCTTCCCCACCCAGGGATTGAAGAACTTCGTGGCGCAGAACGGCTCGCAGGGCGTCACCACGTACTCGGCGAACAACCAGTTCACCATCAACTATGACGAATACTCCTACGCCCAGGGCATCGGCTTCCCCGTGGCGCAGGTGAAGAACGCTGCCGGTTTCTACACGCTCCCCACCGAGCATGCGGTGGCGGTGGCACTGACCCAGGCGAGCATCAACCAGGACAAGGGGTCGGCCAACTACCTCTCCCAGGACCTGTCGAAGGTATACGGCTACAAGGATCCCCGCACCTACCCCATGTCCGCGTACTCCTACATGGTGGTGCCGACGCAGGCCACAAATGCGCTGAACCCGGCCCAGGGCGCCACCCTCGGATTCTTCGCCAACTACGCGTTGTGTGAGGGGCAGCGCCCGATGGGCCAGCTCGGCTATTCGCCGCTGCCCATGAACCTGGTCCTGGCCGGGATGGAACAGATCCGCAAGATCCCCGGCGTGGACCAGGAAACCATCCGCAAGATGGACCAGACCCGGGACAGCGTCTCCGGCGGGTCGGCACCTGCCTGCAACAACCCCACCTTCAAGCCCGGCGATTCACCTTCCGCCAACCAGCTGGTCAGGACGGCACCGTTCGACAAGGCCTGCGACGCTGCCTGCCAGGTGCCGTGGCGCGGCGCCGATGCGGCCGTCAACCAGGGACCGGGCGCTCCGGCCGCGGGCACGGGACCGGCCGCCGCTGCCGCCACCGACGTCACGCCGGAGGCCGACGGCGGCGCTCCCGTCGCCGATCCGGCGGCCACGGTTGCAGCCTGCGATCCGGACAGCGGCAGCTGCGCCGTGGCCGCTGCCGCTGGAGGGGGTGGCATCGCCCAGCAGCTGACGCCGGTCACCACCACGCTGGCGTCCAACCGTGGCTGGGGGCAACCGCAGAACCTCCTCCTGATCATCGGCGGACTCATTGGCCTGCTGGTCCTGGTCCCGCCGCTGGCGGCCGGAGTCCTGTCCAGGCGTGCGGGCATCAAGCGCGGCACCAAAGCATGACCGCCACAGTGACCGGCCGGCGCCACACCGACCCCCGACCCGAGCGCGGATCCGATCCCCGCTCCGCCTACCGCGGCGCGGTCGCCTGGCTGCGGCGGACTGCCCGACGACGGGCCACACCCGTCCGGATTCCGCCCTCGCCCCGCCAGAAAGCGCTTTCGCTGGCGCTGGCGATGATTTCGGTAATGCTTTTCGGCCAGCTCATAAACGTGGTGATCATCTCCCAGGTGCAGCATGCCACTACCCAGGCCCGGCTGTTTGAAGAGTTTCGGACCAGCCTCGCGGAAGGTTCAGCTCCCCTGGGCCAGACGGACCACGAGGGTGCGTTGGTGTCCCCCGGCACGCCGCTGGCATTCCTCGCCATTCCTGCCCTCGGCCTGAACGAGACTGTGGTGGAAGGAACCACCTCGCGCGAACTCATGGACGGCGTGGGGCACCGGCGGGACACCCCGCTTCCGGGCCAGAGCGGCACCAGTGTCCTGATGGGCCGTGCGGCAGCGTACGGCGGCGTCTTTGGCCAGCTGTCCCGGCTTGCGACGGGCGAACGCTTCACCGTGACCACGGGGTTGGGCGAGGCCGAATACGAGGTGACCGGCCAGCGCCGCGCCGGCGATCCCGGACCGCCCCTGCTTGCCGGATACGAAGGCCGGCTGACGCTGACCACAGCCGCCGGCCACGCTTTCCTGCCGGACGAGGTGCTGCGCTTGGACGCCAAGCTGGTATCCAAAGCGCTTCCCAAAGCCGCGCCCGTCCTTCACGCCGCTTCCCTGCAGGCTTCCGAGCTGCCCCTGGGCTCCGACACTTCGGACCTGGTGGGGCTCCTGGTGTGCCTGGAGCTCCTGGTTCTCGCCGCCCTGGGCGCCGTGTGGTCCTGGTACCGCTGGGGCCAACGTGAGACCTGGCTGGTCTTCCTGCCGGTCCTCGGGGTCTTGTCCGTCCTGACAGGGCAGCAGATCAGTCTCCTGCTGCCCAACCTGATCTAGTGAATAACGCCAAAGAAAGAACATTCATGACCATGCAATCACCCTCCGGCCACGCGCTGGCAGTGTTCGATCCGCCCGAGGGCGATGGCCTCCCGGACCCCTTCGCCGGGAGCGAAGCGGCTGAGCTCGATGCCCGGTCAGTCAGCGCCTGGTTCGGCGAGCGCAAGGTGCTTGACCGGGTCTCCCTGACCATGGCCGCGGGACAGGTCACGGCCCTGATCGGGCCCTCGGGTTGCGGCAAGTCCACCTTCCTGCGGATCCTCAACCGGATGCATGAAATGGTGCCCACGGCCTCGCTGGCCGGGCAGGTGCTGCTCGACGGCGCGGACATCTACGACCAGGGACGCCGCGTCACGCTGGCCCGCCGCAATATCGGCATGGTCTTCCAGAAGGCCAACCCTTTCCCCGCCATGTCGATCTACGAAAACACCATTGCCGGCATGAAGCTCGCCGGAATGAAAGCGGGCAAGGCGGAAAAGGACTTCCTGGTGGAGGATTCACTGCGCAAGGCTTCGCTGTGGGATGAGGTCAAAGACCGCCTGCACCAGCCCGGCGGCGGATTGTCGGGCGGACAGCAGCAGCGGCTGTGCATCGCCCGGTCCCTGGCAGTGTCCCCGCGGGTGCTGCTGATGGACGAACCGTGCTCAGCGCTGGACCCCACCTCCACCCGGCGCGTCGAGGAAACCATCGCTTCGCTGCGGGGGCTGGTGACCATAGTCATCGTGACGCACAACATGCAACAGGCGGCACGGGTTTCGGACACCTGCGCCTTCTTCCTTGCCGCGCACAACGCACCGGGAGCGATCGTGGAGCATGGCCCCACGGACGCCATGTTCCACTACCCCCAGGACCAGCGGACCAGCGACTACGTGAACGGACGCTTCGGATAGTGCGGCGAGCCACCGCAGCCGCCGAACGCAGGCGCCGTCGATTCCGGAACCTCGCCGCTGCAGGCATGACTGTGGCAGGCCTGACCGTGGTGCTCCTCTACGGAGTTCCGCTGCTGGCCGGCACCCCGCCGCTGCTGGCCGTCCCCGGTCAGGCCGCTGAAGGCATGCCACAACACGCCTTGCAGCAGCAGGACGGCGGACCGGCGGCCGGTGATGCTCCACTAATGATCGGGACGCCCGAGGAGGCCGAAGTGGTGGCGGGCCGGGAACTGGAGCGCGCTCCGGCACGCGCCGGTCAGCCCGTGCGGGTGCAGATGCCCCGGCTGGGCATGGACATTCCGGTGCTGCCCATGGCGCTGCCGGCGGACCGCCGCGTCAATCCGCCGTCCAACGGATTCGCGTACTGGATCAGCGACTTTGGCCCGGCAGGCGCCAAGGCAACCAACACCACGTACGTGGCTGCGCACTCGTGGAACCTGGGCTACTCGGCCTTCAACGGGCTGATGGACATCAAGGCCGGCGCGGGCCGGGTCAACCAAGGCGACGCCGTGCTGGTGACCACGCCCGAAGGAGTGGCCACCTATTCTGTCACCGGGACGGCCGGTTACGTGAAGACCACCCTGGGCGGCCGGGAGGAGCTGTGGCAGGCGGTGCCCGGGCGGCTGGTCCTGATGACCTGCTTCCAACTCAACGATGCCGGCGCCACCGAGAACTACATCGTCTATGCGGAGCGGACGGGCTAGGGAGCGGACGGGCTAGGCGGCGCCAGGTCCGGCAAGGACGTGCGGCAGGCTCAGCTGCCCCTCGGGAGCGGTACCACGTCCCCTTCCCGGTAGAGCAGCGCACGGAGCTCGGACTCCGCAGACTGTGCGCGGTGGGGATCGATGGTCTCCCCCGCGGCAAAATGGTCCAGCAGCCGGGGATCAACGTAGCTCTTGCGGGCGATGGACGGGGTGTTCCCCAGTACGGCCGCCGCCTCCTCCATCGCCATGCTGATGGCCCGCTTCCGCGCCGCCACCTTTGCCTGCGGCCCGCTGCGCGCCAGGCTGAGGGCAGCCGCCACCGTCCCGCGCAGGGTCCTGAAATCCTTGGCGGTGAAGTCCAGGCCGGTCCGCTCCTTGACGTAGGCGTTGATCTCCGCGCTGGTCACGGGGTGCCAGCTCCGCCCGTCCTTATACGCCAGCAGACGGGCGTTGCCACCGCGGCGCTTGAGGGTCCGCACCAGGGCGGCAAGGTCGGCGTCGTGAATTTCGGATTCCCAGTCCTTGCCGCTCTTCGCGGGGAACCTCAGCTCCAGTGTTTCCTTGCGGACGCGGACGTGCGCGCACAGCAGAGTGGCCAGGCCGCGGCTGCCGTTCTCGTTGGTGTACCGCTCCGAGCCCACCCGCAGGGACCCGCTGTCCAGCATCCTGAACGCGGCCGCCAGGACACGTTCGCGGCTGAGGCCGTCGCTGCGCAGGTCAAGGGTGACCAGCCGGCGCGCGGCGGGCAACGACTCGGCCAGCTGCAGGGCGCGATCAAACTTCAGCCGGTCTTTCCGCTCACGCCATTCCGGATGGTAGATGTACTGCCGCCGGCCCACGGCATCCAGTCCCGTCGCCTGGATGTGCCCGTTCTCGAACGGCGCGATCCACACGTCCTTCCAGGCCGGCGGGATCCCGATGCTCTCCAGCCGGTCCCGGACGGGCCCCGGAGGCAGGGTGGAGCCGTCCAGGTCCCGGTAACTGAAACCCGTCCCCGCGGCCACCCGCCGGTAGCCGCGGCCGTTCGCGTTACTGCGGCGGAGCCTCATGACGAGGCACCCTGCCCGTTCGTCCATCCCATAAAGGCAAGCCTACTGATGATTTGGCGGAATACCCGCCGGGAGCATGATGTTATGGGAGACGTGCCTACTCCCAACGGTCCCACCCCCGCCGCCAAAGCCACCGCTGTACAGCCTGCGGGAAAGCCTGCCGGCGGAGCCGGGGCTCCGGCCCCTAAGGCAGTGGACAAGGAGACGACGGCGGGAATCCTGTTCGGCTTCGGCGCCTACGGGCTGTGGGGGCTGCTTCCCCTCTACTTCATTGCGCTCCTGCCCGCCTCGCCGGTGGAAATCGTGGCCAACCGGGTGGTGTGGTCGCTGCTTTTCTGCGCACTGCTGATCACGTTCACACGGTCGTGGCGCGCCCTGGCCAACGCCTTCCGCGACCGGTCCGTCTTCGGCGCCCTGGCCATCGCCGGCGCCCTCATCGCCGTGAACTGGCTGACTTACACTTATGGCGTGACCACCGGCCAGGCCGTAGAAGCCTCGCTGGGCTACTTCATCAACCCACTCGTCTCCGTCCTCCTCGGCGTGATTGTGCTCAAGGAGAAGCTGCGCGCCCTGCAGTGGGCCGCCGTCGGAATCGGTTTCGTCGCGGTGGGCGTGCTCACGGTGAGCTACGGCAAACTGCCGTGGATCGCTCTGACGTTGGCCTTTAGTTTCGGCCTGTACGGGTTCGTGAAGAACCGGGTGGGCCGCAAAGTGGATGCGGTGACAAGCCTCAGCGTCGAAACCATGGTGCTGGCACCGCTGGCCGGGGCCGCCATGATCTTCCTCGCCCTGAGCGGCTCCGCCACCCTAGCCAGTCAGGGGCCCGGCCATTTCTGGCTGCTGGCGGCTTCCGGCGTGCTCACGGCAGTGCCGCTGCTCTTCTTCGGCGCGTCGGCCCGCCGGCTGCCGCTGACCACCATCGGGCTGCTGCAGTATGTGGCTCCGCTGCTGCAGTTTGTCGTGGCCCTGCTGGTCTTCAAAGAGGCCATGACGCCGGACCGCTGGATCGGTTTCGGGGTGGTGTGGCTGGCGCTGCTGGTCCTGACGGTGGATATGCTGCGGACGGCGGGGAAGAACTCGGCCGCCAGGCGGCTTGCCCGCCGCTGACGGTCAGCCGCCCAGCGCGCTCTTCATGGCGTCGTATGCGGGCCTGGCTTGCCCGTCATCGAACAGGAAATCGTGGCCCTGCTGCAGGTTGCCGGAGTCGTCGATGGACCAGTTGTAGCGGTTGTCCACACCCCACGTCGTGTACGAGACGCACGCACGCGAGCCCAGGCAGGTGGCCAGCACCGAGGCGTACTGCTTGGCCTGGGCATCCTTCCCGTGGTCATCCGTGACGTCATTCTCCGAAATGCGCACGTAGAGGCCGGCCGCCTGGAAAGTGGCGAGCGTCCTGGAAAGCTGTTCCTGCGGAATGGCATCGGTGTCGAGGTCGTAAATGTGAGCCTGGAGGCCCACGCCGTAGATGTGGCCGCCCTGGGCGTTCGTGTCGCGGGTCAGCTTGAGAAGGGCGCCCTGGCGCGGCCCTGGCACGTCGGCCCCGTTCTCGTTGATGAACTGTTTGACCCCCGGATCGGCGTCGTACACGGCCTTGGACACGACCGCCGGGTAGCCGGGCCCGAAGACGCGGTACCAGATGTTCTGCTGCATGCTGGTCCCCTGGTCGACGTCGAACGGTTCATTGACGACGTCGAGCGAGGCCAAGTGCCCCTTGAAGTGCGTCACCACGGTTTTCACATAGTCGAGCAGCGCGGTGGCGCTGGACTTGCGCTCCGAGTCCGTTCCGCTGGGGAGATCCTGCATCCAGCGCGGCATCGCCTCGCTGAAGGCAATGGTGTGGCCGTGCACCGTCATGCCCTTGCGCTCTGCGATGGCAACGATCGCGTCCGCCTCCTCGAAGGTATAGACGCCCTGCTGCGGCGAGAGGAATTGCGGCTTCATGGCGTTTTCCGGCGTGATGGAGCCGAAGTTGCCCACGAGTTCCCGCGCGTAGTCGGCGTCCGAGGCAAGCGGCCCGAGCGCCACGGCGGCACCGATCTTGAAGTCCGGCCGGGTTTTGGCGGCCAGTGCCTGCAGGCCGTCCGAGGAGGACTGGCCGTCGGCGACAGCAACGCCCGACGTACGCAGGCCGGCGCTCTCCGGCGCAACCGCTTTGAGGGACGTGACGTCGAACGCCCCGGAGTCGCTCGAGAGTCCGAGCCACAGCTCTCCGGAGGAAAACACCTTGCCGAAGGGAAGCGAGGCGATTTTGTCCCCGCCGCTGGTGATCTCAAGGTTGTCCCCGGACCGGTGCACCGAGAGGGTCGCTGCAGGGTCGGTCAGAGTGGCGCGCTCGTCATGCACGGGGACAGGCTGCGTCATGTCCCGCTTCTGGGTGCCGTCGAACACGGCGATGTCCAGATCCTTGCCCTGGAGGGTGAGCCGCAGGCCCGCCGGCTCGACGCGGAATTCGTCCGCGATGACGGGGGGACGGTCGTACAGCGCCCAGGACGCATCGCCCGTGACGTCGGCGAACGTCGCGCTGAGGGTGAAATCTCCGCTGACCATCAGGTGTGTGCCCGCCAGGTTGAGCGGCGGGTTCGGCTGGCCTCCCGTGCCGTTCTGCTCGACGATGCGCCTGTCGGTCGCGGTGACCTGCAGGCCGTTGCTCCCGGCCGTCACGCCGGGGATGTCCTGCCAGTTCTCGTGCAACAGGTCCACATTCACATCCGGCTTCGGTGTGGGTGAGGAGCAGCCCGCCAGGACAAGGAGGAGGCCGGACGCCAGCACCGTCATGAGAGTGTGTGTGCGTCCGGCCATCCTGTGTCCCTCTTCCTGGTCGTTAGGGCTTGGTCCAGCGGACGTCGTCGAAGTACGCCTGGACCCCCGAGTTGCCCTGGACAATGACCTGCAGGCTCGCCTTGGCTACCGCAGTGGTGCTGGGCGAGTATGTCAGGTCAACGTTGGTCACGCCGGCGGCCGTTACGCCGAGCTTATACTGCCCGGAGATCCACTGCCCGGCGGCGTTGTACTCGTCGATATAGAAGCCCACCTCACCGCTGGTCCGCGCCGCGACGTTGAGGTAGCTGGCGATCTTGTACGAACCGGCCGTCACCGCGACCTGCGGGGAGAACAGGTGCTTGTTCGCCGTGGTGGCCGTCAGCTTGACCGAGTTCACCGGGTTGGCCGGGCTGCCGTGGTTGGCGGCGTCGGCCAGGATGGTGGTGGCCGAGTCGGTTGTCCAGCCGGAGCTGATACCGGCGTCGAACGTGCCGTTGGCGACGAGGTTGGACGCGGGCGGCGGGGTGGTCTCCGCGCCGAGCGCCAGCATCTGCACGTTGTCCAGGTAGGCCGTGATGCCGGTTCCGGTCACCCAGACCTGCAGGCTGGCCGAGGCCACGTTGGTGGAACTTGGCGTGTAGTTGAAGTTCATCGACTCCACCCACCGTGAGTTCTCCCGTTTACGGAACTGCCCGGAGATCCACTGTCCGGCAGCGTTGTACTCGTCGACGTAGAACCCGACTTCACCGGTGGTGATCGAAGCCACGTTGAGGAAGGCCTTGAACATGTAGTTCGTGGTGGGCGTTACCGGGACCGTCGGCGAGAACAGATGACCTGCTGTGGAGCCTGAGACCAGCTTCACCGACTTGGCGAAGTCCGGGTAGCTGCCGTTGTTGGCGGCGTCCGCCGTGATGGTTGCCGGGGCGTCGGTCCGCCAGCCGTCCCCGAGTCCGTTGTTGAACGTGGGGTTCGCCAACTTGTTGGGGGTGCCGTTCACCAGGCCCTTGCTGACGTTGACGTTCTTGATCTGCCCTGCCGTGACCTTGGTCTTGACGTACGCGGCCAGTTGGTCGAGCTCGGCGGTGCCGTATTCGTAGTCGTCCGGGACCTGGCTCGGATTCGGCCGGATGTCGTGGAACGTAAAGATGACCCACTGCTTGTTCGCGATCGCCGCGTCAACCTGTGCCTTCAGGTTGGCCACCGGCGTGGTGACCTCCTGGACCGGGACGTCGCGGAGCAGGTAGTCACCGAGCGGCCAGGGGTTGTTGCCGGTGTCGGCGAAGCCGCGCATCGAGCTGTAGTACTTGGCCACCCGGGCCACCGCGGACATGTCGTAGTCCCCGTACGGCGGGGCGAACGCCGTCGGGTTGAAGCCGTTGGCCACCAGAGTGGCCTTGCTGTTGGCCAGCTCGGCGTCCACTTGCGCGGCCGTCAGCTTGTTGGCCTGGCAGTCGTTGCCGGTACTTACAAGGCACTGATGGTCCACCGTATGCGACCCGATTTCCCAGCCGTAGGTGTTCTGCAGCTGAGTGATCTGGGCCCACGTCATGTAGGGCACATCGGTGTTGGCACGGCAGGTGTTTGGCACGGTGGTCATACCGACGCAGCCCGTGATCACGTAGTTGGTGCCGGTCAGCCCGTATTTCTGCAGGGTGGGCGCCGCCTGGGTGAGCGCGCTGGCTTGGCCGTCGTCGAAGGTGAAGGACACCAGCGCGGCCGGGGCGGGGTTGTCCACGGCGGCGTAGGCAGCTGCCGGGGACAGCAGTGCGGTGGCCATGGCCCCCACCGCCCCGAGGGCCACGAGCCTGGCGCGCCCCCGCGCCAAGCTGGATCTGATTCCGGTCATGAGTTTCTCCGTTCTTTGCGGGGGGCCGACAGCGCCGGGTGACACAGCCGAATGAGGGTCACGGGCCCTGCAACTGCTTGAACGCCTGCGCGACCGGCAAGACGTCAATGCCGCTTTGGTCGATGAGCTGCAACTGGGCGGCGAAGACGTCGCTGGTGATGGTGCTCCGGTCCGCGGCGATGGTGTGTTCCTGGGTTCCGGTGTTCGACGGGGTTGCGATCTGGTGGTACACGAGGATGAGCCAGCCGTTGGCCCGGGACGCATCGGCGAGCGCCTGGGTCAGTTGCTCCGGCGTGGTCTCATCGGTGATGTAGAGGACCTTCAGATCGTGCGAGTTGAGGTTCTGCCGGGTGTTGAGGCCATCGTCCGTCCCCCGCATGATGTCGAAGTACTTGCTCGCGTACCAGTCGACCTGGGCATCGGACCGTCCGTACGGCGGTGCCAGGTCGTCGGTGGACAGTCCGGCTGCTGCCAGGGCTTCCTCGCTCTTGCGCAGCTGTTCGTCCAACCGGTCGGTGCCGATTGAGGTGAGGTCGAGGTGTTCGTAGCTGTGTGCAGCGATCTCATGTCCGGCGTCGTGCATCTGCTGCACCTCGGCGGCTGTCACGAAGTTCGGCGTCTCGATGGAACTGGGGTTGACGTACTGGGTGGTTTTGAAGCCATGCTGGTTCAGCAACGGGAGGGCGCGGTCATACATCGACTGCCAGCCGTCGTCGAACGTGATGGAGACCAGCGGCTTGTCCCAGCGGAGCGGGCCAGGTTTGGTCACGTCAGTCAGTGAATAGTCGCGGACGTTGGTGGTGCCGTCCCCGTGCGAGATGAGCGTGACCATGACGGATTTCGCCCCTTCGGGGACCTGGAACGACTCCCTGATCGCTGTCCACTCCCCGGCGGGCGGCACCGTCTCCAGGTTGTGGAACTCGCGGCCACCCGCTGCGAGCTCGAATTCCGCCACGACGTCCAGTTCGCGGTCGGCTTGGTAGGTCGCGCCAAACTCAAAATACCGGTCGCTGGTCACCGGGATCGGCTCGTACTGCCACTTCACTTCGCCGTTCTGGTAATTCGAGATGCGGGTCCAGAGAAAGTTCCCGGCGGCGTCCTTGCTGCGCCCGGATTCGACCGTCGACACCCCGGAGGAGTACGGGGACCAGGAGTCCGGAGCGCCCGGCTGGGGGCCCGCGAACGCGGGGTTGGGGATGAGGTTGGGGCCGGTGACCGCGGCAGCCGGCGGCCGGACGTCGTCCGCCGCCTCGAGGTACGCCCCCTCCACCCGGAAGGTGGCCTTCGAGGAAAGCCGGAAGACATACTCCACCGAGGCCGTTGGGTTTGCGCTCTTGAAGGCGTCGCTCACGGTGAACGGGCTGTTGCCAGGCCGCTCGAGGGGGTTCCGCAGTTGCTCCAGGGTGGTGCTGCCGTCGGAGTTGTACTGGCGGCGCAGCAGCATGAAGTCCGCGTCACTGGTGGCGTACGCCTTGAACAGGTAGGTCTTGCCGGCTTCAACGTTGACCCGCGGGCTGGTCAACGTCACATCGCCCGACGTGTATTGGGTTATATCGAGCTCCAGTGCCTGGCCGCTCAGCTGACCGTTGACCTGTCCCAGCGAGGTCGCGGCGTCAGCGCTGTGGCGGACATTCCAGCCGCCCACGGTCCCGGCGGGTGCCGCCGAAGTGCCGGCCGCAGTTGCCGTGGCAACCAGCGTGGGGAACAGGTTGGCGCCGGGCCGTGCCTGGGCGATGCTGCTCTTCCCACCGGTGTACGCCAGCCATCCGGCCGTGATCAGGACGACCACCATCGAGATGACGACGAGCGGATTCAGCAGCACACGGAGAATCCACGAGCGCTTACGCACGGGCTGGCACCAGCACGGCGCCGGCCCGCTGCGGCGACTTCCACGTGTTGACCTTGGGACGCCGGAACAGGCCGCGAGAGCGCGCGATGCACCGGATCGCCGCCGTCAGCTGCACCAGGTCCATGATGTAGTACAGGAAGTAAGCCGTTGGCGCATAAATGGACAGCCGGATACGTTCCTTCGTGGTCAGATTCTCATCCAACCAGACCGTCAGTAGCGTGTAGGCGGTGATGGTCGCGTACGCTCCGAGTACCAGCGCGGGGGTCTGCGTGACAAGCGACCAGTAGAGCGCGTACGTCCAGGCCAGGGGCGAGACGAGCAGCGTAAACTCGCTGAGCAGCGCCATGGGCATCCGGTAGTAGGTCAATGTCTTGGCGTACCGGCGGCTGGGGTTGAAGATCATGCCGCGGTACTTGATGAGGTTTTGGAGGCTCCCGTACTTCCACCGGTAGCGCTGCTTCGCCAGGGCCGGGAGGGTCAGCACGCCCTCGGTCTGCGCCACCACGTCCGCGCCGTAGACCATGCGGAAGCGCCGGTTGCCCAGGTTCGTGATCTTGGCGCTGAGGCCAATGTCCTCGGTGAGGGTGTCCGTGTCGTAGAAGCCCACCTTGCGCAGCACCCGCATCCGATAAGTGGAGGCCACCCCGCCCACCACGTACTCGCAGTTCAGCAGCGAATAGAGCTTCTTCGAGCGGTAGCCGATCATGTGCTCGAACCGCTGCAGGATGCCGAGCACCGTCCCCTCCTCCAGGATCTGCACGTTGGCGGCGACACCGGCCACGTACGGGTCCTCGAAGTAGGTCAGCGCGTTCGTGATTGCGTCAGGTTCAATGGTCGAGTCGGCGTCGAGCGTCATCACGAACTGGCCGCGCACGTGGCGGCGAAGCGCCGCGTTGAGCGCCGCGCCCTTGCCGACGTTCTGCCGCATCCGCACGATGCGCAGGTCCAACTCGGGGTGACGCACCTGGTAGTCGCGGACCAGCCGGCCGGTGAGGTCAGTGGATGCGTCGTCCGCCACGATGACCTGGAAAGGGCGGTAGGTGCTGCGCCGGACGGAGTCCAGCGTCCGGACGATCACCGCCTCCTCGTTATGGGCCGCGATGACGACGGACACCAGCCCGGGAACCTCGGGGATGGCCCGGCGGGTCCACGTGGCCGACGCCGCACATTCGGGCCCGTACTCGACGGGGCGCCGAACGCCCCGTCCCCCCCTCCTCCGCTGTTGCCAGACGTCATAGAAGTTGGCACCCACCAGGTAGACGCCGAAGTGCACCACGTAGAGGATGCTGACCCCGGCGAATAGCCAGAAGATGACGAGGGGGATGTCCACGCTCACACCTCCGTGGAGTTGGAGGCGAGCGCGGGCAGGTGGGAGGCGGACTTGGGCTCGGAGCGCCAGTTATGCGTTCCGCGGTGCTGGATATTCATGGACGTGGCGACGGCGGGCGCCGCGGCCGGATGCAGGACCTCGCCGAACGTCGCCTTCGCAGCGGCGTCGGCCGGCAGGGCGTCGGCGAGGACGCCCTCGAGGACGCCCTCGGCGAACTCAGCGGGAAGGACAACGGCGTCGGTCAGCTGGACTGCGGCCGGCGGAACCAGGGCCATAACGGCCGCGCTGGCGGGCATCGCAGGGGCCGGAATGGCTGCCAGCGGTGCCGGGGTCACGGCAGCGGCCGCGCGCGCAGCGCGGCGTCGGGCTCCGCGCCGGTACATCGCGACGCCTACGAAACGCATGATCACGGTGAGGATCACAAGGGCCCAGAGCACTACGCTCAGCTGAGCCACAAAACCGAGCAGGCCCTCGAACATGGCGCTGTCGCGGCCAAAGGTCGCTTGTGCAATCAGGGTAACGCTCTCGTTTGCGGCTGAAAGCTGAGTCATTGCATTTCCCCTGTCTCGTGCAAGATCTTGTCATTGGCGCCGGGGAACCGCTCCCGCTCGGGGGGCGTAGCCAGTCCGGCGTCGAAGTAGCCTGTGTTGGTTGAAGTCACTCTCATGAGGCGGCGTGGGACCGAAGGGCCCCGGGCCAGCCGCTGGTTCGGGACGGGTGGGAACGGAAGTCCGCTTTCCGGGGCAGGCAGGCCGGGGCTGAGGCAGACCGTGTCGCCGGCGCTCCCCATTCCCGTCTCCCGGGTGTCAATATTTTGGAGGGGTTTCATACCGATTCTCCTCAGCGGTGGGCCTTCCAGGAGCTGCATACCCGGCCCGTTGGTAAGTCCAAGTTACGTATCCTTGGAGGGGCCAAACACGAGTAGCCGGTACTCTAAAAGATTCTTGGGGCTACTTACGAATGGCGCCTGGCAGAGGCCGGGAGTTAGGGAGTTGACCAGGCACGGACCGAGGGTATTAGGTAGTTGCCCCTAGCGGCATATTAGGTAGCCCCCTTTGGAAGCCGGCCGGAACGCAACCAGCAGGGCAGCGCCCAGGTGCGCCGGGGCGTCCTGCAGATACGCTGAGGGCGGCAGGCACCAAATCTCCGGCACGGAAGTAGGCCAAGCAAATGAAGCCCCATAACGTGGATCTGCTCGTGGCGGAGGAGGCAAAGCGGGGAAGTCCCTCGCTATGGACCTGGCTGCGGCCGGCCAGAGCGTTGCAATGGTGGAACGCGGCATGATCGGCGGCACCTGCATCAATGTGGCGTGTATCCCCACAAAAACCCTCGTCAACAGCGCCCGGCTGCTGAAGACCATGCGCCGGGCCGCTGAATTCGGCATCACGGGCGCAGAGTCTCCCGCCATCGACGCGGTGCGGCTTCGCCACCGCAAAGACGACGTTGTGGACACCATGGTGGCCGGGCAGCGGAAGTCGTTCCTTGGTTCCGGGATGGACCTGGTGATCGGCGAAGCCAAGTTCGTCGCAGAACGCACCGTGGAAGTGGCGCTCGACGGCGGCGGCACCCGCACCATCAGCGGAACCAATGTTGTCATCAACACCGGCATGGTGCCTGCCCTGCCGGCCATCGACGGACTTGCCGGCGCCAGTGTCCTGACCAGCGAGAGCATCCTCCGGATCGAAGAGCTGCCGTCCAGCATCGTGGTTCTCGGGGGAGGCTACATCGGTGCGGAATATGCGTCGATGCTGCATCTCATGGGCGTCCGCGTCACGGTGATTCACCGCGGGGCGCACCTCCTGGGCCGGGAGGACGCGGACGTGGGCGCCTCGGTGGGCGAGGTCTTCAGCCGCGACGGCGTGGATGTCCGTCTGGGCGTCGAAGCCACCCGGGTCACCCGTGCCGCCGACGGCACCGTGACGGTGGAACTGTCCGACGGCGGCACCGTCTCCGCGGGCCAGATTCTGGTGGCACTGGGCCGCGAGCCGGTCACGGCGGGGCTGGGACTGGAGAAAACCGGCGTCCACCTGACACCGCGCGGCTTCGTGGAGGTGGACGATCACCTCCGGACCACGGCCAGCGGCATCTGGGCGGCCGGGGACGTTGCCGGGTCGCCGCAGTTCACCCATGCGTCATGGAACGATTACCGCATCCTCAAGGCCAACCTGGCCGGGGGTGACCTCACCACGACGGACCGCCTGGTCCCCTACTGCGTGTTCATCACCCCAGAGCTCGGCCGGGTGGGCCTGAGCGAAGCCGAAGCGCGGGCCGCTGGCCACAACGTCCGCGTGGCCCGCATGCCTGTCTCCGCCATTCCCCGCGCCCGCACCCTCGGCCAGCTCGACGGCGTCTGGAGGGCCGTCGTCGACCGTGACACCCATCTGATCCTTGGCGCCGCCCTGCTCAGCGCCGAGGCCAGCGAAGTCATCGCCGTTGTCCAGATGGCGATGCTCGGCGGCATGCGCTACCAGCAGGTGCGCGACGCCGTGATCACGCACCCCACCATGGCCGAGGGACTTCAGCTGCTGTTCAGCGACGCTTTCCTGGGATAGCGGCCTTCTGGCGTAGCAGCTTTCTGGAAAAGCTGCCGGGAGCGGCCCTACGCGTTCGCCCTGATGGCACCGGCCAGGACATCCAGGCCGTCGTTCAGCAACTCGTCCGTGATCACCAGCGGAGGCAGCAGGCGGATGACGTTGCCATAGGTGCCGCAGGTGAGGATGATGACGCCTTCCTGGAGGCAGGCGGCCGCCACAGCCTTGGTCAGCTCCGGGTTGGGTTGCTTGGTTCCGGCATGGACCAGTTCAATGGCGAGCATCGCACCGCGGCCGCGGACGTCGCCCATGACGGCTTTCCGGGCGCCGGCCAGTTCCTTCTGAAGTGCGTGCAGCCGGCCGGTGGCCAGTTCCTCGATGTGCCGGGCCCGGCCGGCCAGGTTGTACTCCTCCATGGAGCCGATCGCGGCCAGTGCCGCGGCGCACGCCACGGGGTTTCCGCCGTACGTCCCGCCCAGCCCGCCCGCGTGGACGGCGTCGAGCAGGTCGGCGCGGCCGGTGATGGCTGAAAGCGGCATGCCGCCGGCGATGCCCTTGGCCATGGTGATGATGTCCGGGACAACCCCTTCGTGGTTCACGGCGAACCATTCGCCGGTGCGGCAGAAGCCGGACTGGACCTCGTCGGCGATGAGGACGATGCCGTTGTCCCGGGCCCAGGCGGCCAGGGCCGGGAGGAAGCCCTCGGCGGGCACGATGAAGCCCCCCTCCCCCTGGATCGGTTCGATGATGACCGCAGCCACCAGGCCGGCACCGATCTGTTTTTCGATCATGGTGATGGCCCGCTGTGCTGCCTCGGCGCCGGTGAGGTCCGGGTTTTCCTCGCGGTACGGGTAACTCATCGGCACGCGGTAGACCTCGGGCGCGAACGGGCCAAAGCTCCCGGCCGGACCCGACTTGTACGGCATGGCCTTGGCGGTCAGCGCCATGGTCAGGTTGGTGCGGCCGTGGTAGGCGTGGTCGAAGGCGACGACGGCGTCACGCCCCGTGGCGAGGCGGGCCACCTTCACAGCGTTCTCCACTGCCTCGGCGCCCGAGTTGAAGAGCACCGTGCGCTTTTCGTGGTCGCCGGGGGTCAGCCGGTTCAGCTGCTCGGCCAGGGCAACGTAGCTTTCGTACGGGGTGACCATGAAGCAGGTGTGCGTGAAGTGCTCCACGGCTTCCTTCACGGCGCCGATGACGGCGGGATCGGACGCGCCGACGCTGGTCACGGCGATGCCCGAGCCGAGGTCGATGAAGGCGTTGCCGTCCACGTCGTGGATGATCCCGCCGTCGGCATCGGCCACATAGACGGGGACGCTCGAGGCGACGCCTGCGGCCACCACGGCCCGGCGGCGTTCGGTCAGGGCGATGGACTTGGGGCCCGGGAAGTCGGCCTGGACGCGGCGCTTCTGTTCCAGGCGGAAGACGATGTCATGTGCGGTGGTGGTCATGGGATTTCTTTCCTAAGAGTCGAGAGCGGACATGACGTGCTTGATGCGCGTGTAGTCCTCCACGCTGTACATGGACAGGTCCTTGCCGTAACCGGACTGTTTGAAGCCGCCGTGGGGCATTTCGGCGGTGAGCAGGATGTGGGTGTTGATCCACACGGCGCCGAAGTCCAGGTCGCGGCTCATCCGCATCGCCGTGCCGTGATCGGTGGTCCAGACGCTGGAGGCGAGCGCGTAGTCGACGTCGTTCGCCATCTCGAGCGCCTCAGCCTCGGTAGTGAACTTCTGCACCGTAATCACCGGGCCGAAGGTTTCCTTCTGCACGATGTCGTCCGTCTGCCTGGCGCCGGTGACGATGGTCGGTTCGAAGAAGAAGCCCTTCTCCCCCGCCCGGTGGCCGCCGGTGACAATCCTGCAGTTCTCCGGAAGGTGCTCCACCACGGAGGTGACGGCGTTGAAGTGGTTGACGTTGTTCAGCGGGCCGAAGTAGTTCTCTTCGTCGTTCTGCGACCCGGTGTGCAGGGTTTTGGTGTGCTCCACCATGGCGGCCACGACGTCGTCATGCACTGAATCCTCCACCAGCACCCGCGTGATGGCGGTGCAGTCCTGGCCGGCGTTGAAGAAGGCAAACTCGGCAATGGCGGCGGCGCTCTTTTTGATGTCCGCGTCCTTGAACACGATGGCCGGGGCCTTGCCGCCAAGCTCCAGGTGCGCGCGCTTGAGCCCCTTCGCGGCGCCGGACGCCACGGCGATGCCGGCCCGGACCGAACCGGTGATGGACACCAGGCCCGGGACCCTGTGCTCCACCATCAGCGCGCCGGTTGCGCCCGTTCCCAGCACCACATTGAGGACGCCGGCGGGCAGGATCCCGCCGGCCAGCCGGGCCAGCACCAACGTGGACTCGGGCGTGGTGTCGGAAGGCTTGAGGACCACCGTGTTGCCGGCCGCGAGGGCCGGGCCGATCTTCCAGATGGCCATCAGGAAGGGGTAGTTCCACGGCGCCACCTGCGCCACCACCCCAATTGGCTCGCGGCGGACGAAGGAGGTGTGGCCTTCGAAATATTCACCGGCAGACTTGCCTTCCAGAATGCGGGCAGCGCCGGCGAAGAAGCGCAGCTGGTCAGCCCCGGCAGCCACTTCCTCGGCCGCGATCAGCGAGCGCACCTGGCCCGTGTTGCGGTGCTGGGCCTCCACGAGTTCGTCGCTGTTGGCTTCGATGGCGTCCGCGAGCCTGAGGAGCATCAGCTGGCGCTGGCTCGGGGTGACCTGCTTCCAGCTCTTGAAGGCATCCTTCGCGGCGGTCATGGCGGCGTCAACGTCCGACTGCACCGAAACCGGCGCCTTCGCCACCACCTCGCCGTTGGTGGGATTGACGATGTCCAGCAGGGCGGTGCCTGCCGGGGTGACAAACTCGCCGTTGATGAAGTTCTTCAAGGTCTGAACCACGATGTACAACCTCTTTCAGGGGAACGGTGCGCTGTTGCGGCTGCTCTGAGCCTATGCCCCCGCCCGGGGGACGCAAATAGCCACCTGCACACCGTTCGGACCATTGTTTAGTGCGCCCGCCCAGCGCGCGTCTATTCTTGGGGAATGGCCATTTCCCTCGCGATGCTGCTCGGTGTGCAGTCACTGCATTTGTCCAAGGCGGGGCTGGCGGAGACCACCTGGCACCACGACATCAACTGGGTGGCGGTCACCGAACTGGAGGACCCGCAGCGGTTCCTGAACGGCGGGGAACTGGTCCTGACCACGGGGATGCGCCTGCGCTCCGCCCCGGACCAGCGCCGGTTCGTTCGGCAGGTCCAGCGCGCGGGTGCGGTGGGTATCGGGTTCGGCACCGGGCTGACGCACGAGGATGTTCCGCCGGCGCTCATCGCCGAGGCCAACCGCTGGGGGCTTCCGGTGGTCCGGGTCCCGTACGAAACGCCCTTCATCGCCATCGGAAAACTAGTGGCGGACGCACAGTCCGCGGACCACGTCGCCAAGCTGGAGCGCCTCATCGCAGGCCACCAGATCCTGGCCCGGGCCCTCCTGACCGGCGGCGGCCTGACCCAGCTCCTGAAGCACCTGGGCGGCATGCTCCGCACCGACGTCGCCCTCACGCAGTTCACGGCCCTCCTGCACAACAGTGCCACCGAACTTCCCTCCGCACGGACCTGGGCCTCCTACCCGATCCCCACCGGCCGCCGCGATGCCTGCACGTTGTGGGTCCGGCTGCCCTTCGAGGATTCAGGCATCATCGGCTACGCCCAGAACCTGATCAGCGTGGAGCTGAACAACATGGTCAAGCAGCGCCAGGCCCATCGTGCCCTGTGCGGCCAGGTCCTGGAAGATGTCATCCACGGCGCCCTCGAGACGAGCGAGGCGCAGCGCCGGCTGGCCGGCGTCGGCGTGAACAGCACCCGCCGGAACGTGGTGCTGCTGGCCGTGTCGGCCGCCCATCACAAGGCACTGGTGAACACCTCGGTGCCGCAGGTCCTCGAGAACGCGGTGGCCGCCGTCGTCGGTCAGGACCTGGCAGTGGTGGTGCACGACGACGGCGGCGCGGCACCAGCGCTGGCCCGGCAGCTCAGCTCCCACCTGGCCGAGGCGGGGATCCACGCGACGATCGGGATCGGGGGCGCGTACACGAAGCCGAACGGCCTGCGCTGGAGCTACTTCGAGGCCCGCGACGCAGCCAGCCACGGACTGCCGGTCAACGAGCCCGAACGCCTCAGCCTGACATCGCTCCTGTTGGCCAGCGAGGACGTCCCCCTGGCGGACATGGCCAACGAATCGCTCAGCCCGCTGCGCGCGTTCGACGCCGCCCACGGTTCGGAACTCATGACCACGCTGGAAAGCTACCTGAACCACAACGGCTCGGTGGCCGCCGTCGCCGAGTCGCTGACGCTGCACCGGAACACCGTCCGCTACCGGCTGGGACAGATCACCGAACTGACCGGCTACGATCCCGCGCTCACTGCGGACCGGGTGCAGCTGTGGCTCGCACTGGCCGTGGCCCGGCTCGGCGCCCGCCGGGGCTGACTCTTTCCCAACGCGGGGTCACCCCACGCTCAATAAACCGCCCCGGAAGGACGTTAAGTGACCCCGCGTTGGAGGGTTTTGCGGGACTTCCGGCGCGCCTTCCAGTACCTGGCCTCGGCATCGGCCGCCAGCTGGACCTGCCGGGTGTGGAGCGTGACGTAAACCGACACAACATCCTCCGGGAGCTCCGGCGTGGCGGCCATCATGGACAGCAAGTCACGGGCCACCACGCTGTCGTGGAAATCGCCCAGGATCTGCTGCTGCAGGTGGGCTGCCTTGGCAACTTTCCCGGCGCGCTTGCCGTGGACGGGCGTGATGGATTCCGCCACGTGCCGCAGCCGTTTGGCATCCTTGCGGACCTGGTGCAGGGCTTCCTCATGGTCGGCTCCGCCGCGGGCGCTCTTGGCGTTCCGGGCGGCGCGCCGCAGTCTCTTAGCCTCCTTGCCTACCACTTTGCCGGCCGTCTTCCGGGCCGGCGCTTCCCCCTCCGGCCGTGTTGGCGGCCGGTCCCGGAAGTCCTCAAGGTCATCCAGGAGCCGGAAATACCGCTCCGACAGCAGCGTCTTTTGGAGTTTCCGGTACGCGGTGTCCAGGGTGTTGCCGAGGTCTTCCTCCAGCCTGTCCGCCGCCGCCTTCGACGCCGGCCCCGGCGGCAACTCGGCCACGTGTGTGCGCAGCCGGTCCAGCATCACGTCGGCGTCGCGCGGCGCTCCCAGCATCCCGCCGAGCCACTTCAGCTCGTCCCGAAGCCGCCGCACCGTGCCTGCGCTGTAGAACCGCCGATAAGCCGAGAGCGCCGACCGGGCCCGGCGGGTGGCCGAGCGCAGGTCATGCACGGCCTCCGGTTCCTCCAGCCGCACCCCCGGATCGTTGCCCAGGATTTCGTCGATCTGCGCGGCCAGGTAACTGAGCAGGAGGTCCGAGACCGGCCCTTTTTTGCCCGGCGGTTCAGGAGCCGGGCCGGGTGCGGGGCGCTGGACCTTGGCGGCGTGGGACTCGGGGCCCGGGGATGTGCCGCCGCCTCCCCGCAGGGCCTTTGCCAGCTTGGATCCGTGTTCCGCAGGGCGCGCCCCGGCCCCCGTGAGGACTTCCTCGGCGGCAGGAAACAGGTCCGGGGTTCCGTGCACCAGTTCCAGTTCCCATTCGCGCCATTCCTGGGTGCCGGCATCCTCGTCCACCGGGCCGCTGCTCTTCAGGATCTGTGCGGTCACGCGGTCATCGGCCAGGTCCGCGAGGTGCACGCCGTCGTCACCGTAGAGCGGGTAGGTGGTCCGCTGCGTTTCCAGCCGGACAGTGGGCAACGGATCATTGCCGCGGAGGTAGGCCAGCACATGAGCCAGCAGGCTGTCAGGTACGACGCCGGGCTGGCCCAGGGGCGCCCGAAGCTCGCGGCGCCGCCGGGGTTCTGAGGACCCCGGTTCTGAAGGTCCCGGTTCCGCGTCTTCGGGCCCGTCACCTTTGCGCAGGGGCAGCTTCGCGTGCCACCCGGCGTCGCTGCCGCCGGTGCGGCGGCGGAGGGTGATCCCGCGGACGGCGAGCGCCGAATCCTCGGTGTCGAAATACACCGCTTCGAGGTGGTCGACGCGCGGCTCCCCCACCCGGGCGACTCCGGCGACTGCGGTGAGGTCCGGCACCCCCGCATCAGCGCCGACGTCGTACTTCTTTTCGACCTCAACTTCGTGGGAAGCCATGATCTGCCGTCCTTCCAGCTTCGCTCGGGCCGCATGGCCCTGCAGGGCAGAGTCTATGCCCGGAACGTTAACACTCGGAGAGATTCACCACAGAAGCGCAGACATCAAACGTCTAACGTCTAACCTAAAGAGATGACTGCTCCGCCTGCCCTGTCCGCACCGTCCGCCGCCCCGCCCAAGCCGCGCTCCGCCGTCGTGCTCGGTGTCCTGGCGCTGGTGCTCATCGGGCTGAACCTGCGGGCGGGGATCTCCGGCGCGTCCGCACTCCTGCACGATCTTCAGCAGGTCCTGGGCTACGGGCCGCTGCTGGCGGCCGTCATTCCGTCCATACCCACGCTGTGCTTTGCGCTGGCCGGAGCGGCAACGTCGTGGCTGACCGGCCGGCTGGGCGTGGAGAAGGCCATCCTGCTTGCCCTGGCATTCCTGGCCGGCGGGCTGCTGCTGCGCGGGATCCCCGCAACAGGCATGCTGCTCGCGGGCACGGTGATCGGGATGTCCGGCCTGGCGGTCTGCAATGTGGCCATGCCCGCCTTCATTCGCGAGCACTTTGCCCACCGCACGTCACTGATGACCATGCTCTACACCGTAGCCATGACCACCGGCGCCACTGTCACTGCGGTCGCGGTCATCCCGATGGCGCACGCCCTGGGCTCGCCGTCCTCCTCGGTGGGTGCCATCGGGTTCCTGGCGGTGGCGGCCTTCCTGGGCTTCCTGCCCATCGTGCTGCACACGCATCGGCACAGGGTCCGCGCCACAACCACCCACATTTCGCCATGGCCCCTGCTCCGCACCCGCAAGGGCCAGCTGCTTACCGCGATCTTCACGCTGCAGGCGCTGCTGGCCTATTCGCTCATCAGCTGGTTCCCCTCAATGCTGATCACCATGGGCGTGGCCGCGGCGGACAGCGGCCTGCTGTACGGGCTGCTGCAGCTGGTCTCCGTGCCGGCCGGCATGCTGATCATTGCCATCGGCTCGCGGCCGCGCATGCTCAGGCCCGCGCTGTATCTGGTCAGCATCGTCATGGCGGCGGGTCTGGCGTCGCTGCTGGTCCTGCCGGTGGGCCTAATGGTCATTTCCGCCGTCCTGCTGGGGTTCGGGCTGGGCATCTTCCCGTTGGTCATGGTGATGATCAGCCGCAGCGGGACAAGCACCGCCGAGACCACGGCACTGTCCACGCTGGCGCAATCGACCGGCTATCTGCTCGCGACGGCGGGCCCGTTCGGCACCGGCCTGCTGTACGGCGTGACCGGCAGCTGGACCCTGCCCGTGGCGCTGCTGCTGGGCCTCGCGGTGGTCCAGGTTGTGGTGGCCCACCTGATCTCGCGCACCCCGATCACCCGCCGGACAAGGTAGGACCCCATGACCCTGAGCACGTCGCACCGCCAGCCCCTCGCCGACGAAGTCACGGCCAAGCTCCGCGAGATGATCCATTCGGGCGAGTGGCAGCTGCAGCAGCGCATCCCGTCGGAAACGGAACTGATGGCCGGTCTCGGCGTTTCCCGCGGCACGCTCCGCGAGGCTGTCAAGGCCCTGGCGCACAGCGGGATGCTGGAGGTCCGCCGTGGCGACGGCACCTATGTGCGCGCCGTCAGCGAAATCTCGGGCGCCGCCCGGCGCATGTACCAGGACCATACGGACGAACACATCCTCGAGGTGCGGCTCGGGCTGGACACACAGGCCGCCAGGCTCGCTGCAAAGAATGCAACGGCCGACGACGTCGCTGCCCTGCGTGCCGTGCTCGCCACCCGTGAGGCCGCCTGGCATGCCGCCGACTTTGAGGGGTGGGCCCGGGCGGATTGGGCGTTCCATGCCCGCGTGGCCCAGGCCTCGGGGAACCCGCTGCTGCACGAGCTGTACGTCAGTTTCGGTGACGTCTTCCATCAGGACCTGCTTAAGCAGCAGCGCAAGGGGCGCCTTGACGGCCTTACGAACGAGGGCCACGGCGCCCTGGTTGATGCCATCGAGGCCCACGACGCGGCGGCCGCAGTGGCCAGCGTCAGCCAGAACCTGGACTCCTGCGCGGAATGGCTTCGGGCTTAGACCTGCGTGGCCTGCGCGGCCTCCCAACTCGGTCGCCGCGCGCACCCCCTGGACGCGCACGACGGCGGCCCGGCACCCAAGTGCCGGGCCGCCGTCGCGCGTTTCCTGCTTTTGCCCTCGTCCCGCTTAGGCGCTCACGGCTCCCGTCAGGACCGAAGGCCTGTGAGGACATTCTTGGGCCGCTGCATTTCGCCGTGCTTGGCACCGAGGATGATCACCGCGGCAGCGAAGCCGGGAATGGCCCACTGCAGCATCTTGAGCTGCTGCTGTGACGACTTCAGCTCCTCGGAGGCCCCTGCCCTGGGCTCGGTGGCACCCTCGGCGCCCTGGTCCGCGAGCCGGTCCACCTTCTTGCCGAGGATGCCCGCGTACAGGGTCACGGCGGCGCCTGCCACCGTCACCGCCGTCTTGATCACGGTGTCCCGTGCAACGCCGTCCTGCTTGGCGATGCGGCCCTTGTTCTCCCAAGCGATGGCGAGATCGGCCAGCAGGTGCGAGGCGAACGCCGCCGTCTGGAGCGGGGCCCACCTCATCCAGCCTGCACTGGAGAGACGGGTCCGTTCGGCCGGGTCCTTGGCTTCCGCGGCCGCCCCGTTCAACCCAACGGCACCCATGAGTGAACCGCCGAACCATGCAGCGGCTGTCAGGTCATGAACGGAGCGGGCCAAAAGATTTCCTGCCATGATGTGTATTCCTCACGTTGGACTGGTTCTGTGCTGCCGCTTGTGCGGCCTTTACTAAACCCCTGAGGGTAGCCAACGCCATGGTAAGCACACTTAGTAATATTACGAAACCCCGTTCCCAGCAGCCGGTACGCGTAATATCGAGGCCATGGAAACAGGGACTTTGTTCGGCTGGGCGTTCGGCGACCCATCACGTGAAAACGACGGTGGCTACATGTCGGGCCTCGAGCGGGAAGCCCTGGACAATGCCACGGCGACCGCGAAGGCCCGGGGCGTCACCGTGGTGGCCGGCTCGGAAGTCTTTACCTCGCTGAGTGCCCATGACAGCCTGGTGGAGTTGGATCACGCGCCGGGGAAGCTCGTGGTCCGGTGCACTGTGCACGTTGAAGGCCCCGGTGCCGGCAAACTGCACGCAGAGGGGCCCATGAACGGCTAAGCCATGGCAGATGGGGATTCGAGCGTCAGCGAGGCGGCAGACGCCGTCGAGGAAGCGTCCGACACCAAGGCGCTTGACGTTGTGGCGCGCTCGGGATTCGCCGTGATGGCCTTACTCCACATCATTGTTGGTGCCATTGCCATCGCCCTGGCCTTCGGGCAGCCGGGCCAAGCGGAAGCCACCGGGGCCATCGAGCAGCTGGCCGCCAACCCGTGGGGACCCGCCATACTCTGGACCTGCGTGGTTGCCTGCACCGGCCTGGCGCTGTGGCAGTTGAGTGAAGCCACGGTCCGAGCCCGGCACCTGCCCCGCAAGGAGCGGCTCGGAAAGCTGGCGTCCTCCGGCTTCCTGGCCGCTGCGTACGGCAGCGTGGGGCTCAGCTTCGCCGGGTTTGCCGTCGGCCGACGTGGAGATTCCGGCGACACCACACGCGATTTCAGTACCGCCCTGCTGAACGCCCCGTTCGGGCTGCCCGTAATGGTGGCCCTCGGCCTGACCATCATGGGGGTGGGCGTCTACTTCATCGTGAAGGGACTGCGGCGGGGCTTCAAGCAGGAGCTCTTTCACTTTGACGGTACCCGCCGCGGCAGGCTCATCGATTCTCTGGGCATCGCCGGGCACGTGGCTAAGGGCATTGCCCTTAACCTCGCCGGGCTGCTCTTCGTCATCGCGGCCGCGAAGCACAGCCCCGAAGAGTCCACCGGGCTGGACGGGAGCCTGAAGGCGCTCCGGGACCATCCGTTTGGCCCGTACCTGCTCGTCGCAATCGGTGTCGGCTTCATCTGCTACGGGTTGTTCGCACTGGTCCGTGCCCGGTTCGGCCGGATGTAAACGCGCTTCAGCAACGAAAGGAAGGAAAGCTATGTCCACCATTTCCCGCGTATTTGGCTCCCCCGCCGATGATGTCTGGAAGGTGATCGCCAACGGGTGGCTCTATTCCGGCTGGGTGGTTGGTGCGTCAAGGATCCGGGCCGTTGACGCCCACTGGCCCGAAACCGGCTCCACGCTGCACCACTCCGTCGGCGCTTGGCCGCTGTTGATTAACGACACCAGCCACGTGACCGCCGTCGAGCCTTCCCGCTCGCTGGAACTTGTGGCACGCGGGTGGCCCCTCGGCGAAGCAAAGGTGGTGATCACCCTCGAGGACCTGGGCACACAATGCCGGGTCACCATGGCCGAGGACGCCATCCGCGGACCCGGCAAGCTGGTGCCCAAGGCGGTACGTGACGCGCTGATCGGCCCGCGGAATGAGGAGACGCTCAAACGGCTCGAGCTGATGGCCGCGGGAGGAGCCGGGCGTTAGACGCAGGTTTGCATGTGGTGCCTGGCAGACCAGAAGATCTGATGCTCGGCGCCCCCACTGTGGTCCGGGTGCCGTCCATCACCCCCTAATCACCGCGGATCCTTGGGTACCGATTAGGTGTTTACAGTGCCCCGGCGCCGCCTTATGGTGCTCTTCTAACACGGTTACACCCCATGGAAGGGAAGATGAGCACTGTGAAAAAGAGCAAGATTGCCATCATGGCCCTGGCTGCCCTGAGCCTGGTCCTGGCCTTGCTGGCCGGCGGACCGGCCGTGGCGGCCCAGGCCGCGGACAAACCGCTGATCGGCCTGACCTTCGACGACGGCCCTTCGCCCGAGCGAACCGCATTCGTCCTCGACGTCCTGAAGCAGAAAGGCGTCCATGCGACGTTCTTCCTTCAGGGCTCCCACGCCCAGCAGTACCCCGATCTTGTCCGCCGGATCGAGGCCGAGGGGCACGTCATCGGCAACCACTCGTGGGATCATGCCAACTTCCCCGACATCACCCAGGCGAATCAGAAGCAGGAAATTGACCGCACCAGCGCCGCGATCAAGACCATCACGGGTACGGCGCCGCAGTTGATGCGCTTCCCGTTCGGGAACAGCACCCCTTACTCCCTGAGCTACCTCAAGAGCATCGGCATGAGCGGCGGCATTCAATGGCGCTGGCACGTTGGCCAGCCGGGCGACTTTGAGTGCCCCGGTGCGGCGGGCGTCCAGAAGTATGTGACGGACGAGGCAGCGCCCGGCGCGATCATTCTGCTCCACGACGGTAACGACGTCCTGTCCTGCCCTGCGTCGCAGTGGAACTACCTGGCGAGCACCATCGACGCGCTGCGGGCCAAGGGCTACGACTTCGGTGTGGTTGCCCCCTCCGCAACGGCCAGCGCGCTCAACGAGGGCTCCTTCGGCGTTGTGGTGCCTGCGGGTTCCTGAACCAGGCTGAAACCAAGCCCCGAAACACACAACGCGGGACCATTCCAATGGTCCCGCGTTGCTGTGTTCGTTTCGTTGCTGTGTTCGTTTCCGGGTGGAGCGCGCTAATTACACCGCGCTAATACTCCGGGCCAGTTAGACCGCGGCGGTGACTCCGTCACGGGAGATGGCCACCATGTCCTCGCGCGGCACCACCTTGATTCGCTCGCGCTTGACATCAACACCGTGCGATCCGCCGGCCTCCGTGGCTGCCGCCCCAAGGGCGAGTTCGTGGGCGTCCAGCGCCAGCCAGCCCTCCCAGCTCGTGAACTTTACGCCGCGGGAGTCGAGAAGTTCGACGACGGCGTCTTCCCCGGGTGCTTGCGCGACGGGCAGGTTTTCGCGGTCTTCCAGCAAGTAAGTCACGGTCTCGAGGGCGTCGCCCTTGGTGTGGCCGATCAGGCCGACGGGTCCGCGCTTGATCCAGCCGGTAGCGTAGATGCCCGGCACGTGGGTGCCGGAGGCATCCAGGACGCGGCCGCCGTCGTTCGGTACAACGCCCTTCTTGTGGTCGAATTCGATCTCCGGCAGGGCGGAACCGAAGTAACCGATGGCGCGGTACACGGCCTGGACCGGGTAGTCCACGAACTCGCCGGTGCCGCGGGCGTTGCCGGTGCCGTCCAGCTCGGTGCGCTCGAACTTGATGCCGGCCACCTTGCCCGGGGTTTCCGGGGAATCGTGAATCTCCACCGGGCTGTGCAGGAAGTGCAGGTGCAGGCGGCGGGAGGCGGTGAGCTCGGAAAGGTCCTCGGGCTGCTCCGCGATCCAGTTGGTGAGGGTGCCCACCATGGTCTTGGTCTGGTTGTTGCTCTGGATCTGGCGGTCCGATTCCTCGTCGAACTCGAAGTCCTCGGCGTAGAGGATGATGTCCACGTCCTTGGAGTGGGAGAGCTCGCGCAGCTCCAGCGGGGTGAACTTCACCTGGGCGGGACCGCGGCGGCCGAAGACGTGGACGTCCGTGACGGGCGAGTTCTTCAGGCCGGCGTAGACGTTGTCCGGGATTTCAGAGACGAGCAGGTCATCGGCGTGCTTGGACAGGACACGGGCCACGTCCAGGGCCACGTTGCCGTTGCCGATCACGGCAATTTCCTTGGCCTCGAGCGGCCATTCGCGGGAGACGTCCGGGTGGCCGTCGTACCAGGAAACGAAGTCGGCGCCGCCGAAGGAGCCGTCCAGCTCGATGCCGGGGATGTTCAGGTCCGCGTCCTTGATGGCGCCGGTGGCGAAGATGACGGCGTCGTAGTGGGTGCGGAGGTCCTCGATGCTGAGGTCCGTGCCGTACTCCACGTTGCCGAAGAAGCGGATGTCGCCGCGGTCCAGGACCTTGTGCAGGGCGTTGACGATGCCCTTGATGCGGGGGTGGTCCGGGGCCACGCCGTAGCGGATCAGGCCGTAGGGTGCCGGGTAGCGGTCGAAAAGGTCGATGCTCACGGTCAGCTCGCCGCTCTTGACGGCTTCGCTCTTGGTGAGGATGTCCGCGGCGTAGACGCCGGCCGGGCCGGAGCCCACGACGGCGACGCGCAGCGGACGCTCGGCAGATCCTACGGAGGTGCTTGATGACACGGCTGTGTTCCTTTTGTTCTGCATCGATTGCTGGGTAACTGCCGTTTTGAAGGCTCATAACGGCGGTTAAGGAGCAATGGATGGATTTCAGGTGGTGAGGACGGTCTTGCGGGGCTGGTTCGGGGTGGTGGTGCTGTAATCGGCGGTCTTGAAGTGCGACGGCGCGAACGGGCTGACGCGGACAACGTCACCGATCACGATCACCGCAGGATTGGCGACGCCGGCGGCCTCTGCCTGGTCAGCGATGGACCCGAGCGTGCCGATGGTCACGCGCTGATTCGGCAAATAGCCGTTTTCAACAATACCAACCGGGGTGCCGGCGGGAAGGCCGGCTTTGCCCAGAGCGGACGCGGACTCGCGCAATTGACCCACTCCCATGAGCAACACCACAGTGTGGTCAGGGCGGGCGGGGACCTCGGACAGTTCCTCGTGGCCGGTCACCACGCTGAAGCCCTTGGCCAGGCCGCGGTGGGTGACGGGGATGCCGGCGGCGGCGGGAACCGAAATCGCCGAGGTGACGCCGGAGACCACTTCAACCTCGACGCCGTGCTGCCGGCAATACTCAGCTTCCTCGCCGCCGCGGCCCAGGACGTAGGGGTCGCCGCCCTTGAGTCGGACCACGCGGTGGCCCTGCTGCGCTTCGTCGACGAGGATCCGGTTGATCTCGGCCTGGGGCACGGGGTGGTGGCCGGGGGTCTTGCCGACCTCGATGACGCGGACGTCCGGGGCAAGTTCGTTAAGTAGTTCGCGGGGGCCGAGGCGGTCCGCGACCACGACGTCGGCCTGGCCCAGGAGCCGGCGGCCGCGGACAGTGATGAGTCCGGTATCGCCCGGTCCGCCGCCAACGAGGGCTACGGAGCCGCGGTGGGCCCGGCGGCGGCGCAGCGGGAGGTCGCCGGTTTCCAGCGCGGTGGCCACGGCGTTGCGCAGGGCCATGGCGCGGCGCGGGTCTCCCCCGGCGTTCACGGCGATGTGCACGTCATCAACCACGGCGACGGCGGGTGTCCATGCGGCAGAAGCTTCATGGTCGGAGGCGTTGACGCACCAAACCCGCTGCGCCTCGGCGTCGCCCGCCACCTGGGTATCCACAGCGGAAACGCCGGTTGCCGTCTGAACGAACCAGACGCCGTCGACGTCTTCCGGGCGGTAAGGGCGCGGCTCCCAGGTGAGGAGGCCGGCGTCGGCCAGTTCCGTCAGCGCGGGGCAGGCAACGGGGGCGACGACGGTAACCTGCGCACCGGCGTCGAGCAGTCCCTTGGCGCGGCGGGCAGCCACACGGCCGCCGCCCACCACCAGCACGGGGCGGCCGAGCAGCCGCAGCGCGGTGGGGTAAATATCCTGAATTGCCATGGATCAACGGTAGGGCCGCGCTGTACCACTACCAACGGCCGCGGAAACACCAGTTCACGTAAGGTAACGCCGCGTCACATACGGCAGGGGCGATTCCGTGTCACAGGGCCCGGTTTGCAAACAACGCGGGGTCAGATCCGGCCCAATAATCGATGATTATTGAGCAGGATCTGACCCCGCGTGGGAGGGATAGTTAGCGGGTGCTACCGGCGAGGAGGCCGCGGCTGCGGAGGAGGCGCTTCTCGATCGGGGCGAACACCAGCAGCTCGATCAGGATGCCGACGGCCAGGATCAGCAGGATCGCGGCCATCACAATGGTCATGTCGGACAGGTCGCGGCCCTGGTTCAGCATGGAGCCAAGGCCAAAGCCGATGGTCCCGCCCACGGCGATGATTTCCGCGGCCATAAGGGAGCGCCACGAGAAGGCCCAGCCCTGTTTCAGGCCACCGAGGTAGCCCGGCAGGGCCGCGGGCAGGATGATCTGGATGGCCAGCTGAAACCGCGAGGCGCCCAGGACTTTGCCCACCCGGCGGTACTGTGGCGGGATCTGGTCCACGCCGGAAATGAGCCCGTTGATGATCGACGGGATGGCGCCCATAAACACCACGAAGTACACGGTGGCGTCTGTCAGGCCGAACCAGATGATCGCGGCAGGCACCCAGGCCACGGAAGGCAGGACCTGCAGGCCGGAAATCAACGGTCCGAACGCGCGGCGCAGCGGAGCAACCTGGGCGAGCAGCAGTCCCACCGGGGTGGCGATGGCAACGGAAATGAGGAACCCGACAACTCCTCGTTCCAGCGAGGTCCAGACGGCTTCCTGCAGTTTCGCGTCGCCCCAGAGGACGCCGAGCTGCCCCAGGACGTCCAGCGGGCCGGGGACCTGGTCGCGCCGTTTCAGGCCGAGTGAGACGTAGAACTGCCAGATCAGGAGGAGGACGGCCAGGGCTGCCACTGGAAGGAGCACCCGGCTCCAGTCGATCCGGTGCTTGCGGGCGGCGTCGGACTGCAGCGAGTCCAGCCCGGATTCAAGTTCGCGCAGGTCCGCTGTCCCGGTGGACGTGCGGGTGAGGGCGGCGTGGACCTTGTGCGTTTCCGGTTCGGACGGGGCCTCGGCGAGGGGCGTGGGGTTACTTGGCATGGCGGCGAATCTCCTCACGGAGCCGGGAGGTGATGACCCCGGTCAGCTGTCCGGCGAGGCCGGCGTCGGTTCGGTGTTCCTCGGTGACAGCCCATTCCTGGACCACCCGGCCGGGGCGCGAGGAGAGCAGCAGGACGCGCTGGCCCAGCCGCACGGCCTCGCGGACGTTGTGCGTCACAAAGACAATGGTGCGGCCGGTTTCTTTCCAGATCCGTTCCAGTTCGTCGTGGAGCAGGTCGCGGGTGATGGCGTCGAGCGCGGCAAACGGCTCGTCCATCAGGAGCAGTTGCCGGTCCTGCGACAGGGCCCGGGCGAGGGACACGCGCTGGCGCATCCCGCCGGACAGTTCGTGCGGGCGCTTATCCCCCGCGCCGCCGAGGTGCACCAGGTCGAGGAGTTCGTCGGCTTTGGCCCGGCGTTCCGCCTTGCCCACACCACGCAGCTTCAGGGCCAGCTCAATGTTCTCCCGCGCGGTCAGCCACGGGAAGAGGGCGGCATCCTGGAACATAAAAGCCGCGCCGTCACTGGGTACTTCGAGGGCGCCCGACGTCGGAGCCTCCAGTCCCGCGATGATGTTCAGAAGGGTGGACTTGCCGCAGCCGGACGCACCGAGGAGGGCGACGAACTCACCGGATCCGATGTTGGCGTTGACATCCTCCAGTACCGGGGCGCCGTCGCCGAAGCGCTTGCCCAGCTGTTCCAGTACGACTGGCATGGTCCCGTCCTTCGTTAAGTGGTGATGCGGTGGGCAGCGCGGGGTCAGTCCCGGCCAAGGTCAGCGGCGGAGATCCGTTGGCCGACGGTGCCGGTGACGGCGTTCAGGGCGCGGAGGTCAAACAGCCCGTGGATGTCCGCCTGTTTGGTGGTGCCGGCGTCGGCCCCGTCCTTGAGGAGTTTCGGATACGTGGCGGCGAGCGGGTCCACGGTGAAGATGACATTCTGCAGCGAGCGGTCCAGGACGTCGGCAGGGAGTGCTGCGCCGGCTGATTCCTGCAGTGCGTTGTTGATGACGGTGGCTTTCTCGCCGGCCGCGGCGTTGTTCAGCCAGTCGACGGACTTCACGTGGCCGCGCAGGAGGGCCTGCACGGTGTCCGGGTGTTCGGCGGCGAACTTCTTGTTCACGATCAGGATGGTGGTGGGGAACTCGCCCGGCTTTCCCGAGAGCGACCCGTCCCACAGGTCCTTTTCATCCACCAGGACCTTCGCCCCGGCGGTCAGCACCAAACGGGACGCCCACGGCTCCGGCAACCACGCGCCGTCGAGCTTTCCGTCCTGGAACAGCTTCAGCGTCTGCGCATTCTCCGTCGGATTGATGGCAACGTCGCCGCTGCCGTCCACGTTCGTCTTGAAACCCTGGGAGGACAGCCACGCACGCAGCGCCACGTCCTGCGTCCCGCCCAGCTGCGGCGAGGCAACGGTCTTGCCCAACAGGTCCGCCGCCGACGAAATCCCGGGGCGCACCACCAGCTGCGCCCCGCCCGCAGCGGCGCCCGCAATGATGCTCACCGACTCCCCGCCGCTCTTGACGAACGAGTTGATCGCCGGATTCGGCCCGATATAGGTGGCGTCAATGGCCCCGGCGTTCAAGGCCTCGATCGCGGCCGGCCCGGCATTAAAGACCTGCGTGCTCAGCTTCGTCTCACCCAGTTCCTCGGCAAGGAAACCCTGGCCGACACCCACCAACGCGGGAGCATGCGTCACGTTCCCGAAGTAGCCAAGCTTCAACTCGGCCGCGGGCGTGGGCTCCGGCGCGGCCTGCGCGGACGCGTCGCGGGAAATATTGGAGGCAACCACGGCGCCCAACGCGATGAGCACAACGAGCCCGATTGCCAAGGCGGCTTCGATGGCACGCTTGCGCCGGGGTACGGCGCTTTCGCCTGCCACGATGCGGATCATCCCCGGCTTGGAACTTGTCATTGTTTCACCATAGGGAGTGGCCTAAACCCATTCAATGAAGCAGAAACGGGGGGTCACGCGCGTTCACGCGGCGTCATATTCCGCACCGCACGGATTCAAAAGCGGCCAGCTCAGTCGCCCTTGACGTTGATTAGCTGGCGCAGTTTGTGACGCACCTTGACGAGGTCCGCGGCGTCGTGCATCACCTGGTCGATGGGTTTGTAGGCTGCCGGGATCTCGTCGATGAACGCCTCCGTGGCCCGGAACTCGATGCCCTGCATGGCCGTCTTCAGCTCTGCCAGCGTGAACGTTTTGCGCGCCGCGGTCCTTGAGTACTCGCGGCCGGCGCCGTGCGGGGAGGAATTGAGGGAGGCGGGATTGCCCAGGCCTTCAACCACGTACGACGCCGTCCCCATGGATCCGGGAATCAGTCCGGGATCGCCGCGCTCGGCTTTGATGGCGCCCTTGCGGGACACCCACACGGACTTCCCGTAGTGCGTTTCCTGCCGGGTGAAGTTGTGGTGGCAGTTGATCCGTTCGCGCTCTTTGACCGGCCCGCCCACCCAACGGCTGAACTGGGTCAGGACGCGGTCCATCATTTCCTCGCGGTTCAGCAGGGCGAAACGCTGGGCCCACCGCAGCTCGGCGATGTACCGCGCGAACTCGGACGTGCCTTCCTCGAGGTATGCCAGATCCGGGTCCGGCAGCCTGGTGCCGCGCTTCCGGTTTACCTGCTGGGCGACGCCGATGTGATGCTGGGCGATCTTGTTGCCCACGCCGCGTGAGCCGGAGTGCAGAAAGAGCCAGACGGCGTCGGATTCGTCCGCGGAAACCTCGATGAAGTGGTTGCCCGAGCCCAGGGAGCCCAGCTGCAGCTCCCACTTCTCGACGTACTGGGCAGGATTGAACCCCGCCTTGGCTGCGAGCTTTTTGAGTTCGGCGATCCGGGGTTCCGCGCTGGCTTTGACCGTCCGGTTATTATGGCCGGCGGACAGCGGGATGACGTGTTCGATGTCCTCGCGCAGCCGTTTCCGGTCATGGGGCAGGTCGGCCACGGAGTACTGGGTCCGGACGGCGATCATTCCGCAGCCGATGTCCACTCCCACGGCCGCCGGGATGATGGCGTGCAGGGTGGGGATCACCGAACCTACCGTTGCGCCCTTGCCAAGATGTGCGTCCGGCATCAGGGCCAGGTGCGGGTAGATGAACGGCAGCGTGGACGTGGCGATGGCCTGCGCACGGGTTTTTTCGTCCAGGATCGAGGCCCAGTTGATGAGCTTCGGGCTGATCGTTTCCATGCTCTAGTCACCGGGTCCTTGAATGCGGACTAACGTGTTCCTAGGCTACCCCCGCCCCCGGTAACCCGCCGCGACCGGCCGCCTGCAAGGACCGGCCACCAGCAAGGAGACACATCCATGGTCAACGTCCAGACCGACATCCTCATTCGCCGGCCGCGCGAGGAGGTGGCGGAGTACGCGTCGAACCCGGACAACGCACCCACCTGGTACCGGAACATCCACCGGGCACAGCGGCTGACGCCCGGGCCGGTCGCTGTCGGTTCGAAGGTGGCCTTCATTGCCCGGTTCATGGGCCGGGAGCTGCACTACACCTACGAATTCGTAGAGTACGCCCCGGGCAGAAGCTGGTGATGCGGACAGCGCAGGGTCCGTTCCCCATGCAGACCACCTACACGTGGACGGACGACGACGGCGGCACCCGCATGAGCCTCGGCAACACCGGGAGACCCTCGGGTTTCTCGCGGCTGGCAGGGTTGTTCATGGCGCCGATGATCCGCCGGGAAACCCGCAGGGACCTGCAGAAGCTCAAGTCGATCCTCGAAACGCAGCAGTAAGCCGGCCCCCGGAAACGCGAAATCGCCGGAACGCTGCGGGTTCGCCTGACACACAGGGTCGGGACGGCGATCCGGCAGGTTACCGGCGAATTCGGCGGGGCTTAGATGAAGTAGCGCTCGTCCTCGTGGTCGCCCGGGTGGTCCTTGACCAGGCCGGCGGCCAGCGTGTTGCCGTCCTGCGGGTCGATCACCAGGAACGCGCCGGTCCGGCGGTGGTGCAGGTAGTTCTCCAGCGGCAGCGGCGCGGCAAGCCGGAGCTGCGCGTGGCCGATGTCGTTGAGTTCCAGGCTGGAGGCGCCTTCAAGCTTGAAGGTGGCCAGGTCCAGCTTGCCGCTGACGTTGCGGACCAGGGCTTGGACCGTGCGCGTACCGTGCTTGACCAGCACCTTGGCGCCTTCGCGGAGCGGCTTGGGCGACAGCCAGCACAGTGCCGCGTACAGGTCGGCTGAGGATTCGCGGACCGTGCCGGTAGCGGCGATGGTGTCACCGCGGGCGACGTCGAACTCGTCGGCCAGCCGGAGCGCCACGGACTGCGGGGCGAAGGCTTCCCGCAGGGACTCTCCTGCGAAATCGATCCCAATCACCGTCGTCGTGCGCGGATCCTGGCCCGGAGTCAGAACGGAAACCTTGTCCCCCACCTTTACGGAACCCTCGGTGATCTGGCCAGCGTACGCGCGGTAATCACGGTAGGCCTCAACGTCCAGGCCGGCGGCAACGGCGTCGGGAGCCAGCGCACCCTGCGGCCGGATGACCAGCTGCACCGGAAAGCGGAAGCTCTCCAGCTGGGTGTCGATCTCGTCCGCGGCCGGCAGCGTCTCAAGCACCTCGAGCAGGGCCGGGCCGTCGTACCAGGGGGTGCGCTCGGAGCGGTCCACCACGTTGTCGCCGTCGAGGGCGGACACGGGGATGACCAGCAGGTCGTCGATGTGGTCAGCGGTGCCCAGCTCAGCGGAGCCGATGCCCAGTTCGCGGGCCACCTGCTGCACGTCCGCCTGGATCTCGCGGAACACCGACTCGCTGAAGTCCACCAGGTCGATCTTGTTGACCGCCACAATCACATGGGCCACACGCAGCAGCTGCAGCACCGAGAGGTGCCGGCGGGTCTGTTCGAGCACACCCTTGCGGGCGTCAATGAGTACGACGACGGCATCCGCCGTGGACGCGCCGGTCACCGTGTTTTTGGTGTACTGAACGTGCCCGGGGCAGTCGGCCAGGATGAAGCTGCGGCGGTCGGTGGCGAAGTAGCGGTAGGCGACATCGATGGTGATGCCCTGTTCCCGCTCGGCGCGCAGGCCGTCGGTCAGCAGGGCCAGGTCGATCGCTTTAGTGCCCGTGGCCCCGGCGCCACCAAAGCCGCGGTCGGCTGAGGTGCGGGCAACGGCGTCGAGCTGGTCGGCGAGGATTGCCTTGGAATCGTGCAGGAGGCGGCCCACCAAAGTGGACTTGCCGTCGTCGACCGATCCCGCGGTGGCGAACCGGAAGAGCGTGGTGGGCAGGGCTGACTCGAGCCCTGCGACGGGCAAAGTTTCGGTGCTCATTAGAAGTACCCGTCCTTCTTGCGGTCTTCCATGGCGGCCTCGGAGATGCGGTCATCTGCACGGGTGGCGCCACGTTCGGTGATGGTGGAGGCGGCAACTTCGATCACAACGTCGCTCACGGTGGCGGCGGCCGATTCGACGGCGCCGGTGCAAGACATGTCGCCCACGGTGCGGTAACGGACCGTCTTGGTGATGACTTCCTCGTGCGGCAGCGGCTGGGAAACTTCGCCGACTGCGCGCCACATGCCGTCGCGGGCGAAGACTTCGCGGTCGTGGGCATAGTAAAGTCCCGGAAGCTCGATGTTTTCGCGCTCGATGTAGCGCCAGATGTCCAGCTCGGTCCAGTTGCTGATGGGGAACGCGCGGACGTGCTGGCCCACGGTGTGGCGGCCGTTGTAGAGGTTCCACAGCTCGGGGCGCTGGTTGCGCGGGTCCCACTGGCCAAACTCGTCGCGCAGGCTCAGGATGCGCTCCTTGGCGCGGGCCTTGTCCTCGTCGCGGCGGCCGCCGCCGAAGACGGCGTCGAACTTGTTCTGTTGGATGGCGTCCAGCAGCGGCACGGTCTGCAGCGGGTTGCGGGTACCGTCGGCGCGTTCGGTCAGCTCACCGCGGTCGATGAACTCCTGGACGGACCCGACGACGAGCTTGAGGCCCAGCCGTTCCACCGTCCGGTCGCGGAACTCGATGACCTCGGGGAAGTTGTGGCCGGTGTCCACGTGCAGCACGGGGAACGGAACCTTCCCGGGCCAGAACGCCTTGGTGGCCAGGTGCAGCATCACCACGGAGTCCTTGCCGCCGGAGAACAGCAGCGCAGGCTTCTCGAACTCGGCCACCACCTCGCGGATGATGTGGATCGCTTCGGACTCGAGGGTGTCCAGGCTGCTCAGTCGGGTTGAGACGTCGGCCTGGGTCACCTGGGTCTCCTCGGTAAGTGAAGTGCTCATACGTGTAGTCCGCATTCTGTCTTGTCGGAACCTGCCCAGCGGCCGGCACGGGGGTCATCGCCGGGCGCTACCTTGCGGGTGCAGGGCTGGCAGCCAATGGAGGGGTAACCCTGGGAAAGCAGCGGGTTGACGGGCAGGAGGTTGTCGTCGGAGTACTGGACCAGCTGGTCGAACGTCCAGGCGGCCACCGGGTTGACCTTGACCAGGCCGTTCTTTTCATCCCAGGTGACCAGCGGGGTGTTGGTGCGGGTGGGGGCCTCATCGCGGCGGACGCCGGTGAACCAGAGTTCGTAGCCGGCGAGGGTGCGCTGCAGCGGGGCCACTTTGCGGAGGGCGCAGCACTGGGCGGCGTCGCGGGCAAAGAGGTCCTTGCCCAGGAGCCGGTCCTGCTGTTCCACGGTGTTCTCGGGGAGCACGTCCACCACGTTGACGCGGAGGTTCGCGGCCACTTCGTCACGCGTGGCGTAGGTTTCCGGGAAGTGGTAGCCGGTCTCGAGGAACAGCACGTCGACGCCGGGCATCTGGTCCGCGACCAGGGCGGGCAGGACGGCGTCGGCCATGGAACAGGCGACGGCGACGGCGGGCAGGTCGAAGTTCCGTTCCACCCAGGCGATGACGTCGCGGGCGGGGGCGTCCCAGCCAAGCTCGGCGGCGCCGGCCTCGGCGAGGGCCTTGAGCTCCTCTTTGGAACGAAGTGCTGTTGTCACTGGAGTGCCTCCTCGTCTGCTGCGTGGGCCCATTCGGCGAAGGTCTGGCCTTCGGCACGCTGGGCAACAAAGGTGCGGACCACGCGCTCCACGTAGTCGGGCAGGTCCTCGACGTAGACCTTGAGGCCGCGGACGGTCCGGCCCAGGCCTGCTTCTTCGCGGTCGGACGAAGCCAGCCCGCCGCCCAGGTGGACCTGGAATCCCGGGGAGGGATCGCCGTCGGGCGTTGGCAGCATCATGCCCTTGAGCCCGATGTCCGCGGTCTGGATGCGGGCGCAGGAGTTGGGGCAGCCGTTGATGTGGAGGGACAGTGCGTGCGGCAGGTCGCCGGACTCCGTGAGGTCCGCCAGTCGGCGTTCCAGCTCGGCCACGGCGGTGGCTGCGGTGACCTTGGTTTCCACGATGGCCAGCTTGCAGTATTCGATGCCGGTGCAGGCGATGGTGCCGCGGCGGAACACGGACGGGCGGGCAGACAGGCCCAGGGCGTCCAGCTCAGCCACCAGCGGCTCAACCTGGTCCTTGGCAACGTCCAGCACCACCAGTTTCTGGTGCGGGGTGGTGCGCAGGCGGTACGAACCGGCGGCTTCGAGGGTGTCCGCGAGCTTGACCAGCTGGGAGCCGGAGAGCCGGCCGGCCAGCGGGGTGGCGCCGATGAAGAACTTGCCGTCCTTCTGCTCGTGCACGCCGATGTGGTCGCCGGGGGTGGTGGGCTTCGGCGCGGCGGGACCGTCTGCCAGCTTGTAGCCCAGGTATTCGTCCTCGAGGATCTGGCGGAACTTCGCCGGACCCCAGTCGGCCATCAGGAACTTCAGGCGGGCCTTGGTGCGCATGCGGCGGTAACCGTAGTCGCGGAAGATGCTCGTCACACCGAGCCACACATCCGCGGCCTGCTCCGGACGAACAAACGCGCCCAGGCGCTTGCCCAGCATCGGGTTGGTGGACAGCGCGCCGCCGGCCCAGAGGTCGTAGCCGATGCCCAGCTCCGGGTGGCGGACACCCACGAGGGCGAAGTCGTTGATCTCGTGGACCACGTCCTGGCTGGGGTGGCCGGTGATGGCGGTCTTGTATTTGCGGGGCAGGTTGGACAGCAGCGGGTTGCCGATGAACCGCTCCCCCAGCTCCTCGATCAGCGGGGTGGGGTCGATGATCTCGTCCTTGGCGATGCCGGCCACCGGCGAACCCAGGATGACACGCGGGACGTCGCCGCAGGCCTCGGTGGTGGACAGGCCAACACCCTCGAGCCGGCGCCAGATCTCAGGGATGTCCTCCACCCGGATCCAGTGCAGCTGGATGTTCTGGCGGTCGGTGAGGTCGGCCGAGTCCCGGGCAAAGTCCACGGAAATCTGGCCGATGACGCGCAGCTGCTCGGTGGTGAGCGCGCCGCCGTCGATCCTCACACGCAGCATAAAGTACTTGTCTTCGAGCTCGTGCGGCTCGAGTGTTGCGGTCTTGCCGCCGTCGATCCCGGGCTTGCGCTGCGTGTACAGGCCCCACCAGCGGAACCGGCCGTGCAGGTCCTGGCTCGGGATGGCGTCGAAGCCGTCCCTGGCGTAGATGGTCTCGATACGCTCGCGGACGTTCAGGCCGTCGTCTTCCTGCTTCCAGGTTTCGTTGGCGTTCAGCGGGGTTTTGCCGTCCACTTTCCACTGCCCGTGCGGCTTTGCGGCGGGGCGGTTGGTGCGCGCGGGACGCGTGGCGGCTGCGGGGTCCGCGGACGCTCCGGCTAGAGCTGTATCAGTCATGCATCGACTGTAGGGGCCGCAGAATTGCGTCACAAAGGGTCGGGAAACCCTGAGTCACCTAGGGAAACATTTCGTCACGAACCGCCGGAAAGCCTTGAAGAAGCCCGGCACCTGTGATCTGCCGCGATCTTGCCTGCGGGGCACCCGGGTGCCGTTACTGACCGCGTACGACGGCGGCGTCGAACCTTTCGAGCGCAATTTCGGCGAGCACTTCCGACGGCAGCAGTGGTTCCGTCACGAGGTCCGCGCCGGCTTTGGCGAGCTGGTCGTGGAAAAAGCCGGGCGCAAGGAGGT
>NZ_JANFCZ010000020.1 GCF_024391045.1 Pseudarthrobacter sulfonivorans
ATACCGGGCCGGGCCGGCTCCTGATCGCCGTCTATGCGGTGTTTGCCATCTCGGCCACGGCCCGGGCCGGCTACCAGATCCTGACCAAGTTTTCCGATGCCCCGCTGGCGTACCTGCTTTCCGCTTTCGCCGCCCTGGTGTACCTTGTGGCCACCGTTTCCCTCGCCAAGGCGGGCAGCACGTGGTTCAAGGTGTCGCTGACCGCCGTGCTGGTGGAACTCATCGGCGTCCTTGTGGTGGGCGCGCTGAGCCTTCTGGATCCGGTCGCCTTCCCGCACGAAACCGTCTGGTCGCTTTTTGGCCGGGGTTACGCGTTCATACCGTTGCTGCTCCCCATCCTCGGGCTGGTCTGGCTGTACCGCCGCAGGCCGGGCAAGCGCGTGGCCGACGCGCAGATCTAGCCTCTACTTCATACCGAACAGGCCGCCAAGGAGGCCGCCCAGCCCGCCGGGCTTGTCAGCTTCCGCCGTCCCCGTCTCAGCCTCCGTCTCCGTTTCCTGGCCGGGCAGATCCACCTGGATGGCCTCAGCGGGCTGAACTGAGGGTGCCCCGGGCAGGCGCTGAAGCCCGGGCTGTCCTGCCCCGTACGGCTGTTCTGCCCGGGCCGGCTGTTCCGCCGCGGCTGGCTCTTCCGGGGTTCCTGGGTCGAAACTTTGGTCCGTCCCAGCGATGTCATCCGCGCCTGTGTTGGAAGCGCTGCCGGCGCCCGCTCCGCCGCCGAGCAGCCCGCCAAGCCCACCGAGAATGCTGTCCAACACCGAACCCTGCCCCGCTCCCGCAGGTCCGCCTCTGCCCGCTCCCAGAATTCCACCCAGGATGCCGCCGAGGTCAATGCCGCCGGCTCCAAGTCCGCCAGCACCGGCACCGCCTGCTCCAGGTCCACCGGGCTGCGACGCCTGCCCGCCGCCCTGGCCGCCCTGCCCGAAGATCTTCTTGGCGAGGTAGGACATAACAATCGGTGCCAGGATCGGCAACGCCTTGCGAATGAGGTCCCCGCCCACACCGCCAAGCCCCGCTGTGCCGGCCAGTTGTGCGGCCACCTGATCCTGCTGGCCGCCAAACACGTGGCCAACGATCTTTTCGCCGTCGGCCGTATCAACCTGGTTCACGTCAACGCCCCCGTCGAGCAGGCCATTCTGGTGCTGACCGAGGGCGGATTGCAGCGCGGCGGCGCCGTCGGGAGCCTGGGCGTTGGTGTGCATACCCGCCAGCAAGGTGGGGAGTGCCGCTTCCACCGCGGTCTGCGCGGAGGCCGGGTCGGTGCCGAGCAAGGACGCCACTTGGTTGACGTCAATCTGGTTCAGGAGATCGTGAATCTCGGACATTTGGTACTCCTTCAGCGCCGCGGCGGTACGCGGACATGGTTTGTTTGCGGCACGCGGGGTGTGTCGTAGGAGGACTGCCCTTGAATCGTAGTCCCGGTGCCCGGCAGGCCACTAGGGAAAAGCGGCGTGATTTCCAGCCTGCCGCCAGTTCCGGGCCGCGTCAGGAGGGCCGCCTGAATGCGGGTAATCTTAGAGAGTTCCGGCGCCGGCGCGTTCGGATAGATGTCAGTGCAGGCAGTAAAAGGCGAGGTTGATGGTCTACATCTGGAACGATCCGTCCGAGGTCCCGGCGGACTTTGGTCCCTCCGTGGTCACTTTCGGCAACTTCGACGGCGTCCACCGCGGCCACCAACAGGTGCTCTCCGAGCTCATCCGGTCCGCCCGCATTAACGGGACCAAAGCCGTGGCTGTGACCTTTGATCCGCATCCGGCGCTGATCCACCGGCCGGAGACCGCACCGGAAATGATCATGGGGCTGGCGGACAAGCTCGCGGCCCTGGGCGAGTTGGGCCTGGACGGCATCCTGGTCATGAAGTACTCGCTGAACCTCGCCAGCTTGACCCCCGAGGAATTTGTGGGCCAGGTCCTGGTGGACAGCCTCCACGCCAGCCACGTGGTCATCGGTCACGACGCCCGGTTTGGCCGCGGCAACTCAGGGGATCTCGACACCATGAAACAGTTGGGCGAAAAGTTCAACTTCGACGTCGAGGTCATCAGCGAGTTCGGCTCCGAAGGGTACCCGCTGCATGACGACGGCGGCACTGACCGCCGCTGTTCCTCCACCTGGGTGCGTGAGGCACTTCAGGAAGGCGATGTCGCCACGGCCGCAGAAGTACTGGGCCGTCCCCACCGCATGCGCGGCGAAGTGGTGCACGGTGCCGCCCGGGGACGTGCCCTCGGGTTCCCCACCGCCAACCTCGCCCACGAGGCCAGCGGGTTTGTGCCGGCAGACGGAATTTACGCGGGCTGGCTGGTTGACCAGGCCGGCAGGCGCTGGCCCGCCGCCATTTCCGTGGGCTCCAATCCAACCTTCGACGGCGTGAGCCGCCAGGTCGAAGCCCACGTGATCGACCGCCCGCATGAAGAGGTGGAGGACTTCGATCTGTACGGCCAGACAGTAATTGTGGAATTTGTGGCGCGGCTCCGCGGCATGGTGGCTTACCGTGGGCCTGAGGCTCTCGTTGACCAGATGCGGCTGGACGTCGTCCAGGCCCACGAACTCCTGGCCAGGCGCTGACCCGGCCCACCGGGAACCGAAGGCGGCCGTCGTGAAGGAGAAAGGCAGCGCAGTGACCGTTGAGAAGAACACCCGCAAGCTGGACAAGGGAATCGTCCGCGATTTCAGTTCCCGGATGAGCTACGCATCGTACCTTCAGCTGCCCACCCTTCTCAGCGCCCAGCAGCCGGTCAGCCAGCCCGAGCACCACGACGAAATGCTGTTCATTATCCAGCACCAGACCACGGAGCTGTGGCTGAAGCTGGTGCTGCACGAACTTCGTAGCGCGGCTGCCTGGCTCCGCGCCGATGATCTTGGCTCCGCGCTCAAGGGCATCGCCCGCGTCAAGCACATCCAGAAGACACTGACCGAACAGTGGTCAGTCCTGGCAACGCTGACGCCAACGGAGTACTCCCAGTTCCGCGGCTTCCTGGGCAGTTCCTCCGGCTTCCAGTCCAGCCAGTACCGTGCGGTGGAGTTTGTCCTGGGCAACAAGAACCGCAAGATGCTGCCAGTGTTCGAATCGGATCCGGCCGCCCACGCCATGCTGACGGAGCTGCTCAATGCCCCCAGCATCTACGATGAGTTCCTCTCGTACCTGGCCCGCCAGGGCTACAACGTGCCGCCGACCGTTTTGGACCGCGACGTCACCCGCGCCCACGAGTTCTGCCCGGAGCTGGTGCCGCTCTTCAAACACATCTATGAGAACGCGGCGGCCAACTGGGGCGCCTACGAGGCCTGCGAGGAACTCGTCGACCTGGAAGACAACTTCCAGCTGTGGCGGTTCCGCCACCTGCGCACCGTGCAGCGGACCATCGGCATGAAGTCTGGAACCGGCGGATCCAGCGGTGCCGCGTTCCTTCAGAAGGCACTGGAACTGACCTTCTTTCCTGAACTTTTCGCAGTACGGACGGAGATCGGCCAATGAGCAGCGCTACCGATGCAACGATGGAAAATCACGACGCCGCCGCCCTCCTGGACCGGGCTGCGCACCTTGATGCAGTGGACCCGTTGGCTGACTTCCGGGACCACTTCATCGGCACCGATTCAGACCTGTCCTACCTCGATGGCAACTCGCTGGGCCGGCCGCTGAAAAGAACAGTGGACGATATCAGTGCCTTCATTCGGGACGGCTGGGGCGGGCGCCTGATCCGCGGCTGGGACGAGGAATGGCTCGACCTGCCGCAGGTCATCGGCGACCAGGTGGGCCGGTCCGTCCTCGGCGTCGCGCCGGGCCAGACCGTCATTGCCGACTCAACCACCGTGGTGCTCTACAAACTGATCCGTGCGGCCCTGGCCGCCGTGGCTGACCCGGCCCGGACAGAGATTGTCCTGGACACCGACAACTTTCCCACTGACCGCTACCTCGTTGAGGGGATCGCCCTGGAGGAAGGGCTGACCCTGCGGTGGATCGAAACCGATCCAGCAGCGGGGGTGACCCCTGACCAGGTGCGGGACGCAGCCGGACCAGCCACCGCCGTCGTACTTTTGAGCCATGTGGCGTACCGCTCCGGCTTCCTCGCCGATCTGCCGGCCATCACAGAGGTTGCACACAGCGCGGGGGCCCTGGTGGTCTGGGATCTGTGCCATTCAGCCGGTTCGGTGGAGCTGGACCTCGACGCCGCGGACGTGGATTTTGCCGCAGGGTGCACCTACAAGTACATCAACGGGGGCCCCGGTTCGCCGGCCTTCGCCTACGTCAATGCCCGGCACCTGCCCGCGCTGAAGCAGCCGATCTGGGGGTGGATGGGGCGCAAGGACGCGTTCGAGATGGCCGCCGGCTACGAGCCTGCGCCGGGCATCCGGGGTTTCCTCAGCGGCACGCCTGCCATTTTCGGAATGCTGGCCATGCGCGGGACCTTGGACCTCATCGAGGAAGCCGGCATGGCGGCCATCCGGCAGAAGTCAGTGACATTGACCGGCCACGCCGTGGAACTCTACGAGGCGTGGCTCAAGCCGCTGGGGGTGGAACTGGCGTCACCATGGGATCCGGAACGGCGTGGGAGCCACATCACCCTTGACCATCCGGCCTTCCGCGACGTCACTGCGGCGCTGTGGGAACAGGATGTCATTCCGGACTTCCGTGCGCCGCAGGGAATCCGGATCGGACTTTCTCCGCTGAGCACGAGCTTCGTGGAGGTTCACCGGGGAATGGCCGCGGTCAGGGAACTCCTGCAGCGGTAATTGCCCGCTCGCGGTGGGGCTGTTTTCCTTGCCCCCGAGCGGCGGTTTCGACAAGTCTGCGGACCTGCCGGTAAACTGGGCGTTGGATCTGGCTGCAGTCCGTGGCGGCTGGTTCCTGCCATGCGTGGAAAAACCCTGATATTCAGGGAATTCCCGCGCGGGCAGACCCGGCAGTGAATTACTGATTCGGGCCTCACGGCACATCTCTAGGAGTTATTGTGGCACTTGACGCCGCTGTAAAGCAGTCCATCATCAAGGATTTCGCAACGTCCGAGGGCGACACCGGTTCGCCGGAGGTCCAGGTTGCAGTCCTGACCCAGCGGATCAAGGATCTGACTGAGCACATGAAGGAGCACAAGCACGATTACCACACCCAGCGCGGTCTGCTGGCCATGGTTGGTCGTCGCAAGCGCATGCTCGCCTACCTCAAGAACACTGACATCACCCGCTACCGTGCGCTCATTGAGCGTCTCGGCCTGCGCCGCTAGTCAGGCTTAAGGGGCGGCCCTTTCCCTTGTGGATCGGGCCGCCTTCTTCAGAAGAAAACTAAACAGGAGGATCAACCGCATCACGCATTCGCGGTCCTCGGTAGTGATCCCCGGGAACGGCTTCGTTGATTGAAGCCACGGCCCGTGGATCTCGATCGACGACCGGGTGCAGGGACAGTAGACAGATGCTGGCCTGGGTTGATGCGGCTGGACTCCGTGAAACAGAAACGGAGGTGACTCTCTTGGAGGGTCCCGAAATCCAGTTCTCAGAAGCAGTCATTGACAATGGCCGCTTTGGCAAGCGTGTAATCCGCTTCGAAACCGGCCGCCTCGCCAAGCAGGCAGCCGGCGCAGCCATGGTGTACATCGACGACGACACCGCGCTGCTCTCCGCCACCACCGCAGGCAAGCACCCGCGCGAAGGCTTCGACTTCTTCCCGCTGACGGTTGACGTTGAAGAGCGCATGTACGCCGCCGGCCGCATCCCGGGCTCGTTCTTCCGCCGTGAAGGCCGCCCCTCCACGGAAGCCATCCTGGCTTGCCGCCTCATGGACCGCCCGTTGCGCCCGGCCTTCGTCAAGGGCCTGCGCAACGAGGTCCAGATCGTGGTGACCGTTCTGGCCATCAACCCGGACGAGCTCTACGACGTGGTGGCCATCAACGCCTCCTCCATGTCCACCCAGCTCTCCGGCCTTCCGTTCTCCGGCCCGATCGGCGGCGTCCGCGTTGCCCTCGTCGCCGACGAGAACGGCTCGCAGTGGGTTGCCTTCCCCAAGCACTCCCAGCTTGAGAACTCAGTGTTCAACATGGTTGTGGCCGGCCGCATCGCCGGTGACGACGTCGCCATCATGATGGTCGAGGCCGAAGCCACCGACAACTCCTGGAACCTCATCAAGGAACAGGGCGCCACCGCCCCCACCGAAGAGGTTGTTTCGGAGGGCCTGGAAGCTGCCAAGCCGTTCATCAAGGCACTGTGCGACGCCCAGGCCGACCTGGCTGCACGCGCCGCCAAGCCCACCATTGAGTTCCCGGTCTTCCTGGACTACCAGGACGACGTCTACGCAGCTGTTGAGGCCGCCGCCGCCGAGAAGCTGGCTGCCGTCTTCCAGATCGCTGACAAGCAGGACCGCGACGTTGCCACGGACGCCCTGAAGGACGAAACCACTGCTGCCCTGGCCGGCCAGTTCGAAGGCCGTGAGAAGGAGCTGTCCGCAGCATTCCGCTCTGTCACCAAGCAGGTTGTCCGCCAGCGCATCCTCAAGGACCAGGTCCGCATCGACGGCCGTGGCCTGACGGATATCCGCCAGCTCACCGCTGAAGTTGAGGTTCTGCCCCGCGTCCACGGCTCGGCCATCTTCGAGCGCGGCGAGACCCAGATCCTGGGTGTCACCACGCTGAACATGCTCAAGATGGAGCAGCAGATCGACTCGCTGTCGCCCGTCACGCGCAAGCGCTACATGCACAACTACAACTTCCCGCCGTACTCCACCGGTGAGACCGGCCGTGTGGGTTCGCCCAAGCGCCGCGAAATCGGCCACGGTGCCCTGGCGGAACGCGCCCTCGTGCCCGTGCTGCCGTCCCGCGAGGAATTCCCGTACGCCATCCGTCAAGTGTCTGAGGCTCTCAGCTCCAACGGTTCGACGTCGATGGGTTCCGTCTGCGCCTCCACGCTCTCCATGCTCAACGCCGGTGTGCCGCTGAAGGCAGCTGTTGCAGGTATCGCCATGGGCCTGGTCTCCGACCAGGTTGACGGCCAGACCCGCTACGCAGCCCTCACCGACATCCTGGGCGCCGAAGATGCCTTCGGCGACATGGACTTCAAGGTTGCCGGTACTTCCGAGTTCGTCACTGCCATCCAGCTGGACACCAAGCTCGACGGCATCCCCGCTTCCGTGCTGGCAGCAGCCCTGAAGCAGGCCCGCGAAGCCCGCCTGCACATCCTGGATGTCATCAACTCCGCGATCGACACCCCTGACGAGCTCTCCGAGTTCGCGCCGCGCGTCATCGCGGTCAAGATCCCCGTTGACAAGATCGGCGAGGTCATTGGGCCCAAGGGCAAGATGATCAACCAGATCCAGGAAGACACCGGCGCTGACATCTCCATCGAGGATGACGGCACGGTCTACATCGGCGCCACCAACGGTCCGTCTGCAGACGCAGCACGCTCCGCCATCAACGCCATTGCCAACCCGCAGGTTCCGGAAATCGGTGAGCGTTACCTGGGTACAGTCGTCAAGACCACCACCTTCGGTGCCTTCATCTCCCTGACCCCGGGCAAGGACGGCCTGCTGCACATCTCCGAACTGCGCAAGCTGGCCAACGGCAAGCGCGTGGACAACGTGGATGACGTGGTTTCCGTCGGCCAGAAGATCCAGGTGGAAATCACCAAGATCGATGATCGTGGCAAGCTGTCACTGTCCCCCGTAGTGGCTGAAGAGGAAGGCGCTGGCGACAGCGTTGACGCTTCCGCTGCAGAGGGCGCCTCCGAAACGGAATAGTTCACCGACGCGGAGCTACGTGCTCCTGCATCACAGCATGAATCGGCGGGGCCGGTGGATGATCCACCGGTCCCGCCGCTGTTACGATGGCAGCCAGATCCGGCCGCCGCTCCTGAAAGGCTTCAATTGACTGTTGTACCCCTGCCGCTTGAGCAGAACCAGCCCGGCGACACCTTGGTCCACGGGTCCGACGGCGGCTCCGTTGTCCGCCGTTCCGTGCTTCCCGGCGGCGTACGGGTGCTCACGGAGGCGATGCCCGGACAGCGTTCGGCAACCATCGGGTTCTGGGTAGGGGTAGGCTCACGCGACGAGGCTCCCGGCCAGCATGGTTCCACGCACTTCCTGGAACACCTTTTGTTCAAGGGCACGAAGCGCCGCACCGCTCTGGAAATCGCCTCGGCCTTCGATGAAGTGGGTGGGGAATCCAACGCGGCGACGGCCAAGGAAAGCACCTGCTACTTCGCGCGTGTACTGGACACGGACCTGCCCATGGCCATCGACGTCATTGCGGACATGATCACCGGCGCGGTCCTGGACCCGGCCGAAATGGAGCAGGAACGCGACGTCATCCTGGAGGAAATCGCCATGGACAGCGATGACCCCACCGACGTGGCGCACGAAAACTTCGTCGCCTCCGTGCTGGGCACGCATCCCCTGGGCCGGCCTATCGGCGGCACTCCGGCGGCTATCCGCGCGGTCGCCCGGGACTCCGTCTGGGATCACTACCGGCGCTACTACCGCCCGGACGAGCTTGTCATCACCGCCGCCGGAGGCCTGCAGCACGACGTCGTCTGCAATCTCGTGGTGGATGCCCTCCACTCCGCCGGCTGGGCACTCGAGTCCGACGCAGCCCCAGTGGAGCGCCGCTCCACAGCCCGCGCCGAGATCGTAGGCACTGCCGGCCTGCACGTGGTTAAGCGTGCAGTGGAGCAGGCCAACATCATCATGGGGTGCCCCACCATCGTGGCCACCGATGAACGCCGCTATGTCATGAGTGTCCTCAACGCCGTGCTGGGCGGCGGGATGTCCTCGCGGCTGTTCCAGGAAATCCGCGAGAAGCGCGGCCTCGTGTACTCCACCTACTCGTTCGCCTCGTCGTACGCCGACGCCGGCTACTTCGGGATGTACGCCGGGTGCACCCCGTCGAAGGTCCGGCAGGTGCTTGATCTGTTGGGGCGGGAACTGGACAAGCTCGCCGAGGGCGGGATCTCCGACGACGAACTCCGCAAGGCCGTAGGGCAGCTCTGCGGCGGCATCGTCCTGGCCCTTGAGGACACCGGATCCAGGATGTCCCGGCTGGGACGGGCTGAACTCGTCTCCGGCGAATACCAGGACATCGACGAAACGTTGCGGCTGATCAAGTCCGTCACCGTCCAGGAAGTCCAGGACCTTGCCCGGGAGCTGGCGGCGGCGCCCCGGACAGTCACAGTGGTCGGTCCATTCGAGGAGACGGAGACGTTCGGCCTCTGACGGGGTGGCGCCCTTCGGGTTAGCCGGGCGTCAGAGGGGCATCCGGTCCGGAGACACCAGTCGGTTATTAGCCGGTCCGGACGCACCCGTCCGTTGGTGCCCGGTCCGGGAGTACGGGTCTGTTAGTACCCGGTCCGGACGCACCCGTAGGTTGGTGGGCCGCGGTGGAGCAAGGATCGTGGGATTTCTGTCCCGATGCTTATTTTGGCGGGCCATAATGTAGCCATGAACTCTTCGCAGCCGGGTATGTTGCACGCAGTGCTGGAAGAGTTCCTGGGGCACTGGCGCGGAATCACGCATCTTGTCCCGTCGGCTTGGGGACCTGAACGCTCGGCCGTGGCGGAGATCAGCTTTACCCGGGCGGCCGGAGGTTTCGCGGTAGTGCAGAGCTACCGGCATACGGAAGAAGACGGCACTCATTTCGACGGCCATGGCGTGTTCACAGTGGATCCTGATCATAATGACGTCCTTTGGTATTACGTAGACAGTATGGGCATGCCGCCCGGAACTCCGGCACGCTGCCTCTGGGTGGATGGAGTCCTGCGCGTGGAACGCCACAGCGACCGGGGGAGTGCGCGCCACACCTTCCGAGTCTCCGACGGCGTGCTGACCCACACCGCCGAACTGCGCATTGGCGATGCCCAGGATTTCGTTCCGTTCATGACGTCGGAGTGCCGCCGCCACTGACGCGCTCCCGGCTTCGCCCGGCCTGTTGGGTCTCGTCGCAGCACGAGGCTAAGAACCTGTGCTCCCGGCGGCGTGGCCTTATGGTCGGTAGGTGTCCCGCGCTGCTCCGGAGGAGCGGCGCGGCGCGACTAGTCAGCACGGCAATCGAACCGGGCAACGCTGATGGCCGTGGCGCCATCATTGGTGCACTTAGTTAGGTGGTGCCACTCTTTGTGGCCCCCTCATTAAGCAGCTTCCACCGGATCGATGGATGATCCGGTAACTGGACTGCTCAATCGCCTGATTCTGCGGGCGCGTGTGATCCGGTAGGCGGACTGCTCAGTCGGCTAAATTTGCGGGAGCGTGTGACTCCTCAGTCAGTTCTTTAGTCGAGCTGACAATCCAACTGGGTGGGTTGTCGGGCCAGGTGGGTGGTTCCCAGTCGGGTGGTTCGCTGTGGTACTGGCGTCCGGAGGGTGAGATCCAGCCGGGTGGTGTGTCTTGGGTGGGTTCGGTGGGTGTCCAGGCGGTGGTGTGGCGGAGCCTGTGGTGGCGGTGGCAGGGCTGGCCAAGGTTTGAGACCCCGGTGGTCCCGCCGTCGGCCCACGCGAGGATATGGTCGGCTTCGTTATCCAGGGACTGGTTAGTACAGCCGGGGAAGGGGCATCGCCCGTCGCGGAGCCTGAGCCATTGGCGTTGGGCTTTGGTGACCCGGTAGCTGGACCGGCCGATCTCCAACGGTGCCCCGTCACGGGGGTCGATCAGGACCCGGTGGAAGGAGTCTGCGCCGTCGGCGATCAGCCGCCGGGCCATGGACGGCGGGATCGGCCCGTACCCGTCCAGCATCGCCGGTTCCTCCGTCACACCCAGTAAAGCCATCACCGGGACCGTGATCAGCACCTGCGCCCGCGGCGACGGCACACCAGCACCCCCACCGGCGCCCGGGCCGGGGCCACTGCCCGGGCCGGCGGATCCGCCAGCCAACCCATCAGCGCCAATGCCGGCCCGCATAGCGGACAGGCCGTCCGCGGCCCCGTTGAGCGGAGCTGTCTGGTTTGGGTTTTCTCCGGTGATGTTCTCGACGTCGGAGGTGCAGGTCCCGCCCAGGAGCCAGGTGGCTGCGTTGTCGGCGCGGAGCTGGGTGAGGGTGCGGTCCTCGCCGGGGCCCTGCATGGCCCGCGCGGCGGCGGTGGTCCGTTCCCAGATCCCCGACGCGGTATCGGCCGGGAGGTAGGCCGAGAGCCAGGCCATCCCGTCCCGGTCCGGGGCAAACACCACCCGCCGGTCCGTTACGCATTTGGCATAACGCTTTTCGATGCTCACCGGGTGGTGCCGCTCCCGCCACAGCCGGGCCTTGGCCCGGAACCGGCCGGGAACCAGATCCCCGACCGGACAACCCCGCGCCGGGCCCACCGCATCCGGGCCGAGAAAGTGCGCTTCCAACGCCTGCGCGCCATCGGGCCCGAGGCTGCTGGCCTCGTCCACCATGATCCGGGCATGCTGCCACGACACCCTCCCGGCCTCCAACGCCGCCATCGTCAGCGGCAGGGCCGTGGTCAGCTCCCGGGCCTCCACCAGCAGCCCCGCGGCCGCCGACTCTCGGACGGTCAGGGCACAAGCGACCTCTGCGATGACGGCCATCTCCTGGGCGGTGTTCTCCTGCGGGGACGCAGGAGGCGGCGCCTGGGCTTCCACAGCACGGGAGTAGCCCGCCGCAAGGTGAACTCTCAGTGCTGATGCCTGGGCGTCAATCCGGGCAGTCTCAGCCAACCCGTCGAGGAAATCATTGGCCAGCGCCCGCAGCGGATCGGCGTCACGGTCGTCCCCGCCTGTGCCGGACCCGATCGGTGCTTCTCCCCGCAAAGCCGCGGCAAGCGCAGTGGCAGAAGCCGCCAAGGCCTCCGCCGCTTCCACCGCCGCTCTACGATCCATACCCACAGCATCCCAGCAAGCCGGGGCAAAAAACCCGTGGATTGGCGGCTATGTGGATAACTCTGGGGTACCCCTGCAAACGGGCACGCAGCCCCCGGTAATCCTGGTAAACAGCAACGGGCACGCAGCCGCCGGTAAGGCTGGGCCAACTCCACCCGTCGCGTCAGCCTTTGCCGATATCCCTATCCGCCGGCGAACGGCGGCAACACGTCCACCACGTCGCCCGGGTTCAGGACAGTGGCACGGTCCTTAACTGCCACCTCGTTCAGCAGGAAGCTGCTCCGGGCGAGGAGCCGCTGCAGGGGAGGAGTTCCGGTGGGGGGCTCGGCGCGTTCCACGGCGAGAACCGCTTCGAGCAAATCGGCCACAGTCGCCCCCAACGGGAGATCGTAGGCTTCCTCTTCCACACCTGCGGCAGCGCGCGCGGCAGCGAAGTAACGTACGTTCAAGAAATTCAGCCTCCGATGGCGCTCATGCTGCGGTCCGGCTGGACGAAGTCCGCCGCACCGAGACCCGTGTGGTCCATTCCGTGCGCCTTGGGCTTGACCCACATGGCATCCTGCCACCGCTCAGCCAGGGCTTCATCGCTGGCGCCTTCCCGCAGAAGGCCCAGCAGATCAAACTCTTCACGCGAGAACAGGCAGCTCATGATCTTGCCCTCGGCGGTGATCCGGGTGCGCCGGCAGTCAGCGCAGAACGGCTCCGTGACGGAGGCGATGATGCCCACGGTGCCCAGCACCGGACCCTCCGCGCCCAGCTGCTCCGCATCAGAACCAAGCGGACCCGCAGCCCCGGCCACCCGTCGTCGTACTTCAAAACGCTCGGCAGGGGCGCCGTCGCGGGCGCGCGGGTCCGGGCTCAGGACATAGTCCACGGAAAGCAGGGAACGGATTTCGGCGGCCGTGATCATGTTCCGGCGGGTCCAGCCATGATCGGCGTCTAGCGGCATCTGCTCGATGAACCGGAGTTCGTAGCCACGTTCCAGGGCCCAGGCGAGCAGTGCGGGCGACTCGGCGTCGTTGATCCCCCGCATCAGGACGGCATTGAGCTTGACCGGGCCCAGACCCGCCGCCCACGCGGCGTCGACCCCGGCCAGGACACGGTCCAGGAACGGACGACGGGTGAGCTTGGCGAAGGTCTCTTCGTGCAGGGAATCCAGGGAAACATTGATGCGGGTCAGGCCCGCAGCCTTAAGTGCGGCGGCCTTCTTATCCAGTCCAACACCGTTGGTGGTCATGGAGATCGGCAGCTCGGGATGATTGCTGCGCAGCGCGGCGATGATGTCCACCAGGTCAGCCCTGACCAGCGGCTCACCGCCCGTCAGGCGGAGTTCGCGCACGCCCAGCAGTTCGACGCCGACGCGGACAATCCGCACAATCTCGTCCGCGGTCATCACTGCCTGCTTGGCAAGCCACTCAAGGCCCTCGGCCGGCATGCAGTAGGTGCAGCGCAAGTTGCACTTGTCCGTCAGGGATAACCGCATGTCGGTGGCGCGGCGTCCGTACTGGTCCAGCAGCCCGGACGGGGTGCCGGCCGGCCGGGCAGGCGGCAGGCCAGGACCGACGCTGTCCCGGGATTGCGGCATGCCTAGCTGAATGCTCATGGATTCAGGCTACGCCACCCGGGCCCGCTCATCACGTTCGCGTCGCCCCGCACCCGCCGCATCTCCCGGCAGCTGCAACTTCCCGCCGATAAGAGGCCAAGTCCGGCGCCGCCAGGCTGCCACACTCCTATGCTGGAGGTGTGAACAGGTTCCTGCCCGTGGATGAAACGGCCGACGACGGCGCGAGCTCCGGAACGAGGCACCGTACCTTGCGTGCCGCACAGGGCGGCCGCTTCCGGGCAGCTGCGTCAGGGACTGTTTCCGCGGTCGCAGCCGTTGTGGTCGGAGAGCTGCTCGCCGGACTGCTCAGCCCGTCCTTGTCTCCTTTGGCAGCAGTCGGCGGGGCATTGATCGACGCCCTTCCGCCGGGAGTGAAGGAATGGGCCGTCAGCCTCTTCGGCACCGCAGACAAGACAGTCTTCGTGACCGGCATGCTGATTGTCATCGCTGCCGTTGGGGGTCTCGCCGGAATCCTGGAGCAACGACGACGCTTTGCCGGTGCCGCCGTGATGGCGGTCTTTGGTCTCGTGGGGCTTGTTGCCGTCATCACCCGCGCACAGGTGACGTTCGGCGCCGTTCCGGTTCCCTTGGCCGCAGCCCTTGCCGGTGCGCTCCTGTTGCGGTTCCTGATCCGGCGGCTCCAGGAAGACGCTTCGACCGACGCGCCGGTCCCAACTGGTACCGGCCGGCGCACGTTCCTGCAGGTCCTGGCGGCCAGTGCTGCGGTGACGGCGGTGGCAGGGATCCTTGCCGGGGTCTGGCGCGGCGCCGCCGCGGGTATCAGCACCGCCCGCGAAAAGCTGAAACTGCCCGCGGCGGATTCTGCTGCGCCTGCAATTCCCGCAGGCGCAGAAGTAAGCCTGGACGGCATGCAGCCGCTGGTCACCCCAAACAACGACTTCTACCGGATCGACACCGCCCTGATCGTCCCGGTCATCGACCCCGATACCTGGACACTGCGCGTCACGGGGATGGTGGACCAGGAAATCGAACTGAACCTGGCTGACCTCCTGGCCAAGCCACTCATCGAACGCCACGTCACCATTGCCTGCGTGTCCAACGAAGTGGGTGGCGACCTGATCGGCAATGCGCGCTGGCTTGGGTGGCCGGTGCGGGAATTGCTCTCCATGGCGCGCCCGCAGGCCGGCGCGGACATGGTGTTGTCGCGAAGCTCGGACGGCTGGACCGCAGGCACGCCGCTGGAGGTCCTCACCGACACCAGGGACGCCATCCTGGCCGTGGGGATGAACGGCGAACCCCTGCCGCTCGAACACGGCTTTCCCGTGCGCATGATTGTGCCCGGTCTGTACGGCTATGTCTCGGCCACAAAGTGGCTCACGGAACTCCGCCTCACCAAATTCGCCAACGACGAAGGCTATTGGACGCCGCGCGGCTGGTCCGAGCGGGGCCCCATCAAGACGGCATCCAGGATCGATGTCCCGCGCCAGGGCAAGCGGGTCAGCGCCGGCACGGTGCAATTCGGCGGCGTTGCCTGGGCACAGCACACCGGCATCGGCAAAGTGGAACTGCGGGTCAACCGCGGCACGTGGCAACAGGCAGACCTCGCCCCCGGCATCTCGCGGGACACCTGGTATCAATGGCAGTTGGGCATCACCCTCAGTCCCGGCCAGTACGAAGTCCAGGTCCGGGCCACGGACCTCAACGGTGAGCCGCAGGCTGAGGAACCCCGGCCCGTCGCGCCGGACGGAGCCACCGGCTTCCACACCATTAGAGTTGACGTGAGTCCATGACAGCCTCTACCGAAGGCAGGACCATGCACAGCCCTCCGCATCAGCACGGCGCCGCCCCGCACCAGTCGCGGTCCGTTGCCCGCCACCGCGCCGCAGTCGCCGAACTGCTTGCGCCCCTGCTGACCGGCGGCAAGACGGAAACGCTGGCGCTGCGGGACGCACTGGGGAGGGGCCTGGCCCACGATATTGCGGCGCCCCTCAGCCTGCCGCCGTTCGCGAACTCGCAAATGGACGGCTTCGCCGTCAACAGTTCAGACCTGCCCGACGACGGTGCGGAGCTCAGGGTCGTGGATCCGGTTCCGGCAGGTGCCACGCCCGCGCCCCTGGAGCGCGGGTGCGCTGCCCCGATCATGACCGGCGCCATGATCCCTGACGGTGCCGACGCCGTCGTGCCCGTGGAACGTGCCATCCCGGACAGTTTTCCCGCCCCCGGGGTTGCAAGCACCGTGTGGCTGCCGGCGACGGCGGCGGGCACCTTCGTGCGCGCCGCAGGAAGCGACCTTGCAGCGGGGGAGCAGGCGCTGGCTGCCCGCACGTTCCTCGGGCCGGCGCAGCTGGGGCTTCTGGCCGCCCTGGGCATCAGAGAGGTGACGGTGCACCGGACGGTGACCGTTCTCCTGGCCACCACAGGGGACGAAGTGGTGGAGCCGGGCACGCCGTTGCCGGCCGGGAAGATCTACGACTCCAACGGAACCCTCCTCGAAAGCGCTCTCCGGCAGGCTGGCCTGACGGTGGTGCGCACCGCCATCGCCTCGGACCGGCCCGAAGAACTTCAAGCGCTGCTGCGCAGCCACGCCGGATCCGTGGACCTGATTGTCACCACCGGAGGGGTCAGCAAGGGAGCCTACGAAGTGGTCCGGCAGGCGATGGACGGACAAGCAGCCGAGTTTGTGCACCTGGCCATGCAGCCCGGGGGGCCGCAGGGGATCGGCGAATTCGACGGCGTGCCTTTCCTGGGATTTCCAGGCAACCCGGTGAGCTGCCTGGTGTCCTTCGAGATGTTCCTCCGGCCGGTGCTGTCCGAAATGTTTGGCTCACCCGCCCCCCGGACCAGCCTCCGCGCACGCCTGGCCCATGGCCTCACCTCCCCGCAACACAAACACCAGGTCCGGCGCGGAAGCTTCCAGGCTGACGGCACCGTCCGCCTGGAAGGGGGCGAAAGCTCCCACCTCATGCATGCGCTCGCCGGCTCCAACGCGCTTGTTCATGTCCCGGCTGGAGTCTCGGCGCTCGCGGAGGGCGACGAGGTGGAAGTATGGATGCTGTGAATCCAGAACAAACGCCGGCGCTGACCCACCTGCGCCACGACGGCAGCGCCCAGATGGTGGACGTATCAAACAAGGCCGAAACCACCCGGGAAGCCACCGCCACGGCCACCGTCCGCACCACCCGCGAAGTGCTGGGCCTGCTCGGCTCCGGCGGACTGCCCAAGGGCGACGCCCTGGCGGTGGCGCGCGTCGCCGGGATCATGGCGGCCAAGAAGACACCGGAGCTCATTCCGCTGTGCCATCCGCTGCCGCTGTCCAAAGTCACCGTCGACTTTGAACTGGGGACGGAATCGGTGGACATCCTTGCCACGGTTAAGACCCGCGGTGTCACCGGAGTGGAGATGGAGGCGCTCACGGCGGCGTCCGTGGCAGCCCTCAGCGTGTATGACATGGTCAAGGCCGTCGACAAGCACGCCGTACTGACCGACATCAAAGTGCTGGCTAAAAGTGGCGGCAAGAGCGGGGACTGGACACTGTGAGCGAGGACACTTTCTTGAGCGAGCCGCACACTCACGTGCCGCACGCCGCTGAGCCGCAGGCCCCCGAAGCGCACGCGCACGACAACCACACACACGGCGAGGTCCAGGGCCGGAAAGCCGGAGTTGTGATTGCCTCCACCCGGGCCGCGGCCGGCATCTACGAGGACGAGACCGGCCCCGTGATCACCGACTGGCTCACGGAGCACGGGTTCCAGGCCTACCCCCCAATGGTGGTGCCGGACGGTGAGTCCGTGGGCGCAGCCATCCGGGCGCTCCTCACCCAGCACCCCGCCGTCGTCATCACCAGCGGCGGGACCGGCCTCAGCCCGGACGACCGGACCCCTGACGTGACGCAGCCCCTGCTGGATCGCGAAATCCCAGGGATCATGGAAGCCATTCGGCGCGCCGGAGCGGCGAAAACCCCGCTCGCCGCGCTGAGTCGGGGGTACGCCGGAGCGGCCGGCCGGACGTTTATCATCAACCTGCCCGGTTCGCCCAAGGGCGTCATGGACGGGCTGTCCGTCCTGGACCCATTGATCGGGCACCTGTGCGACCAGTTGGAGGGCCGTAATGGGCACTGAATCAGTTTTCGAAGTGGTCCACGCGGTCTTGAGTGCGGAAGCGATCTCCGTGGAACAGGCCATCGCCGCCGTCGAATCGGACACTGCAGGCGCAGTTGTCAGCTTCAGCGGGGTGGTCAGGAATCACGACGGCGGCAAGCCGGTGGAGCGCCTCAGCTACAGTGCGCACCCCACTGCGCACCAGATGATGGCGGACGTCGTCGCGGCCCTGGTCGCAGAACATTCCCAAGGTTCGTCCGGCGAGCAGCCGGTCCGGATCTGGGCTGCCCACCGCATCGGCCTGCTGGACATCGGGGATCCCGCACTGGTTTGCGCTGTCTCTGCCGCCCACCGGGGCGAGGCCTTTGCCGTGTGTTCCGAGTTGGTGGACCGGATCAAGGAACAGGTTCCCATCTGGAAGGAACAGTTCTTCACCGACGGCACCGTCGAGTGGGTGGGCGCCGGCAGCTGACTCCAGCCTGACCGGCCGGCCGCCGCCTAGGCATTCACGTGTTGCCTTTCGCCGCCGACCCGCATGCGAGGTAACGCACGCCCGCCGGTTCCGTACCGCACCCTGCCCGACGGTAGGGTTAAAGGCATGACCGAACAACACCCCGCTCCCAGCCGTGTGGCTGTCCTGGGCGCCAACGGGCGCATGGGCGCCGAAGCCGTCAAAGCCGTTGAAGCCGCAGCCGATATGACCCTCGTAGCCGCCCTGGGACGGGGCGATTCGCTGGATCAGCTGGCCGCCGCCGGAGCCGAGGTCGTGGTGGACCTCACCGTTCCCGAGAGCACGGAAGCTAACGTACGGTACGCCGTCGAGCACGGCATGCACGCCGTGGTGGGAACCACCGGGTGGGATGGCACCCGGCTCGCCGCCCTCGGAGCCCTGCTCGCGGAGTACCCCGGAACCGGTGTGCTGATCGCTCCCAACTTTGCCCTCGGTTCGGTGCTCGCCTCAGCCTTCGCCGCCAAGGCCTCCAAGTACTTTGAATCCGTGGAGGTCATCGAGCTGCACCACCCGGACAAGGTGGATGCACCTTCCGGAACCGCCGTCCGGACCGCCCAGCTCATCGCTGCCGAACGGGCCGCGGCAAACGTGCCCGCCAGCCCTGACGCAACGACCAGTGAACAGCCGGGGGCCCGTGGCTGCGACGTGGACGGAGTGCGCGTCCACAGCGTCAGGCTGCGTGGACTCGTGGCGCACCAGGAAGTCCTGCTGGGCGGACCGGGGGAGCAGCTGACCTTCCGCCACGATTCCTTTGACCGCGCCTCGTTTATGCCCGGTGTGCTGTTGGGTGTCCGCAACGTCGCGGCGAACCCCGGACTGACCGTGGGCCTGGACGGCTACCTGGACCTGGGGATCTAGGCCGTGGGTCCGTTCCTCGCTGCGTTCCGGAAGAACCGCACCAAGATCTGGGTGGGTGCCGTGACGCTCCTCCTGGTCTTCTACCTGGTGGTTTCCTTCCAGCGTTCCATCCTGCTGCTCACGGACAACAACCTTGCCGCCAAAGCGATCGGCGCCGCGTACCTGGTACTGCCCATCGTCGGTGCCTGGGCGCTCATTCGGGAGCTCATGTTTGGAGCGCGAACTGAAAAGATGGCCAGGATCCTGGAAGCCGAAGGCGGGCTGCCTGTGGACGACCTGCCGCGCACGCCCGCCGGCCGGATCATCCGGGCGGCAGCCGACCAGGAATTCGAAAAGTACAAGGCCGAGGCCGAAGCCGCGCCCGAGGACTGGCGGTCCTGGTTCCGCCTGAGCTGCGCGTACGATGCCGCGGGGGACCGCAAACGCGCACGTGCTTCCATGCGTGACGCCGGCCGGCTCTTCCAGGGGAACGTTCCCGCCAGTTAGGGTCCGCCGATCCGTCCGGTGCGGCCGAGTTGGTTGGCCGCGTGGCCAGCCAACTCCAGCGGTCCGCGCCATTTCAACAGGACAAATACCATGCCGGCGACGATGGCTACAGCGGCGTGCGCAAAGTACATTCCGTCTTCCGTCCAGCCGACGGGCAGGGGCTTCAGGTAGAAGCCCGACACCACCCAGACGTGCGCCGAGTAGAGCGTCAGCGTCATGGCGCCCGCACCGCGCAATGGCAGCAGCAGGTCCAGGTCCAGCCAGTCCGCCAGCTTGCCGAGGAGGAGGCAGGCGCCCACCACCGCCGCGGCCACCCCTGAGGTGTGCGCGAGGTCCAGGGGTGTGGCCGAATGCGGTGCAGCGGAGGCCAGCCACCACCACGATCCTTCCTGCCGGATCCCGGTGAGATTGACCTGGAGCACGCTGTCGAGTGGGTATCCCGGGGCGTTCAGCACCTGCTCCAGTGCTGCGCGGCCGCCCCAGTTTTCCATGGCGGCCGTCCCCAGGGCCTTGGCCAGAGCGGCCACCGCTGTGCCTCCGGTCAGCAGCAGGACCGGGACCAGCGCTGCGGTGAGGGGCAGCCGGCCGATGGCCAGGCCAACCAGCAGGTAGGCCAACCATTGAAAGGCCGGGTAGTAGCCGGTCAGGAACAGCTCACCCAGCAGGGGGAAAGGCGTCGAGAGGTCTTCCCAGGACGGGTTGTGTCCCAGATGGAGCGGCGGGTCCGCCGCCATCAGCCAAGGGCGGAGCAGATAGGCCAGCACCGGCGAGAACAGGATCCAGCCCGCGGCCCAGGCGCACAGCGCCTTTAATTTCAGTCCCAGGAACGGCAGGACGCACAGAAACAGCACGGCATAGTGGACCAGGATGATCGCGACGTTGACTTCCAGCCCGCCCAAGGAAAGTCCGACGGCGGCAATTACCAGTGCGCGCAGGGCCACTCCGCGGCGGGCAGCGTTCAGGGCGGCTCCTTCCAGCGGTACCCGTCTCCCGGTTGAAAGTGCCAGTCCGACGCCCGCCAGTACGGCGAACAGGGCCGCTGCGCGGCCCGAGAACGTCAGGCCGATCCACGTGGGTGTCAGCTCCGCGTTGGGCTCGAACGTGGGCAGCAGGTGGGTGGCCATCATGCCCAGGAGCGCCAGTCCCCTCGCGGCATCAATACCGCGGAGCCGGCTGGCAGGGGAAGCTGATCGAGTGGCCCGCGAGGGACTTGCCGTGGCTCGGGACGTCATGAGGCATGTTCTCACACCGGTACGGCCGGTCCCCAGTCAACATGTCGCCAACCCTCGCTGCCGGTAGGACGCTGGCAGGGTAGTAGGACGCTGGCAGGGTAACTGCCCGGCCCGCACTTGTATTCGAATATATGTTCGAATAACATGAGCGTTATGCACACTCCATTCGAGCCGCAGCGGTTTCCGGAACCTTCAGCCGATGGTGGCCCGCTGCGGCCACCGCCCGGGGTCGGCACCACGGCACAGCCGGCAGGACAGTCGGCAGGATTGATGAGGGCCATGAGCCCCGGGGTGGTTGATTTCCTCTTCCGCCAGCTCGTGGCAGGACGGTCCGCGGAGGACATCCAATGGCAGCAGGAGGGCATCACCCTGACCGCGCAGCCACCGGGAGCCGAACTGGCGCGCCGGTTGGCCGAGACGGATCTGGACGCGCTGACACCCACGGAGCTGTTCCACTATGTCCGTTCCGCCCAACGGCTGGCGGCCTGGGCTGAAGGATTACGGGAGGCTGCAGTTCAGAGGTATTGCCGGCCCGGTGAGGTGCAGGAGGAAAGGTTGCCTGGTGCGCAGGAGCAAGGTGGCTGCCTAGGATAAGGATGTGACCGAGGCCCTGACAGTATCCGCCGTCCAGTACCAGGCCCTGGCTGGCGGGATCATCCCGAATGTCGAGGAACACGTCCGGCTGATCGAAGACGCCGACTCCCACGGCGCCCGGCTGGTGATCTTCCCGGAGATGTCGTTGACCGGATACGATCTCGCTCTGCTGTCCGCTGAGGAAGCCTGGTTGCAACCGGACGATCCCCGGCTGGAGGACCTTCACGAAATTTGCCGCAGGACCGGGATCACAGCCGTTTCAGGGGCGGCCTATCGGGAGCCAAACGGCACTCCCCGGCTGGCATGCGTTGCCACCCACCCGGACGGCACCACCGCATTCAGTTTCAAGACCCACCTTCACGGACCGGAGGAGGCCCTCTTCAGGGCCGGCCAACGTGCCCTGCTCCTCGAAGTGGATGGCTGGCTGGTCGAACTGGCCATGGGCACCGATGCTGCTGTTCCGGCCCGTTCCGCAGCGGCGGCGCCCGCCGGCGCCGATGCCTTTGCCGTGCCGGGCCGCTACACGATGGAGGAGGCGCGGCGGCTTGGCCTGCACCTGGCGGCCAGGGCCATGGATAACCGGATGTTCGGCGTCCTCGCAAACCTCGGCGGAGCCACGCCGGCGGGACCTTCCTGCGGGCTGAGCGGCTTCTGGGGACCGGACGGCTTCCAGATGAAGAATGCCGCCGGTACCGGCACAGAGGTGGTCACGGCCGTTCTGCAGCGGAACGCCGTACGGAAATTCCGTTAATCAGGTGGCCTCGGGGGAGTATGTTTGACGCTTATCACCCCGCCGGCATTGTCCTAACCGGCGGCTGACAGGGTAACGTTTTTTCCATGCCTCACAATTCCGTCACCATCCCTGCCCTTGGTACGCTCCTCACCGCCATGGTCACGCCCTTCACCAAGGACGGCGCCGTGGACTACCGGCAGGCGGCGGAACTGGCCACCAAGCTCGTTGATGAGGGCTGCGACGGCCTCGTGGTCACCGGGACCACCGGAGAAACGTCCACCCTGTCCGACGAAGAAAACCTTGGCATGTTCCGAGCCGTCAAGGAGGCCGTGGGGGACCGCGCCGCCATCATTGCCGGCACCGGAACCAATGACACCGCACACTCGGTACACCTTTCCCAGCAGGCGGCCGCGCTCGGCGTCGATGGCCTGCTGCTTGTCACGCCCTACTACAACAAGCCCAGCCAGGCCGGCGTCCGCGCACACTTCGAAACCGTCGCGTCCTCCACCGACGTGCCCGTCATGCTCTATGACATTCCGGGCCGCTCCTCCATTCCCATCGAGCCCGAGACCATGATTCGCCTGGCGCAGCACCCGAACATCGTCGCGGTCAAGGATGCAAAAGCCGATTTCATGGCCGCCAGCCGCGTGATGGCAGAGACGGACCTGGACTTCTACTCAGGCGATGACGGCCTGATCCTGCCCTGGATGTCCCTGGGCGCCGTCGGGCTGGTGGGCGTGACAACCCACGTGGCCACGCGCCGCTTCCGCGAGCTGATCGACGCCGTCAACGCGAACGATCTGGAGACCGCACGCAAGATCAACTTTGGGCTGCTCCCAATCGTTCGGGCCACGATGACCCGCGTCCAGGGAGCCGTTGCAGCCAAACAAATTCTTAAATGGCAGGGAGTCCTGCCCAACTCGATTGTCCGTTTGCCCCTCGTGGAGCCGGACGAAGCCGAGATCGAAACCATCCGCGAGGACTTGGCGGAAGCGGGGCTGGTCTTTTCCTGAGGCTAAGACCGGCACCCTTCCGCCTGGAAAGTAGTGCACTATGACCCAAACCGCCCTTCCCGGCCTTGTCACGCCGCCGCGCCTGCCGAACGGCACCCTCCGCATTGTTCCGCTTGGCGGGCTGGGGGAAATCGGCCGGAACATGGCCGTGTTCGAGATCGACGGGAAGCTGCTGATCGTCGACTGCGGTGTCCTCTTCCCGGAGGAAACCCAGCCCGGCGTTGACCTGATCCTGCCTGATTTCTCCTACATCGAGGACCGGCTGGACGACGTCGTGGCCGTTATCCTGACCCACGGCCACGAGGACCACATCGGTGCCGTTCCCTACCTCCTGCGGCTCCGCGCGGACATCCCCCTGGTGGGCTCGCAACTGACGCTTGCCCTGATCGAGGCCAAGCTGCAGGAGCACCGGATCCGTCCCTACACTCTCACGGTTGAAGAAGGCCAGATCGAGAAATTCGGCCCGTTTGAGTGCGAATTCGTCGCCGTCAACCACTCCATCCCGGACGCACTTGCAGTGTTCCTCCGCACTGCCGGCGGCACCGTGCTGCACACGGGTGACTTCAAGATGGACCAGCTGCCCCTGGACGGCCGCATCACCGACCTCCGTCACTTCGCCAAACTCGGCGAAGAGGGCGTCGACCTCTTTATGTCCGATTCCACCAACGCGGACGTGCCCGGGTTCACCACTGCCGAAAAGGAAATCGGCCCCACTCTGGAGCGGCTCTTCGGCCAGGCCACCAAGCGCATCATTGTGGCCTCCTTCTCCTCGCACGTGCACCGCGTCCAGCAGGTGCTGGACGCCGCGGCCAAGCACAACCGCAAGGTGGCCTTCGTGGGCCGCTCCATGGTCCGCAACATGGCCATCGCGGCAAAGCTCGGCTACCTCGACGTGCCCGACGGCCTCCTGGTGGACATCAAGAACATCGACAACCTCCCGGACAACCGTGTGGTGCTGATGTCCACCGGATCGCAGGGCGAACCGATGGCTGCCCTGTCCCGCATGGCCAACGGCGACCACCGCGTTGTAGTGGGCGACGGCGACACCGTGATCCTGGCTTCCAGCCTGATCCCCGGCAACGAGAACGCCGTGTTCCGGATTATCAACGGCCTGCTCAAACTCGGCGCGGACGTCATCCACAAGGGCAACGCGAAGGTCCACGTTTCGGGACACGCAGCCGCCGGCGAACTGCTGTACTGCTACAACATCCTTGAGCCGCTCAATGCCATGCCCGTGCACGGCGAGACCCGGCACCTGATCGCCAACGGCAAGATCGCCATCGAGTCCGGCGTTCCCACGGCCAGTGTCATCCTGGCGGACAACGGCACCGTCATCGACCTCAAGGATCACCGGGCCGACGTAGTGGGCCAGGTCGAAGTGGGCTTTGTCTACGTGGACGGCTCCAGCGTCGGCGAGGTCACGGAAGCTGACCTCAAGGACCGCCAGACCCTCGGCGATGAGGGTTTCATCTCCATCATCACGGTCATTCACCGCGCCACCGGCAAGGTGGTCTCGGGACCGGAGATCCACGCCCGCGGTGTGGCCGAGGACGATTCCGTCTTTGACGAAATCATCCCCAAGATCAACGCCGCACTGGAAGAAGCCGTGCTCAACCGCACGGATCACACCACGCACCAGCTCCAGCAGGTAGTACGGCGTGTGGTGGGCACCTGGGTCAACCGCAAGCTGCGCCGCAAGCCCATGATCATCCCCGTGGTCCTCGAGGCGTAACCCGCCCATCGGTGACACTGCTGCCCCTGCGGGAGCCCGAAAGGCCCGGTTCTTCGGAACCGGGCCTTTCGCTGTTCCCGGACACCGGTTTGAGGGCGCAGGGAGGCAACATGGAAGCCCCGGATCCGCCGGAAATCCGCGGAAAACCGGACCAGTTCCGGTACCGTGGCACGTATGGCCACTCGTACTACCCCCGCGCCCAAAGGCACCGCCCGCGGCAGCAACACCGCCAAATCCGGCAGCTCCGCGGGCCGCGGCGCAGGCGCAGGCAGCTCCAGGAGCGGCGCCGGCAGCCGGACGGGAACTTCCGCCGGCACTGCACGCACCCGCCAGGTTCCCGCCGTCGAACAGCGGCAGTCCTGGCTCCTTCGGGTGGTGGGTGGCGCGTGGCTCGGCGTAGGGCACCTGGTCGGCGGGGGAGTCCGCAGGATCGGCTCCGACGTCAGCGACCTGCCTGCCGAGGAGCGCCGCGACGGCGCCGCCCTGTTCAACCTGGCGCTGGGTGTCTTCATAGCAACCTTCGCCTGGTGGGGGATGACTGGCTGGTTTCCCGACGCCGTCTACAGTGTGGTCAACGGCACCTTCGGCTGGATGTCGCTGGTGTTGCCACTGATGCTCTTTGCTTGTGCGTTCCGGCTGTTCCGGCAGCCCGACGACGGCCGCGGAAACAACCGGGTGGGGATCGGCTTCCTCATCATGACCTTCGCGGGCTGCGGGCTCGCGCACGTGCTGGGCGGACAACCCACCGTCGCCGAAGGCTTCGACGGCCTCCGCCAGGCAGGCGGCATGCTCGGTTTCCTGGCGGCGACCCCGCTTGCCGCCATCCACCCCGCCGTGCCTGTGGTGCTTTACGGCGTCTTGGCCTTCATCTCCCTGCTGATCATCACCGCCACACCCTTCGGGGCCATTCCGCGCCGGCTCCGCGCCGCCTACGAACACCTGATGGGCATCGACCTGCACGAACCGGGCGACGCCGGGGACCGCCACGACCGCAGCTACCTGGAGGAAACGCGCGCAGCAGCCGCACCGAAGAACAAAAAGAAGCGGCGCTTCTTCGGCAAGGATGAAGACTCCGACGCCCGTCTGGAAGGCTATGTCGGGGACGAGGCCTTCGAGCACGCGGTCATCGATGACGAGGACGCCGAAGCCGAAAAAGCAGGCCGGGGACCCCGTCCTGCGCCCGGAGTGCGGCGCCCCACCCAGGCGGAGATCGCCGTCGAAAAGATCAAGGCCGCCCAAGGCCTCGGCGGCGCCGGACACAGCCCGGCGGAGAACGCCACCGAGGCCATTCCGCTGGTCACCCCTGGTATGGTGGCCGCCGGCTCGCTCAACGCTCCCGCCGTCAGCCCGCAGGTGCCGGCCAACCCCGTCGCCCCCGCGCCGTTGCCCACGCCCATCCCGCAGCGGACTGAGCAGCTTTCACTCGCCGGTGACGTCACCTACACCCTGCCGTCCTCCGACGTCCTGACCCCGGGCTCCATCCCCAAGGAACGCACGGAGGCCAACGACGCCGTCGTCGCCGCACTCACCGACACACTCCAGCAGTTCAACGTAGACGCCACGGTGACCGGCTTCAGCCGCGGGCCCACCGTGACCCGATACGAGATCGAACTGGCGTCGGGAACCAAAGTGGAGCGGGTCACCGCCCTGTCCAAGAACATTTCCTACGCGGTCGCCTCCAGCGACGTCCGGATCCTCAGCCCGATTCCGGGTAAGTCCGCCATCGGCATCGAGATCCCCAACACCGACCGTGAAACCGTCTCACTCGGCGATGTCCTCAGGAGCCAGAACGCACGGCGGACCGAACACCCCATGGTCATGGGCGTCGGAAAGGACGTCGAGGGCGGATACGTCGTGGCCAACCTGGCCAAGATGCCCCACCTGCTCGTCGCGGGAGCCACCGGCGCGGGTAAATCGTCCTTCGTGAACTCCATGATCACCTCCATCCTGATGCGGGCCACCCCCGATGAGGTACGCATGGTTATGGTGGACCCCAAACGCGTGGAGCTGACGGCCTACGAGGGGGTCCCGCACCTCATCACGCCCATCATTACCAACCCGAAGAAGGCGGCCGAGGCCCTGCAGTGGGTGGTCCGGGAAATGGACGCCCGCTACGACGACCTCGCCAACTACGGGTTCAAGCACATTGACGACTTCAACAAGGCGGTCCGGGCCGGCAAAGTCATCCCGCCCGAAGGATCCAAACGGGTCATCCGGCCCTACCCGTACCTGCTGGTGATCGTGGATGAGCTCGCCGACCTCATGATGGTGGCACCCCGCGACGTGGAAGACTCGATTGTCCGGATCACCCAGCTGGCACGTGCCGCCGGCATCCACCTGGTCCTGGCCACCCAGCGGCCGTCCGTGGACGTCGTGACCGGCCTGATCAAGGCCAACGTGCCCTCCCGCATGGCGTTTGCCACCTCCTCGGTCACCGACTCCCGGGTGGTGCTCGACCAGCCCGGTGCGGAGAAGCTCATCGGCCAGGGTGACGCGCTGTTCCTGCCGATGGGTGCTTCCAAGGCCATGCGTGTGCAGGGAGCCTGGGTCACCGAGTCGGAAATCCACAAGGTGGTGGAACACGTCAAGGGACAGCTCAAGGCCGTCTACCGCGATGACGTAGCGCCCGAGGCGCAAAAGAAGCAGGTCGACGACGACATCGGGGACGATCTCGATGTACTGCTGCAGGCCACCGAACTCGTGGTCACCACCCAGTTCGGTTCCACCTCGATGCTGCAGCGCAAGCTCCGTGTCGGTTTCGCTAAGGCCGGCCGGCTGATGGACCTGCTGGAGTCCAGGGGAGTGGTTGGCCCCTCCGAAGGATCCAAGGCACGCGACGTCCTCGTCAAACCTGACGATCTCGCCGCCGTACTGGCAGCCATGAACGGTCAGGATGCACCGGCTGTTGCGGATGCCCACACCGCGGCGCTCAGTGACAACGCCAACGCCAACATCAGCCAGGGCGGCTACGCGGAAGACCTGGTCCAGGCGGACCTGGACCAGCGGAGCCAGAACGCTGAATACTTCGACGGCGCCGACGGCGGCGGTGACGACGAGGACGGCTCCGAGGACGCCTGGTCACTCACCGGGCGGTAGCCCAAAGAATGTAGCCTAGGAGGGTGACTAGCACCGAAGCAACTGCCGCCGGCTCCAGCAGCTCAGGGATCTGGAATCTACCCAACATCCTCACCATGCTGCGGATCGCACTCGTGCCGTTCTTCGTTTGGTTCCTCGTCCTTGACGCTCCCGGGCTGCGCAGCGAGTCCGGTCCGTGGCGCTGGGCGGCGGTGCTGGCGTTCTCCGTCGCCATCTACACGGACAAGCTCGACGGCGACATCGCCAGGAGCCGCGGGCTCGTCACCAATTTCGGCAAAATCGCCGATCCCATCGCCGATAAGCTCCTGATCGGCTCTGCGCTCGTTATGTTGTGCGTCCTCGGTCAGCTGCCGTGGTGGGTCACCATAGTGATCCTTGTTCGGGAGTGGGGGATTACGGCACTTCGCTTCTGGGTCATCCGCTACGGCGTTATTCCGGCATCGCGCGGCGGCAAACTCAAGACCGTGGTACAGACTGCCGCGATCTTCCTTTACCTGCTGCCGCTGGGCGCGCTGGCTCCCTGGCTGGTGTGGGTGGCCTTCGGTGTCATGATGGTGGCAGTACTCATCACAGTGTGGACCGGCGTCGACTATGTGGTGGAAGCCCTGCGTCTGCGGGCGCAGGGAAAGCGGTCCCGCAACACAACGCCCGGTACCTAGGAGCTGACGTGACAAATCTTCATCATCTGGCGGAGCAGGCAGTCAGGAGTGCTTTGGAGGCGGGGCGGACTGTCGCGGCTGCGGAGTCACTTACTGCCGGGATGGTCACCGCCGTCCTGGCCGATACTGCCGGCGCCTCGGGCATGCTGCAAGGCGGGGTGGTGGCATACCAGAACTCCGTGAAAGTTGAGGTCCTGGGTGTTTCCGCCGAACTGCTGGCCGCGGTCGGCTCGGTGGACGGCGACGTCGCTGCGGCCATGGCCACGGGTGTGCGGTCCGCGCTGCGCGCCGACATTGGGGTCGCCACCACAGGGGTGGCCGGCCCCGAAGAACACGACGGCAAGGCTGTGGGCACTGTCTTCATCGGCATTGCAACAGCCGAAGGAGCCTTCGGTTACCAGTACAGCTTCACCGGCAACCGCGCCGATATCCGCGGGCAGGCATGCGGTGCAGCACTGGAAAAGCTGCTGAGTGTCCTGTCTACCTGATGGCCTCCACCTTGCAAGCTACCGGGAGTAAAGTTGCCGGGAACAAATCCCCGGACCTATTAGTTATTACATTGTGTCGCTTTGGAAGAGCCGAGGCGCCTAGGATAAATACCAACTCCGGTTTTCCACGGTGAACCGGACATATGAAGGAGCAATGCGATACAGATGGTAAAGCAGCCCGTATCCGTAAACGGCGTTGTCCGCTGGAAGGATGTGGGCCTCGCCGATCAGGCTAAGAGCGAACAGAAGGAGCGCAAAATGGTTGTACTTCGCCACGAAATCGGTGATGTCCTGCGCGATGTCCGCCAGCGCCAGGGGCGTACGCTCCGCGAAGTGTCGCACAGTGCCCGCGTATCGCTGGGCTACCTCAGCGAAGTGGAGCGGGGCCAGAAGGAAGCCTCATCCGAGCTCCTGTCGTCGATCTGCTCCGCCCTGGACGTCCCGTTGTCCATCATGCTCCGTGAAGTCAGCGACCGTGTAGCCGTCGCCGAAGGCGTTGCAGTTCCGGACACCGTCCCCCAGGAATTCTCACAGCGCTATGGCCGCGATCTTGACCGGGACCTCAACGCTGAACTCACGAACGAACTCACCACAGGCCTCCTCTCCGGCGCACGCTAAGCCGGCCCGCAGGGGCCCTGCACAACACCAGCAAAGCCTCCGGCCAGCGGCCGGAGGCTTTGCTGTGCGCTGCCACGTGCTGGTGCTCGGCTACGTGGCGGTGGTGCCCGTCCGGTACGGTCCACCGCCACGGGCGCCCGGCTCTTTGCCGAGGACGTCCAGGTCGAAGACCGCGTTGAGCTTTGCCATGTAGTCGGCCAGCGTCTGCAGTTCCTCCACCGGCCATTCCCCCAAACGCTCCCGGAAGTCCTGGCGGCGTGCGTCCTGGACCTGATGCATCCTTTCCTCACCCTTTTCGGTGAGGCGGATCGACTGCGCACGCCCGTCCAGCGGGTCCGCCTCCTTGGAGACCAGCCCGATGCCTTCCAGGAAGGCGATTTGGCGGCTGACCGACGGCTTGCCCACGCCAATGTTCTGGGCCAGATCGGTCAAACGGATGGGGCCTTCACGCCGGATAACCGCCAACAGGCCGTAGGCGGACGGCTCCATGTCCGGATGGACCTGACGCGAGAGCTGCTGGGAGATTGAACGCGAACGGCGCCAAAAAAGGCTGATCTGATGTTCCACCGTGTTGAGCGTTTCGTCGAGGGTGTCCCCGCCCGAAACTGTGTCGGGAGCGACTGCATCAGCAGGTGCTCCTGCTGGGGGGCCATCGGCTGGGTTGCTCATGGCAACAATTCTAGGGTCCGGGATCATGAGAGACTCTATTGGTGCGGATCAGTGACTATTGGCGGCTAATGGACGACGAATTTGGCGCCGGCTACTCCAGGGTCCTGAGCAGCACCCTGGTTTTGGCCGGCGTGGGGGGACGCACTGCAGATGAAGCCCTCCGGTCCGGCGTGAGCCCCAGGAACGTCTGGCTCGCCATGTGCGACGTGCAGGACGTTCCGCCCGAGCGGCGCTTGGGCCGTGACGTCAAGCCCCGGGACTGAGCGCTTGCGTCTGAACCCCCGCGACTGAGCGCTTGCGTCTGAACCCCCGCGACTGACCTGCTAAACGATGCGCGTGCTTCCTTCCGGCTGACACGCCGCGGGATCTGTTCGAATATCTGTTCGGGTAAAGCTATGCTTTTTGTAGTGGGTTATCCACATACGCGATGTCGCCCGGCCTGAATGTCGGAGGGTGCCATTAGCGTCAGAGATGACCAATAAAGGCCGCTGAGGCCACTCCAAAGCGAGAAAGCATTAGAGGTGTGAACCATGGCGGCAGCCCCGGATCGTGAAAAAGCGCTGGAAGCAGCGCTGGCCCAGATCGACAAGCAGTTCGGCAAAGGATCGGTCATGCGCCTGGGGGACGAAGTCCGTGCCCCCATCGAGGTCATCCCCACCGGTTCCATCGCCCTGGACGTGGCACTGGGAATCGGCGGCCTGCCCCGTGGCCGCGTCGTAGAGATCTACGGCCCGGAATCCTCGGGTAAAACCACCGTGGCCCTGCATGCGGTCGCAAACGCCCAGCGTCAGGGCGGCATCGCCGCGTTCATCGACGCCGAGCACGCCCTGGACCCGGAATACGCCGCCAAGCTCGGTGTCGACACGGACGCCCTCCTGGTCTCCCAGCCCGACACCGGTGAGCAGGCCCTGGAAATCATGGACATGCTGATCGGATCCGGCTCGCTGGATGTCATCGTCATCGACTCCGTAGCCGCCCTGGTGCCGCGAGCGGAAATTGAGGGCGATATGGGGGACAGCCACGTCGGCCTGCAGGCGCGCCTGATGAGCCAGGCGCTGCGTAAGATCACAGGCCGCCTGAGCCAGACCAAGACCACCGCCATCTTCATCAACCAGCTCCGTGAAAAGATCGGCGTCTTCTTCGGCTCCCCGGAGACCACCACCGGTGGTAAGGCCCTGAAGTTCTACGCCTCCATCCGCATCGACGTCCGCCGGATCCAGACCCTGAAGGAAGGCGCCGACTCCGTCGGTAACCGCACCAAAGCCAAGATCGTCAAGAACAAAATGGCGCCGCCCTTCAAGATCGCCGAGTTCGACATTATCTACGGCCAGGGAATTTCCCGTGAGGGCGGCATCATCGACATGGGCGTTGAGCACGGCATCATCAAGAAGTCCGGCTCATGGTTCACCTATGACGGCGACCAGCTTGGCCAGGGCATGGAAAACTCCCGCCGGTTCCTGCGCGACAACCCCGAACTGGCCGCTGAACTTGAGCGCCTCATCAAGGAGAAGCTGGGCGTGGGAGTCAAGCCCGCCGCGGACGAGTCCAAGGATTCGCCCAAGCTGAAGGCCGTCGACGGCTTTTAGGGTGACGGGTTCCAGGGTTGAAGAGTTTTAGGACCGTGCTTTCGAAGACGCCGCAGACTGATGGATGAGCGGGACCCCGCGGCAGGCACAGCGCGGCGCACGGGTACCGGGAGACGTACGGGCGCCGGCCGGCGGGGCAGCAGTGGATGGCACACCACGTCGGCCCCGGACGGACCCGATCCGGACTCGTCCGTCGCTGCGGACCCCGAGCCTGACCCGGCGTCCGTAGCACGGGCCATCGTCCTGCGGCAGTTGACCAGTTCGGCAAAAAGCCGGCAACAGCTTGCCCGCAAGCTAGCGGAACGGAACATCCCGGAGGACGTGGCCGAGGCCGTACTGGATCGTTTCCAGGAGGTCCGGCTGATTGACGACGCCGACTTCGCCGACATGTGGGTACGCAGCCGCTCGCAGTCGCGGAAACTGGCGAAGGGGGCGCTCCGCCGCGAGCTGGCAGACAGGGGCATCGACGCGGACACCACCGCGGCCGCGCTGGAGCAACTCTCCGATGCGGATGAGGAGGCGGCCGCCCGCCTGCTGGTGGAACGGAAGCTCCGCCCCGGCACCGAACTCTCCGACAGGGCAGACCGGGACAAGACCACCCGGCGCCTTGCCTCGATGCTCGCGAGGAAGGGCTACCAGCCCGCCCAGGCGTTCCGGGTGGTGGGTGAGGTCATCGACGCCCGCCTGGGCGATGGGGCAGCCGGTCACGGGTCCCGCCATGACGCCTACGACCCCGAGCCCTAGGCTGCCGGGACGGTGGCTCCGCTGAGCCGGTACCCTTAACGGGTGAGTTTGACCATTCCTTCCCCCGCATCCGGCACCGTCCCTTCCGCAGCCACAGGCGCACCGCAGGCTACAGGCGTCCCCAAAGCTTCTGGCGTCCCCAAAGCTTCTGGCGTCACCCAAGCTTCCGGCGAACCGCAGCCGCGCACCTATCAGGTGCGTACTTTTGGTTGCCAGATGAACGTCCATGATTCGGAGCGGATGGCCGGCATGCTTGAGGACGCCGGCTACGTGCCGTCCCAGGGCGAGCAGGCCGACGTGGTGGTGTTCAACACCTGCGCGGTGCGGGAGAACGCGGACAACAAGCTCTACGGCAACCTGGGGATGCTGGCGCCGGTGAAGGCGGCCAATCCGGGGATGCAGATCGCCGTGGGTGGTTGCCTGGCCCAGAAGGACCGCGAAACCATCCTCAAGAAGGCTCCCTGGGTGGATGCCGTCTTCGGCACCCACAACGTCGGTGCGCTGCCGGCGTTGCTGGACCGGGCCCGACACAACAACGAAGCCCAGTTGGAGATCCTCGAATCCCTGGATGTCTTCCCCTCCACGCTGCCCACCAAGCGGGACTCGGTCTACTCGGGCTGGGTGTCCATCTCGGTCGGCTGCAACAACACCTGCACGTTCTGCATCGTTCCGGCGCTGCGCGGCAAGGAGAAGGACCGGCGCCCCGGCGACATCCTGGCTGAAATCCAGGCACTCGTGGACGATGGCGCCATCGAAGTGACCCTGCTCGGGCAGAACGTCAACTCCTACGGGGTGGAATTCGGCGACAGGCAGGCCTTTTCAAAACTGCTGCGGGCATGTGGCGACATCCAGGGCCTGGAAAGGGTCAGGTTCACCAGCCCCCACCCCGCAGCCTTCACGGACGACGTCATTGACGCCATGGCCGAGACCCCCAACGTCATGCCGCAGCTGCACATGCCCCTGCAGTCCGGATCGGACAAGGTCCTGAAAGACATGAAGCGTTCCTACCGGTCCACCAAGTTCCTAGGCATCCTGGACAAGGTCCGGGAAAAGATCCCGCACGCTGCCATCTCCACCGATATCATCGTGGGTTTCCCCGGTGAAACGGAGGAGGACTTCCAGGCCACCCTCGATGTGGTGGAGAAATCGCGCTTCGCCACGGCCTTCACGTTCCAGTACTCGAAGCGTCCGGGCACTCCCGCGGCCGACCTGGCGGACCAGCTGCCCAAGGCCGTGGTCCAGGAACGCTTCGAGCGACTGACCGCGCTGCAGGACCGCATTGCCGCCGAAGAGAACGCCAAGCAGCTCGGACGCCGGGTGGAGGTCATGGTCACGGCCCAGTCAGGGCGAAAGGCGGATGAGACCCACCGGCTCTCCGGCCGGACCCAGGACCAGCGGCTGGTGCACTTCTCGGTTCCGGAGGGCGCCGAGTCACCACGTCCCGGAGACCTTGTCACTGTCAGCATCACCGAGGCCGCCGCCTTCCACCTCGTCGCGGACCCGGCACTGCAGGACTACAGCCTGCGTCGTTCCCGTGCCGGGGATGCCTGGGACAGGTCGCAGGCTGAGTCCTGCGGCGCTCCCGTACCGGGCACCGGCGACGGTCGCAAGGGCGTTTCGCTCGGGATGCCCTCGCTGCCCGTGCGCACTTCCTGATCCGTGGGCACCCCGCCCGTAATCGCCGTCGTTGGTCCCACCGGCTCGGGTAAGTCCGATCTTGCGGTGAGCCTTGCGCTCGAGCTGGATGGTGAGGTGATCAACGGCGATGCCATGCAGTTCTATCGGGGCATGGACATTGGTACCGCCAAGATCACCCTGGCCGAACGGCGCGGCGTGCCCCACCACCTCCTGGACACCCTGGACGTCACCGAGGAAGCCAGTGTTTCCGACTTCCAGCAGCAGGCCAGGGAGGTCATCGCGGGCATCCACGCCCGCGGCAAACGCGCAATCCTGGCTGGGGGGTCAGGCCTCTACGTGCGGGCAGCACTGGATGTTCTGGAGTTTCCGGGGACCGACCCCCTGGTGCGCCGCAGCCTGGAAGCCGAGCTTGAGCAATCCGGACCGGAAGCTCTCCTCGCCCGGCTCCGGGAAGTGGATCCCGTCTCCGCCGGCCGGGTCAGTGATGCCCGGCGCATCATCAGGGCACTGGAGGTGCACCAGCTCACTGGCAGGCCGTTCAGTTCGTTCATGCCCCAGCGGGAGTATTTCCAGCCGGCAGTGCACATCGGCCTGGCCGTGGACCGCGCGGCTCTCCGGGAACGGCTGGGCCTGCGCGTCCACAAAATGGTGGAACAGGGCCTGCTGGCGGAAGTGCGCCGGCTGGATGCGGCAGGACTGCGCACCGGCAAGACCGCGCCCCGTGCCCTGGGCTATGCCCAATTCCTTAAAGTGCTCGACGGCGTCTCAACCGTCGCGGAGGCAACCGAGGACACCATCGTCGCCACCCGTCAGTTTGCCCGGCGCCAACTCACCTGGTTCCGGGCAGACCCCCGCATCACCTGGCTGGACTGGCAGGCACCGGATCTGGTGGCCCAGGCCGCGGCACAGAGTGGCTGACAAGCGACGCGGCTGACAAAGCGACGCGGGTGATAACTGCACTGCGCGGCTGACAAAGGACGCGGCACTCAAGGCAACAAGCCCGCACACAGCAGCCGCCGCCGTCGGCCGTTTTAGCCGTTCAAAGCTCGGCCGGTAACCTAGGAGCATGGACGCAACCCCCGCAGAGACCACCGAGCCCGCCTACCGTTCGCTGGGCGGCCTCCGCTTCTCCAAGGGCCACGGCACGGGCAACGACTTTGTGCTCATCGCCGATCCGGACGGGGTCCACACCATCGACGCCGGCCAGGTTGCCGCCCTGTGCGACCGGCACCGCGGCATCGGCGGGGACGGCCTGATCAGGGCTGTTCCCTCCCGCTTCCTGTCCGAAGGCCGTGACCTGCTGCAAACCGTTCCGGAAGCGGAATGGTTTATGGACTACCGGAACGGTGACGGGTCGCTCTCGGAAATGTGCGGCAACGGTGTCCGCGTTTTCGTCCACTTCCTGCGGGCCGAAGGCTTGGTTGACCTGCCCGACGGCGGATCACTCACCATCGGTACGCGCGGCGGCGCCAAGACAGTTGTCCGGACCGGCGACAGCTACGCCGTGGACATGGGGCCGTGGGAGTTCATTTTTCCTGGCGAAGCGACAGCCAAGGCCATGGATTCCCTGGTGACCGCGGACGGCCTGGAAGTGCCCCGGCCGGCGCTCTCCGTCAGCATGGGCAACCCGCACACGGTGGTGGCATTAGCCGAACTGTCCGAGCTGGAAACCACCAGGCTCTACGACGCCCCGATTGTTGATCCGGTGCCAGCCCACGGCACCAACGTCGAATTCGTTGTGCCCGCCGAACCGCTCGTCCACAACGGCGTCGGCACCGTAACGATGCGGGTCCATGAGCGCGGCGTCGGCGAAACCCAGTCCTGCGGAACCGGCGCCTGCGCCGCAGCGGTAGCCATCCGGCACTGGGCCGGTGCTGAAGCGCCCGACTCCTGGCTGGTCAACGTGCCGGGCGGCGTGGTCGGCGTCAAGTTTTTTGTTGGCGCTGCCGGCCACGAGCACGTCGAACTCAGCGGTCCCGCGGTGATCGTGGCTACTGGGACGCTTTCCTGACCCGCAGGATCCGGAAGGATTTGGCGGTGCTTTCGCGGGTGACGGTGAGGGACCGGTCCAGTTCCGCGGCCAGCCAGCGCTGAAGCGAATCAGAGCCAAGATTTTTCTGGACCACCAGCCAAGCCGAGCCGCCGGGCGCCAGCCGGGGGAGCCACAGCTTGAGCAGGCTGTGCAGTTCGTCCTTGCCGATCCGGATGGGCGGGTTGGACCAGATGGTGTCGAACCGAAGGTCGGGGTCCACGGCGTCCGGGCTGCTGGCCGTCACGTTGCCCAGGCCCAGCAGGGCGGCGTTTTCGTTGGTCAGGGTGATGCACCGCTCATTAACATCCACGGCATACACCGCGGCATGCGGGGCGCGCAGCGCAAGCGTCAATGCAATGGGGCCCCAGCCGCAGCCGATGTCCAGGAGGTTGCCGGTGGGGGACGGTGCCGGGACTTCTGCCAGAAGGACTGCCGTTCCTTTGTCGATGCCGTCCGGGCTGAAAATCCCCGCCGAGGTCTGCAGCGTGCGCGTTGCGCCGGCCAGCTCCACCGTCAGGGGCTTGCGGGTGAACGGACCGGCGGGCGATGCGCTGAAATAGTGTGCGGACTCCATAACTGGCCAGATTAGTTGGCGGCGGTGAACAATGCGAAACGGAGCACGCGAAACTGAAGCATCCGGTTCTGCTAATCTTGAACCCATGTTCTTGATCTTCGAGTAGCCGGACCGGCGCTGCGCCTTGCGCAGCTGTCCGTCCCGAAGCCCGCGCCCACGGCGATGCAGGTATCTTCCTTCCGTCTGTGCACCACAGGCAGGTCTCCCACACCTGTCCTGCCGCAGGGCGAGCCTCGAGTGATCATCCCCCGGAACGGTCCCTCCCTTGAGATTGCCTGCGCCCTTTCCATCACTCGTCGCATCAGCTCTGATGCGACCCACCCGCCGCGCCCCGCTTTGAGCGGCCGGCGGGCAGGCCAGGAGGCCAGGATGACTGCAAGCCGTCAGCCCAGCGCGAATACTTCACCACGTTCCAACGAACGGCACTATTCTGAGAATGCCGAATCTTCAAAGGAGACCATGACCAGCCAGCCCAACACCGGTTCCGATCCAGCAGCCCAGGACATGAGTCCCGAGGAAATCCAGGCTGTTATCGACCGGATCCTCGCCAAGGACGTCCCGGCCAGGAACGCCAAAGCTGCCGACGGCGAGAAGGCCGTGTTTGGCAGGGCCCAGGCCATTTCCCGCCAGGACAACGAACATACAAGCTACGACGGCGACCAGCAGGACCTCGACGAACGCCGGGCCCTGCGGCGCGTGGCAGGCCTCTCCACGGAACTCGAGGACGTCACCGAAGTCGAGTACCGGCAGCTGCGGCTCGAAAGGGTGGTGCTGGCAGGTCTTTGGTCCGAGGGCACGCTCGCAGATGCAGAGAACTCCCTCCGCGAGCTCGCAGCCCTCGCCGAGACGGCGGGCTCGGAAGTGCTGGACGGACTGGTGCAGCGCCGTGCCAAACCTGACCCCGGCACATTCCTGGGCTCCGGCAAGGCCCAGGAGCTGAAGGAAATCGTCATGGCCACGGGTGCTGACACCGTGGTGGTCGATGCTGAACTGGCGCCGTCCCAGCGCCGCAGCCTTGAAGACATCGTCAAGGTCAAGGTCATTGACCGCACGGCCCTGATCCTGGACATCTTTGCCCAGCACGCCAAGAGCCGTGAAGGCAAAGCCCAGGTGGAGTTGGCGCAGCTTGAGTACCTCCTGCCGCGCCTGCGTGGCTGGGGTGAATCGATGTCCCGCCAGGCCGGTGGCCAGGTGGGTGGCGCCGGTGCCGGTATGGGTTCGCGTGGACCCGGTGAGACGAAGATCGAACTGGACCGCCGCCGGATCCGCACGCGCATGGCCAAACTGCGGCGGGAAATCGCCGCGATGAAGCCTGCCCGGGAAACGAAGCGGGCCAACCGTCGTCGTAATTCGGTGCCGTCTGTGGCAATCGCCGGGTACACGAACGCCGGAAAGTCATCGCTGCTCAACCGCCTCACAGACGCCGGCGTGCTGGTCGAGAACGCCCTGTTCGCCACGCTTGATCCCACGGTCCGCAAAGCAGAGACTGCTGACGGCCTGGGGTACACGCTGGCCGATACCGTGGGCTTTGTCCGGTCCCTGCCCACCCAGCTGGTGGAGGCCTTCCGCTCCACGTTGGAGGAAGTGGCTGACTCCGATCTGATCCTGCACGTGGTGGATGTTTCGCATCCCGACCCCGAAGGCCAGATCGCCGCCGTCCGCAAGGTCTTCAGCGAGGTTGACGCCCGCAACGTGCCCGAGATCATCGTCCTCAACAAGGCCGATGCTGCCGACCCGTTCGTGGTGGAGCGCCTCAAACAGCGTGAGCCGCGGCACGTGGTGGTGTCAGCCCGGACCGGTCAGGGGATCCCCGAGCTTCTTAAGGCCATCAGTGACGGGATTCCGCGGCCGGGCGTCAAGCTGGAGCTGCTGATCCCGTACGACCGCGGTGACCTGATCAGCAAGCTGCACGAGAGCGACGCCGAAATCCTCAGCCTCGATCATGTGGAACAGGGTACACGGGCTGTGGTGATGGTCCGCGAGGGCCTTGCGGCTGAACTGGAATCCTTCGTCAGCAATGACTGATTTGGTGGCAGGGGAGATCTCCGACACGGCCGGCGAGGAGTTCGTCATTGAACTGCTCGACCGTGCCGTGGCCGGAATGGGCGGTCAAAGCCGGGCCGGCCAGCACGAGATGGCCCGGCAGGTGGCCAAGGCCATCGAAACCGGCGATCACCTCCTGGTCCAGGCCGGCACCGGTACCGGCAAGTCACTGGCGTACCTCATCCCGCTGATTGCGCATTCGCTGGTCAGCGACAAGCCCACCCTGGTATCCACGGCAACCCTTGCTCTGCAGACCCAGATCGTGGGCCGGGACCTCCCCCGGCTGCTCAAAACCATCACGCCGGCACTGGACCGTCCCGTCAAGGTGGCGCTCGTCAAGGGCCGCTCCAACTATGTGTGCCGGCACAAGCTGGAGGGCGGGTTCCCCTCCGAGGAACCCGCCGAGGGCCAGCTCTTCTCCCTCGGCGAGGACACCAGCGTGCCGCACTTTGCCGCTGCCGTGGGTGGCCCGTCGTCGCAGCTGGGCAAGGAAGTGGTACGCCTTCGGGAATGGGCTGAAAAGACGGCCACGGGGGACCGCGACGAGCTCCTTCCCGGCGTAACAGACCGCGCCTGGCGGCAGGTGTCCGTCACGTCGATGGAATGCCTGGGCGCCCAGAAGTGCCCGATGGCGGCCGAATGCTTCAGCGAGCTGGCGCGCCACGATGCGGCCGAAGCCGATGTTGTGGTCACCAACCATGCCATGCTCGCCGTCAGCGCGTTTGAGGGCCTGGCTGTGCTGCCTGAATACGACGTTGTGGTGGTGGACGAGGCCCACGAACTGCAGGACCGGGTCACGGGCGCCGTGTCCGGGCAGTTGTCGGTGGCCATGGTGCACGCTGCGGCGGCGGGCGCCCGCAAGCACACCGCCATCACAGTTGACGCCCTGAATGCCGCTGCCGCCAACCTCGAACTCGCGCTGGTGGGGGTCCCGAACGGATTGCTGCCCAACGGGCTCAATGACGAACAGCTGGACTGCGTGGATCAGTTGCGGGAGGCGTGCCGGGCAGCCCTGTCAGATTCCAAGGGGGACGGCAGCCAAACGGCCGACGGCGGGCGGCAGCTGGCGCGGTCACGGCTGATGCTGATCCTGGAACTGTGTGAACGCCTCATCGTCGCCCGCGAGAACCGTGAAGTCGTCTGGTTTTCCCGCGCCAGTTCGTTCGACCCGCAGCAGGGCTACTCGCAGCCCGACGACTCTGCTCCGGCGTTGATCAACATCGCGCCGCTCAGCGTTGCCGGCAAGTTGCGCGAGGGGCTGTTCGCCGGTCACACCGTGGTCCTGACCTCGGCAACCCTGGCCATCGGCGCAGCGTTCGAACCGGCTGCCGGCGGCCTGGGACTGGTAGGGGAGGGTGCGCCCAGCTGGACCGGGATCGACGTCGGCTCGCCGTTCGACTATCCCAAACAGGGGATCCTCTATGTTGCCGGCCACCTGCCCAAGCCCGGGCGCGGAGCGTCCCCGGAATCGCTCGACGAGCTGGAGGCGCTGATCCGTGCTTCCGGCGGCGGAGCGTTGTGCCTCTTTTCGTCGCGCCGTGCCGCGGAGGAGGCGGCCGATGCGATGCGCCTCCGGCTCGGACTCAGCATTCTGTGCCAGGGCGACTCCACCATGACGGCGCTCGTGAAGCAGTTCGCTGACGAACCCGATACCTGCCTGTTCGGCACCATGTCCTTGTGGCAGGGCGTCGACGTTCCCGGTGGATCATGCCGGCTGGTGGTGATCGACCGCATTCCGTTCCCGCGGCCCGACGATCCGCTCATGACGGCCCGCTCCCGCGCCGTCGCGCAGTCCGGCGGGAACGGCTTCATGGCAGTCTCTGCCACGCACGCAGCCATCCGCCTGGCCCAGGGGGCAGGCCGGCTGATCCGGTCGACGGGGGACAAGGGAGTGGTGGCTGTGCTCGACTCACGCCTTGCCACCGAGCGCTACGCCGGTTTCCTGCGCGCAGCGCTGCCGCCGTTCTGGCCCACCACGGACCGGAAGACGGCGTTTGCGGCGCTCGAAAGGCTATCCGGGAAAAGCACCTGAGGCTTCGCGGCGCGCGTCTGGCCGTAGCTGCTGCCAGCCCGCGGCGAGGACCCGGCTACGAGGGCCTGGCTACGCGCACCTTGCTACAGCGACCGCAGTACCGAGACGACCTTGCCCATGATGGTGGCGTGATCCCCGAGGATTGGCTCGTACCGGGTGTTCTGCGGCAATAGCCAGGTGTGGCCATCACGCTGGCGGAAGGTCTTGACGGTGGCTTCGTCGTCCAACAGGGCCGCCACGATATCGCCGTTGGCGGCGTCGGCCTGCCGCCGGACCACCACCCAGTCGCCGTCGCAGATGGCGGCGTCCACCATGGAGTCGCCGGCGACGCGCAGCATAAACAGCTCACCCTGACCCACCAGTTGCCGCGGCAGGGGCATCACGTCCTCCACCACCTGGTCGGCAAGGATTGGCCCACCTGCAGCGATGCGCCCAACCAGCGGCACCATGGCAGTGTCCATGGCCGTGGGAAGTTCGGTGACTGTTCCGCCGACGCTGTGCAGGACTGCAGGCTTGGCCGAGGATCCGGCTTTGCCTGCACCGCCGTCCAGCGTCAGAGGCATGAGGACTTCCATGGCGCGCGGGCGTTTCGGGTCCCGGCGGAGGTAACCGAGCTTTTCCAGCTGGGAGAGCTGGTGGGTGACGCTCGAAAGGCTGGCCAGCCCAACGGTATCCCCGATCTCCCGCATGGACGGTGGGTACCCGTTGTCATTGACGGAACGCTGGATGGTTTCGAGGATTTTCTTCTGGCGGGCAGTGAGCCCCTTGGGGGTCCTCTGGGGCTGGCGGCCCTGCGGAGTCGCCTTGCCCTCGGCGGCTGGTGCTGCCATGTTCGCCAATGCCTTTCGGTTGCCCCGGTTCCGGTCCGGCCGTTATGCCGGAATGACCGGGCTGTTTAAATGTCAGACCCTGCTGATCAACTACACGAGTGGCTGATCCTTGATCCAAACGTAGGCCAGCCACATTGCTTTTTCAAACATTTGTTCTAGCGAGTCTCGACAATATTCGTTGATAAGTGCTAAAAATGGAGAAGCAAAGTTCGAATATGTGTTCTACTCGTTGCTAGCGGATTCGAATATCCGCACAGGCGGAGGCGTGAGCCTCAGTGCGATGGCGACGCGGAGGTCACGCCGGGCAGCACAGTATGGTCCAGGAGGGCTCATCTCATGTCAGCTATATCTGCTTCACAGGATTCCCGTCCGCAGTTCGCGTCCGTCGAGCATCTGACGTCGCGGCAACGCAAAGAATCCCTGCCGCCACTCCGTCTTACCCGCAGGGGGCGAGTTGTCCTTATTGGCATCCCGCTGGTCCTCCTGGCCGCGATCCTTCTGTCGCTGGTGGGATTCCTTACCGCTCCGGCGAAGGCCGCGGATTCCGCCGCGGACCTTTCCGTCACGCCCACCGTCACGGTGACGGTTCAGCCGGGACAGTCGCTGTGGGCCATCGCCGGCACGGCGGCACCGCAGCGGGACGCCCGCGACGTCATTGCGGACATCGTTCAACTGAACAACCTCACCGGCGGCGGCGTCGTGCCCGGCCAGCAACTCTTTGTCCCCACCCGCTAACTGCAGGGATAGACGTTTCAAGCGGTCAGGTCCGCCGCTGACCGTCACATTTTCCGGCCGTGTGCTTCGGAACTAAACTGTTCAGGTGAATGACCAGCTAGAGCGCCTGAACCGACTTCCCCTCCGGACCAACCTTCGCGGGCTCACCCCCTACGGTGCCCCCCAGTTGGACGTGCCCATCCTGCTGAACGTCAATGAGAATACCCATGGCGTCCCGGCGGATGTGCAGGCGGCCATCGCAGCGGCCGTAACCGAAGCGGCGTCAGGGCTCAACCGCTACCCGGACCGCGAGTTCACGGAACTCCGGGACGCGCTGGCCGAATACCTTGGTCATGGACTGGACGCCACCAACATCTGGGCCGCCAACGGGTCCAATGAAGTCCTCCAGCAGATCCTGCAGGCCTTCGGCGGGCCGGGACGTAAAGCCCTCGGGTTCCCGCCCACGTATTCCATGTACCCCTTGCTGGCCAGCGGCACCGACACCGAATACATCGTGGGCCAGCGCGCTGAAGATTACGGGCTGAGCGCCGAGTCAGCCGCCCTGCAGGTCAAGGAACTTCAGCCGAACATCGTTTTCCTTTGCTCGCCCAACAACCCCACCGGGACTGGTCTTGGCCTGGACGTGGTGGAGGCGGTGTACGCCGCCGGCGAGGCCAGCCAGACCATCGTGATCGTCGACGAGGCGTATCACGAATTCGCCCATGACGGCACGCCCAGCGCCCTGACCTTGCTGCCGGGCAGGGAGCGCCTGATCGTTTCCCGCACCATGAGCAAGGCGTTTGCCCTTGCCGGAGCGCGCCTCGGCTACATGGCGGCCGCAGCTGAAGTGACGGACGCCCTCCGACTGGTCCGGTTGCCGTACCACCTCTCGGCGATCACCCAGGCCACGGCCCTGGCGGCCCTGCACCACAGGACTGCCCTGATGGCGGACGTCCAGGACATCAAGGAACAGCGGGACCGCATTGTCTCGGAACTGACCCGGATGGGCCTCAAACCGGCGGCCTCGGATTCCAACTATGTCTTTTTCGGCGGGTTGGACAGCCCGCACGAGGTCTGGCAGCAGCTGCTGGATGCGGGCGTACTGATTCGTGATGTCGGCATCCCCGGCCACCTGCGGGTCACCGCGGGAACTGAGAGGGAGACCACAGCCTTCCTGACCTCCCTGGAGGGCATCCTGGCCGGCCAGGCCAAGCTCCCCGCCTAGACTTGAAGTACCGGCGCGCCCGCGCGCCCTAATACTCCTGCGTTATAAGGACCAGATGATCATGAGTTCCACCGGATTGAACGCTGCCGCGCCCCGGACCGCACGCATGGAGCGTGCCACCAGTGAGTCGTCAGTGCTCGTGGAGATCAACCTCGACGGGACGGGCGTATCGGACATCGACACGTCGGTCCCGTTCTACGACCACATGCTGACGGCGCTGTCCAAGCACTCGCTGATTGACATGACGGTCAAGGCCACCGGTGACATCCACATTGACGTCCACCACACGGTGGAGGACGTCGCCATTACCTTCGGCGAGGTGTTGCGCACCGCGCTGGGCAACAAGGCGGGCATCCGTCGGTTCGGCGAGGCCACGGTACCCCTCGACGAGGCCCTGGCAAACGCCGTCGTCGACGTCTCCGGACGCCCGTACCTGGTCCACGGCGGCGAGCCTGCCGGGCAGGAATACCACCTGATCGGCGGTCACTTTACAGGGTCCCTGACCCGTCACGTCTTCGAGGCCATCACACTGCACGCTGGAATCTGCCTGCACATGAACGTCATTGCCGGGCGCGACCCGCACCACATCGTCGAAGCGCAGTTCAAGGCCTTCGCCCGCGCCCTGCGTGCCGCCGTCGAACCCGACCCCCGCGTGGAGGGGATTCCGTCCACCAAGGGTGCCCTGTGACCGGCCAGATCCTCCGTGATGGCGCCGTCATCGATCCCGCCACGGGCAAGAAGCCGGTGTCGCCCGAAGGCAAACCCACCGTCACCGTCCTGGACTACGGTTCGGGCAACGTCCGCTCGGCGGTGCGTGCCCTCGAACGGGCCGGCGCCGAGGTCATCCTGAGCTCCAAGCCTGAAGACGTCCTGAATGCCGACGGCCTGGTGGTACCTGGCGTAGGTGCCTTTGAAACCGTGATGCGCGAACTCAAGGCTGTGGACGGCATCCGGCTGATCGGCCGGCGCGTAGCCGGCGGGCGTCCGGTCCTGGCCATCTGCGTGGGCCTGCAAGTGATGTTCGAAGCCGGTGTGGAGCACGGGACCGAAGCCGAAGGCATGGGGGAGTGGCCCGGCAAGGTGGAGCTCCTTCCGGCGGACGTTGTGCCGCACATGGGTTGGAACACCGTTCAGGTACCCGAAGGCTCAAAGCTTTTCGCCGGTGTCGAGAACGAGCGGTTCTACTTCGTCCACTCGTACGGTGTGCAGGACTGGAACTTCGATGTCATCCAGCCCCGGATGACCGCGCCGCTGGTGACGTGGTCCGAGCACGGCGCGCGCTTCATCGCTGCCGTGGAAAACGGCCCGCTCTGCGCCACCCAGTTCCACCCGGAAAAATCCGGCGACGCCGGTGCCCGGCTGCTGCACAACTGGGTGGACGGCCTGCGCAAACCGTCCGCCGCAGGTACCGCCTAGATGTGGTCCATCGTCCTCATGGGCCTCGCAGGCCTCCTGGTGGGAGGGGCGTTATCGTTCCGGCAGCAGCGCAAACCACTGTGGACTCAGATCAGTTTCTACGTCCTCGCCGGCATGTCACTGCTGGCGGCCTACCTGCTGACGCTTCCGGGCAACTAAGGGCCGGCGCACCACCGCACGATCCGTCTCCGCACTGCCAGAATCACAACATTGAAGAGGATTTGAGATGACCACCGCAACCGACCTGCCGATTCTTGAACTGCTGCCCGCCGTCGACGTCGTAAACGGCCAGGCCGTCCGGCTGGTCCAGGGGGAGGCCGGCAGCGAGACGAGCTACGGCACGCCGCTGGAGGCAGCCCTTAACTGGCAGCAGCAGGGCGCCGAGTGGGTGCACCTGGTGGATCTTGATGCTGCCTTCGGCCGCGGCTCCAACGCCAGCCTGCTCCGCGAAGTCGTAGGCCGGCTCGACATCAAGGTGGAGCTCTCCGGCGGCCTCCGGGATGACGAATCCCTCGAAGCGGCGCTGGACCTTGGCGTGGCCCGGGTCAACCTCGGTACGGCGGCGCTGGAGAACCCGGAATGGACCCGCAAGGCCATCGAACGTTTCGGTGACAAGATCGCCGTCGGCCTTGACGTCCGCGGAACAACGCTGGCGGGCCGGGGCTGGACCAAGGAAGGCGGCGACCTCTGGGAGGTTCTTGGCCGCCTCGAAGAGTCCGGTTGCGCCCGGTATGTGGTCACGGACGTCACCAAGGACGGCACCCTGCAGGGCCCCAACGTGGAGCTGCTCCGCCAGATGGTTGAGAAGACCGGCAAGCCGGTGGTGGCCTCGGGCGGCATCTCCAGCCTGGACGACCTCAAGGTACTTCGGTCGCTGGTGCCCCTGGGTGTGGAAGGGGCGATCGTGGGCAAGGCACTGTACGCCGGCGCGTTTACGCTGCCTGAAGCCCTCGACGTCGCCGGACGCCGCTAGCCGGGCCCCGTGGACAGCACGCACACACCCGGAACAAACGGCGGGACTCCGGTCCAGCGCCACCTTCCCGGACACATCGCCGCTGCCCTTGCCGGCGCGGGCGGCCCCGCAGACTCGGCAGGGAGGCCCTGGGAAGGCCGTAGCCTGGCCGGGGAAGACGCCAGGATCCACAACTTCGAGGACGACGACGGAACGGCGGACGCCGGTTACCTCGCCGCCGTGGGGGCGCTGGTTGACGGCACCGGTGACGAGGCCGCGGTGGTGGCCTCGCTCGCCACTGCCCGCGTCTTCATCCCCATCATCGCGCAGCTCGGCGCCGAGGCGGAGGGCGTGGACGGTCTGACCGCCGATAAGCAGGCCGACATGGCGCTGGTGACCCTCCAGGCAGCGGACGGGCGGACAGCCATGCCCGCGTTCACCTCTGCTGAGCAGCTGGCTGCCTGGCATCCCGAGGCGCGGCCGGTGGCGGTGTACGCGGCCCGTGCCGCGCTCTCAGCTGTCTCCGAGGGGGCTGAATTGCTGGTCCTTGACCCGGGTTCGGACGTTACCCTCGTGGTCCGCCGGCCCGCGGTGTGGGCACTCGCCCAGCAGCAGGAGTGGATTCCTTCCTACACCGATGCCGCACTGGCAGCCGAAATGTCCGACGCCGCGGGCCGTTTCCCGGCGGTCCGCAGCATCGAACTGCTGCCGGGATCCGGCGTTGCCGCCGTGACCGGCGGGGGAGTCCCGCTCTCCGGGGGCGGTGCCGGACCGGAACTGCAGGTGGTCCTCTACCTTGAAGATGGCCTTGACGCCGCCGCGGTCCAGGAGCTCGTCGCCGGACTACAGGCCGCCTGGTCCCGGAATGTATTGTTTGGTGAGCGGGTCGACTCCATGGAAATAAAGTTGCGGCGCGCGGTTCAGTAGCTGACGGTCAGCGGGGAGACCCCTCGGTCTGCCCGTACCAGACCCAAAGGATCCTCCGTGAATTTCGCTCTCTACCGGGAGTTGCTCGCCGTCGGGCCCATCAGGCGGCTCCTGCTCGTGGGCATGGTGGCCCGCATCCCGCACTCGGCCGCAGGCGTCCTGCTCACCCTGCACATCGTCCTCACCCTGGACAAAGGCTACGCCGCCGCCGGCGCAGCTGCCGCGGTGATGACCATCGGCATAGCCGTGGGTGCCCCCTGGCGTGGCCGGCGCGTTGACACGGTCGGCCTGCGCAGGGCGCTGATCCCGTCGGTGGTGTGCGAAGCCGTCATCTGGTCTGTTGTGCCACATGTCAGCTATGAATTGTTGTTGCCGTTGGTCTTTGTCGGTGGACTGCTGACCCTCCCGATCTTCAGCGTGATCCGGCAGTCCCTGGGAGTTCTCGCTGACGGTGCCCAGCGCCGGACCGCGTTCGCCCTGGACTCGATCGCCACGGAGGTCGTGTTTATGATCGGACCCGCCGCCGGCGCCGTCGTAGCCACCAGCGGATTCACTGTCCTGGGTCTCACCGTGGTGGGCCTGTCCACGTCCCTCGCAGGACTGTTCCTGATGTGGTTCAACCCGCCCACGCGCAGCGCGACCCGGACGGAGGACGCCGAGGCGGACCAGCAGCACGCTGCGGAGGCGGCCGTGGTGTCCACGGCGCCGGTCCATGTCCAGGAGGCGGCGGCCGATCTTGTGCCGGCCGGCGTCGAGGCCGCAGGGGCCGGGCGGACAGGCCTGTGTGGCAAAGTGGCCCACAATTTTGCGTGGTTTACGGCTGCTGTCGCAGCGGTCTTTGCGGTTGCGGCGGGGACCGGGATGGTCCTCAGCGGCACCGACGTAGGCATTGTTGCGGCCTTGGAAATCGGCGGGCACCAGAGCGAAATCGGCGTCGTTTTCCTCTTCTGGTGCGCCGCGTCCGTGCTCGGTGGGCTGGTCTACGGCGCCATGCACCGGCCGGTGTCGCCAATGCTCCTGCTCCTCGGCATGGCGGCCCTGACCATCCCGATGGGATTCGCGCACGATACCTGGACCCTGGCGTTCGTTTCGATCCTGCCGGGACTCCTGTGCGCACCGGTACTCTCGGCGGCTTCGGAAAAAGTAGCTGACCTGGTGGCCGAGGAACGCCGCGGCGAGGCGATGGGCTGGTACGGCTCGGCACTCACGGCCGGTGTGGCGCTGGGCGCACCGCTCGCCGGAATCTTCATCGACGGAACGGGACCGTCCGGAGGCTTTGTGGCGGTGGGCCTTGCGGGTGTGCTGCTTTGCCTGGTGGGACTGCTGCTGCAGGCAATGCGGCGCCGCAAGGTGGCTGCCTAAGCCCTCTCGCGAGAGTTCTTGTCCAGTTAGTCGGCCTTTTCGGGGGCGGAAGTGCAATTACCTGGACAAAAACTCGGGGAAACGACGACGGCGGCCGGCGGACCACCGTGGTCCGCCCGCCGCCGTCGTGATTTAGTTTTTGGAGGAAATGCCGCGTCGGGTACTAGTTGACCGCACCGGTGTACTTCTCGCCGGGGCCCTTGCCCGGGGCATCCGGAATGACGGATTCCTCGCGGAAGGCCAGCTGCAGGGACCGCAGTCCATCGCGCAACGGTCCGGCATGCTGCGAGCCGATTTCCGGAGCGGCGGCCGTCACCAGGCCGGCGAGGGCGGTGATGAGTTTGCGGGCCTCATCCAGGTCCTTCAGTTCCTCCGCGTTGTCCTCGGCCGCGAGGCCAAGCTTGACGGCCGCGGCACTCATCAGGTGGACCGCAGCGGTGGTGATGACCTCGATGGCCGGCACCTCGGAGATGTCGCGGATTTGCTGGCTCACGTCGGCCTCGGCAGGGGCGGCCTCGAAAACGTGTGAATTACTGTCTGGGGTACTCATACTGGTAAGCTTGTCACAGACCGACTGAATGTCGTTATTTTGCTGTGTTAAGGTCCCGCCGGCGCCCCGCTGCGTTGTGAGGGATATTTTCTGTAGAATGGCATGCAGTTTGCAAGCGGAGTTCTCTCCCACCCGCGTCAGCCGTTTTCCCGCCGGAAGCCATTCCAGGGAAGCAAGGTTGCCGGGTAACGGTCGGACAGTTCGTCAGGCGTTGTGCCTGAGGAGCTGCGCACGGCTTCTCCCAGGGGAAGCGTGGATCCGACCATTGAGGCCTTCGATTGCTCCGGCAATTGGGGGCCTTCTCTATTTGCCGGTGGGTTTACTACATCAATCACAGGAGCTTTAACATTAGCGAGCCAAGAATCAATGAGCGTATCCGCGTCCCCGAGGTGCGGCTGGTCGGCCCTGCAGGTGAACAGGTAGGAGTCGTCCGTATTGAGGATGCCCTGCGTCTGGCTGCTGAGTCCGATCTTGATCTCGTTGAAGTAGCACCTCAGGCCAAGCCTCCGGTGTGCAAGCTGATGGACTTCGGCAAGTACAAGTACGAGGCCGCAGTCAAGGCACGTGAAGCCCGGAAGAACCAGACCAACACGGTCCTGAAGGAAATCCGCTTCCGTCTGAAGATCGACACTCACGACTACGAAACCAAGCGCGGCCATGCGCTTCGCTTCCTCGGTGCAGGTGACAAGGTCAAGGCCATGATCCAGTTCCGTGGCCGCGAGCAGCAGCGTCCGGAGATGGGCATCCGCCTGCTCCAGCGTTTCGCTGACGATGTCGCCGAAGTGGGCGTTGTTGAGTCCAGCCCGCGTATTGATGGCCGCAACATGGTGATGGTCGTGGGCCCGCTGAAGAACAAGGCAGAAGCCAAGGCTGAGGCACGCCGCGCATCGCAGCGTGCAGAGGCCAAGGCGCAGAACGAAGCCAAGGCTTCGGGCCGCATCGATGTCACCGGTGACGATCAGGCGCCGCTGACCCAGTCATTGGCTGACCTGCTTCCGGAAGGGTTCGCCATTACCACGCAGCCTGAAGCCCCTGCGGCGGCAACGTCGGAAGCAGACGCCACTGAGGCGGCAGCTCCGGAAGAGGCAGCCACCGCGAAGGCTGAAGCAGCTGAGGCACCCGCTGTTGCTGTGGCTGACGCCCCGGCGAAGGAAGCACCGGTCAAGGAAGCCGCTGCCCAGGAGGCGGCCAAGCAGGCTGCCCCGAAGGCTGCTGCTCCCAAACGGGAAGCCCCGAAGGCAGCCCCGGCTCCGGCCAAGGCTGCCGAGGCCAAGCCCGCTGAAGCTGTCAAGGCGCCGGCTCCGGCCGCGCCGAAGCCTGCCGCAGTCCCGATGCCCAAGCCGGTAGCCCGGCCCGCGGCACCGAAGCCGGCTGCACGGCCTGCCCCCAAGGCAGCCCCCAAGCCGGCCGGCAAAAAGACTACCTAGTTCGAAGCTGCGGGAGGTTTCCTCCCGCAGTACGCAACCAGCATGCTGCCTGCAGGGGCGGCTGCTCGAAAGAACTGCAGACAACGTCTGCGGACACGTAAGGAGATCGGTTCCCATGCCGAAGATGAAGACCCACAGTGGTGCTAAGAAGCGCTTCAAGCTGACCGGCAGCGGTAAGCTGCGCCGCCAGCAGGCCAACCGCCGCCACTACCTCGAGCACAAGTCCTCCAGGCTGACCCGTCGTCTCGCCGGCGACAAGATTGTCTTCAAGGGTGACGCTAAGGTCATCCGGAAGATGCTCGGCATCTAAGTTCCAAGTTTCCTGGCTGGTGCCACCTGGCAGCAGTCAACTACCAATAAGGCTTCTCAGGCCAGCCGGTTGTCCGGCAGTAGATGCTTGGGATCAGATTTTGAAGGAGTACGCACGTGGCACGTGTGAAGAGGGCGGTCAACGCCCACAAGAAGCGCCGGGTTATCCTTGAACGCGCAAAGGGCTACCGTGGACAGCGTTCACGCCTGTACCGCAAAGCCAAAGAGCAGCTGCTGCACTCGTTTGTGTACAGCTACGGTGACCGCAAGAAGAAGAAGGGCGACTTCCGCCGCCTGTGGATCCAGCGCATCAACGCTGCATCCCGCGCCAACGGCCTCACCTACAACCGTCTGATCCAGGGCCTGAAGGCCGCTGAGGTTGAGGTTGACCGCCGCATGCTGGCCGAACTGGCTGTCTCCGACGCCAACGCCTTCGCCGCACTGGTGCAGATCGCCAAAGATTCCCTGCCTGCTGACACGTCGGCTCCGGCCGCAAAGTAGCACTCAAGGCCCGTTCGAGGACCGGTGGCTGAAGCCACTAAGGTTCTTATATGAACGAAACCGGGCGCCCGCAAGATTTACCGCTTTCCAACCCTCGAGCTGATCGGGTGAGGAAGGTGGCACAACTTGCCGGGCGCCCGGCGCGTTTAAAGCGCCGTGAGTTCCTTGCAGAGGGTCCGCAGGCCGTCCGTGAGGCCCTGGCCCTGCACCAGGCAAGGACCGCCGCGGGGGAGCCGGGTGTGGTGTATGAGGTCTACGCGAGCGAGGCGTGCCTCGACCGGCACCCGGACCTTGAGTCCCTCTCCGAAGGCATTGACGCGTACCTCACCACCGATGAAGTGCTTGCCGCCATGGCGGACACCGTCACCCCCCAAGGCATTCTCGCCGTATGCGGTTTCCTTGACGTGAGCCTTGAGGAAGTGCTCGACGGCGGCCCGCGGCTGCTCGCCGTGCTGTGCCAGGTGCGGGACCCTGGCAACGCGGGTACCGTGCTCCGGGCAGCCGACGCAGCCGGGGCGGATGCCGTCATCCTGACCGCGTCCAGCGTGGATATCTACAATCCCAAGGCCGTCCGCTCCACGGCCGGTTCCCTGTTCCACCTTCCCGTAGTCCTTGGCGCCGATATTGAGGCAGTGGCAGCCGCCTGCCGGGCCCGGGGAATTGGAATACTTGCCGCCGACGGCAACGGCGACGTCAACCTGGACACGCTCCAAGATCAAAACGCTGCCCGTCGCATTGCCTCATCCGGCGTCGAATCGCTCTTTCCGTTGGAGGCACCCACGGCGTGGCTCTTTGGAAACGAAGCGCAGGGGCTCTCAGACGCCGAACTGGCCCTGGCTGACCACCGTGTCGCCGTGCCCGTCTACGGTGCCGCGGAGAGCCTCAACCTGGGTACGGCCGCTACGGTTTGCCTCTACGCGAGTGCACGGTCCCAACAGGAGCGGTCCGAAACCGGCCAGGCGGGCTAGCGGGCACCTTCGGAGAATAGGGAAAGGCCCCGAAGTGTCGGGGCCTTTCGTATCGATACGGTGCGTGAAGTGACTAAGGCGCGCGGGTGGAACCCCGGCGTCCGGTGATGGCGCCGTAGATGCCGGCAACGACGAGGCCTCCAACGATGGCCAGAAGCCAGGAACCGAGGTTCCAGAATTCCATCTTGCCGCCGCCGAAGAGCAGGTCGCCGATCCAGCCACCGACAATTGCCCCGACTACGCCGAGCACCAAGCTGGTGACCCAGCCGCCGCCGACCCTGCCGGGCATGACTGCCTTAACGATTGCACCTACTATGAGTCCGAGAATGATCCAGCCTAGAAAGCCCATGTCTCCTCCTTCATATTTCGTCGGGATTTATATGTCCCGATTAGTGTTCAAGCTAACATAGGGGCGCGCCATTGTCAGCAGGCTTAGTGCCTGTGTCCCGTGGGTATCTTCAGGGTGAAAAGGTACGGTAAGCGTGAGGCGTCACCCGTTCAGGCGTCGCAGATCATCCTGCTCGTTTCCAACCGTGAATGAGGTGAAGTCCCGGTGGCTGCAAATGGCGGTAGCAAGGCGATCGTCGCGGCTCTTGCCGCGAACTTGACCATCGCCGTCCTCAAGTTCCTTGCGTTCATCCTCACTTCGTCCTCGTCCATGTTGGCCGAGGCCATCCACTCTGTAGCCGACTCCGGTAATCAGCTATTGCTGCTGATCGGTGGAAAACGCGCCAACAAGGCGGCCAACGCGGAACACCCGTTCGGGTACGGCCGCGAACGCTACATTTACGCCTTCATCGTCGCCATCGTGCTCTTCAGCGTGGGCGGTCTCTTCGCGCTCTTCGAAGCATGGGAAAAGCTGAAGGATCCGCATGGCATTGAAGGGGATTTCTGGTGGGTTCCACTGGCCGTGCTGATCGGGGCCATCGCGGCTGAGTCCTTCTCCTTCCGGACAGCCATCGGCGAGTCAAACCTGATTCGTGGCAAGCAGGGCTGGGTGAGCTTTGTGCGTACCGCCAAGCAGCCCGAGCTGCCGGTAATCCTGTTGGAGGACTTCGGGGCGCTCCTGGGCCTGGCCTTCGCGCTCGTTGGAGTCGGCATGACGCTTATCACCGGGAACGGCATCTGGGACGCTGCAGGCACCGGCATGATCGGGCTGCTGCTGGTGGCGATCGCGGCGGTGCTGGCGATTGAAACGAAGTCCTTGCTGCTGGGCGAGTCGGCCACGCGCGACGACGTGGCCCGGATCAGTCAGGCCATCGAGGCGGGCGGGCACAACCGCATCATCCACCTCAAGACCCTTCACCTCGGACCGGAAGAACTGCTGGTGGCTGCAAAGATTTCCGTCGGGGCCGCCGAAACGGGCAAGGACATTGCGGCGTCCATTGACGGCGCGGAGTCCAGGATCCGCAGCGCTGTTCCGATTGCGCGCGTGATCTATCTGGAACCGGATCTGTATCGTGAAGGGCTGCCTGCCGCCGGCGAGGATCCCGCAACGTCAACGGCGCAGGATCCGCACCCCTGATCTGCCAGCCGCCCCGGTCAGGCAGCCAATGGCTTCTTCCGTTCCAGCAGGCCACTGGCCACCGCGACTGCCAGACCCAGGAGGGCCAGCACCGCACCCACCAGCGCGGGCGCTACGAAGCCCCACCCCCAGGCGATCACTAGGCCGCCCAGGAAGGCGCCGAGTGCATTTGCAACGTTTAGGGCCGCGTGGTTGAGGGATGACGCCAGGGAGGGGGCGTCCGGTGAGGCATCCAGCAGACGGGTCTGCAGGGCCGGCACGAGCATGGAGCCGGACGCACCCACCACAAAAACCATGGCCAGGGCCGACCACGGCCAGTGAACAGCGATGGCGTAGACCACCAAGGCAACCGCAATGCCGGGCAGGACCCAGTACAGCGTCCCCATCACCGACTTGTCCGCCAGCCTGCCACCCACCACGGTTCCGGCAACCATGCCCAGTCCGTAGAGCGCAACCACTAGGGGCAGCAAGGAAGCGGGGATACCGGCAACCATCGTCATCGTGTGCGCAATGTAGGTGTAGGTGGCGAAGAAACCGCCAAAGCCCACGATGCCGATGAGGATGGCCAGCCAGACCTGCAGCCGTTTGAGCGCGCCCAACTCGCGCCGGATGCTGGCGTCCGGATGGGGCGCCTGGTACGGAACGAATTTCCACAGCAGCGCCAGCGTCAGGACGCCTATGCCGCCGACGAGGACGAAGAGCAGCCGCCAGCCGAAGGTTTGGCCCACCCAGGTGGCTGCGGGCACGCCGATCACGTTGGACACTGACAGGCCAGCCATCACCATGGAAATGGCCCAGCCGCGTCGGCTTGCAGGAACCATGGAGGCGGCGATCACGGCCGCGACGCCAAAAAATGCGCCGTGCGGCAACCCGGCCGCGAATCGCGACACGAGCATGCTTCCATAGTCCGGAGCGATGTAGGACGTGAGGTTCGCCAGGGTAAAGAACAACATCAGCCCGAGTGCGAGGTGCTTGCGGGGAAGCTTAGCGCCCACCGCCGCGAGGAGCGGCGCACCCACCACCACTCCCAAGGCGTAGGCGGAGATGAGGTGCCCCGCTTCAGGGGTGCTGATGTTGAGTCCCTGCTCCACTTCCTTCAGCAGGCCCATCATGGTGAATTCAGTAACGCCGATCCCCACGCCGCCCATGGCCAAAGCGAAGATGGCCGCACCGATGTTGGGAGTTTTCACTCTGGACGTTGTGGACGTTCGGGTGGTGCTGCTCATGGGCCTGCTTTTCAAGGGGTTTGGGATGCAATGGGAATGCTCGGATGGTTCCGGGAAAGAGCCAGCCGGAGCCACCCAGGGGAACCGCGAGCCGGGCGCAGGTATTCCAGGCGGGCCCTGGACAACAGCTTCCCGTCCATTGTCCCCTATTGCGGGTGGCCGCTACATAGACTGGGGCGGTGACTGAACAGATACAGGTAGTCGGCGCCGCAATTTTGGATTCCCTGGAGCGCCCCGCCCGCATGCTGGTGGCGCGGCGGACGGCTCCCGAACAGTTCGCCGGGCTCTGGGAATTCCCCGGCGGCAAGGTGGAGGACGGCGAAGAATGTGAGGCCGCGCTGCACCGTGAACTACGGGAAGAACTCGGCGTCCGGGTCAGCCTCGGGGCTGAGCTGCCAGCCGCAGCACCCGCGGGCTGGCGTCTGAACGAGCGGGCCAGCATGCGGGTGTGGCAGGCCGAAGTCACCGACGGGGAGCCGCGTCCGCTGGAAGACCACGACGAACTGCGGTGGGTAGGCCTGGCAGACCGCCAGGCAGTCCTTGACCTTCCCTGGATTCCCGCCGATTTTCCCATTGTGCAGGCCCTGCTGGATGCCCTCAGCCCACAGGTGCTGCACGCCCCCACGCCCTGATTCAGCACGCGCCCTGATTCAGTGCACGTCCTGATTCAGTACGCCCTGATTCAAACGGGCTGCGCTGGCCTCAATGGGCTGCGCTAGCTCAAATGGGCCGCGCCGCGCTCTGCCGCACGGTGTGAATGGCGTGAATGGAGTAAGTCCCCGCGTCAAAAGAGGGTCGGCTGGCGAACTGCCGGGTCCTCGATGCCGGTCCGCGCGTTGCTGCCGGTCTTGCCGGAAACAGGCAGGCTCCCCTCCGGGTACCGTGCTTCCTCGCTCCGGGGATCATCCTCGAGGTCACGGTGGCTGAAGCCGTGGCCGCCGGTGAATCCGTGCCGCTGCTTGAAGTACCGGACTTTCGCCGCGAGCCAGGTGCGGTATTCCTTTGACGCGTAGGATCCTGTGCCGTAGAGCCGGCGGTAACGGCCTGCAAGCTCCGGATGGGTCTTGGCGATCCACTGCATGAACCATTCCCGGGTGCCCGGCTTCAGGTACAGGGCGCCGGCCGTCACTCCCGTGGCGCCGGCAGCGGCCAGGGATCCGAAGAGTGCATCCAACGCTTCATCGCTGTCGGAGAGCCAGGGCAGGATGGGCATGGCCATCACACCGCAGGGGAGCCCTGCGTCGCGGAGTCGGGAGATGAGCTTGAGCCGGGCCCGGGGTCCTGGCGTGCCGGGTTCCACAGCCTCGGACAGTGCCTCGTCGGTCATGGCCAGCGAGATGCCAACACCCACCGGAACCTGGGCAGCTGCATGCTTGAGGAGCGGAATGTCGCGCGCCAGCAGGGTTCCCTTGGTGAGGATGGAGAGCGGCGTGCCGGAGTCCGCCAGCGCTGCAATGATTCCCGGCATCAGCTGGTACCGGCCTTCCGCGCGTTGATAGGGGTCCGTATTGGTGCCCAGAGCTACCTGATGGCGTCCCCAGGAGGGCTTGGCCAGTTCTTTCCGGAGGACCTCGGCAGCGTTGACCTTGACCACCACCTGGCTGTCGAAGTCGAGTCCCGCGTCGAAGTCCAGATACGTGTGGCTTTTGCGGGCGAAACAGTACACGCAGGCGTGGCTGCACCCGCGGTAGGGGTTGACGGTCCATTCGAAGGGCATCTTGGAACCGGAAACCACCTTGTTGAGCACCGATTTGGCGGTGACCTCATGGAAGGTGATGCCGGCGAATTCGGGAGTGGTGACTGACCGGACCAGCCCGGCCAACGGAAGGAGGGCGGGTGATGCCATGCTTCCGGCGTCCTCGGCGGGCCGCTGCATCAAAGCCTGTGCATCCCATCTCATGCCATCTATTCGAATATATGTTCGAAATTAAGTCAAGGACCTTCGGCGCCGTGTTGTGTGTAAACGCGGATACGGGGCTAAGCGGATACGGGGCTACGAAGGAGCGCCCCTAGGCCAGCAGTTCCCACACCACGGTGACGCCGGCGCCGAGGCTCGCGTGGCCCGCCTCGACGCCGATGGCGTCTGCGGCCACGGCCCGCTCGAGCCTGCCCACCGGGACGGGCCCTGGCGAGAGGGGGTGTTCAGCGATGGACACCACCGCGCCAAGCCGCGCTGACGCCAGGGACGCAAACTGTTCCGCAGCCGCAGTTGCCTCCTTCCATGCGGCTTCGCGTGCCCTGGCCAGCAGGGCAGATTCGTCCGCGAAGCCGAGATCGAGGCCGTTCAGCCGGACGTTGTCCCCGCCGGCGTCAACGGCGGCAGCGATAACGGCGGAAGCCGCGGCCACCCGCCGGACGCGCACAGTCAGCACGCTGGAGGCGACGTACGCGGCCACCTGCTGGCCCTCGCCCTCGCGCCAGACAAGCTCGGGGCGGACATTGAGCCCGGACGTCCGGATATCCGCGTCGGCCACTCCGTGCTGCCGGAGCGCACCGGTGACGGCTGCGGACGCCATACCAGCGTCGCGGTACGCGGCTCCGACACCGTCCCCCCGGCATTCAACGCCCATTGAAATGGTCAGCAGATCAGGCGCAGCCTCGGCGGATCCGGTGCCGGTCACGGTGATGGTTCTCATGGTGCTGCCGCCCGCCATTGTCAGACCTCGATTCCCATTGTCAGACCCCGATTCCGCCGGTGCTGCCAGGAGCCTTCCCTGGTGTCCTCAGGTCAACATATCCGCCGGCGGCGAGGCCGGCCTGCCGCTCGAAGAAGTTGGCCGAGCCCGGGTTGCCGGTCCGGAGCTGCGACCAGCCCGCCGCGAGGAAGTACAGCGGCAGGAAGGGCAGCCCCAGGCACCAGGCGTACTGGCTGCAGTGGATTTCTTCATGGCCCAGGAGAGCGGGACGGTTCAAAAGCTGTTCAGCGTGGATCCGGCAGAAGACCACGTTGCCCAGGGTGAACGCTCCCGCGAAGGGGATGCGCCAGGCATAGTCCGAGGCGATGACGAGGCCCCGCGGCCCTTGATGGAGCGCAGTCCCCGCGGCCCGGGCCAGGGCAAGGCCCAGAAGAGTTGTTCCGTTTACCAGGTTGGCGAGTTGCCGGGCGCGTTGTCCCGCCGTCAGACGCGCTGCCAGGCGGGTCCTTGAGCGCCCTGTCGACCGCCCCGTTGAGTGCGCCGGAGTTTGAGCCATCCATGACGCGACTAATTTCTGCACAGGCAACACCGGCAGGACTCCTGCCAGGCGCCGACGTTCAGTCATGAGGCCATGGTAGCCGGAGGGTTCAATTAGACTGGTGGATAGTGACCGCCGGTAATTCTCGAGCCGGTAATTTTCGAGCCGGTAAATTTCCAGTCGGTAAATTTCCAGCCGGGTATTTCGCGAGCGGCCCTGCCCTGGTCATCGAGTGCATCCGTCCCGCATGGATGCACAAGATGACCTGCCAGTGACGGATGCGCTGCCGGGAACCCGCGGACGGCTGCACCGGTCACCGGCAGCCCCGACTCGTAGCTAAGAACAGTAGATGACTGAAACTTTGCCGGGCGCCGCCATCCCGAATCCCACGGATGAAGCCGCCATCACTGCCGCTGTAGACCAGGCCGTCGCCGCCATTGCCGGTGCAGGCTCCCTTGACGAACTCAAGGCGGTGAGGCTGGCGCACACCGGTGAGAAGTCACCGCTGAGCCTGGCCAACCGCGAGATCGGACGCCTGCCGAAAGACCAGAAGGCCCTGGCCGGCAAGCTCATGGGCTCGTCCCGCGGCAAGGTCAACAAGGCGCTCGCGGACCGTACCGCCGAGCTCGAAGCCGAAAACGACGCCCGGATTCTCGTCGAAGAGACCGTTGACGTCACCGCCGCACCGCGCCGTCGTCGTGCCGGCGCGCGCCACCCGCTCTCCACACTGCAGGACCGCGTAGCGGACATCTTCGTGGGCATGGGCTGGGAAATCGCCGAAGGCCCGGAGGTTGAATCCGAATGGTTCAACTTTGATGCGCTGAACTTCAAACCGGACCACCCGGCCCGGGAAATGCAGGATACCTTCTTCGTGGAGCCGCCCGAGGCGCACCTCGTGATGCGCACCCACACGTCTCCGGTGCAGGTCCGTTCCATGCTGGAACGCGAAGTGCCCATCTACGTGCTGTGCCCGGGCAAAGTGTTCCGCACCGACGAACTCGACGCCACACACACGCCCGTGTTCCACCAGTTCGAGGGCCTGGCCATCGACAAGAACCTGAGCATGGCCGACCTCCTCGGCACGCTGGAGCACTTCACCCGCCAGATGTTCGGCGACGAAGCCCAGGTCCGGCTCCGCCCCAACTACTTCCCGTTCACCGAGCCGTCCGCCGAACTGGACATCTGGCACCCGGGCGCCAAGGGCGGCCCGCGCTGGATCGAATGGGGCGGCTGCGGCATGGTCAATCCCAACGTGCTCCGCGCGGCCGGCATCGACCCGGACATTTATTCAGGTTTCGCCTTTGGCATGGGCATCGAGCGTGCGCTGATGTTCCGCAACGAGGTCGGCGACATGCGCGACATGATCGAAGGCGATGTACGTTTCAGCGAGCACTTCGGGATGGAGATCTAACAGTGCGTATCCCAATTTCCTGGCTGCGTGAATTCGCAGCAGTACCGGCCGGCGCAACGGCCGAAGACGTGATGGCCGAACTGGTCAAGGTGGGCTTTGAAGAAGAGGCTGTCCACCGCCCTACAGACAGCCTCCAGGGCCCCATCGTGGTGGGCCAGGTCCTGAGCATCGTCAAGGAACCGCAGACCAACGGCAAAACCATCAACTGGTGCCAGGTCCGCGTTGTCCCCGAAGGCCAGGCGCAGACCCTGACCGGCGAGGGCATCGACCCCTCCGGTGTGCAGGGGATCATCTGCGGCGCCCACAACTTCGTGGAGGGCGACAAGGTAGTGGTCACGCTGCCCGGTGCCGTCCTGCCCGGAGACTTCCACATCTCCGCGCGGAAGACCTACGGCCACCTCTCCGCCGGCATGATCGCCTCCGTCCGCGAACTCGGCATCGGCGAGGACCACGACGGCATTCTGGTGCTGTCCCGGATCGGGCTCGACCCCGAAATCGGCACGGATGCCATGGAACTGCTGGGCCTATACGACCAGGCAGCCGAAATCAACGTGACGCCGGACCGCGGCTACGCGTTCTCCATCCGCGGGGCGGCCCGGGAATACGCCCACGCCACCGGAACGGTCTTCACCGACCCGGCGTCAAAGGTGGCGGCGCCGACGGAACTTTCCGGCGGCTACGGCGTCAAGCTCAACGACGACGCGCCGATCTACGGTACGCCCGGCTGCGACCGTTTTGTGGTTCGCACGGTCCGGGGCGTCGACGCCACCAAGCCGACGCCGCCGTGGATGACCTCCCGGCTGCGGCTGGCCGGGATCCGCTCCATCTCGCTCCCGGTGGACATCTCCAACTATGTGATGCTCGAACTCGGCCAGCCCACGCACTGCTACGACCAGGACAAGCTCACCGGCGACATCGTGGTCCGGCGGGCCGTCGCAGGGGAGAAGGTCACCACCCTGGACGGCAAGGAGCGCGCGCTCGACGTCGAGGACCTCCTCATCACGGACGGTTCCGGCGCGATCGGTATCGCCGGTGTGATGGGCGGCGCCGCCACCGAGGTGAGCGATTCGACGTCGAACGTCCTGGTGGAGGCCGCACACTTCGACGAGGTGTCGATCGGACGCTCCCGCCGCCGCCACAAGCTGCCCTCGGAGGCGTCCAAGCGCTTCGAGCGTGGCGTCGACTGGCACGTGGCCGACATCGCCGCCCAGCGTGTGGTTGACCTCCTGGTGGAGCTCGCCGGTGGCGTCGCTGACCAGGCCGGGACCGACGTCGGGACCGCGCCCGACGCCGTGACTATCGCATTGCCTGCGGGCTTCGCCGCCCAGCGGATCGGGATCGACTTCACCGAGGCACAGATCGTCACCTCGCTGCAGGATCTCGGCGCAGTGGTGGAGAACGCCGACGGCGGCTGGACGGTTACCGCGCCCAGCTGGCGCAATGACCTGGAAACCAAAGAGGACCTCACCGAGGAAATCGCCCGGCTGGTGGGCTACGACAAGATCCCCGCCACACTCCCGGTTGCCCCTCCCGGACGCGGCCTGACCCGCGTGCAGCAGCAGCGCCGCCGGCTCATCCAGGCACTTGCGGATGCCGGCCTGACCGAAGTCCTGGCCTACCCGTTCGTCTCCAAGGCCGCCAACGAGACCTTCGGCGTCGCCGAGCCCGGTGCGGCCCGGAGCGCGATCAAGCTGGCCAACCCGATCAGCGAGGAACACGGCTACCTGCGCACGTCCATCCTTCCGGGCCTGATCGAGGTGGCCAAGAGGAACCACTCCCGGGGTTTCCGCGACCTGGCGCTTTTTGAATCCGGCCTGGTGTTCCTGCCCACTGAGGGCATGGGTACAGATTCCATCCCGCCGCTCGGCGTCAAGCCTGCCGATGAGGTGCTGGACGCGCTGTACGACGGCGTCCCGGACCAGCCGCTGCACGTCGCCGCTGTGCTGACCGGCCACGATTCACCTGCCGCCGCGGGCCACACGCCACGGCTGTGGGACTGGGCAGATGCACTGGACGTGGCCCGGCTCGCCGGCGACGTTCTGGGCGTGGAGATGGTGGTCAGCCAGGGCGCACACCAGGCATTCCACCCGGGCCGGGCGGCGAAGCTTTCGCTCCGGACCGGTGAAGTGGTGGGCTACGCCGGTGAGCTGCACCCGAAGCTCCTCGCCGCGCACGACATGCCGGCCCGCTCGGTGGCGCTGGAGTTCAACGCGGATGCCCTGTTTGAAGCTGCGGCGGACGTCATCGTCGCCCGCCACATCTCCACCTTCCCGGTAGCCACCCAGGATGTGGCGCTGGTGGTGCCGCAGGACATCCCTGCCGATCAGGTCCTCGAATCGCTGCGTGAAGGCGCCGGTGAACTGCTGGAAGACGTGGCGCTGTTCGACGTGTACGCGGGCAAGGGTATCGAAGAAGGCAAGAAGTCGCTGGCCTTCGGCTTGCGGTTCCGTGCCACAGACCGCACCCTGACGGCCGACGAAGCCTCGGCCGCGCGTGAAAGCGCCGTCGCCCTGGCCGCCGAGCGCTTCGGCGCTGTCCAGCGCTAGGCGCTGATCTCCGTGGCGGGACCGGCAATTGTGGTTCCGGTCCTGCGTTCCTGCCCTCCCGGCCATCCGGGAGGGCAGTTCGGGTTGCCGGGGGAGCCGGAAGGGTTCATAACGGGCCCGACGGCGGCCGGCGGGCTTTCCTTGTTGGGCCCGGCAGAGCTGGAGCGGGCCGCAGCGTTGGCGCCGGGACCGCGGGCCGGCTTTGTGGCGGGGCGGCTGGCGCTGCGAAGGTTCGCCGCGGAACTGCTGGATGTCCCGGCGTCGGACCTCACCACCAACTTCAGCTGCCCCCGGTGCGGGACCGGTCCGGAGCGCTCCCATGGCAGGCCGGGTTATGCACTGCAGGGAGTGCCCGTGCCGCTGGCCCTCAGCCTGTCCCGGAGCTCCGGGTGGGTCCTGCTCGGCGCCGTGGTGGAACCTCCTGCCGGTGTGACCATCGGCGTGGACCTGGAGGACCCTGCGCGGCTGGACTTTGACGGGTTTGACGGCGTTGCCCTGACCCGAGCCGAGCGTGAGGCCCTCGCCGGGCTGTCCGGGCCGGCGTTGTTGCACGAACGGGCGCGGCTGTGGGCGCGCAAGGAAGCATGGTTGAAAATGACCGGCCGCGGGCTTACTGCAGCCCCGGACACCGTGGATGTCCTGCACCGAGCGGAACTGAGGGACCTCGCCCCCGGAGAGGCGGGCCTGCCACGTGACCTCCGTGCCGCCGTCGCGCTTTCAGCCTCTCCGTCTTAGCGCACGGACCCTTAGCGCACGGACCGCCGCACGATGGGGGCGCAGCCCGTCAGCGGCACCTGCCGTCAGCGAACAGGCAACGGCGGCAGGGCTGTTTCGTACAGCCACGGGTGCAGCAGTGCCTCGGTGTCCAGGCCGGTGGTCCGGTCTGCCGTGAGGATAAACGCGGCGGTGGACACCGACGCGTGCCGGTGGGTGGTGGTCCATTCGTGCAGGAGGGCGAAAAACGCCAGGTCGCCGCACCGGACGCGAAGGGCATGCAGGGCCAGGGCTCCGCGTTTGTAGACGCGGTCATCGAACATCAGCTCCGGACCCGGGTCACCAATAACGATGTCCTGGCTGCCGGATGCCAGCTTCCGCCAGGCCGCCGCAGCCCGGTCCGCCACCGGCATGACGCCGGCCTCTTCGGACCAAATCCATTCGGCGTAACAGGCGAAGCCCTCGTGCAGCCAGATGTCCCCCCACGTTGCGGCAGTGAGGGAGTTACCGAACCACTGATGGGCCAGCTCGTGGGCGATCAGCCGCTGGGACTCCCATTCCTGCGTCAGGTGGTTGCGGCCCAGGATGGAGAGCGTTTGCGCCTCGAGGGGTATTTCCAGTTCGTCTTCGGTCACCACCACGGTGTATTCCGGGAACGGGTAGGGCCCGAAGCAGCTGGTGAAGGTCCGCATCATCTCCGGCTGCCTGGCCAGGCCTTTCCGGGCCGCTTCAGTCAACAGGGCCGGCACCGCTGCAAACTGGGCGACCTGCGCGGTGCTGGTGGCCGCATCCAGCCTGAGGAGCTCGTACCGTCCGATCTGGACCGTGGCAAGGTACGTGGCCATGGGCTCGGGCTGCTCGTAAACCCACGTCTCGCGGCTTGACCTGCTGCTGTGGGAGACCAGGGCGCCGTTGCAGACCGCCCGGTAGTTGGCATCGGTTGTCACGCTGATGCGGTAGCTGGCTTTTTCACCCGGATGGTCGTTGCAGGGGAACCAGGAGGCAGCGCCGTTGGGCTGGCCCGCCACCAGGACGCCGTCGGTCAGTTCCTCCCAGCCGACTTCGCCCCAGAGGCCACGCCGGGGAGCAGGATTGCCTTCGTACCTGATGTCCAGGGTGAAGGCCTCGCCGGCCGGCAGGGCGGCCTCAGGAATGATCACCAGCTGGTCCGCCCGCTGGCTGTACTTGCGCACGCGCCGGCCACTGAGCTGGATTTTGGTGGCCCGGAGTCCGGTCAGGTCCAGAACCAGGGCCGACGTGGTGTACTGCGTGACAGCGTGCAGCACCGCGCGCCCGCTGAGCCGGTTGCTGCTGAGCTTGTAATCAAGTTCCAGTTCGTACCGGGTCACCCGATAGGCGTTGGTGCCGTGGCCGGGCACGTAGGGGTCCGGCGCTGACGGGCCTTGCTCCGAGGTGGTTGACGGGCCGGTACTGGCGACCGCGGGGCTCGGTGCGGGGGAACTCATAAGACGGTCTTTCCGATCAGGGGGCGGGCAGGCAGGTGGTGCGGGGCTACCTTGGTTTGGGCGCAGACTTCCCGGGCCCGTTCCAGGGACTCACCGGGTTGCCCATCCAGTACGTCGCGGCCGGAACGGATTCGCCACGCATGACCAGCGACGCCGGTCCTACTGTTCCACCGTTGCCGATGCTCGCCTGGGGCAGGATCACGCCGTGCGGTCCCATGGTTGCTCCGTCTTCGAGCGTAACAGTGTCCAGGCTCATCACCCGGTCATGGAAAAGGTGCGTTTGGACCACGCAGCCACGGTTGACGGTGGAGTTCCGGCCGAGGGTTACAAGGTCGGCCTCGGGCAGCCAGTAGCTTTCGCACCACGTGCCACGGCCGATCTTTGCGCCGAGGCACCGGAGCCACCAGACCAAGGCCGGCGTCCCGGTGGCTGCACGTGCAAACCAGGGGGCGCTGACCATCTCGGTGAACGTGTCCACTACCTCGTTCCGCCAAATGAAGGAACTCCACAGGGGATGCTCACCTTCGCGGATCCGTCCCACGAGGACCCATTTGGCGACGACGGCGCTGCCCGCCGCCACGGCACCTGCCACCAGCATCACCACTCCGCCCACCGCCGCGGCAATGCCGTAGTTGTAGACCGTTGCCAGCCAGTCGAAGGCAAGCATCACGCCCGCGGCAATTGCCACGGTGGCGACCACGGGGACGAAGCGGCCCAGCTCCCACAGGCAGCGGGCGAACTTGAGCCGCAGCGGCGGTTCGTAGGTGCGCGTATCGTCCGAGGCGATGGCGGTGCGCCGGAGCCGCACGGGCGGGCTGCCCAGCCAGGATGTTCCGGACTTGGCTTTGGCCGGCGTGGCGGACAGCACGGCGACCAGCGAGTTCTTGGGCACGTTCCGGCCGGCGGCGGTCATGCCGGAGTTGCCCAGGAAGGAGCGTTTGCCGATCTTTGCCGGTGCTATCCGCATCCACCCGCCGTCGAGCTCGTAGGACGCCACCATGGTGTCGTCGGCCAGGAAGGCGCCCTCGCCCACGGTGGTCATCTTGGGGATGAGGAGGACGGTGGAGGCCTCGACGTTTTTGCCGATCTTCGCCCCGAGGAGGCGAAGCCAGACCGGCGTGAAGAGGCTCGCGTAGACCGGGAAGAGCAGGTCGCGGGCCAGGTCGAGGACCCGTTCGGTGGCCCAGACCTGCCAGCCGATCCGGCTGCGGACGCGGTAGGAGCCTTCCTGCAGCCCGATGCCGAGCAACCGCGTGGTGACGAGGACGAGCAGGAGGTTGACCACGAACCAGACCAGGGCCGCAGGCGCGAGGGCGAGCAGGAGCTGCGGCACGGCGGCGGACAACGAATCGCTTCCCCTGATGAACGCAAAGACCACCATGGCCGCGGCCGCGGCGGACAGGTAGGGGATGAGCGCCAGCGTGGCCGACGCGAGCGAAAATCCGACGAACCAGAGCCGGCCAATCACGTGGTGTTCCACAGGCACGTCCGGGACGGTGTGCTTGGCCTTCCCCCGGCGTTCGGCCGGCGAGCCGGCCACGTGGTGACCGGCCTTAACCTTGCCCAGCACGGCCGAGCCCGGTTCCACCTGGGCGCCCGCACCGATGGAAGCACCGGGCATCAGCGTGCTGCGCGCACCGATGCTCGCTCCGGGGCCGATGCGGATGGCACCGATATGGACCACGTCGCCGTCGATCCACCAGCCGGAAAGGTCCACCTCCGGCTCCACGTTCGAACCGCTGCCCAGGGACAGCAGTCCGGTGACCGGCGGCAGCGAGTGCAGTTGGACGTTGTTGCCGATCTTGGCGCCCAGGGCCCGGGCGTAGTAGGGCACCCACGGTGCGCTGGCCAGGCTGATCGCGCCCGCCAAATCCTGGATCTGCTCCGCCAGCCACAGGCGCAGGTGGATTTTCCCGGAGCGCGGGTACGTGCCGGGGACCACCTTGCGGAGCAGGAGCCGGGCCGCGGCGATGGAGATCAGCATGCGGCCGGCCGGGGAGACGAAGACCAGCCAGGACGCCGCCACCCACCACCAGGACACGATGGGGGCGGCACTGAAACCGGCGAACGCGGACAGCAGGTTGTTGGCCGCCATCAGGTACGTCAGCCAGCGCATCCCCACCAGGATGTGCAGGGGAATGCCCATGAGCGTCTGGAAGATTTGGGACTTCAGGGCGGTGGGGCGAACGGTCCTTTCCGGAGCGGGTCCGGCAGCCACGCCCTCCGGAAGGGACTGGCGGGCTGTGTCAATCAGGGCACCGATCCGGGGAGTCGCGTAGATGTCCGCAACCGTGATGGTGGGGTAGCGCACCCGGAGCGCTGAGACCAGTTGGGCCGCCGAGAGGGAGCCGCCGCCATAGGCGAAGAAATCGGCGTCGAGGCTCGTTACCGCACTGCCGAGAACGGCGGCCCACTGCTCGGCAACCCAGGCGGCATCTTCCGGGAGGTTCAGCGGTGCGGCATCGGCATCGGCTGCACCGGACCCGGTCAGCGGCCACGGCAGCGCGTGGCGGTCCACCTTGCCGCTGGTCTTGGTGGGCAGCGAGTCCACCACCGTGAGCAATGGAATGAGCGGGGCCGGCAGGCTGGCGGCCAGGTGTACGCGGGCGGACGTCAGGTCCAGATCCGCGTCTGCCGCGGCCAGGTAACCCACCAGGATCTGGTTGCCCGCAGCGGTTGTCTTGACCGCCGCCGCGGCTCCGGCGACGTGCGGGAGGGCCTGGAGGGCGGCGTCAATTTCGCCGAGCTCGATCCGGCGGCCGCCCAGTTTGACCTGCTCGTCAGCGCGGCCCATAAAGACCAGGCCTTCGGCTTCGTAGCGGACCAGGTCGCCGGAACGGTAGGCCCGCTCCCAGCCGAAGGCGGGCATCGGCGCGTACTTCTCCCGGTCCTTGGCCGGGTCCAGGTAGCGGGCCAGTCCGACGCCGCCGATGATCAGTTCTCCAATTTCGCCTTCGCCGACCGGAAGCCCGTCCGTGTCCACCACGGCCAGGTCCCAGCCGTCCAGCGGCAGCCCGATGCGGACCGGCCCGGGGCCGCCGAGGGGAGCGGCGCAGGCCACCACCGTGGCCTCGGTGGGGCCGTAAGTGTTCCAGACTTCACGGCCCGGAACGGCGAGGCGCTCGGCGAGTTCGGGCGGGCAGGCCTCACCGCCGAAGATGAGCAGCCGGACGTTCTCCAGCGATTCGGCCGGCCACAGGGCGGCGAGGGTGGGGACGGTGGAGACGGCGGTGATGCCGTGGTTGATGAGCCAGGGACCAAGGTCGGTGCCGGTCCGGACGAGGGCGCGCGGGGCGGGCACCAGGCAGGAACCGTTGCGCCAGGCCAGCCACATCTCTTCGCAGGAGGCATCGAAGGCGACCGAAAGGCCGGCCAGCACCCTGTCCTGCGGACCGAGGGGTTCCTCCTGGAGGAAGATCCTGGCCTCGGCATCGACAAAGGCGGCAGCGGAGCGGTGCTGGACGGCGACGCCTTTGGGCGTGCCGGTGGAACCCGACGTAAAAATGATCCAGGCGTCGTCGCCGGGTTCCGCCGGCCGTCGTTCGGCCCGGGTCCGCCCGGATTCGGTGCTGCCGCCGGCCTCCTGGGGTTCCGGGAAGGTGACTGCGCCGTCGCCGGTGAGGACTGCCGCGACTTGCGCCTCGCCGAAAACCAGCTTGGCACGTTCGTCGGGATCGTCCGCATCGACGGGCACGTAGGCGGCGCCGATGTGAAGGATGGCCAGGATCGAGATGTAGAGCTCGTTCGTGCCGGAGGGAATGCGGACGCCGATCCGCTGGCCGGCGCCGAGGCCCGCGGCCTGCAGCTCACGCCCCTTGGCCCGCACGGCGGCCATCAGGTCCGCGTAGCTGAGGGAACGCCGTCCGTCGTCGAGCGCCGACGCCTCGGGGAACCGGGCAGCAGAGTCCTCGAGGACAGCCATCAGGGTCCGCTCGGGCGGGGCCAGAGGCAAACCGGGCAGCTGGGGGCGGTACAACCCTTCAGACAGGGAGCCGACGAGGTCAGGCATTTGCTCACTCACCGTCGAATTATGCCCGCCCAAGGTGAACGGGAGGTGTCCACAATTCGTTGAAGGTTCATGTTCCGTTCACCTTGGCAGCCGAGCGGTCAGGGTACCAGCAGGACTTTGCCGGTGGTGCGGCGGCCTTCGAGGTCCTCGTGGGCGCGCCGTGCTTCTGCCAGCGGATAGCTCGCGCCGATCCTTACGTTCAGGCTTCCGTCCGCAGCCGCCCGGAAAATTTCGCTGGAGCGCCAGAGCCGCTCCTGGGGGTTGCCCAGGAAATCGGCCAGCTTGGGCCGCGTCAGGGACAGTGAGCCGCCGGCGTTGAGCCGCTGGGGATCCACGGGAGGTACCGCGCCGGAAGCGGCCCCGAACAAAACAAGGAAGCCGCGGGTCCTCAGGCTGGCAAGTGAGCCGTCGAATGTGTCTTTCCCGACGCCGTCGTACACTACGTCTACGCCCACGCCGTTCGTTAGTTCGCGGACGGCGGCCGTGAACCCGTCGTAGCGGAGGACTTCGTCTGCGCCGGCGGCCCGTGCCAGTTCTTCCTTTTCGTCGGTGGAGACGGTGGTGATGACGCGGGCGCCCCGGGTCTTCAGCAGCTGCGTGATCAGCAGCCCGACACCGCCGGCGCCTGCGTGGACCAGTACTGTCTGGCCCGGCTGCACGTTGAAGGACGAGTTGATGAGGTAGTGGGCGGTCATGCCCTGCAGCGGCAGGGCTGCGGCCGTGTGGAGGTCCACGCCATCGGGAACGGGGAGTGCTTTTGCGGCGTCCAGGACGGTGTATTCGGCGTAGCATTGCTGTCCCTCAGCCGTTGCCACCCTGCTGCCGACGGTGAAGCCCTGCACGCCCTCGCCGACTTCTTCGACCGTGCCTGCTGCCTCCGAGCCCGGCGTGAAGGGATAGTCAACCTTGTACATGCCGCCGCGCTGGTAGGTCTCAATGAAATTGACCCCGGTGGCCGCCACCTTGATCAGTAGCTGACCCGGGCCGGGCGTGGGCCGTTCCAGTTCCGCGGACTCGAGGACTTCGGGACCTCCGGACTGGCGGGCAACGATGGCATGCATAAGGTGTCTCCTCTCCCGGCGGGGATTTCCCTGCCGGTTCCTCTGACCATCCTAGGGAAACGGCTCCCGACGGCGAAGTTTCACAGCCGCCTAGAAGCGCCGCGTGACCGTAGCCATGGGGCACTCGAAGTGGGGCCCGGCGGAGAGTCCCACGGTGTTCAGGTACCGGACAATGATGCCGTAGGACTGGAACAGGGTGGTTTCCGTGTAGGGAACCTGGTGCTTTTCGCAGTATTCGCGGACGATCTTGGCGGCTTTGTCCAGCTGGGGGCGCGCCATGTCGGGGAAGAGGTGGTGCTCAGCCTGGCGGTTCAGGCCGCCGAGCAGGATGTCCATAAAACGGCCGCCGGAGATGTTCCGTGATGTCAGGACCTGGCGGCTGAAGAAGTCCACGCGGCTGTCCGCGGGCAGGACCGGCATGCCCTTGTGGTTCGGTGCAAAGGATGCGCCCATGTAGAAACCGAACACGGCAAGCTGCACGCCGATGAAGGCGAAGGCCATTCCGAGCGGCAGGAACGTGAAAGCCAGGACAGGCAGGACGCCGAGACGGGCAAGGAGGATGGGGAGCTCCACCCAGCGGTGCGTGACCCTGGCCCGTCGAAAGACGAACCTGACTGAATCGATCTGCAGACCCAGGCCCACTAGGAACAGCAGCGGGAAGAAGAACCAGCCCTGCTTGCGGGTCAGGAGCGAAAACCGGCCCTGCCGGTCGGCCACCGCTTCGGTGTGGAATGCGATGGGGCCGGGGGCGATGTCCGGGTCCTTGGAGATGACGTTGGGGTGGTTGTGGTGGGCGCCGTGCTTCTGCTCCCACCAGGAGTAGCTCATGCCGGCCACCGAGGTGGCGAGGAGCCGTGCTGTCCAGTCGTTGGCCCGGCGGGACGCGAAGATTTGGCGGTGCCCGGCCTCGTGGGCCAGGAAGCTTAGCTGGGTGCAGAGGACGCCCACAGCTGCGGCGATGAGGAGCTGGAACCAGCTGTCGCCGATCAGGGCGAAGCCGAACCAGGTTGCAGTCATCAGCAGGACGAGGCTCGCAAACAAGGTGATGTAGAAGCCAATGCGGCGTTCCAGCAGGCCTTCAGCCTTGACGCTCTTCAGCAGCTCCGAGTAGCTCAGGACAACCGCATTCGGCTTACGGACGCGCGATTGAGGGCGTTCGGGGATGTGTAGGGTGGTGGACATGAAGCGGGGCCTCGTCACAGTAACGGGCAACGCTGCAGCCGACATTCGGACTGCACGGTCAGGATCACCCTCACTTCAGCTTACGCGCACGTGTCCAACTGGCCTCGGGCGCGAGACGCAGCGCGTGCATAAATATCGGGCGTACTGAATAGTTTTGCTGTAAGATTTTAGCCATGACTATTTCTGTTGCCGTCTCCGGGGCCAGCGGTTACGCCGGAGGAGAAGTCCTGCGCCTGCTCGCGGGCCATCCGGATGTGACCATTGGCGCCATCACCGCGCACAGTAATGCGGGCGTCCGCCTCGGTGAACTCCAGCCGCACCTGCACGGACTTGCCAGCCGCATCCTCGAAGACACCACCGTGGAAAACCTTGCCGGTCATGACGTGGTGTTCCTGGCGCTCCCGCACGGCGCGTCCGCCGAGATTGCGGCGCAGCTTCCCGAAGGCACTGTGGTGATCGACGCCGGCGCAGACCACCGGCTCGAGGATCCGGCTGTGTGGGAAAAGTTTTACGGCTCCGCCCACGCCGGCACGTGGCCTTACGGGCTGCCGGAACTCCCGGGCCAGCGCGATGCCCTCAAGGGTGCCACCCGGATCGCCGTCCCAGGCTGCTACCCGACGTCGGCATTGCTGGCGCTGACGCCCGGTTTCGCCGCGAAGCTGCTCGAGCCCGACGACGTCGTGATCGTTTCCGCCTCCGGCACTTCGGGTGCCGGCAAGGCCGCGAAGGTGAACCTGATCGGCTCCGAGGTCATGGGCTCCATGAGCCCCTACGGAGTGGGCGGCGGCCACCGGCACACGCCGGAGATTGAGCAGGGGCTCTCCAAGGCGAGTGGGGAACGTGTCACGGTGTCCTTTACCCCCACGCTCGCGCCGATGAGCCGCGGCATCCTCACCACCGCTACCGCGAAGGTCAAACCCGGCACTACGGCCGCGGAACTCCGCCAGGCCTGGACCGACGCCTACGACGACGAGCCGTTCGTGCACCTGCTTCCTGAGGGCCAGTGGCCCGCCACCAAGTCCGTGGTCGGGTCCAACCATGCCGCCATGCAGCTGGCCTTTGATGAACACACCGGCCGGGTGATCGTCACCTGCGTCATTGATAACCTCGCCAAGGGGACTGCCGGCGGCGCCGTCCAGTCCATGAACATTGCCCTAGGCCTGCAGGAAACCGCCGGCCTCAACCTGCAGGGAGTTGCCCCGTGACCGTTACCGCCCCCCTGGGATTCCGGGCCGCCGGCGTCACCGCCGGCCTGAAGACGTCCGGCAAGCCGGACCTCGCACTGGTTGTCAACGATGGCCCGTCCAAGGCTGCTGCCGCTGTGTTCACCAGCAACCGCGTGGCCGCAGCGCCCGTGCACTGGTCCCGCCAGGTTGTCTCGGACGGCCGGGTGGACGCCGTGGTGCTCAACTCCGGCGGAGCCAACGCCTGCACCGGCCCCACCGGCTTCCAGAACACCCACAGCACCGCGGAGAAGGTCGCCAAGGTCCTGGAAATTTCGGCCACGGACGTTTTTGTCTGCTCCACCGGGCTGATCGGCGAGCAGCTGCCCATGGACAAGATCCTGCCGGGCATTGAGGCAGCGGCCGCGGCGCTGAGCACCGACGGCGGCGCCGACGCCGGCAACGCCATCATGACCACCGACTCCGTACCGAAGGCCGCGCTGTTCATCGGTTCTGATGCGGACGGCCGGGAATTCACCATCGGCGGGATCGCCAAGGGCGCCGGCATGCTGGCACCCGGTCTCGCCACCATGCTGGTGGTCCTCACCACGGATGCCCAGGTCGAAGCGGAAATGCTCGACGTCGTCCTCCGCGACGCCACTCGGGTCACCTTCGACCGGGCTGATTCGGACGGCTGCATGTCCACAAATGACACCGTGGTGCTGATGGCCTCCGGCGCGTCAGGTGCGGTTCCGTCCGCCGAAGCGTTCGGCGAGGGCCTGACCCGGGTCTGCGCCGAGCTGGCGCGCAAGCTCATCGGGGATGCCGAGGGTGCAAGCCACGACATCGCCATCCGCACGTTCAACGCAGCCACCGAGCGCGACGCCGAAACCGTCAGCCGCTCAGTGGCCCGGTCCAACCTCTTCAAAGCCGCCATCTTCGGCAAGGACCCCAACTGGGGCCGCGTGCTGTCCGCCGTGGGCACCACGGATGCCGTGTTTGAACCGGACCAGCTGAACGTCGCCATCAACGGCATCCAGGTCTGCCGCAACGGCAGCATCGGCGATGACCGCAACCTGGTGGACCTGGAACCCCGCGAAGTCCGGGTGGAGATTGACCTGCAGGCCGGTGACACCGAAGCCACCATCTGGACCAACGACCTCACCCACGACTACGTCCACGAGAACAGCGCCTACTCAAGCTAGATCCTTGAGCCAGCCCACCGGCAACCCTGGAGAGACCGCCGCATGAACACCCAGACCCGCGAAACCACATCCATGAGCGATGCCCAAAGCAAAGCCGGCACGCTGATCGAAGCACTGCCCTGGATCCAGCGCTTCGCCGGCACCACCATGGTGATCAAGTACGGCGGCAACGCCATGGTCAACGATGAATTGCGCCGTGCCTTCGCGGAGGACGTCGTGTTCCTCCACCATGTAGGCATCCATCCCGTGGTGGTCCACGGCGGCGGCCCCCAGATCAATTCCATGCTGGCGCGGCTGGGCATCGAATCCGAGTTCAAGGGCGGCCTGCGCGTCACCACCCCTGAGGCGATGGATGTGGTCCGCATGGTCCTCACGGGCCAGGTGGGCCGTGAGCTGGTGGGCCTGATCAATTCCCACGGACCCTACGCCGTGGGCATGTCCGGGGAAGACGGCGGCCTGCTCCGTGCGGTCCGCACCGGAACCGTCATCGACGGCGAAGAAGTGGACCTGGGCCTGGTGGGCGAAGTAGTGGGCGTGAACCCGGAAGGCATCCTGGACATCCTGGCTGCCGGCCGGATCCCGGTCATCTCGACGGTGGCCCCCGAGATCGAGTCCGCCGGCTCCGGGACGGCCGCCGGCGACGTCCAGACCACGGGCCAGGTCCTCAACGTCAACGCCGATACTGCAGCGGCCGCCGTCGCCGAAGCGCTCGGGGCATCCAAACTGGTGATCCTGACCGACGTGGAAGGCCTCTACGCCAACTGGCCGGACCGGTCCTCGCTCATCTCCTCCCTGACGGCGTCGGAACTGCGCGAGCTCCTGCCGTCCCTTGAGTCCGGCATGATCCCCAAAATGGAGGCGTGCCTCAAAGCCGTCGAAGGGGGAGTGGAGCGCGCGCACATCGTGGACGGCCGCCTCCCGCACTCCATGCTCCTGGAAACTTTCACCACCGCCGGCATCGGCACCCAGGTGGTCCCCGACGAGGAAGTGAACGCATCATGACCGATACAGAACTGAGCCCGAGCGCCGCAAGCGCACTCGTTGGCCACACCACCGGAGCCGAGTGGCTCTCCCGCTACTCCGCGTCGCTGATGGGTGTGTTCGGTACCCCGCAGCGTGTGCTGGTCCGTGGCGCCGGCTGCCTGGTCTGGGACGCCGACGGCAAGGAATACCTGGACCTGCTCGGCGGCATCGCCGTCAATGCCCTGGGCCACGCCAACCCGTTTGTCACCTCCGTCATCTCCAGCCAGCTGGCCACGTTGGGGCACGTCTCCAACTTCTTCACCAGCCCCACGCAGATTGCCCTGGCCGAGAAGCTGCTGGCCCTCGCCCACGCGCCGGCGGGCTCCAAGGTGTTCTTCGCTAACTCCGGCACCGAGGCTGTCGAAGCCGCCTTCAAACTGGCACGGCGCAACGCCACCGGACCCAACGGTGCACCCCGGACCAAGATCATTGCCCTCGAAGGTGCCTTCCACGGACGCACGATGGGCGCTTTGGCCCTGACCGCCAAGGAAGCCTACCGGGCACCCTTCGAGCCGCTGCCCGGCGGCGTGGTCCACATACCCTTCGGTGATGTCGCAGCACTGGAAGCCGCCATCGACGAGACCGTGGCCGCCGTCTTCCTGGAACCCATCCAGGGCGAGGCCGGCGTCCGGCCCCTCCCTGCCGGGTACCTGAAGGCAGCCCGGGAAGCGACCACGAAGGCCGGCGCCCTGCTGATCCTGGACGAGGTCCAGACCGGAATCGGCCGCACCGGCAAGTGGCTCGCCAGCGAAGACGCCGGGATTGTGCCCGACGCTGTGACCCTGGCCAAGGGCCTGGGCGGCGGGTTCCCCATCGGCGCGCTGATCACCTTCGGGGAGCAGACGTCGTCGCTCCTGACCGCGGGCCAGCACGGCACCACGTTCGGCGGCAACCCGGTGGCGACGGCGGCTGCCCTCGCCACGCTCCACGCGATCGACAGCCAGCGCGTCCTGGAAAACGTCGCAACGGTGGGGGACTACCTCCGTACCGGCCTGGCCGGCGTCGACGGCGTCACGGAAGTCCGCGGGGAAGGCCTGCTGATCGGCTTCGACCTGGACGCGGACGTGGCACCTGCCGTCGTGGCAGCCAGCCTCGACGCCGGGTTCATCGTCAACGCTCCCGGGCCGCACACCATCCGGCTTGCTCCGCCGCTGGTCCTCACCACCGAACAGGCCGGCACGTTCCTCGCCGCACTCCCGGTACTCCTCCAGACAGCTAAGGACGCGCAGTGACCCCTGTAACCACCACCCGCCACTTCCTCAAGGACACGGACCTCAGCCCCGCCGAGCAGGCCGAAGTCCTGGACCTTGCCGTCCGGATGAAGGCCGCCCCGTACAGCGTCCAGCCGTTCGCCGCCGAGGGAAGCGGCCGCAAGACCGTTGCCGTCATCTTCGACAAAACCTCCACCCGCACCCGGGTGTCCTTTGCCACCGGCGTCGCGGACATGGGCGGCAACGCGCTGATCATCAACCCGGGCGAGGCGCAGATCGGCCACAAGGAGTCCGTGGAGGACACCGCCAAGGTCCTGGAACGCATGGTCTCCACCATCGTCTGGCGCACCGGGGCCCATGCCGGCCTGGTGGCCATGGCCAGCAACTCCAAGGTGCCGGTCATTAACGCCCTGTGCGATGACTACCACCCGTGCCAGCTCCTGGCGGACCTGCTCGCGGTCAAGGAACACAAGGGCGAACTCGCCGGCCTGACCATGGCCTACCTCGGTGACGCTGCGAACAACATGGCCAACTCGTACCTGCTGGCCGGCGTCACCGCCGGAATGCACGTGCGCATCGCCGGGCCCGAGGGATACCTCCCGGCCGCCGAGATCGTGGCCGCTGCCGAGGAACGCGCCGCGGAGACCGGCGGGTCGGTGCTCATCACCACCGACGCCGCCGCAGCCCTGAAGGATGCCGACGTCGTCGCGACAGACACGTGGGTCTCCATGGGGCAGGAAGCGGAAAAGGAAGCCCGGATGCAGCTGTTCCGCGAGTACTCCGTCGATGAGGCGGCGATGGCACACGCCGCGGATGACGCCGTCGTGCTTCACTGCCTGCCCGCCTACCGCGGCTATGAGATATCGGCCGGTGTCATCGACGGACCCCAGTCGATCGTGTGGGACGAGGCCGAGAACCGGCTGCACGCCCAGAAGGCGCTGATGGCGTGGCTGATGCACCGGTCCGGACTGGCCGTGGTCGAGGGCCTGTCTCCGGTTGAAGGTGCCGGGAGCACGTCCTAGTGTCCGTCCCGTCCGCAGCGCCGGGCTCCAGCCCGGCCACCAAAACGGCCCGCCAGGCGCGCATCACCGCCATCCTGACGGGTGAATCGGTGCGCTCCCAGGCGGAGCTGGCCGCGCTGCTGGCGGACGACGGCGTCCAGGTCACCCAGGCCACGCTGTCCCGGGACCTGGTGGAACTCGGCGCCGTCCGCGTCCGCGGCAAGGAAGGCGTCCTCGTGTACGCCGTGCCCGGCGAAGGCGGCGAGCGTGCCGCCAAGAGCGGGGTGAGCCAGGAAATCCTGGACGCGCGGCTGGCCCGGCTGTGCGGCGAACTGCTGGTCACCGCGGAAGCCTCCGCCAACATCGCCGTGCTCCGGACACCGCCCGGCGCCGCCAACTTCCTTGCCCTGGCCATCGACCACTCCGTGATGCCCTCGATCCTGGGGACCATCGCCGGTGACGACACCGTGCTGCTGGTCTCCCGGGATCCGCAGGGCGGCCAAGACCTTGCCGCCCGGTTCCTGCAGCTGGCCGAGGACGCCGCGCAGTAATTTTCGCCCCATAAACTTGAAGACAACCAAGAACCCAACAACTAAGGAGCATTTTCGTGACTGAGCGTATTGTTCTGGCCTACTCCGGTGGCCTCGATACTTCCGTAGCCATCGGCTGGATCGGTGAAGCCACCGGCGCCGAGGTCATCGCTGTGGCGGTCGACGTCGGACAGGGCGGCGAGTCGCTGGAAACCATCCGCCAGCGCGCCCTGGGCTGCGGCGCCGTCGAAGCCTACGTGGCCGACGCTTCCGACGAATTCGCGAACGAGTACGCGATGCCCACGCTGAAGGCCAACGCCCTCTACCAGGGCCACTACCCGCTGGTCTCCGCCATCTCGCGTCCCGTGATCGTCAAGCACCTCGTGAAGGCTGCCCGCGAATTCGGCGCCACCACCGTGGCCCACGGCTGCACCGGCAAGGGCAACGACCAGGTCCGCTTCGAAGTGGGAATCCAGACCCTCGGCCCGGACCTGAAGTGCATCGCCCCGGTCCGCGACCTCGCCCTCACCCGCGACAAGGCCATCGCCTTCGCCGAGGAAAAGGGCCTCCCCATCGAGACCACCAAGAAGAACCCGTACTCCATCGACCAGAACGTCTGGGGCCGCGCCGTCGAAACCGGCTACCTCGAGGACATCTGGAACGCGCCCACCAAGGACATCTACGACTACACCGCCACCCCGGAATTCCCGCCGGCACCGGATGAGGTCACCATCAGCTTCCACCAGGGTGTCCCGGTAGCGATCGACGGCGTCAAGGTCACCCCGCTGCAGGCCATCAAGGAACTCAACCGCCGCGCCGGCGCCCAGGGCGTGGGCCGGATCGACGTCGTCGAGGACCGCCTGGTGGGCATCAAGTCCCGCGAAATCTACGAAGCCCCGGGTGCCATGGCGCTGATCACCGCCCACAAGCACCTCGAGGACATCACCATCGAGCGCGAGCAGGCCCGCTTCAAAGCCACGGTTGGCCAGCGCTGGGCCGAGCTGGTCTACGACGGTCAGTGGTTCTCCCCGCTGAAGCGCTCCCTGGACGCCTTCATCGAGGACACCCAGAAGTACGTCTCCGGCGATATCCGCATGGTGCTGCACGGCGGCCAGGCGATCGTCAACGGACGCCGTTCCGAGACCTCACTGTATGACTTCGACCTCGCCACCTACGACACCGGCGACACGTTCGACCAGTCCATGGCGCGCGGCTTCATCGAGCTGTGGGGAATGTCCGCCAAGGTAGCCTCCGGCCGTGACATCCGGGTCGAAGGAAAGTAGCCCCTGTGGCTGAGCAAAAGTCCGAAGCGACGAATACGGGCGCACTGTGGGGCGGCCGGTTCGCCGGCGGCCCCGCCGACGCCCTCGCTGCGCTGAGCAAGTCCACGCACTTCGACTGGCGGCTGGCCCGCTACGACATCGCCGGGTCCAAGGCGCACGCCCGCGTGCTGCACAAGGCCGGACTGCTGGACGACGCCGAACTCGAAGGCATGCTTGCCGCGCTGACCCGGCTGGACGAGGACGTTGCCTCCGGCGCGTACCTGCCGGCCGAGTCCGATGAGGATGTGCACGGGTCACTGGAACGCGGGCTGATCGAGCGCGCCGGCACCCAGCTGGGCGGCAAGCTCCGTGCGGGACGGTCGCGCAACGACCAGGTGGCCACCCTCGGCCGCATGTTCCTGCGCGACCACGCCCGGATCATCGCCCGCGGCGTGCTGGCCACCATCGAGTCCCTGGTGGACCAGGCCAAGGCGCACCAGGGGGTGGCCATGCCCGGCCGCACGCACCTGCAGCACGCCCAGCCGGTCCTGCTCAGCCACCACCTGCTGGCCCACGCCTGGGCGCTGCTGCGCGACGTGCAGCGGCTCCAGGACTGGGACAAGCGCGCCGGTGTTTCGCCCTACGGTTCGGGTGCCCTGGCCGGTTCATCGCTGGGGCTGGACCCGGAGGCAGTCGCGGCAGACCTGGGCTTCTTCTCCGCCACCCACAACTCGATCGACGGCACCGCTTCCCGCGACGTCTTCGCCGAGTTCGCCTGGGTTTGCTCGATGATCGGCGTGGACCTGTCCCGCGTGTCGGAGGAAGTGATCCTGTGGGCCACGAAGGAGTTCTCCTTTGTGACCCTGCACGATTCCTACTCCACCGGTTCCTCGATCATGCCGCAGAAGAAGAACCCGGACGTTGCCGAGCTGGCCCGCGGCAAGGCGGGGCGCCTGATCGGCAACCTGACCGGACTGCTGGCCACCCTCAAGGGCCTGCCGCTCGCGTACAACCGCGACCTGCAGGAGGACAAGGAGCCGGTCTTCGACGCCGCCGACACCCTGGAGCTCCTCCTTCCGGCTGTCTCGGGCATGATCGCGACGCTGAAGTTCAACACGGAGCGCATGGAGTCGCTGGCTCCGCAGGGCTTCGCGCTGGCAACGGACATCGCCGAATGGCTGGTCCGGCAGGGCGTGCCGTTCCGCGAAGCGCACGAGCTTTCCGGCGCAGCGGTCAAGCAGGCCGAAAGCCGGGACGTGGAGCTGTGGGACCTGACGGATGAGGAATACGCGGCCATCTCGGCGCACCTCACGCCCGAGGTCCGCACGGTCCTCTCCACCGAGGGGTCGCTCAACAGCCGCAACTCCCAGGGCGGCACGGCGCCGGCCGCCGTCGAACGCCAGCTGGTTGCGCTGGAAGCCGAGCTCGCCGGGGTACGGGAGTACGCCGCCTGACCCTGCAACGCTCTCGCAGATAATGCGCGTTAAGCCGGAACGCTCGCTCACTTTCTTGCGGAAGGTGATCGAGCGTTTCGGGTTTTCCTGCATCAACCGAGAGAGCGTCGCCCAGCCGGGCCCGGCTCAGACCGCTTCGCGAGCCAGCAGGCTTTCCTTGACGCGCAGGCCCCAGCGGAAGCCGCCCAGCGTGCCGTCCGTCCGGATGACGCGGTGGCACGGCACAAAGAGGGCTGCCGCGTTGAACGCGCACGCACTGGCTGCAGCCCGGACCGCCTTGGGGTTGCCGGCCAGCGCCGCATATTCGGTGTAGGTGACGGGGAAACCCGGCTTGACCAGGCGCAGCACATCCCAGGCGTGTGCACGGAAGGGGCCCGACCGCTGCAGGACGGGCACGGCCATCGCCCGTGCGGGGTCCCCGCTGTAGAAGGCGTCGACGGCGGCTGAGATCTCACCGAGGTCCGTCACCTCCTCCATCCCGTCGGGACGGAGCTGCGGATGGATCTGGCCGGTCAGGTCGCCGGGTTCGGCGGTCCAGCCCGAGGCGAGGACCGCACCGTTCCCGGCAAGGATGGTAAAGGGACCGTCCGGCGTGGACATGGTCAACAGCTGGGCTTTCATGGCATCACTTTCTCTAAAACCTTGCTTTCACGTGCGGGGACCTTTGACGCGGCTGCGCGCCACAGGTGCATGGTCGCGTAGGACCGCCACGGGCTGACTTCCCTGAAATCGGGCGCCGGCGGGCCGGAAACGGGGAGGTCGGTTCGCTCCGCCCCCGCCGCAAGCGACCGGAGCCCGTTCCTCACAGCGGCGTCATTGGCCAGGAACACGTCAGGGGCGCCCAGCACCCGCATCGCCACATAGCCCACTGTCCAGGGCCCGACGCCGGGCAGCGGCAGCAGCTTGGCACTGAGGCCGGGCAGGTCGTCGCCATAGCCGAGGTCCAGTTCTCCGGCCGCCAGTGCCGACGCCGCCGAGCGGAGGGCGTCAATCCGCCGCTGCGGGCCGCGCAGCAGTGTGTAGCCGGAGTCTGCGATCTCGGCCGCCGTGGGGAACAACCGGTCCAGGCCCTCGCCCGGCACCAGGCTGGGGCTTCCGGCGGCCGCGAGCTGTGTGAGCGCAGTCCGGGCCGCCGCCACGGTGATCTGCTGCCCGATCATGGCCCGGACCAGGAGCTCCTGCGGATCCACGGCGCCCGGCATCCTGATCCCCGGAGCGGCTGCAACGGAGGCGGCCAGCCGCGGATCCGCAGCCAACGCATTGTCGATCGCCACAGGGTCCGCGTCGAGGTCGAAAAGCCGGCGCACCCGGCTCAGCAGCGCCGGCAGGTCCCGGAGGTCCACCGCGCCGATGGTGAGGGTCAGCGGCCGCCCGGGTGCGTCGCCGTCGTAATTCACACTGAAGCGGGCGTCGCCATGGGGGAGCCGCAGGGTGCGGGCGTACGACGTCGGCGTCCCCGCCTCGATCCCGGGGATCGCCCGGACTGCCAGGAACGAAAAAACGCCGGGGTGGAACGGTTCACGGTACGGGAGGTTGAGCGTCAAGGAAGTAGCGGCGGCCGGTGCCGTCCCGGGCGTACGATGCCGTGCCGTGGCCCGCAGCGCGGTAGGCGTCATGGCAAAGACCTCCACCACGGTGTCGTTGAACTGCCGGACGCTGCTGAAGCCGGACGCGAAAGCGACGTCGGCCAGCTTCATGGCCGTGGACACCAGCAGGGTGCGCGCCGTCTGGGCACGGCTCGCCCTGGCCAGAGATAGCGGGCCGGCACCGAGTTCGTTGCTGAGGATCCGGTTGAGCTGGCGCGCTGAATAGCCCAGCCGGGCCGCCAGACCCTCCACCCCGTCACGGTTGATCACACCGTCGTTGATCAGGCGCATCGCCCGTCCTGCCACATCCTGCCGGATGTTCCAGGCCGGCGTCCCGGGGACTGCTTCGGGGAGGCAGCGCTTGCAGGCCCGGTAGCCGGCGTCGTGCGCTGCGGCGGAGGTTTCGTAGAAGGTGACGTTGGCTGCTTTGGGGGTGCGGGCGGGGCACGACGGGCGGCAGTAGATCCCGGTGGTGCGGACAGCGGTGTAGAACTGCCCGTCGAAACGGGTGTCCCGCGCGTCGATCGCACGGTAGCGCTGCCAGAAGTCCATCCCCCTATCCTGCCAGCCGGACGACGGGTGTGCTAGCGGAAATCGGACATGGCCGTGCGGGTTCGGTAGAGTCGGTGGATGACCGCCAGCAGCAGTTCCCTGGGACCTGAGGAGTCGCCGGACGCGCTCCGAACGTTCCTGTCCGGTGATGCGCGCAGGATCGCACCGCTGCTGCTGGGTTCCGTCCTGACCCACAACAGCCACGAGGGGACCGTGGCCATCCGCATCACGGAACTTGAGGCCTACATGGGCCCCGGCGACTCCCTGCACCCGGATCCCGGCTCGCACACCTTCCGCGGGCCAACCCCGCGCAACGCACCCATGTTCGGGCCGGCCGGCCACCTCTACGTCTACTTCACGTACGGGATGCACTACTGCGCCAACATCGTCTGCGGTCCTGCCGGGACGGCGTCCGCGGTGCTGCTGCGCGCGGGTGAGGTGGTGGAAGGCCGGCACCTGGCGCAGGTGCGGCGGCCGACGTCGAAATCACCGCGTGACCTGGCGAGCGGTCCCGCGCGGCTCGCCACCGCCCTGGCGCTCACCACCGCGGACAGCGGACGCGATGCCCTCGTGGAGCCTTTCGGGCTCCGGCTCCCGGCCGTTCCGGCGCCACACTATGGTGCCGGGCCCAGGGTGGGGGTCTCCGGCGACGGCGGCTCCGCGGACTACCCGTGGCGTTTTTGGTTGCCGGGCGACCCCACCGTGTCCCGCTACAAGGCCGCGAAGGTCCGGCGCGCGTAGACTGCGTTGGCGCTGCACGCAGGCCGGCTTCCAGCCTGGGCCGCGGCATGATCTCCCGCCCCGTCGCCCTCCAGGGCGAACGGCTCCAACCGGCGCTGCAGGTCCTGCTGCACGGACGGCCATTCCGGCTGCAGGATCGAGAACACGGCCGAATCCGCCCGGGTGCCATCCGGTGCGGTGCGGTGACTGCGCAGTACGCCCTCGAACGTGGCCCCCAGCCGTTCGATTGCCGCGGCGCTGCGCACATTGCGCGCATCGCACCGGAAAGCGGCCCGGTGAACGTCGAGAACCTCGAACGCGAAGGCGAGCAGGGCATGCTTGCTGGCAGGGTTGACGTGGCTGCCCCAGAACTGCCGCCCAAAGAAAGTCCCGCCCACCTCGACCCGTTGCTGCCCGGCGTCGAAGGCGTTCAGGGCGGTGGTGCCCAAGATGGCGCCCGTACGCTGGTCCGTCACGGCGAAGGCCCAGCCGGCAGGATCGGCTGTTTTGGCTTCAAACAAAGCCGCGAGCTCGTCGGCGCTGTGCGGCTGCGGTGCCGCCATGCCGGCCCACATCGCCTCATCCACGAAGTCATACAGGGCGTGGGCATGCTCCGGTGCCAGCGGGATGAGTGAAAGCCCGTGGCCGGTCAGAACAATCTCGTGGTGCATTGCAGTATTGAATCAGTCCGGGGCCGGCGCCGACACAGATGGCGGCAGCAGGAAGAGTGAACATTGGATGACATCGGGGGTGAGGCCACAGGCGGGCACGTTCATCGAAATGGTTGTAGAATGGACGGTCTGTCTTTTGCGATAGGGGAACGTTTAATGCTCGACGCCGATTTGGCCCACGAACGCGATTATGTTGCTGGCTTGTACGCGCGGCTGGAAGAGCTACGCGCCGAGAAGCGCCAGCAGTTGGCACAGGTCCGCCGGGCCGGTGCCGTGGGCACCATGCAGAATGTTTCCGAACGTGACGCCTTCGCGGCGCTGTACGAGGACCGCCTGGCCCAGTTGGACGCCGTTGATGACCGGCTGGTGTTCGGCCGGCTGGACCTGGATTCCGGTGAGGCCCAATACATTGGCCGCATTGGGCTGACCACCGATGACCTGCAACGGCTCATGGTGGACTGGCGTGCACCCGAAGCCGGGCACTTCTACCAGGCGACCGCGTTCGACCGGCAGGGCGTCCGGCGCCGGCGGCACCTGATTCTTCAGGGCCGTGAAGTCAAGGCCATCGAGGATGACGTTCTCGACGCCGGGATGCTGGCGGACAACGCCTCGCTGCAGGGCGAGGGGGCGCTCCTGGCCGCGCTGGATTCGAAGCGCACGGGCCGGATGTCGGACATTGTCAGCACCATCCAGTCGGAGCAGGACCGCATCATCAGGTCCGCCATCTCCGGTGCGCTGGTGGTCCAGGGCGGGCCCGGTACGGGCAAGACAGCCGTCGCACTGCACCGTGCGGCCTACTTGCTGTACACCCACCGGGAACGGCTGAAGACTGCCGGCGTGCTGCTGGTGGGGCCGTCGTCGTCGTTCATGAAGTACATCGAACGTGTGCTTCCCTCGCTCGGTGAGACCGGCGTGGTCATGGCGAGCCTGGGACGCCTGATGCCGGGCATCAACGCTGTTCCGGAACCCGAGGCCGATGTCGCGGCCATCAAGGGGCGGCTGGACATGGCGAAGGTGGTGGCCAATGCCGTGGCCAACCGGCAGCGGATCCCTGCTGAGGACCGCATCCTGGAGGTCGACGGCCGGAAACTGGTACTGACTCCCCGGCAGGTCAGCCGGGCTCGCGAACGCGCCCGGTCCACCGGCAAGCCCCACAACGAGGCACGCCTGACGTTCGTCAAAATCCTGCTCCGCGAGCTGACGGAACAGATGACTGAACTGGTGGAGGCCGGGAGCATCGGCAACAACGCGGACCGCTCCTATCTGGCGGAGGACGTCCGCACTGCCCGCGATGTCCGGATCGTGCTCAACCTGTGCTGGATGCCCATGACTCCGGAGAAGCTGATCACCGAACTCCTGAGCAAGCCCGCCGTGCTGGCGGCCTGCACCCCGCACCTCAGCCTCGAGGAACAGAAACTGCTGCTGCGTCCCTCGGACGCGCCCTGGACCGAGGCGGATGTCCCGCTGCTGGACGAAGCGGCCGAGCTCCTTGGTGAGCTCGATCCGGCTGCCGGCCGCGGCATTGCCCAGCAGGAGCATGACCGTGCCCGTGACCTGGCCAACGCCAAACAGACGCTGGTCAACATGGAACATATGGGCGTCGACGTCATGATGACCGCCGAGGAACTGGTGGAGCAGAACCAGGAGCGGCAGAACCGGCTGACGGCCGCCGAGCGCGCCACCACCGACCGCACGTGGGCCTTCGGCCACATTGTGGTGGATGAGGCACAGGAACTTTCGCCGATGCAGTGGCGCCTCCTGGTCCGCCGGTGCCCGCTGAAATCCTTCACCATCGTGGGGGACATCGCGCAGACGAGTTCCGTCGCCGGTGCCAACTCCTGGCAGGGAGCCTTGGGGCCCATGTTCGGTGACCGCTGGCAACTGGAGGAGCTGACGGTCAACTACCGTACGCCGTCGCAGATTGCCGAAGCCGCCGCCCGCATGGCCAACGCGGCCGGGCTGGTTGTTTCCGTGCCCAAGGCTGTTCGGGAGGGGCGCTGGGCGCCCGTCATTGACAAGGTGGCGCAAGGCCAGGTGGTCAGCCGCCTCGTGGAGGTGCTCCCCGAGGAACTGGACGCGCTCGACGGCGGCCTGCTGGCAGTCATTGCCGACGGCGACCTCCTTCCCGCGGCCACCTCAGCCCTGCGGGCCGTCTATGGCCGGCGAATCGGCAACGGGGCGGGCAGCTACGAACAGGACATCGTGGTCATCAGCCCGCGCGAGGCCAAGGGCCTGGAGTTCGACGGCGTTGTGGTGCTGGAGCCGTCCCGGATGCTCAATCACGAGCACGGCCGCGTGGGTGACCTGTACGTGGCCATGACCCGTCCCACGCAGCGGCTCAGGCTGATCGCTGCAGAAGGCATTCCCGCCGGTATCGAAGGCTGAGCTGCTCCGCTGTTGATCTTCTGACGCCCGGCTCCGTTCATGACGGGGCCGGGCGTCGTCGATCCTGCTAACTTAGAAGTCGTGTCAGAACTCAACGATCTCGAATCCCAGCAGAACGACCCCACCTTCGCCAATGTCTGGCAGGAGCTGAAGTGGCGCGGCCTGGTCCACGTTTCCACCGATGAAGCGGAGCTGGAAAAGCTCCTCGCGGGCGAGCCGGTCACCTATTACTGCGGGTTCGATCCCACCGCGCCGAGCCTGCACCTGGGCAACCTGGTCCAGCTCCTCCTGATGCGCCGCCTCCAGCTGGCCGGCCACAAGCCGCTGGGACTCGTGGGTGGTTCCACCGGGCTGATCGGCGACCCGCGGCCCACGGCCGAACGGACGCTGAACACCAAGGACACGGTGAACGAGTGGGTCGGCTACCTGCAGGCACAGGTCCGCCGTTTCCTGAGCTTCGAGGGATCCAACGCCGCACGCATGGTCAACAACCTTGACTGGACCGCGCCCCTGAGCGCCATTGATTTCCTGCGGGAGATTGGCAAGCACTACCGGGTGGGCACGATGCTCCGCAAGGACGCTGTGGCTTCCCGCCTCAACTCTGATGAAGGTATCAGCTACACGGAATTCAGTTACCAGATCCTGCAGGGCATGGACTACCTACAGCTCTTCCGCGACTACGGCTGCATGCTGCAGACCGGCGGCTCGGACCAGTGGGGCAACCTCACCAGCGGCACCGAGCTGATCCGCAAGGTGGAGGCCAAGACGGTCCACGCCCTGGGGACGCCCCTCATCACCAATTCCGACGGCACCAAGTTCGGCAAGAGCGAGGGCAACGCCATCTGGCTCGACGCCGGCATGTGCAGCCCTTACGCCTTCTACCAGTTCTGGCTCAACACCGCTGACGCCGATGTTGTGGACAGGCTCAAAGTCTTCACGTTCCTGAACCGCGCAGAGATCGAAGCGATTGCCGCCGCCGTGGCTGAGCGACCGTTCGCCCGGGAGGGCCAGCGGAAACTGGCGTTTGAGGTCACCGCGCTGGTCCATGGTGTGGAAGCGACCCAGAAGGTCATCGCAGCATCCGCAGCGCTCTTTGGCAACGGGGATCTGACCGCGCTGGACCGGCCAACCCTGGAAGCAGCGACGTCGGAGCTTCCCTCCGCCAGGATCCAGGTGGATGGCCTGGGAATCATTGACCTGCTGGTGGCTTCAGGCCTGTCCGACAGCAAGTCCGCTGCCAGGCGGACGGTCAGCGAAGGCGGTGCCTACGTAAACAACGAGAAGGTGTCCGACCCGGAAGCTGTCATCTCCGAAGATGAGCTGCTTCACGGGCAGTACCTCCTGTTGCGGCGCGGAAAGAAAAACCTCGCCACCGTGGAAGTCCTGGTCCCTTAGCCGTTTCTGCGCGTCAATGCACGCTCCTCCGCAGCCGATTTGCACGGCCGCGGGGGAGCGTGTATTGTTTTCTGAGTCGCCGCCGCCGAGTGGCGACAAACCCCTTCAAATACAAGCGATTCATCATGTGCAAAACACAAAAAAGATGGAAAGCTTCGTTTTTTGCTGGGCGGATTCAGCTTGCTAAGGTGAATATCCGGAAAATACCTGGATTTGCAAAGTAAAACTGAATCAACTAATGTATAAACATCGCAGCGAAGAAAAACGAAACAAAAGAAATTCATTTACTGAATTGTTTCGGGAAGTATTCGAA
>NZ_JANFCZ010000021.1 GCF_024391045.1 Pseudarthrobacter sulfonivorans
ATAGGGAGCTTAGGAGCTGACTGCCAGGTTCGCATTTCTGCGTGTGACGCGACTGATTTGGCGATCCGCGGGCCCGGGTTTATGGTCATTTCCATGACAAACCGTTGGTATGCGTATTTTTCGTTGGCTCTGGAGGGGCCCGCGTCTAACTGACACGCATCCAACTACCTTCAGAGCCAACAGGGCAGAGATCATTCTCTGCCCTTCGCCATTTCTCCGGCGGGTTCTGATCTGGGCCCGCTTCCCTTCCGGAACAGGACCCCGAACATGAGCACCGCGACAGCCACTCCCGCTAAATCCACGTCCAACCTGCGCGTCAGCGAATTCACGCCGCTGCCCACGCCTGCGGAACTCATCGCCGAGTTGCCGCTGAATGACCGGGTGACGGACGTCGTCGAACGCGGCCGCGATGAGGTCCGTGCCATCATGGACGGCGTGGATGACCGCCTGCTGGTCATCGTGGGCCCCTGCTCCATCCACGACCCCAAGGCCGGCCTCGAATACGCCCGCCGGCTGGTCAGCCAGGCCGAGAAGCACAAAGAAGACCTGCTGATTGTCATGCGGACCTACTTCGAGAAGCCGCGCACCACGGTGGGCTGGAAGGGCCTCATCAACGATCCCCGCCTGGACGGCAGCCACGACATGGTCACGGGGCTCCGAACCGCCCGGCAGTTCCTGCAGCAGGTCACCGCGCTCGGACTGCCCACCGCCACCGAGTTCCTCGAGCCCATCAGCCCGCAGTACATGGCGGACCTCATCTCCTGGGGCGCCATCGGGGCCCGCACCACGGAGAGCCAGATCCACCGCCAGCTCGCGTCCGGGCTGTCCATGCCCATCGGTTTCAAGAACGGGACCGACGGCGATCTCCAGGTCGCGGTGGACGCGTGCGGCGCCGCCGCGGCAGCGCAGGCATTCCTGGGAATCGACGGCGACGGCCGTGCCGCGCTGGTGACCACCGCCGGGAATCCTGATACGCACGTCATTCTCCGCGGCGGACGCAAGGGGCCCAACTACTCGGCAGCCGACGTCGAAAGCGCCTCTGCCAAGCTCCGGGGCAAGGGCCTCAACCCGCGCCTGATTGTGGACGCCAGCCACGCCAACAGCGGCAAGAGCCACCACCGGCAGGCCGAAGTCGCACTGGAAATCGGCGCCCAGCTCGAAGAGGGTGGCCAGGCGGCGCAGGCTGTTGCCGGTGTCATGCTGGAAAGCTTCCTGGTGGGCGGCGCCCAGAACCTGGACGTTGCCGAGCACGCCGGGGGCACGTCCGATCTGGTCTACGGGCAGAGCGTCACCGATGCCTGCATGGAATGGGACGTGTCGGTTTCGGTGCTGGACCAGCTTGCCGCCTCCGCCCGGAAACGCCGTGTTGCATAGGGATTACGCGGAATGACTTTCACTACAGCCCCATGAACCTCTAGAGTATCTATCACATGGTTGGTGGATGGCTCAGCATCGGCACACCGCAATGGAACACAGCTGGGGTTAGTCGTCATCCGTCAGCAAAGGAATAGGGAAATGTCCGCAGAACAGAACTTCTCGAACGCGAAGTTCCTGACCGTGGCCGAAGTGGCCGAGGTCATGCGCGTCTCCAAAATGACCGTCTACCGCCTGGTCCATTCCGGCGAAATGCCCGCGGTGCGTTTCGGCCGGTCGTACCGGGTGCCGGAAAGTGCCGTCGAACAGTACCTCAAGGGTGCGGTGGTGGACGGGCACACCGAAACGGCCTAAACATCTTTTCGGCCTATGGGACGGCCGCGGTCAGTGGCCGCCGCAAAGAAGCGGTACCCTGTTAAGGAACGTTTTACGTCATTGTAAGAATCTGTCAGTTGTTTTTGTCTGTAGCTCTGTCCACGGACCTTTTCCATCAGACAGGTACTGCATCTAGTTTGTGAGGAACTTTCGTGGGTTCAGTTATTAAGAAGCGTCGCAAGCGTATGGCCAAGAAGAAGCACCGCAAGCTGCTTCGCAAGACCCGTCACCAGCGTCGCAATAAGAAGTAGAGATACTTCAAGCGTGAAAATGCCCGTTGCCTTCCCGGCGGCGGGCATTTTTGTTGCTCCTGCACCCAAGTAAGTCGCAGTAGATGCGGTTATGAGCGCTCATAACGACATCTATTGCGACCTAGATGCGGGGCCTAGATGCGGGGGCCGCGGATGCGCGCGAAGCCCCGCCACAGGCCGTAGATGGCGCCGCCGACAGTCGCCATCTTGAGCCCCAGTGTGGCAGCGCGGCGGCCGGAGCGGAAATCGTAGACCGGCCAGTTGTGATCGCGCGCGTGCCGTCGCAGCCGGGAATCCGGATTGATCGCCACAGGGTGCCCCACGAGGGTCAGTAGCGGGATGTCGTTATAGGAATCGCTGTAGGCCCAGCACCGCTTGAGGTCCAGCCCCTCGGCGTCGGCGAGCTCCCGGACGGCTACAGCTTTGGCCGAGCCGTGCAGAATGTCGCCCACCAGCCGGCCGGTGTACATGCCGTCGGCCACCTCGCCAACAGTCCCCAGGGCCCCAGTAAGGCTCAGCCGGGTGGAGATGACCGTGGCAACCTCGATGGGCGTGGCCGTGACCAGCCAGACGCGCCGTCCCACGCGCAGGTGCTGCTGCGCCAGGGCCTTGGTTCCGGGCCAGATCCTGGAGGCGATCATTTCGTCGTAGACTTCCTCGCCCAGTGCCTTGATGTCGTCCACCGTGATGCCGGCTGCGAGGGTGAGGGCCGAGTCCCGGACCGCGTGGACGTCATCCATGTTCTCGCCCCGGGCCACGAACTTAAACTGCTTCCAGGCGAAGCCGGCGGCCTGGGTCAAGGTAAATGCGCCGCGCTGGTGCATCTTGCGGGCCACATGGAAGAGGCTGGCGCCCTTCATCAGGGTGTTGTCGACATCGAAGAAGGCCGCTTCGCCGGTCTGCATCACCGCATCCGGCTGGGTGACTACAGCGACGTACTTCTCCTCGGGCATGTCCACGAGTCTAGTCAATAGTCGGAGCTTGAGGACTTCAGCCGCGCCCCCGGCGGCCGTGGGCGCCCCGGCGGGGCGCCCAAAGGGCGATACGGTTAAGGCATGGCCAAGCCGGAGGTAGTCCTCATCACCAAATCAAACTGTCACCTGTGCGCGGACGCGCGCGACGCCGTCGGACGCGTCACGTCTGCTCTGGGACTTGGGTGGACGGAACAGTTGGTTGACGACCTGCCCGAACTCCGGGAGCGGTATGCCGAAGAGATACCGGTGGTGCTGGTTGATGGCGTCCAGCGCGACTTCTGGAAGATCGACGAGGCACGGCTTGAGCGTGTCCTGCAGCGCACCATGGCCGGGTAGGCAACCGATTGCCAAATATGTCGCTTGCTTTGTTGGCAGAGGCGGCTGGGATCTAGAGTGGAGTCACAACGCGAGGCAATGGAGGGGAAAGTGAGTTCGCTGGATGCATCTCCCCGGGCCGTAGACGGTCCACCGGCGGCACCGACGGGGGAGATTGCCAAACAGATTCCGCCTGCGGCCGTGGCACGGCTGACCATCTACCTGCGCGCCCTGAACACGTTGCTGGCCGACGGTGTGGAGCGGGTGTCCTCGGAGTCCCTCGCGGAAGCCTCGGGCGTCAGCTCCTCGACCCTCCGTAAAGACCTGTCCTACGTGGGTTCCTACGGAACGCGCGGCGTCGGCTACGAAGTCCAATACCTCAGCCGCCACATTTCCGCGGCGCTCGGCCTGACCCACGATTGGAAAGTTGCCATTGTGGGCGCCGGTAACCTGGGCAAGGCCCTGGCCCGGTACGGCGGCTTTGAATCCCGTGGCTTTGATGTGGTGGCAATTTTTGATGCCGACCAGATGGTGGTGGGCAATGAGGTGGGGTGGCTGCGCGTCAGCGACGTTGCGGACCTGGAAACAGTGCTTCACCGGACCGGCGCCAACATGGCGGTCCTGGCGTTGCCGGCCGCGGTTGCGCAGGCGGTCTGCGACCGCGTGGTGGCAGCCGGCGTCCACAGCATCCTCAGCTTTGCTCCCGTTATGCTGCAGGTCCCCGACAGCGTCAACCTCCGCAAAGTGGACATGGCCACCGAACTGCAGATCCTGGCCTACCACGCACAACGGGCGCAGACCCCGGAACAGACCGCCTAGGTTTTACTCGGCGGCTGCAGGGTCCACGACCGTTGCGGTGTGGATCAGTGCGTGGAACTTACTGTCCGTACGGGTTGCCCGGCGTGGTGTAAGGGTTGGCGAACGGCTGCTGCCTGCGGAAGTAGGGCGCGGTTGCGGGCAGGTACAGCAGGACGATCGCAGCGATGCCGGCCAGGGTTCCCAGGGTCCCGAAGCTGGGTACCTGGAAGAGGCTCAGGACGGACAGGGCGGCGAAGACCGTGCCCAGGACCCGGGCCCAGTTCTTACCCTTGCGGATGAAGAACGCCACCAGAAGGTACATTGCTGCGCCAAGAATGGCGATGACTACGAGGAAGCCGGCCAGGGCGCCTTTGAAGTCGTCGAAATTAACAGTGGTTCCGGAGGCGCCGCTGTTGCGCATGGCGTCCTCGAAGGTGGTGCGCATCATGGGGTCATCCAGCATAGTGATTCCCATCAGCATGCCGATGACAAACACCGCCGCGGCGGCGATCAGGAGCCAGAACGAGACGTTGACCAACTGCGGTATGCCACCAGTCCCGGTGGCCTGCGGCTTTTCCGAGGGGTACTGGGCGTAGGGGGACTGTCCGAACGGCTGCTGTCCATAGGCCGGGGGAGTGGGCTGGCCGTACTGCGGAGGATTCTGCCCGTATTGCGGGGCGGGGGCGTTCTGGCCATACTGAGGTGCGTTTTGTCCGTACTGAGGTGCGTTTTGTCCGTACTGCGGGGCCTGCTGGCCGTACTGCGGCGCCTGCGGGGCGTTTTGTCCATACTGCGGCGCGTTCTGCCCGTACTGCGGTGCAGCCGGAGCGTTCTGGCCATACGGGGGCGTGTCCTGCCCTGGCTGCGGGCTGTTATCACCGTAACGGGGTGCCGTGGGCTGATTGCCGGGCTCTGGTTCGTTGGGGACGGGAGGCGGGACTGGCGTGCTCATGAGCGGTCCTTTGCAGGTTGGAAGTCAGTTCGGCTGCTGGGTGCAGTCCACTGGCCCTGCCCCCAGTACGGCTTGATTCCACCGTACCCCGCGGCCGTGTCACGGTGGGTCATTCCCAAGAGGTATTCCGGGCTGCGCCCGAACGCCGAGCGGGTCGCCGGGCTTGGTGTACCGCCCGGGCAAGTGGGAAGTTTCGCCTGGGATGGCTTAACGGCGGCCCTTGACGGCGGTGAACCAGGCCTGCGAGTTCGGCAGCCACATCAGGACTGTCGCAGCGGCATTGATCAGGAACCCGAGCCAGTTGTTGCCGATGCCTTCACCGACGCCGCTGCCCAGAAACGCCAGGAGCAACGAGAGGCCGGCAACGATCGTGAGCGCCAGGCGGGCCCACTGCTTCCCTTCCTTCATCTTCATGGACAGGACGATCTGCGCGACGGCCAGGGCGAGGGCAATCAGGACCAGGACGAGGATCACTCCCGCCAGTACGGGTGACACGGTGAAGACCGCCAACGTGGCCAGTAAACCGAAGAAGGTACCCAGGACCCCCAGCATCCCGCCAATCAGCCAGACCCAGTAAGAGACTTTGAGTTCGACAGGCAGTCCCCTCACGCTGAACATGCCCGTGAGGCCGCCTTTCGGCAGGGCATCGCCGACGTTGCGTGGACCATCCGCGGGCATCTGGAACGGGAATGAACCGGGCTGCTGGTAGCGAGGCTGCGCGGGATAACCCTGGGGCGGTTCATAGCCCGGCGGCGGCTCGTAGCCGGCAGGAACGTTGCCGGCAGGCGGCTGGGAGCCGGGCTGCTGGGGCTGCGGGGCATCGTTGGGGGTGCTCATGGCTTCACTGTAGATTGCGGACCCCGTCGGATTCAGCACAGCGCGGCTTAAGCACAACGAGCCTTAAACACAGCGCGCCCGGCCGGCTGGATCGCTGGGGATCCAGGCGGCCGGGCGCGTGCGCGGCACGTATGAGGGAGAAGAACTACGCTGCGGGGGCGATGAACGCCAACTCCAGGTTGATGGCAACCTTGTCGCTGACCAGCACGCCGCCGGCATCCAGCACAGCGTTCCAGGTCAGGCCGAAGTCCTTGCGGCTGATGGTGGTTTCGGCGGAAACGCCGGCGCGGGTCATGCCGAACGGATCAACGGCCACGCCGTTGAACTCGGTCTCCAGGGTGACCGGACGGGTGACGCCCTTGATGGTCAGGTCGCCGGTCAGCTCGTAGCTGTTGGCCAGGGCCACCAGGCCGTTGGAGACGAAGGAGATTTCCGGGAACTTCTCGACGTCGAAGAAATCCTCGCCGCGGACGTGGCCGTCCCGGTTGACGTCGCCGGAGTCGAAGCTGGCTGCCTGGATGGTGGCGCTGATCTTGGAATCGGCCACGTTTTCGGCGAGCTCCAAGGTTGCTGTTGCATCCTTGAACTGGCCGCGGACCTTGCTGATGCCGGCGTGGCGGACCGTGAAGCCGATTTCGCTGTGTGAGTTGTCGAGGGTCCAGATGCCGGTGGTGACGTCTGCGGGAAGAGCCATGGTGTATCTCCTGGGATTGTCGGGTGCTGGTCCGGATAGGCTGATCGGTTGAAGTATCAACTGTCCGCTGCGTCTAGTGTAAGCATGCATTTGCATGTTTTGTTCCCTGTTCAGGAACTTTTTTCCCAACGTTTTAGTTCTACGCAATGTAGAAGATTTCGGATAGCTCGCCATCTTTGAGAAACTGGTACACATGCCCCAAGCCACTGTCCATCTGCTCCGCCACGGCGAGGTCCATAATCCCGACGGCGTTCTGTACGGCAGGCTGCCCGAATTCCACCTCTCAGAGCTGGGCCGGGAAATGGCGCAGACGCTGGCGGCTCACTTCGCTGAGCGTGCCGCCGAGGGCGCCCGTATCGTCTACCTGGCGGCGTCTCCGCTGGTCAGGGCGCAGGAAACTGCGGCACCCACGGCAGAGGCCCTGCACCTGGAAATCCACACTGACGAGCGCATCATCGAGGCTGAGAACTACTTCCAGGGCATGAAGGTCACCAAGGCCGAGCTCAAGAAGCCCAAGCACTGGCCGCACCTGATCAACCCGCTCCGGCCGTCTTGGGGCGAACCGTACAAGGCGCAGGCCGCACGTGTCCGGGCCGCCGTCGAGGATGCCAGGCTCCGCGCGATCGAACTGGCCGCCGGGGACTACGGATCCCACGGCCCCGAGGCCATCATGGTCAGCCACCAGCTCCCCATCTGGGCCACCCGCCTCAGCGCCGAAGGCCGTCCGCTCTGGCACGACCCGCGCAAGCGCGAGTGCACGCTGACCTCTGTCACGTCCTTGGTGTTCGACGACGCCGGCTCACTCCTGCGCGTGGAGTACAGCGAGCCTGCTGCCGCCCTTCTTCCCGGTGCTGCCACCACCCCGGGAGCCTGAGATGTTGAACAACCCGCGTCCCGCGTCCCGCCGCGCCGTCCTCGCCGCCGGCGCCACCGCCCTGACGGCGCTTACCCTGGGCCTGTCCGCCTGTGCCCAGGAGGACGCCCTCGCCAAGCAGGCCAAGGCCGGCGACAACAAAAACTACATCGCCGGAGACGGCTCGGTGACCGAATTCGCGGCAGGAGACCGCAAGTCCGCCGTCGCCGTCCAGGGCACCCTGTTCAACGGCGCAGCCGTCAGCCCCCAGGACTTCCAGGGGAAGGTGACCGTCCTGAACTTCTGGTTCGCCGCCTGTGCCCCGTGCCGGGTTGAAGCGCCCATCCTGGAAGAACTGCATCAGGAGTTCAAGGACCAGGGTGTGCAGTTCTTCGGCGTCAACCTCCGCGACGAAAAAGCCACCGCCGAGGCTTTCGACAAGACGTTCAACCTGACCTACCCCAGCTTCGACGACAAGGACGGCGGCGTGCTCCTGGCCGTCTCCGGGATCGTCCCGCCCGGCGCAGTCCCCACCACCCTGGTCCTGGACAAGCAGGGCCGGGTTGCCTCGCGCGTACTGGGAGAAATCCAGAAGGGCACCCTCAAAGCCCTCATCACCGCCGCCGTGGCAGAGTAGCGGCGGTCCCGGACCGTGAACAGCCCCTTCGCCGAGACCATCCTGAACGGCTCACTCCTGCTTGCCATCCCGGTGGCCCTGCTCGCCGGCCTGGTGTCCTTCCTGTCGCCGTGCGTGCTGCCCCTGGTGCCCGGCTACCTCGGGTACGTCACCGGCCTGAGCGGGGTGGACCTGCAGAAGCAGAAGCGCGGCCGGATGTTCGCGGGCATCGGGTTGTTTGTGCTGGGCTTCTCGGTGATTTTTGTGCTGCTGGGCGGAGCCTTCGGCCAGCTCGGCACCCTGATCACCGGCTCGCAGAACGCCTGGATCACCCAGCTTCTGGGGATCCTGGTGATCATCATGGGCGTGGTGTTCATGGGCGGATTCGGCTGGCTGCAGCGTGACGCCAAGATCCATGCCAAACCGCCGGCCGGCCTGTGGGGCGCGCCCCTCCTGGGCCTCACCTTCGGCCTGGGCTGGGCCCCGTGTATCGGACCCACCTACTCCGCGGTTCAGCTGCTGAGCCTGTCCGGCGGTTCCTCCGCTGCCAAGGGCGCGTTCCTGGCGTTCGTCTACAGCCTGGGCCTTGGCATTCCGTTCCTGCTGATTGCCCTCGCCGTCCGCCGGGGCATGGGCGTGATGTCCTTCTTCCGCCAGCACCGCCTGGCGATCCAGCGGTTCGGCGGCGGCGTCCTGGTGGTGCTGGGCCTGCTGATGGCCAGCGGCGTCTGGGGTGCCTGGGTCACCGAACTGCAGTACTGGTTCCAAACCGATGTGAAGTTGCCAATCTGATGAGCGAGCGCGTGAAAGAAAACAAGAAGTCTCCGGCACCCGTAGCCGCTGCCAAGGCAGAAGCGTCACTTCCCGTCCTGGGGCCCTTGGGAATGCTGCGCTGGGCCTGGACCCAGCTGACCAGCATGCGCACGGCGCTGTTCCTCCTGTTGCTGCTGGCTGTAGCGGCGGTCCCGGGCTCGCTGTTCCCGCAGCGCCCCACCAACCCGTTCGTGGTAACGCAGTACATCAAGGACAACGGCGACTACGGAAAAGTGCTGGACAAGCTGCAGCTCTTCGACGTCTATTCCTCGGCCTGGTTCTCGGCCATCTACATCCTCCTTTTCATTTCGCTGATCGGCTGCGTGGTGCCGCGCGCCATCGCCCACTACAAGGCGATGCGCTCCCAGCCGCCACGGACCCCCAAAAGGCTCTCCCGCCTCCCCGAGTACGGCACCCTGGTGGTGCCCGCCGACGCCGGCCTCCCGGCGTCGGACGCCATCAACAGCGCGGCGGGGCTGCTCCGGAAGCGTGGCTACCGCGTTGAGGTGAGGGACGACGGCGGCGCGCGGCCGTCTTTGGGTGCCGAGCGCGGCTTCGCGAAGGAGGTGGGGAACCTGGTGTTCCACACCTCGCTGATCGGCGTGCTGGTGTCCGTCGCCATCGGCGGCCTGTTTGGCTACAGCGGCCAGCGCATCCTCGTTGAGGGCGACACGTTCGTGAACACCCTGGTGGGTTACGACCAGTTCACCCCCGGCACCAACTTCCAGTCCAGCCAGCTGCAGCCCTACTCCATCCAGCTGGACAAGTTCGATGTCACGTTCGACCGCGAATCCCGGGGCAAGCTCGGCCAGCCCATCGACTTCAACGCGCAGGTCACCACCAAGGAAAGTCCGGACGCGCCGGAAAAGAAGGAAACCCTCAAAGTCAACGATCCCGTCACCCTGGGCGGCACCAGTATCTACCTGACGGGCAACGGCTACGCCCCCGTGGTGACCATCCGCGACGGCGCCGGAAACGTGGCCATGCAGGGTCCCGTGGTGGCCAAGCTCCAGGGCGAGAACTACTACTCCTCCGTGGTCATCAAGGTCCCCGATGCCCGGCCGGACCAGTTGGGCTTCGTAGGGTTCTTCCTGCCCACCGCATTCGTCACGGACGAAGGCATTTCCTTCAGCGGCGATCCGGGCCTCTTCAATCCGCAGCTCACCCTGAACTCCTACTACGGTGACCTGGGGCTTGATAACGGGGCTCCGCAGAACGTCTTCGAACTGGACGTCAAGGGCCTGACCCCGCTGAACAACCGCAAGCTTGAGGCCGGCGGCATCACCCTGGCACCCGGAAGCACGTACACCCTGCCGGACGGCAAGGGCAGCATCAGCTTCGACGGCGTGAAGCGGTACGTCGGCGTGGACATCCACCACAACCCCGGCCAGGTCTCAGCACTGATCTTCGCCCTGCTGGCCGTGGCAGGACTCATCGTCTCGCTTTACGTCAACCGCCGCCGCGTCTGGGTCCGGACCGGAACCCACGAGGACGGCCGGACCATGGTGGAATACGGACTCCTGGCCCGCGGTGAGGACCACCGCCTGGCCGCCGAGGCGCAGGCCGTCCGCAAGTTGCTCACTGACGAGTGGCAGCTTGATGATTCCGGCTCCACCCAGCAAACTCCCAGCCGTCTGGACGATAATGGCGCAGACTCCGTCACCACCCCCACCGGTACCGCCGGACCCACAAAGGACCAGTAATGCCTTTTGCCATCAACGAAACCATGGGCGCCTACAGTGAACTGCTGATGCTGCTCGCTGCAGGCACCTACACCGTGGCCTTCATCGCGTTTGCGTGGGACCTTGCCAAGAGCAGCAAGGCCCTGCGCGCCATTGACCTCAAAGCGGCCGAAGCTGCCGGGGCTTCGGCCGGGGTCAAGGTGCCGGTAGCGGCGGGAGTCGGTGCATCCGCGGGGGCCGCCCGTGGCTCGGTCGCGGCAGCGGACAGGGTGGATTCGCACCTGGCCGGGCCTGCAGGACGGGCCGAACGGCCGTCGTCGTCCGCTGCCAAGCAGGCCGGGGCAATGTCCGCGGCAGGGCAAACGGCCGACGCCGACATGCGGTATGCGGCGGAACGCCGCGTTCCCGCGCGGGTTGCGGTCGCCCTCACCGTGCTGGGTGTCCTGATCCACGGCGCCGGCGTGGTCACCCGTGCGCTGGGCGCAGGCCGCGTGCCGTGGGGCAACATGTACGAATTCCTCACCACGGGTGCCTTTGTGGCCGTGGCCGTCTTCCTGCTGGTGCTGATCCGCCGCGACCTGCGGTTCCTGGGGACGTTCGTGGTGGGCCTGGCGATTGTCATGCTCGTGGCTGCTTCGGTTGCCTACTGGACGCCGGTGGGCCACCTGGTTCCGGCGCTGCAGAGCTACTGGCTGATCATCCACGTCTCCATCGCCGTCATGTCCTCGGCGCTGTTCACCCTCACGTTTGCCATGTCCGCGCTGCAACTGGTCCAGTCCCACCGGCAGAAGACCATCGCAGCCGGCGGTGGGGACAAGCTGGGCTTCATGCGGCTGGTTCCTTCCGCCCTCAGCCTGGAGAACCTCTCCTACCGGATCAATGCCATCGCCTTCATCGGCTGGACGTTCACCCTGATGTTCGGAGCCATCTGGGCCGAAAAGGCCTGGGGCCGTTTCTGGGGCTGGGACACCAAGGAAGTCTGGACATTCGTGATCTGGGTGGTCTACGCCGGCTACCTCCACGCCCGCGCCACCCGCGGCTGGACCGGGACCCGCGCCGCCTGGCTGTCCATCGTCGGCTACCTCTGCGTGGTCTTCAACTTCACGATTGTTAATCAGTTCTTCAACGGCCTGCACTCCTACTCGGGGCTCTGAGCAGGGGTTTCGCCGGGTACCCCCAAATCGCGGCCGCTTGATACGCCAATCGATGTATAAATGAGGGTGTCGCCCGGCAGGCGGTGATGCTACCTTGGTGGAAGCTTGTCCGTGATGAAGCTTGCGGACCGGCCATCTGCGTTGTTCAGAGGTACCCATGAGTTACGTTCTCGCGATAGATGTCGGGACCAGCTTCACGGCCGCCGCCATTGCCAAGAATGACCTGGGCGCCCCGTCGGTTCCGGAGAGCCTGCCGTTGGGACTCCGCGGCACGTCGGTTCCGTCTGTTGTGTACTACCCCGAAGAGGGCCCCCTTCTGATCGGGGAGGCTGCAGAACGCCGCGGCCTGGACGATCCCGGCCGGGTGGTGCGTGAGTTCAAGCGCCGGATCGGTGACAGTGTCCCGCTGGCCGTCGGTACGCTCTCACTTCAGGCCGAAGACATCTTTGCCACCATGGCCCACTGGGTTGTGGACCGGGCCGCAGAACGTGAGGGCGCCCCGCCGTCGGAAATCATCATCACGCACCCCGCGGCCTGGGGCGGACACCGGACCTCGGCGGTCCTGGCAGCACTCGCAGCCAGGGGGCTGCACAACGTCACCCTCATCAGTGAACCGGAAGCGGCGGCGCTGTACTACGCGTCCCAGGTGCGTGTGGACGATGGCAGTACCATCGCCGTCTACGACCTCGGCGGCGGGACCTTTGACACCGCAATCCTGCGGAAGGACGGCCGCGGCCACTTCGACCTGCTGGGCAGCCCGGACGGCATCGATGGCCTCGGCGGTGCCGACTTCGACGCCGAAGTGCTCCGCCACGTGGCCGCCCACACGGGCGATGCTTTGGCGGCCATTGATCCGGAGGATCCGGGCGCCCTGGCGGCGTTGGCCCGGCTCAAGCGTGAATGCGTGGAGGCGAAGGAAGCGCTCTCGGCCGACAGCGAGGCGAACATTGCGGTGTTCCTGCCCGGCGCGCAGCAACAGGTGCGGCTAGTCCGTTCCGAGTTCGAGGCGATGATCGACGAGCCGATCCGCGAGACCGTGGACGCCCTGGAGCGCTCCCTGGAGCAGCTTGGCCTGGAGCCGGATGACCTGACCGCGGTGCTCCTGATAGGTGGTTCGTCACGGATTCCCTTAGTGGCACAGCTGATCTCGGCACAGCTGGACCGGCCGATCGCCGTGGACGCGGACCCCAAGTCCTCCATCTGCCTCGGCGCCGCCGTGGCCGCGCTCCGCGCCGCCCCCGCACCGGTTACCGGGCCCGCTGAACCAGCCGGGCCTGCTCGGGTGGCCGGGCCGGCTGCGGCGGCCGCATCCGCTGAAACTGCCGCCGGGATCCCTGAAATCCCCGGCCCGACAGACATAGCTTTTGAGCCGCACGGCGTTGTCCGCCGTGCCAGCTGGTCCCGGAAATCCGGGGCAGCGGTTGGCTCCTTGGCTGGCACCGCCGCTCTCGCTGGCGACGGTGCCAGGGGCTTTCGTTCCGGCCACGCAGGTTCCGAAAGTGCAGGATCCGGTCAGGCAGGTGCCGGTGGAGCACCTGCCGGCCGCGCCCACGGCGCGAAGAGCGGATCACACGCCCCGCGGCCGGCCATTCGACTGACGGCAGTGGCTGCCGGGGCCGCCCTGTTCACCATCCTGACTGCCACAGCGGCGGGGAGCCCGGAGGGGCTGGGAAGCCTTACCGCGATGTTCGCTCCGCCGGCCGCGCCCGCTGATGCCGCTCCAGGCGGCACCATGTCCGGTGCCGTCTCCGGTGCACCGGGCGGGTCACCGATGGCCGGCATCGGCATTGAGGCGAGCGCAAAGCCTGGGGATGCCCCTTTTACTTCCGCCGGGCTGGAGGCGTCCGCCGCGCCCGCCGGCAAGCCATCCCCGTCCTCCGCGGCGCCGGCCCCGGCGGCCGTCGCAACCACTGGCGGGCCGGCTGCCGGGCATGCCGGGCCGGGGCCTGCGCCAGATGGACCAGGCACATCCGGCGCACCGACTGAGGTGGCCGCGCCGGGAACGCTTCCGCCCACAACGCCTGCGACTGTCCCGCCGTCGGAGACTCAGCCGCCAGTGACTGACCCTCCGGCAACTACGGCCCCGACACCCGAGCCAACGCCGCCACCCACCACAGCAACTCCCACACCCGACCTGACACCGCCGCCAACGCCCGGGCCGACACCGACGCCAAGCCTGGAGCCGGTGCCAACCACACAGCCGCAACCCACGGCAACGGAAACAACCGCCCCAGCACCGCAGGCCATACAGACCTCGGCCAGCGCTGATCCAACCACAGTGCCCGGAGGGTGAACCACGATGCCCCACCGTGCCGCGCCGCAAACCGGATTGACCCCGCCCGCCAACCCCCAGCTTGTGGCGGCACAGCTCCACGGGGAAACAGCCGCCGTGAGGGAACTCCTGCTGGCGTTGGCGGTGGGATTCACACTCCCTGGACCCTTGCCGCAGGACCTTGAGCGCAAAGTTTCCGACGGCCAGGTGGAAAGCCTCGAAGCCTTGGTGGCCGCCGCGGAATCGGCAGGTCTGCTAAATGCCGATGGCACCCTGGCGGGAACCGTCCACCAGGCCCTTATGACGTCCACGCCCGCTCCACGGATCCAAGCACTCCAGCGCGAACTCGTGGGCCGCTTCGCTGCAGACGGCCGGCCCCTCGGCGAACTTGCCCGCGAGCTGGCACGCAGCGGACTGGCGGACCGCCGCGTCGCCGCCGAGCTGGAAAAGGCCGGTGACCGGGCCTTGGAGCACAATCCGGGGCTGGCCGCCCAGCTGTACGACGAAGCCCTCCTCGCCGGGGCCGACGAGCTGGCCACTGCGGCCCGCCGGGCCCAGGCAGCTTCGGCCACGGGGGACCTGGATGCTGCCGGGCGGATCATCGATGGGCTGCTCACGAGCCCGAATCCGCCTGACCTCCGTCTCGGAGTTGATGTGGCGGCCGCTGTCTGGGCCCAGCGGGGGATGCTGGCCCGCGCCGCCGACGTTTACAACTGGCTGGGCCCGGCAAGGCTGGGACCGTCCGGGCCGGCCGCAGCGGTTGCGATGGTCGGCTCAGGGAACCGCGCAGGGGCCGATGCTGTGTTCCCGGCGGACTCTGCGGCAGGTTCGCCCACTCTCCTGGCTGTGGCACAGACCCAGACAGCAAGAGGCATCGTGGAATCGCTCTCCGGGGATCCGCACCAGGGACTTCCAACCCTCATCCACGCGTCCGACATGCTGAACGCTTCGGGGGCGGCCCTGCCGGTTCCGGAAACGCCCGGGGCCTTGGCTGCGCTTGTGGCCCTGCACAGCGGCGAACCGCACCTCGCGGAAACGATTGCGCGGGCCGCGGCGGCAGCCTCCCAGGGCGGCGACTCCGCCAAACCCCGGCTCTTCCTGCTCCAGGCGTGGTCCTCCATGCAACAGGACAACCCGGACGAAGCCAGGCTGGCCATCAACGAGGCCTCCAAGGCCAATCATTGGCCACTGGTGCCCCGCGACGAATTCCTCCGCGCCGCCCTGGAAGTGGGCCTGGCCCGCAGGAGCGGCGAAGTCCATGACTTGGTAATGGCCTGGGAACGCGCCCGCGAAGCCATGCTGCACACCACCGTTGACCTGTACAGCCTGCTGCCGTGGGGGGAACTGATGATCACGGCAGCCCGGCTGAGGGAGATCCGGCGGGTAGCCCATTACCTTGACGAAGCGTGGAAGCTGCTGCGGGATCTGGGGGAGCCGCCGCTGTGGTCCCTGCCCCTGCACTGGGCCGCCGTCCAGGCAGCCCTCCTAAACGAAAGCCCCGGCGACCTGGCACCCCACGCTGCCGCGCTGGCCCGGGCAGCAGACCAGAGCCACCTTGCCACGCGACTGGCGGCGGCGGGCAAAGCCTGGGTATCCGTCCTTGCCGGCAAGTTCCAGGCCGCGGAGGTGGAGGCCGCGGCCCGTGGACTGAACGCCGTCGGAATGCCTTGGGAAGGGGCAAGGCTGGCAGGCCACGCCGCGGCACGGGCGGATGAGCGCAGGGACATGATGCGCCTCCTGTCCTGTGCCCGGGACCTCCATCCGCAGGGGAACTCGTCCGGGCCCGGCCCCAGCTCCCCATCGGAGGGCCGCAACGGACCCCACACGGACCAGGTCAACACTGCCGGCCAGCCGGACGCGTCCCTGCTGAGCGAACGCGAAAAGGAAGTGGCGCGGCTGGTGCTGGAAGGAAAGACGTACCGTGAAATCGGGGAAACAATCTACATTTCGCCGCGTACCGCCGAGCACCACATTGCCCGGATGCGCCGCCGGCTCGGGGCTGAAAACCGTTCGGACCTCCTGATCAGGCTGAGGATTGCTTTGGGGTCCGACGACCCCCAGAGCGAGTGACCCCCTAATACCCCTAACGGCGGGGGAACGGAACCCCCGGCAGGGGGTCCGCCGATAGGGGGAAACGACCCGATGCCCGGTCCGGGGCCGGGACCCTACGTTTGATTCAAGCCCGGTAGTGAGGCCGGACTCCCACTACTCAGAGAAGATTTGAGGACCATCAAATGCCGACACTCGCAAACGACCTCGTGCAGTTCCTGATGAGCCTATTCGGAAACCACGAGGCAGCGCAGGCGTTCCTGGACGATCCCGAGGGTGCCCTGGATGATGCGGGACTTGGCGGTGTCTGCTCCGCGGATGTTGACGCTGCAATGCCTGTAATTCTTGACTTCGCTCCCATCACCGTCAACGCGTCCTCCTTCGAGCGCTCATACAACACGGGCGGCAACGGTGCAGCAACCGGCGGCGGCACAGTGGCGGTGACGCCCCCGCCGTCCGGCGGCGACCACGGCGACCACGGTGACCGGTGGGACCACTCCCACGCCGTCCAGCAGCTGCATAACGTGGTCAACAACTACTCCTGGACCTCAACTGTGGATGACCGGGACACCATCACCGACCAGTCCGTCAACCAGAACATCTGGGCGCACGGCGATGTCAGCCAGTACTTCGACAACCACGCCGTCATCGCCTCCGGTGACAGGGCAGTGGCTGCGGGCGATGACGTGGACATGAAGGACTCCAACAACATCCGCGACTCGTACAACACGGATAACTCCAACGACAGCTCCACGGACAACTCCGTCAACGCGGGCCGTGACGCCAGCGTTGGCAACACCCACACGGACATCGACGATTCCTTCAACACCGATGTGGACCTGGACGTTGCTGATTCCTACAACGACAACTCGGATAACTCCGACAGCTCGGACCACTCGGATAACTCCGATAACCGCGTGGACAACTCGGACAATTCCGATCACTCCGACCATTCCGTTGATGTTCGGGATGTGGGCAACACGGAGAACAACCTGGACAACGTCGGCAACACCACCACCGACAATTCGCTGGCTATTGCCGACTCCTTCCAGGACAATTCCGACAACTCGCTTGCCGTAACGGATTCGTTCCAGGACAATTCCGACCACTCGCTCGTGGCGGTGGATTCGTTCCAGGACAACTCCGAGATCGAGACGCATGTGGCTCTGGCCGGCGACGACGCAGCAGCCTCCTAGCCTAATCCGTAGTGTCCAGGCAGCGCCCGGCCAAGGATCACCATCCTTTGCCGGGCTCTTCCTGGCTCATCCCCGACATTCCTTTTCGACCTGACGCAAAAGGACTTGCCGTGGATCGAACGCAACGACAGGAGGAACCGGCGATGGCGGAGGATCCCTCAACAGTCGCAAGGCAGCCTGCCCCCGCAACGGCGGCGCAACTGGTCAAACTGGTTGAACGGGGCATCCAAATCGTTAGCGAGGGCGGCCGCGCAGACCTGCGCAAACGCCTCGACCAGACCCTGCGCAGGCTGAACGATCCCAGCATCCGCGTGATTGTGGTGGGCGAATTCAAGCAAGGGAAAAGCAAACTCATCAACGCCCTGGTCAACGCGCCGGTCTGCCCTGTCGATGACGACATCGCCACGTCGGTGCCCACCGTCGTCCGGAACGGTGATCCGGCGTCGGCATCTGTCCTTGTGCCGCACGCGGATGCGGAGCCCGGCGACGAAGAAGCCCTCGAGCGCCTGCCCATCAACATCGGTGACCTGGCCGCGTACGTTTCCGAGCGCGGGAATCCGGGCAATGCCAAGAAACTGGTGGCAGCCGAGGTCTTCCTGCCCCGCCGGTTGCTGGCCGGTGGCCTGACGCTTGTCGATTCACCGGGGGTGGGCGGGCTGGGTTCAACCCACACACTGACCACCCTGACCGCGTTGCCCACAGCAGATGCCATGCTGCTCGTCTCCGATGCCTCCCAGGAATACACCGAGCCCGAAATCCGGTTCCTCCGGCAGGCCATGCGGATCACGCCAAGCGTCGTAGGTGTGTTGTCCAAAACGGATTTGTACCCGGAATGGCGCCGCGTTGCCGAACTGGACCGGGACCACCTGGCCCGGGTGTCGCCGGACATACCGCTGTTTCCGCTGTCCTCGGATCTTCGCCTTGAGGCTGCGCGGCAGCAGGACGCGGAACTCAACACCGAATCGGGATTCCCTGCCTTGGTGGGCCACCTCCGGACGGAAATAGTGGGCAAGGCCGAACGGATCCAGCGGCGCGCGGTGAGCCAGGACCTGCTGTCCGTCACGGACAACCTTCGCCTCTCCCTGGAGTCGGAACTGGCTGCGCTGGAGGACCCGCAGGGGACACCGGCCATGATCGCCAGCCTGGAAGCGGCCAAACTGGAGGCCGATGAGCTCCGCAAGAAGTCCGCCCGCTGGCAGACCACGCTCAATGATGGCATCGGCGACCTGATCGCCGACATGGAGTACGACCTCCGGGACCGGTTACGGCGGATCCAGCGCGAAGCTGAGACGGCCATTGACCAGGGCGATCCGGGCCCAACATGGAGCGAGTTCACCAAATGGCTGGAAGAGAGCGCTGCTTCCGCCATCTCCGACACCTTTGTCTGGACCAGTGAGCGGGCGCAATGGCTGGCAACCCAGGTTGCCGAGCACTTCTCCGAGGATGAGGTGGCGCTTCCTGTCCTGCGTGTCTCCGACACCGGAGACGCGCTGGATCCCGTGGATGACATGCCCGGGTTGGATGAAGGGCGCATCAACGCGATGCAGAAGGTCCTCATCGGCATGCGGGGCTCCTATGGAGGGGTCCTGATGTTCGGACTGCTGACCGGCCTCTTCGGGCTGGCACTGATCAACCCGCTCTCCGTCGGCGCCGGTCTCCTCCTTGGCCGTAAGGCCTACCGGGAGGACAAGGAAGCCAGGCTTAAGCGTCGCCAGGCGGATGCCAAGACGCTGGTCCGCCGTCAGTTGGACGATGTGGTGTTCCAGGTGGGCAAACAACTCAAAGACAGGCTCCGGCTGGTCCAGCGGACCACCCGTGACCATTTCACCGAAATTGCCCAGGAGCACCACCGGTCCCTTTCGGACTCCGTGGCAGCTGCGCAGAAAGCTGCCACCACGTACACGCTCGAAAAAGACCTGCGCATCCGGGACATCAGGGCAGAGCTTAATCGTGTGGACACGCTGCAACAGGCTGCCAGGGCGTTAGCGGAGGGGGAGTCGGCGCCTGCAAAAGGTGGACCGGGACCGGCCGGCGCACCCCGGCGCGCACCGACGGTGGCGGCCGGATGAAGTCGCCACTGGTCTCCGGAGCAGCAAAACTGATTCACGAGGCGCTCGCCGTCTATGAGGATGACCCCGTCGCCGTTGCGGCCCTGGAAGGCTACGCCGGCAGGTTGGCCGGACCCTTGAGGATCGCCGTGGCGGGAATGGTCAAAGCTGGAAAATCAACCCTGCTCAACGCCATCATCGGCGAGGAGATCGCCCCCACCGACACCGGCGAGTGCACCCGGATTGTCACCTGGTACCGGTTCGCCCACTCGCCCCGCATCACGCTGTACCCCGTCCGGGGAAAACCGCGGCTGCTACCCCTCAAACGGGTCAACGGACGGCTCGTTTTCGAATTGGGTGCGGACGGCCCGGAAGACGTGGAACGCCTGGTGGTGGAATGGCCCTCGGAAAGTCTTCGGAACGTCACCCTTATTGACACTCCGGGAATCGCCTCGCTGTCCGAGAATGTTTCTGCCCGTTCCATCGGGTTTCTCACACCGGCAGACTCACCGTCTGAGGCGGACGCCGTTGTCTACCTGATGCGGCACATGCATGCTTCCGACCTCAGGTTCCTGGAGTCCTTCAAGGACACCGAAGCAGGCCGCTCCGGCACCGTGAACTCTGTGGCCGTCCTGTCCCGTGCTGATGAAATAGGGGCCGGAAGGATCGATTCAATGATCTCCGCGGGAGACATTGCCGAGCGGTACCGCCGGGACCCCGGCCTGCGCAAGCTGGCATTGGGGGTGGTCCCGGTGGCCGGTCTCCTCGCCCAGAGCGCCCGGAGCATGCGCCAGTCAGACTACGACTCGCTGGCCCTCCTCGCCGCCATGGACCGGGCAGACAGGGAACGGCTGATGCTTTCCGCGGACAGGTTCCTGCGCTCCACCGACCCGGAAGGGCTCACGGCAGAGGCGAGGGCGCAGCTCCTGGAGCGGTTCGGGGTGTTCGGGATCAGGCTGGGGGTGGTCCTGCTCCGGGCCGGCTTCACGGATCCCACCCCGCTGGCGCACGAGCTGGCCCGCCGCAGCGGACTGGACCCGCTGCTGTCCATGCTGGCAGACCAGTTCCATGCCCGCGCCGATGCCCTGAAGGCCCGGACCGCACTGGTGGGTGTGGAAAAGCTGCTCCGAAGCTCGCCGCATGAAGGCACCGGACCCCTGGCCGCAGCACTGGAACGCCTGCAGCTCAATGCCCACGAGTTCCGCGAGCTACATCTGCTGGCCGAGCTGCGCACCACCGGGATCCCGCTGCGGCACGATCTGGCGGCCGAAGCCGAACGGCTCATCGGAGGGGACGGCGTGGCAGCCCATGTCCGCCTCGGCCTGCAGCCGGAGGCTTCACGGGAGGACATCACCGCAGCTGCCCATCAAGTCCTGCACCGCTGGCGGCTGGTGGCCGAGAATCCGCTGACGGACCGAACCGCACTCGACGCCTGCCGTGTGGTGGTGCGCAGTTGTGAAGGCGTCCTGGCCGATTCCGCCGGACTGCACCGGCACCGGCAGCCGGCCTGAAGCGGCGGTCCACACCTGAGCTGCCGGTCCGCTACGGACGGTTCTGCCGCGACCTGAACCATCTGCCGGCTGACGGCAGGAACAGCGGAAGCAGGCCCGCAAAGCCCAGAAGCAACTGGGCGCCCCAAAGGATCACAACGTAAGTGCCGGCGTCGCCCTCGGGAACAAGGAATGCCCCGGCAACCGCCATGACGGGAATCTGACACGCCAGCAGCAGGCACAACAGCCAGCGGGCCCAGCCGCGGCGTTCGGCGACACCCGAGAGCATCACAGCCTGCAGCACAATCAGCAGCAGCAGGGCACCGAGGCTGCCCCAGAAGACGACGGCCGTTGACGTGGACAGGGCGTTGGCATCCCCGCCGGGAGCCATCTTGTCCACCACGGACCGGAGGCGCTCCAGATGGGAGGCCCGGGTCAGGAAGGAACCCACGATCACGGCGGCGCCTGCGAGGAGGCTCAACAGCCACAGACTTCGGGCCAAGCGGATGCTGGGCGGCATGGGCGGAACAACAATGATGGGTGCCGGCGCGGAGTAGGAGAGCCCGGGCCGTGGCGGGGGAGGAGGGGGCGTGGCAGCCCCGGCGGGATCAACCGGCATGTGGTGGTCTCCGTCGGGGTGCTGGGCCATGGGTCCTACTTCACATCGCCGGTGTCGTGCGTGTCAGCCTCTCCCGTGCCGTCGGATCCGGTGCCTGCAGACCCGGTGTCGCGCTTGGACTCCAGGTCATCCTTGAGCTTTTTGAGGCGGGCGGCTTCGGCCTGCTTCCTGCGGCGGAGCTCCAGGTTTCGGAGGAAATCGGGATCGTCATCCGGGGCGGTGGGACCGCTGTACTGACGGCGTGCGGGAACCGTGGCCCTGGGACGCCCCATCAGCAACCACAGGATGGCCCCCACCACGGGCAGGACAATCATCACAATGATCCAGGCGGGCTTGGAGATGCCCCGGGTCAGCCTGGCATCAGTGCGGATCACGTCCACCAGTCCATACACAAAGATGACGAGTACTGCGACGGCCAGAGCCACACGGAAGAGCATGCCGTTAAGTCTATCGTTCGCAGGCGGCTGGCGTTCAGGCAGGGCGGCTAAACTTGGATGGTGGCTTTCCTGAAATACTCCCTGATCCGGCTGGCGCTGTTTGCGCCGCTCTTTGTGTTGTTCATGTTCCTGCAGTTGGGGGCGGTGCTGTCTGTGATTTGCGCAGGGCTGATTGCGTTTGCCATCAGCTACCTGTTTTTCCAGAAGCAGCGCGACGACGCTACCGCTACCCTGCACCACCGGTTCTCGGGCAAGGCCAAGCCGATGCGCAGTGCCGGCGAGGTCGCCGACGCGGCTGCGGAAGACAGCCTCCTGGACTCCAACCCGGATGTCACCATCCGCTCCAGCACCCCCAAAACACCCGACGTTTAGAGCCGGCGCGCGCCGGAGGGCACGGGCTTAAAATCCGTGGCTGAGCACCAGCCCGAGTGAGAACAGCACGCTGTAGCCGAGGTTGATCAGGCCGGTCTGCTTGAGCACCGGGATCAGGCTCTTGCGCTTGCGGCCGTTGATCATCAGCCAGGCGGGCATCAGGCACGCCGGGATGAGGAGCAGGACGATCAGGATCCACGGCAGCCCCGGGGCCAGGATCACCACCAGCAGGATGGCCACGGCGAGCATCAGGACATAGCTCTCGCGGGCGTGCTTGTCGCCCAGGCGCACCGCCAGGGTCTTCTTGCCGGCCTGGATGTCCGTGGGGATATCGCGGACGTTGTTGGCCATTAGCAGTGCGCACGCGATCAGGCCCGTGCCGATCGCGCCGATGACGGCCGGGAGGCTGACCTGCCCGGCCTGGGTGTAAGTAGTGCCGAGGGTTGCCACCAGGCCGAAGAAGACAAACACAAAGACGTCCCCCAGGCCCATGTAGCCGTAAGGGTTCTTCCCGCCCGTGTACCCCCACGCTGCCATCACGCAGCCGATTCCCACCAGAATCAGCCACCAGCTCTGGGTGATCAGCACCAGCGCCAGGCCGAACACCATGGCCAGGGCGAACGTACCAAAGGCCGCATACTTTACGTGTTCCGGTTTGGCGGCGCCCGAGCCCACCAACCGGAGCGGGCCCACCCGGTCCTCGTCGGTGCCGCGGACGCCGTCGGAATAGTCATTGGCGTAGTTCACCCCGAGCTGCAGGAGCAGCGCCACGAGGGCGGCCAGGACGGCGTTGACGGGACGGAACGAATCCAGTTCGTAGGCCGCTGCCGTGCCGATCAGCACGGGGGCGATGGCGGCCGGCAGGGTGCGGAGGCGGGCGCCTTGGATCCATTGTGCGGCTGTGGCCACGGTGAGTACCTCGCGTTGGGTTGGGGAGAACGGTGGAACGGTTGCGCAGCGGCCGCGGATGGGCGCCGGTGCAGCTCTACTCTACTTTCCCTGGTGCAGGGCGTTGAGCTTCGCGATCATGGCCAGGCGGTCCGGCTTGCCGTTGGGGAGCATCAGCAGTTCCGGCGCGGCCAGTACTGTCTTTGGTGCCAGCAGGCCAAGGTGGGCGTGCCAGTCCTGTTCAAGCACGACGGCGTGATCCCCGGTTGGGAAGGCACCGTCACCTTGGGTTTCTGCCGCGCCGGCTGCGGAAGCACGGCCGCCGGCCACCGCAACGTAGGCGGCCACGGCCTGGCCCCATTCGGCGGACGGGACGCCGGCCACAAAAGCCGCGGCGACGCCGTCGGACTTTTCCAGCTCGTGCTGCACGTGCGCGGCGGAGACCTTGACGCCGCCGGTGATGATGACATCGTCAGCGCGTCCCAGCACGGTGAGCCGGCCGTCCGCGCCGATGGCACCAAGGTCGTTGGTGCGGTACCAGCGGACGCCGTCTTCCTCATAAAACGTGTCCGTGCTCTCGGGCGCGTCCAGGTAGCCGGCGGCCACGGTGTCGCCGCCCAGCAGGATCCGGCCGTCCTCGGCGATCCGGACCTCGACGCCGGTGAGCGGCACGCCGTCGTACACGCAGCCGCCGCAGGTTTCCGCGGAGCCGTAGGTGGTGGTGACCCGGAGGCCGGCTTCACGGGCCGCCTCGAGCAGCGCGGCCGACGCCGGTGCGCCGCCCAGCAGGATGCCATCGAACCTTTGCAGGACGGCGAGGGTCTCCGGCGAAGGCGACTGCAGGAGGCGCTGCAGCTGGGTGGGCACCAATGATGTGAAGCGGATCTTATCGGTCAGCTCCAGGGCACCGGCGGTGAAGGCTTCGGGCGTGAAGCCGCCGGACATGTCCATCACCCACGGCCGGGTCCCGGCGAACAGCGACCGCACCAGGACCTGCACGCCGGCCACGAACTGCACCGGCAGCGCGAGCAGCCACTGGCCTTCGCCCTGGAGGGCCAAAGCGGTGGCCATGGAGGAGGCCGCCAAGGACTCGACGGTCAGGACCGTGGCCTTGGGCGCGCCCGTCGAACCGGACGTCCTCACCACTGCCACGGCGTCATCGCAGCCGGGGGTCTCCGTGTGGCCAACCACCAGCTCACCGTCCGGGTTCACGGAAAGTTCGACGGCGGGTCCCTCACCGCGGAGCGCGGCTGCCAGCGCGCTGAGCGCCGGTTCAATATCCAGGGGGCCCACGTGCTGGCGTCCGATGTTCATGTGCCGTCCTGCCTTAGAAGTAGTGCGGAAAGCGGGACCAGTCGGGGTCGCGTTTCTCGAGGAAGGCTTCCTTCCCCTCCACGGCCTCGTCCGTCATGTACGCCAGACGGGTGGCTTCACCGGCGAAGACCTGCTGGCCGGCCAGGCCGTCGTCCGCGAGGTTAAATGCGAATTTGAGCATACGTATCGCCTGGGGTGACTGGCGCGCGATATCGGCGGCATATTCCAGCGCCACTTCCTCGAGCCGTTCGTGGTCCACTGCCTCGTTGACGGCGCCCATCCGGACCATGTCTTCAGCGGAATATTCCCGGGCAAGGAAGAAGATCTCCCGTGCCGCCTTCTGGCCGATCTGCCGCGCCAGCAGGGCGGAGCCGTAGCCGGCGTCGAAACTTCCCACGGTGGCATCCGTCTGCTTGAACTTACCGTGCTGGCGGGAGGCGATGGTGAGGTCGGAGACCACGTGCAGGGAATGCCCGCCGCCGGCGGCCCAGCCGTTCACGACGGCGATGACCACCTTGGGCATGGTGCGCATGAGCCGCTGGACTTCCAGGATGTGGAGGCGGCCGGCGCGGGCGGGATCGATGGTTTCCTGCGTCTCGCCGTCGGCGTACCGGTAGCCGTCCCGGCCCCTGATCCGCTGGTCTCCGCCGGAGCAGAACGCGTGGCCGCCGTCCTTGGGGGAGGGGCCGTTGCCGGTGAGCAGCACGGTGGCGACGTCCGGCGTCATGCGCGCGTGGTCCATGGCGCGGTAGAGCTCGTCCACGGTGCCCGGGCGGAAAGCGTTCCGGACCTCGGGGCGGTTGAAGGCGATCCGGACGGTGGGCAGGTCCCGGGTGGTACCGTCCGCGGCGCGCTCCACCTGCCGGTGGTAGGTCATGTCCTGGAAGTCGTCGAAGCCGGAGACGGTGCGCCAGCGGGTGGGGTCAAAGACGTCGGACACCTTGGCGGGAATTTGGTTGCTCACCGGACAAGTCTAGTAATCGGGTCAGCTGATGCAGAACTCGTTGCCTTCCGGATCGGCCATGGTGTGCCATCCGTGCGGGCCTTCGTTGGCGGACCAGAGGAAGGTTGCCCCGCGGGCTTCCAGCTGCTTCCGGACCTCGTCCTTGTCCCGGCCGTCCAGGCGGACGTCCCAGTGCACGCGGTTCTTGATGGTCTTTTCCTCCGGGACTGCCTGGAAGAGGACCCGGTGGGCGGGGGCCTTCGCGTCGAGTTCCTCCGGCGGCCGGATGGCCTGTCCTGTCCGCCATACAAGTTTGCCGTGGTGGGTGAGGGTTTCCTTGTCCGTGGCGTGGCCCTGGCTGATCATGGAGCGGATGAACGCCTCGTCCTGGGGTTCCACGGCCCAGCCCAGGGTTTCGGCCCACCAGTCCGCGAGTTCGTGCGGGTTCTTGCTGTCCACCACGATCTGGATCTTGAGTCCCATGCCACCAACCTACGCGCGGCGGCGGCCCGGGGGATAGGGGAAGCCGCCCCCGCGTTGGAGTATTAGGGCTGGGCCTGCTGGAGCTGGTCGAAGAGCTCCGGCGGGATGGCGTAGATGAAGATGACCGCGAGCAGGTTCTTCGCCGCGTGCACAAAGTAGGAGAACATCAGGTTCTTCCCGGTCCACACATACACAAAGACCAGGGTGGCGCCCATGGCCAAGTAGGGCAGCAGTGCAGGCATTGTGATCGCCTCCTGGCCCACGATGTGCAGGCCGGCGAACAGCACCACGGACAGGGCACAGCACAGCCAGATGTTGACCCGCCGGCTGAGCTTGCCGATCAGCAGGTGCCGGAAAATGTACTCCTCCACGAACGGGCCCACGATCACCAGCACCGGCACCATCAACCAGGCCGGCACCTGCTGCATCAGGTCCTGCAGCCCGGCCTGGTTTGCGGAGGTCTGCACCCCGCCGGCCGCCGAGACCACCACGGCGGTGAGGATCATCATGGCCAGTACCGCTGCGGGAACCATCATGAGGGTGAACCAGGGCCGGGTGGCCAGCACCTTCAGGTCCCGGCTGATGACCCGGCGGGCGGCAATCACCGCCAGGATCCCGACCGTCCCGTAGAAGAGCAGATTCACACCGTAGGATGCTGCCGCGGGGCTGGGGGCCAGTTGCCGCAGGAGCGGGGCGAGCAGATCACCGGCGACGGCGAACAGTCCGGCCACAGCCACGTACAGGCCGACAGTGCCGAAATCCAGCCGGGAAAACCGGTACAGCTCAGGCTGCGGAGCGGGTGGCCGCCTGTGTGTGGTTGTCATGCTTTCAGCCTAACTTCCGCCCCGTTGCTCTATCACTTTTGGTTCCCAATCAGGCCGTTTGGGGACCAAAAGTGATAGAGCAACACGGGGCGTCAGGAGTGGCCCGTGAACGTCAGGACGATGAGGACGCAGTTCAGGACAACAATCAGCGCCGCGCTGGTCCAGCCAGCAAGCTTCAGCGGCATCGAATCCGCGTGGATGCCCATGACGTCGCGTTTCCCCGTGAGCCGGATCAGCGGGATCAGGGCGAAAGGGATGCCGAAACTGAGCAGGACCTGGCTCAGGACCAGGGCCAGTGTCGGTTCGATCCCGGCACCGAGGACCACCAACGCCGGTACCAGGGTGATCACCCGGCGGGTCAGCAGCGGCACCCGGACACGCAGCAGCCCGCCCATGATGGTGGCACCTGCGTAGCAGCCCACCGACGTGGAGGCCAGGCCCGAAGCGAGCAGGCCGATCGCGAACACCACACCGATGACCGGACCCAGGGCTGAGGTGACGGCCGCGTGGGCGCCGGCAATAGTATCCGTGCCTTCGATGCCGCGAAGGCTGGACGCAGCCAGCAGGAGCATGGCGATGTTGACTATGCCGGCGAGCATCAGGGCCCCGGCAACGTCGAACCGGGTGGCCCTGATGAGCCGTGTCCGGACGGCCGGATCTTCGGAGAAGCCATGCCTGTCCCTGGCCAGCGCCGAGTGCAGGTAGATGGCGTGCGGCATCACGGTTGCCCCGAGCATGCCGGCCGCGAGGAGAACCGTGTCCGTTCCCTCAAAACGGGGAATCAGGCCAGCCGCGGCGCTTCCGGCGTCCGGTGGATTCACAAAGAGCCCGGAAACAAAACCTATGGCGATCACGCCCAGCAGAACGAGGATGGCGTACTCAAAAGACTTTTGACCGCGGGAAGACTGCAGCGCCAACAGCAGCATCGACGCCAGGCCGATGATGACGCCGCCGGCCAGCAGCGGCAGGCCGAAGAGCAGGTTCAGCGCCACAGCACCGCCGATCACTTCGGCCATGTCCGTTGCCCCGGCCACGAGTTCCGCCTGGGCCCAATACAACCGCCGGCGGCGCTTGCCCAGGCGCCTGCCCATGATCTCGGGAAGACTCATGCCCGTTGCCAGTCCCAGCTTCGCAGACTGATACTGCACCAGGACAGCCATCGCGTTGGCCGCCACCAGGACCCAGACCAGCAAGTACCCGTAATTGGCGCCCGCCGTCAGGTTAGCGGCAACATTTCCGGGGTCCACATAGGCGATGGCAGCCACAAAAGCAGGCCCCATCAGCAGCAGCCGGGACCAGCGCCGCCCCGGCGCGCGCCGTGCCTGAAGTGTGGGAAAAGCCATGAGGGTCCTCGTCATCGGGGGGGCGAACTGATATCACCAAGATAGCGCAATTTAGGTGTGCCGAAAACATTTGTTTCGGGGCGCCATATTGACCTCCCGCACCAGTTCAAGGCAGGCTGGACCGATGAAGTCCTAAGCATCAGCCCGCCCATGCCGGACTGGCGCCATCCCCCGACCCCACGGCCGCCGTCGAGCCTCCCCTGAACCGTTGGCTCCGGCGGTCACCCTGCGGACATAACAAGGACTTCCCGTGACTGAACATCTCAACCTTTCGGCCGTCTCCCATGGTTACGGCGACCGGCTCCTGCTTGACGGCATCACCCTGGTCATTACCGCGGGTGAGCACGTGGCGATCGTCGGTGAGAACGGTGCCGGAAAATCCACGCTGCTGCGCATCCTGGCCGGTCTCGAGGCTCCGGACAAAGGCACCGCGGGTAGCCATGGCCGGGTGGGCTACCTGGCCCAGACCCACGGCCTGCCGGAATCCTTCACGGTGGGCGAAGCCATCGACGCGTCCATGGCGTCGTTGCGGGCGCTCGAGGCCGAACTGGACCGGCTGGAGGCGGGTCTGGCCGACGCCGGGGACGAAGAGCTGGAGACGTATGGCCGGCTCCAGACCGAATACCAGCTGCGCGAAGGCTACGCGGCTGAGTCCAGGGTGGAGGCCGCGCTGGACCGGCTGGGCCTGGGCGGCCTGGACCGGAGCCGGACTCTGGGGTCGCTGTCCGGGGGCGAGCAGGAGCGCGTGGCGCTGGCCTGTGTCCTGGCCGACCCCGCAGAGATCCTGCTCCTGGATGAGCCCACCAACCACCTGGACGCCCGGGGCACGGCGTGGCTGGAGGACCGCCTGGCGGCGCACCGCGGCACCGTGGTGGTGGTCTCCCACGACCGGGTGCTGCTCCGCAAAGTGGCCGGCACCATCATCGAAGTGGATGCTGAGCGCCGTGCCGTGACCCGCTACGGCAACGGCTATGACGGTTACCTCCGGGAGAAGGCCGCCGAACGGGAGCACTGGGTCCAGCAGTACCACCAGTGGATAGGTGCGATGGAGGCCGAACAGCGGCAGGCGGACACCGTGGCCGGAACCATGGGTTACGCCCGCAAACGCGACGGCGACAAGATGAGCTTCGGCTTCAAAGCCGGCACCTGGCAGAAGGCGGCCACCAGCAAGGTCCGCAACGCCCAGGAACGGCTCCGCAGGCTTGAAGCCAGCCCGGTGGACCGTCCGCCGGTGCCCTTGCGCCTGAATGCGGACCTGGCCATGGATCCGGCAGTCATACCGGCGCCGGGTGGCCTGGTTGAGCCCTCACCGGTGCTGTCCGTCCGGGGCGTGAGCGTCCCCGGCCGCCTTCGCCCTACGGATTTTGAAGCCTGGGCAGGCGACAAGATTCTGATCACCGGCCCCAACGGAGCAGGGAAGTCGACACTGCTGTCCATCCTGGCCGGCACGCTGGAGCCAGCCGGCGGGACCGTGATCCGCCCGGACCGCGTCGGTTACCTGCAGCAGGAGCTCGAGCTGCCGGAGCGGCCGTCGCTGCGGCTGCTGCCGGCCTTCGTGGCCGGCCTGGGCGGCAACATCGATGACCATGCCGAGGCGCTCCTTCGCCTTGGCCTGTTCCGCACCAGCGAGTTCCACGTTCCGGTGGGCAGCCTGTCCGCGGGCCAGCAGCGCAGGCTCGCCCTCGCGCGACTCTTGCTGGGCGGCTTCAGCACCCTGATTGTGGACGAACCCACCAACCACCTGGCGCCTGTGCTGGTGGAGCAGCTTGAGGAAGCGCTCGCGGACTTCGCCGGCACCCTGGTGATGGTCAGTCATGACCGCGCCCTCCGTGACTGGTTTGCCCGGAATGCGAGAAAGGACGAAAAGGCGCGGACAGCCGCGGCCGGCCGCTGGATCCGGTACTCGATGGACCGTGGAGTGCTGGCCCGGGCGTGACGGAGGGCAGCCCGAACGCCTTCGCCCGAACCGTGCCCAATATGCGTGGATGTCAAAATATCGTTCTGTTGAATGAGGCAATTTGCGATTTAAATTCGCGTTAACTGCCGCAGAGTGTTGCCCGCGTCACGAACACATAACGGCGGCTTGTAAGATTGAAACGCCGCGCGGGCCCTCCATGCCTGGGACTTTGTGCCGGCCACCCCCGACTCCACAAGGAATTGTTGTGCCTCAAAGTACCCCCACAGAACTTCAGAGCCGCACGGCGCCATCCGCCGCCGTCGACTCTTCCCTCAGCGCCGAGGGCTACAAAAAGACCCTGGGCCGCCGCCACGTAACCATGATCGCGATGGGCGGCGCGATCGGCGTCGGGCTCTTCATGGGCGCCGGCGGACGCCTGGCCTCCACCGGCCCGGCCCTGATTTTCTCCTACGCCATCGCCGGCGTGATCGCCTACCTGCTGATGCGGGCGCTCGGCGAACTGATCATGTACCGCCAGACCTCCGGCTCGTTCGTGAGCTACGCCGGGGAAATGTTCGGCAAGAAGGGCGCGTACCTGTCCGGTTGGATGTACTTCATCAACTGGGCCATGACCGGCATCGCCGAGCTCATCGCGATCGGCCTGTACTTCCAGTTCTTCTTCCCCAACGTCCCCGTTGAGATGTCCGCCATCGCCGCGCTGGTGCTGCTGGTGGCCGTGAACCTGCTCAGCGTCAAGGCGTTCGGCGAGTTTGAATTCTGGGCGTCCTGCCTCAAGGTGGCGGCCATCGTCACGTTCCTTGCCGTGGGCACGTTCATGGTGGTCACCAACGCCAAGGTGGGCGAAGGTCACGCTTCGGTGGCCAATCTTTTCCATGACGAGGGCGGCATGTTCCCCAAGGGCGCCCTGGTCATGATCCTGGTGCTCAACGCCGTCATCTTCGCCTACAACGCGATTGAACTGGTGGGCATCACCGCCGGTGAAATGGAGAACCCCGAACGCGAAGTCCCCAAGGCCATCCGTGCCGTAGTGGTCCGCATTGTGGTGTTCTACGTGGGCTCGGTGTCCCTCCTGGCGATGCTCCTGCCCTCGGACCAGTACCACGCCGGCACGTCACCGTTCGTGACCGTGTTCGGCCAGATGGGCCTGGCTTGGATGGGCGACGTCATGAACATGATCGTCATCACCGCGGCGCTGTCCTCCTGCAACACCGGCCTGTACTCCATTGGCCGGATCTTCCGCACCATGGCCAATAACGGGCACGCACCCCAGTGGCTCACCAAGATGTCCAGCCGTCACATCCCCTACGCCGGCATCCTGGCCATCGCCGCCGTGTACCTCGTGGGCATCCTGCTGAACATCTGGCTGGGCGGCTCACATGCGTTCGACCTCGCTCTGAACTCCGCCTCCATCGGCGTGATCTTCACCTGGGGCTCCATCTTCGCCAGCCAGATTGCCCTGCGGAAGAAGAAGGGCAGGGTGTCCTCGTTGCCCATGCCCGGCTCGCCGTGGACCAGCTGGCTGGGACTCGTGGCGCTGTTGGCCATCACCGTGCTGATCGGGTTCGACACCATGACCAGCGACACCGGTGAGGTCTTTATGCTGGGCCTCTGGACCCTTGCGACCATCCCGTTCTTCGCGCTGGTGCTGTGGCTGGGCTGGCAGAAGGTCAAGCACAACGAGCCGCAGAGCGAGCTCTTCAGCTAGTTTCCGGCACCGTACGCCAAGAAGTACGACGACGGCGGGTCACCCTCCCGGGGCGGCCCGCCGACGTCGTTAATTCCCCTCGGCCGTGGCGGGGTCCGGCTCCTTCAGGTGCCTGGCGAAGTGGTCCTCGATCCGCTGCCAGGCCTCGGGGGCGGACTGCGGGTCGGGGCCTACCCCCATCACGCGCATTAGCGGACGGAGCACCGCCGGGCCTTCCTCGGTTTTGTTGAGGAAGGAGTGGCCGGCAGTGGGAAATTCCTTGACGCTGTTTTCGATCCCCAGGTTGTCCAGCACAGTCTCCAGCTTTTCCGCGGCGCCCTTCAGGGTCCTGTCCTTGCCGCCGAAGTTGGCGACGATGGGGCAGGCGCCGCGGAGCGCCCCCTCCGGGTCGCGGGGGAGGCGGCCGTAGTTGACCGAGGCCGCGTCGAAGCCGTCGCGTGCCACCAGCAGGGCGAAGCCGCCGCCCATGCAGAACCCGATCACGCCGGTCTTGCCCGTGGACAGCGGCGAGTCTGCCAGCCAGGCCCGGGCAGTGGCGAGGTCGGTAAAGACCCGGCCGGTTCCCGTCATCATGCTCCGCATGGTGCTGACCAGGCAGCGCCGGGCGCCGCCGTCGCTGAACAGGTCCACCGCGAGCGTCAGGTAGCCGGCCCGTGCCAGCCTGTCCGCGTGGACCCGTATCTGGTCGTTCAGCCCGAACGCTTCGTGGACCATCAGCACCGAGGGAAACGGGCCGGAACCCGACGGCGTGGCGAGATATCCGCCCAGCGCAGGCGAACCTCCGGCGGCGGCGCTCTGGGCGCTCAGGTCGACGTACGTCATGGGCCAAGGGTAGCTGCCGACGCATGAGCCGGCACCGCTAAATTCACCCGCGGCGGTAAAAGGGCAAAAAGACGGCGGTGGATCCCCCATGAGGATCCACCGCCATCCGGTTTTTGAAGAACTAATCCTTCTTGAAGGTGTCCTTGATGTCTTCGCCGACCTTCTTTGCGCCGGCCTTGACCTGGTCTGCCTGGCCTTCGGCCTTCAACCTGTCATTGTCGGTGGCGTTTCCGGCCGCTTCCTTGGCCTTGCCGCCGAGGTTTTCCGCTTCGTTACTGATCTTGTCTCCGAGGCCCATCGCTGGCCGCCTTTCGTGTCCCGTTGATCGAACAATGCCTTTTCACCATAACACAAAGCATGCTTACTATTTCAAGTCCAGCGGAGAACTTCTGACCGATGCCACGGTCCCGGGCTAGGCTCGATTCATGGATCACACCACAAGCACCCAGCGCAGCCGGGCCCGCCCGGACACCATTTGGACGGCTGAAAGCCTGGCCAAAGCGGAATCGCTGTAATGGCCGCCAAGCTGCCCAAGGTTGCCGGTCCCCGCCTCACTGATGTCCGGTTGGAGGACCTGACCGAGGACGCCGCTCCCAGTTTCGGCCGTGGTGAAAAGTACGACGGCGTCCGGTACAGCCGCGTCGCGGCCGACGGTCTCGAACTGAGCGGCACCGATTTCGCTGAGTGTGAGTTCCAAGGGGTCTCATTCAACGACACCCAGCTTCGCGGGGCGGGATTTCGCGACTGCATCCTGTCCGAGCTGTACGCGCCGGTGTTCCGGGCGGCCCGCTCCACCTGGCGTGACGTGCACCTGAACAACCCGCGGCTCGGGTCGGCTGAACTCTATGAGAGCGGCATGCAGTCCGTGCGGATCGAAGGCGGCAAGCTGGACTTCCTCAACCTGCGGGGATCCAAGCTGACGGACGTCCTGGTCACGGATTGCATCATCAACGAACTGGACCTGGGCTCAGCCGCGGGAACTCGGGTGGTGCTGAAGAACTGCACCGTGGGGGCGCTGGACCTCACGGGCGCCCGGTTGAAGGACTTCGATATCCGCGGCACGGAGTTCCGGACCATCAGCGGACTGGCCAGCCTGGCAGGGCTGGTCATCGATGACTACCAGCTAAGCCTGCTGGCACCGCTCCTGGCGGGGCACCTGGGCATCCGGGTGGTGTAGCCGGCAGACAGTCAGGCCGGTGGCCCAAGAGTAAGCGGGCTGCAGTTGGTGCGCCTAGGCTGATCCTGTGACCTTTCTCGAACCACTGACATTGACCGGCCAAAACGTCATCCTGGAGCCCCTCAGCCATGAGCACCACGACGGGCTGGTGGGCGCAGCCCGTGACGGCGAGCTGTGGAAGCTCTGGTACACGTCCGTTCCCCGGCCGGAGGGGATGGCGGCCGAGATTGAACGCCGGCTGGCGATGCACGAGCAAGGCTCCATGCTGCCGTTCACCACCCGGCTCATTGATCCGGCCGCAGGCGGTCCGGGCCGGATCATCGGCATGACCACGTACTGCAACATCGACGCCGCCACGCCCCGTGTGGAGATCGGATACACCTGGAATGCCGCGTCCGTTCACGGCACCGGTACCAACCCGGACTCCAAGCTGCGCCTGCTGCGCCATGCCTTCGAGACCATCGGCTACGTGGCGGTGGAATTCTGCACACACTGGCTCAACCACCAGTCCCGCGAGGCCATTGCCCGGCTGGGAGCCAAGCAGGACGGGGTGCTCCGCAGCCACAGGCGCACGTCCGACGGCGTGCTGCGTGACACCGTGGTGTTCTCCATCCTGGAACACGAGTGGCCCATGGTCCGGAACGGGCTCGAACACAGGCTCGCCAAGCACCCGTAGGGGTGCTTGGCGAGCGGGCAGCGTTAGTTCCGCCGGGCGATCGAAGCGAGATTTACCGCGTCGGTGACGGCGGCGGCGTATGCACGATGTCCATCCGCCGTGGGGTGGAAGGTCTGAGGAGTGAACGGTTGCCCGAAGACAATCCATTGATTAATGATCGAGTTGGCAGCATGTTCGGCGAACCGTGACGTCACATCGATGTACTGTGCGTTGGCCTTTGACCCGGTGTTGGCGGCGGACACGGCCGCGTCGATTGTGGCGTTGAGGGCTGCGGTGCCTTGGTTGATCATTTCCTGCCTCTCCAAGGGAATCACGGGAATCCCACGCTCCGGATCGAACAGCAGCGGATAGCCCAGAACTGCGATCCTGGCGCGGGGTGCCGCCCGATGGATGGCAGTCACAGCCCTGGAGAGGTCTGCCGCCATGCCCGGCAACTTGCCTTCGGCACTTAATACCGCCTGCTGGCAATCCTCGGGAGTGGAGTAAGCACAGGCGAAGAGAATCGAATTGACACCAATGTCGTTCGCTCCGGCCGTCAGCGTCACGAGTTCTGTTCTCCCGGAGAGGGTTTCGGCCGCCGTAAGCCGGGCGATTTGTTGCATGACACTGGGAACGACGTCGTCCGCCATCTGGTCGAGCAGCGCCCCGTGGCAGGCCCCGTTGGTTACGTTATCGTCAACAATTGCCAGGTCCCTTAGGTCATCAACATAACCGCCCTTGGTCTGTATACAGGGAAGGCTGGAAGCGAAAGCTCCAGCTCCAGTTCCCGCCGTGTAGGAATCACCAACAGCAACCAGGTCAACGTTCGGAACCGGCGGAGCCGCCTCCGCCGGAATAGCGGCAAAGCCCAAAGTCATTGCGATGGTGGCGAGGCCGGCTGCGAAAGCCGAGAGCCGCCGTCGTACTGCATGATCCTTCATGACTGTCCCCTTGATCATCGGCCCTTGGAATGAGGGCAGGTAATCGATCACGTTACCGCCGGCAGTGTGCCCCCGTCATCGCCCGCAACCACCCGGATTTCCGGCTCCCGTTCCCCCTAACGGAAGCGTGCAGCCACCGCTGACGTGTGGTTAGCTATGCGCGTGGAGAATCGAGGCGGGGCCGTGGGCTGGGACGGAGCTGTTAATGCCTGGCACGTCGCCGGCAGCGTGTACCGCATGGGGCGCCGCGAATGGCTCACCGAAACCGGGTGGCGGCAGGCGTACGACGACGGCGTCCGCACCGTGGTGGATCTGCGTCACCCGCGCGAGGCGCTGCGGCGGGACACGGACCCGGAGGTGCCCGACGGCGCCTTGTCCGGCGTGGAGATCGTCGTTACCCCCACCGAGGAGCCTGGCGATCCGCGTTTCACCGCTGTCTGCGGCCCGTACCTCAACGATCCCGCCCATTACCTGCACAACGTCAGGCTTTACCCGGAGAAGTTCGTGGAAGTCTTCCGCGCCGTGGCAGGTGCCGCACCGGGCGCCGTCGTGATTCATTGCGCCGCCGGCCGGGACCGCAGCGGCATGGTTGCGGCCATGATCCAGGACCTCGCCGGCCACCCGGACCACGCCATCGCCGATGGTTACGCAAAGGCGGCGCGCGGCATCAACGAACGGTACCGGACGCAAGGGCCTCCGCACGCGCGGGAACGCTACCTCGACGACGCCGAACTGGCGCCGCTGCTGGAAGAGCGCGGCCAGGCGGTGGTCAAGTTCGTCCGCGAACTGAATACCCGCGCCTTCCTGATGGAGAACGGGATGTCCGGAAACGAAGTTGCCGCCATCGAACACCTCGCCGCCGGCCGGGTACCCTTGTGACGTACGTGGCCACTGTGACAGGTGGTGACGAAGCACGTGACGCCAGGTCCAGGTCACGCGCGGAGCATACCTGAGTGGGACGAGCGGAACGGCTATCCGAATGAAACGAATTCTTGCCGCAGGGACAGTAGCTGGAATGGCTTTGGCGTTGGCACTCGGCATTGTCCCGGCAGCGGCCGCGACGGGAGGCGACGACTCGACGGTTTCACCGTCGCAGGCCGGTCCATCCGAGGCGGGGCTTTCCGAGGCGTTGCTGCGTGACCTTGGCTTGAGCCTGACGGAATTCAACGCCGCGGGGGAGGTCGGCCGGCGGGCAGCCGATGCGCTCAATACCCTGCAGGCCCTACCCGGATTTGTGGGCGTCAGCCTGAAGAACGGCGAGATCCTGGTTCACGGTACCGGCCCGGCCCTCCAGGCCAAAGTGGATGAGCTGAACCAGTCTGGTCCTGAAGTCTTTGTCCTGGCGGCACCGTCACCGCTTGGAACGCCGGCTCAGCCCTCGCCGGGCCCTGACGCCACGGCTGCTCCCGCTCCCTCTCCCACTGCATCGAACTCTTCCATGTTGGGCTCTTCCGCAGTGGACCCCTCCGCGCCGGAGCTGGTGGCGCAGAATATTGATCAGCTGTTCCAGGCCTACGTCCACGAGGTGGGAACCCGGGGTCTTCAGGCCGTTGCCTACACCGACGGGCACTTCGTGATCCGCACAGGTCCCGGGAATACGTCGGAATCCGATGTCCCCGGCGCTGTCAGCGAACAACCCTCCTTGCCGGCGTCGGCACCTGAACCGACGCTGGCAGCTGAACCGGCGTCCTCGCCTCGACCGGCCGCTGCCGGCAAGCTGACACCTGAGCAGTTCGTGTCCCGCTACGCGAATGTCCAGCTGGAGACGGGCGCAGCAGTCAAAACCGAGGACGACATCTTCGGCGGCCAGGGATTCTTCGTCGACAACATGATCAGGTGCTCCACCGGCTTCAGCGCGTTCGGCCCCACGGGACTGCCGCTGGTCCTGACAGCCGGGCACTGCACCGGCGACGGCACAGCCAAGGCCGCCGGCCTGGAGCCGCTGGGCTGGGCTCCGGCCGGTGGCAGCTCCGCAGTTACCCCGTGGCCGATGCCTGCGCTGGCCCCGCTCGGCAACTTCGGGTTCAGCCAGTTCGGCGGTCCGAACAATGCGGCGGCGACGGACGGTTCGTCCGTGGGCACCGATATTGCGGTGATCAAGGACATTGCAGCCGGCCTCGATCTCCAGCCGGCCGCCTCAACGTGGGGCGATGCCAAGACTCCGGATCCCGTCAAGATTGTGGGAGCTGCCGCACCCGTCCAGGGCGAACCCGTGTGCCGGTCGGGACGGACCACAGGCTGGAAATGCGGCACCATCGACTCCATTGCGATAGTGATGATGCCCGGCTCAAAGGCTACGCCGCCCGACTATGACAATGACCCCCGCCCGGTCCGCGCCTTCGACTCAAGCTCCGTAGCATCCGCAGGCGGCGATTCCGGCGGCCCCTGGATCTCCGGCAACTATGCGGTGGGAACCCACACCGGGGCCGAAATACTCGACGGCGTGCAGAAGCGGGCCATTGCCGCCACCCTCGTGGACTCCCTCGCCAGTATCCCCGGGGGCGTCCAGCTGGAATTGTTCCTCAACAAGCCCACGGTGACTAAGCCTGCCCCGGGTTCCACGTTCGACGCCGGTGCCACCATTTCCGGGCAGGTGGCCGCTGCTCCGGCGTCCGCCGTCGCGGCCGGCTCGAAGGTCCGGGTCACCCTGGCCGGAGAAGATCCGATCGAAGTCCCCGTGGACCCCGCCGGCGGATGGTCGTTCACGGCTCCCGGAGTGCCCCGGCCACTGCGCTTTACGGCCGAAACTGTCAACGGTTTCAGCAAATCGGGGGCGACGGCTTTCGAGTTTGACCCGGCGCCGGCGGCGCCGCCGGTCGTAGCCCCGGTAGTGCCGCCCGCGGTCACACCGGACGGCCCGGCTGCCGGGGCGCCCGCCCCATCCGCAACTCCGGCACCGGCCGCCACCACGGCGGTGGTTCCCGCCGCGGGCGGTGCGCCGGTCCCGGCAGGTGACGCCGCCGTCGTTGTACGTCCACTTGGAGAGCCTGCGCAGCTTGCCAGTACCGGCGCCTCGGGTCTGCTCCCCGCCGCTGGACTGGCTGCCGGCGCGCTGGTGGTGGGCGGTGTGTTGCTGATCCTGCTGCGGCGCCGCCGGCGGCAGCGTCCCACCCGCACCGTGCAGCGCTAATCTCCGGAAACCCTCTCTCACTAGATGCAACAAAAACGTCAACGCTCGATCACTTCCCTGAGGAAAGTGATCGAGCGTCTGGCGAAAACCTGCGTTAAGTGCGAGAGCGTCTGAAGGGCATTGCGGGTGTGGCGCCGCGGCGTAAAATTTCCCCGTAGGAGGTGGCGAAATGAACATAGCCCTGAACAATGCCACTACCATCATGCCGGTTGATGACGCGGCGCGCGCCCACAGTTTCTACACTGAAAAACTGGGCCTCCCGCACCGCGGCATGACAGAGGATGGAAGCGAGCTGCTCGGCGCCGACGGTGGCCCGATGCTGCAGCTGAAGCCGGTCTCGGACGGCAAACATTCCGAGCACACCGCCCTCAGTTTCGAGGTGCGCGATATCGAGCGGACTGTCCAGGACATGGAGGCCAGAGGCGTCCGGTTCCAGGATTACGACCTGCCCAACCTCAGGACCGAAAACCACATCTGCACCACGGACGCCGAGAAGTGCGCCTGGTTCATGGACACGGAACACAACATCCTCTGCGTCCACGAAACCCTGGTTGCCCAGTCCGACTACCAACTCTGAGAACAAAAGCGGTGGACCACCCCGGGGTGGTCCACCGCTTTTGTATCGGAGCTATTGTGCCGGAGCGCAGTTAGCTGGCGCTTTCCTCCAGCGTGAGGTCGCGGTCCTTGGTCTCGGGGGCCTTGATCGCCTGGAACAGCGAGATGCCCACGATGATCATCATGTAGACGGCGATAGGCCAGTAGGAATTGGTCATCCATGCCAGCAGGGCCGAGCAGATGATCGGTGCGATGCCGCCGCCAAAGATGGCGGAGAACTCGCGGGCGATGGCCACGCCGGCGTAACGGTACTTGGAGCCGAACAGCTCTGCGTACATGGCCGACTGGGCCGCGATGCCGCCCTCAACGGCGAACGTGAAGCCGACGGCGTAGACGAGGGCGATCAGCCAAACGTTGCCCGTGCTGGTGAGCCAGAATGCCGGGAACGAGAACAGGAAGAGGAACGCGAGGATAAAGACGTTCACGGGCTTGCGGCCCCAGCGGTCCGTGGCACGTCCGGCGATCAGCGCCGCGGGGATGGCGAACAGGCCGCCCATGGCCAGCATCTGGGGGATCAGCGACTTCTCCACGCTGACCACGGAGATCAGGAACGTGCCGAGGAATGCCTGGTAAATGTACGAGTGGGCGTGCGTGCCCATGTTGATCAGGAAGACCTGGCGCAGCGGCCGGCGGCCCTTTTTCAGCACTTCCGAAACCGGCGAGGCGGCCTGGACGTGCTCCTTCTTCAGCTCGGCGAAAACCGGGGATTCCTTCATGTTGCGGCGGATCAGGTACGCGGCAATAGTCACCAGCGCGCTGGAGAGGAACACCAGGCGCCAGCCCCAGGACTCGAGGTCCTCACGCGGCAGCAGCTGGACCAGGATCCAGGCGCCGGAACCAAAAACGGAGCCGACGGCGGCACCCGCCCAGACGAGCGACGTCATGGCACCACGCTTGCCCTTGGGGGCAAACTCGGCGAGCAGCACCACGGCGCTGGCCATTTCGGCACCCGCGCCGAAGCCCTGGATAAAGCGCAGCACCGTCAGGAGGATCGGGGCGAGGATGCCCACGGATTCGTAGGTGGGCAGCAGGCCCATGGCGAAGGTGGCGGTTCCCATCAGGGCCAGCGTGGCCACGAGGACGAACTTGCGGCCGATCTTGTCGCCGTAGCGGGAGAAGAAGAGGCCGCCCATGGGCCGCGCGACGAAGCCGACGGCGTAGGCGCCGAAGCTGGCGATGAAGCCAACCGCGGGGGAGACGTTGGGGAAGAACAGGGTGTTGAAGATGATGGCAGTGCCAACACCGTAGACAACCATGTCGTAGTTTTCCAGGACCGTGCCGATGAAGCCGGCCCAGCCTGCACGGCGCAGTTCTGTCTTATTGACGGCGGCCGGGTGAGGCGCGCCGTGTGTCTGGGTGCCCGTAGGCGAGGGGCTTTGCGTCATTGCTTATTCCTGTTCTGAGGCGGCGCCCACAGCTCCGTCGACGCGAAAGTCACCTTATGCGAAAAGGCAACGACGCGCAACCGGTTGCCAGAAGTGGCAATTTGTTGCCATTTCGGATGGGTGGCGAATATTGCTTTACGAACGAGCGTACGTCTTGACGGTCGGGCCGACAGCCGACATACTGAAGTCAGGCCCCGGGGGCAATGACGAAACCGGCGGCAAATCGAATCTCAGGAGGGATGAGCCATGACTGAAGTGGCCTTTGACATCAACCGCAACGTGGACCTGTTCCGGGTGAGCCGGGCGGACGAACTGGCCGCCGCACCGGGACAGACGCTGAATGCCCGCCGAATCTCCGGTGTCAGCAAGGAGAACAGCCCCGTCGAAAATCTCTGGTTCGGCAAGGTTTACACCGGCCCCGGCGAGATCTCTGATGCCCACCACCACGGCGAAGCCAACACCGGTGGCTATGTGCTCAAGGGCCGTGGCTTCATCCGCTACGGCGAGAACTACAGCCAGATTGTGTACCTGGAAGAAGGCGACTTCGTCTTCGTACCGCCGTACATGCCGCACATCGAAGGCAACGCCAGCAAGACCGAAGAGCTGATTTGGATGACCACCCGGACCCCGGACAACATCGTAGTCAACCTGCACGACCAGGAAATTGCGGACCTGGAGATCGACTACCGCTCCTGATTTTTCGCGCACCAAAATGGGGTGGCCGCGGGAAGGCGGCCGCCCCGTTTTTCTGACGTTAGACGGTGTCAGGGTCGCTCGAGGTGCTCTTCATTCCTGCCGCCTGAGCGCCGTGCGCCGGGCAATGAACTCCTGCTCGTCTATTTCCCCGCGGGCGAAGCGTTCATTGAGAATACGTTCTGCGTCATGGTGGAGCGGCCGCGGCACAGCCGGCCTGTCACCCGTGGGTGGCCGCCGGAGCAGGAGCACAACGACGGTGACCACACCGCCCCAGAAAATCAGCATCAGCAAGGCCATGATCACCCACGCGCCGATACCCCAGCCGGTCCCGTCCCAGCCATACATCATGATCAGGCCTCTCCTCGTGAAACTACGTCTTCCTGTGAAGCTACGTCCGGGGCGGTTCCCGGAATAGTGCCCAACGGCCCGGAGAATCGGCCGGTTTCAGCGCGGTCATGACGGGATGAACATCCCTTGGCGAGGGGATCAGTGCGGGGTTGTTGGGGCGCCCTCGAGCGACTGCATATCCGTCACGGCGTCCGGTGGTGCGGGCTGCGGAGCGAAGTGCCCGATCCGCTGTCGGGCCGTGTGGGTGCCTGTGCCGATCGGGACCTGGGCCGTTGCCTTGGCAAGGCAAAACAGGGGCATTCCGCTGTAAACGGTCTCGATGCCGGCCGCCGGCGCTTGGTATGTTCGTGCCAGATGCCAATATCGCCCGTGCCGGAGAGTTCTTTCATGTAGCGGCGCCATGGCCCCAGGTGGGGAGCATTGCGGTCCGAGGCGAACCTTCGCAGGTACTGGCCGCCGAGCTGGTGGACCGGGACGGCCCGGGGCGGGTGACCCTGCGGGACGTGGCCGCAGCTGCCGGGACCTCGACCACGGCCGTTTACACGCTCGCCTTTGCCGGCTGCAAGCCCGGCCCGCACACCGCCGATGCCATGGCGCCCCTCAGGGAGGCAGTCCTTGCCGAACAGGCGGCTGGCACCTTTACGGCCGCCCCGGTCGAAATTATCGCAGCAGCAATCTGGGCCAGGTTCACGGGCTGGTCAGCCTGGAGCTGGCACAGGTCGGCCCGCCCGGAATCGACTGGGAGGCAGCCTACGACGCTGCCTTGGATGCAGTGGCCCGCAGTTGGTCCCCTGAGTGAACGACGGCGGGTGCGCACCCGCCGTCGTTCACTCAACTAGTCGTTCACTCAACTATTCGACCAGGTCAGAAGGACCGCGGCAGCCCCAGGTGCTTCTCGCCGATGTAGTTCCGGGTCATCTCGTCCGTCAGCGGCGCGAAGGTGTACAGCCGGGCGTCGCGGAAGTAGCGCTGCATGGGCAGGCCGCGGAAGAAGCCCCAGCCGGCCATGACCCGCATGCCGATATCGGTGGTGGTGGTGGCGGCATCCGACGCAGCCAGCTTGGCCATCGCGGACCAGGTCTCGTTGGTGCCCTGCCCGGCGTCGGACGCTTCCGCGGCCTGGCGCAGCAGGAGCCGGGCGGACTCGATCTTCACGCTGGCATCGACCAGGCTGTGCTGCAGTCCCTGGAAGGAGCCCACCGCACGGCCGAACGCGTGCCGCTGCCGGGCCCAGCCCACGGCGGTTTCCATGGCTCCGCGGGCGATCCCCAGCGCCACCGCCGCCCCGTTCAGCCGTTCACCGTTGAGCGTGCCCAGCACCTGCCGGAATCCCCGGTCCTGCTCGCCGAGGACGTTGTCAGCCGGGACCCGGACGTCGTCGAGGTAGACGTCGCACTGGGCCAGGCCGCGGATGCCCATGGTGTCGATGACCTCCGTGCGGATCCCGGGTGTTGAGCGGGGGACCAGGAACATGGTGATGCCGTCGATGGCGGAGCGGCTGATCTCGCTGGTGCGGGCCAGGAGGATCAAGTAGTCAGCGTCCATGGCGCCGCCGATCCACTTCTTCTGTCCACTGATCGACCAACTGCCGTCCGCCAGCTGCGTTGCACGGGTCTTCATGGCCCGCGCAACGTCCGTGCCGCCGTCGGGCTCGCTCAGCGCGAAGGACATCTTTGCTGCACCGCGGTGCAGCGGGGCCAGGAACTCCTCCTGCTGGGCCTGGTTGCCGTAGCTGTGCAGGAGCTGAACGCCCATGAACTGGACCACCATGCTCACGCCGACGGAGGTGGGGCCGGCGCCGAGTTCCTCGAGCACCACGGCCTGGGCCTGGTGCTTGGGTCCGTGGCCGTGGAGTTCGCCGTCGAGCTTGATGAGGCCGGCGGCGCCGATTTCGCGGTACAGCTCGACGTCGTACTCTTCGGCTTCGTCGAATTTGTTGAGCCGTTCGGGGGTGACGTGCTCGGCCAGTACCGCTCGCACGCGCTTGCGCAACGCTGCGAATTCCTCCGGCTCGGTGATGTCGGCCGGCGGCGCGGGTTTGAAGTCGTCTTGAATGCTCATGGCCTATTTCCTCTTGATGATGAAGCTGCTGCTGAAGGTCATGACGGTGGATCCGTCCTGTTTCAGTACGGAGTAATCGATTGTCCAGATGCCCTGTTCGGGTTTTTTTGTCTCGCGCGCCAGGGCCACGGCTGCCTCGACATGGATGGTGTCACCGATGAAGACCGGCGCGGTGGCGCGGACCTCGTCCAGTCCCAGCCAGGCCACCACATTGCTGAAGTAGCCGGTCTGGGTCATCAGGCCCAAACCCAGCGAGAGGGTCAGCGGTCCGTGCGCAATGCGCTGTCCGAACGGCGTCGCTGCCGCATAGGTCTCATCCAGGTGCAGGGAGACGAGGTCGCCGGTGAGGCCCGCCCACTGGACCAGATGGGCGTCGGTGATGGTCATGCCCGCAGTATGGATGACGTCCCCGGCCACCAGGTCTTCCCAAAAGTGGTCAGGCCGGCCCTTGGGCTGCGGCAGTGTTGTGCCGGCTTGCGTGGCGTCGGTGCCGTGCATGGTTCTCCTGTTCAGCGTCGGTAAAGGGGGATCCCTAGGGGAATCGTAAGTCCCGCTGGAATAAGACTAGACGAGCGAACGCTTGTTCGTATACTAATAGAGGACACCAACTCTAATTTTTCTGGAGGCTCAACATGAGTGAAGCTACGATCGTCGCCCCCGCGCCGGCGTCGGACATCGAAGTTCCGGCACCCACGGTGCACGAACAACTGACCGAGAAGCTCGCTTCGGCCCGCCTCGGTGGTTCTGAAAAGAACCGCAGGAAGATCACAGAATCAGGCAAGCTCCTGGTCCGCCAGCGCCTCGCAATCCTTTTCGACGACGAAAACTACATCGAGGACGGCCTGCTGGCCCGTTACGAGGAAGGCCTGCCCGGGGACGCCGTGGTCATCGCGTTCGGCCGTGTTGACGGACGGGAAGTCTGCGTCATCGCCAACGATTACTCGGTCAAGGCCGGCACCTGGGGCAACCGCACGTTTGAAAAGATTACGCAGGCCCAGCACAAGGCTGACGCGGCCGGCATCCCCATCGTCTACCTCTTCGACTCCGCAGGCGCACGCATCGACGAACAGTTCGAAAGCTTCGCCGGCCGCCACGCCTGGGGCAACATCTTCTACAACCAGGTCCAGATCTCCGGCCGCGTGCCGCAGGTGTGTGCACTGTTTGGCCCCTCGCCTGCGGGCTCCGCCTACGTTCCGGCGCTCTGCGACATGACCGTCATGGTCCGCGGCCACGCCACCGCCTACCTTGGCTCACCCCGCCTGGCCGAGATGGTCACCGGCGAAAAGGTCACCCTGGAGGAAATGGGCGGCGCCGAAATGCACTGCACCGTCTCCGGGCTGGGCGATGTCCTGGTGGAGGACGACGAGGAGGCCCTCAACGCCATCCGCGTCTGGCTGTCCTTCCTGCCCGCGAACTGGGAGACGCCGGCCCCGCTGGCACCCGCCCTGGAACCCCGCCCGGGCCGGTCCCTGCAGGACATCGTGCCGCTCCGCGAGGCCGAGGTCTTCGACATGGAGGAGTTCGTCGAATCCCTGGTGGACGAAGGATCCTGGTTCCCGTACAAGGAGCTGTTCGCGCCGGAAATGCTGACGGGCTTCGCCCGGATCAACGGCCGTCCCGTGGGCCTGGTGGGCAACCAGCCCAAGCACATGGGCGGCTCCATCTTCCCCGATTCCTCGGACAAGGCCGCCCGCTTCATCTGGATCTGCAACGCCTACAACATCCCCATCGTCTTCCTGGTAGACATCGCCGGCTACATGATCGGCTCCGCGGTGGAGCGCCAGGGCATCATCCGGCACGGCGCCAAGATGATCTTCGCCGTCTCCGAGTGCCGCGTTCCCCGCATCACCGTCCTGGTCCGCAAAGCCTACGGCGGCGGCTACCTCGCCATGTCCGGTGCCCCCATGAACCCGGACGCCGTCATCGCGCTGCCCACGGCCCGGCCAGCCCTGATGGGTCCCGACGCCGCCGTCAACGGCATCTACTACAACCAGATCCACGAGATCGAGGATCAGGCAGAACGCAAGGCGTTCATTATGGAAAAGCACGCCGAGTACGCCGAAGGCATCGACGTCTTCAAGATTGCCAACGCCAACGCCGTGGAGGCAGTGGTCCCGGCCAACGACCTGCGGTCCGACCTGACACGGCGGCTGGGGCTGTACTCCAAGCGCAAGATGGTTCCCGTGGAGCGGCGCCAGGCCGTTACCCCGGCGTAGGCGCGGCACATGATCAAGGTGGTAGCCGTCGTCAAGGCCAAACCGGAACTGAGCCGGGAGGAGTTCCTGCACTTCTGGAACGTTGAGCACCCCGATTACGTGCGGAAGCTGCCGGGCATCCTCCGGTACCGGCAGAACCCTGCCATCGAGCACCGGAAGGCGTGGCCCTACAGCGGCATGGCCGAACTCTGGTTTGACTCGGTGGCGGACGTCAAAGCGGCCTACGGCGGACCGGAAGCCAAGGACCTGTTTGACCATGAACACCACTTCCTGGCGGACGTGGAGTGGTTCCTGGCCGAGGAAGTCGAGGTTCCCCTGCGCGGGGGAGCCTGAGCATGCCGAAGCGGGTCACCCTGGAGGCCCGCGGGCTTCCAGGGTGACCCGCTGCCGTCTGCATGGTGCTGGCGGAGGAGTGCGGGAATGCCCGGCTACTCCGCCAGCATCAGCCCGGGAACCCCTGGATGCGTTCCTGAGGTGACTAGATAGCGGATGTGCGCCGCGGTCTCGCTGAGCGCGAGCCGGAACTGCAGATCGCCCAGGGATTCCCAACCCCGGGACCATGTCAGGTGGCGGGCAACCTCGTGAACCGTCGAAGCGCCAGCGGTCAGGACCTGGAGAACCTCGCGCGAACGTTCTTCAATGTGTTCCTCCAGCACCCTGGCCCTCTGCCCCACGCCTTGAAAACGGTATTCGTGCGCCGGGCAGACCTCATAGTGGTCGTTTCCGGCGATCCGCTGCAGGGACTCGATGTTCTGCCGGAGCGGATCCGTGTCACCGCGGATCTCCAATGACACATTGGGGGAGATCCGCGGCAGGACATGGTCACCCGAGAGGGCCAGCTCGCCGTCGTCATCCCACAGGCAGATGTGGCCCGGGGTGTGGCCGGGCGTTTCCATGATGCGCCAGTTCCGGCCAGCCACGGACAGGCTGTCCCCGTCGCGGAGCCGCCGGTCCGGGTCGGCCAGTTGGCGCATGTTCAGGAGCGCCTCGGGGCTGATGGCTGCCTCGGCCACGCGTTCCCGGGGAACGCCCCAGCCCAGCATGCGCGCCTGGTCCAGGGCCGATTCCTCGTGCGCGTCCTCAAAGGCGGTGATGTGCCGGCGTTCCTGCCGGCCCAGCGCCACCCATGCGCCCGAGCCACGTGCCAAACGCGCGGCCATGCCCAGATGGTCGGTGTGGAAATGAGTGGCAACGATGCCGGTGATTTCCCGGGGGCCCACGTCAAGCCTGGCCAGGGCGGCCAGCAGCTGGCCGTGGCCCTCGTCCGAATCGAAGCCGGGATCCACCACCACGCACTCGTCCCCGTCCAGCAGCACGTAGCTGAGGGTGTACCGCATGGGGTTGTCGGGGAAAACGACCGGAACGCTGTGGACGCCCGGTGCAACCACCTCCACGGGCGGCAGGACGCGCCGCTGCCAGGCCTCACGCTGGGCGGTGCCCGTGATGGTGATGCCCGCGGTTCCAGCCCTCACGCTATTGCCCTTCATGGTTGTTGAACAGCGAGAAGAGGCGCGTGGCGCCGCCGTCGATCAGGAGGTCGGCGCCGTTGATGTTGCGCGCGTCATCGGTGAGGAGAAAGGCAATCATGGCTCCGATCTCAGCAGGTTCGATGACGTTCTGCGTGGGGACACGCCGTCGGACCTGGTCCCGGACCTCCTGAATGACCATGGGAGTGTCCACCACACCGGGGCAGACTGAATTGACGGTAACCCCCGTGCCCCAGAAATCTTCGAGCAGCGAACGCGTCAGGTTGGCGAGGCCGGCCTTCGACGCCGCGTAGCTCGGGTACGGGTAGCCCGTGACCCCGGCGATCGAGGCAATGTTGATGATGCGTCCCCAGCCGGTCTCGATCATGGCGGGCGAGAAGGCCCTGATGAGGTTGAACGGGCCCACCAGGTTGACGTCCAGCGCCCGGCGGAAGGACTCGGCTGTGCTGTCCGTGAGGTACTTCCGGTCCAGGATGCCGGCGGCGTTGACCAGCGCGTGCACCGGACCCACGGCTGCGGTCACCTCTGCGAACAGCTTCCCGACGGCGGCCTCGTCCGCCACGTCTGCGGCGAAAGATTCCGCCTTTCCACCGGAGTCGCGGATGGTTTGGGCTGCCGCCTCGCTCGCGTCGGAGTTGAGGTCGACGCAGACGATGGTGTGCCCGGCGCCGGCGAGCCGGGCATTGATGCCGCGGCACATGCCGCCGCCTGCGCCGGTCACCAGGATGTTAAGGGGTGTGGTGCTCATGGTGCTGGTCTCCTTCGGGAGGGTGGGTGGCTGGTGTCCGGCGTTCAGAGTCCGCTGATGGCCAGCGACGGGTAGTCGGTGTAGCCTTCGTGGCCGCCGCCGTAGATGCCTGCGGGACGCAGTGGCTCCAACGCGGCCCCGGTGCGGAAGCGCTGCGGGAGGTCGGGGTTGGCGATGAACAGCCTGCCGAAGCCCACCAGATCAGCGGTTCCGTCGGCGAGCAGCCGTTCCGCCGACGTCTGGTCATGTCCGCCGGTGACGATGACGACGCCGTCGAACAGGGCGGCGAGCTCCGCGGTGGGGATGGAATCCTCGGGTCTCGCCACTGTGGTGGATCCGGCGATCTCCGGCTCCACCAGGTGCAGGTACGCGAGTCCCAGCTCATTGAGCGTGCGCACCGCGGTGGAGTACAGGGTGCGCTTGTCCGTGTCGCGGGCGTCCATCCAGTCCGACGACGGCGAGAGCCGGACGCCGATGCGTTCGGCCGGGAGGGACCGGGCTACCTCGGTGATCACCTCGAGGAGGAAACGCATGCGGTTTTCGTACGAACCGCCGTAGTGGTCGGTCCGCTGGTTCGATGCGTCGTTCAGGAACTGGTCAATCAGATAGCCGTTGGCTGCATGCAGTTCGACGCCGTCGAACCCCGCCCGGACGGCGTTGCGGGCCGCGGTGCCGTACGCCTGCACGATGTCGGTGATCTCCGCCGTCGTCAGTTCCCGGGGCACCTCGTACGGAATCCTGCCCGAGGGAGCGCGGTACTGGTAACCGGTGATGGGGATGGCTGAGGGCGCCTTCGGCGGCAGGCCGTCGGGCTGGACGGTCGAATGCGATTGCCTGCCGACGTGCCACAGCTGGGCATAGACGGCGGCGCCGTGACGCTTGGCTGCTGCCACCACCGGCCGCCATGCCGCCACCTGCTCGGCGGAGTAGAGCCCGGGGACGCGGGCGTACGCCGTGGCCTGCGGAGCGATCACCACTCCTTCGCTGATCACCAGGCCCGCACCGGCACGCTGGCGGTAATACTCCTCCATCAGCTGGGTGGGGATGCCGTCATTCGTGGCGCGGCTGCGGGTCAGGGGCGGGAGGACAATGCGGTTCGGCAGGGGCTGGCCTCCGAGGACAAGGCTGTCGAACAAGCGGCTTGGACGTTCCACGAACTTCTCCTCAAGACTTACAAGCGTTTGTACGTTAGTCTGAGTTTTCCGCATGTTTTTGCCAGTGTCAACGCCTGACGGCCGAAAGCGGACGCTTGTTAGGATGAAGACAACTACGACTCGATGTTGAAAGGCGGCGGCCAACATGACCGTACGAGCCGAACGAAACACAGCCCAGGCCATCAGGGAAGGGGCAGCGCACCTCTTCTTCGAGCGCGGCTACGATGCCACCACCCTGCGCCAGGTTGCCGCCGCCGCCGGGCTGAAGGTCGGCAGCCTCTACAACCACATCGACAGCAAGGAACACCTCCTGCTGCAGATCATGGGCGGCATCATCGATGACCTGCTCGAACGCGTGGAGGAAGCGGTGGCTGCCGCGAACGGCGGGGACAGTGTGGACCTGCTCCAGGCCGCACTGGCCGAGCACATCACCTTCCACGCCGAGCGGGCCCAGGAAGTGTTCATCGGCAACGCCGAACTGCGCTCGCTGCCCCAGGACGCACGCGAAGTGGTGATCAAGAAGCGTGCGGACTACGAACTGATTCTGGAAAAGCTGGTCACCGCCGCCGGCAAGGACGGGCTCGCGGACGTCATCGACGCCAAGATCCACGTGTACAGCTTCGTGGCCCAGGCAACGCACATCGCCGGCTGGTTCAAACCCGGCGGACGGTTCTCGCTTGACGAGATTGTCCGCATCTACACGCGCCTGGCGCTGCGCGAACTCCAGGTGAAGGATGCCGACGAGCGCGTCCTTCGGGGTGCCGGTTCCAGCTCCGCCGCCTAAGGCTTGACCGAGCGGCGACCTCTCGGCGCTTAGGCGGACGCTTAGCGCCGAGATGCCGCCACTCGATGGGCGGACGGAACACGCGAATGCCCGGCCGGAGAAATCCAGCCGGGCATTCGACGTGTGTGGCCTCGTGTGTGGCTAGGGTCAGTGCTCCTCGTGCAGGGACTGTTTGTAGCGTTCCGGCAGTGTCAGCGTGGCCACGACGGAGATCAGGACGATACCGAGGGCGATTGCCGTCAGTGCCAGCGTCCCGTTCGACGTGTTCTGGAAGATCCAGGCGGCGATGAACGGAATGGGTGCCCCGAAGATGAGGCCCGCCAGGGTCATGCCGAGCGCTGAGCCGGTGTAGCGCATGCTGGTGGGCAGGGATTCCGAGAAGAACGCGGCCTGCGTGCCGGCGGTGACTTGGATGCCGCACAGTGCCAGGGCGATGATGGCCACGCTGGCCGGGTAGTTCATCGAGTTCATGATGGGGAACATGGTGCCGGCGGCGATGCCCTGCATGCCCAGGCCCAGGAGGAAGGTCTTCTTGCGGCCGATCCGGTCACTGAGCCGGCCGCCGAGGACCGCGGCGGGAATGGAAACCATGTTGGCAATGAGCAGGAGGCCAAACGTGATCGAATTGTCGTAGCCGAGCTCCTTGGTGAGGTAGTTCACGGCGTAGGTGACGCTGATCCAGAACAATCCGGCGGAGGCGGCCCAGGACAGCACCAGCTTGATGACCGTGCCGGGCTTCTTCACGATGACTGCCAGGGCGCGTTCCTGCGGGATGGCCGAGTCTGCTGCCTTCTTCTGGTTCTCCTTGAACGCGGGCGTCTCCTCGATCCGCCGCCGGATGAACACCCCCACCGCCAGCAGCAGCACGCCCATCAGGAAAGGCACCCGCCAGCCCCACGCGGCAAAGTCCTCCTTGGACAGGAACATGGCGAGCCCTGTGAGCGTGATGGAGGCGAACGTCTGTGCGAGCGGCGAGCCGGTGGCCAGGATCCCGCCGTACAGGCCCCGGTGATTCGTGGGTGCGTGCTCCACAACGAGCACCTGCACGCCGGTGGCTTCGCCGCCGAGGGCGAATCCCTGAAGGAACCGAAGCACCACCAGCAGCGTCGGCGCGAGGATTCCTGCCACTGCGTAGGTGGGCAGCAGGCCGATCAGCACAGAGGCCATGCCCATCAGCACCAGGGTGAACATCAGGACGTTCCGCCGGCCGATCTTGTCGCCCAGGGCGCCGAAGACAATTCCGCCCAGCGGCCGCGCCACCATCCCGGCCCCGAAAGTGGCGAAGGAAGCCAGGATGGCCGAGTTCGTGTCAAAGCTGGGAAAGAAGAGCTGGGGGAACAAGGTTGCCGAGAGGGTGCCATACACGGCGAAGTCGAACCACTCCAGCGCTGTGCCGAACGTGCCGCTCACCACCGCCCGCTGCGACGTCTTCGGATCGAATGCTGGTGCTTCATGCACCCCGGGCGGGGCGGGCTGAACTGGACTTGTTAATTCCGACATTGGAACTCATTCCGTGGATGGGTGAAGGGGCAAGGCCTGGGCCGGGCGGAGTGCCAGTGCGGTCACCAGGGTAAGACAAGCGTTCGTTCGAAAGCATAGGGTGTGATCTGCATCGCCCGCAAGGGGGAGTTTTCGCGGCCCTCAAATGGTCCCGCATGCGGAACGCTGCATAGTGGCGATCGGGATCAGGGCGGCCTCTTGCGGGAAGAATCAACTCGGACTACGCTATGAACAAACGCTTGTTCGTTGATGAATAAGTACAGTGGATTCGTAAAGTTCCGGACTCCACATCAGCCCGACCGAGGAGTGGACAGTGCGAACGATTGGTGAGTGGATCAGGCTCAACCACCGGCGCTACCCGACGCGTGAAGCGATCGTGGACAGTGTCAGCCGGCTGACGTTCGCCGAGCTGGCGGAGCGTGCGTGGAGCTTGGGCCGGGGCCTGCGGGACGCCGGTGTCCGGGCGGGCGGCAATGTGGGTGTCCTGGCCGGCAATTCAGCCTTCAACGCCGAGGCGTTTTTCGGTGTGGCTGCCGCCGGCGGCACCTACGTTGCCTACAACTGGCGCTGGGCACCCGCGGAGCTCGCCGCCGGCATCAAGGAGACCGGCGCAAAGATCCTGCTGGTGGAGGAAGGGCTCGTTCCGAACGCCGAGGAGGCCCTGGAGATCCTGGGCCGCACCGAGGAAGACCTGCCGCGGCTGGTCCGTCAGGGTTCGGAAGTGGACACCCTGCGCACCGGCTCGGGTCCGTTGGAGGACGTCACCACCCTGGACAGCCCGCTCTGCATCATTTACACCGGCGGCAGCACGGGAACGCCGAAAGGGGTGGTTATTTCCCACCGGGCGGCAGCCGCCAACGCGTTCAACGAGATGTACGACTGCAAGATGGGCGCCCGGCCTGAGGAACGCGGCCTGATCGTCACCCCGCTCTTCCACTCGGCCGCCCTGCTGTGCTGGCTGGTGCCGCACTTCATCGGCGGGGCCACCAGCGTGATCGCCGAGAAGTTCAACGAGGAACTGATTGTGGACCTGGTGGGACGGGAACGGATCACCAACACCTTCCTCATTCCCAACATGATGCGCCGGCTGATGGAGAACGGCGTCTTTGCCGAGCGCGCCATCCAGACCCACCTCAAGGCGGTCCATACCGGCGCCGGGCTGCTGCGCATGCCGGACAAGCAGCTCTTCACCGAGCTGCTGCCCGACGCCGAACTGTACTTCCGCTACGGCCTCACCGAGGCGGGGCCCATGGTCACCCGGCTGAAGCCGGAAGACATGCTGGATCCCGCCGTCGACGGTTCCATCGGCACCGAATACCTGCTGGTCGAGGCACAGCTGCAGGATCCCTTCGGTGAGCCCGTTGGCCCGGGCGAACTGGGCGAGATCTGCGTCAAGGGCCCGTCCGTGATGACCGGATACTACGGCCGGCCGGACGCCACCGCCGAGGCTTTCCGCGGCGGCTGGCTGCACACCGGTGACCTGGCCGTCCAGGATGAGCGCGGCTACTACTTCTTCCGCGACCGGCTCAAGGAAATGATCAAGACCGGCGGCGAAAACGTCTACTCGGCCGAGATCGAGCAGGCGCTGTACCTGCACCCCGCAGTCCTGGAGGCTGCCGTGGTGGGCGTCCCGGACCCGCGCTGGGACGAGGAGGTGCGCGCCGTCGTCGTCCTCCGCAACGGACTGAAGGCCAACGGCGAGGAGCTTTCCACGTTCCTGCGCTCGCACCTGGCCGGGTACAAAATTCCCAAGCAAATTGTCTTCATGGGCGCCGACCAGCTGCCCCGTTCCGCCGCCGGCAAGCTCGTCAAGTCCACGCTCAAAACGAACCTGGGATGGGGCGCATGAAACTCGCAACTGTTCGCACCGAAGCGGGAACGTCCGCGGCGGTTGAGGTGGACGGCGCCCTGGCGCTGCTGCCGTTTGCCGACGTCGGGGAGTGGCTGCGTGCCGGGTCCCCGGCAGTGGAAGCCTACGACGGCGGTGCGCGGGTTGCGCTGGCAGCGGCGGACTTCGCGCCGCTGGTCACCGCCCCCGGAAAGATTGTGTGCGTGGGCCTGAACTACCGCGAGCACATCCTGGAGATGCGGCGCGAACTTCCGGCCTATCCCACCCTGTTTGCCAAGTTCGCGGACGCCCTGATCGGCGCCAACGATCCGATCGTCCTCCCGCACGGTTCCGCAGCCGTTGACTGGGAGGCCGAACTCGCCGTCGTCATCGGAACAAAGGTTTCGCGGGCCACGGAAGAGGAAGCAGCGGCCGCGATAGCCGGCTTCACGGTGGCCAACGACATCTCCGCCCGCGACTTCCAGCGCCGGACCACGGAATGGCTGCAGGGCAAAACCTTTGACGCCACCACACCGCTTGGCCCGTTCCTGCTGACCGCCGACGAAGCCGGCACTGCCCCGGACCTGGAGATTTCCTGCGCCGTGGACGGGATTGTCAAGCAGAAGGCCGGCACCGGTGACCTGGTGTTCGGCCCGGTGGAACTTGTCCGCTACATCTCCGCGGTGACCACCCTCAACCCCGGCGACGTCATCCTCACAGGGACTCCCGGCGGCGTGGGGGACGGGCTCAACCCCAAGGAATTCCTGGCTGACGGCAGCTCCGTAACCACCTCGATCTCCGGCATCGGCGAATGCCGCAACACCTGCATCACGCGCTGAATCCCGCGCTCTGACTCTCACACGCTGACTCCCGCGCCTAAAAACTAAGGACCACCATGTTCACCAAGATCCTCATCGCCAACCGCGGCGAAATTTCCGTCCGGGTGGCACGCAGCTGCCGCGCCCTGGGCATCGAGTCCGTGGCAGTGTACTCGGCCGCCGACGCCGGTTCCCTGCATGTCCGCGTGGCCGACACCGGCGTCGACCTCGGCGACGGGCCGGCCAGCGAAAACTACCTCAATATCTCCAAGATCATCGCGGCCGCCGTCGAAACCGGCGCCCAGGCTATCCACCCGGGCTACGGATTCCTCTCGGAAAACCCCGAGTTCGCCGAAGCCGTGGCGGCCGCGGGTCTGACGTTCATTGGGCCCTCCGCACACGCCATCACCACCATGGGCGGCAAGGTGGCCGCCCGCGACGTCGCCATCCGTGTCCAGGTGCCGCTCGCCCCGGGCAGCAACGGAGCGATCGCCAGCGCCGCCGCCGTGGAAGCCTTCGGTGCCGAACACGGCTACCCCGTGCTGGTGAAGGCCTCCGCGGGCGGTGGCGGACGCGGCATGCGCCGGATCAACTCCGAGGCCGAAGCGAAGGACGCGTTCGACGCCGCCGTCCGCGAAGCCACCGCCGCGTTCGGCAACGGCGAGGTGTACCTGGAGCGCTACCTCACCCACGCACGCCACGTGGAAGTGCAGATCTTCGCGGACACCCACGGGAACGTGGTGTACGTCGGCGACCGCGACTGCTCCGTACAGCGCCGGCACCAGAAACTCATCGAGGAATCCCCGGCCCCCGGCCTGTCCGACGAGCTGCGCCAGGCCATGGGCGAATCCGCCGTGCGGCTGGCCCGCGAGGTGGGCTACGTCGGTGCAGGCACCGTCGAATTCATGGTGGAGGACCAGAAGTTCTACTTCCTGGAAATGAACACCCGCATCCAGGTGGAGCACCCGGTCACCGAAATGGTGCACGGCGTGGACCTCATCGCCGAACAGATCAAAGTGGCGGCCGGCGAGAAGCTTTCCATCCTGGACAACCTGAAGCCCAAGGGTGCTGCCATCGAGGCCCGCATCAACGCCGAGGACGTGGCCGAAGGCCTCTTCCTGCCGGCGCCGGGTCCGGTGGATGTATTGACGGCGCCGGAGGGCGAAGGCCTGCGGTTTGACGCCGGCTACGAATCGGGCGACACCGTGCTGCCGCTCTACGACAGCCTCATTGGCAAGCTCATCGCCTACGGCCCGGACCGCGAAACAGCCATCAAGCGACTGCTGGACGGCCTGGACAGGCTGCAGATCGAAGGCGTCCCCACAACGGCTCCGGCGGCGAAAATCATTGCCTCCCACCCGGACTTCCAGGAGCTGCGGTTCAGCACACTTTGGCTGGAGGAGTCCGTGGACTTCAGCGAACCCGAGCCCGTGGACCGCGCCAACGTGGAGGTGGGCGGACGCTTCTACATCGTGCCGACGTTCAGCGACTACGGGACGTCGGGTGGCTACGGCACCGGCGGCTACGGTGCGCCCGCGGCTGCCGCGGATGCTCCCGCAGACCCAGCTGCCGCCGTCGGACGCACCCGCCAGGCGCGGGCACGGCGCGAGGCCGTCAGCGACGGCACCGTCAAGGCCCCGATGCAGGGCACCATCGTCAAGGTCAACGTGGAACCGGGGCAGAGGGTGGCCAAGGGGGACGTGCTGTTCGTCCTCGAAGCCATGAAGATGGAGAACCCCATTGCCGCCCCCGTGGCCGGAACCGTCGGGGACATCACCGCCGGCGTCGGGGAATCCCTGGCCGCCGGCACCCTGCTGACCAAGATCACCGAGGAGGCTGCAGCATGAAACCCTATCGCTCCCTGCTGTTCGTTCCGGGCCACAAACGGGACTGGATCGACAAGGCGTTGAACTCCGAGGCCGACGCCATCATCATCGACCTCGAGGATTCGGTTCCGCCGCAGGACAAGGACCTCGCCCGGGCCAACGCCCGCGACGCCCTCCAGGCCCACGACGGGTCCAAAGGGATCCTGATCCGGCCCAACGCCCTGGACACCGAATTCTTTGGCCGGGACATCGCGGCCGTGACGCATGCGAACCTGACAGCGTTCCTGCTGCCCAAACTGTTCTCCCGCGACGACGTGGTGCGGTTCGACGCGCTGGTCACAGCGGCGGAACTGGACCACGGCATTTCCCGCGGCACCATTGAACTCGTGCCGTCGCTCGAGACCGCCGCGTCCATCAACAAGGTGGACGAGATCCTGGCCGGCCCGCGGGTGGGTGGTGTGATGGCCGCCGCGGCGAAGGATGCTGACGTGTCCCGCGAAGTGGGCTTCCGCTGGACCGCCGCGGGTTTGGAGACCCTGTACCTGCGCTCCAAGGTGGTGGTGGCTGCCCGGTCCGCGGGCATCCGCACCATTGTGCTGGGGCTCTGGCAGGAGGTGCGGAACCTGGACGGGATGCGCACCTTCGCACAGGACAACAGCGGACTCGGCTACACCGGCCAGGTGCTCATCCACCCGTCCCATGCCCCGATCGCCAACGAGGAATACGGGCTCACCGCCACACTGCACGACTACTACGAAGGCCTGATCGAGGCATTCGAAGAAGGCCAGCGCAACGGCCACGGAGCAGTTTCCTACCGGGGCGACCACATTGACCTGGCCCACGCCAACCACGCCCGCGAGGCACTGGCGCTGGCCGACGCCTGACCCTTCCCGTTTTCCAACTCACCCGATACCTGCACCACAAGCAAAGGAGCCTGTCATGGCCGGAATGTACTACGAAGATTTTATTGTCGGCGATGTCATCAAGCACGATGTCACCCGCACCGTCACCGAGACGGACAACCTCCTGTTCACCACACTGACCATGAACGTCCAGCCCCTGCACCTCGATGCCGAATTCTCGAAGGGCAGCATCTACGGCCGGCAGATCGTCAACAGCGTCTTCACCCTCGGTGTGGTCACCGGTGTCCCGGTCCAGGAAACCACCCTCGGCACCACCCTGGGCAACCTGGGCTTCCGGGACATCGAGTTTCCCAAGCCGGTGTTCATCGGCGACACCCTCCGCGTGGAGACCCAGGCCCTGGACAAGCGCGAATCCAAGTCCCGCCCCGACACCGGACTCGTGGGCATCGAACACCGCGGCTACAACCAGAACAACGAGCTGGTCTGCGTCGTCCGCCGAACGGCCCTGATGAAGCGCCGCGCCAGCGAGCCCTCCGCCGCCCCTGCCGACGCCAGCCAAAAGACCGAAGTCACCGTCTAACCGCCACCCCTGGCGACGCACTCTCACCTAACGCAGGGTTTTTCACGACGCTCGCTCACTTTCCTGAGGAAAGTGAGCGAGCGTCGTGGCTTTTCCTGCGTTAGGTGAGAGAGCGTCAGGGGCGGGGTGAGTTGCGCCGGCGCCTGAAGCAGCCCCGAGAGCCGCGAGGTGCAAGGATGGTTGGTACCGGCACCAGCACAGCAAAGGGCGGACCATGGCCAAAGGTATATACGTCAGCGCAACCACTCCGGGCTCGGGCAAGTCGTTAGTGGCCCTGGGCCTCGCGGACACCCTGCACCGGCATGCGGACCGGATCGGCTTCTTCAAGCCGGTGGTCCACGGCCAGGACGCGGCGGATGATCCCATGGTGGCCCTGATGAAGGCACGTTTCGGGCTCGACGACGACCGGTGCCGCGGCGGCCTGACATCCGCCGAGGTGCGCGCCCTCCTCGCAGACGGAAAGCGGGCGGACATCGACGCGCGCTGCGTGGAGATCTTCGCCGAGATCGCCAGGCATTGCGACGTGGTGATCGTGGAGGGGACGGACCTCACCGGCCAGGATGCCGCCGTCGAGTTTGACCTGAACGCCCGGCTGGCCAACAACCTCGCCGCCCCCGTAGTGGCGGTGGTGGGTGCCAAGGGGCTCAGCGTGTCCGAGGCGGCGGCCGCCGTCGAGGTTGCCCGCAAGGAGCTGATCGCGGAGAAATGTTCGCTGCTGGCCATCATGGTGAACCGGGCCGACGCACGCCTGGTGGACCGGATCGCCGCCGAGGTGACGGTGGGAGCTTCCGGCCGGCCGGTTTACGTCCTGCCCGAACTGGAGGAGATCGCCCGGCCCACCACCGGCGAGGTGGCCGCGGCCCTGGGTGTGCGGCAGATCGCGGGCCGTGCGGACATGGAACGCGACGTGAAGGACATCAAGGTGGCCGCCATGAACGTGGGCAACTTCCTGAACGTGCTGGATGAGGGTGCGCTGGTGATCGTGCCCGGCGACCGCGCTGACGTGATGGTGGCCTGCCTGGCGTCGTCGTTCTCGCCGGAATTCCCGGTGCCTTCGGCGCTGATCCTCACCGGCGGCCTGGCGCCCGACGCCAACATCTACCCGCTCCTCGCGCAGGCCCCCTTCCCTGTGTTTTCCGCCGGCGAGGACACGTACATGACGGCCAAACGCGTCTCCGAAGTCCGGAGCGAGATCTGGTCCGGTCACCGCCGCAAGGTGGCCTCCGCCCTGGGCCTCTGGTCCAAGCGCGTGGACGAGACTGAACTGGTGGAACGCCTCCACCTGCCCCGCCTGGAACGCATGACGCCACTGCGGTTCCTGCATGACCTGATCGAGCGCGCCCGCGCGCAGCGGAGGCATGTGGTGCTGCCGGAAGGGACGGACGTGCGGATCCTGCGGGCCGCGGAAATCCTGCACCGCCGCGACGTCTGCGACCTCACCCTGCTGGGGCCCGAACCGGACGTCCGCGAGTTGGCCGCGGCCAACGGGATCGACTTGTCCGGCATTAACATCGTGGACCCGGCCACCTCGGAGCTGCGCCAACAGTTCGCCGAAAAGTACGCCGAACTGCGCGCGCACAAGGGCGTGGACCTGGCCAAGGCGCTGGAAATCATGCAGGACGGCAGCTATTTCGGCACCATGATGGTCCAGCTGGGCGTGGTGGACGGCATGGTGTCCGGCGCCGCGCACACCACCGCGCACACCATCCGTCCGGCCCTGGAGTTCGTCAAAACCCGCGACGGCGTAAAGATTGTCTCGTCGGTGTTCCTGATGCTGATGCCGGACCGTGTGCTGGTCTACGGCGACTGTGCCGTGAACCCGGACCCCAACGTCGAGCAGCTGGCGGATATTGCGCTTGCCTCGGCGGAGACCGCCGCGCAGTTCGGCGTGGAGCCGCGGGTTGCCATGCTGTCGTACTCCACCGGCGCCTCGGGCTCCGGCGGGGCCGTGGACGAAGTCCGGCAGGCCACCGAACTGGTGCGTCAGCGCCGCCCGGATCTCGCCGTCGAAGGTCCCATCCAGTACGACGCCGCCGTGGATGCCTCCATCGCGGAGTCCAAAATGCCGGGCTCATCGGTCGCGGGGCAGGCGACCGTCTTTATCTTCCCGGACCTCAACACCGGCAACAACACGTACAAGGCGGTGCAGCAGAGTTCGGGGGCGGTCGCCGTCGGGCCTGTCCTGCAGGGCCTCCGCAAGCCGGTCAACGACCTCTCCCGCGGCTGCACCGTGGAGGACATCGTGAACACGGTGGCCATCACCGCGATCCAGGCGCAGGTGCCGGTCCCGGCGGCCGTTGAGGCATGAGGTTTTCCAGACTCAAACGTCCGACGGCGGCACCTGGCATTGGTCAAAACGTGCGGTGCCGCCGTCGCCTAGGTTGAACGGGACCGGATGAAGCGATCGTTGGTTGCCACGAAGCTTTATGTTCCCGCGCCGCGCCGGGGGTTTGTGGCACGCCCGCGGCTGCGGGAGAAGCTGCGGCTCGGCGCGGAGTGCGGGCTGACGCTTGTTTCCGCGCCCGCGGGGTTTGGGAAGACCGCGCTCCTTGCGGACTGGTTGGCCGGCGAGGACCGCCGGGTTGCGTGGCTTTCCCTGGATCCGGCGGACAGTGAGCCCGCCTCCTTCTGGAGTTACGTCGTCGCGTCTTTGCAGGGCGTACTGCCGGGCGTCGGTGCGGGGGCGCTGGAGCTCCTCGGGTCCTCGCCGTCGGCCACGGAGCTCATTCTCGCCTCCCTGGTGAACGACCTGGCGGCCGTGACGCAGGACGTTTGGTTGGTGCTGGACGACTATCACGCCGTGGACAGCCAGGCGCTGCGTCCCGGCATGACCTACTTCGTGGAACACCTTCCGCCGCACGTGCACGTGGTGCTGAGCACCCGGTCGGATCCCGATCTGCCGCTGTCGCGGTGGCGGGTGCGGGGCGATCTGGCGGAAATCCGCGCCGCCGACCTGAGGTTCACCCCGGACGAGACCGCGGCATTTTTCAACGATGTGGAGGGGCTGGGCCTGGCAGCCGGGCAGGTGTCCACCTTGGAACAACGCACCGAGGGATGGATTGCCGCGCTCCAGCTGGCCGCGCTGTCGCTCCGGGACCGTGACGACACTGCCGGATTCATCGAGCGCTTCGCCGGGAACGACCGGTACATCGTGGACTACCTCGTGGAGGAGGTCCTGGAGCATCAGCCGGCTGCCGTGCGCAGTTTCCTCCTCGACACGGCGGTTTTGTCCAGGCACACCGGCCCGCTCTGCGACGCCGTGACCGGCCGGGACGACGGGTCCGCCATGCTGGTGTCGCTCGAACGCGCCAACCTTTTTGTCATCCCGCTGGACGGCCGGCGCGAGTGGTACCGCTACCACCATCTATTCGCCGACGTGCTGCGCGGACGGCTGCTCAGCGAGGAGCCCGGCCGGATTCCCCTGCTCCATCAGCGGGCCAGCGTCTGGTTCGAGTCGCAGGGACATGCTGAAGACGCGGTCCGGCACGCGCTCGCCGGCCGTGACTTTGACCGGGCTGCGCAGCTGGTGGAATTGGCCGTGCCGGTGCTGCGGCGCAACCGCCAGGATGCTGTGCTGTTCGGCTGGCTCAAGGAACTGCCGGATGCCGCCATCCGCAGGAACCCGGTGCTCAGTGTGTTCTATGGCGGAATGCTCATGGTTACCGGCGATCTCGCGGGGGCGCAGCAGCGGCTTGACGACGCCGACCGTGCGCTGGCGGAAGCTGCACCTGCCGCAGGGGAGTCCGGACCGGCGCACCCGGCAGCCAGCGAGGAGCTCGCGATGCTGCCGGCCACGATCGCCACGTACCGGGCGTCGCTCGCGCAGGCCGCGGGTGACGTGGCCGGCACCTCGGCGCACGCCCGGAACGCCTTGGCACTGGCGGGACCGCACCATCATCTTGCGCGGGGCGCTGCGGCCGCCTTTCTGGGGCTTGCCGCGTGGGCGGAAGGCGATGTGCGGCGTGCGCTGGAGACCTTCACCCAGGCCGTTGCGAGCCTGCACGCTGCCGGGAACCTGCTGGACGAGCTCAGCAGCACTGTCATCCTTTCGGACCTGTGGCAGGTGGCTGGCCGGCCCGGCGAAGCGCGGCGGCTGTGCCAAAATGCGCTGCAGCAGGCCGAAGCCCGCGGCGAAGCCATGGTGCGTGCGAGCGCCGAGCTGCACGTCGCCCTCAGTGAGCTCTGCCGTCAGTCCGGCGACCTTCGGGGTGCACTTGAGCACCTCGAGGCGGCCGCGCCCTTCGTCGACAAAGGTCCCATGACCGAAAGCCGCTACCGGTGGTTCGTCGCGAAGGGCCTGGTTGCCCAGGAGGAGGGTGACCCCGGCCAGACCATCAAGTACCTGGACCAGGCCGAGCAGCTTTTCCGGCCCGGCTTCTTCCCGGAGGTGCGCCCCATCCCGGCGATCAAGGCCAGGGTCCTGATACGCGAGGGTGACCTGGCCGGTGCAGCCACCTGGGCACGCGCGGCAGGGGTGATGGCCTCCGATGGCGCCGACTACCTGCACGAATACAGCCACCTCACCCTGGTCCGGCTCCTCATTGCGCAGCAGGACCGGCCGCATGCCGGCGCCGCCCAGGCTGCCCTTGACCTGCTGGACCGGTTGCTCGCGGAGGCGGCCGCGTCCGGCCGTACGGGCAGCGTGGTGGAAATCCGCATGCTGCAGGCCCTTGCGCTTGATGCTCTGGGCCATGACGCTCTCGGGCATGGCCGGCAGGCGCATGAGGCTCTTGCTGCTGCGCTCGCCGGCGCGGCCGAGCCGGACGAGTACGTGCGGCTGTTCCTGGACGAGGGGCCGCCCCTGCTTGATCTGCTGCGCGGCGTTGTCAGTCAGGCATCGAATGCTGCAACGCACGACGGCGGTGCTGCCGCCCACGCACGGCGTCTGCTCGCCCTGGGTGCGCCTGCGCAGCCGGTACCACCGAGGCCTGTACCTCCGCACTCGGTGCCGTCACGCCCGGGGGAGGAACCGCCGTCGGACGTTGACCCGCTGAGCGAGCGGGAACTGCAGGTCCTCAGGCTCCTCGACAGCGAGCTGAGCGGGCCGGAAATCGCCCGCGCCCTGTTCATTTCGCACAACACGTTGCGGACACACACTAAACACATCTTCACCAAGCTCGGCGTGAGCAGCCGCAGGGCGGCCGTACGCCGCGCCCGCGAGAGCGGCCTGCTGTAGGGGCCCGCTTCACCCTGCAAGGTTCACCCTGCCAGTCACATCATGGGGTGATGCCCGCTCACCCCTCCGCTCCCTACGTTGGAGTTAGCCGGCAGCGCCCCCGCTGCCGGAGACCATCATTCAGGGAGCCGGACATGTCCATCACCACCACCAAACTCACCCGCTGGGCAGGCCTGAGCGCCGCTGCCGCGGGCCTGCTGTTCATCGGCGTCCAGATCAACCATCCCCACCTGGACGCAGACTTCGCCGCCACCACGGAGTACACGGTCCGCCAAAGCCTGAAGATACTCATGGCCGGCCTGTCGCTGATCGGCATCACCGGCATGTACCTGCGGCAGGTGGCACAGGCGGGAGCGCTGGGGCTGATCGGATACCTCGTGTTCGGTGCGGGCTACCTCATCATGATGAGCATGGAGGTCATCGGTGCGGTTGTCCTGCCAACCGTCGCCCGCAGCGAACCCGGCTATGTCAACGACGTTTTCGCCACGGTGATGGGCGATCCCGTGGCCGGCGATATCGGCCTGATGTTCGGGCTGAACCTGGCCTCCGCCGTCACGTTCCTCGGCGGCGGACTCCTGTTTGGCATTGCCCTGTTCCGCGCGAAGGTGCTGGCCCGGTGGGCGGCGGCGCTGCTCGCCGTCGGAGCCGTGGCCACCCTGGCGCTCCCGCTGCTGCCGCAGGTCAACGACAGGCTGTTCGCGCTGCCCATCGGCGTGGCGTTGATCGGCCTGGGGTACTCGCTGTGGAGCGGCCTGCGGACACCGGCTGTGCAGGCCTCGGCCCCTGTCGATCAAGTGAGGGTCCAGTGACTGCCTCGCCGGAGCGGCCGGTGCCCGTCGAGTACGAGATCCGCGTCGGCGGGCACCTTGGCTCCCGCTGGTCGGCCTGGTTCGAGGACCTCACCCTGACCAGCGACGGCGACGGCACAACCCGGATGCGCGGCCATCTGCCGGATCAGGCCGCGCTCTACGGGGTGCTGACGAAGGTCCGCGACCTGGGGCTGGTCCTCATCTCGGTGGAAAGCCGGTAGGAAGCGAGATGGCACTTCGCGGCAATGTTTCCCGAAAACACTGCCGTGAAGTGCCATCTCGCGGAGGAGGGAAAAGCGGGCTTCAGCTGTTCTCAGGCTTGGCGACGCTTTCCGGGTCCTCCTGCTGGGCAGGCTCGTCGGACAGGCCCTCCGGGGTGAGGTCCAGGTTTTGCGGGTCCTCGGGCTGTTCCGCGGGGTCCCCGGTCTCGGCTGCTTTGGGCTTGCCGGTGTCATCGAGGGCCGGGTTGGCGCCCTCGACGCCGGTGGGGTCCTGTGTTCCGCCGGTGTTCGCTGAATCCGTTGTGCCGGAGCCAGTGGTGTCCGGGCTGGTGTTGTCGGGCTGAGTGGTGTCATTCGGCATGGAAGTCCCTCTCTGCGAAGTGCAACGTGTCCACCGACTCTATGCAGGCTGCCCGGCCGGTGCAATGGCAGGCGGCAAGCCCCCTGCCTGCATATAGTGGCAGTAACCGCCAAAGCAAGGCTCAGGAGGCCCCGCATGCTTGTGCTCGTCATCAATTCCGGCTCGTCCTCGCTCAAGTACCAGGTGCGCGATGTCGCCGCCGGCAGTGTGCTGACCGAGGGGCTGATCGAGAAGATCGGCATGGGCAACGGCGGTGACGGGGACGGCCAGATTGAGGGCCCACGGGATCACGCGGAAGCGCTGGAGCAGGTGGCCGCGGCCATCCATGAGGAGCTCGGCGACCTGGAACTGGGAGCCGTCGGTCACCGGGTGGTGCACGGCGGGGAGCGGTTCGCCGAGCCTGTGCTGATCGACAACGAGATCACCCGCGCCATCGAGCGGCTGAACCCGCTGGCACCGCTGCATAACCCCGCCAACGTCCTGGGCATCCGCGCCATCAGCAAGAAGTGGCCGGACCTGCCGCAGGTGGCCGTGTTCGATACCGCCTTCCACCGCACCCTGCCCGAGCACGCCTGGCGCTACGCGGTCCCGGACGAGCTCTATACGAACCACGGAATCCGCCGCTACGGCTTCCACGGCACCTCCCACGAGTACGTCACGCACCGCGCCGCCGCGCTGCTCGATCTGCCATTGGAAGAGTTCGACGGCGTCATCGCCCACCTCGGGAACGGCGCCTCCGTCACGGCGATCCATGGCGGCAAATCCGTGGACACGTCCATGGGCTTCACGCCGCTCGAAGGCCTGGTGATGGGCACCCGCTCGGGCGATCTGGACCCGTCCATCCTGGTGTTCCTGGGCCGTGCCGGCTGGACCCCCGAGGACCTCGACGCCATGCTCAACCGCGAGTCCGGGCTGAAGGGCCTCGCCGGGAACAATGACATGCGCTCGGTGGTGGAGGCGGCCCAAGCCGGTGACGCCCGCGCTGAAATGGCGCTGGCGGTGGCGTCCTATCGGCTGGCCAAGTACATCGGCGGCTACCACGTGGCGGTTGGCGGAGCGAAGGCCCTCGTGTTCACCGCGGGCATCGGCGAGAATTCGCACCAGTTCCGTGCGCTGGTGGCGGACAAACTGGGTGCGCTGGGGATAGAGCTCGACGCCGGCCTGAACAGTCAGCGGTCCAAGGAACCGCGCGTGATTTCCACACCTGAGTCGGCACTTCCTGTTTTGGTGGTGCCCACCGACGAGGAGCAGGCCATCGCGGAGGCGACTGCCGCCGTCGTACGTCCTGCCGGGTAAGCGGCGCATGCCGGACATCGCACTGCCCATCCACACCGACCGCCTGATCCTGCGCCGCTTCGAGGCCAGCGACCTGGACGCCTTCCACGCCTACCACTCGCTGGCGGAGACCGCGCGGTTCCTGCCCCGGGAAGCCAAGACCTATACCCAGTCCATGGAGTACGTCGGGAAATACGCCAACTTCACCTTCGAAAAGGAAGGCGACTGGCTGGCTTTGGCTGTCGAGGCTCAGGACTCGCCCGGGCTGCTCGGCGAGGTGGTGCTCAAGTGGCTGGAGGGGACCGGGCAGGCCGAAATCGGCTGGAGCCTGGCACCGGCGGCGCGGGGCAATGGGTATGCGGCCGAGGCCGCCGAAGCGCTGCTGCGGCTGGGCTTCGACGAACTGGGCTTCCATCGGATCGACGCCAAGCTGGATGCGCTCAACACAGCCTCCGCCGCTCTCTGCGAACGGCTGGGCATGCGCCTGGAATCGCGCCAAGTGGACAAATGGCGTTACAAGGGGGAGTGGGCCACGGAGCTGGTCTACGCGCTCCTCGAGGATGAGTGGCGCGCCCGGCACCGGCCGTCAACTAACGGATAAGGGAACCGACCCGGGGGACCTGCAGCCGCCGCGCCCATTCCTCGCCTATTTCCTGTACGTGCGCACTTTGCGTTCACTGCCAGTTCCGGGACCGGATGCTTGGCTCCTCTATCGTCGCGGCGGAAGGCGGCACTACTGTGGGGCCGCCACAGCGACGAGAGGCAACAGTGACTTCACGCATCAACCAACCCACACTCAGCAGGCGAGCGGCCCTCGCGGCGGCCGGAACGTTGGGCGCGCTGGGAATTACAGTGTCGGCTGCGGCCGCCAGCAAGGCTGCGCCGGGAGCGAAGGCGCCGAAGCCCTCCCTTGCCTTCCGCCCGGACGGCAAGTTCAAAGTGGTGCAGTTCAACGACACCCAGGACGACGAGCAGACGGACCGCCGCACCATCGAACTCATGGACCGGACCCTGGATGCCGAGAAGCCGGACTTCGTGGTGATCAACGGCGACGTCATCAATGGCGGATGCGACACAGAGCTTGAGGTCAAGCAGGCCCTCAACCAGGTGGTGAAACCCATGGAGAGCCGCCAGATTCCGTGGGCCGTGACCTTCGGCAACCACGACGAGGATTCAGCGCAGAAGACAGGGATGACCGAGGCCAAGATGCTTCAGTTCCTGCAGAGCTACGCCCACAACGTGAACGCCGACTCGGTGCCGGGACTGACAGGTACGTCCAACTCGCAGCTGCTGGTCCAGTCCTCACGGTCGAAGGAGCCGGCCTTCGGCCTCTGGCTCATCGACACCGGCCGGTACGCACCGGACGCCATCAACGGCCAGAACTTCGAAGGCTACCCGGACTGGGACTGGGTACGCATGGACCAGGTCACCTGGTACCGGAACCAGTCCATCGCCACGGAGCAGAAGTACGGAAAGAAGATCCCTTCCCTGATGTGGGGCCACATCGCCCTGCACGAGCACCGGAACATGTGGTTCGCCAGCATCGACTCGCGTACCGACGCCGACCACGCACGCGCCGTCGCCAAGCACAGCATCGTCGGCGAACGCAACGAGGACGAGTGCCCGGGTCCCTTCAACTCCGGCCTGTTCAACGCCTTCCTGGAGCGCGGGGACGTCCGCGGATACTTTGTGGGGCACGACCACGTCAACACCTACGTGGGTGACTACTACGGCGTGCAGCTTGGCTATGGTCCCGGGTCGGGATTCGGCGCCTACGGGCTGGACGGCGCAGAGCGGAACCGGCTGCGCGGCGCCCGCGTCTTCGAACTGGACGAGAACCAGCCCGGCATCTACAAGAACACCCGGCTCGTCTTCGCGAAGGACTTCGGCATCGACCTGACGGCGAATGACCAGCCGATCGTTCCGGTCCCGCTGGACGCGGCCCAGAGCTGACCTCAGCCCCGGCGGGGGATGCGGGCGGCAACGTCCGCGGCGTCCTCCAGGCTGACCGGTGAGTCCTGCCGGAAGGCGGCATCGGCGTCGACGTGGAGCACGTCGGCGGCGAGGACCCGCACGTGGACCAGTTCGTCGTGGACCGCGCTGCAGGCCAGGACATCCCCGCGGACCTGGCTCCGGCGGGCGTACACGCCCGGGGTTTCCTGGAAGATGACCCACCACGGGTCGCCGGCGGAGTCCACGAACACGATGCCGTCACGGGGCAGGTACGCGGCGCCGTCCACGCCGCGGCCCTGGAAACCCGCCACTTCCTCCGGCGGGGCGGCGAACCTGACCTCGCCGGCGCCGTCCACGTCATGCCAGCTCATCGGTGAACTCCGATCAGCCCACGTGCACCCAGGGGCGGTTGGTGACCTCGGGCACGGCCTCGCGCAGGACCTCGCGCGTGACGGGAGCGATCTCGCCCTCGCCGAGGAACAGGAACCGCAGGAGATTGGTCACCGGGTTCCCCTCCGTCCAGCGGAAGTAGATGTGGGGCATCAGCCCGGTCACGTCCCTGATGTGGATAAGGACCGAGGCGATGGTGTTCGGGACCACCGGGCCGTGGACTTCCAGGATCCGGTAGCCGTGCCGTTCCACGCCGTGGACCTGCAGTTCGGTCTCGAAATCCGAGGAGTCGTCCACGATGACTTCCAGGAACAGGGCCTGGTGGTTTAGCGGCAGATGGCTGACTTCGATCGCCGAGGTGAGTTTGTCTTCGTACGCCGCAGCACTGGTCCGGAGCGGCTCGTGCGAAATGATGGCAAGCGGACCCTCCACTACCTCGGACATGAACTCGAGAGCCTGCCGGTCCATGTGCACGTGGGTGGCGTGCAGTTCGAAGGAGCGGCGGACCCGGGACAGCAGGGAGATGATGATGATCCCGGCGATGAAGACGGCGGCGATCCGGATGCCTTCGGGGCGTTCGAAAATGTTCGCGACGGTGGTGTAAATGAACACCACCGCGATGATCCCGAAGGCAACGCTGCGTTTGCGCTGCCTGGCGCGCCTGGCCGAGAGGGTGACCGCGACGGCAGCCGAGGTCATCAGCACCAGCACGCCGGTGGCGTACGCGCCGCCCTGGGCATCGACGTCGGCCTTGAACAGGAAGGTGATGAGGAACCCGATCAGGGTGAACACCAGGACCAGGGGACGGACGGCCTTGGCCCAGGCCGGCGCCATGCCGTAGCGCGGCAGGTACCGGGGGACCAGGTTCAGCAGCCCCGCCATGGCGGACGCGCCCGCGAACCAGAGGATGGCGATGGTGCTGATGTCGTAGACGGTGCCGAAGCCGACGCCGAGGTATTCGTGCGCCAAGAAGGCCAGGGCCCGGCCGTTGGCCTGGCCGCCGGGCTGGAATTCCTGTTGCGGGATCAGCACCACGGTGATGAAGGAGGTGGTGACCAGGAACGCGCTCATGATCACCGCGGCCGTGGTCAGCAGCCGCCGGGTACCCTTGATCCGGCCCGCGGGGTTTTCCTCGGTGTCGGTCGCTGCGCCCCGGATTTGCGGCATGACCGCCACACCGGTTTCAAAGCCCGAAAGGCCGAGCGCCAGTTTCGGGAAGACGAGCAGCGCGATTCCGATCACCATGAACGGGTTGCCGTGTGAGGTGGTCAGCGCCTGCCACCAGTCGCCCACGGCAACGGTATGGGTGAACACCTCCGCCAGCGTCAGGACCACGACGACGGCGTTCAGTCCCAGATAGAGGACCACCAGGACCACTGCGACGCCGATCGCCTCCTTGAAGCCCCGGAGGAACACTGCCGCGAGCAGCGCCAGCAGGAACAGGGTGACGGCGATGTTCTGCCCCGCCAGCCAGCCGGGGGCGAGCGGGTTTTGGATCAGGTGGGCCGTCGCGTCGGCGGCCGACAGGGTCATGGTGATCATGAAGTCCGTCGCCGCGAAGCCGAGGAGGACCAGGACGAAGAGCTTGCCACCCCACCGGGGGAGGAGCCGTTCCAGCATGGCGATCGAGCCTTCGCCGCGGTGGCTTTCCCCGGCCACCCTCCGGTAGACCGGCAGCGCCCCGAGCAGCGTGACAAGAACCAGCACAATGGTGGCCAGCGGCGAGATGACGCCCGCCGCGAGGGCCGCGATCGCGGGCTGGTAGCCGAGGGTGGAGAAGTAGTCCACACCGGTCAGGCACATGACCTGCCACCAGGTGTGTTTCTTCTCGTGGGCGGTGGTGACGCCGCCGGGGCCCTGGTGGGTACCTTTGCTGTCCTGCAGGCCGAAAAGCAGCCAGTTACGCAGGGCAGTCCTGCCGTGCGGACGCGGGGCCGACGGGTCTGTCGGGGTCCTGCTCAACGTGGTCATGGAGTCCTTTCCGGGCCGTTAACGCGCGCCCGCGATCACACTCCGAAGCTAACACCGGCGGAAAATGCCGCCCCGTGAAAACTGAAATTATTGACGAATCATTTACGGCTCGAAGCGGTACCCCATGCCGGCCTCGGTGAGAAGGTGCCTGGGCCGTGCCGGGTCGGCCTCCAGTTTGCGGCGCAGCTGGCCCATGTAGACCCGCAGGTAGTGGGTTTCGTTGTCGTAGCCCGGGCCCCAGATTTTCGTCAGCATCTGCTGCTGCGTGATGAGCCGTCCCGGGTTGCGGACCAGCAGTTGCAGGATGGCCCATTCCCGGGGTGTAAGCCGTACCGGTGCTCCGTCCCGGGTCACCTTTTGGCTGGCCAGGTCCACCTGGATGTCCCCGACGTCGATGGTCCCGCCGTGTTCTGCTGCGTCGGAGGAACCGAGCCGGCGTTCGGCCACCCGCAGCCGCGCGAGCAGTTCGTCCAGCCCGAACGGCTTGGTCACGTAGTCATCGGCTCCCGCGTCGAGGGCACGGACCTTGTCCGCGGACCCGTGCCGGGCGGACAGCACGATGATCGGGGTGTTGCTGGACCGGCGGATCCTCTTGATGACGTCCACGCCGTTGATGTCCGGTAGTCCGAGGTCCAGCACGATGATGTCCGGGTGGCTGTTTTCGGCATGCAGGAGGGCTGCGGCCCCGTCCAGTGCTGTGAGGACCGTATAGCCCTCCGCATGCAGATTCACCTGCAGTGCGCGCAGGAGTTGGGGTTCATCGTCGACGACGAGCACTGTCCTCACCGTCCGCCGTCCTTCGTGGAGCGCTGGTCGTCGGGTCCTGTGGAGAGCGGGAGCCGGATGACCATGGTTAGGCCACCTCCGGGCGTAGGTTCGGCGGACAGTTGGCCGCCCATTGCCTCGGTGAAACCCTTGGCGACGGCCAGTCCCAGGCCAATTCCGAGGCCGTCGGGGGCGTCGTCGAGGCGCTGAAAGGGCTCGAACATGGTGATGACATTCGCGGCGGGAACTCCTTGGCCGTGGTCCACAATCCGCAGTTCCCCGCAGGGACGGCCGTTGACGGCGGCAATCGCCGATCCGCCGTCGGGGCCCACGATGGCCACGTCGGAGCCGGGCGCGTATTTCAAGGCGTTCTCCGCGATGTTGGCGATGACCCGCTCCAGCATTCCCAGGTCGGCGTCGATGAGGGGCAGGTTCGGGGCGAGCTCGATCCCGATGGCACCACCGGGCATTCCCCGCAGCGCGTCTTCGATGGCATCGCGCCAGGTCACGGGGGCGGTGAGCGGTGCCGCGGATCCGCTCGAAATCCGGGACATGTCCAGGAGGTTGCCCACCAGGGACTCCAAACGGTCTGAATAGGACTCGATGGTTTCGAGCATTTCGGCCCGGACCTCCTCCGGGAGCCGCTGGTTCTGGCGCCGCAGGGCCGTGACGGCAAGTTTGATTCCTGCCAGGGGTGTCCGCAGATCGTGGCTGACGGCGCGCAGGATGGATGTCCGGATGCTGTTGCCCTCAGCAAGCTTTGCCGTCTCGCTCAGCTTGAGCTGGAGCGACTGACGCTGGCGCAGCAGGAGCAGGTGGGATCCATAGGCAGTCAGCAGCCGCCGCTCGCCCGCCGTCAGATCCCTGCCGGAGACCACCAGCGCCGTCGTCGGGTCCGCAATTTCAACGGCGCCGTCAACGGGCTGGTCCGGCCCGGGGGACGGAGGCGGGGACTGGCCGGAATAGGCCTGAAGCGCCCAGCCCCCGCCGGTGGCCGTCTGCCCGGCATCAGCGCCCCGGGTCTCAGCGTCCCGGGTATCCGCGGGCCGGGTATCCGCGGGCCGGGTATACAGCCCCGCGGATTGGACTTGGAAGGTCTTCCGGACCTTGTTCAGAAAGGCCGCCACCGTGTCATCCTCGATCAGGGCATCCCGGGCCAGGCCCGCCAGGGTCGCTGCCTCGGATCGTGCACGGGCGGCCTCGCGGGCGCGCCGGGCCGAGAGCCCCACCAGCAGGGACACGGCAACGGCGGAGCCAAGGAAGACCAGCAGGGCGAAAATGTTCTGCGGATCCTTGACACTGAACGTGCCCACCGGATCCGTCTCGAAGTAGTTGAGCAGCAGGGAGTCCAATAGCGCAGCCACTACCGCCGGCCACAGCCCGCCGAGGAAAGCCACCGCCATCACGCCGGTCAGATGAACCAGCACATGCGTGGCCAGGTTCAGGTCCGGTGCAAGGGAAAGCACCAGCGTGGCGAGTGCCGGCAGGAGCACGGCGAGAATGAAACCGGCCGTGGTCCGGGCACGGCCGAGCGTCAGCGGGGCGGTTTTGGGCAGCGCAGTCAGAGAGGAGCCCGCCCCGGGCGCCGCGACCGGAAAGATGCGATGCGTTCCCTTTGCCACACTGACAGTCTGTCAGGTGATGGGGAACTTCCCGGTGCCGGTTTCCGTGGACGTTGTGCCGCCGTGCCCGGTGGCCTTCGGGTCGGCGTGGACGATGGCGATGATCTGCGCCTTGTACGCCTCCAGCCGGGCCTGGATACCGGAAAGCGGCACGTCCTCAAGGTTCTTGCCATACTCGTCGATTTCGTCCCACAGCGCTGACAGTTGCTCCATCGTGGCATCGCTCAGCCCGCAGCCCACGGTCAGAACCAGTTGGCTGGCCAGCGCATGCGTGTGGCATTCCACGCAGTTGTAGTTAACGGCAGCGGAGTGGTTCTCCGGAGCGATGACATCGGGTTGGTGCTCAACCAGTACCACCTGGAACCCCACCGCCACCGCCGTGCAGCCGGCGCAGTTGGCAAACGCGTACGCTTCGTTCCGCGTGGCGATGGGCTTGCCGTCGTCGGCCCAGACCAAATCGAACTCCGCGCTGTAGGTCAGCGAGTCATCGGTGGTGTTCACGGCCAGGGCCTGGTTGCCGTCCCCCTGAGGGGCGGCAGGCGGGTCGAAGGGGAACGCCCACCGCCGTGCCGGCCGTTCCCAGCCGGCAGGGACGATTCGCAGGGCCGCTTCGGTGCTGCCGGTTTTCCCGTCCGGACGGTACGTCCCGCCGTCGGGCCCCCACGCCCCCGTGAGCCCGGCAAGGAGGGCCGCTGTGGCCGCCAGGGCAACGGCACCGTGCCGCGCCTTCCCCCGGAATTCCCGCCAGAGTCCCGTCATCAGCTGCTGGGGAACCATGCTCACGTCACCTCACGTCCGGCGCGGGTTGATCTGCCCCCAGCGGACAGCACTGCATCAGACCATGGTAGGCCTGGCTGGCTTCCAAGTCACCGGTTGATCTCCGCCGGCCCCGCCAATGCGGGGGTCTATTTCAGGCCCGCCCCCGGGAGCAGTTCCGTGGCGCCGAGGGAGTCGGCGATGAACGCGTAATCCCATGCACGTTCGCGCCACTGGACGTACCGGCCCGAGGCGCCGCCGTGGCCGCCGTCCATCTCGATTTTCATCACGATGGGCTCGGTGCCGGTGGTCTTGTTCCGCAGTTCCTGGACCCACTTGGCGGGCTCCACGTAGAGCACTCGGGTGTCGTTGAAGGAGGTCACCGCGGCGATCTTGGGGTAGGCCACCTCCCGCACATTCTCGTACGGCGAGTAGGAATTCATGTAGGCGTACACCTCAGGGTCGGTGATGGGGTTGCCCCATTCCTCCCATTCGAGGGCGGACAGCGGGAGCTCGGGATCCAGGATGCTCGTCAGCGGGTCCACGAACGGAACCTGCGCCACTACCGCGGCGTACTTTTCCGGGGCCAGGTTGGCCACGGCACCCATCAGCAGCCCGCCGGCGGAGCCGCCCAGGGCCGCAATCCGGGCCGGGTCCACCCAGCCCGAGGCCGCCAGCCAGTCGGTGGCGGCCATGAAGTCCGTGAACGTGTTCTTCTTGGTGAGCTTCTTGCCGTCCTCGTACCAGTGGCGTCCCAGCTCGCCGCCGCCACGGATGTGCGCGATCACGAACACCACGCCGCGGTCCAGCAGGGACAGCCGCGCGATGCCGAATCCGGGGTCCATGCTCATCTCATAGGAGCCGTACCCGTACACCAGGCCCGCCGCCGTCGAATCCTGTTTGATGCTCTTGTGGCGCAGTACGGAGAGCGGGATCCGGGTGCCGTCCTCGGCGTCTGCCCATTCCCGGGTGGCCACGTAGTCGGCGGCGGAGTAGCCGCCCATCACCGGGCTTTCCTTGCGGAGCAGCAGCTCACCGGCGGGCTGTGCCGGGGTGGGCAGGACAAAGTCGTAGACGCGCGACGGCGTGAAGTAGGACGTGTAGCCCAGCCGGATCACCGGTGCCTCGTAGTCCGAGCCGCCGACGCCGGCCGTGTACAGCTCCTCGTCGAAGGCCGGCTCCACGGGTGCCTCCTGCGCCGGGGTTCCCAGCCCGGCGAGCCCCATCACCTGGACCCGCTCGATGGTGTCCTTGCGGACGGACACGATCAGGTGCGTGGAGGTGACGCCCGCACCGTTGACGCGGACGTCGTCGGAATGCCCGACGACGGTGCTCCAGTGCTGCTCGGCCAGCGGTTTGGTGAGCTCGGCCGGGTCAATGAGGGAGACCATGGAGTTGACGGCGTCGCGGTTGTGCGTGATGAGGATGCGCTCCGACTTTTCGCCGCCGGGGCCCTCGAGGAGGAAAGGTTCAGCCTCGTAAAGCACGCGCTCGTCGCGGGAAATCACGGTGGTCAGTGCCGCCGTCGGATCATCAAAACGCAGCAGCCGCGTCTCGCTGTACTCGGAGCAGCCGATGCCCAGCACGAGATGACGCCTGTCGGACGAGAGCTCAAAGCCCAGCCACATGGCGACGTCGTCCTCCTGGTAAATCACCTCGTCGTCGGTGACGGGGGTGCCCAGGACGTGGGACTTGACCTGGTAGGGGCGCCACGAATCGTCCACCACGGTATAGAAGATCCGCGTGCCGTCAGGGGAGAAGCTGACGCCGTAGAAGATGTTCTCGATGACGTCCGGCAGGAGTTCACCGGTGCGCAGGTCCTTGATGTGCAGGGTGAAGCGTTCATCGCCGGAGTTGTCCACGGCATAGGCGAAGAGGTTCCCGTCCACCGTCACGGCGGAGCCGCCCACGGAGAAGAACGGCTTGCCCTCGGCCTCCACGTTGCCGTCCAGCAGGACCTCCTCGCCCTGGATGTCGACGCCGGCCTCCACCGCCGGGGGAGTCCAGTCCGCCACGGGGTTCCCGGTGTCCTGCGCGCGGACGCGGCACTGGATGCCGTACTCCTTGCCCTCCACCGAGCGGCTGAAGTACCACCAGCCGTCCTTGCGGTTGGGGACAGACAAGTCTGTCTCCTGCGTGCGACCCTTGATTTCCTGGAAGATGGCCTCGCGCAGCGGCTCCTGGTGCGCGGTGACGGCCTCCTGATAAGCATTCTCGGCCTTCAGGTGCGCAACCACCTCGGCGGACTCCTTCTCGCGCAGCCACTCGTAGTTGTCCACGAAGGTATCCCCGTGGTGGGTCCGCTCGTGGGGGACCTTCTTGGCGACCGGCGGCGTGACGGAAGCAGCGGTGTTGGCCGGAACGGGGTTGGCCGGAAGGGGGGAAGGGTTGGCGGAATCCTGCAACGGCGTCTGGGTCATGCCTTCAATATAGATACCCCCGCTGACAAAGGGCACGCCCGTTCGCTACCGGGGTAGCGCCGCCCCTCCCACCCCCAGTTGCTCTATCACTTATGGTCCCCAAACCGGCGGAATGGCGACCAAATGTGATAGATCAACGGGGTGGCCCGGAACGGGAGCGTCCGGCGGGCTGGAAGTTACCGGCGGGGACCCCTTGAATGGTGGTCCTCCCGGTGCTAAAACGGCAGTACCGGGAGGATCCGGACGCGTTCTTTTTCATCTGCCTCTTAGGGCGAATAGCCGTTTGGGCACGCCACAGCGCCAGATAGCGCATCGGCAGTCTGCGGGTGACCCTCCCGATAAGGTGGCCTCCGGCCTCGCCGGGGGCCATCCCTATGAGCTGGTCCTACGAGCTGGTCCTACGAGCGGCGTGGATTCAGGAAGCCAGCTCCACCATCAGCGCCGGCAGTTCGTCGGTCAGTTCCCGGGCAAGGAACCCCAGAGGCCCCAGGCGGCTGGCGAGCCGGTCGGCGGCGGCTGCGTGGAGGTGTGTTCCCCAGCATGCTGCCTGGGCGTCGCTGGCTCCCCGGGCGCGAAGGCCCGCGATGGCACCGGCCAGGACGTCGCCGCTGCCGGACGTGCCCAGGCCGCCGTGGCCGGTGGTGATTTCCCAGAGGTCGGGACGTTCGGGAGCCGCGAGATCGGGTGGCCGGGCGATGAAGCCCTGGCAGCTGACCACCGCCTGGTACTGCCCGGCAATGTCGCGGATGGCGGATTCCAGGTGGTCCATCTCCCGGCCCAGCAGGATCTTCGCCTCGCGCGGATTCGGGGTGAGAATCAGCCGGCCATGCCACGGAGCCAGCGCGTCCTTCAGCCGGGGCAAACAACCCAGCGCGTACGCGTCCAGAATGATGGTTGCACCGCCGGTTCCGGAGCCCGCGCCGGTGCTGCCGCCGTCGTCGTCAATTTCCAACAGGGCCCTCAGCAGGTCTTCCGCGCGGTCCGCATCATCCAGCCCCGGCCCCACCAGAAGCGCGTCCGCGTTCTCAAGATTCCCCTGGATGGCGTCCAGCCCGGAGCCGCGAACGGAACCGTCCGGGGTTTCCGGAAGCCCTATGACGCCGGCCTCCGGGAAACCGACGGCCAGCTGCGGGGCAACAGATTCGGCGACGGCCAGGGTGAGCCTGCCGGCGCCGGCCCGGAGCGCAGCGATCCCCGCCAGCATGGCGGCGCCCGGCGTGGCCCGGGCGCCGCCGATCACCATCACCGCGCCGCGGGAGTATTTGTCCTCCCCGGCGGACGGCAGCGGCCAGCCGCGCAATAACGACGGCGTCACGGGAGTCGCCCGCGAACCGTCACCTGAGGCTCCGTGCAGCTCGAAACCGTCACCGGGGGTGGACATTGGCGTCCCCTCCGTGTTCGGTGACCTTGACGCCCTGGGCGGTGAGGTGATCGGCCACGTTGAAGCTTTCCAGCGTCCAGGGCCCCTGTCCTTCGGGGCGCACATAGCGGGTGATGGACGCGTTGAGAACCGGGGTGCTGGCGGCAAGGTCCAGGAGTTCGGCTTCGGTCATCCCCTCCAGGATGTACCGGATGAGCAGGATCAGGGCGTCATGGCAGACCAGCATCACCCGGTGTCCGCCGTCGCCGTTGTTCAGCTCGCCAAGGACGGAGCGCAGCCGCAGCACAACGTCGGCCCAGGACTCGCCGCCGGGCGGCCGGTAGTAGAACTTGCCCAGCCACCGCCGCCGCTCGGCTTCGTCCGGGTGCCAGCGGTCCACACCCTGGCTGGTGAGCATGTCCAGGATGCCGAGCTCACGGTCGCGGAGGCGCTCGTCGGTCCGGACCTTGACGGGCCAGCCCGCGATTTCCACGGCAATCTGCGCCGTCTGATGCGCCCGGGCATAGGGGGAGGACACCACAGCGTCCGGCCGCCGCTCCTCCGCGATCGAAGCCAGCGCCTTGCCGAGCGCGCGGGCCTGGTCCTGCCCGGTCGGGGAGAGGAGCACATCCGCATCACGGGCCGGCACATCGATCACATCGATACCGGCCCGGCTGGCCTGGGTGGCCGCCACGTTGCCTTCGCTCTCGCCATGCCGGACCAGAACGAGCTCCACCGCCCCGGCCTCCCGGACTGCCTGCGTCAGGCCGCTTCTTTCCAAGACCCACCACCCCATCGCCGTACGTTTTTTGCCGGTGCAGAACCGTACTTGGGGCGTACCCAATTTCGTGTCCGGATAACGCCCAATGTGGCTTGCCACAAAGCATCGGGCCACACTCTTGACAGGGCTTCATTACCGCGCAGTAATAGAAAGCACACTTTGTTAATTGGGGTCGATGATGAGAAACCTGATACCGAGAGGCACCCTCCGTAAGGTGCTGTTGCCGCCCACATTTGGGCTGCACACGACCGGGGCCGCAGACTTCACGGTGCTGTCCGTGGAGATCTGGAGTACGTGCCTAGTGGTCAACCTCCATGTCGAATCCGCTGCGGGCAAAGCCGTCCCGGAGATCGCCATCGAGGATCATTGGGGCACGGAATACACGCTCCGGGATTCAGCGAGTTTGGGCTCGCGGAACCTGCAGGTGTTCACCCCATCCGTGCCGCCCGGCACCAGGAGCCTGACCATTCGCTCCACCGAAGCCGCCCAGCCCCGTTTGGTGGTGACCTTCGCCGTTCCCGTAATGCACGACGCCAACCGCCTGGACCCGGAGTCCGGTTACCAACCGAACCACCTCCGCCGCCCCGCCTGAGTTGCACGCGCACCGCGCGAGTTGCGCCGCACCCGCGTGACCGCGAGAGCGTTGCCAAAAAGGGTGCAGGTACTGAGAGAGGGTCCCGGCCGTAGAGGGGAAGCGCGGGCGGGCGTATCCTGATCACGCAAAGGCGCATCCGCCCAGCGTGAGAGGGGAAGCTTAATGACCATCCCGCCAGTGCACGAACCCGAGCCGTTTCCGCCGGAGCCAGGGCCGGACCCGCTGACACCGGATCCCACGCAGCCCGGCCACCCGGGACCAGCCAGGCCCAGCCCCGTTCCGACGCCGGAACCGCCCGGCCCGCTGCCCATCCCGGATCCGGGGCCCACGCCCCTGCACCCGGACCCCACCCGGAGCTGATCACGACGGCCCACGGCTCACGCCGGGGGCCGTCTCTGTTCCCGCTACCGCTCCGGGGTCAGCACCTTCGAAAATACCGTCGTGCCGTTGGCGTCACGGAGGCTGGCAGTGAAAGTGTTGTCCTCACCCAGCTGGACGTGCCCGAAGAACTGGCTTTCGCCGTCGCGCGGGGACTGGTTCACGGTCCGTCCGGCCTTGGCGAACACCACTTCCGGCCCGAACGTGGCGTCCATGGCGTTGGGCCCGAACGAGCCGGCGGCGATGGGACCGGCCACAAACTCCCAGAACGGGTCGAAGTCCGTGAAGGCCGCGCGTTCGGGGGAGTAGTGGTGGGCGGCGCAGTAATGCACGTCGGCGGTCAGCCACACCACGTTCTTCACCCGGTTGCGCTTGAACGCGCTGAGGACGCCGGCGATCTCCAGTTCACGGCCCAGCGGTGCGCCGGGATCGCGGTTGGAGACGCTCTCCTCGTTCACCGGGCCGTCCGGGACCACGATGCCCAGCGGCAGGTCGGCCGCGATGACCTTCCAGGTCGCCTTGGACTTCGACACTTCGCTGATCAGCCAGTCCACCTGCTCCTGGCCCAGGATGGACGTGGCGTACGCTTCTTTCCCGTCCGTATTGGGGGACTTGAATGTGCGCATGTCCAGGCAGAAGATGTCCAGCTGCGGGCCGCGGGTGATTTTCCGGTAGATGCGCGCCGGCTGGTACTGTCCGCCGTCGTCGAACGTTCCCGGCCGCCACAGGGCCGAACTGTCCGCGATGGGCATGTTCTCCTGCCACGCCTGCCGGCCGCGGGCGGCGAGGGTGTTGACGTCGCGCACGGTGTAGCGGGCGTCGTCGATGATCTGTCCCGGGTACCAGTTGTTGTGGGTTTCGTGGTCGTCCCACTGGGCGATCACGGGGACGTCCGCGAACATGGCCCGCATGTTGGCGTCCAGCGAGTTGTAGCGGTGCCGGCCGCGGAATTCGGTGAGGGTTTCGGCCACTTTGGACACTTCTTCGGTGATCACGTTGCGCCAGACCTGGCCGTCCGGTTCCACCACAGAAGCGGCGATGGGGCCGTCGGCGTAAATGGTGTCGCCGGAGTGGATGAAGAAGTCGGGCCGGGTGTTGTGCATGGCCCGGTAGCCGCGCATCCCGCCGAGTTCCTCGTTGATGCCCCAGCCCTGGCCTGCGGTATCGCCGGTCCAGACGAAACTCTGGACGGACGACGGCGAGCCGTCGGCCTTGGTGCCGCCCTTGCCGTTGGTGCCGCTCTTGAAGGTCCCCATGTCCGGTGCGGTGCGGAAGGTGCCGTTGATTGTTTCGCCCGCGGCGCCGTCCTCGTCCTCGAAGCTGATTTCCAGGGCGAACCGGGTGTTGGCGGGCAGGTGGCCGGCATGGATCTTGGCGGTGAAGTCGGAGGCCTGGGTGGCGCAGGGACCACGGAGGGTCCGCTCAAAGGCGCCCCGCCCGCTCAATACGGCGCCGCCGTCGTCCACGGCCCGGAGGGTGGCCAGCATCCTGCCGGGACCCGAGGCGCGCGACCAGAGCACGGCGGAATCGGCGGTGACGTCGCCGGTGGCGATCCCGCTGGGGAGGGTGAGCCGGTTGCGGACCAGCGGAATGCCCGACGGCGCGGGGCTGGTAAGTGCGGCGGCCTGGGCTGCGGTGGGTGCGGCAGCCAGTGCGGCCGCGAGGACGGACCCCTTGACGATGGTGCGGCGTGAAAGTTCAGTCATGCCTCCACCGTTGCGCGTGGCCATGAACCGGCCGGCGCAGGGCAGTTAACGGCAGGGCGCGCCGGGGTGAACTTCTGGGCGGCTGCGCCCACCCGAGTTGCTCTATCACTTCCGGTCGCCAAACCGGGGGCGAAGCGACCAAATGTGATAGAGCAACCGGGGAAACCCGCCTACGGCACGGCGTACTGGCCGATCCTGCCCTCCCGCAGCGCGGCGGCCACGGCATTGATGCCGCCATAATCCGGGAACACCACGGACTGCCCGGCCACCATGCCCGTGCCGGCGGTGGGCAGCGTCATGGTGCCGATCGCGTTGACGTCGAGGTTGCGCAGGCTGTAGGCGAGGATGGCGGCCTGGACGGGGTCGAAGCCCTTGTCCACGGTGAGGCAGCACGCGGCGAACTGCACCACGGAGCGGACGGCCGTCACGTCGTTCAGCGCGCCGCCTGCCGTCAGCCTGGCCAGGAGCGCGCGCAGCATGATCCGCTGGTCCTGGACCCGCTGGAAGTCGCCGTCCGCGAAGGCGTAGCGCTCGCGGGTGAACTCCAGCGCGGCCTGGCCGTCGAGGTGGTTCATGCCTTGGGTGAACACGTGCTCAGTGTCGAACGTGGCCTGGAACGCGAACGGCACATTCACGTCGATTCCTCCCAGCCCGTCCGTGAGTGCCCGGAAACCGTTGAAGTCCAGCATCAGGGTGTGGTCAATGTGGGTTCCGAGCAGCGACTCCACCGTCCGTGTGGTCAGGTCGATGCCGCCGAGTTCCAGGCCGGCGTTGATCTTCGAGCCACCGTACCCGGGGATGTCCACCCACAGGTCGCGCATGATGGAGATGACATAGAGGGCGCGGCGGTCGGCGGGGACGTGGACCAGCATCAGTGCGTCGGAGCGGTGGTCCTGGGACTCGCCGGTGGCCGCGGTGTGGGCTGCCTGATCGCGGGCGTTGCCGCGGCTGTCACTGCCGATCACCA
>NZ_JANFCZ010000022.1 GCF_024391045.1 Pseudarthrobacter sulfonivorans
GATGCCGTTTCAACTGATGCCAAGCCGCAATGCCGTTCGCGGGCAGTCCTGTTAAACCTCTTGTCGTCCGATAGATAACGATATATCTTTAACTATCGGTGATGAAGTCACCGACAAAACCATCTCAGAACACATGAAGGGACGATGCCACCATGAAAGGCATTCACGATGACAAGTTTTTGGAACCGCAGTTTGGCGCGGGAAAGTTTGAGCGCGGTCGGGGGCGCCGAGGGCCGCACGGGCACCGCGGCGGAGGGTTTGGCCCGGGATTCGGGCCGCGCAGCGGATTCGGGCCGGGATTTGGCCCGGGGTTCGGTCCGGGCGGAGGATTTGGTCCCGGGTTCGGGCCGGGCTCCCGGCGGGCCAGCAGGGGCGACGTCCGGTGGGCGATCCTGTCGCTCCTGGCCGAAACCCCGTCCAACGGTTATGGCCTGATCAAGACCATCGCGGAGAAGACCTCCGGCGCATGGCGGCCCAGCCCGGGCTCGGTCTACCCCACGCTCCAGCAGCTCGTGGACGAGGAACTCATCACACCGCTCAGCGAGGGCAGGCGGACGGACTTCACCCTCACGGACGCGGGCAAGGCCTACGTGGCGGAGCATGCGGAAGAGCTTGAAAACGCATGGAATAACGACGCCGAAGGCTCAGGGCCCGCATTCCACCAGAGTGTGGGAAAACTGATGGGAGTCATCCATCAGTTCCGGAGCGCCGCAACCGATGAGCAGCGCACCGCGGCAGTGGAGAAGCTCGACGAAACGCGCCGCGCGCTCTACCGGATCCTGGCCGACTAGCCAGGATCCGGCGTCGCGCGTTGTCTTTAAAGACTCTGGCGCGTGGTGAACGGCAGGACCAGCCGGGACGGGTGGTTGGCGTCGCGGTAGATCTTGTGGGTGACCGGGCGGCCCACGGGCAGGTGGAACGCGTCCGGGGGGAGCAACGCGTTGTGTTCGTCGGCCAGCGGCTCGTTGTTGGACAGTTCCACCGTCAGCTTGTGGCCGGGCAGGAACGTGTTGGCGAACGGGAAAAGGCGCAGCACATACTCCTCGATCTTCCCCGGTTCCACGGGCTCCGTGCGAGTGTGCGGGTGCCGCGGGTTGCCCTCCGTGGTCCGCTCATCCAGCTCACGGTGCGAGGCCTTGAGGTATCCGCTGGTGATGAGCTGGCGCTTTCCATTCGGGGCGTAATCCCAGAGCCGCATGATGAAGTTGGTGTCCGGCTGGTCGATCTCGGCGAAGATGTGTGCCGCGCCGGTGCCGATCATCTCCGTCGCCTCTTCGAACACAGGCGTGGACCAGCTGATGATTTCCACCTTGTCGGTGACCGTCAGCGGGGCCTGGTAGAAACCGTCCGGGGCGGCGTACTCCGTGTCCATCAGTTCGGGCTCGGTGGACAGTGCGCGACGCGGGCGCAGGTACAGGGCCTTGTACTCAATCTCCTTCGGCGGCCACTGGTCCGCGGTGACCACCTCGCGGGAGCCCTCCACGAAGACACTGACGGCGGGTTCGTCCATGACGCCGTTCTCGATGCCCTTGATCCAGTAGTCGTACCACCGGAACATCTTGTCGTGTTCTTCGATGAAGGGACGCGACTGCATGGGCGGGTAGGGGCCGATGTCCAGTTTCTTGGGCCCCTTCAACTCGTTGTAGAGGTCGATGGTGCCATCGAGGGTCCAGCCGCGGCCCTGGTCCAGCTGCAGCCAGACGGGGATATCGATGTTCGGGGCCAGCGTGATGGGGTTGCGCTCCTCGTACCAGTCGCCGTCGAGCTCGTTCATGACGATGTCGAACCAGGCCTCATGGTTCTTCGGGTAATGGAGGACGTGGACCAGGTTGGGCCAGGCGGCCACATCCGGATCCTGCAGGCGTTCCCGGACGAGCTTCTTCAGTTCCTCGGGGGAGTATTTCTCCACCATGCGGGACTTGACCCGGTCGGTGAAGGCCCAGCCGGAGTCGCCGCCGCGGCCTTCACGGGCAGCGCGCGGCATGAACCACATCACGCCGCCGTGGTAGGTGGTCTCGTAGAAGTCGTAGTGGCCGCCGGAGACGAAGATGGCCTTCAGGTGCGGCGGGCGTTCGGCTGCCGCGAGCACCTGCATGGAGCCGAAGTAGGAGATGCCCACCATGCCCACGTTGCCGTCGCACCAGGGCTGTTCGGCCACCCACTCAATGAAGTCGTAGGCGTCCTGTCCCAGGGACACGCCGCCGGCGTTGTAGTTGCCGATGTGCTCGCCCTCGGAGTCGCCGGAGCCGCGCAGGTCGCCGATGACGTGGACGTAGTCTTCCTTCACGATCCTGGCGATGTCGCCGGCCTCGATGCAGCCGTCCCACATGGGGCTGGGGCGGCGCTGCGGCGGGGTGGTCAGGGCGAGGGCCTGCAGTTCCTTGCCGTAGGGGCTCAGTGCCACCAAGGCAGGGCGGGGTTTGTCATCGACACCCTGGTAGGCGTCGGCGGCAAGCTCGATCCCGTCACGCATCGGAACCCGAAGGTCCTTGCGGACAGCGATCTTTTCACCGCCGGCAGTCAATAGCTGGAAGTCATCCACGAGTGCTTATCTCCTCATTCTTCGTCAAATCATCGAACGTGGTGCGGTAGCCGTGCAGCGTTGTGAAGAACGGCGACGGCTCCAGCGTGGGATCGCCCGCATAGCCAAGGTCCTCTGCCACCGTTGCGAACGGCGAGTAGGGGGAGTCGGAATCCTGCAGCCCGGCCGCGAGGCAGCCGCAGGCCGCGTCCTTGACCTTGGCTTCGATTTCCAGGCTTCCCTGCAGCGCCTCCCTGGCCTGGTCGGCGTCGAGCTCCACACCGTACGGCGTGCCGTCCGCCCGGCGGTAGGGGTGGCCCAGGTACAGGTGCTGCGGACGGATCTGCTCGCTCAGGTACTGAAGGCTGGTGCGGTACCCGTCCGGGTCCACAAATCCGGGGAATCCGTTGGCCGCGCCGTGGACCTGCACCGCGTCGCCCACAAAGACGTCGTTCTGGCCGTCGATGACGTAGGCCACCGACCCCGGGGTGTGCCCCGGGATGGAATGGACCGAAACCGTGACGTCCCCGCCCAGTGAGATCGTCTCGCCGCCCCTCACCAGGAGGCTGGGCTCCATCTCGCCGGAGATGACGGCGTTGGTGGCGGCTGTCAGCTTGGCCTCGCCGTCAGGGTCCTGCAGATACTGCGCCCGCCCGGCCAGGTACTCGTCCACGTGGGCGCGGCGCGAGCGGAGCATGGGTGCGTCAGCTTCATGGATCACCACCTTGGCACGTCGCCCCGTCAGTTCCCACAATGCGTGGGCGCCGCCGATGTGGTCGATGTGCCCGTGCGTCAGCAGGATCCAGCGGACGTCCTCGATCCGGCGGCCGATCGCCTCCAGCGCCGGCACCATGCCTTCGGCGGGCGAGGATGCGATGCCGGTGTCCACGATGGCCGGCTCCGGCGCATCGATGAAGAAGCTGTAGAGCCCGAACCGGCCCCACGGCGAGACCAGGGGATGGACGGCAACCGGCGCCGTCATCGCCCGGCCTGCGCGTTCAGGATCTCAGCGTTCGGGATTTCAGCGTTCAGGATTTCAGCGTTCGGGATTTCAGCGTTCAGGAAGGCGCCGGTCTCCTCGAACGCCCGGTGGTATTCCGGCAGCCAGGAGAAGTGCTGGACGAAGCCGTGCCCGGCGCCCGCGTAACGGCTGACGGTGGCCGGCACGCCGGCCACCGTCAGCCGCTGGCCGTAAAGTTCGCCTTCATCGCGCAGGGGATCGAGCTCGCCCGTAATAACCAGCGCCGCCGGCAGGCCGGTGAGGTCCTCGCGCTTGATCGGTGAGACGAGGGGATCCGCCGGATCCGCCCCATTCTCGAGATAGAAGGAATTGAACGGCTTGAGGCCGGCCGTCTCCAGACCGTACCCGACGGCGTTCTCCCGCATCGAGGGGTACCGGTCTTCGTCGAAGTCCAGGTCCAGGGACGGGTAGAACATGACCTGGTGGGTGATCGCGTCAAACCCGTCGTCGTGGGCTTTGGCTGCGACGGCGGCCACGAACGTCCCGCCCGAGCTGTCACCAGCGATGGCGAGGTTCTTCCCGTCCCAGTTGAGGCTTTCACCGTGCCCGGCGGCCCAGCGGACCACGCCATAGCAGTCCTCGAGCCCTGCCGGGAAGGCGGACTCGGGCGCCAGCCTGTAGCCGACGGAGATGACCTTGTGACCTGTTTCCTTCGCCAGGGCCCGGGCCACGTGGTCGTGGGTGTCGAGGCTGCCCAGGAAGAACGCGCCGCCGTGGAAGTAGACCAGCAGGCCGTAAGCGTCGGCATCAACGGGGGTGTAGATCCGGACCGGCACGTCACCGGTGGGCGTCGCGGCGGTGGCGTCCTCAACGGAGTACAGCGGGAGCCGGTCTTCCAGCGGCGGAACCTGCGCTGCCTCGCCGGCGCGCATGGCCCCGGGGTTCAGCGGGCCGGGAGGGGGCGGCGGCAGGGTGCCGAGAATCCGGGCGATTTCGGGGTGCAGGGCCATGCCTTATACCTCCGCCGGCGCGGCGGGCTGCTGGGACTTGGGCTTCTGGCCCGGGAAGACGTCGTTGACTTCTTCTTCGCTCCAGCCTTGGCGGGAGATGCGCTGCAGTTCGTCCGTCGCGGGCTTGCGGGTGGCCTGGAACAGTGCCAGCGCTTCCTTTACGGAGCCGGCCTGGGCCAGCGCGTCGGCGAGTGCTCCGGCGTCCTCGATGGCGGAGTTCGCGCCCTGGCCCTGGTGGTGCAGCATGGAGTGCGCAGCGTCGCCCATCAGGACCACGGAGTCGGTGTGCCAGGTGTCCACGGGGTCGATGTCGTACACGGCACGGATGTTCACGGTGTCCATGTCCAGGCCGCGGGCGATCGCCACGATCCGGTCGTCGAAGCCTTCCACGGTCTTCAGGAGGTCTTCCTTGGTGATGCTGGGCGCCCAGGTGCCGTCCGGGTTCAGGGCGGTGATGTCGAAGGACATCTGGTTGCGGTGGCGCAGCGGCAGCAGGTAGACCTTGGTGCCCTTGCCGATGTACATGCGCAGGTTGTCGTCGGTCACCAGGCCGTGGGCGTCGTCGGCGGAGATCACCACGCGGTAGGCGTGCTCGCCGGAGAATACCGGGCCCTTGTCGCTGAAGAGCTGCTCGCGGACGGAGGACTTGATGCCGTCGGCGCCCACCACCAGGTCCGCTTCGGCGGTCTCCCCGTTGGCAAACGTCAGGACGGACCGGCCGCCCTTGTCTTCAATGGTCTGCAGCCTGTGGCCGAGCTGCACCATGCCCTCGGGGAGCACACCGAGCAGGGCTTCAATGAAGTCGCGGCGGTGGATGAGGTAGGTGTGCTTCTCTTCGCCGAACTCCGGCCAGGTGTCCTTCATTATCGGATCACCGGTGGCCGTGAGGATCTCAAAGTAGTCGCTGGCCGAGCTGACCTTGGCGATGGCGTCGAAGATGCCCCACTGGCGGAACCGGGCCATGGTGGCGGGACGCAGGCCGATGCCGGCGCCCACCTCGCCCATCTGGGGAGCCTGTTCGTAGACCGTGACGTCCGCGCCGAGCAGGCTCAGGGCCTTGGCCGCGGCAGCGCCGCCGTAGCCTGCGCCGACGATGGCGATCTTGAGGTTCTTGATGTCTTCAGCCTTCATTGGATAAGTCTCTTTCGTGAGCCAGGCGGGCCTGGGGAGGGGTAAGTTGTGGTGGTCCGTAAGGGGTCAGGCGTGGAGCGACAGGAAGTCGGCCGGGTTGTCCTCGAGCAGGAGTTTGAGCGTGGCGTCGTCGATGCCGGCCGCGCGCATGTCCGGGATCATGTCCTCGAAGATGTAGTTGATGGTGTGGCCCTTCACGCCCGGCCAGCCCAGGGGGCTGCAGTTGGCGTCGGCCGAGACGAGGAGCTTGTCCGCGTAGCCCTTGTTCACGAGCTTGACGAAGTGTTCCATGCGTTCGGCGCGCTTGCGGCCCCAGAACGGCGGATCCGGCAGTTCAAGGTCGTACCCGAAGGTGTCGAAGCCGATGCGGCCGCCCTGTTCGTAGATCCAGTCGTGCGGGGTGATCGGTGCGTTCAGGCCGTCGTCGGCGTGGCCGAACAGGACGCGGTCCAGCGGGAGGCCTTCTTCGTTGAAGATGGTCACCGCCGGTTCCGGATCGATCGCCAGGTGGGTGAGGATGGGTGCGCCGGTGACGACGGCGGCGCGGGCCGCGGCGCGGTAGATCCGCTTGTCGAGGTCCGTCATGCGTCCGCCGCGGCTCACGCCGACCTTGATGACGCCGGCCTTGGCGCCGGTGTTGCCGATGCCCACGGTGATTTCGTGGATGAAGACCTTCGCGAGGTAGTCCACGGTGGCGCGGGAGAAGTGCGGGAGTGCGGTGTCGCCGCCAACGAAGCCGGTGCAGGCCACGATGTGCACGCCCGTCTTCCGCGACAGGGACTTGTAGTAGTCGACGTCGCGGCCATTGCAGATGCCGGTGGCGTCCACGAAGGTGCCGCCGCCGTATTCGCGGAATTTCCGCAGCTTCGGCACCGTCTCCTCGTAGGCCTGCTCCGGCGACTTCCACCATTTGGTGTCCAGTTCGGAGCCGGGCATGCCGTAGCCGATGTGTTCGTGGACCGCCACGATTTCCAGTTCTTCAGCCGGGATGGTTCCCAGCACGGTGTTGACCTTGGTCATTCGTTCACCTCAGGGGTTCGAAAGCTTGTTATGGGTGGGGTGCCGCGTGCTTAGCGCACGGTCAGCAGGTTGCGCGGGTTGCCCTCGAGGATGCGCCGGGCGTCGTCTTCACTCAGGCCCTTGGACTTGAGGAAAGGCACAAACGTGGTCAGCACGTGGCTGAAGGGCAGGTTGTATTCCGGCAGGCCCTTGGCGACGCCGATCGAGTTGCCCGAAAGGATGATCCTGTCCGCATGGCCCGCCTCGACCAGTTCAAGGACCAGTTCAGCGCGTTCGTTGTCGCTGAGGTAATCGGCGTGGTCGTTCAGGCCCACGTGGTCAATTCCAATGAACGCTCCACGGGCGGCCACTTCGGCGGCGGAGCCCTTTGCGTCCCGGCGGTCGAGGTCGCCCACCAGCACCCGGTCGGCCGGAATCTGCTCGTCCAGGACAATGTCCAGGTCGTGCAGGACGTCTGCGCCGAAGCGGATGGAGACCGGGACGCCGGTGTCTTTGGCCGCGCGGGCTGAACCGCGGAACAGGCTTTCCTCCGTCGGGGTCATGCCGGCGCGGTCCGCGACGGTGGCCACGATGCCGGCCGCGGCCCGGCGCTCGACGCGGGGAACCACCATGCCCTCAGTGACCTCCTTGCCGAAAAGATCGGCGAACTTCTCCGCGGGCCACGGAGTGGGCGGATTGGTCTGGGGCGTCAGGAAGTAGCCGCCGAGTTCCTCCTCCGGGCCGAGGCCCGTTGAAGCGACAATGTGGACACCCGTTGAGCGGGACAGTGCTTCGTAGAGCTTCAGGTCGCGGCCGTGGAACATGCCGGTGCTGTCCACGATGGTCCGGCCGCCGTGGCTGCGGAAGTCCTGGAGTTTCGCAGCGAGTGCGTGGAAGATCTCCGCCCGGTCCATGGAGATGTCGGGTGCGTACTGGGCCCCGGGGAGTACTGACAGCAGGGCCTCATGGACCGCAACGACGCCCAGTTCGGCAGCGGGAACGGGACCCAGGACGGTGTTGACCGTGGGCCCGGCCGGGGCGTGGTTCGCGTCGCCGGTAGCGACGGGTGTGGTGTGACTCACTTGGCTTCTCCCTTGGGAAATGGGGGGCTGAATGCAGGGGCGCCGCGGAGCTGGACCATGCCGTCGCTCCGTTGCAATGTAGCCAGCATCACATAATTCTTTACACGGTGTCAAGGAAATAGTCGAAGCGTTTTCCTTGCCGCATCAAACCGTTTATGAAGCCAACGTTCCGTCCGTCCTCTTGACATCGTGTAAAGAATGACGTCAGAATGTGGGCAGCGCCACATCAGAATTCGCCCTGCCGGATACCGGTTCCTGGGCATACGTGAAAATCGATCCGGAGACAAGGAAGTTTCATCGATGAGTCAGACCTTGAAGTCGTCGAGCCGCGGCTCGATACGTGCCACCTTCGTGGCCGCCTACAGCGCGGTCACGCTGGCCCAGATTACCAACGCCCTGCCAGGCGCACTCAGCGGCACGTTTGCGGTGGAATTCCACACCTCGGGTGCTGGCCTGACCTGGATCGCCGGCATGTTCCTCATGGGGATCGTGGTCTTTGAGCTCAGCTGGGGCCTCCTGGGCGACATGTTCGGTCGCAAAAAGCTCTTGTACGTCGGCGCCGCAGTCAGCATTGTCGGCTCCGTGCTGGCCGCACTGGCGCAGACCACCGAAATGATGATTTTCGCGCAGGCAGTGGGCGGCATCGGGGCGGGCATCCTGTTCCCCATTTCGCTGTCCATGATTGCGGCGATCACTCCGGACCACCGGGCACGGGCAAAGGTCATCGCCACCTGGGCCGGGTTCCTCTCGCTCGGCGCGGTGATCTCACCCGTGCTCGCCGGGTTCACGGCACAGGTCTTTACCGTGCCGGGTGCTGCTCCGGGGGCACCGAACGAGTTCAGCGGCTGGCGGGCGGCCTACCTGATAGCGGCAGCAATCGCCGTGCTCGTCCTCATTGTCGCGCTCCGGGCCAAGGACTCAGCGGCCGCTGAGGGACGCAAACTGGATCTGCCCGGCCAGGTCACGCTCGCCCTCGGCCTGATCGCCGTCCTCTACGCCACGGTGACAGCCGTGGATGCCGGCTTCGGCAGCCCCCAGGTGATCGCAAGCTACGTGGCCGGCGTGGTCCTCCTCGTCGCCTTCGTCATCATTGAATCGCGCACCGACCAGCCACTGATCCACCTCTCCCTGTTCAAGAACAGCGCCTACTCCATCACTGGCATCGTGGCAGTCACGGGCATGTTCGCCTTCCTCGCGATTTGCTTCAGCACAAGCGTCGCGGTGAGCGGGCTCGCCCTGGCCGAGACCTGGAAGATTGGCGTGCTCTTCGTCTTCATCCAAGGCCCCGCCTTCGCCTTTATCCCTGTGGTGGGATGGCTCATTCACCACGTGGCCCCGCGCTGGGTACTCACCGCCGGTTTCGCACTGATGGCCATCTCCGGTTTCTGGCTTTCGACCTTCGCACTCGGTACTCCCGAGGCTTTCGGGGGCACCCCCTGGACGGCGTTCATCCCGCCGCTGCTGGTCCTGGGCATTGGGTTTGCCCTCACCGTGGGCTCCGTCACCGCGGTGGCCATCAACACCGTCCCGCCCCAGCAAATCGGCATGGCGTCGGCCACCACCAACCTCCTGCGCGACCTCGGCTTCGCCCTTGGCCCCGTCGTCGGCTCAGCCATCGCCTTCGGCATCGGAGCGACTGCCTTCGCGGGTCCGCTAGCCGGGATTCTGAATGGCGCCGGTCTTCCGGCGGAAGCCGTTGCGGGGCTGTCAAACGTGCCACCGCTGGGATTCCTCTCCGGCTGGGACGGCATCATTGCACAGTTCACGGGCCAAGCAACTGCCGGCGGCGCACCCGCCCAGGCGGTCGACGGCATGATCCAGGGCCTCACCGCCGCGCGGCCGCAAATCCAGGGTGTGGCAGGGACCTCGCTCGGCCAAGGCTTCCAGACCGTGTACCTTACCGCGGGCATCGCCGCGACCCTCTCCGCCGTCCTGACCCTCTTCATCTCCGCGCGCAGCTCCGCCCCGACAGCAGACGCCATCGCCGAAACTACCGAAGCAAACGCCGAAGCCGCCGTCTAGTACTGCCGCGCCGGCCCGCGCTCAACAAACCCCCTGACCTATTCCCAAGGAGAACACCATGACTGCAGCCACCGAATCAGACATCGACATCTGGGATGACGCTATCCTCGTCGATCCCTACCCCACTTACGCCCAGCTCCGCGAGCAGGGCGCCGTGGTCCACCTGCCCAAGAATGATCTCTACGTCTTGACCCGCTATGACGCCATCCGTGATGCGCTTGGCGATCCTGAAACGTTCTCGTCCACCAGCATCGGCTTCAACCCGATGGTGAACGAGGCATTGCAGGGCACCTCGCTGGCCTCCGATCCGCCCGTCCACACCCAGCTCCGCGCCACCCTGTCGCAGAACCTCACCCCCCGGGCACTTCGCGGCCTGAAGGTGGTCATCGACGAAAAGGCCGACAAGCTTGTCGCCGAGCTCGCCGCCAGCGGCAGCTTCGAAGCCATCGATTCCCTGGCCCGTGCCTTCCCGATCGAAATCGTCGCCGACCTGATCGGGTTCCAGGGACACGTCAAGGACAACATGCTCCGCTGGGGCCAGGCCGCCATGCAGGTCCTCGGGCCGCTGAACCAGCGCACCCAGGAGAGCTTCCCCATCGCCGGCGAGCTCTACGGCTGGTGCTCGTCGGTCACCGCCGAAGACCTCGCCCCCGGCTCCATTGGCCGCGGAATTTTCGACGCCGAGACCCGGGGTGAGATTCCGGAAGGCACCGCAGGGCACATCATCCACCAGTACCTCGGCGCCGGCGTGGACACCACCATCGCCGCGATCGGCAACATCGTGGCGTTGTTTGGCCGCCACCCGGAGCAGTTTGACCTCGTTCGTGAGAACCCGGACCTCGTCCCTGCGGCCTTCGCCGAGGTGCTGCGCTACTGGGCTCCGGTCCACATCTGGGGCCGGAAGGCGACCCGCGACGTCGAAATTGACGGCGTGACCATCCCCGCCGGCGCGCAGGTGGGCATCCTGTTTGGGGCCGGAAACCGCGACCCGCGGCACTACGAGAACCCGGACACCTTCGATATCAGGCGCAACCCCGTGGACCACCTGGCCTTCGGCTACGGACCGCACGGCTGCGCCGGCCAGGGCCTGGCGAAGCTTGAAGCTCACGCCGTCATCGACGCCCTGGCCCGCCGGGTGCAGTCGCTGACCATCGGGGATGCGGTCCGCGAGCCCAGCAACATCACACGGAGCATCGAAAAGCTCGAAGTAGAAAAGGTAGTGGCAGCATGAAAATCGAACTGGATCGTCCCCGCTGTGAAGGACACGGACTCTGCGAGGAAGCCGCCCCGCAGCTGATGCATTTGGATGACGACGGCGAACTGGTCATCGATGTGCCCGAGGTGGAAGGCGCCGAGCTTGATGCGGCCAAGGCGGCGGTCAGGGTCTGTCCGGTGGCCGCACTGCGTTTGGCTGCGGCATGACGATGGACAGGATCGTGGTGGTTGGCAACGGCATCGCGGGGCTGACAGCCTGTGATTCGCTGCGCTCGGCAGGCTTCGACGGCGAGCTGACCGTTGTGGGCGCCGAGCGCCACCACCCCTATAGCCGCCCTGCCCTTTCCAAAGCACTGCTGCACGATTCTGACGGGAACGGCGACGATGCCCTTCAGGCCCACGAGCTCCCGGACCCGACGCACGAGGCAACCGAACTGCTCGGCGTCAGCGCCACGGGCCTGGACGCCGAAGCCCGCCTGGTCCGCCTGGACAGGGGAGAGGCCCTGCCGTATGACGGCCTGGTCATCGCCTCCGGCTCCCGGGCCAGGCGGCTTGGCCACGGGCCCGCCGGCCCGCAGGCGTCCGGCTCTCCGCAGGAGCTGACCCTGCGCACCATCGAGGACGCCATCCTCCTGAAGGAGCGGGTTGCCGCCCGCCCCTCGGTCATCGTGATCGGCGGCGGACCGCTCGGCATGGAGGTGGCCTCCGGGTGCCTGCACTTGGGCTGCGAAGTCACGCTGGTCTCGGAAGGCAAACCCCTGGCACTCCAACTGGGGGACCACCTGGCCGGCATCTTCACGTCCGCCGCCATCGGGCACGGGCTGCGGGTGGTGGAGGGCGGACGGGCCAGCCTCCTCGAGCGTGGCACCGGCGTTGTCCTGGCCGACGGCACCGAACTCCGGGCGGACCTTGTGGTCACGGCCGTCGGCGACCAGCCGAACGTCGAATGGCTGGCCGGCTCGGGCCTGCTCACCGAGGGCCAGCTGCGGGTTGACTCACGCGGGCGGCTCCGGCCGGACATCGTGGCCGCCGGTGACGTGGCCTTCTTCCCCTCCAGCCGCGGCGTGCACCGGGTTCCCCTGTGGACCAGTGCCATCGACCAGGCCAAGAATGCCGCCGTCGGCCTGCTGCAGGGTGACGCGGCTCCCGAGCTCAGCTTCCAGTCCTATTTCTGGACCGAGGGCTTCGGCCTGTCGCTCAAGGCGGTCGGCTTCACCCCGGTCGTGGGAACTCCCGATTTCTGCGAGCCCGGAGACGGGCCGGACTCCATGCTGCTGCGCTGGGACAACCACGACGGCTCCGGCACGGCTGCCGCAATCAACTACCGGATTCCGGTCCCCAAATTGCGCCGGCTGGCCAACACCGGGCCCGCGGCTCTGCAGCGGACCGCGCCGGTGGGCGTCTGATGTGCCCGGCACGGTTTCGGTTTCACCAGGCGCCGGCGGTCCACGGACGCCGGCGCCCTGTGTGCGTTCCTGCACCACCCACCACGGATAGGATGTACTCATGTCGTCGCTGCGAGAAGCCCAGAAGCAGCTGACCCGTGACGTGATCGTCGAACGGGCGCTGGAGCTCTTCACCGAGAAGGGGTACGCCGCCACAACCATCGACGAGGTGGCCGCTGCCGCCGGAACCACACGCGCCACGTTCTATGCGTATTACCCGTCACGCAGCGACCTGATGCGGGACTTCATGGCCCGCGTCAACGCCGTCCTGGACCGTGCCGATGCTCCTGACCAAGGCAGCACCGCCCCCGAACTGGTGGACGTGGTGCGCGAGGGGACGCTCTCCGGCATCCTGGCCTGGCTGGAGTCACGGGCCGTCCTGTGGCCGGTCTTCCGTCCCTACCTCGACATCCTCGACGAAGCCGCCGCCGGCGACCGTGAGGTGCGGGCCATGCTGGAGCAATGGCATGAAGAAGTCATTACGGACATTGTCCGCGGCATGGAACTGGCCGGGCGCTTCGCCGAAGAGACACGGCACATCCGGGGAACACTGGCCTTCACCTCGCTCGACTACGTGGCCACGCTCTGGACGCGGCGCAAGTTCGAACCCAACCGTGAACATGCGCTCGATGTCCTGGCAGACAGCTGGTACCACCTGCTGTGCGATGAAGGCTGACGCTTAGGCGAAGGTGTCTTCCTGGACCCGCCGGGATACTGCGCTCCCGGCGGAACCCGACACGGCGGGCACCGGGAGCCGGTGGTCAAGCGGGCTGAAGTGGCCGCCGGAGAGTTCCCCGAAGGCGTAGGCGGTCTCGGCGTGCTCGGCCAGGTCCACTCCTACCGTTTCAGCCTCGTGGCTGACGCGGAAGCCGATGAACCGGTTAATGACCCGTCCAATAACCAGGGTGGCGATGCCGGACAACAGCACGGTCACCACCACGGCGGCCGCCTGCGCCACCAGCTGCTGGAGGCCGCCGCCGTAGAGGAGCCCGCCGCCTTCACCGTCAACCGGGAGGGCGATGAAGCCCAGGGCCAGGGTTCCGATCAGGCCGGCACCGAGGTGGACACCCACCACATCCAGGGAATCATCCAGGCCGAAACGGTATTTCAGGTCAACAAACACGCAGCAGGCCGCGCCGGCCACCAGGCCCAGGCCGATGGCGGCCACTGGGCTGATGTTGGCGCAGGAGGGCGTGATGGCCACCAGGCCTGCGACCACGCCGGACGCTGCTCCCAGCGACGTGGGGTGGCCGTGGCGGACCTTTTCCACGACCAGCCAGCTGAGCATCGCGGCGGCCGGAGCAACCAGGGTGTTCACCCAGATCAGGCCGGCCTGCGCCGCGGAGGTAGCGGCGCCGCCGTTGAACCCGAACCAGCCGAACCAAAGGATGGCCGCACCGAGCATGATGAACGGGACATTGTGCGGGCGGTGGCCGGGGTCCTTCGCAAAACCGTGGCGCTGCCCCACCACCAGCGCCAGGACAAGGGCCGCCGTGCCCGAGCTGATTTCCACCACGGCGCCGCCGGCAAAGTCGATCACCTGGCCGAAGACTGCCGTCATGGCGCCCCCTGCGCTCATGAGCCCGCCGCCCCAGATCATGTAGGCCAGGGGGCAGTAAACCAGCGTGACCCAGACCGGCACAAACACGGCCCAAGCACCGAACTTGGCGCGGTCAGCGATGGCGCCGCTGATCAACGCCACAGTAATGATCGCGAACGTGGCGCTGAAGCCTGCCTTGATCAGATCGGGTGAGCCCATGAGGTTCTGCAGGCCGAAGTTGGCGAACGGGTTGCCGAAGATGCCCAGGACGCCGTCGCCCGTGGTCATGGAATATCCCCACAGCACCCAGACAACGCCCACGATTCCGGCGGAGATGAAGCTCATCATGATCATGTTGAGGGCGGCCTTGGCCCGGGTCATGCCGCCGTAGAAGAGGCCAAGCCCCGGGGTCATGAACAGCGCCATTGCCGCCGCGATCATCAGCCAGACTTGTTGCGCAGTGATTTCCACCGGCGTCCCTTCCCATTGATCCAGATCGCAGGGACTTCTGCCCGTGCAATCCCCCTGTTCAATGGTGGTGGGGCCGTGTTTCGTTCTGTGCAGCAGCAGATTGCGTGCTTGTTACGTAACGGGCCGGCGCGTGAAGACCGCGTGACCGGCATGTTTCGCGCAGGTTAAATGGCTGCCCGCCGGAACCCAAACGCCGGCCGCGGGTCGCCATATTTCCGCAGCGTCACCAGCGGCTCACCATCCCGGGGCTACTGCTTGTAACCTTCCACTTCCCGGACCGGGCGCGCGGACGCCTCATCCGGATTCTCGCCCGACTCCAGCTTGGCCCGGCGCTGCCGCAGCAGGTCCCAGCACTGGTCCAGGCTCTCTTCCAGGTGCCTCAGCCGTGACCCGTCCGGTGCTTTTCCGGCCCCGGACGCTTCGCGGAGTTCATGTTCTTCCGCGACCAGCGCCTCAATGCGGCCCAGGATGTCATGTTCGTTCACGGCTTCTCCTTTACTCCATGGCGGATCTCCTCAGGCTAATCAGTCCTGCTGGAAGTCACCAGCGATCTTTTCAGACGCCAACCACCGGTAGCATCGAGTCCATGCCCACCGTGCTCGAAATGGCAGGTCCCATCCTGGAGATCCTGACCTGGCTGTGCCTGCCTGCCGGGCTCGCCCTGCTCGTCTACTCCGGCATCCTGCGCCGTTTTGTGCACCCGTGGTCCGTGGCTGAAGCCGTGGTCTACGCGGACAAGAGCGGAACAGGGTTTCGCTGGTTCGACCGCAAGTTCCAGGTCCACCACGCGCCGATGTCGCCCTACGACATCAGGGACCTGGCCGTCGGCGACACCCTGCCCATCTACTACCACCCCAAGCGCCCCACCCAGTGGCAGACCGCAGCCCCCGAGGACGTGGGGAGAACCGCCGTCGTGCTTGGGCGCGTGCTGACCGGAATCGGAGCCGTGGCGTTCATCGTCGGGTTCCTGCTGCCGATGTTCTGAGCAGGCCCGATGTAACGGGCAGGGGCACGGAAGTGCCGCCGGGCCCTAGTCTTAACCACTGCCATGGCCTAGCGTGTTGCCCATGGCAGCCGGACCCAACGCGGGGTTAGACGGACCCGCATCTGATGCAATGCTGAAGCTGGGCCGTTTTTTCACGAAATGGGACCAGACCGACGACGGCAGGGCCGTGTTCCGGGAAGGCGGCCGCCAAGGCGACATCTTCTACCGGGACCGCTGGAGCCACGACAAAGTGGTCCGCTCCACGCACGGGGTGAACTGCACCGGCTCCTGCTCCTGGAAGGTGTACGTCAAGGACGGCATCATCACATGGGAATCCCAGCAGACCGATTACCCCTCGGTGGGCCCCGACAGTCCTGAATATGAACCTAGAGGCTGCCCCCGAGGGGCAGCTTTTTCGTGGTACACGTACTCACCCACGCGGGTCCGTTTCCCGTATGCCCGCGGAGTGCTGGTGGAGATGTACCGGGAGGCCAAGGCCCGGCTCGGTGACCCGGTGCTCGCCTTCGCGGAGATCGCGGCTGACCCGGAAAAGCGCCGCCGCTACCAGCAGGCCCGCGGCAAGGGCGGCCTGGTCCGCGTCTCGTGGCAGGAAGCGATCGAGATCGCCGCCGCCGCGCACGTGAACACCATCAAGACCTACGGGCCGGACCGGTGCGCCGGCTTCTCGCCCATTCCCGCGATGTCCATGGTCTCGCACGCGGTCGGCACCCGCTTCATCCAACTCATCGGCGGCGTGATGACCTCCTTCTACGACTGGTACGCGGACCTCCCGGTGGCCAGCCCGCAGGTCTTCGGCGACCAGACGGACGTCCCGGAATCGGGGGACTGGTGGGACGCGCGGTACCTCATGATGTGGGGCTCCAACGTCCCCGTCACGCGGACCCCGGACGCGCACTGGATGGCCGAAGTCCGGTACCGCGGCACCAAGGTGGTCACCGTCAGCCCCGACTACGCGGACAACACCAAGTTCGCCGACGAATGGCTTCCCGCCCAGGCCGGCACCGACGCCGCGCTCGCCATGGCCATGGGCCACGTGATGCTCAAGGAATTCTTCGTGGACCGCGAGGTCCCGTTCTTCACCGATTACGTGAAGCAGTACACGGACCTGCCGTTCCTGGTCCGGCTGGTGAGGAACGACGACGGCGAGCTGACGCCGTCGAAATTCCTCACCGCCGCGGACGTCCCGGCGGAGTCCAGGGCTGAGGACGCGGCGTTCCGCACCGTGCTGTTCGACAAAAACACGGGAGGCCCCGCCGTCCCGAACGGTTCCATGGGGTTCCGTTACTCGGGCAGCGGCGAGGGCAAATGGAACCTTGATCTCGAGGGGATCGACCCTGCGTTGTCCTTGCGGGAAGTGTCGGGGGAAAGCGCCGAGATCCTGTTGCCCTGCTTCGAGCAGGCGGACGGCACGGGCAGCGTGCTCCGCCGCGGGGTGCCGGTGATCGAGGTGGAAGGCCAGCTGGTGACCACCGTCTTTGACCTGATGCTGGCCCAGTACGGGGTGGGCCGGGAGGGGCTGCCGGGGGAGTGGGCTGCAGGCTACGACGATGTATCAACGCCGTACACCCCGGCGTGGCAGGAGGAAATCACGTCCGTTCCGGCACAGGCCTGCATCCGGGTGGCGCGTGAATTCGCCCGCAATGCCGAGGAATCCAAGGGCCGCTCCATGATCATCATGGGCGCGGGGATCTGCCAGTGGTTCCACGGTGACACCACCTACCGGGCCGTGCTGGCGTTGGTGATGCTGACCGGCTGCATGGGCCGCAACGGCGGAGGCTGGGCGCACTATGTGGGGCAGGAGAAGACCCGGCCGGTCACCGGCTGGCTGTCGCTCGCGAACGCCCTGGACTGGGCCCGGCCGCCGCGGACCATGATCGGCACCGGGTACTGGTACATGCACACGGACCAGTGGCGCCAGGACGGCTACTCGGCCGATGCCCTGAAATCCCCGCTCTCCACGGGCGCGCTGGACGGGCTGCACACGGCCGACGCGATGGCGCAGTCCGCGAGGCTCGGCTGGATGCCGTTCTACCCGCAGTTCGACTGCAACCCGCTGGACCTCGCGGACGAGGCGGAAGCCGCCGTCGCCGCCGGTTCCGCGAAGGACACCCCCAGTTACATTGCGGATGCCCTCAAGAACCGCACCCTGAACCCGGCCATCGAGGACGTGGACGCCCCGGAGAACTGGCCGCGGACCCTGGTGCTCTGGCGCTCCAACCTGTTCGGCTCCTCCGCCAAAGGCAACGAGTACTTCCTGCGGAACCTGCTGGGTACCCATAACAACGTCCTGGGCAAGGACCACGCCGAAGGGCTCAAACCGAGGGACGTGAAATGGCATGAGCAGGCCCCGGAAGGAAAACTCGACCTGCTGGTCTCTGCAGACTTCCGGATGACCTCCACCACGCTGCTGTCCGACGTCGTGTTCCCCGCGGCCACCTGGTACGAGAAACACGACCTCTCCTCCACGGACATGCACCCGTTCGTGCACGCGTTCAGCCCGGCCATCGACCCGCCGTGGGAGACCAAGACGGACTTCGACGCCTTCCACCTGCTGGCGCGCGAGTTCTCCCGGCTGGCCAAAACCCACCTCGGCGTCCGCCGGGACCTGGTCAGTGTGCCGCTGCAGCACGATACCCCCGGCCAGCTCGCCCAGCCCGGCGGGATCGTGCGGGACTGGCGGCAGACGGGCATCCCGGCCGTGCCGGGGCAGAACATGCCGGTCTTTTCCGTGGTGGAGCGGGACTATACGGCCATCGCGGACAAGCTAGCCGCCGTCGGGCCCCTGGCCGACAAGCTGGGCTTCACCGTCAAGAACGTCACCTACAAGCTCGCCGGACCGTTGGACCGGCTCAGCCGCTCCAACGGGGTGATGCTCGGCGGGGCCGCGGACGGCAGGCCGGCGATCGACACGGATGCGAAGATGGCCGAGGCAATCCTGGCGTTCTCCGGAACCACCAACGGTGCACTGTCCGTCCAGGGCTTCAAGGATCTGGAGGTCCGCACCGGCCGGAAGCTGGTGGACCTGTCCGAAGGCTCCGAGGAAAAGTTCATCACCTTCGCCCAGACCCAGGCCGGGCCGGTGCCGGTGATCACCTCGCCGGAATGGTCCGGCTCGGAAACCGGCGGCCGCCGCTACGCCCCGTTCACCATCAACATCGAACGGCTCAAGCCCTTCCACACCCTGACCGGACGGATGCATTTCTTCCTCGACCACGACTGGATGACGGACATCGGCGAGGGCCTTCCGATTTACCGGCCGCCGCTGGACATGCACCAACTCTTCGGCGAGCCCAAGCTCGGCGGGGACGGGCAGCTCGAAGTAGTGGTCCGGTACCTTACCCCGCACTCGAAGTGGTCCATCCACTCCGAATACCAGGACAACCTGCTGATGCTTTCGCTGTCCCGCGGCGGGCCCACGGTCTGGATGAGCCCGGCCGACGCCGAGTCCATCAAGGTCAGGGACAACGACTGGGTGGAGTGCGTGAACATCAACGGCGTCCTGGTGGCCCGGGCCATCGTCAGCCACCGGATGCCCGCCGGGGTGGTGTACGTCCACCACGCCCAGGAGCGCACCATCGACGTGCCGAAGTCCGAAGCCACGGGCAGGCGCGGCGGCATCCACAATTCGGTCACCCGGCTGCTGGTGAAACCCTCGCACCTGATCGGCGGCTATGCCCAGCTGGCCTACGCGTTCAACTACCTTGGCCCCACCGGGAACCAGCGCGACATGGTTGCCACGGTCCGCCGTCGTTCCCAGGAGGTGCAGTACTGATGCGTGTTATGGCTCAAATGGGCATGGTCATGAACCTGGACAAATGCATCGGCTGCCACACCTGCTCCGTGACCTGCAAGCAGGCCTGGACCAACCGTGCCGGCACCGAATATGTCTGGTTCAACAACGTGGAGACCCGGCCGGGGCAGGGTTATCCCCGCCGGTACGAGGACCAGGAGAAGTGGCACGGCGGCTGGGAGCTGAACAAGCGCGGCAAGCTGGTCCTCAAGGCCGGCGGCCGGGTCAAGAAGCTCTTCGGGATCTTCGCCAGCCCGGTCCAGCCGGAGCTCAAGGACTACTACGAGCCTTGGACCTACGACTACAAGACGCTGATCGACGCACCCCTGGGGGATGACTTCCCGGTGGCCCGGCCCAAGTCCCTGATTACGGGGGAGGACACCAAGATCACCTGGTCCGCGAACTGGGACGATGACCTGGGCGGTTCCACCGAGCACGGCCACCTGGACCCGATCGTGGAGAAGGTCCGGCGCGAATCCGAGGACAAGATCAAGTTCGCGTACGAGCAGACGTTTATGTTCTACCTGCCGCGGATCTGCGAGCACTGCCTGAACCCGTCCTGCATGGCGTCCTGCCCTTCCGGCGCGATCTACAAACGTGTGGAGGACGGGATTGTCCTGGTGGACCAGGACAAGTGCCGCGGCTGGAGGCAGTGCGTGACCGGCTGCCCGTACAAGAAGATCTACTTCAACCACAAGACCGGCAAGGCCGAGAAGTGCACCTTCTGCTACCCCCGCGTGGAGGTGGGGCTCCCCACGGTCTGCTCCGAGACCTGCGTGGGCCGGCTGCGGTACCTGGGGCTGTTCCTGTACGACGCCGACGCCGTCACCGCGGCCGCCTCGGTCACGGATCCGAAGGAACTCTACGACGCCCAGATGGACGTGCTGCTGGACCCGAACGATCCCGCCGTCCAGGCTGAAGCCCGCGCCCAGGGCATCCCGGAGGACTGGATCGACGCTGCCCGGCGCTCGCCGGTGTACGCCCTGGCCAAGGTGTACAAGGTGGCCCTGCCGCTGCACCCGGAGTACCGGACCATGCCGATGGTCTGGTACGTGCCGCCGCTCTCACCCGTGGTGGACCTGTTGCGGGACCAGGGGCACGACGGCGAGGATCACCGCAATCTGTTCGGCGCCATTGACGCGCTGCGCATCCCGGTGGAATACCTCGCCGAACTTTTCACCGCCGGGGACACGGACCGGGTCACCGCGGTGCTGCGCAAACTCGCGGCCATGCGCTCCTTCATGCGCGGCATCAGCCTGGGCAACGATCCCGACGACTCCATCCCGGAAACCGTGGGCATGGACAGCCAGACGATGTACGAGATGTACCGGCTGATGGCCATCGCCAAATACGACGAACGCTACGTGATTCCCAAAGCCCATGTGGAACAGGCGCATGACCTGGAAGAGATGGGCTGTTCGCTGGATTTCGACGGCGGACCGGGCATGCAGGACTCCTCCCCGTTCGGCGAGGCCAGCGGCAGGCCCGTCCCGGTGGCGGTGGAAACGTTCCACGCCCTCCGGGACCGGCAGACCACGGACGAGATGGGGTCCGGGACCGGCCTCAGCGGGCGGGTCAACCTTCTGAACTGGGACGGCCGCGGGGCGCCGCCCGGGCTCTTTCCGGAGCGGTCGCACCCCGCCCCCGGTCCGTCGGCTGACGGCGAGCAGCCGTGAGCCGGCGCGATCAGGTGGTCTACCTGGCCGCCGCCTGGTGCCTGTCGTACCCCGACGCCGACCTGCTGGACAAAGTGCCGCTGATGCGGGCCGCCTTGGCTGAGTTTGCCGGCGCGGTCCAGGACTTTGCCGAGGTCCTGGACCTGCTTGAATCCTCGGAGCCTATGGACCTCCAGGCCCACTACGTGCGCGAGTTCGACCTGGGCCGGCGCCACGCACTGCACCTGAGCTACTGGACGGACGGCGACACCAGGCGCCGCGGCGAAGTCCTGGGCAACTTCAAAAAGGCCTACCGGCACAGCGACATCCTGGTGGACACCCAGGGGGAGCTGCCGGACTACCTGCCCATGGTCCTCGAATACGCCGCCCGCGTGGACATGGAGGCGGGCCGGGAGCTCCTCATCCGATACCGGGCCAGCCTGGAGATGCTGAGGTTTGGCCTGCTGCGCGACGACCTGCCGCATGCACGGATCCTGCAGGCCATCTGCGCCACGCTGCCGGGGAAATCGCCGGCGGATGAACAGGCCGTGATGCGGATGGCCGGTTACGGGCCGCCCACTGAAGCCGTTGGGCTAGACCCCTACGATCCCCGCCTGCTGCCCGTGAAAGGGGCCTGACCATGCTGACCTTCGAGAACGGGCCCGGAGCCGCCGTCGCACTGTCCCCCTGGGACATCCTGCTGTGGGGCGTCCTGCCGTACGTCATGGTGGTGGTGCTGGTTGGCGGCAGTATTTGGCGGTACAAGTACGACCAGTTTGGCTGGACCACCAGATCGTCGCAGCTGTATGAGTCCCGCCTCCTGCGGATCGCGTCCCCGTTGTTCCACTTCGGTCTGCTGGCGGTCATCGCAGGCCACTTCTTCGGCCTGGTCATCCCGATGGCCTGGACGCAGGCCGTGGGCATGAGCCAGGAGTTTTACCATTTCAATGCCTTGCTGGTGGGTGGCATCGCCGGAGTGGGGACGCTCGGCGGCATCCTGCTGCTCATCTACCGCCGCCGCACCACGGGGCCGGTTTTTATGGCCACCACCAGGAACGACAAGACCATGTATGTGGTGCTCACCGCGGCTATCCTGTTCGGCCTGTGGACCACCCTGGCCAGTGTTCTTGAGGGCGAACACGGGCACAACTACCGCGAAACCGTGGCCCCGTGGTTCCGTTCCCTGTTCATCTTCCAGCCGGATATCGCGGCCATGGCGTCCGCCCCGTTCTCCTTCCACCTGCACACGCTGGTGGGCATGGCGTTGTTCGTGCTCTGGCCCTTCACCCGGCTGGTCCACGCCTTCACGGCACCGCTGCACTACCTGTTCCGGCCCTACATCGTTTACCGGTCGAGGGACCGGGACCGCCGGGTCTCGCAGCCAAAGCGCAAGGAAACCGCGGGGACCTCAGCCGCACGCACCACCGGGACTGCGGCACGGCGCGGGTGGTCCGCCGTCGGAACCCATGACAGGGACACCCGGAACCGCTAGCGAAACCAGGACGAAAAGTAGGGAAGGGGGAACGCCGTGGCCGGATCCGCCGCTGCAGCGCCAGCCGATTCAGCCCGGACGGCCACCGCCGGACGGACGCTCAACCTTGTGCTCGCAACCGCCGCCTCGGTGGTGGGCTTCTGGGCGTGGAACTCGGTGGCGACGCTGGGTTCGTTCTACACCCAGAACCTCCACCTCAACCCCGCCGCCACCGGGGTGCTGGTGGCCATGCCTGTGTTTGTCGGCTCGCTCGGCAGGATCGTCGTCGGCACGTTGACGGACAAGTACGGCGGCCGGGCGATGTTCACCTTTGTGCTGCTCGCCTCCATCCTGCCCATCCTCCTGGTCTCCGTCGGCGGACTTCTCAGCTCCTTCGCGCTGGTGCTCGGCGCCGGCCTGATTCTGGGCGTCGCGGGTACTGTCTTCGCCGTCGGGATTCCCTTCGTGAGCGCCTGGTACGAGCCGTCCCGGCGGGGCTTCGCCACCGGCGTGTTCGGTGCCGGGATGGGCGGCACAGCCCTCGCGGCCTTCCTCAACCCGCGGCTGGTTGCCGGCATCGGGTACTTCCCCACGCACCTGCTGATCGCCGCGGTCCTGCTGGTAATGGCGGCCCTGGTGTGGTTCCTGATGAAGGAGTCACCGGGCTGGACCCGCAACAACGCCCCGGTGCTGCCCAAGCTGCTGGATGCGGCCAGGACGCCGGTCACGTGGAAGATGTGTTTCCTCTACGCGGTGGTCTTCGGCGGCTTCGTTTCGTTCGCCACGTACCTGCCCACCTACCTGCGGGACGTGTACAGCTTTGACCCCAGCGGCGCCGGGGCCCGCACCGCCGGCTTCGCGCTGGCGGCCGTGCTGGCACGGCCGGTGGGCGGCGTCCTCGCCGACAAAATCGGGTCCAAGCCGGTAGTTCTCGCTTCACTGGCGGGGGTGGCGGTGCTCGCCTGGGTGGTTAACCTGCAGCCCGACGGCGAAGTCCCCGCCGGCCTGACCTTCGTGGCCATGGCCGCAGCGCTCGGCTTGGGAACCGGCGGCGTGTTCGCGTGGGTGGGCGTCCTGGCCCCGCCCGGCAAAGTGGGCAGCGTCAGCGGCGTGGTCAGCGCGGCCGGGGGCCTGGGCGGCTACTTCCCGCCGCTCGTGATGGGCGCCACGTACGACGCCGCAACCCGCAGCTACTCCATCGGACTGCTGCTCCTGGTTGCCACCGCCCTGGTGGCCTTTGCGTTCACCGCGCTGGTGCTCCGTGGTCCGTCGAAATCCGTCCAAACAGTGAAGGCCTGAGCCCCGCGGGCACTCAGTTGGCCAGGACCACACCGATCCCGAGCAGGCCGAGAAAGACGCCCGCGAAGGCGGTCCACAGGATGGCTGAGGTGTCGGCCTCAATACTTTCGTTGGCAACGCCATGAACCCGGGCCCGGTAGCGCCGGCGCTGGGTGAAGTAGATCGCCGCCGCGGCGCTTGCCGAAACAGCGAACAGCAGCAGGATGGGCAAGCCGTGGCGGGGGAGCCAGCGCATGAAGATGGCGCTGACGGTCACCAAGGCGAGCATAGTCCGGCCCCACGCCAGCGTGGTCCGTTCGGGCTGGAGCCCGGGATCCCCGTGCGGTGCCGGGTCCGGCACCCTGGTGCGGGCCATGGCGCTAACGCCAGAGGATAACGACGAGGACGACGGCGGCAGCCAACGCCCCGGCGCCGGCCAGCAGCGGCACGATGAGCGGCAGCGGGAGCGGAGTTTTGTTGCGCATGCTCCGTTCCACGCGGAGCCAGCGTCCTGCGGCGCCGGCGCTCAGCAGCATGCCGAGGAGCAGCAGAAGCACGGCGAGGATCTTCCGGACCGGCTCCAGGAAAAGGTCCGAGGTGAAAGCCTCGATGGCGATGCCGCCTGCCAGGAGCGCCAGCGCCGTGCGGATCCAGGCGAGGAAGGTCCGTTCGTTAGCGAGGGTGAAGCGCGGATCGGGTTCGGTGCCGCCGGGGAGCAGCCGTTCGGCTACCCGTCCGCGGGACGGCTGGGACGGCTGGGACGGCGGGGGCGCCGGCGGCACGGGACCGCTGGGCGGCTGGTTGCTGGACACGGGGTCAGTTTAGCTGCCGGGCAGCGGGGGTGCCGGGGCGTCAGCCGGCGTTACGGGGCGCGAACATGATCACGGCGACGCCCACCAGGCAGATCACGGACCCTGCAACGTCCCATCGGTCCGGCCGGAAACCGTCAAAGACCATGCCCCAGACGAGCGAGCCGGCCACGAACACGCCGCCGTAGGCCGCAAGGATCCTGCCGAAATGGGCGTCCGGCTGCAGCGTGGCAACGAAACCGTAAAGGCCGAGGGCAATGACGCCGAGTCCCGCCCACCACCAGTCCTTGCCTTCGCGGACTGCCTGCCACACAAGCCACGCCCCGCCGATTTCAGCCACCGCGGCGAGCACGAACAGCACAACCGTTTTGCCAATCGACACCGTCTCAGCAGGAATATTCACAGGTTCATCATGCCAGCCGGGGACGTTCCCCTCCTCCACGTCTGCGCCCCCTTAGACCCCGCTGGGCCTTCCGCTGCGGAAGTAATACCCTAAGAGCTACCGGGCGTTGCTCATTTCCGTGCTGCCCTGTTGCTAGAGAGGCACCCCATGTCCGAGAAGCTCCATTTGACGCCTGACGACGAGTTTCCGGATGATCTCTCAACCCTGCCTGACCAGGAGCTGCAGGTGTTGGACAGCCAAGTGCAGCGCCAGCTGGACTACGAGTATGTGGCCGAAGGCGAACCGCATCCCGAGACGGAGTTCAGGCACCACGACATCGACGAAGAGTTCCAGGAGCGCGACAACCGCTGACCGGGGAACTATCCGCGGTCCGCACCCGTTAGGCTTGTAGCGGGCTCTGGGGGTTTTTTGTGCCCAACTAATACAGCATGACTGCGGAACGGTCAGGAGAGAGAAATATGGCTCGCGCCGCTTTAGGTTTTACTGCATGATCCGGCTTCGACAGCTGGCCCAGGCGGCCTCCGTCTTGACCACACCTTTGGCGCCCGAAGACATTCTGGCGCTATTCAACCCTGTTTTCTCCGCGCGCCAGCTGCGCGGCGTGGTGACCCGCGTGGTCCAGGAAACGGCCCAGTCGGCCACCATCTTCTTCCGCCCGGGCCGCGGGTGGCATGCACACCTGGCCGGCCAATGGGCACGCATCGGCGTCGAACTCAACGGCGTCCGCCACTGGCGCTCCTACTCGCTGAGCGCCCCCGCGGGCAAAGACCCCGCCATCACCGTCACCGACGTCGGTGCAGTTTCGGGCACCTTGGTGCGCACCACCAAACCAGGCGACGTCCTGTTCCTCGCCCCGCCGCAGGGTGACTTCATCCTCCCGGAGCACCCGCGGCCCCTGCTGATGGTTACCGCGGGAAGCGGTATCACTCCGGTGATGTCCATGATCCGCACGCTGGTCCCGCGACGCCCGGATGCCGACGTCGTGCTTGTCCACTCGGCCCGCACGCCCAGCGACAGCCTGTTCCACGAGGAACTCGCCGAACTGGCTGACCAGTTTCCCAACTTCCGGCTGGCCCACTGGTACACGGGCGAGCAGGGCAGGATGGACCTGACCACCACGGCAGAGCTGGACCAGATCTGCCCGGACTGGAAGGAACGCGCCGCGTACGCCTGCGGCCCGGACAGCTTCCTGGACGACGCCGAGGCGCTGTGGAGGCAGGCCGCGCTCACCACCGCTGCCCCCGGTTCGGACATCGCAGTGGCCGGAGACCCCGGCAACCTGATGATCGAACGCTTCAACACCACTTTTGCCGGGGGTGTGGGGCACGACGGCGGCCTGGTCACCTTTGAGGCCTCCGACCGGGAAGTTGACGCCGACGGCGATACTCCGCTGCTCGACGTCGGCGAGGACGCCGGGGTGCTGATGCCCAGCGGCTGCCGGATGGGAATCTGCCACAGTTGCCTTACTCCGCTCCTGGCCGGACAGGTCCGTGATCTCCGCACCAACGAGATCCACGGCGAGCCCGGCCAACTGATCCAAACGTGTGTCTCGGCAGCCGCCGGACCCGTCAACCTCGAACTCTGAGGAGCTTCACCGCATGTCAGTAGTTTCAGAAGACAAGACAGTTTCAGAGCGCAAGACCATCCCGGTCGGGGCGTCAAGGACGCGCCCCGGCGCGTTGGCGGACTCCGGCAGCCCGTCGGTCCGCCCTCCCACCGCCGCGCACCTTTCGGACGAGCAGGTGGCTGAGCTGGGCCGGGAACTCGACGCGATCCGCGACGATATCCTCGCCAAGCGCGGCGCCTCCGACGCCGCCTATATCCGGCGCCTGATCAAGATCCAGCGCGGCCTGGAGATCTCAGGCCGCGCCGCACTCCTGGTCAGCAAGAACAAGGCGGCCTGGGTTACCGGCACCACCCTGCTGAGCCTCGCCAAGATCCTCGAAAACATGGAGATCGGGCACAACGTCCTGCACGGCCAGTGGGACTGGATGCGGGACCCGGACATCCACTCCACCACCTGGGAGTGGGACTTCGTCACGCCGTCGCGCTCGTGGCAGCACACCCACAATGACCTCCACCACCGCTGGACCAACGTGGTGGGCAAGGACAACGACGTCGGGTACAACCTCCTGCGCATGGACGAGAGCCAGCCGTGGGTGCCCATGAACCTGGGCAACCCGGTGTACAACGCCATCCTGGCGCCCCTCTTTGAGTGGGGCATCGCCATCTACGACCTCGAGCTCACCGAGTTCAAGGAGGGCAAGAAGTCCAAGGAAGCGCTGCTCAAAGACCTCAAGGCGCTGGGCAAAAAGGTGGTCACCCAGTTCACGAAGGACTACGCCGCCACGCCCGCCGTCGCCATGCTCACCGGATCCGGCAAGCAGGCGCTCTACGGCACCCTGACGGCGAATGCCGTCCGCAACGTCTGGGCACACGCCGTGATCTTCTGCGGCCACTTCCCCGAAGGTACGGACACCTTCAGTGAAGAGATGGTGGAAGGCGAAACCCGCGGCGACTGGTATGTGCGCCAGATGATCGGCTCCGCCAACATCTCCGGCTCCAAGTTCATGCACCTGATGACCGGCAACCTGTCGCACCAGATCGAGCACCACCTCTTCCCGGACCTGCCGTCCAACCGGTATGCCGAGGTGGCGCCCCTGGTACGCGAAATCTGCCAGCGTTACGGCCTGAAGTACACCACGGGTCCGCTGCTGAAGCAGGTGGGATCCACCTGGGGCAAGATTTTCAGGCTGGCACTGCCGGGCAAGGCCGCAAAGGCCTAACGCAAGGCAGCAAAACAAAGACAAAACAGTGGAGGGGCCGGGCGATTCACATCGCCCGGCCCCTCCACTGTTTTGTCTTTACTGTTTGTCTTTAATGCGCTGAGTTTTTAGGCGTCCACGGGCGCGGCCGCGCCCGGAGCCGGCTAGGCGAGGGAAAGGAAGAGCTTCTCCAACTCTTTCCGGTCCATGGTGGTGTCTTCGCGGACGATGCACTGTTCCAGGCCGCTGGCAATGATGGCGAATCCGGCGCGGTCCAGCGCCTTTGACACGGCGGCAAGCTGCGTGACGATGTCCTTACAGTCCCGGCCCTCCTCCAGCATGCGGGTGACGGCGGCGAGTTGGCCTTGGGCCCGCTTGAGGCGGTTGACCACGGGTGTCAGTTCAGTCGAATCAAGTTGCATGGGGTCTCCAATGGTCGTGTTCCTGACTCCACAATATACCCCACCGGGTGTTTTGACTACCCCCGGGGGTATCTGTAATACTCGGTGGGGTATCCACCGATCCCGATGAAAGGCCCCCTATGACATCCCCTTCCGCCACAGCAGCTGTCACCGTCCTCGGCCCGGAAGCTCTCCGCAGCTGGATCGTCGAGCACCAGGACCTGGTTGTGATCGACGTCCGCTCCGCAGCTGAATTCGACGCCATGCATATCCGCGGTTCCTACAACGTGCCGCTGCCTCTGCTGTCCGAACACACCGATGAGCTTGCCTCGCGACTGGGCAGCCGCGTGGTGCTCGTGTGCCAGTCCGGAGCCCGCGCCGAGCAGGCGCGCCAGCGCCTCGGTGCATCGGGGATTGAAGGTGCTTACGTCCTGACGGGCGGTGTGCCCGGGTTTGCGGCGGCCGGGGGCGACGTCGTCAAGGGGAAGGGCCGCTGGGACCTTGAGCGCCAGGTCCGCCTTGCCGCCGGGTCCTTGGTGGTTCTGGGCCTGGCCGGAGGGAAATTCGTTTCGCCGAAGGTCCGGACGCTCGCCGGCGTGATCGGCGCCGGCCTGACCTTCTCCGCTGCCACCAACACCTGCGCCATGGGCAAGGCCATCTCGGCCATGCCGTGGAATAAGGCCGCCCAGGAGCCCACCCGGGAAAGTGCCATCTTGGCGCTGCCGGTTTCCGAGGCCAAGCCGGCCCCGGCAGCATGATCGCGGCGCTGTCGCTGGGGCTCCTGGCCGGGGCGGTGCTTGGTGTGGTGGGCGGCGGCGGTTCGATCATCGCCGTTCCCGCGTTGGTCTATGGCGTAGGCATGAGACCGGCGGCAGCCATTCCCACGTCCCTCCTGGTGGTGGGAACCTCGTCCCTGGTGGCCCTGTTCCCGCGCCTCCGCGAAGGGATCAACTGGCCCGTGGTCCTGATCGTCGGAGCCGCCGGAATTCCGGCGGCCTGGGGCGGGGCGGCGGTGGGAAGGCTGCTGGACCCCAACATCCTGATGCTCGCGTTCGCCGTCATTATGGTGGCCGCGGGGATCCGGATGCTGATGCGGACCACCGAAACCGAAGGATCGTGCAGCATCGGCCCCACGAGGGCCTTTCGCTCCTGCGCTCCCAAAGCTGTGGGGGTGGGGCTCCTGGTCGGCTTCCTTACGGGGCTGCTGGGCGTCGGCGGGGGCTTCCTGATCACCCCGGCCCTCACGTTGTTCCTGGGCCTGCGCATGAAACAGGCTGTTGGGTCCTCTTTGGCCATTATTGTCATCAACTCGGCGGCGGGCTTCAGTGCGCATGCCGCTGGATTCACCATTGACTGGCCCGTTGTCCTCAGCTTCGCGGTCCCCGCGATCCTGGGATCACTTGTGGCGGCGCGGCTGGCCCGCCGCCTTAAGGAAAAGCACATCCGTGTGTCGTTCGCGATGCTCATCTTTGCGGTTGCCGCCTGGGTCACGGCAACCACCGTTACCGCCTGACGGCAAGCACTCTTGCTGCCTGACGGCAACCCCAAACACTTCACACCCCAAACGCCTGAAAGAGAAGACCATGGCTGAAACCACCGTTACCGAAACCGACCGCCGCCGTTCCACGGCCACGATCCTCGACGTCCGGGAGGACTTCGAGGTCGCCGAGGGCATGATCCCAGGGGCCCTGCACATCCCCATGGGTCAGCTGCAGAGCCGCCTCGGCGAGCTGGACCCGAAAGTACCCGTCATTGCCGTCTGCCGCAGCGGCAACCGCAGCGCCGCCGTCGCCGACGCCCTTAACGGGGCAGGCTACACCGCGGACACCATGGCCGGCGGCATGACCGCCTGGACCCGTGCCGGCCTGCCCACTACCTGATCTCCCACCCCCGCAGCAGCGGCGCAAACTGCGCCAAAAATTAGCGGCACATCCAGCATTGCAAGATACCCCCTGGGGTATGTAATATTGAATTCAGAACAACCTCCCAATCCCCTTTCCCGAAGGAGCGCACCAATGCTTATCGAGCGTATTTACGACGAAGATCTCGCCCAGGCCAGCTACCTGATCGGCTGCCAGGCCAAGGGTGAAGCGATCGTGGTGGACGGCCGCCGCGACATCGCGGTGTACCAGGAGTTGGCTGAGAAGAACGGCATGAAGATCGTGGCGGTCACCGAGACCCATATTCATGCGGACTATCTCTCCGGTACCCGGGAGCTGGCTGCCGCTACGGGCGCCACGGTCTACGTTTCGGGCGAGGGCGGGCCGGACTGGCAGTACGGGTTCGAGGGCGAGCGGCTGTACGACGGCGACGCCATCACCCTGGGCAACATCAGCATCAAGGCCGTCCACACGCCCGGGCACACCCCGGAACACCTGTCCTTCCTGGTCACGGACGGCGCGTTCAGCGACCAGCCCGGGTACCTGCTCTCCGGTGACTTTGTCTTCTCCGGTGACCTGGGCCGGCCGGACCTGCTGGATGAGGCAGCCGGCGGCGTGGACACCCGCTTCGTGGGCGCCAAGCAGCTCTTCGCGAGCCTGCGGGACAAGTTCCTCACCCTGCCGGACTACGTCCAGGTCCACCCCGCGCACGGGGCCGGCAGCGCCTGCGGCAAGGCCCTCGGGGCTATCCCGTCCTCCACGGTGGGTTACGAGCGCCTCTACGCCTGGTGGGGCCCCTACCTGGCCGCCAACGATGAGCAGGGCTTCATCGATGAGCTCCTCGACGGCCAGCCCGACGCCCACGCCTACTTCGGCCGGATGAAGCGCGAAAACCGTGAAGGCCCGGCCGTCATGGGCGGACGTGCCCCACTGGCGGAACTGGACACGGAGACCGTTGCCGCAGGCCTGGCCCAGGACACCCTCACCTTCATCGACACCCGGTCCAACGCCCAGGTCCACGAGGGTACCGTGACCCGGTCGCTGAACGTTCCGGCCGGCAAGTCCGTGGCCAGCTACGGCGCCTGGGTGGTGAACCCCGAGACGGACAAGAACCCGCTGGTGCTCCTGGCCAAGGACCAGGAGCAGGCCCAGGACATGCGGGACCACCTGGTCCGGGTCGGCATCGACAACGTGGCCGGCTACCTCACGAGCATCGACGGGCTGCCCACCTTCACCCCCAAGCTGATCCAGCCGGCCGAACTCGAAGGTTTCGACGCCGCCATGGTCCTGGATGTCCGCAACAAGACCGAGTACCAGGCCGGGCACGTCCCGGGCTCGTACCAGCTCAGCGGCGGCCGCCTCATGTGGCACCTCGATGAACTGCCCGCCGGCGGCACCATCGTGTCCTACTGCCAGTCGGGCGTACGGAACTCCGTAGCCGCCAGCGCCCTGCGCCGCGCCGGGTATGACGTCGTCGAACTCGACGGCAGCTACGCCGCCTGGAACTCCTGGCAGCAGACGCGGCAGAACGCTGCCGCAGCGAAGTAACCCCGATGACCGCCCGGGTAGGTCCCCCCTCCCACCCGGGCACCCGGCCCGGGCGTGCCCCCGCACGTCCGGGCCACCTTACGCCTGAAGAAAGAAGCAGGAATGCGGTCCCATCCCTTCGCCTCCGGTACTTCCGGTTCAACCGCAGTTGTACTGGGCCTGCGGCAGAACCTCGCCCAATTCATGCTGCTGGTTGCCGTCAACGCCCTGGTGGGCGGCACCCTGGGCCAGGAACGCACCGTCCTGCCGCTGCTGGCCTCCCAAACATTCCATCTGGACCTGTACACGGGCGCGCTGACGTACATTCTCGCGTTCGGTCTGTCCAAAGCCGCCACCAACTACTTCGCCGGCACCCTCTCGGACCGGTACGGCCGGAAACCCGTCCTGGTGGCCGGCTGGCTGGCGGCGGTGCCGGTCCCGTTCATGCTCATCTTCGGGCCCTCGTGGGGCTGGATCGTTGCAGCCAACGTGGTCCTTGGCATCAGCCAGGGCCTGACCTGGTCCACCACCGTCATGATGAAGATGGACCTCGTCGGGCCCGAGCGCAGGGGCCTCGCCATGGGCCTGAACGAGGCCGCGGGCTACCTTGGCGTGGCTGGCACGGCATTGGCGACCGGCTACATTGCGTCCACGTACGGGCTGCGGCCGGGCCCGTTCCTTCTGGGCGCAGCGTTTATCGCCGTGGGACTCGGGCTGTCAGTGCTGACTGTCCGCGAAACACACCACCACGCCCGCGCGGAGGCCACCAGCCACGTCCCGGTGCACAGTGGAACCCGCGCAGGCCTGAGCAGCCGTGAGGTCTTCACCCTGACAAGCTTCCGCGACCGCTCGCTGTCCTCCGTGAGCCAGGCCGGCATGGTGAACAACCTCAACGACGGGCTGGCGTGGGGCCTGTTCCCGGTGCTGTTCGCCACCGCGGGCCTCAGCCTTGAACGCATCGGCATCCTCGCCGCCGTCTATCCGGCCGTCTGGGGCGCGGGGCAGCTGATCACCGGTGCGCTCTCGGACCGGATCGGCCGCAAGCCGCTGATCGTCGCCGGCATGATCGTCCAGGCCGCAGCGCTGGCCATGGTGGCCGTCGGCGAGGACTTTGGAATCTGGCTCGCGGCGGTCATCCTCCTCGGCGCCGGCACAGCCATGGTCTACCCCACCCTGCTCGCGGCAATCGGCGACGTGGCCCACCCACACTGGCGGGCACGCTCCGTGGGCATCTACCGGTTGTGGCGCGATGGCGGGTTCGCCGTCGGCGCGCTCCTCTCCGGACTCATCGCCGATGCTTATGGCATCCCCGCAGCCGTGGGCGCCGTCGCCGCCCTGACGGCGGCGTCCGGCGTCCTCGTGGCCGTGCGAATGCGGAGGGCGGACCACATCTCCGCTGGATGAGCGCCCTTTACCCGTCTACTTCTTCAGGAAGGCGAGCAGGGCCTCATTGACCTCCGCGGTGTGCGTCCACAGCATGCCGTGCGGGGCCCCGTCGATCTCCACGTAGTCGGCGCTGGGCAGCGCCTTGGTGAACCGGCGGCCGGTCACATCGATGGGCAGGATATTGTCCGCCGTGCCGTGCACGATCAAGGCAGGAACATCGATCTTGGGGATGTCAGCCCGGAAGTCGGTCAGCCAGGTGGGCTGGGCTGCGACCAAGGCGGTTGCCCCGGCGGCGGCCGCGACATTCCAGCTTGCATCCACCGCTTCCTGGCTCAGCCGCGGGGTGCCCAGGAACGTGTCGGTGTTGTAGAAGTTCTTAAAGAACTCCCGCAGGAACGCGTACGGGTCGGCGGTGACGGCTTCGGTGAGTCCGTCAAAGACTTCCTGCGGAACGCCGTCGGGATTGTCGTCGGTCTTCAGGACGAAAGGTTCGAGCGATCCCAGGAAGGCTGCCCGGGCAACCCGGGCCGATCCGTAGGTGCTGATGTACCGGGCCACTTCGCCGGTGCCCATGGAGAAACCCACCAGCACGGCCTCGTTCAGGTCCAGGGCGGTCATCAGGGTGTCCAGGTCGGCGGCGAAGGTGTCATAGTCGTAGCCTTCGGTGGGCTTGCTGGACTTGCCGAAACCCCGGCGGTCGTAGGTGATAACCCTGAAGCCGGCCGCCAGGAGCGCGGTGGTCTGCCTCTCCCAGGAGGCGCCGTTGAGGGGGTAGCCGTGGATCAGGACCACCGCCTGTCCACTCCCGTGGTCCTCGTAGTAAAGCTCGATGTCCGTGCTGTTCTCGGTTCCAACGGTGACGTAGGCCATCTGTAAGGTCCTCTCGAGGGTTCGGAATCAGGTTCAGGGCCTAAGGCGCACAGCGGCGCCCGGCATTTCCTACTCTAGGCAACGCCCGGGACGGCTCCAAGGAGCTGACTCCAAGGACCGCCTAACCGGGACCCGCCTATTTGGACGGCTGGGGCAGTTCGCAGGAAATCTTGGGATTAACGCCCATGTAGTTGAGGGGACCGGCGACGATGGTCACGGCCACCGTGCCCGCCTGGGCGCAGTTCTCCGGTGCGCTGCCAAAGTAGCCGCGCTGCCAGGCGGCGATTCCGCCGATGATCAGCCAGATGACAATCAGTGCTCCGAGAAACTTCATGGTGTCCTCCCATGGCAGTGGCCGTCTGTGCGTTCAAGTATGCGCCGTCAACCGACGTGGAGTCAGCACCGCCCCACCCCATACCCCCGACGCTCTCTCACTTATCGCCGGAAAATCCCCATCGCTGTCTCACTTTCTTGAGGATAGTGAGAGGGCGTTTGGGGAAAACCGGCAATAAGTGAGAGAGCGTCTGGGAAAAACCGGCAATAAGTGAGAGGGCGTCTGAGTGGGCGCTCGTTGGGGCAGGGCCAGGGGCCGGTGTCCAGCAGCGGCAGTTCCTCCCTAACGGACTTCGATCGCTAGGATCAATCCCGTGCTCCGACTAAAACGCCTTGCAGTTTTCTGTGTGTTCGCGATCTGCGTCATCACGGCGTTGTCATTCTGGGCACTCGGGCAATCCGGCGCGGACGCCCGCGGGACCCTGGCGCCTCCCCGTGCGGAGGTGAAATTCGAGACGCTCGCCGCCGGCATTGCATCCGCGGTGAATGTCACCGCGAACGCTGACGCCCAGTGGCTCGTCCAGGCTGCCGCGCAGACTGGCATTCCCGCCCGTGCGCTGCGCGCATACGTCGCGGCGGCCGGCGCGGCCAACCATGCCAACCCCGCGTGCGGAATCGGGTGGAACACGGTGGCAGCGATTGGTTTTGTGGAGTCCGCCCACGGATCCTTTGGTGGCGGAAGCCTGACTCCCTCGGGGCAGGCGAGCGGACCAATTGTCGGCCCCAGCCTGGACGGCAACGGATTTGCCGTCATCGCCGACACTGACGGCGGGGTCCTGGACGGCGATGCCCGCTGGGACCGCGCCGTCGGACCCATGCAGTTCATTCCCTCCACCTGGAAGCTGGCCGGGTTGGACGGGAACGGCGACGGAAAAGCTGATCCCTTCAACATCGACGACGCCGCCCTCAGCGCGGCCGGCTATCTATGCGCAAACGGCCGCGACCTCACCACGTCCAACGGCTGGAATGAGGCTGTCTACGCCTATAACCAGTCCGACTCGTATGTAGACCAGGTCCGCAGCCGGGCCACGTCCTACGCCGGGAAGACGGGCACCACGGGATAGGGCCGCCTAGTGCGGCTGGCAGGAGGCAGGGTCCTGGCTGCTGCCGTCCCCGCTGCTGGCGACACTCACCGGGCAGAGCCGCAGCGCCACCTCCCGCAGTTCCTTGGGGTGGAAGGGCTTCGTCAGGTAAGCGTCAGCCCCCGAGGCCATGCCGGCCAAAATGTCATCCTGTTCGGACCTGGCGGTCAGGAACAGCAGGGGAGCCGTGTTCAGGGCGCGGATGGCGCGGGCCACCACGTGGCCGTCCATGTCCGGCAGGCCGAGATCCAAAGTGATGAGGGAAACGGCGGGATCCGCAGCGGCTGCGATGCCTTCGGCGCCGGTGGCGGCTGTGCGCACGTCAAATCCCGCGCGCGTCAGGATGACGGTGACCAGCCCGCCGATATCAGCGTCGTCTTCGATGACGAGGCAGACGTGTTGAGTTTCCATATGAGCCCCCAGAACCAGCTTCCAACCAGTGTACGGGTTGCGCGGGTGGAGAATCGCTAGTATGACGCCTTCGGAGCAACACCTGCAGCTTCTGACGGTGGGCCACGGAACTGCCGGCCGGGAGGACTTCAGCGCACTGCTGGCCAATGCCGGAGTCCAATCCCTGGTGGATGTGCGCATCGCCCCCGGCAGCCGGAAGTTTCCGCATTTCGGCAGGGACCTGCTGGCGCAGTGGCTGCCCGCGGCCGGGGTGGCCTACCGTTGGGACAAGAGGCTCGGCGGGTTCCGCAGGCTTCCTCCCGAGTCCCCGGACGTGGCACTGCGCAACGATTCGTTCCGTGCCTATGCGGCGTATATGCGGTCGCCTGAATTTTCGCTGGCCCTTGGCGAGCTCCTGGCCCAGGCAGCCAAGGAGAGGGTAGCGATCATGTGCAGCGAAACGGTGTGGTGGCGGTGCCACCGCCGGCTGATCTCGGACCACGCAATGCTGCTGGAGCACGCGGACGTGCGGCACCTGATGCCCGGTGGAAGACTGGCGCCCCACCAGCCCACGGCCGGTGTGCGGGTCAACGGAACCGAACTGGTCTACGACGGCGGGATGTAGCGTTGCAGCCGCCTACTCCTCGTAGTGGGTTTCCGCGGGCCCGTGTCCCAGCGCGTTGACTACGGCCGCGGCAACGGTGTGCAGCTTGGAGTTCCGGGTGCTGGAGGCGGCCTTGAGGAGACTGAAGGCTTCCTGCTGGCTGCACCTGTTTTGGGCCATGATGATGCCCACCGCCATGTCGATGACCGTGCGGCTTTCGAGGGTGGCGCGCAGGTGCGCGGCGGTCTCGCTGTAATGCGCGAAACGGACGGCCAGCCGGAGGGCCAGGGACGTTTGGCGGACAAATTCCTGCGCGGTTTCCAGAATGCGGCGCTCAAAGTGGCCGGCGCGGGGGGAGTACAGGAGGAGGCTGGCTTTGGTTTCCCCCTCCAGCCGGAAGGGAATGACCAGGACGGACCGAATGCCGTGGCCCAGCACAGCTTCGGCGTATTCGGGCCAGCGGTCCTCCAACTCCAGATCGGGGACGTGGACAGTCTCTTGGTCCTCGGCGGCCGTGATGCCGGGACTGTTGCCGGTTTCGTATTCAATCCGGCTGATCACGTGGGCGGTATCCCCGTTGCCGGCCATGGTGGCTGCCTTGCGTTGGCGCAGCAGCGTGATGCCGCAAAGTAACCCGTCGCCGGGCTCGCACAGGGTACGTGCTGATACGCGCGCGAGTTCGGCCAGGAACTCCTCAACGCCGGAGCTGTTGAGGAGTTCCTCATGCAGGTGATCAGTAATGGATGGAGCTGTATCTGCTGTCGACTCGCCGGCCACGGTTCTTGGTGCCATTCACTCAGGTCAAGACGACCCGGCAACTCCACCGCACATCCTGCCGCGACGGCTTCAGAGTGGCAGGGATCGCTGGATCGACGAACTGTCCAACGGCCTGCTGCTAAACCGGTAACCAGAAGTATATACAGCTCTGGCCACGGCAAACGTCATATTCGGGCCATCTAAGGGGTGCTGGAAACTACGTGGTCTACTTGGTTTGGCCCCTCCGCGGCACGGGTCAAACCTGAGTAGTCCGAGCCCAATCCAAGCAGTACCTTCTGTGGCGGCGACAGAAAGTCCAGTACCGATACGCGTTGTTTGAAGATTCTGCACCGGGAAGTATGGGCGTCATCGATCAGCCGGAAGCAAGTTCCCATCGTGGTTCCCGATGGCTGTGCGTCTCATCACCACTCTCTAATCCCCAGCCCAAGGAGTCTCAGCCATGCGCAAAATGACAAAGAAGAACAAGGTCCTGGCAGCCGCCGGAGCACTCGCCCTGGTAGCCGGCGGCGGTAGCGCTGCCTACGCCTACTGGACCACTGTCGGTACCGGTTCCGGTCAGGCCACCAACTCGTCAGGGGGCGGCACGGTAACCCTCCACGCCAACTTCACCGGTGGACTGGCCCCGGGATCCTCCAAAGTGGTGACGTACACGGCCGACAATCCGAGCTCCACCACCAGCACAAAGGTCGGTGTGCTGACTGCCAGCGTGACCACGGATGTAGCCGGGTGCCTTCCCGAGTGGTTCGACGTGACTGCCAACACCAGCAACACCACCGTCGCAAAGGGTGATGTCGGCACGGTGGTCGGCAGCGGAACCCTGACATTCAATGACAGCGCGTCCGTCGACCAGAGCCTCTGCAAGAGCGCGGTCGTCACCATCACTGTCGGCAGCGTCTAACAAACTTCGCCGGCGGGAAGGTCAGAGACTTCCCGCCGGCGATTTCCACTTCCTCCCGCTCACTCAGAACCACGCCAGAAGGGCTGAACGTGCAGAACGAATCTGGGTACTTCCGCACAATCATGCGAAGAACCACCACCGCAGCAAAGGCGCTCATGGTGGGTCTTGTGGTGATGTTGCTTTCGGCTGGCACCATCTTCGCCGCCAGTCAGGGCGGGAGCCAAGGCGACAAAACGAAGGGCGTCACCGTCCAGGTGAATCCCGTCAGCCGGACGGTTGACCAGGGCGACTCCGTCACCTATACGCTGTCGCTGACCGCCAACAATGGGTTCAGCGGTAGCGTCACCCCGGCTATTTCCGGCCTTCCTGCTAGTACGACGGCGGCCTTCGCACCTACGTCGGTATCGCTCGCTTCAGGGAAAACCGCCACCGTCACACTGACGGTGGCGACGACGGCCACCACCCCGGACGGCAAAGCGGATCTCACTATCGGCGGCACCATTCCCGCAGCGGCAGGGGTCAGCCAGCCCACCGCCGTCGTGGTTCAGCTGATGGTCCAGTCCTCCAACAAGACGTTCAGCATTTCCGGAAACCTCGGCACCCAGCTCACGCCGGGAGCGACTGTCCCGCTGAATCTTGCCATCGCAAATCCCAGCAATAAGAGCTTGGCCCTGAACAGCCTTTCGGTGACGATTACTGCCATCAACCGCACGGAGGCCGCATTAGCTGCGAGGCTTCCCTGTACGGCGGCGGACTACGCGGTGACGAACTACTCGGGTCCGTATCCGCTCACCGTTCCCACAGGTCCCAGCTCGCTCAAGTCGATCGGCATGGATGAGGCAAAGTGGCCGAAGATCGCCATGCTGGACACCACGCTGAACCAGGACGGCTGCAAGGGCGCAACGCTCCAGTTCTCATATTCCGGAGCAGGGCAGGGAAGCTGACATGCCACCGAAACACAAGAAGACTTCCCGCCGGTTGGCTGCCAAGACCGCGGCAGCAACCATCACCCTGTGCCTCGCCACGGGGGCCGGCGGGGCCTACGCCTACTGGGCCACGGTGGGGGCCGGCTCCGGCGCTGCGACGAATGGCACCATGGGCGCCGTCACCGTGGAGGCACTGATTGCCGGCGACAGCCCGCAAAGCACCCTTGTCCCGGGTGGCACCGCCGATGTTGCCGTCCGGGCGCACAACCCCAATGACTATCCGGTGCAGGTCTACGCCATCCGCGGCAACGGCGCTGTGACGGCCGACGCGAACCACACCGTCTGCACCACCACCGGCGTCAAGTTCGTTGACCCGGCGGCCCCCCTCGCGCCGGCGCTCAGCATTCCGGCGAACTCGTCCATCCTGATCACACTACCGAACGCTGCCGCCATGTCCACGGCGTCATCGTCGGGCTGCCAAGGCGCGGCATTCACCGTTCCCGTCACTTTGGAGGCACGGAAATGAGCCGCATCACCCGGACACGTATTGCGGTCGCCGCCGTGGCAGCCTTCGCCATCTCGTGCGGAGGTCCCGCGGCCAACGCCTTCTGGCAGACGCTCAGCAGCAAAGACGGCGCCGCCAGGGCGGATTCAATTCAGGCAATGGCTGCGCCTGCGGCATCCGGATCGGCAGGTGCCGCTTCCCTCAGCTGGGCTAGAGGCTCAACGGTGGCAGGCCGAACGGTTTCCGGCTACACGGTTGCGCGCTACTCGGCTGCGACAGCCGGCACAAAGGTTGAGGCCGGCGGCGGATGCGCCGGAACCGTCACTACGCTGGGCTGCAACGAAGCACTGCTGCCCGCCGGAACCTGGTTCTATACGGTCACGCCTGTGCTTGGATCGTGGGTAGGGCCGGAATCTGCCCGCAGCATTGGCGTCTTCGTCGCTGACACCACCAAGCCCGACGCACCAGCCATCATAGCTCCGGCATTCGTCAACAGCCTCAACGCGTCCAGCGTTCCTGTCCGGGGCACCGCGGAGCCAAGCTCAACGGTGACGGTCACGGCAAGAGATACAGCTACGCCACAGCACACCGCTACGCAGGTTTTATCCACTGACGCCAGTGGCGATTGGACGGCGGCCAACTTCAACATGGCGGCCTTCAAGGATGGCGCAGTCAACTACAGCGCCACAGCGAAAGATGCGGCCGGCAATGTGAGCGATCCTGGCCTAGCTAGCTCGACCAAGGAAGTGGTCGTGCCAACTGTGTCCGCGGTGATCCTTTCCAACGGCGGAAGCCAAGGCACCATGGACCAAGGCGACAAGGTCACTCTCCGGTTCTCCGAGCAGTTGGACCCTTCCACCATCTGCAGCAGTTGGACGAATCCCGGCGATCAGCTGGCCAACGGTGCGAACCAGGTGGTAGTCACCGTGAGCGGGGGTGACGTTCTCACTTTGACTGTGGAAGGCTGCACTACTCTGAGGGTCGGATCGGTCGGTCTGAATGGCGACTACGCCGGTACAGGCGGGCTGACCTTCCAGGGAACCGACACGGGTGCCTCGACACTTGCCTGGAACGCCACAGGGCGTGAACTGACCATTACCCTCGGTGGCCGAACCGGCGCGGCGTCGAACGTGAATGGAAACGTAAAGCCCACCTACACGCCCGGCGCCGGGCTGACGGACATCGCTGGAAATCCGCTGGCCACCACACCCGTCACCGGCGGCAACTCCAGGTTCTAACCCCACAGTCCAACGCCAGGCCCTCCCGTGGCATCTCGGCGAGGCTGGCGTTGTGCTGCCACTTGCGGGCAGAATGTAGCTCACGTTGGCGCTGCCGGCGATGAACCCGAAACCAACCGGCGGTGACGCCGCGGAGGGACAGGTTATGACCAGACTGCTCATCATCGGGCCGCCCGGCTCCGGCAAAGGTACTCAGGCGGTTCATATCGCCAGGCATTTCAGCATCCCGGCCGTGTCCACCGGCGAAATCTTCCGGACCAATGTCAGCCAGGAAACGCCGCTGGGCATGGAAGCCGCCAGGTACCTCCACGACGGCGCCTTCGTCCCGGACCATCTCACCAACGCACTGGTCAAGGACCGTCTCCGCGACTCCGACCTCCAGCCCGGCTTCCTGCTGGACGGGTACCCCCGCACCGCACCCCAGGTCACGGAGCTGGACAACATGCTGGCGTCGCAGGGACAGCGGCTCGATGCCGTGGTGGAGCTCCGCGCGCCGGATTCCGAACTCGAACAGCGGATGCTCCAGCGGGCCAAGGAACAGGGACGCAAGGATGACACGGTGGAGGTCTTCCGGCGCCGGCTGGATCTCTACCACCGCGAAACCCATGAAGTGGTGGCTGTCTACGCCGGCCGTGGCATGGTGGTTTCGGTGGACGGCAGCGGCGAGCCCCGTGCCATTACCGAACGGGCCATCGCCGCCGTCGAAAAGTTCCTTGCGGCAGGAGTAGCACGATGAGGATTGCGGTGACCGGCGGAAGCGGAAAACTCGGGCGGCACGTGGTCCGCAGGCTCAACGATGATGGCCACAAGGTCCTCAATCTGGACCGGGCAGGTGAGAGAAACCCGGGGCTGGCCATCGTGGACCTCCGAAACTACGGCCAGGTCCTGGATGTGTTGCTGGGCCTGGACGATAGGCACAGCGGGTTCGACGCCGTCGTCCACTTGGGCGCGATCCCGGCGCCGGGCATCATTCCGGATGCCGCCACGTTCGAGAACAACATGCTGTCCACCTACAACGTGTTCCAGGCGGCGCGGCGGGCCGGCATCAAGAAGGTGGTTTACGCCTCGAGCGAGACGGTGCTGGGACTGCCGTTCGACGTCGACCCTCCTTACATCCCCGTGGACGAGGAATACCCGGCCCGGCCGGAAAGCACCTATTCCCTGGTCAAGCACCTTGAAGAGCAGATGGCCATCCAGCTGACGCGCTGGGACCCTGCCCTGAGCATCACCGGGCTGCGGTTTTCCAACGTGATGGACCCGGAGGACTACGACCGGTTTCCGCAGTTCGACGCCGACGCCACCGCCCGCAAGTGGAATCTCTGGGGCTACATCGACGGACGCGACGGGGCGCAGGCGGTGGCCCGGGCCCTGGACCGCGGAAAGCCGGGGTTCGAGGCGTTCATCATCGCGAACTCAGACACGGTGATGTCCCGTTCCAGCGCCGGCCTCGCCGCGGAGGTGTTCCCCGACGTCCGGGTGACCAAGGAACTGGGCGAACACGAGACGATGCTGTCCATCGACAAAGCCAGGCGGCTGCTCGGATTCGAGCCCGAGCACTCGTGGCGTTCGTACCACTCGAACCGCAACACGCCCACGGAGGACTAGCCAGTCCCTGCGGTTCGCCGCGGGTTCTAACTGTTGCGTTGGGGGAGGGAGCCCGACGGCGGCTGCTGGGGGGCGTCGTCGGGCTCTCCCGCCTGCCGGGATAGGTCCTGCCGGGGCAAGTCCTGGGCGGCGCCGGCGTGGTGCACTGACCACATGTGGCCGACTTCTTCGGCGAACTGTTCAACGATCCTGCTCATGGCCGCGTGGGCAGCGCCGGCCTCGCCCCGCTGGATGGAGCTGGCCACGTCGACGTGCAGCTGCAGCGCTTCGTGGTGCGGAAGCTGCGGCATGAGACCGTGTTCCACCCTGCCGGTAAGGACTTCGGCCACCAGGTTCTGCAGCTGGGCGAACATGGCATTTCCGGAGGCGTGGAGTACCGCGGCATGAAATTCAACGTCCAGCCGGAGGAATTCGTCCTGGTCGCCGCGCTGGCCGGCGGACCACAGCCGCGCCGCGAGGGAGACGAGATCGCTGCCTGCTTCCCACGAAGCGCGTTCGGCGGCGAGCCGTGCAGCCTGCGGTTCGATGGCGCCGCGGAGCTCGTTCAGGGCCTGCAGCTGCTCAAGGCGCCGGGATGAGGCCAGCCGCCAGCGGATCACCTGCGGGTCATAGAGGTTCCACTCGTCTTCGGGCTGTACAACGGTGCCAAACCGGCGCCGCGAAGCCAGCATGCCTTTGGATGACAGGACCCGGGCGGCCTCCCGGACCACCGAACGGGACACATTGTGCTGTGCCTCCAGTTCGTCGAGGCGGACGATCGAATTCGCGGCGAGGCGCCCGTCGGCGATCGCCAGTCCCAGGCTCTGCACCAATGCAGCATGCCTGTCTGTAGGCGACTCCGCCTTCGGAATTCTCATGGATAAATCATACTCGTTCAGCAAGGGGGTTGTTTAAGTCTGCCTTATTTACCTATGATCGTCCCCAGAGCAGATGTAAAGAGGCATTTGTAGGTGGCTGAACAGTGACGTCAGCCCGGAAAAAAGGGGAAAGTCGTTATGAAGCGACGTTCGGTAGTGAAGTACGCGGCAGTAGCGGCCGCACTCTCGTTGGGGCTGACAGCCTGTGGCGGCAGCGGCAGCAGCGACGCCAAAGAATCGGGCACGGTCCGCGTGACCCTGGCCAACCACGTCTGGACCGAAGGCATCAAGGCCGCGATCCCGGAATTCGAGAAGTCCAGCGGCCTCAAGGTGGAGCTGACCCAGCTCGGCGAGGACCAGCTCTCAGACCAGTACAACGTCAAGCTCAACGCCGGCAGCGATGAGATTGACGTGATGATGTACCGCCCGCTCCAGGAAGGCAAGGCGTTCGCAAAGAACGGCTACCTCGCGGACCTGACCAGCAAGGTGTCCGCGGATTCCAGCTGGGACTGGAAGGACTACCAGGAGGGCCCGGTCAAGGCCACCACCGCGGACGGCAAGGTGGTGGGTGTCCCCATCATCACCGAACGTGAAGTCCTGTACTACCGCAAGGACCTGCTGAAGGCCGCCGGCCTTGAAGTTCCCAAGACCATGGAAGAGCTGGAAGCAGCCGCAAAGGCCATCAAGGCAGCGAACCCGGATACCGCAGGCTTTGTGGCCCGCACCGGCAAGTCCGCGGCCGTCACCCAGTTCTCCAGCTTCCTCTACAGCTTCGGCGGCGACTTCACCGATGCCAGCGGCAAGTCCGCCGTCAACTCCGATGCTGCCAAGAAGGCCTACGCCTTCTACGGCGGCCTGATCAAGAACTACGGTCCGGCCAACGTCAGCACCGACATGAGCTGGCCCGAGGCAATGGCGATCTTCACGCAGGGCAAGGCAGCCTTCTACACCGAGGCCGACTCGCTCTACAAGAACGCCACCGACCCGGCCAAGTCCAAGGTTGCGGACACAGTCGGATTCGCCGCCCTGCCGGCCGGTCCCGCCGGTTCCAAGCCGTACAACATCCCGTCGTGGGGCCTCGCCGTGAACCAGGCATCGGGCAACCAGGACAACGCCTGGAAGTTCATCCAGTGGGCCACCAGCAAGGAACGCACCCTGGAAGCACAGAAGGCCGGCGTTCCCGGACCGCGCAGTTCCGTCTGGGCTGACTCCGCCGGTACCTCCACGTACCCGAAGGACCTCGCCGAGGCCATCGCGGTCAGCGCCAAGAACGGCATCGGCCACGACCGTCCCCTGGTGGTCACCGTGGGCAAGGCCCGTGAAATCGTCGGCGAACCGATCGTTGCCAGCATTACGGGTGCCGACGCTTCGGCTGCGGCTGACTCGGCCCAGGACGCTTTCCAGAAGTTCCTGGACGGCGAAAAGAAGTAGCGCACCCCACGGGCACCCTTAAACTCCGGTGCGCCATGAGCCGGGGCGGGAGAGCAGCGAACGCTGTAATCCCGCCCCGGCACTCTTCACCCCCAACTCCTTAGGTGAACCATGTCTGTAATGACTTCTCCCCGCAGCGCAGCCCGGAACTCAGGCCGCGCCCCCACTGGCCGCGAAAAATTCTCCGACTGGGCCAACGCACACCGTAAATGGCTCTTCGCGGCTCCGGCGATGATCTTCGTCGGCGTGCTCATCGTCTTCCCGCTGGCCTGGACCCTGTACCTGAGCCTGACTGATTCGCAGGGCTCCGTCCGGGCAGCCACCGAGTTCATCGGCCTCGAAAACTACCTGACTGTCCTGTCCGACGTCGAACGTTTTTGGCCTGCGGTGGGGCGCACACTGACCTTCACCGGCGTTGCCCTGATCTGCGAGGTGGCTCTGGGCATGGGCATTGCGCTGCTGCTGTGGCGGCCCTTCCGCGGCGAGAAGTGGGTCCGCGTGGCCATCCTGCTGCCGCTGGTGGCAACCCCGGTAGCCGTGGGCATGATGTGGCGGCTGATCTTCGATCCCAACATCGGGTTCGCCAACCAGTTGCTCGCCGCCGTCGGCATTCCCGCCCAGCCCTGGCTCTCGGGCCAGGACACCGCGCTCGGCACCACCATCTTTATGGACGTCTGGCAATGGACCCCCATGGTGGTCCTCATCCTGCTGGCCGGCCTGACCTCCCTCTCCGAGGAGCCCGACGAGGCAGCCCGGATGGACGGCGCCAACGCGTTTCAGCGGTTCTTCTACATCACCCTCCCCCTGATGATGCCCACGGTGATCGTGGCCGTCCTGCTCCGGGGCATCGACGCCCTGAAGACCTTTGACATCCTGTACGCCACCAAGGGCAAAGGCGGCGGATCCTTCCACGAGGTGGAGACCCTGAACGTCTACGCCTACGGCCTGAGCTTCGACTACAACCAGTACGGGCTGTCCTCGGCGGTGCTGATCCTGTTCTTCATGATCATCATCGGCTCCATGTGGCTGCTGACCATGCGCAAGAAAGCGGCAAGCAAATGACCGTAGTGAACCAGAACTCCCAAATCCAGTCCTCGGCCGGGCAGGCCCAGCCTCTCCGCCGCCCCAGGAAGCCGCTCGGAACCCGCGCCTACAAGGTCTTCCGCGTGGTGGCACTGATCGCCGTGGTGCTGTTCCTCATCGCCCCGCTGATCTGGATGCTGCTCGCGTCGCTGAAGACCAACGTGGACATCTACGACACCGCCAAGTCCTTCGTCTTCAGCCCCACGTTCGAGAATTACGCGAACGTGCTCCAGCGCAACAACTACTTCGTCTTCATATTCAACAGCTTCTGGGTGGCGTTCGTTTCCACCGCCTTCTCGCTGGTGCTCGGTGTCCCGGCCGCGTATGCCATGAGCCGGTTCACCATGCACCGCTCGGCCCTGGTGGTTTTGATGGCCCGAGTGATCCCCGGCGTGTCGCTGCTGGTGCCCTGGTACTACGTGTTCTCCAACCTGAAAATGGTGGGCGGCTTCGAGGTCCTGATCCTCAGCCACATGTTCGTGGCGCTGCCGCTGATCGTCTACATCATGATGAGCTACTTCGATTCGCTGCCGCTGGAGCTGGAGGAATCGGCCCAGGTGGACGGCCTCACCCCCATCGGCGCGTTCCGCCGCATCACGTTGCCGCTCTCCGTGGCAGGCATGGCCACCGCGGGCATCCTGAGCTTCATCTTCTCGTGGAACAACTTCATGTTCGCCCTGGTGCTTTCCGGGTCCAAAACCAAGACCCTGCCCGTTGCCATCTTCGACTTCGTCTCCTACGCCAGCATCGACTGGGGCGGGCTGATGGCGGCCGCCACGGTGGTGACCATCCCCATCATGATCATTGCGCTCTTCACGCAGAAATACATCGTCTCCGGCATGACCGCCGGCGCCACCAAGGGCTAGGCCACCATGACAATCATCAGCAGAATCGAAACCTTCCTCGTCGCGCCGCGGTGGCTTTTCGTCCGGATCGAGACGGACAGCGGGATCGTCGGCTGGGGCGAGGCAACCTGCGAGGGGCGCAGCGAAACGGTGCGCACCGCCGTCGAACAGCTCTCCGAACTGCTCATCGGCAACGATGCCCTCCGCATCGAGGACCACTGGCAAGTCATGACCAAGGGCTCCTTCTACCGGGGCGGCCCCATCCTGGCCAGCGCGGTTTCCGGCCTGGACCAGGCCCTGTGGGACATTGCCGGCAAGCACTTCAACACCCCAGTGCACCAGCTCCTGGGCGGCCACGTCCGCGACAGGATCCGGATGTACGGCTGGGTGGGCGGGGACGAGCCCAACGAGGTGGCGGAGCAGATCAGCGCCCAACTGGAAGTGGGCCTCACCGCCGTCAAGATGAACGCCAGCGGCAAGATGAGCCCGGTGGCCTCGGTGGCAGAGCTCGACGGCGTGGTGCGGCGTGTTGCCGCGGCGCGCGAAGTGCTGGGCGACCACCGCGACGTCGCCGTGGACTTCCACGGCCGCTTCAGCCTGGCCAACGCCCGCCGGGTGGCGCCGCTGCTGGAACCGTACCGGCCGTTCTTCCTCGAGGAACCGGTGGTCCCGGAAAACACGCACCTGCTGCGCGAGTTCACCTCCTCCACCACCACGCCGGTGTCCACCGGTGAGCGTCTCTACAACCGGCAGGAATTCCTGCCGGCACTCCAGGCCGGCATCGCCGTGGCCCAGCCGGACCTCTCCCACGCCGGCGGCATCACGGAGGTCCGCAAGATTGCCTCACTCGCCGAGATCTACGACGTGCAGCTGGCGCCGCACTGTCCGCTGGGGCCGCTGGCCCTGGCAGCCTGTCTGCAGGTGGGGTTCGCGACGCCCAACTTCCTGATCCAGGAACAGAGCATCGGCATCCACTACAACCAGGGCGCCGAAGTCCTGGACTACGTGGTGGACAAGACCCCGCTGAAGTTCGTGGACGGCCACATCGAACGCCTGACCGGTCCCGGCCTCGGCATTGAAATAGACGAGGCGGTGGTCCGCGCCGCAGACAAGCGCGGCCACGCCTGGCGTGGGCCGGTCTGGCGCCACGCGGATGGCGCCTTCGCAGAATGGTAAACAACATGACTGACAGCAGCACCACGCCCGAAGGCCTGCTGGCCGGAATCAAAGAGGCCCGGCTCGTGGCCATCGTGCGCGGCACCGACGGCGGTGCCGCCGCTAAGGCGGCCCTCGCTGCGATGGAGGAGGGCTTCCGGTTCGTTGAAATCGCACTGACCACGCCCGGCGCCCTCCAGGCAATCCGCGAGGTCCGCGCCGCGGCGCCGGCCGGCTGCTACGTGGGTGGCGGGACCGTGCTGACCGTTCAGGACGTGGACAAGGTGGCGGAGGCGGGCGGCCAGTTTATGGTGACGCCGGCCCTGGCTGCGTCCATCGCAGAGTCGGCCCGGCAGGGAATTCCTGTCCTGGCCGGAGCCCTCACGCCCAGCGAGGCCTACGAAGCCATGAACCGCGGCGCCACAGCAGTCAAGCTCTTCCCGGCGTCCATCGGCGGACCCGGCTACCTCAAGGCGCTGCGCGATCCGTTCCCGGAGATCCCCTTTATCCCCGTGGGCGGAGTGGGCCTGAACGAAGCCGCAGGGTACTGGGAAACCGGAGCGATCGCCGTCGGGCTCGGCGGCCCGCTCTTTGGAAACGGCGGCTCCGGCGGAGACCTCGCGCCGGTTCGGGAACGCGCCCGCGCCTTTGTTGACCTGGCGGCGGCGTTCGGTCGCCGCACCGCAGCAGCGGGCACCCGGTGAGCGCCGCCGTCGACCTTTTGACCTTCGGCGAGTCCATGGTCTCGCTGCGTTCTGCCGGGCCCCTGTCCGCCGGCGGCAGCCTGGACATGCACGTGGCGGGCGCGGAATCGAACGTGGCGGTAGGGGTTGCCCGGCTGGGACACAGTGTCAGCTGGGCCGGTGTCATCGGTGCGGATCCACATGGTGAGTACATCCTGCGGCAGCTGCGGTCCGAAGGCGTCCACGTGCAGCAGCGCGTAGACCCGTCGCGAAGCACCGGCGTGATGTTCCTCGAGCAGCGGACCGCTGATTTAACCCGGGCGTTCTACTACCGTTCCGCCTCCGCTGGCTCCACCATCAGCCGGTCCGACGTTGGTGCTGCCCTGAACGCCGGCCCCCGCGTCCTGCATCTGACCGGCATCACCGCTGCGCTTAGTGCGGACGCCCGGGAAGCGCTGGAATACGCCGTCGAGCGGGCCGCCGCCGAGGGCGTCCTGGTCTCGCTCGACGTGAATTACCGCAGCAAACTTTGGACCCGGGACGAGGCGCGCGCCGTGCTGGCCCCCGTCGCCCGGCACGCGGACATCGTTATAGCGTCCGACGACGAGCTGGACCTGGTTTCCTCCACCGCACGTCCGGGAACGTCCGACGACGCCGAAACCGCCCTTGCCGATGAGCTCCTAGGCCGCGGGGTCACCGAAGTGGTGGTCAAGCGGGGAGCCGACGGCGCCGGCGTGCACACCGTTTCCGGACGGTTCGAGTCAGCCGCCGTCCCGGTGACCAGCATCGACACGGTGGGCGCGGGGGACGCGTTCACTGCCGGCTACCTCTCCGCGCTGCTCGACGGCGAAGACGTGGCCGTGCGGCTGGAGCGGGGGACCGTCATGGGGGCCTTCGCAGTCAGCACCGCCGGAGACTGGGAAGGCCTGCCCGGCCGGGACGAGCTGGCACTGCTGGCAACCACGCAGAGCGGCGCCACGGTCCGCTGACGGGCCAGGCGGGGCGACAGCCCGGGGCCGCTTCAGAGGTCCGTGCTGAGGCTGAGGTCCCGCCACGCGTCCAGGTCGGTGCGCTCGTACTCGGCCACGGCGGCAAACGCGCCGAACGCGTCTTTGCCGAGGACCAGCAGTGCCGGCGGTTCCGGGCTTTCAGCAATGGCAATGATGGCTTCGGCGGCTTTGGCCGGGTCGCCCGGCTGGGTGCCGTCCATCGTGTCGTTCTCCTTGCGGCGTTTGCCGGCTGTCTCGGCGTAGTCCTCGATGGGCTTCGCTGACTGGGTAAGGGAGCGGCCGGCGAAGTCAGTCCGGAACGCGCCGGGCTCCACGACCGTGACGTTGATCCCGAGTGGCTGCAGTTCTTTGTGCAGCGAACCCGACAGGCCCTCCACCGCCGCTTTGGACGCGGAGTAGTATCCGGAACCGGCCGCTTTGATGCGGGCTCCGATGGACGAAATGTTCACGATTGAACCGGACCTCTGCGCGCGCATGTCCGGAAGGACTGCCTTGATCATGTCCACGGTGCCGAAAACGTTTGTATCGAACAAGCGCCGGATGTCGGCGTCGCCCGCTTCTTCAACCGCGGCGCGGTAGCCGTAGCCGGCGTTGTTGACCAGCACATCGATCCCTCCGAAGCGGGCCTTGGCCTGTTCCACCGCGGATGCGATCTGCGTGCGGTCGGTGACGTCGAGAGGTACGGCCAATGCTGTGTCCGGGTGGTCCGCCGCGATGTCCTCCACCGAGGCGACGTCACGGGCGGTGACGACAGCGTTGTGGCCGTGCGCGAGGACGGCGTGGGCAAGTGCGCGGCCGAGGCCGGTGGAGCAGCCTGTGATGAGCCAGGTAGCCATGATGTGTTTCCTTTCCGGAGTGACGAGGACTTCAGTGCCCTTGCACCAGCCAACCGCAGATTCCCCCTCTGCGGGAGGGGCGGTGTGTACTCGTATCAGGAGTACCCTCCGGGTCCTGCTCAGACCAGGACTTCGAACTCCGTATGGCCGTGCCGGACTCCGTTGATCTGCAATTCCAGGGCGTGAAGTCCGGCGTGGTGGACCCGGGTGGTCATGGGCTTGAAGGCATGGCGCTTGGCCAAGGTTCTTGTTTCGCCTGCGGCAAGCCTCACGGCCTTGAGTTTGAAGACCTTCACGGACTGGCTGCCGTTGGCTTTGCGGTAGTGCACCGCATAATCCACCACGAGGTGGGCGTCGGCGGTGCCGGTGTTGGAGATCTCGAATTCGAACCCGAGGTCCTCCGACATCGCCACTACCTGCCGGTCCAGTCGAAGTGCCGTCACCGCCACCGACGCCGGCGCAAAGCCCTGGAGTGCCAGCGCACCGGGATGGCCCTTTTTGATCAGGGTCCGAAGTCCGTGCCTTACCACCCAAGCGGTATTGGCGTCCGGGGCGTCCAGCCAGCCGGCCGCCGTCGCCACTACCGCCTCCGGCGCGTGGCGGGCCAGATCGTTGAGGTGGTTGGCAACCGATCTGCGAACGTATTCGGAAGGGTCGCGGTAGAGGGCATTGAGGATGGGAATGGTCGCCTCGGGTCTTTGCACCAGGGCAGGCACCCGCACCGCCCACGGAAGGTAGGCGCGGGTGCCTTCGGAGGCCAGGCGGCGGACGTGTTCGTCGGGGTGCGATGTCCACCCGAGGATGGCTTGCAGGGCAGTGTCCGGGTCCCTGGCGATCAGTCGCCGGATAGCGAACTCGCCGGTGAGCCGAGGAGTCAGCTCGGCGAGGAGTGCCAGGCAGTCAGCGAAATCCGCTGCCCGGCCCGATTCGAGTGCAAGAGTCACTGCGGCCTCGGAGACGGGCCACAGGATCCAGCCCGTGAAATCCGGGTTCTCCAGGGCCGCACGGAAGGTGCCGGCCGCCGTCGAATAATCACTTTCCGGGACGAGCCGGAAATCGGCCAGCAGCGCGCCGCAGACCTGATCCGTCCGTCCGCGGAGACTGAGTTCGTCAAGAGCAGATCCTGCCAGGGCCACGTTGGACCATTGGGTGCCAGGTGCCGCGCCAACCAGAATGCCGGCGAGCCCTTCCACATTCCGGCGGTTGATCAGTTCGTTCATCGCACCCATCCGGTCAGGCTACAGGGATAGTCTTCTTCTCAAGGAAATTCAACAGCGCAGGGACGGAAGTCGGACGTGGCAGAGCAGGCAGGGTCAGTAAAATCAGGAAAAGGCCAGCATTGGTGGCGCATATTCCATGACAAGTTCGTGGTGGAAGAACGCTTCATGGAGCCGGGGTCGCGCGCGGGCCTTTACCGCGCCGCAATGATCCTGATGGGCGTGGGCACCCTCCTCTTCATCATCACCTTGGTGGGCGTGGTGCAAAGCGGCACCGGGCCGTGGGGACCGGACGAGCCGATCCGGGACTGGCTGCTGGGTATCCGTTCCGAGACGCTCACCGGCGTCATGATCTTCCTCGCCGTGATCTTCGGACCGATAGCACTGCCCATCATCGTGCTGGTGGTCACGGTGGCGTGGGGGTTCGCGGCCAAACACGCCTGGCGGCCGATTCTCCTGGCCGCTGCGATGCTCACCGGTGTGATCGTTTCCCAGATCATCCTGCAAATCATCAGGCGGTCCCGGCCGCCGGTGGACCTGATGCTTTTTGGTGCCGACCATACGTTCTCGTTTCCGTCCGGCCACGTCCTGGGGGCGTGCGACTTCCTGCTGGTTGGTGCGTTCCTGATCTTCTCGCGGCGGCAGAACCCACGCTCTGCGGTGCTGGGCTTTGTGGGGGCTGGAATTGGCATTGTGCTGGCCATCGGGAGCCGGCTTTACCTCGGGTACCACTGGTTCAGCGACACCTTCGCTTCGCTGTCCCTGTCTCTTGTCATCCTGGGCGCCTACATTGCCCTGGACACTTGGCGGACCGCCCGGATCCCCGGGGAGCGGATCACCGGCGAGCTCTCCAAGGCCGACGCCCCGGGCGATTAGCCGCCATGCCAAATGAGGCGAACGTCCGCCGGGGACCCGGACCGGCCGGCGCCTGCGCCCCGGCACCCGGTATCTAACTCCCGGGTGCCGAGCGCGCGCGTTTGAGTGCCCGCAGCAGTTTGGCGTTGGCGGCCTCAAGCTCCAGGACCTTCGAGACGCCGGCCAGGTTGAGGCCTTCTGCCAGCAACTCCCCGATGTGCAGGAGGAGGGCGATGTCGGAGTCGCTGTACTGGCGTGTGCCGCCGGCCGTGCGGACCGGAGTGAGCAGTCCGCGGGTCTCGTAGAGGCGGATGTTCTGCTGGCCGGTTCCGGCCAGTTCCGCGGCCACGGAGATGGCGTAGAGTGCCCGTCCGGCCCGGGGCTGCGGTGCACGTCCGGCGGGTGGTTCAGTCATGCTTGCTCCCAAAAAAATTCCTGTCGAAACGTCTTGCTTGAGTTTGGCACGGGTGCTATAAAAAATCTATACCAGCCACCATAGATATCGGGGCGGCGGGTATGACCTGGATCCATCCAACTGCATGCTGAAGGAGTGAAGATGATGTTAATGCGTACGGACCCGTTCCGTGAGCTGGACCGGCTCACCCAGCAGGTCTTTGGAACCGCGGCCCGGCCGGCGGCCATGCCTATGGACGCGTGGCAGGAAGACGGCGAGTTTGTGGTGGCGTTTGACCTGCCTGGCGTCAAGGTGGACACCGTGGACCTGAATGTCGAGCGGAACGTCCTGACTGTTCGTGCGGAACGCCTCGACCCCACCCAGCCCAACGTCGAACTGGTGGCTTCCGAACGCCCCCGCGGGGTTTTCAGCCGCCAGTTGATCCTGGGCGACACGCTGGATGCGGACAACATCAAGGCCAGCTACGACCAGGGCGTGCTGACCCTCCGGATCCCGGTTGCCGAGCAGGCCAAGCCGCGCAAGATCGAGATCGAAACAACGAGCCATATGCACGAGATCGGAAAATAAACCACTTTCCGGGGCGCCGACAGCCTGTTCACGGCGCCCCGGGCACGCCCTGCGAATTTCTCCTGAACCGCCATGACCAGCCAACCGGATTATTACAAGGTCCTGCGCGTGGAGCCCGCTGCCAGCCAGCAGGAAATCTCCCGCGCCTACCGGGCCCTGATGCGCACTCACCATCCTGATGTCGAGGGCGCCGGAACGGTAAGCCCGGTGGCCGGCGGCGAGCCCAATGGTTCCGAGCTGCTGCAGATCATGCACGCCTACTCAGTCCTCCGCGACCCGGCGCGGCGTGCCGAGTACGACAGGAGCCGTGCCGGGCACAGCGCTCGGGAGGCCGCGCCGGGCACAGCGCCTACGGTCATTCCCGTCCGCAAGGTGGCGGACCGTGGAGCCCGGGCCAACAACACCATCAGGATCAGCCCGGTCCATTGGGAAAGCGGACCTTGGGCATAAACCGCAACCAGAGCGTAGGAGCAGCCCCATGAGCGATTGGCGTCGCTATGATTCCCACCTGATCCCCGCTTTCCACGAGCGTTTCGAGACCCGTTGGGGCAAAGGCACCGCCCCGTTCCTGGACCCCGAGGCGCACGAAGAACCGGTTCCGCGAGCGCAGTGGATCAACCCCGCAACGGGTGCGGCGCTGGCAGTGGTGCCGGTGTGGACCACGGAGGACCGCCAGCAGCGTTCCTTCGGGGTGTTCTATCTCCCGCCTGCCGGTGACATCTGGCTACTGCGGCCCGGCTATACGGGCTACCTGGAACCGGCCGACGGCGACACCGAACACCTCGTCACCCTCCGGAACGACGCCTACCGCAAGGCCGTGGCACACGCCAAGGAATTCCTCTTCGGCTCACAGTGAGCCCGGGAACCCCGGTGGAACCCCGGGCCCCGGGAATCCGTGCCCCGGGAACCCGGGTCCGGCCGCCGGCTCCGAGCCGCTCCCCAGCAGGCTGCGGGTGAGGGTCTCGGCGTCGGCCATCAGGTCCTCGACGGCGGCAGCGAGGTGGGAGTCTGACACCGGTTCGTCCGCCAGGGCAGCGGCCACCACCGCGCGGCGGACCAGTTCGCGCGCGAAGGACGCGGTGGTCCCCGCGGTCTGTTCTGCGGCGGCAGCAAGCGCCTCGGGGGTGAACGCCACCAGGCGCCCGTACAGTTCCAGCAGCCGGACCCGCTCGGCGTGCGCCGGCAGCGGGATTTCGACCGCGAGGTCCACCCTGCCTGGCCGCTGCGCCAGCGCCCGCTCCAGCATGTCCGGCCGGTTGGTGGTGAGCACAAAGGCCACGTCCGCATCCGGATCCAGCCCGTCCATGGCGTCCAGCACCTCAAACAGCAACGGCTGCGGGCCGTGCCCGAAGCTACGGTCCTCAGCGATGAGGTCGCAGTCCTCCAGCACCACAATGGACGGCTGCAGCGCACGGGCCATGCGGGCCGCTTCCGCGATCCGGGCGAGCGAACCGCCCGAGAGGAGGATCGCCGTCGACCCTTCACTCTGGCTGAGCAGGTGGCGCACGGTGTGCGTCTTGCCCGTTCCCGGCCTGCCGTAGAGCAGGATGCCGCGTTTGAGGTGCTGGCCGTGCTTCCTGAGGGACGCGCGGTGGGTGGCGATTCCCACGGTGTGGTCGGCCACCTTCTGCAGCAGCCCATCGGGCAAAATGACGTCCGACGCCGGGAGGCTGGGGCGGTGATGGAACGTCACCCCCGCAGTGCTGGGGCCGTACTCGGACATCACCAGGGAAATGATCTGGCCTTTGAGGACGCTGTTGTTCTCCATCCGGACCCGGAACTCGGCCAGGAACTTCGTGGCCGCGTCCGGGCTGCCGGCCATGACCTCCAGCGATGCTGTCTGGCGTCCGGAGCGTGGTTCGGCGTTGCGCTGCAGGACCGCCAGCGGGCTCCCGCCGAAGGTGAAAAGCCACAGGCCCAGGGCCACGGCCTGCCGCTGCGCGTCGGGCCCTACCGCCAGGTTGGTGTAGTCGGGCTGGGCGAGCGGAAACTGCGGAAAGTGCTGGGACTGCTGCACCATGTCGCTGAAGGACTGGTGGTGGCGCTGGCCGCCGCCGCCAATGCCCACCAGCCGGCCGGCGGGGTCCTGCGCAGCGAGGTCCGCCATTACGATGTCGGCGTCCACGAACCGGTGCGGCGGGATCATCTCCTCCACCACAGCCAGTCCGTCAGCAGCCGTCCTCAGGTGCGCGGTCAACGCCGGAAGCAGCTGCAGGCCCTTCTGCTGCCGGTGGCTTCCGGCCTGCGCCAGTTGCACCAGTGCGCCGAATTCGTCGATGAACTTCCCCAGTTTTTCATCCATGCCCAGACCCTAGCAGCCCGCCGCGCGGGCGCGCCCGGGTATAGCATTCTGAGTGCTACCCGTTCCACGTTTCTTCCGCACAAAGGGCTGACGCCATGCATATTTCCGCCAAAGACCTGGCAGCCCTCATCCCCGCGGACTTTACCCTGGGCGTGGCCACCGCAGCCTTCCAGATTGAAGGCGCGCTCACTGAAGACGGCCGCGGACCGGCGGGGTGGGACGTCTTCGCGGCCAAGCCGGGGGCCATCGTGGAGGACCAGAGCCCGGCCGTTGCCTGCGACCATTACCACCGCATGCCCGGGGACGTGGCACTGATGAAACAGCTCGGCGTCGACTCCTATCGGTTCTCCCTGTCCTGGTCCCGGATCCAGCCCACCGGAAGTGGTCCGGTGAACCCAGCCGGCCTGGCCTTCTATGACCGCCTCCTGGACGAACTGCTCGCCAACGGCATTTCCCCGATGCTCACGCTCTACCACTGGGACACCCCGCTGGCACTGGACGACGCCGGTGGCTGGATGAACCGCGATACCGCCTACCGCCTCGGCGAGTTCGCCGCCATCGCCGCCGAGGCCTACGGCGACAGGGTGGCGCGCTGGTGCACCATCAACGAGCCCGCCACCGTAACCACCAACGGTTACACCCTGGGTCTGCACTCGCCGGGTGAGGCGATGATGCTCAACGCGCTGCCCACCGTCCACCACCAGCTGCTGGGCCACGGGCTGGCACTGCAGGCGTTGCGTGCGGCAGGGGTTCCCGGCGAAGTCGGGATGACCAACGTGTACTCGCCCATGGTCCCCAATTCCATCAACCCCCTGGACAAGATCAGCGCCGGGCTGATGGACATCGCCCAGAACCGGCTGTACGCCGACCCTGTCCTGACAGGCAAATACCCGGACATCATCCGGGCCGCGAAGTTCTTTAGCTCGTTCGAACACCCGGACGAGGACATGGACATCATTTCGCAGCCGCTGGATTTCTACGGGCTGAACTACTACATGCCCACGAAGGTTGCCGTCGGCCCGGGTGAAGGTGCCGTCCCGGCGAGCATGGCCGAGGCCATGGGCAGCGACCTGAGTGCTGCAGGCAACGGCGGCACCCCGTTCCACGTCGAGCCCTGGCCTGAAGCCGACATCACGTCCTACGGCTGGCCGGTGAAACCCGAATACATGTCGGTGGCGCTCAAGGAGATGGCCGAGCGGTATCCGAACCTGCCGCCGGTGATCATCACCGAGGGCGGAGCCAGTTTCGAGGACATCATCGTCCGCGACAAGTCGACCAACACCACTTTCATCCCGGACGAGCGGCGCCTGAAGTACCTCTCGGACCATATTGAATCCGCGCTGAAGGCCACCTCCCCGGGCGGGGAAGCCGAGTCGATTGACCTGCGCGGCTACTACGTATGGTCGCTGCTGGACAATTTCGAATGGTCCGCAGGCTACAACCAGCCGTTCGGCCTGCTCCACGTCGATTTCGAAACGCTCGAACGCACGCCCAAGGCGTCGTATTTCTGGTTCCAGGAGCTGATCGAGGAACGCAACCTGGTCGCAGCAGCCGGGTCCGCCGTCGCGCAGGCCATGGAACCCGAAACGCTCGAAGAGGCCGGCTCCCTGGGAGAACCCGATCTGGAGGGTACCGGCGTCGAACATGAGGCCGGTGTCTAGCCGGGCTTAGAGCAGGTCCAGGACCTTGAGCTGCTTGGCCATCCCCGCACCGTCCGGCGAATAGATCCACGGCACCACCGAGGTGGTGTGGTCGCCGTCTTCGGAGTGGCCGCCGGCAAAAACCGACTCGCTGACGGAAAGCTGCCGGATGGCGATCGCAGCCACCATGTCGCCGTGGTGCTGGGCGAAACCGGAGTAGATCTCCTCATCGTGCTGGCCGTTGTCGCCGATCAGCAGCCAGCGCATGTCCGGGAACTCCTTGGCCAGGCGCTCCAGGTTGCGGTGCTTGTGCTCCGGCCCGCTGCGGAACCAACGGTCCTGGGTGAGGCCCCAGTCCGTGAGCAGCAGGGCGCCGGAGGGGTACATGTTCCGGCTCAGGAACCGCTTCAGCGTGGGGGCGGCGTTCCACGGACCCGTGGACAGGTAGATCACCGGGGCGTCAGGGTGTTCAAGGGTGAGCCGGTCCAGCAGGACCGCCATCCCGGGCGTGGCCATCCGAGCCCGTTCGCTGAGCACAAACGTGTTCCAGAGCGCCAGGAAGGGCCTCGGCAGGGCCGTGACCATCACGGTGTCATCGATGTCCGAGACGATGCCGAACTTCGCGTTGGCATCGATCACCTGTATCAGGGTTTCCACGGGTTCAGTTCCGTCGGCACGGAGCGTGGCGGTGTGCCAGCCCGGCGTCAGCTGGATGTTCACCACGGTATCGATCAGGCCGCCGCGGTCTGCCTGGACTTCGGCGGTGACGTCGCCGATGGTTATTTCCACGGCGGAGTACTGCATGGGAACGCTGGTAAAGGCCCGCCAGCCGCGGATGTTCTGGGTACCGTTGAGCGCTGCGTGTTCGGCCAGGCTCCCCGCGGCCGGCCGCCTGGTCAGGAGGACACGGCCCAGGACGCGCACCCAGCCCGTGGAAGATCCGTAGCCCTGGTACGCAATGGTCTGGGGGGCGAAATTCGAGCGCCCGGCGAGGCGGACCCGCGTGCTGTTCACGGTGTCCGAGATCCGATGGGCCAGCCGGAAAAGCTTCGTGCCCGAAAGTTGTGCCGGGTGCGGGGTGTTCCGGGGTGCGTGCTGAGGAGCCCTGTCCATTCCTCCACTCTGCCACAGGCGCGCCGTGCGCCGGGCACGTGCGGCGGTCCCGCCGTCGTGCGTGACGTCAGCCCGCGCCCAGGAAGCGCCGCAGGGTGTCCGCGTTCCGCACGGCGTTCCCGCCGCCGTCGTTATTGAAATACGCGTAAACGTCCCTGCCCGACGCCGACCATTCACGGATGCGGTCCGCCCACCATTGCAGGTCCTCATCGGAGTAGGAGCCGCCGTAGAGGTGCTGATGGTCGGGGCCGTGGAGGCGGATGTAGACGAAGGGGGCAGTAGCGCGCAGGATGCAGGGGAGCTGGGCGCCGCTCATGATGCAGTACGCGGCGCCGTGCCGTTCCAGCAGGGCGTAGACGTCCTCGTGGTCCCAGCTGGGGTGCCGGAACTCCACTGTCACCCGTATCCACCACGGGACCGCGCCGAGGAAGTAGTCCAGTCGCGCATCATCACGTTCCATTTGCGGCGGCAGCTGGACCAGCAGGACGGCCCGCTTGTCGCCCAGCTCATGCCAGCACCGGGCAATCCGCTCCAGCCACACCTCAGGCGCATACAGCTTCTTGCCGTGCGTCAGCCCGCGGGGAGCCTTGACGGACATGGCGAACCCGTCCGGCAGCCGGCGCCGCCAGCCGGCGAAGGAGGTATCCCGTGGCCAACGGTAGAAGCTGGCGTTCAGTTCCACCGTAGTGAACCGGGCAACGTAGTGTTGGAGCCTGTCCCGGGCGGGAAGGCCCGGCGGGTACAGCACGCCGTCCCAATGGTCGTAGCTCCAGCCGGACGTGCCGATGTGTATCGCCATTTCTTAGCCTGTTCCCCGAAGTGGTGGGTGCATCATGGTGCCCATGTGGCAGTGTAATGTCATGGCGCTCATCGAGGACTATGCAGTTGTTGGCGACCTTCATACCGGCGCCCTGATCAGCACGGCGGGCTCCATCGATTGGCTGTGCCTGCCCCGGTTCGATTCCCCGGCCTGTTTCAGTGCCCTGGTTGACACGCCCGACGCCGGCCGTTGGCTCTTGGCGCCCGAAGGTGGCGGTACCTGCACCAGGCGCGGCTACGTGGACGGCACCCTGGTCCTGGAAACTGAGTGGGAGACCCCGGAAGGCGCGGTCAAGGTCATCGACTTCATGCCGCCTCGTGACGAGGTGGCTGACATCGTGCGGATTGTCGAAGGCGTGAGCGGAAGCGTCAGGATGCACGGGGAACTTGCCATGAGGTTCGACTACGGGCACATCATTCCCTGGGTGCGGCGGGACAAACACGGCCTGCACGCCATCGCCGGGCCGGATGCCGCCTACTTCGTCACCACGGCACCTGTCGTCGGGGAGAACATGCATTCGGTCAGTGACTTCACGGTCCAGGCGGGGGAGCGGGTGCCCTTCGTCCTCACGTGGGCGCCGAGCCATGTTCCCCGGCCGCACACCGTCGACGCCGAGCATGTGCTCGGAACAACGCTGTCCTACTGGCGCGGCTGGGTTTCCCAATGCGCCTACGAAGGCAAGTACCAGGAGGCAGTGACCCGTTCCCTGGTGACGCTGAAAGCCCTGACGTATGCGCCCACGGGAGGCATCGTGGCGGCCGTGACAACGTCCCTGCCGGAACAAATCGGCGGCCCCCGCAACTGGGATTACCGTTACTGCTGGCTGCGGGACGCCACGCTGACGCTGCAGGCGCTGCTGGCGGCGGGCTATACGGCAGAGGCCGCTGCCTGGCGCAACTGGCTGCTCCGTGCCGTGGCGGGCGATCCTGCGGACCTGCAGATCATGTACGGCATCCACGGCGAGCGAAGGCTGCCGGAGCTGGAACTGCCCTGGCTGGCGGGGTATGAAAATTCGAAACCCGTGCGGACCGGCAACGGAGCGGCCGAGCAGCTCCAGCTCGACGTCTGGGGGGAGGTGCTCGACTGCCTTTCCCTGACCAGGAATTCCCTGCTGAAGCACACGGACGAATCCTGGGATTTGCAGGTTGCCCTGATGGAGCATCTTGAAACCATCTGGGACCAGCCGGACAACGGGCTCTGGGAGATGCGCGGGCCGCGCCGCCATTTCACCCACTCCAAGGTGATGGCCTGGGTGGCCGCGGACCGGATGGTCAAGGGCGTCCGTGATTTCGGCCTGCCCGGACCCGTGGAGCGCTGGGAGGCCCTGCGGGACACCATCCACCGGGAAGTCATGGCCAACGGCTTTGACCCCGTGCGAAACACGTTCGTGCAGTCCTATGGGCGCCCGGAACTCGATGCCAGCCTGCTGCTGATACCCCGGGTGGGGTTCCTGCCGGCCGACGATCCACGGGTGGTGGGGACCATCGACGCGATCCAGCGTGAGCTCACGGAAGACGGTTTTGTGCTGCGCTACCGGCCCGCCGACAGCGACGACGGACTGCCGGGAGGCGAAGGCGTCTTCCTCGCCTGCTCGTTCTGGCTGGTACAGGCGCTCCTCGGGGCAGGGCGGCCGGACGAAGCTGACGAGCTCTTCGAACGGCTTCTGGAACTGCGCAATGACGTGGGCCTGCTCAGCGAGGAATGGGCGGTCCGTGCGGGCCGGCAGCTGGGCAACACTCCCCAGGCTTTTAGCCACTTCGCGCTGGTGACCAGTGCCCTCCAGCTGCACCAGGCGGCGGTTCGCCGGAGCGACACCCCCATTCCACCGGCGGCGGAAAAGGTAGGGCAGTAAGGGGTGGTTGGCGGCCGTGGCCTTCAACTCCGCGGAATAGATAAGTACACTTACTAATACTCGCGGAGAGTTCCCTAAGAACAGGGCCGTGACTTAGCAGAGGTGGTAGTGATGGCCGGACATTTTGAGCTGGTGGATGCGCCTGACGGCGGTTACAGGGTGAGGATGCTTGACGGCTCCGGGGGCCTGATGGCGATCTCGGTGACCTTTCCCACGAAACGCGCCGCCGTGGCCGGGATCGCCATGGCCCGTGAGATTGCCGGTACCGGGCTTATCAGGGACTGCAGCATGAAGGGTGCCGGGGCAGTGATCCGGGACAAGGTCCGTCCCCTGCCGTTGCCGAAGGACGGTTCGGGATCGAGGGGCAGGAAGGTTTCCAAAGCCCCGCGCACTACGGTCGGGTGATGGTGCCGCAGAGTAACGGCCCGGCCTCCTGGTGGCGGGGCGCCGTCCTGTTTGATGTTGACGGAACGCTGGTGGACTCCGCCTACCTGCACACGGTGGCGTGGTGGCACGCATTCCGCCAGCACCAGCATGAGGTGCCCATGGCGGCGATCCATTGGTGCGTGGGGATGGGCGGCGACAGGCTGGTGGACAGGCTCCTGCCCGCGGACCGCGACCGGGAGGCCGACGCGGAAATCATGGCGAGCCATGCGGCGGTGTTCGCCACAAACTGGCCGTCGCTGACCGCGTTCGACGGCGCCAAGGACCTGCTTGCCCAGTGCCACGCCGGGGGACTCGCCGTCGCCCTGGCGTCGTCCGCGCGCCGGGAGGACCTGGCGGCGAACCGCGCGGCGCTCGCCGCGGATGCCTATATCCACGCGGCTACCAGCTCCAACGACGCTGAGGAAAGCAAACCCGCCCCGGACATCCTGGCGGCGGCCCTGGAAGCCGTGGGCGGAGCGACGGCCAACGCCGTCTACGTCGGGGACGCGGTGTGGGACATGAAAGCCGCCGCCGCCCTGGGTGTCCCGTCCATCGGCGTCACCTGCGGCGGCCGGAGCGCGGCGGAGCTGTTCGACGCCGGCGCGGCGGAGGTCTACGCCGGGCCGCGGGATCTGCTCGATAACCTCCAGGCCAGCGCCATCGGCAGGCTCCTCGCCCTCCCAAGCTAACCCTCCCGGAAGGGACGGGGGAGTGCTACAGCGGCAGGACTGCTGAGAGGTCCGCGCGCAGCCCCGAGGCGGCCACCCGGTGGGCCGCGACTGCGTCCGCCCACGTCAACCGGCCCGTCACCAGCGACAGCCAGGTGGCGGCGTCGCACTCAATCACGTTCGGCGGGGTGCCGCGGGTGTGCCGCGGCCCCTCCACGCACTGGGTGACGCCGAAGGGCGGTACCCGTACCTCCACCGAATTGCCCGGCGCCCGGGCAGTCAGCTCCTCCAGCGTGTAGCGCACGGCAGTGGCCGTGACGCTGCGGGAGAGAGGAACGTCCGACGGCGTCGCGGCGGCTTCCTGCCACGCGGCCAGTGCCGCTTTTCCTTCGTCAATGCCGATCCGGCGGCGCGCGATGGCCACGGCTAGTCCAGCAGCGCGGACACAGCCGGGCCCAGCCGGATCTTGCCGACCGGGTGGCCGCCGCCGAGGACGGGGTCAACCACCTTTTCCAGGACGCTGGACACCCCGGGGATGTCCACTGCGCCGACGGCGGCGAGCAGGGTCAGGCCCACCAGCGAGGTGGCGCGCAGGTTCCCGTCCAGCATTTTGACCGCCACCGAGACGCCCTGGGGTGTGGCCATGGCGAGCACTCCCTCGGCCCCGATCTTGGCGATAATCCCCAGCTCGTCCATCACCACCGTGTTCGCCTCGCCCCGGCCCTGCACGGCCCAGGGGTAGTCGAGCATGGAAGTGGCGATGGTGGCGGCCCGGGCGTTGGAGTTCTTGTCGCCGGGTGCCTTGGCCAGCATTGAATAGGCGCGGGCCAGGCCGGTCAGGGAAATGGCGGCCACCGGGGCGCCGCAGCCGTCAATGCCCAGGTGGGCGATCTGTTCGCCGCTGTATTCCTCAATGACGCTGCGGACGCGCTGCTGGAGCGGATGGTTCGGCTCCAGGTAGCTGTGGGTGTCCCAGCCGTTTTCGGTGCACGCCCACAGGAATGCGGCGTGTTTCCCGGAGCAGTTGAACGCAAGCTTGGACCGGCCCCTGTCGGAGCGCAGCAACCAGTTGCGGGCCGTCTCGTCCTGGGGCCAGGCGGCGGGGCATAAGAGCTGGTCTTCTTTGACGCCGGCGGCCTTCAGCATCCCCTCCACCACGTCCATGTGGTCCAGGGAGCCCACATGGCTGCCGCAGGCCACCGCCACCTGGGCGCCGCGCAGCGGGACACCGGCCTGCATGGACGCCAGCGCCTGCAGGGGTTTGAGCGAGGACCGGGCGAAAATGGGAGTTCGGATGTCGCCGAGTTCGGTGACAACCGACCCGTCGGCGGAGAGGACGACGGCGGAGCCGATGTGCCGGGACTCAACGAAGCCGCTGCGTTCAACAACGGCGAGTTCGACGGCGGAGTCCACAGTGAAAGTGGCATGCGGGTTGTGCGGCATGATGCCAGTCTAGGGGCGCACCCGCCGATTTCCGGGCTACTCCACGGTGACCATGACCGACTGCCAGCCGGACGCGCCGTCGGGTACGGGATCGGCCCGCTGGTCCGTTTGCACCTCGCCGGTCCCGTCGGTGGCCCTGACCTTGATGTAGTGCGGTCCCGGTGCAGCATCCCAGTCGAAGGACCACTGGCGCCAGGTGATCAGGGACGCCTCGCTGGACAGCACTGCCTCGGCCCAGGGGTTGTTGTCGATCTGGACTTCCACCTTGGTGATGCCGCGGGTCTGTGCCCAGGCCGTGCCGCCGATGGCCACGCGACCGGCCGGTACTTTGGCGAAGGATTTGGGCACCTCCACCCGGGCCATGGTCTTGATGGGGCCCCGTTCCGACCAGCCGCGCTGGGTCCAGTAGGCCTTGCTGTCCGCGAAGCGCGTCACCTCCAGGTCCACCACCCACTTGGTGGCGGAGACGAACCCGTAAAGCCCCGGCACCACCATGCGCACCGGGTAGCCGTGTTCGAGCGGCAGGGGTTCGCCGTTCATGCCGATCGCCAGCATGGCATCGCGGTCATCCTGCAGGACCTCCAAGGGAGTGGAGGCGCTGAACCCGTCGATCGACGTCGAGAGGACCATGTCCGCACCCGACTGGGGCCGGGCCCGCTTGAGCACCTCACGGATGGGCAGTCCCAACCACTTCGCGTTGCCGGCCAGGTTTCCGCCCACGGGATTGGACACGCAGGTGAGGGTTACGTGCGATTCGATGAGATCGGCGTCGAGCAGGTCCTGGAAGCTCAACCGGAGTTCCTGGTCCACCAGGCCGTGGACGCGGAGCTCCCAGTCCTCGGCCTTGATTTCCGGGACGCTGAGGGCCGTGTCGATGCGGTAGAAGTCGCCGCTCGGCGTCAGCCATGGCGTCACTCCGGCCACCGGCGACTGGACGCCGGCGGGCACAGCCGCTGCCGCCCGCATCGGCACGGGAAGCTGCAGGGCCTCCCGTGCCTTGGCGACGTTGCTGCGGGCGGCGCTGAGCAGGCGACCGCCCGTGGCTGCAATTCCGGCACCCACCACAGTGATTCCGGCGGCGGCGAAGAAGCGGCGGCGGCTGGAGGCGGGCCGGCCTGGTTCCTCGGCCCCGGCGCCGGCAGGTGCCTCCGGCCAGGTTTTCAGCCGCCAGAGCGGTGCCACCAGGAGCCGGAGCACCACCAGCCCGGCCACCGTGCCCAGCACCGTGGGAACCGCATCCAGCGGCTGGACACCGGCCCGCGTCACAACACTGGCCACAATGACCGCTCCCATGAACAACACACCGGCCACACCCAACGCCCATTGGCGGTAAGCCACCACGCCCAGGACGCAGGCCAGTAGAAAAATGGTCAGGCCCATTCCCACGAAAAGTGCGGCCTTGTCGTTGGTGCCGAACGTCTCCACCGCAAAGTTCTTCATCCACAGCGGCGTGAAGTCGATGAACGTGGAGCCCAGGGCAAGGACCGGGGTGGCCCGCGCCGTAAAGAATGCCCCGATCAGCTCAGCAACGGAAAGTACGACGGCGGCCGCCGCCACCCCCGCGACGGCAGCGAGGGCAGCGGGTTCCTTGAGCCAGTTCGTGAGCTTGTTCATGGTGTGGATTCGTTGCGGGAGGCAACAGGGATGGTCGGAGTCGAACACTTCCCTTAGGAAACGGCAGGGTGCACAAAGTACCCTTGGAGACTGTGAAGGTACTCGTCATTGGCCCTGGAGGCCGCGAACACGCCATTGTCCGCTCCCTGCTCGCCGACCCCAACGTCTCCGAGGTCCATGCAGCGCCCGGCAACGCCGGCATCAGCAAACTGGTACCCACCCATAAGATCGACGGGAACAACCCCGACGCTGTGGCCGCCCTCGCCACCAAGCTCGGTGTGGACCTGGTGGTGGTGGGCCCCGAGGCTCCGCTGGCCGCAGGTGTGTCCGACGCCGTCCGCGCGGCAGGCATCCCGGTCTTTGGACCGAGCAAGGCAGCGGCCCAGCTGGAAGCCTCCAAAGCCTTCGCCAAGGAAGTCATGGCGGCGGCGGACGTTCCCACGGCCATGGCAATGGTGGCCACGAACGCTGAGGAAGCAGCCTCCGCGCTGGACACGTTCGGCGCTCCGTACGTGGTGAAGGACGACGGCCTGGCGGCCGGCAAGGGCGTGGTGGTCACCAAGAACCGCGACGAAGCCCTGGCCCACGCCCAGACGTGCTTCAACGCCGGCGGCACTGTGGTGATCGAAGAGTTCCTGGACGGCCCTGAAGTTTCCGTCTTTGTCCTGTGCGACGGCCGCAACACCGTTGCGCTGTCCCCGGCGCAGGACTTCAAGCGGATCTTTGACAACGACGAAGGTCCCAACACCGGCGGCATGGGTGCGTACACCCCGCTCGAATGGGCACCCGCCGGGCTGGTGGACGAAGTCATTGAGCGCGTGGCCCAGCCCACCGTGAACGAAATGGCGCACCGGGGCACCCCCTTCGTCGGCGTCCTCTTTGTTGGCCTGGCGCTGACGTCCCGCGGGACCCGCGTCATCGAGTTCAACGTCCGCTTCGGCGATCCGGAAACCCAGGCGGTGCTGGCCAGGCTCAAAACACCTCTCGGTGGGCTGCTGCTGGCTGCTGCCAAGGGCGAACTGGACAAGGCAGACACGCTGCGCTGGTCCAAGGAGACCGCGGTCGCCGTCGTCGTTGCCTCGCAGAACTACCCCGACGCACCGCGCACGGGGGACCGGATCCGCGGGCTCAAGAAAGTGGACCAGCTGGAAGGCGTGCACGTGATCCATGCGGGAACCGCGCTCGACGACGAGGGCAAGGTTGTGTCCGCCGGCGGCCGGGTTCTCGCCGTGGTGGCCCTCGGCAGCGACCTGGTGGAGGCCCGTGAACGGGCGTACGACGGCGTGGAGCTGGTTCAGCTGGAAGGCTCACAGTTCCGGACCGATATTGGACGCAAGGCTGCCCGCGGCGAGATCAAGGTTGCGTCGAACGCAACGGGATCGCTGCCTGTCACGAAGGCGAAGGCATAACATGATCGAGACTCCCGCACAGGAACCCAAGCGCGGCCTACGCACGGCAACCCTTGACCTGCCCGGCTGGAAGCACGTCTACTCCGGCAAGGTCCGCGACCTCTACGAACCGGCGGATGAATCCGTCCGGGAGCGGGTTGGCCAGGACTGTGTCCTGGTGGTGGCCAGCGACCGCATCAGTGCCTACGACCACGTGCTGGCCAGTGAAATCCCGGACAAGGGACGCATCCTGACCCAGCTGAGCCTGTGGTGGTTTGACCAGCTGGACGTGGAGCATCACGTGCTGGCATCCACGGTGGAGGGTGGCGTTCCCGCGGCCGTGGAAGGCCGGGCGATGATCTGCAAGAACCTGGACATGTTCCCCGTGGAATGCATCGCGCGCGGGTACCTCACCGGCACCGGGCTGCTGGAATACAAGGCATCCGGCACCGTCTGCGCCATCCCCCTGCCCGAGGGCCTGGTGGACGGTTCACGCCTGGAACACCCCATTTTCACGCCGTCCGCCAAGGCTGCCGTCGGCCACCACGATGAGAACATCACCTACGACGCCGTGGTGGGCATGGTGGGCGACGACATCGCGGCGCGGCTCAGCGAACTGACCCTCAAGATCTACTCCACCGCGGAAAAGATCGCCCGGGAACGCGGCATCATCCTGGCTGACACCAAGGTGGAGTTTGGCTATGACGCCGTCTCCGGTGCCATTGTCCTCGGCGACGAAGTGCTCACCCCGGATTCGTCCCGCTTCTGGGACGCCACCACCTACCAGCCGGGTCAGGCGCAGCCGTCCTTTGACAAGCAGTATGTGCGTGACTGGCTGACCTCCGCCGAGTCGGGCTGGGACAAGGGGTCGGACACGCCTCCGCCGGCGCTGCCCGCGGATGTGGTGGCCCGTACACGCAGCCGCTACGTTGAGGCCTACGAGAAACTGACCGCCCGGACGTTCGCCTAGGCGGTTCCAGTCAGCGGCTCCAGGGCTAGCTTGCCTTGGAGTTCTTCGCCGTGGCGGCGGCCCGCTCTTGGGACAACCTGATTTCCAGGATCGCGTCCAGGGCCTGCTGGACGAGGTCCTGGGCCCCGGCGGAGCTGAATGCCTTCTGTGCTTCCTGTAGGTACACCAGGGCTTCCTCAGATTCGCCTGCTGCCTTGAGGGACTTCCCCAGCAGCAAGGAAACCTCACCTGCTGTGTGCTTGGCCAGGGCCTCGCGCTGTGCGTGGATCTCGCGGAGCTTCTCAATGGCGGCAACGATGTCGCCGGTGAGGTACAGCCAACGGGCCCGGATGAAAGCCACTTCGAGCTCGTCGCTCTTCATCTCGTAGACGATGGAAAACGCCAATTCTGCCCGTTCAATCGAGGCGAGCGTTTCCGGCTCCACGATGCCGGCCTGTAGCCGAACGGCAGCCGATGCTTTGTTGAACCGGGCCCACATTTCGATGTCATTGGCCGGCGACAGCAGTTTCGCTGCCCGCTCGTGTTCCTTGACTCCCTCGGCGTAGTCATGCCGCATAAACGCCACGTTGCCCACCACCCAGGCGACTTCGCCCGCCAGCTGGGCATTCGTGGTTTCATCGACCTGCTTCACGAGCAACTGGCAATACGTCCACGCCTCATTCAGGCGGCCGCTCTCGGCCAGGGCGCCGATGAGGACGCGCAGGGCGCCGGTGATGATGGTGGAGCTCGGCGGCAGCTGCTCGGTCAGCTTCATGGCTTCCAATGCTTCGTCCACAGCCGCGGACAATTGGCCCTGCCGCTGCAGGACGGCGGCAAGCATTTGGCGGGCGCGGACTCCCAGTCCTACCGACTCCCTGGCCATCGGATGCTCGATGAGGCGCTCCGTGATCCGCTGGCACTCCACCAGGTCGCCGTGCCTGACCAGGCATTCGGCCTGCATGTAGGTCATGTTCCACCAGGCGCTGGTGTTTTTCCCCTCGAGGGCAATTTTTGCGGCCGTCGCGGCGTGGCTGGCGGCAAGCTCGTAATCGCGCAGGTCCCAGGCCTGCCGGGCGTACAGGCCGGCGAGGACATATTCGGCGTCGCTGACTGAGATGGGCTGGCTCCAGGCCTCCAAAGCCTTGGGTGCCAGTTCCAACCGACGGGCGAGCTCGTCAATAACCTCGGCGGTAGGCTCACGGCGTCCGGTCTCAAGGAGTGAAATGTAGCTGGGGGAATAGAGGTCCTTGCCGAGCTCGGCCTGTGTCAGCCCGCGCTCCAGTCGCTCTGCTCGAAGCTTTTCCCCGAAACCATTACCCACGGGATTCCTCCTAATTCCGGACCGTCTTTGTGCGCAAAGCTTGACAGGCCCTGTGGGATCCATTTTACAATAAGTGTCAACAAGGACGTGCTGACTTTGTAACGAATCCGACTCGTATTGAGGAACTCAAATGTTCAAGAAGATAGCGGCAGCCGCCGTACTGGCCAGCGCACTGGCATTCTCCGCAGCCGCACCAGCAGTCCTTTCCGCAAGTTCCGTATCAGACACCACGGGTGTGGCTGTTGCCAGCGGTAACTGGCCGAACCCGATGTCCGAGAAGGTCAAAGCCGATAAGAGCACCAAGGGTACCGGTACCACGTACACGACCCTCAGCGGCAACTGGCCCAACCCGATGTAAAGAGCTTCCTCACAAGGAGGCGTTAGCCCCGAAGCATGGACTCCATGCTTCGGGGCTATTTCTTTGCCCTGCCTGCTGTGCAGGGGAGCCACCAGGCATGAGCCCCGCTGGGCACAGGAATGCAAAAAGAGGGCCTCCCTGGGGGAGACCCTCTTCTCGATTGGTCGGGATGACAGGATTTGAACCTGCGACCTCGTCGTCCCGAACGACGCGCGCTACCAAGCTGCGCCACATCCCGATCCGCTGCAAAAGCAACTTTACAAGAATAACGGATGGTCGCCCGGATGCGAAATCGGCGCCCGCCGACAGCACCGGACTCAGACCAAAGAGTCCTTCCAGGCGCCGTGGAGGTCCGCGAACCGGCCACCGCCGCCGATCAGGTCCGCAGGGCTGCCGTCCTCCACAATGCGGCCGTCATGCACCACCAGCACCCGGTCCGCCGTCTCCACCGTGGAGAGCCGGTGCGCGATAATCAGTGCCGTCCGTCCGGTACCCGGGGCACCTGCCGGAGACCCGGCGGACGTTCCGCGCAGGAGCCGCGCCAGGGCCTGCTGCACCATGCGCTCCGACGGGATATCCAGCGAGGATGTGGCCTCGTCGAGGATCAGCACTGCGGGCCGGGCCAGGAACGCCCGGGCGAAACTGATCAGCTGGCGTTGTCCGGAGGAGACGCGGCCGCCGCGCTTGTTGACGTCCGTGTCGTAGCCCTCCGGCAGGTGTGTGATGAAGTCGTGGGCGCCGACGGCACGGGCGGCATCCTCAATCTCCTCCCGGGAGGCCTCCGGCCGGCCCAGGGCAATGTTGTCCGCCACGGAGCCGCTGAACAGGAACGCCTCCTGCGTGACCATCACGATGTTCCGGCGCAGGTCCGTGGTGCTGAGGCTGCGGAGATCCACACCGTCCAGGGTCAGGGAGCCGGAGGAGACGTCGTAGAAGCGGGCAATCAGCTTCGCCAGCGTGGACTTCCCGGCGCCGGTCTGGCCCACCAAGGCAACGGTCTGCCCGGCGGGGATGTGCAGGTCCAACGTGGGAATGACCACGGGGCCGTCGCCGTACCGGAACTCCACGCCGTGGAAATCCACCACACCCCTGGCCTCGGTAAGCTCCACGGCGTTTTTCGGCGGCCGGACCGTGGGGATCTCCTCCAGCAGCCCGGAGACCTTCTCCAGGGCGGCCTGCGCGCTCTGGAAGGAGTTGTAGAACATGGCCATCTGGTCCACCGGCTGGAAGAAGCGCTTGGTGGACAGCATCAGGGCCAGCAGGACACCCACCGCCAAGTCCCCGCCCAGCACACGGAACCCGCCAAACAGCAGCACCACGGCCACGCACACGTTGCCGATGAGCACCAGACCGGGCTGGAAGATGCCGTTGAGGTTGATGGAACGCACCGTGACGCGCCGGTAGTCCTGGGACAGTTGGCCGTACTGCTCGGCGTTCTCGCGTTCCTTGCGGAAGGCCTTCACGGCGCGGATCCCGGTCATGGTCTCCACAAAATGCACAATGAGCCGGGCGGACACCACCCGCGATTCTCGGAAGGCGATCTGCGAATGCTTCTGGTACCAGCGCGCCAGGAAAAGCATGGGCACACCGGCAGCCAGGACAATCAGCCCGCTGCGCCAGTCCAGGGCAAATACCGTGATGGCAGTAAAGATCATGAACAGCAGGCCCGAAGCGAGCGAGCTGACACCGGAGTCCAGTAGTTCGCGCAGGGCCTCCAGGTCCGAGGTCTGCCGCGCAATGATGCGGCCGGACGTGTATTTCTCGTGGAATTCGAGGCTCAGCCGCTGGGTGTGCCGAAAGACCCGGACGCGCAGGTTCAGCAGCATGGCCTGGCTGAGCCTCGCCGTGGAGGTGACGTACAAGGAGGTGAGTCCCGCCGTCGCGACCGCCGCGAGGAGGTAGGCGACGCCGGTGAGCACCAGCGGAAGGTTGTCACCTGCCTGCAGGGCGGGCAGGGCGCGGTCGATGCCGAAGGCAATCAGCGCTGGCCCCGCCACGCGGGTGGCCTGCGAGAAGACCACCATGGCGATGGTCAGCCAGAACCCGAGCCGCACCGGACGGATCAGCTTGGCAAGCAAGGCGAGTGACCGCCGTCGTACGCTTTTGCTTTCCGCCTTGCTCAGGTGGGCGTTGTCCTCGTTGGCGGTGCCGAACGTTGCGCTGCTCATCGGGTCATTTCCTCTGCGTCCGCCGCTTCCTCAAGCTCCGACAGTTCCGTATCCAGGTCCCGCGGTTCCTGGTCGAGGCTGGCGATGACGTAGCGGTAATGCGGATTGTGCGCCAGAAGGTCCGTGTGGGTCCCGACGGCGGCGATCCGCCCGTCCTCGAGCAGCGCCACCCGGTCGGCCAGGGCCACGGTGGAAGGACGGTGCGCGACGATCAGGGTGGTGGTGTCCTTAAGGACCGTGCGGAGCCGGGTCTCCACCAGCTCCTCCGTGTGCACGTCAAGGGCGGAGAGCGGGTCGTCCAGGACCAGTACCCGGGGGCGCGCCGCAATGGCCCTGGCCAGGGCAATCCGCTGGCGCTGCCCGCCGGACAGGCTCAGGCCTTCCTCGCCGATGAGCGTGTCCACGCCCGCCGGCAGGGAGTACGCGAAGTGCGCCTGCGCCACGTCCAGTGCCTCGTCCAGGGCTTCCTCGGAGCGGTCGGATGCCCCCAGGAGCACGTTGTCGCGGACTGAACTGGAGAACAGCGTGGTGTCCTCGAACGCGACAGCCACGACGCGCCGGAGCTCCTGGACGTCAAACTCGCGCAGGTCCACGCCGTCGATCGTGATGGAACCGGCCGTGACCTCGTACAGGCGGGGGACCAGTTGGATCAGCGCGCTCTTGCCGCTGCCGGTGATGCCCACCAGGGCCATGGTTTCGCCCGGCCGGACTGCCAGGTTGATGTCGGTGAGGATGGGCTTGTCCGGGGCGTCCTCGAACGCGAAGGTGGCATTGTTGAAGCTGAGTGCGCCCTTGAGGTCGGCGGGCCGCCGCGGGGCCGGGGGACTGGTGATGGTGTTTTTTGAGTCCATCACCTCGAAGTGGCGGTCGACGGCGGTCTTGGCGGTCAGCGCCATGGCCAGCAGCATCCCGGAAAATTCCACCGGCGTGGCCACCACGGCGGCGGTGGCGAAGAAGGCCACCAGGGCGCCGATGCTTAGCTGGCCGCTGGCACAGAGCATGATCCCCACCACGAGTCCGGCACCCAGCGCGAGTTCCGGCAGGAGCGTGACCACCATGGTGAAGTTTGCCTGGTGTTTGGCCTTGGCGATCTCGGTCTGGCGGAGTTCCTCGGCCTGCTCATTGAAGTTCTCCAGGGCCTCCCGGCTGCGGCCGAACGCCTTCAGGACGCGGATGCCGTGGACGGATTCCTCCACGGTGGTGGCGAGGTCGCCGGCCTGGTCCTGGCTGCGGCGCGCCACTTTGCTGAAGCGGGTCCGGAAACGGAAGCTGAAGGCCATGATGGGCACTGCCGCCGCCATGAAGATCAGGGCCAGCTGCCAGCTCATGGAGAACATCACCACAATGCCGATCACCACCGTCAGGGTGGTGACCACCAGCATGATGGCGCCGAAGGCCATCCAGCGCCGCAGGAAGTTCAGGTCCGTCATGGCGCGGGAGAGCAGTTGGCCGGAGCCCCACCGGTCGTGGAAGGAAACCGTGAGGTCCTGCAGGTGCCCGTAGAGGGACACCCGCATCCGGGTTTCCACGGTGGTGGCCGGGTTGATCACAAACTGCCGCCGAAGTGCCACGAGCACGGCCTCGGCGATGCCGAGGAGCAGGATCACGACGGCGGCAGTCCAGACGGCGTCCTGGGCACCACCGGGTTTCAACGACTCATTGATCAGGACGCGCAGCACCTGGGGGATGGTGAGCGCTACGAGGCTGGCCAGCAGTGCACTGAAAAGTCCCAGCACCAACCGGAGGAGGATCGGCCTAACGTGGGGATAAAGACGGCTGATGGATCTGAAAAATGAGGTCTGCTTGGCCATGCCCGCTTCTCAAGCTGTACAACGAATATAGTTTCCCGTAGCAACTACCCTATGCCATGGGGTGAGCCGATTCACAGCAGGCTTGGCATTAGTCCTTCGCAGTGAGCGTCAGCAGCACAGCTTCTGGCCTGCAGGCGATGCGGACGGGCGCGAAACGGGAGGTGCCGATGCCGCCCGAGACGTTCACCGGCGTCGTACGTCCATTACTTTCCCAGTCGTTGAGTCCCTTGGCGCGCCAGGTGGGAAGGTCGCAGTTGGCCACGAGCGCGCCGTAGCCGGGGATGCAGAGCTGGCCGCCGTGGGTGTGGCCCGCCAGCAGCAGGTCCGCCCCGTCCGCGGTGAAGTGGTCCAGCACGCGCTGGTACGGGGCGTGGATCACGGCCACGCGGAGGTGCCGGTCCTGCTCCTGGTTGCGGGTGCCGCGGGGCCAGCCCGCGTAACGCTCCCGGTTCAGGTGCGGATCGTCCACGCCGGAGAAGTCGAAGCGGATCCCTTTCAGGACCAGGGACTGGTGGCGGTTGGTGAGGTCCACCCAGCCGCTCATGCCAAACCCGGAACGCAGTCGCGGCCAATCCAATTCGACTGGCTTGGGCCTGGCCTTCGAAGGCCCCAGCAGGTACGACGCCGGGTTCTTGAAGGTGGGCGCGAAGTAATCGTTGGACCCGGGCACAAACACGCCTGGGAACTCCAGCAGCGGGCGCAGGGCCTTGAGTAGCGGGTCCACGGCCTTGACGTGGCTGAGGTTGTCTCCCGTGTTGACCACCAGGTCCGGCTTCAGCTCCGCCAGCGACTCAAGCCATGCGGCCTTGGTGCTCTGGCCGGGGACGAAGTGGATATCGCTTAGGTGCAGGATCCGGAAGGGCTCCCTGCCGGCCGGAAGGATGGGCAGGGTTTCCTCGCGCAGGACAAACTGGTTCTTTTCCCACAGCCCGTACCCGAACGCGCCGAGACCCGCCGCGGTGCCGGCGGCGGCCGTAACGGCGAAGCCGCGCCCGATGCTTCGGACGCGGCTGGCCAAATCAGGACTGATAGCCACTGCCGGCTAGCCCTTCTTATCGCTGTTGCCCGGGCCGTCCGTGGCCGGCGCTGAAGGAGCCGGTGCAGGGGCCGTTGCCGGGGACGACGGCGTGGTGGCGGTAGGCGCGCTGGGGGTGCGGGCCGTTGTTCCGTTGACCATGTTGGTGGGCGGGGCCGGGAACGGGTTGGTACCGTATCCCGGCGCCATCTTGGTCATGAAGTTGGAGAACATTGGGCCGGCAATCATGTAACCGTCGATCCCCGGGTAGAACTTGCCGTTGACCGTGATGTTCTGGCCGGCCCGGCTCTGGTTACCCAGCGGATCGCCGAACCATGCTGCCGTGGCCAGGCCCGTGGTGTGCCCAACAACCCAGGTGGAGCCGTTGTTGTTGGACGTACCCGTCTTGGCACCGATCGGGAAGCTGGTCTTGGTCGAGAGGCGCGGGCGGATCAGCGAGCCGGAGCCCTGGTTCATGACTTCCTGGAGGGCGTAGTTCACTCCCCGCGCAACCTCGGGCTTGATCGCATCCCGGCATGTGGTCGACTGGGCCGGCAGGTTCTTGCCGGCATTGTCGGTTACCGAGGTGATGGCGATGGGTTCACAGTACTTGCCGTCGTTCGCGAACGTAGCGAACGCGCTGGCCATGGTCAGGGGGGACGTCTGGGTGGAACCGAGCAGGTTGCCCAAGGTAAACATGTTGATCTTGGGGTTCGGGTCGCCATCGGAGGACGGCAGGCCGCTGTGCAGCCCGACGGCGTCCACAACCTTCTGGATTCCACAGAAGTCCAGCTGCGCGGCGGTGGCGAACGTGACGGTGTTGATGGAGTTGTACAGGCCCTCCAGCACAGTCAGGGGCCGGTACCACTGGGGTTCGGCGTTCTGCAGGTCATCGGCCGCGCCCAGCGCCTTCTCGGCGGTGTTGTACGCTCCCGTGACCTTGCCGCAGGTGTTCTTCCAGTTGAAGTTCAGCGGGTAGCGGCGCTGCGCTGCGTTGACCACGGTGTTCATGGTCTTGCCCTCGTTCAGCCACTCGGCGAAGGTGAAGGGCTTCATGGTGGACCCCGGCTGGGCACCGCCCATGCCGTTGAGGTCGTTGCCGTTCTTATCCAGCTGGTCCACGTTGAAGTTCACCTGGGAGTCGAAGCCGCCCTGGGTGGGCAGGAACGTGGTGTTCTGCGCCATGGAGATGATCTTGCCCGTGTTCGGCTGGACGGCCACCATGGCGGCGCCCCACTTGTCCGGGTTGGCGCCTGCCGCTGCGTTCGCCTGTTCCTGGGCCACTGACTGGGCCGCGGGATCCAAGGTGGTGGTGATGGTCAGGCCGCCACCGTAGATGAGCCGCTGGCGCTCCTTGATGTCGGCGCCGTAGGCAGGGTTGTTCTCCAGCAGGTGCAGCACGTAGTCGCAGAAGTAGGGGGCAGTGGAGGCGTAGGCGCAGCCCTGCCGCGCCGGAGTTACCTTGGTTTCCACCGGAGTGGCTACGGCGGCGTCGTGCTCTTCCTGGGTGATCTTCTTCTGGTCGAGCATCAGGCCCAGCACGAGGTCGCGGCGCGCCTTCGAGTTCTCCGGGTTGGTGATGGGGTCAAACGCGGACGGGCTGTTGACGAGGCCGGCCAGGAGCGCGGCCTGGGGAAGTGTGAGGTCCTTGGCCGAGGTGCTGAAGAAGAACTTCGACGCGGCCTCAATGCCGTAGGCGTCACGGTTGAAGAAGACGATGTTCAGGTAGCCCTCCAGGATCTGATCCTTGGAGAACTCCTTTTCCAGGGCAATGGAAAGCTTCATCTCACGCAGCTTGTCGCCAACGCCCTTGTTGACGCCGTTGAGCTTGATGGCCTCTTCATTTCCCTCAGCAGCGAGGTTGGCGTTGAGGACGTTGTTGACATACTGCTGGGTGATGGTGGACGCACCCTGCTTGTTGCCCCGGGCGGTGGCCACCAGGGCGCGCATGATGCCGGTGGTGTCAACGCCGCCGTGGTCATAGAACCGGCTGTCCTCCACCGCGATCACGGCTTTCGTCATGAACGGCGAGATCTGGTCCAGGCTGACCTTGGTGCGGTTCTCCGAGTAGACGCTCGCGATCTGGCTGCCGTCCGCGGCCAGGATCCGGGTGGTCTGGTTGGGCGGATCCACCTTCAGCTCCGCCGGGAGGGTGTCGAAGAAATCGATCGAACCGCTCGCCGCGCTGCCTGAAACAGCGGCTGCCGGAACCAAAAGGCCCGCCACCAGGACACCACAAATAGCGCTCACGCCAAGGAAGCCAAAAATCTTTCCGAGGGTAGTGGCCGTGTCGAAAATGGGGTTCTTACGAGTCACCATGTTTTCCACTTTACCGGCAACGACTAGTCTTTCTCTCATGACCAAATGGGAGTACGCGACGATTCCGCTCATTATTCACGCCACGAAGCAGATCCTGGACCAGTGGGGAGAGGACGGCTGGGAGCTCGTCCAGGTAGTCACCGGACCGGACGGCAACGGACTGGTTGCCTACCTCAAGAGGGAGAAGCAGTAGCAATGAGCACGCCTGCAGAGACCACATCCGGCGCAGCTGACGCGCCCGTTTCCGCCGTCGAGCGGCGCCTGGCCGAACTGGGCCTGACCTTGCCGGAGGTGGCCGCCCCGGTGGCTGCCTACGTGCCGGCCGTCATCACCGGCAGCCATGTGTACACCTCCGGCCAGCTGCCGTTTATTAACGGCAAACTCGAAGCAACCGGCAAGGTGTCCACCGGCGCCGAGGGCACGTCCGACGAGCCCACGGTGTCCCCGGAAGCCGCCAAAGCCTACGCTGCCGTCTGTGCCGTCAACGCTCTGGCGGCCGTGAAGAGCGTCATAGGTGACCTTGACCGCATCACTCGGATCGTCAAAGTGGTGGGCTTCGTCTCCTCGGACCCGTCCTTCACCGGCCAGCCGGGTGTCATCAACGGTGCATCCGAGCTCCTGGGCCAGGTCTTTGGCGACGCGGGGCAGCACGCCCGTTCCGCCGTCGGCGTTTCAGTCCTTCCGCTCGACTCTCCCGTTGAAGTCGAACTGATCGCTGAATTCAGCTAAGGAACCGGTTCACTCAATTGCCTCAACTTGCCAGACGTTTGTTCGCCCTCCCGCCGGAACTGGAAGGAGCGGCCCGCAGCTGGTTTGAACACGGCGAACGGACGCCCCGTGCCGCCCGCCTAGCCTCCTCCGTGGTGCTTCTGCGGGACTCGCCCACCGGACTGGAAACGTGGCTGGGATACCGGCCAGGCTCCTCGCCGCTGGGCGTTCTCGCCTTCCCCGGGGGTTCTTTGGAGGCGTCCGACGACGACGCCGTCGGTTGGTTGGGCCCGTCACCCCAACATTGGGCTGAGCAATTGGGAACGGCCGACGTCGGGCTGGCGCGCCGCCACGTGGTGGGCGCCATCCGCGAGCTGTTTGAGGAAACGGGCGTCCTCCTGGCCGGTCCGGACATGTCCACCACTGTGGAGGGCATCTCGAGCCACGACTGGATGAAGATCCGCGTGGCCGTGGCCGACCAGGAAAAGACCTTTACCGAACTGCTCGACAAGCGTGGACTCTCGATCCGGACCGACCTGCTCAAACCGCTGGTCAACTGGCGCAGCCCCGACTTCGCCCACCGCCGTTTCGACACCCGCTACTTTGCCGCCACCGTGCCCATGAACCAGCAGCCCAGCCTGCTGGACGGCAAGGGCATCTGGGGCCGCTGGGTGTGCGCCACCAAGGCCATCGCCGAACGCAACACCACCGCCCTTGGCGATGAGGCGGGCCAGGAGAACACTGTTGGCCTGACACTTGGGCAGCTCCTGGTGCCCGGCTCGGAGATCATGCTCGAAAAGATGGCCGCCGCGAACGGCTGCATCGCCTACCTCAGCTACAAGCGCAAGCCGCACGTCTATCAGCCGAAGCTCGTTGAAGAGGACGGCAATCTGATGCTCGAAGTCGAAGCGGCCAA
>NZ_JANFCZ010000023.1 GCF_024391045.1 Pseudarthrobacter sulfonivorans
GCCCGATCCGACGCTCTCTCAGTTGATGTGGGTTTTCCCGTAACGCTCTCTCAGCCCGGGATGGGGTCAGAGGCCGGCCAGCAGCGCCTTCATCTCCTTGATCTCCGCCCCCTGCGAGGTCACGATGTCCCGGCACAGTTGGATTGTGGCGGGGTACTTGCCGGTGCGGATTTCCTGCTGGGCCATGTCGATGGCGCCGTCGTGGTGGCCGATCATCTGCTGGAGGAACAGCCGGACGGCGTCGGTACCTTGGGCTGACTTCAGCTTGTTGATGCCGTCCGCGTCCACCATGCCGCCCATCGAATGGCCGGGCACGGTTGAGCCCGTCATGCCGGTGGGCTGGTTCCAGGCCTTCAGCCAGCCGGTCATCAGTTCAATCTCGGGGGCCTGGGCTGCCTTGATTTTGGTGGCCAGGGTGGTGACGTCTGCCGGGATGTCCTGCTTCGCGAGCATGATGTCGCTCATCTCCACCGCCTGGGCATGGTGCGGGATCATCATCTGGGCGAACATGATGTCCGCCTGGTTATGGTCGTCGTCAGCGTCCGGCATCATGCCCGACATGGGGCCTGAGCTGGCGCCGTGCATCCCGGGCATGGTGATCCCGCCGGCGGGGGTGGACTCGGCTGCGCAGCCGGCCAGGCCCAGGGAGGCTGTCAGGGCCGCAGCGATCACGGTGGTGCGAATCTTGGTGTTCATGGAAAGTGTCCTTCAAAACGATGGTGGGAACTGCGATGGGGTTGGATGGCGCAGTTCCGGTTTACGTCCGGCTGATGGACAGTTCGCAGGGCGTTGGACCCGGCGGTCGGTAAGGGTAAATGCGTGCGGGGTGGCCGGACCAGTGCGGGTCCGGGTGGACGATGACCCCGCCGGCGGGTGGCGGAAAGACCGTCAGGGTGCCGGTCTTGGCCGAGGGCGTGCAGGACGCGGCAGACGTCACCATGCTGTGGCACGAACCGCCGCAGGAGCCGGCCGCCGCGGATGGCTTCTCGGCGTGCCCGGCAAGAGGTTCCGTGTGCTGATGGGAATGTCCGACGGCGGCCGCGGCGCCCGTGGAAACGGTGCCGGTGCTGGGGTGGCTGCTGACAGTGCTGTTGGCGAAGCCGGAGCCGTGCGCAGCATGTCCGCCGGTCATCACGTGCATGCCGAAGATCCCGGCGATCACTGCCAGAAGCCCCAGGAGAAGAGCACAGCGCAGGAGCGTCTGGCGAAAACCTGCAGGATCCGCGAGAGCGTTGGCCGAAAACCTGCGGTAAGTGAGAGAGCGTTGGAGGGTCAACGTACGTCCGCGGGGTTGAGTTTCACGCGCCGCAGCAGCTGGGCGTTGAGTGCCACCACAATGGTGGAAACGGACATCAGTACCGCACCGGCGGCGGGCGATAACACCACGCCGGCGAAGGCCAGGACGCCCGCGGCCAGCGGCACTGACAGGACGTTGTAGCCGGTCGCCCAGACCAGGTTCTGCCACATCTTCCGGTAGCTGGCCCGGGAGAGGTCAAGCATGGACAGCACCGCCCGGGGATCGTTTCCGGCCAGGACCACACCCGCTGTTTCCATGGCAACGTCGGTTCCGGCGCCGATGGCGATTCCCACCTCAGCACGGGCGAGCGCCGGGGAGTCGTTGACGCCGTCGCCCACCATCGCCACTTTCAGTCCGCGGGCCTGCAGCTCGGCCACCTTCTTGTCCTTGTCCGCAGGCAGGACCTCGGCGAATACCTCGTCGATGTGCAGTTCCTCCGCCACGGCCTGGGCTACCTGCCGGGCATCGCCGGTAATCATGCCCACCCGGACACCGCGGTTCTGCAGCGCCGCTACGGCCTGCCGCGACTCCGTCCGCACGGCATCTTCGAGACTCACGGCACCCAGGGCGCGGCCGCCGTCGTCAATTACATGCAGCACCGCGGCGCCGCGGTCCATCCACCCGCGGGTGGCCAGCGCCAGGGATTCGGGCTCGACGACGCCGAGCTCGCGCAGGAGCGCGGGTCCGCCAACGTGCACCTCGCGTCCGTCCACGGTGGCGCGGACGCCGCGTCCCGTCAGAGAGCTGAAGTCGCGTGCGGCCGGCAGCGTCAGGCCGCGCTGGCGTGCGGCCCGGACGATGGCGCGGGCCACGGGGTGTTCGCTGTCGGACTCGACGGCGGCCGCCAGGGCCAGCAGGGTACCCTCGTCGACGCCCGGGGCAGCGGCAATGTCCTTCAGGTCGGGTTCGCCGGTGGTCAGGGTCCCGGTCTTGTCGAAGAGGACCACGTCCACGGTGCGCATGCGTTCAAGGGCCATCCGGTTTTTGATGAGGACGCCGGCCCGGGCTGCCTGTTCGGTGGAAATGGCGATCACCAGCGGAATGGCCAGGCCCAGGGCGTGGGGGCAGGCGATCACCAGCACGGTGACGGTGCGCGTGACGGCCTCGGGCACACTGCCCAGCAGGGTCCAGACAATGAACGTGATCACGCCGGCGCCGGCCGCGAAGTAAAACAGGAATGCTGCGGCCCGGTCGGCCAGGGCCTGCGCCTTCGAAGATGACGCCTGGGCTTCGGCGACGAGGCGCTGGATCCCGGCGAGTGCGGTGTGGTCCCCGACGGCGGTGACGCGGACGCGGACACTGTTGTCCGTGGCCACGGTTCCGGCCACCACACTGTCGCCCACGCCGCGCGGGACGGTTTTGGATTCGCCGGTGATCATGGATTCGTCGAACTCGGCCTGGCCGTCCACCACGGTGCCGTCGGCCGGCATCCGGGCCCCGGAGCGGACCAGGACGGTGTCGCCTTCGCGGAGTTCGGACACGGGCACGGTCTCGGTGCCGTCGGCGGTGACGCGGTCCGCCTCATCGGGCAGCAGCGCGGCGAGCGCATCGAGGGCGCCCTGGGCCGAGCCGAGGGCTCGCATTTCAAGCCAGTGGCCGAGGAGCATGATGGCCACCAGCAATGCCAGTTCCCACCAGAAGTCCAGGTCGAAGCCGCCGATGCCCAGGGTGGTGATCCACGACGCGGCGAACGCCACGGTGATGGCCATGGCGATCAGCAGCATCATTCCGGGCTGGCGGTTCTTCAGTTCCTGGACGCCGCCCTTCAGGAACGGCTGGCCGCCGTAGAAGAAAATGCCTGTTCCCAGAACGGCGGGGATCCAGGCCGAGCCGGGGAACATCGGAGGCATGTAGCCCAGCAGGTGTCCCACCATGGGGCTGAAGTAGACGACGGGCACCGAGAGGACCAGGGTGAGCCAGAACCGGTTCTTGAACATGGCCGTGCTGTGGCCGGCATGCTGGCCGTGCGTGTGGACGGTGTGGTCGTCGTCGGCGCCGTGCTTGTGTGCGGCGTGGTCCGTGTGCGTGTGGGCCATGCTTTCGGGGGTTGGGGCGGTGTGGCCCGGAGTGTCGTGGCCATGCACGCCTACTCCGCCGGGACGCTGGTTGTGAGAGTCATTCCCGGTTGCAGACATGTCTGGTTCTCTTCCTTCGCGACGTGGTGATGGGCGCTGGGGTTGAACGGCTGTGACGGCGGTGCGGGGCACCTGCCTGGACATACCACTTCACTGACAACACTTTTAATATACCCCCAGGGGGTATAGCGGTCAAGCTCTTTAACCGTCTCCCGCCGCCACCGGGAGCCGCAACGAAGGCTCCACTGACTGTCACTGCGAACAGCGCCGAGTCCATACTGGAGGGATGCTGGCTTCCAATGGCGGTGGCCGGATATCGTTTGGAGGCGTCCCCCGATGGCTAATCTCAACAGCCCGATGACCTACTCCAGCGCCCTCGGCGACGGCCTCTGCCTGGCAGGCACTTTCCGGGCAGAATTTCCTTCCGGGGCGCTCCAGTGGTCCGATGAGATGTACCGGATCCACGGCTATGGGCGGGGCGAGGTGGTGCCCACCCTGGAATTGCTGTACTCCCATAAGCATCCCGACGACAGGCAGCGGTGCCAGGAGATCGTGGCGAAGGTGCTCCGTCATGGCGGCTATTTCTGCATGTATCACCGGGTGATCGATGCCCAGTTATACACCCGCCATGTCCTGACCTCCGGCGATGCGATCGTGGACAGCAACGGGACGGTGACGGCGCTGGAGGGCATCCTTCTTGATGTGTCCACCACGCTGCGCCGGGAGACGGAGGAGGTCACCCGGGAGGCTGTGGTGGCGGCCACCGCCACGCGCGGCACTATCGACCAGGCCCGGGGCATCCTGATGGGCAGGTTGCTAGTGGGTTCAGACGATGCCTTTCAGATGCTCGTTGCCCACAGTAGTCACCGCAACATCAAACTCGCTGCGGTGGCCGCCGAAATATTGCGGCTGGCACAGTTGCCGGAAGGGCCGTCAGGGCTGGACATTCTCCTCCGCGAGATGCAGGCGCGTGCTGTGGCCCCTTCAGGCAAGGTCCGTGAGTTCCGTGGCCGGCCCCGCCTTGCACCGGCACCCCGGAAATGAAAGTATCTGCGTATGAATGCAGATACGAAGGCTCTGGAGCTGATGCCTGATAGCCAGACTGTAGGGTTGACCCCCGACAGCCAATACGTCGAGCTGGCGGTGGAAGTCTTTGCGATGCTGGCCGATGCCACCCGGGTACGGCTGATCCTGGCCCTCCGTGACGGCGAGCTTCCCGTGAATGCGCTCGCAGAAATCGCCGGAAAGACGCCCGCCGCCGTGTCCCAGCACCTGGCCAAGATGCGGCTGGCGCGGCTGGTCGCCACCCGCCAGGAGGGAACCAAGGTCTTTTACCACCTGCAAAATGGCCACGCCTGGCAGCTGGTGGCGGACGCCATCCATCAGGCCGAGCACACCTTGGGGATAGCTCCAAACCATGGCATGGCAGCTCACGCTTCTTGGGGGGCCGCGGAATGAGCCACAAGCAGGCCGAGACCGGCCAGCACCTGCACCCGGAAACGGCCGACGGCGGGCCTCACCACGGGGAGGAGACGCACCACCACCACGAACACGAGCACAGCCATGACGGCCACCACCACAGGCACGATCACGAGCACCACCACGGTCACGATCACCACCACGCCTCGGGGTTCAAGGGCTGGCTGCAGGAACTGTTCGTCCCGCATTCCCACGACTCCGCGGACTCGGTGGATGATGCACTGGAGAGCAGTGCCCAGGGCATCCGGGCCGTGAAGATTTCCATGCTCGGCCTCGGCGCCACCTCCGTCTTCCAGCTGGTCATCGTCCTGATCAGCGGATCCGTGGCCCTACTTGCGGACACGGTCCACAACTTCTCCGATGCCCTCACCGCGGTACCGCTCTGGATCGCGTTTGTGTTGGGCCGCCGGCCGGCCTCGCGGACCTTCACCTACGGCCTGGGCAAAGCCGAGGACCTGGCCGGCCTGTTCATCGTGGCCATGATCGCCCTTTCGGCAGTTGTTGCCGCCGTCGAATCCATTCGCCGCTTCTTTGAACCGCAGCCCGTGCACAACCTCGGCTGGGTACTGGCGGCAGGGCTGGTGGGCTTTGCCGGCAATGAGCTGGTGGCCATCTACCGGATCCGGGTGGGCCGGCGAATCGGCTCGGCCGCCCTGCTGGCGGACGGCATTCACGCCCGGACGGACGGGTTCACGTCGCTGGCCGTGGTCGCCGGAGTGGTGGGTATCTGGCTGGGATTCCCATTGGCTGATCCCATCGTCGGGCTGCTCATCTCCGCGGCCATCGGCGTCCTGTTGTGGGGCACGGTCCGGGACGTCGGCCGACGGCTGCTGGACGGCGTCGATCCTGCCCTGACGGACCGGCTCGCGGCGCTGGTCGCCGAGAACGCGCCGGAGGGAAGTTCCTCGCGCCTGCGGTGGAGCGGGCACCGGCTGCACGCGGAAATCACCGTCCCGGCCGACGCCGCCACGCACCTGGGCGAGTTCGCCGCCGTCGCGCATGGCCTGGAAGCGAAGGCGCGGGCCTCGCTGCGCAACCTCGGCTCGGTCACGGTGGTGCCGCTGGTGGGAAGCGGTCCGGCCGGCGGCGCCCGCTAGTGCATTAGGTTCGACGCATGGGGCGGCTGGCCGCCCGCTGATGACCAGTTGACCGGTGGGAGTGGGGCCCGTCACGCCCGGCCCGCCACCGTCCCGCCGTCGGGGACAATGGAAGGCATGACCTTCACGACGTTCGCCCTCGTACGCCATGGCCAGACTGACTGGAACGCCGAGCGCCGGCTCCAGGGAGCCACCGACATTCCCCTGAACGACGTCGGCCGCGGACAGGCGCGCGACGCCGTCGCCAATCTTTCCGGTCACCAGTGGGACGCGGTGGTGTCCTCGCCGCTGAGCCGTGCGGCGGAAACCGCCGGCCTGATCGCCGACGGGCTCGGATTGACCGTGGCCCGCCACGTCCCGGAACTGACGGAGCGCAGTTTCGGCCAGGCGGAAGGCATGCAGGCCGGTCCCGAGCTGGAGGCCCTGCGCATTCCGGGCGGCTTCCAGGGCGCCGAGAGCGAAGAGGAAGCAGCCATCCGGGGCCTCACCGCGCTGGAGGCCCTGGCGGAGGAATTCCGGGGCCAGCGCGTCCTGGTGGTGGCCCACGGCACGTTGCTGCGGGTAAGCCTCAGCCGCGCCATCGGCCGCACCCTGCACAGCATCGACAACGCCGTCCTCAACCTCGCCCACCACCACATCGACGACGGCTGGCAGCTTGAGTTCTACAACGGTGAGCGGCTGACGGCCGACGCCCCGGCCTGACCTGCCCAACTCCTTCGGCCTGAACGGCCCGGTTGCCCCCGAAAGCCCCCCTGGAGGCGGACAATGACGGTATGAGCACAGAAGAACCGCTGCAACCTTCAGACGCGCCGCCCACCCCGCCTGCTCAGCCGGAGAACTTAGCCAACCCGCCGGCTCAGCCCGCAGTCCGGCCCACCGCGCCTGTTTCTCCAGCCCAGGGGAGTGCCACCGACAGGACCCGCACAACCCGGGCCGCCGTCATCTGGAGTGCGGTGGCAGTCAGCCTCGTGGTGTTGGTGCTCTTGATCATCTTCTTTATCCAGAACCAGGACATGGTCGCAGTCAGGTTTCTCGGCTGGGAGGGCAGCCTTGCGCAGGGTGTGGCTTTCTTCATCGCAGCCGTCGGGGGCGGGATCCTCGTAGCCATCGCAGGCGGAGCGCGGATCCTGCAGCTGCGCCGCAACGAACGACGACGGCGGAAGAGCACCGACGCGTAGACACGCTCAGACCGTCGTCGGCCTTTTCACAGCAACGCGGGGTCACCCTAAGCCCGATAATGTGTAAATATCGGGCGTAGAGTGACCCCGCGTTGGTTGGGTGGCGGGCTGTGACGGCCGTCGCGGTCCGGAGAATTGCGAGCGGAACCAGGACGCGGTAAGCTGTGAGGCGTGTCACGGACTTTTGTGACACAGCTATTGATCTGCGGCGGGAGAGTCCTGCCAGTACGTTAAGCAGGCGCCGTAGGAGCAAATCCTCTCCGGGAATCTCTCAGGCCCACGTACCGCCGCGGTTAGGCAACTCTGGAAAGCAGTCCGGCAACGGGCTCACCGACGGTGCAAGCGCCATCCTGTAAAAGCAGGTGGAGCGGAAACTCTCAGGTCCAATACAGAGCGGAGAGGAACCCGAATCAATGTGGCGTACCCAGCGGACGCCACCTGAATTATGGAGTTCCTTTCATGACTGTTCAGTCGTCCCCCACCAACTTTGCCGACCGGCATATCGGTGCCCGCCGCCAGGCCGACATCGAAACCATGCTCAAGGCTGTCGGCTACGACAGCGTTGACGGCCTGGTTGACGTTGCCGTCCCCGATTCGATCCGCCAGGCCAAGCCCCTGGCCCTCGATGCCGCCCTCAGCGAGGTTGAGGTCCTGGCCGAGCTGCGTACGCTCGCTGGCAAGAACAAGATGGCCGTGCAGATGATCGGCCAGGGTTACTACGACACCATCACGCCCGCCGTGATCCGCCGCAACATCCTCGAAGCCCCGGCCTGGTACACCGCGTACACGCCGTACCAGCCCGAGATTTCCCAGGGCCGGCTCGAAGCACTGCTGAACTTCCAGACCATGGTCCAGGACCTCGTGGGCCTGCCCATCGCCAACGCCTCCCTGCTGGACGAAGCCACCGCCGTCGCCGAGGCCGTCCTGATGATGCGCCGCGCGAACAAGAACAAGGCCGCGCACGACGGCAAGACCGTCCTGGACGCCGACGTCCTGCCGCAGACCATCGCCATCGTGAAGGGCCGCGCCGAGGCCCTGGGCTTCGAGGTTGAGGTCGCCGACCTGTCCAAGGGCCTGCCCGAGGGCGACATCAACGGCATCGTCCTGCAGCAGCCCGGCGTCTCCGGCCGTGTCTGGGACCAGTCCGCAGTCATCAAGGAAGCCAAGGAACGCGGCGCGCTGGTCACGGTCGCCGCTGACCTGCTGGCCCTGACCCTGATCACCCCTCCCGGTGAGCAGGGCGCTGACATCGCCGTCGGCTCCACCCAGCGTTTCGGCGTGCCGCTGTTCTTCGGCGGCCCGCACGCCGCCTACATGGCCGTCGCCAAGGGCCTGGAGCGTTCCATGCCCGGCCGCCTCGTCGGTGTGTCCAAGGACGACGCCGGCCTGCCCGCCTACCGTCTGGCACTCCAGACCCGCGAGCAGCACATCCGCCGCGAAAAGGCCACCTCCAACATCTGCACCGCGCAGGCACTGCTGGCCATCGTCTCCTCCTTCTACGCCGTCTACCACGGCCCGGACGGCCTGAAGGCGATCGCCGAGCGCGTCAACACCCACGCCCGCACCCTCGCCACCACGCTGAAGGCTGCCGGCCGCGAACTGGCCACCGAGACCTTCTTCGACACCCTCACGGTGTCCGTCCCGGGCAAGGCCGACAAGGTCATCGCCGCCGCCGAAGCACGCGGGATCAACCTGCGCCACATCGACGCGGACACCATCGGCGTCTCCGTGGATGAAACCACGACGACGGATGTCCTGTCCTCGATCGCCGTCGCCTTCGGTGCCGGTCCGGTAGCGGACGCGAAGGGCTTCGAACTGCCCTCAGAGGTGCTCCGCACCTCCGAGTTCATGCAGCACCCGGTGTTCAACACGCACCGTTCCGAGACCCAGCTGCTGCGTTACATCCGCAAGCTGAGCGACCGTGACCTGGCCCTGGACCGCACCATGATCCCGCTGGGTTCGTGCACCATGAAGCTGAACGCCACCGCCGAGATGGAAGCCATGTCCTGGCCGGAGTTCGCCTCCATCCACCCGTTCGCTCCGGAGTCCCAGACCGTGGGCTGGCGCGAACTGATCAGCGGCCTGGAAGCTGACCTTGCCGAGATCACCGGCTACGACCAGGTCTCCCTGCAGCCGAACGCCGGGTCCCAGGGCGAGCTCGCCGGCCTGCTCGCCATCCGCGGCTACCACCGCTCCAACGGTGACACCCAGCGCAACATCTGCCTGATCCCGGCCTCGGCCCACGGCACCAACGCCGCGTCCGCCGTCCTGGCGGGCATGAAGGTGGTCGTTGTGGCCACCGCTGCCGACGGCACGATCGACCACGCGGACCTGTTCGCCAAGATCGAGGCCCACAAGGATGTCCTTTCGGCCATCATGATCACCTACCCCTCCACCCACGGCGTGTACGACGCTGACGTGACCGAGATCTGCGACGCTGTCCACGCAGCGGGCGGCCAGGTCTACGTTGACGGGGCCAACCTGAACGCCCTGGTGGGTCTGGCACAGCCGGGCAAGTTCGGCGGCGACGTCAGCCACCTGAACCTGCACAAGACCTTCTGCATCCCGCACGGCGGCGGCGGACCCGGCGTTGGCCCGGTCGCAGCCAAGGCCCACCTGGCACCGTTCATGCCCGGCGACGCCAACAAGGCGGCACACCAGACCGGCTCCGCCGTATCAACCGGCGTGGCTATCAGCGCCTCGAACTTCGGTTCCGCCGGCGTCCTCCCGATCTCCTGGGCGTACGTGAAGCTCATGGGCGGCGAAGGCCTGAAGGAAGCCACGAAGAGCGCGCTGCTCGCAGCGAACTACGTTGCGGCCCGCCTCAACGAGCACTTCCCGGTCCTCTACACCGGCGAGGGCGGCCTGGTTGCGCACGAGTGCATCCTGGACCTGCGCGCACTGACCGCGAAGACCGGCGTCACCGCCGAGGACGTGGCCAAGCGCCTCATCGACTACGGCTTCCACGCCCCCACCCTGGCGTTCCCGGTTGCGGGCACCCTGATGGTGGAGCCCACCGAGTCCGAGGACCTGGTGGAGATCGACCGGTTCATCGACGCGATGATCACCATCCGCAAGGAAATCGACCAGGTTGCCAACGGCGACTTCACGGTGGAGGACAGCATGCTGCGCCACGCACCCCACACCGCTGCCGCCGTCGTAAATTCCGACTGGAACCGCAGCTACAGCCGTGAGCAGGCCGTGTTCCCGGTCCACCACCTCAAGCAGGACAAGTACTTCGCCCCGGTAGGCCGCATCGACGGCGCCGGCGGCGACCGTAACCTCATCTGCTCCTGCCCGCCGCTTTCCGAGTTTGAAGACTAAGGATTCCGACCATGACTGAGAAGTACACCGCGCTCTACGAAGAGCACAAGAAACTCGGCGCCTCCTTCACCGATTTCGGTGGCTGGCAGATGCCCCTGAAGTACAGCTCCGAGCTCGCTGAGCACCACGCAGTCCGCAACGCAGCCGGCCTGTTCGACCTCTCCCACATGGGCGAAGTCTGGGTCACCGGCCCCGCGGCCGGCGCGTTCCTGGACTACGCCCTGGTGGGCAAGCTCTCCGCCATCGCGGACGGCAAGGCCAAGTACTCGCTGATCTGCAACGCCGACGGCGGCATCATCGATGACCTGATCGTCTACCGTTTCGGTGACGAGAAGTACCTCGTGGTCCCCAACGCGGGCAACGCACCTACCGTCGCCGCCGCCCTCGCCGAGCGCGCAGCGAACTTCGACGTGAAGGTGGAGGACGCCTCCGCGGAGACCTCCCTCATCGCCGTCCAGGGTCCCAAGGCCGAGGCCATCCTGCTGAAGCTGACGGACGAGGCCCAGCACGCGCTGGTCACCGACCTGAAGTACTACGCGTTCAACGAGCTGACCATCGCCGGCCACAACGTCATCCTGGCCCGCACCGGCTACACCGGTGAAGACGGCTTCGAACTGTTCATTCCGAACGCCGACGCCGCTGACCTGTGGGCCAAGGTTGCCGCAGCCGGCGAAGAGTTCGGCATCATCCCGTGCGGCCTCGCCTCCCGCGACTCGCTGCGCCTCGAAGCCGGCATGCCGCTCTACGGCAACGAGCTCTCGCTCGAGCGTTCACCGTTCGACGCCGGCCTGGGCCCCGTGGTGGCGCTCAAGTCCAAGGAAGGCGACTTCGTGGGCCGCTCCGCCCTCGAAGCAGCCAAGGAAGCCGGTTCCAAGCGCAAGCTCGTGGGCCTGAAGGGCCTCGGACGCCGCGCCGGCCGTGGCGGCTACCCGGTCCTCAAGGACGGCAACGTCGTAGGCGAAGTGACCTCCGGCCAGCCCAGCCCCACCCTCGGCTACCCGGTTGCACTGGCCTACGTCGACGTCGAGCACGCCGAACTCGGCACCGCCCTGGACGTCGACCTGCGCGGCAAGGCAGAGCCTTTCGAGGTCATCGCCCTCCCGTTCTACAAGCGCCAAAAGTAAGCCCTCCGGGGGCTGGGGCTGACATCCTCTGCATGCTGCTCGTTCCTCGCTTTGACGCATGCTGCCGGATGCCAGCCCCAGCCCCAACTCCGGTGGGTGGGCCGAACCCCGGGCTGCCGGCCCCTCGAGCCCACCACCCCAACTCCGGTGGTTGGGCCGAACCCCAACCACCCCAGAACGCTCTCTCACTTGTTGCACGTTTTGACCGGACGCTCTCTCACTTGATGTGGTGTTTGGGCGAACGCTCTCTCACTTTCGATACCGAACTTAAGGAAACACAACATGGCCAAGGTTGCCGCTGAACTGAAGTACTCCGCCGAGCACGAGTGGATCTCCACCGACGGCGAAGGTCCGTCCGTCATTGGCGTGTCCGCTGTAGCTGCTGAGGCACTGGGCGACATTGTGTACGTGGACCTGCCCGAGGTAGGCGCCACCGTGACCGCAGGCGAAACCTGTGGCGAGATCGAGTCCACCAAGTCCGTCTCCGACCTGTACTCCCCGGTCACGGGCGAGGTCACCGAGATCAATGACGGCGCCGTCAGCGATCCCGCAGTGATCAACTCTGACCCGTACGGTGCCGGCTGGCTCTTCAAGGTCACCGTGACCGAAGAGGGCCCGCTGCTGTCCGCACAGGAATACGCCGAGGCAAACGGCGGCGAACTGTGAGCACCACAGCGGAAACCACCTTCGAGCAGGTAGTCTCCCCGAGTCTGGACGCGGACCTGAGCGCGCTGGACCCGGAAATCGCCGTCAAAATCAACGACGAACTGGGCCGCCAGCGTGACGGCCTTGAGATGATCGCTTCGGAGAACCACACCGCTGTCGCCGTCATGCAGGCACAGGGCTCGGTCCTGACCAACAAGTACGCCGAGGGCTACCCGGGCAAGCGCTACTACGGTGGCTGCGAGCACGTTGACGTCATCGAGCAGTTGGCCATCGACCGCGTCAAGGCACTGTTCGGCGCCGAGTTCGCCAACGTGCAGCCGCACTCGGGTGCACAGGCCAACGCTTCGGTGATGCACGCGCTCATCAAGCCGGGCGACACCATCATGGGCCTGAACCTGGCCCACGGCGGTCACCTGACGCACGGCATGAAGATCAACTTCTCCGGCAAGCTCTACAACGTGGTCCCGTACCAGGTCCGCGAAGACACCCACACCATTGACATGGCCGAGGTGGAGCGCCTGGCGCTGGAGACCAAGCCGCAGCTGATCGTTGCCGGCTGGTCCGCCTACGCCCGCCAGCTGGACTTCGCCGAGTTCCGCCGGATCGCTGATCTGGTGGGTGCCTACCTGATGGTGGACATGGCGCACTTCGCCGGCCTGGTTGCAGCTGGCCTGCACCCGAGCCCGGTGCCGCACGCCCACGTTGTCACCTCCACCACGCACAAGACCCTCGCCGGTCCGCGCGGCGGCATCATCCTCTCCAACGACGCCGACATCGCCAAGAAGATCAACTCGGCAGTGTTCCCGGGCCAGCAGGGCGGGCCGCTGGAGCACGTCATCGCCGGCAAGGCTGTGGCTTTCAAGATCGCGGCCTCGGCCGAGTTCAAGGAACGCCAGCAGCGCGTCCTGCTGGGTGCCAGCATCCTGGCCGACCGCCTGGTCCAGCCGGACGTCACCGCCAAGGGGATCTCCGTGATCTCCGGCGGCACCGACGTCCACCTGGTCCTGGTTGACCTGCGCAACTGCGAGCTCAACGGCCAGCAGGCCGAAGACCGCCTGGCCGCGATTGACATCACCGTCAACCGCAACGCCGTGCCCTTCGACCCGCGCCCCCCGATGGTCACCTCCGGTCTCCGCATCGGCACCCCCGCCCTGGCCACCCGTGGCTTCGGCGAGGCAGCGTTCCGTGAAGTTGCGGACATCATCGCCGAGGCATTGATTGCCGACGTCGACGCGGACCTTTCCGGTCTCCGTCACCGGGTCGAGGCACTCGCCGAAGCCCACCCGCTGTACCCGGGCCTCTAGCCCTCTGGGCCGGTGGGACTGACATCCTCTGCGTGCTAGCTCGTTCCTCGCTTTGACGCACGCTGCCGGATGCCAGTCCCGCCGGCACCCCGTGCGGCACCGTCTACTGCGGTGCCGCATCACGAAGAATTAGTTAGTTAGGAACCGTCATGGCTGTTGGAGTCTTTGATCTTTTTTCGATCGGGATCGGACCGTCGAGCTCGCACACGGTGGGGCCCATGCGCGCCGCTGCTGTGTTTGCCGAGGAGCTCAAAAGCTCCGGGGTCCTGGACAGGGTCGCGGGGCTGCGGGTGGACCTTTACGGGTCGCTCGCTGCAACTGGCCACGGCCACGGCACCATGACGGCCATCCTGCTGGGCCTGGAGGGGTACCACCCCGAAAAGATCCTGCCGGATGAGGTGGAGGAGCGGCTCGCCGCGATCGCCGAGACCGGGATGCTGCAGCTTGCCGGCGCCGGTGAAGGCGGGGGCGTACAGCTTCCCTACGGCGTCAAGGACATGATCCTGCGCCCGCTGACCGTCCTGCCGCGCCACACCAACGGCATGACCTTCTCGGTCTCCGACGAAAACGGCGAAGAGCTTCACAAGGCCACCTTCTTCTCCGTCGGCGGCGGCTTCATTGTCCGCGAAGGCGAAGAAGACGCAGCCCTGAAGGAACTCGACGAGTCCAAGAAGGAACTGCCGCTGCCGTTCCGCACCGCGGCGGAGCTGCTGGGCCGGTGCCAGTCCAAGGGCCTGTCCATCGGCGAGATCATGTTCGTCAACGAACGCGCCTCCCGCACCGAGGAGGAGATCCGCGAGGGCCTGCTGCACATCTACTCCGTCATGGAGGAATGCGTCAACGTCAGCCTGAAGCGCGAAGGCTTGCTGCCCGGGGGACTGAAGGTCCGCCGTCGTGCGCCTGACTGGCACGAACGCCTCCTCAAGGAGGACAAGGACCGGGACCCGAAATACTGGCAGGAATGGGTGAACCTGATCGCCCTGGCGGTCAACGAGGAGAACGCATCCGGCGGCCGCGTGGTCACCGCGCCCACCAACGGCGCGGCCGGGATCATCCCCGCGGTCCTGTATTACGCACTGCATTTCGCACCCGGGATGGACAAGGCAACGCAGGAAGACCGCGACGACGTTGTGGTCAAGTTCCTGCTCACCGCCGGTGCCATCGGGGTGCTTTACAAGGAACAGGCGTCCATTTCGGGCGCCGAGGTGGGCTGCCAGGGCGAGGTGGGCTCGGCGTCGTCGATGGCGGCGGCAGGGCTCGCGGAGGTCATGGGCGGCACACCCCAACAGGTGGAAAACGCCGCGGAAATCGCGATGGAACACAATCTGGGCCTCACGTGCGATCCGATCGGCGGGCTGGTGCAGGTTCCCTGCATCGAGCGGAACGCGATCGCCGCCGCGAAGGCCATCAACGCGGCCAAGATGGCGCTCTGGGGCGACGGTACCCACCGGGTGTCGCTGGACGAAGTGATTGTCACCATGCGGGAAACCGGCAAGGACATGAGCTCCAAATACAAGGAAACAGCCATGGGCGGCCTCGCCGTCAACGTGGTGGAATGCTAAGGAAAGAGTACTGATGACACTGGCACCAGAAGGCCGGAAGCTGCTGCGTGTTGAGCAGCGGAACTCGGCTGTCCCCGTGGAGCGGAAGCCGGAGTGGATCAAGGCCAAGGTCCAGATGGGTCCTGAGTACGTCCAGCTCAAGAACCTGGTCAAAAAAGAGGGCCTGCACACGGTCTGTGAAGAGGCCGGCTGCCCGAACATTTTCGAGTGCTGGGAAGACAAGGAAGCCACGTTCCTGATCGGCGGCTCCGAGTGCACCCGGCGCTGTGACTTCTGCCAGATCGATACCGGCAAACCCTCCCCGGTGGACATGTTCGAACCCACCAAGGTGGCCCGGAGCGTGCAGGCCATGCAGCTGCGCTACGCCACCGTCACCGGCGTGGCCCGCGACGACCTCGAGGACGAGGGCGTGTGGCTGTACGCCGAGACGGTCCGGAAGATCCACGAACTGAACCCCGGCACCGGCGTGGAGCTGCTGATCCCGGACTTCTCCGGCAAGCCCGAGAACATCGCGGCGATCTGCGATTCCAAGCCCGAGGTCTTCGCGCACAACGTCGAGACCGTGCCCCGGATTTTCAAGCGGATCCGGCCCGCGTTCCGCTACGAACGGTCCCTGGATGTGATCACGCAGGGCCGGAAGCTGGGCATGGTGACCAAGTCCAACCTGATCCTGGGCATGGGCGAGACCCGCGAGGAAATCTCCGAAGCCCTCCGCGACCTGCATGAGGCCGGCTGTGACCTGATCACCATCACCCAGTACCTGCGCCCGTCCGAGAGGCACCTGCCGGTGGACCGCTGGGTCAAGCCGCAGGAATTCGTGGACCTCCAGCACGAGGCGGACGAACTCGGGTTCCTCGGCGTCATGTCCGGCCCGCTGGTCCGTTCCTCCTACCGTGCCGGCCGGCTCTGGGCCACCGCGATGCGGAAGAAAGGCTGGGAAATCCCCGCCGAGCTCGCGCACATCGAGTCCTCAGGCAGCACCCGCCAGGAAGCCAGCTCACTGCTGGCAGCCCACGCGAGCTGAGCCCGGGAACCTCCGGAAATCTAGATAAGGACCAATGATGTTCCCTACCAGAATCGAGATCATCCCCTCCCCGGGGATCGTGGACCAGGTCCAGAATTTGGTTCCGCTGACCACCGCGCTCACCGTGACGTGCCTGCCGCACCACGGGATCGAACGGACCATGCGGGTGTCGGTGGAGCTGAGCATGCTTGGCTATACCGTCATCCCGCACCTGGCCGCGCGCAGCATGCCGAGCCGGGCCCAGCTGACCGATACCCTGCGCGACTGCGACGTCGCCGGCATCGGTGAAGTGTTTGTGATCGGCGGCGACCGGAAGAACCCGGCCGGCCCGTACGAGTCGGCCCTGCCGCTGCTCGAAGACATCGCCCAGTACACCGGGGGCCGCATGCGCGCAGGCGTGGCGGGCTACCCGGAAGGCCACCCGTCGGTGGCCGCCCTTGACCTGGTGGACGAGCTCATGGCCAAGCAGCACCTGGCCACCAGCATCGTTACCCAGATGTGTTTCTCCGCCCCGAAAATCCTCGACTTCGCGGCGCTCCTGCGCCGTGAGGGCGTTGACCTGCCCGTCTGGGCGGGCGTGGCGGGGTCCGTCCCGCGGACCAAGCTGGTCAACCTGGCCACGCAGATCGGCGTCGGAAGTTCCCTGAAATTCCTCAGCCGCAAAGGCCCGCTGGCGCGCAAGCTGCTCAGCGGGGACCGTTACTCACCCAAGTCCCTGGTGGCCGCGCTCGAAAGTCAGCCCGGCCTCGCAGGGATCCATCTTTACAGCTTCAACAACCTCGATGCGGTCCCCGATGAAGTGGGTCCCGCGTCTTCCCCAACGGCACTCCAGCCAGCACTTATTCGAGGAGCAGCACGTGAGTACTAAAACCGTCAACACCCCGGGCACGCCGCCCCACCTGGAGCGGCAGCTCAGCAACAGGCACATCCAGCTGATCGCCATTGGCGGCGCCATCGGCACCGGCCTGTTCATGGGTTCCGGCAAGACCATTTCCGCGGCCGGCCCGTCCGTCATCTTCGTGTACATGATCATCGGCTTCATGCTGTTCTTCGTGATGCGGGCCATGGGCGAACTGCTGCTCTCCAACCTGAACTACAAGTCCTTCAGCGACTTCGCCGCGGACCTGCTGGGACCGTGGGCGGGCTTCTTCACCGGCTGGACCTACTGGTTCTGCTGGGTGATCACCGGCATTGCGGACGTCATCGCCATCGCCGGGTACTCCCAGGAACTCTGGCCGGGCATTCAGCTGTGGATTCCGGGCATTGCCACCGTCATCATCCTCCTGGTCCTCAACCTCGCCACCGTGAAGGCGTTCGGTGAGACCGAGTTCTGGTTCGCGCTGATCAAGATCATCGCCATCGCCGCGCTCATCATCGTGGGCCTGTTCATGATCTTCAGCGGTTTCCAGTCCGACGCCGGCCCTGCCACCTTCTCCAACCTGTGGAGCCACGGCGGCATGTTCCCGAACGAATTCATGGGCTTTGTTGCCGGCTTCCAGATCGCCGTGTTCGCGTTCGTGGGCATTGAACTGGTGGGCACCACCGCCGCCGAGGCCAAGGATCCCGAGAAGAACCTGCCGAAGGCCATCAACTCCATCCCCATCCGCGTCCTGCTCTTCTACGTGGGCGCCCTCATCATCCTCATGTCGGTCACCCCGTGGACCCAGTTCCAGGCCGGCCACAGCCCGTTCATCGCCATGTTCTCCCTGGCCGGCCTCGGCGCCGCGGCCACCATCGTGAACCTCGTGGTGCTCAGCTCGGCCATGTCCTCGGCCAACTCCGGCATCTACTCCACCTCCCGCATGGTCTACGGCCTGGCCCAGGAGGGCGATGCACCCAACGTGTTCAGCCGCCTGTCCCGCCGCAAGGTCCCGCAGAACGCCCTGTTCCTCTCCTGCGTCCTGCTGCTCTCCGGCGTCATCCTGATGTACGCCGGCTCGGACATTGCCAAGGCGTTCGACATGGTGACCACCGTGTCCGCCGTCTGCTTCGTCTTTGTCTGGTCCATCATCCTGGCCAGCTACCTGAAGTTCCGTTCACGCCGTCCGCACCTGCACGAGGCCTCCAAGTACAAGATGCCCGGCGGCATCCCCATGGTCTGGGTGGTCTTCGCGTTCTTCGCCTTCGTGCTGTGGGCTCTGACCACGCAGCCGGACACGTTCGTGGCACTGCTGGTGACGCCGATCTGGTTCGTCATCCTCGGCGTCGCCTGGTTCGTCCTGCGCAAGCGGCCCACCCACCTGGCCCGCTACGCCCAGTTCCAGAAGGACCTCGACAACGAGAAGGTCATTGCGGAGGAGAAGGCCAGCGCCGAGGCGAAGGCCAGCGCCCACGCGAAAGCACACCAGGAGCACTAAGTGGAAACCGAACACGTCCTTACCGTCAACTGCGCCGAGTCCCCGGGCATCGTCCACGCGGTCACCGGGTTCCTGCTGGACCACGACTGCGACATCATCGACACCAAGCACTTCGGTGACCGGCAGGCGCAGCAGTTCTTCATGCGGGTGCACTTCGCCGCCGGGAAGAAGGCCTTCAGCACCGAGGAACTGCGCCGGGACTTCGAGCCGCTGGCCGCCGAGTGGTCCATGAACTGGCAGCTGGAGCCGAACGGCCGCAAACGCCGGGTACTGATCATGGTGTCCAAGTTTGGGCACTGCCTCAACGACCTGCTGTTCCGGGCTCGCACCGGGGACCTGCCGGTGGAAATCGTGGCCGTGGTGTCCAACCACCTGGACCACGAAGACCTGGTCAAGTGGCACAACATCCCGTTCTTCCACCTGCCGGTCACCAAGGAGACCAAGCCGGCGCAGGAGGCGCGGCTGCTGGAACTGGTGGACGAGTTTGATGTGGAGCTGGTGGTCCTGGCACGGTACATGCAGGTCCTCAGCGACGAACTGTCGGCGAAGCTGACGGGCAAAACCATCAACATCCACCACTCGTTCCTGCCGTCCTTCAAGGGTGCCAAGCCGTACCACCAGGCCTACGACCGCGGCGTGAAAACCGTCGGCGCCACGGCGCACTACGTCAACGCCGAGCTCGATGAGGGACCAATCATCGCCCAGCAGGTCATCGAGGTGGACCACACGCACACGGCCGAGGACCTGGTCCGCGTGGGCCGCGACGCCGAGTGCAAGGCCCTCAGCAACGCGGTGCGGTGGCACTGTGAGGGCCGGATCATGCTCGACGGCGGGCGGACAGTCATTCTGCGCTGACCGTCCCTGCGCGTCCCCGCCCAACTGGGTCGCAGCAGATGTCGTTTTGAGGCCTCAGAACGACATCTGCTGCGACCTACTTTTTGGGGGATGCGGGGCGGGGACGCGCACCGGCGTCAGGCGCGGGCTGTGAAGTGGCTGGCGGGGATCCCGCCGGGCAGGACCTGCAGGAGGCCCTCGGCCACTTCGCGGATGGTGAGGTTCCGCTGCTTGGATTCCTGCAGCAGCAGCCGGTGAGCCGACTCGTAGGAGCAGTTGTTCTGCCCCATGAGCACTCCGCAGGCGGTGTTGATCGCGGTGCTGCTGGCCAGGGCGGCGCGGTGCTCCGCGGACAGGGCAAGGTCGGCGCGGTGCTTCAGTGCCAGCCGCAGGCTCTTGGCCGCGATGCCGGAAAAGACCAGGACCTTGGTGGCGACACCCGGCGCGAACGTGTTCGCCGTCCTGGAGTAGAGGGTCAGGGCGGCGCTGTGGCCGCCTTCCAGCGGCAGGGGGATTGCGACGGCGGACCGGTAACCGGCCGCCGTGAGGCTCGCGCAGTACTCGGGCCAGCGTGGGTCCGGGGCGCGGTCGTTGAGGATGATGGACAGCCGGCCGCGGAGGGCGCGCGCCGTGGGTCCCGCACCGGTGCGCTGATCCCAGCGGGAAAGGTCGACGGCGGCGCCTTCAGTACTTGTGCCGAGGCGCGGCGTCCCGTCCGGCCTCACCAGAGTCACGGTGCTTTCCACCGGCCAGCGGGACAGATCGCTGAGTGATGTCGCAACGAGCTGTGCCAGGGAGCCCGCCAGGGCGGCCTCCGAATGGCCGTGGATATCAAGCAGGGCTCCCGCGCCGGAACCACGCCAGGTCAAGTGCTGTTCAATTAGCATGCCCAAACCCCCAGAGTCGGTATGCATCATGGTAGGGAGACAGCGCGGCGAGGACAAGAGCAGCCGGTACTCGGTTTCCGACTCAGCTGGTGTGCCAGCGGACATACAGGGGCGCCGCAGGCCGAACCGGAAAGGTCCAGACTGCGGCGCCAGCGCGTAGAAGCTTAGAGTGTGCTGAGTTCCGGCCTGTCGAGCAGTTCGATCCGGACGCCGTCCGGATCGGCCAAGTAGGCGTTGCGGCCGAGGCCGGACTTTGACGCAGCGGACGCAACAACAGGCTGCACGCCGCGGTCAGCCAGTACGGCAAGGGTTTCGTCCACGTTGTCCACCCGCAGGGCGAAGTGGGGGAAGCGCTCGGAGCCCTCCTCGGCAACCCGGAGGCCCAGGACGTCGTAACCAATGTTGTAGAAAGACCGGGTGGGAGTGCCCCCGCCGGTGGGGATGTTCACAACATGCGCCATGCCCATCGTCTTGGCGAAGAACTCCGAGGCCTCGTCGAGGTCGTCCACACCGTAGGCGTAGTGGTCGAAGCCCTTGATGATGCCGTCGCCCGAGTCGGCGATGCGGAAGTCAACGTCGCGTTCCAGGAGTTCGATGCGCGCGCCGTCCGGACGGCGCAGGAAGGCCAGGGTGCCTTTGCCCGTGCCGGCCTTCTTGGGGGCTTCGTCCCCGGTGCAGCCGGCGTCGATCAGACGCTGGTAGTCACCTTCCAAATCGTCAGTCATAAACGCCAGGTGGTCGATGCCGTATTTCCAGCCGGCCGGGGCGTTGGGGTTGAAGACGAGTTCAATCATGCCGCCGGCCAGCTGCAGGTACACAACCTGGACCTGGGGGCCTTCGATGGTGTGATGGAAGACCTTCTTGGCGTCCAGCTTGGCGTAGAAGTCGAGGGTCTTGTCAATGTCCTCGACGAAAATGCCAAAGTGGTTGAGTTCGTAAATCATGGTTCTGCTCCTTGGTGGTGGTGGAAACTGTGGTTTACAACTTGACGCGCTGGGCGACTTCGGCGGATTCGTAGGCTGCGTAGATCACTTGCACCACGTCGCCGGCGAGTTCAAGGCCTGCGACGGGCTGGCGTCCTTCGGCAACGCATTCCACAAAGTCCTGCATTTCCTGGGGATAGCCCTTGGCCCAGCCTTCGTCGGGGGATGCCGAGATCCAGCCGGTCCGGCTCTCCAATTTTTCGTGCAGCGCTTCGTCGCCGAACGCGGCATGGTCGGGGGTGTAGACCTGCAGGGACGAATTGGGCGTCATGTTGTTGTGGAAGACGGCATTGGTTGTGTATACCTCGAAGGTGTTTTTGATGCCGCCGAGCATGGCGAAGGAGGCGTTGACCACTGCCTTCGTCCCGTCGTCGAAATTCATGACGAGGTTGGCCCATGTTTCCACGTCTTTCCAGTCATTGACGAGCCAGTTGCGGCTCCCGGACCGGCGGACGGCCGCACTCGCGTACAGGGCCGCGGTTTCCGCCGTCACGGACTTCACCCGGATCGGCTTCCCGCACAGGAGCTCGCCCTCGAACGCTTTGAGGTGCAGTGCTGTCGCAATGGGGTGGGCGCCGAGGGTCAGCAGGGCCCCTCCTCCTGCTGTTTCCCGACGGCGGGTGGCCGGGGCGTGCGAGCCGCTGTGGCTTTGTTCCGCACGGATGTCGACGACGGATCCACCTGAAGTGCGCATGAGCGCCTTCGTTTTGGTGGTGGCAGGAGCGTAGATCCAGTTTTCGGCGTACAGGAACTGGGTCCCTGCTCGCTGCAGCGCGTCCTTGATGGCGGCCAGGGATGCCTGGGCTTCTTCGCGCTCCCGGATGGCGCGCATGAGGCCCTGGTCCTTGGTCGGGCCGAAGGAGCCGGTGAGCGGTTTTTCGCAGATGACGTGCTTGCCGGCCTGTGCTGCCTCGATGACTAGGCTGCCGTGCATGGCGTTGGGCGTGCAGATGGAAACGACGTCGATGCTCGGATCGGCGAGAAGTTCCTCGGGGGTCGCATAGGAGTTTGGAATGCCGTGCCGGCGCGCAAACGCATCGGCACTTGGCCGGCTCCTGGAGGCCACGGCCTGGATCTTCACGTCCACCCCGTATACGCGCTTGAGGGCGTCCACGTGCAGGCCAGCAGCGAATCCTGATCCGACGATACCCACCGAAACTGATCCCATTGCTGCTGACTCCCTTGTGTGCTGGTGATTCCGGACGCCTGAATCAGCGCTCTTTTCCATCGCCGGGGTGGTGATGGAATTCATGCCGGATGACCCGGCGTGAATCAGTCTGCAACAGACCGCAACAGACTGTCAACGTGTTTCATTCGTTCTTATCCCTCTCAGAGCAACGGTTTTCCGGACCGGAGTGCCAACTCGTTGCAGCAAATCCGAAAGTTGTTTCGCAACACTTGACAATCTAAGCCGCAACAATTCATTGTGTTACGAGTCACATGAAACATCCCGCCTCATGATTCAGGAGCAGTGCACATGACAGCCTTCCCTCCCTCACCTCAGCTCCCGCTCGCCGCGGTCTCACGGTGACTGCATCCAAGGCCCTGGTCATCGGCGGATCCGGCCAGATCGGGCAGGCCGCCGCGGCGCGGCTGCTCGAGGACGGCTGGGACGTCACGGTGGCAAGCCGCGGGAAGGCCAGCCCGCCGGTAGGCGCCCACGTTCGCCAGGTGGACCGCGCCGACGACGAAAGCATGGACGCCATCCTCAAGGAGTGCTTCGATGTGGTGGTGGACGTGGTGGCGTTTGATCCGCAGCACGTTGACCAGTTGTCGCGCCGTGCAGGTGACATCGGCTCCATCGTGGCCATCTCCACCGGGGGCCTCTATGTGGACACGCAGGGCCGGGCGCTCGAAGCGATAACTGACCTTGAAAGCAGCCCGCGGTTCAACGGGCCGGTCCCCGAGTCGGCCCGGACGGTAGGGACCGGGACCGGCACCTACGCCAGCCGCAAGCGCGCCGTGGAACTTGCCTTGGCCAACGGGCCGGTTCCCGCCACGGTGATCCGTCCTGCAACTGTGCATGGCCCGAACACGCCGCAGGCCAGGGAATGGTTCTATCTGCGCCGCATCCTGGACGGGCGCAGGACCTTTGTTCTCGGCTTCGACGGACAGGGCAGCTATCACCCGGTTTCCACCGGCAATCTCGCGGAAATGATCCGGCTGGCAGCACGCAACCCCGGGCACCGCATCCTGAACGCGGGGGATCCAGGCTCCCCGACTGAGCGCGACATTGCCGCCGGCATTGCCGAGGCAATGAACGTCAGCGTGGAGTTCGTACTGGTCCCGGGCCAGCCGCCGGTTGCTTCACCATGGTCACTGCCGGCACCGGTCTTTCTGGACACGGAAGCGGCCCGTACTCAGCTCGGCTACGAACCTGCCCTTACCTACGCCGCCGGAGTGGCACTGACGGTCGAGTCCCTGTTGCGGGACGTGGCTTCCGGCGCTTTCCACGAACGGCTGGCTGACAGCAAGTTCGGCAACCCGGGCCTCGGTGTCCGGACATTCTTCGGCGGGACTTCGGACCCGTTCGATTACGGCGCTGAAGACCGCGCCATATCCACGTTCCAACCCACATAACCCCTGGCCGTAGATACGGCCATCAGTTAAGGCACGAACCAAGGAGAAACAGCATGAACGCAAAACGCTCATTGCGGATCTACCAGGCCGGCATTGTCGCCGCCTCGGTGGTGGCGCTCACTGCCTGCGGCGGCGGTACCGCCGGCACCGCAGAACCGGCAGGACCCCTGGCGCAGCGCGACAGCATCGTCGTCGCCATGCCGGCGGCGAGTCAGAGCCTGAACCCGGCGGCAACGCAGTCGCCCACGGACAGGATCCAGCAGCAACTCACCAACGGCACCCTTTTTACCCTGGCCCCTGACGGCAAGGTCACGCCGGGCCTTGCTACGGACTTCAAATTCAACGCGGATTACACCCAGGGCACAGCAACGCTGCAGAAGGACCTTAAGTTCTCCGACGGCTCGGCGCTGACAGCGGAGGACGTGGCCGCGTCATTTGATTTCGCACGCACCGCCAAGGGCAGCTCGCTGGCGTCCTACCTGACGCCGATTTCGTCGGTGACGGCCACCGACGGGACCACGGTGACGTTCAACTTCAGCACCCCTTACCCATCTTTTGAGACATTCCTTCCGCTGGGATCATTCGGCGTGTATCCCTCCGAAGCCCTCGCGGCCGGCGTCGACTCCTACTTCAACAAACTGGACGTTACAGCCGGCCAATACAAGGTGAAGTCCACTTGGGCCGGCGACGAGCTGAAGCTCACCGCCAATGAGCAGTACAACGGTCCGCAGCCGCTGGCCAAGGAAGTGACCATCAAGATCGTCAGCGATGCCAACAGCGCCATCAGCCAAATGGAAAGCGGCCAGATCGACTTTGCCGGCGACCTCGCGCCCAACTTCCTCAACTCCCTGGGCGACACGGATAAGATCAAGGTCCATTACACGCCCGTCAACGGCTTCTATGACCTGCGCCTGTGGAACCCGTCGGGTCCGTTCTCGGACGTCAATATGCGCAAGGCCGTCAACGCAGCCTTGGACCGGCCGGCAATTGTCAGCGCCATCTGGGGCGACGGCAACGAGCCCCAGACGGGGTTCTGGCCGTCCAACATGCCAGGGCACGAGGCTGACCGGAACAAGCCCCGCGATCTTGACGCGGCGAAGAAGTACCTGTCCCAGACCGAAAACTGCAAGACGGGCTGCACGGTCAACATGATGTACCAGGACCAGTCCCACCCGTTTGCTTCCCAGTTCGCGCTGCTGGTCCAGAGCCAGCTCGCCGAAATCGGCATCACCGTCAAACTGGACAAGGTGGACGCCGCAACGGCCACCAAGCGCGGACGTGCCGGCGACTACGACATGTACCCCGGGTCCATGCCGTCCACGGGTGACAACCCGGACACGCTGCTGAACAACGCAGTCCTTGGCGGGGCACCCACCAACTCTGAGTTCACCGGCTACAACAACCCGAAAATGAACGACATCGTCAAGACGGTCCGCGAGAACCTGGGTGACAAGCGCACCAAGGCGCTTGCCGACGTCGAGAAGCAGTTCGCCGAGGACCAGCCGTACGTCATCTTCGCCCCCTGGGTCCGTGGCGCCGCCACCACCCTCCCGGACGGTTTCTTCAGCCTGCAGGACTCCCGCGGCCAGATCGGCAGCGTCACCAAATGAAACTGGGCGCAGGAGCGCGGCGGCTGGCACTCAGGGCAGGCCAATCCATTGGGACCGTCGGATTCATCGTCGTTCTGGTCTTCTTGCTGGCCAGGCTGATCCCGGGTGACCCTGTTGAGGTCATCCTGGGCATTGAGTACACCCCGGAAACTGCAGCGGACCTGCGCCAAGAGCTCAACCTCGACAAGGCACCTCTGGAACAGTTCGCCAGCTACATCGGCGGGCTGTTCCAGGGGGACCTGGGCACCTCCCTCGCCCAGCGGGGACGTCCGGTCTCGAGTGTTATCGGGGAGGCCATGCCCACCACGCTCGCCGTGGTCCTCGCGGCAATCGTTGTGGCCGTGCTGCTGGGAACCCTACTGGGACTGGTGGCGGCCACCAGCCGTCGCAAGGGTGTGGACGTGGCCGTCCGGACCTGGGTCATGTTGTCCTACGCAGTTCCGACGTTCCTTATCGGGCTCCTCCTGATCCTGGTCTTCGCCATCCGGCTTGACTGGCTTCCGGCCGGCGGCTGGGCCGCGAAATACCCCCAAAACTTCACTTTCCTCATCCTTCCCGGGCTGGCACTGTCAGCCCACCTCGCCCCCGTCATCGCCCGTGCCGTCAGGCAGTCAGCCATTGACGTGAGCGGGCAGCAGTACATCGAGGCGGCGATGGCCCGCGGATTGCCGCGGCGTGTGCTCACCTTCCGCCACATCCTGCCCAACAGCGTGATGCCGGTCATTACGCTGGTCGGCATCAGCTTCGGCTCCCTGTTGACGGGCGCCATCATCATCGAGGCCGTCTTCGGTTTGCCCGGCCTGGGCGCGGAGATGATCAAAGGCGTCATCAGCCGCGACTACCCGGTGATCCAGGGCATCGCCCTCATTACGGCCATCGGCGTGGTCCTCAGCAGCTTCCTGGCCGAACTGGCCTACACACTTGTCGACCCACGTGCGAGGCGATCATGAACAAACGCAAACCCCTGGCCCTGGGCTGGCTCCGCAGGCTCGTCGGTGCGAAGGCGAGCCTCATCATCGGGGCATCGGTCTTCGGCCTGATTGTCCTGATGTGCATCTTCGTTCCCATCCTTTCGCCCTATGCCCCGGATGCCCTCGTGGCCAGGGCACTGCAGGCGCCCAGCCTGGCGCATCCCTTCGGGACCGACGGCGTGGGCCGGGACGTGTTCGTCCGAACCTTCGCCGGTGGCCGGATCGACCTCGTGGCCGCCGCCGTCGTAGCCGCATCCGTGTTCATCATCGGCACCACCCTTGGCACGCTCGCCGGGGCCACCCGGCTGGGGTGGCTGGAGGGCACGCTCATGAGGTTCGTGGACGCCGTCATCGCGTTCCCCACGGTCATTCTCCTGCTGGCCCTGGTGGTGGTCTTCGGCAAAGTGGAGGCGGGCGGCCTCGCGCCGGCCGGACTCCTCGCGGCAATGGCAGGCCTGATGCTGGTGATGTGGTCCAGTTACGCCCGGATGGCGCACGGCCAGGCACTGGCCATGCGGAACTCGGACTTCATCCTGGCAACCCGCGTTTCGGGGCTGTCCCCGCTGCGCGTGGTGATGCGTCACATCGTTCCCGGTGTGGCCCGGGTGAACCTGGCCCTGGCGGTGGGCGACCTGGTGCTCGTGGCCGTCATCCTTTCCTCGCTGCCGTTCCTCGGCGTCGGCGTCCAGCCACCGGCCGCCGAGTGGGGAAGCATCATGTACGAAGGCCGCGGCTTCCTGCGCCAGGCATGGTGGATCACGCTGTTCCCCGGCGCTGTACTGGCGCTCACCGGCCTCTCGCTGAGCTTCATGGCAGATTCACTGCTCGATTCCCGAAAGAAGGCAACGGCATGACCGCAGTATCCAATGGCAGCTCACCGCTGCTGAGCGTCTCCGGCCTGTCGGTGGAACTGGCCGGGCGCCAGGTCCTGCACGACGTCTCCTTCGACATCGCCCGCGGCGAAGCGTTCGCCCTGGTGGGTGAGTCCGGTTCCGGCAAAACTGTCACCGCCCGTGTCGTGACCGGGCTGCTGGACAACATCGGGGGCCGGATCCTGGGCGGCAAGGTGACGTTCGACGGCGTCGAGCTCGGTCAGGCGGATACGCCTGAGCGCCAGAAGCTGCGCGGCAGCCGCATCGCCTTAGTGCCGCAGGCGTCGCTGTCGAGCCTGAATCCGGTGGTCCGGATCGGTAAGCAGATTTCCGAAACGGTCCGCTTCCTTGATCCGCAAACGGATCACCGGGCACGTTCACTGGAACTGCTGGAACAGGTCCAGCTGCCACGGCCAAAGGCGCTGCTTAAGGCCTACCCGCACGAGCTTTCCGGCGGCATGCGTCAACGCGTCATGATCGCGCTCGCACTGGCCGGGCGGCCGGAGCTTATTGTCGCAGACGAGCCCACCACAGCCCTCGACGTCACGGTGCAGGCCGGAATCCTGAGCCTGATCCGCGAGCTCAAGGAGGAAACGGGCATGACGCTCATGCTGATCGCCCACGACCTCGCGGTGGTGAACATGGTCACGGACAGCGTTGCCGTCATGCGGCAGGGGCGGCTCATTGAAAGCGGTTCCACGGAGGCGGTCCTGACCGCACCCAGCCATCCCTATACGCGTGCCATGCTGGCCGCACGTCCGGAAGCAACCCCCGCCGGACAAACCCTCACCGTCCTGGACCGGGAGACGGGGGAACTGCGGAAACCGGAGCAGCCCGAAGCGAGGGACGTTACCCCGGACGTGCTGATGACGGTACAGAGCGTCAGCGTTACCTACCCGGGGGCGGACGCACCGTCGCTGGCTCCCATCAGCCTGGACATCCGGGCCGGGAAGTCCATTGGCATTGTGGGCGAGAGCGGCAGCGGCAAAACCACCCTGGGGCGGGTCCTCGTGGGGGCATTGCGTCCCACCACCGGTGACATCCGGCTGGATGGGCAGAACCTGGCTGACGTGAATTGGCGGCACCCGGCGCGCCGCTCGGTGCAGATGATTTTCCAGGATCCTTACGGTTCGCTGACTCCGTGGCGCACGCCCCGCCAGGCCGTGGCAGAGGTTTTTCTGCGCTGGGACAAACTGCCCAAACGGGCGGCGCTGCGCAAGGCAGGGGAGTTGCTCCACGAGGTGGGGCTGCCCGAAGAGGCGATGGACAAGTCGCCGTCCAAGCTCAGCGGCGGCCAGTGCCAACGGGTGGGCATCGCACGGGCGCTGGCCAGCGAACCGAAGATCCTGGTGGCCGACGAGCCAACATCGTCCCTGGACATTTCATCCCAGGCGCAGATCCTGAACCTGCTGATGGGGCTGCGGGCAAGCCGCGGGCTGTCCCTGGTGGTCATCTCCCATGATCTGTCAGTGATCCGCCATATGGCAGACACTGCCATCGTGATGAAGAATGGCGAGGTGGTGGAAGCCAACACCACGGAGCTGCTGTTCACGTCACCCGAGGCCGACTACACTCGGCAGCTTGTGGCATCCACGCCAACACTCAGCGACGTTCAGGCGTCAATGTGATGTTGACCCTAAAATAAGAATGCAAACGGTTTCATGGACAATCATTCACGGAAGGGGACGTCATGGCTGACAAGGTCACAGTAAGAGATGTGGCGGCAGAAGCCAAAGTCTCCGCGTCCACGGTCTCCCGGGCGCTGTCCTCAGAGGACCTCGTGGCACCTGAGACCCGCCGCCGCATCCTGGAGGTGGCCCAGAACCTGGGTTACCGGCCCAGCCCGGTGGCCCAGGGCCTCGTGGCAGGGCGTTCCAAGACCATCGGACTCCTTGTCCCGGACATCGAGCATCCGTGCTACTCGGCTATTGCCAAGGGTGTGTACGGGCAGGCGCTCCGGGAGGGATACTCCGTGGTGATTGCGGACTCGGACAATGATGCGTCGTACGAAATTGCCGCGGCCCGCCGGCTGCAGGACCAAACGGACGGGCTGATTGTCTGTTCGTCCAAGATGTCGGAGCAGGACATTTCCGCGCTCAACACGGCGGGGCCGGTGGTGCTGTCCAACCGGGTTTGCCCGGGCGTTGCGGACGTGGGTTTTGATGCCACCGAAACGGTCCGCCAGGCGGTGGAGCACCTGCACGCGCTGGGACACCGAAGCATCGCCTACGCCGGCGGCCCTGAAGGTTCCTGGTCGGATGAGAAACGCAGGAAGGGCCTGGCCTCCACCGCCCCCAAACTGGCGGGCCTGGAGATCACGGACCTGGGCCATTTCGAACCCGGCTTCGGTGGTGGCGGGTCCGCCGCGGACCTTGCCATGGCTTCGGGGGCTACGGCCGTTCTGGCGTTCAACGACTTCATGGCGCTGGAGATTATGGCCCGGCTCCGGCGCCGCGGGTATCGGGTTCCGGACGACTTCAGTGTGGTGGGCATCGACGATATCCAGTCCGCGAACCTGACGTCCCCGGCCCTGACCACAGTCCGCACCCCGCTGCGGCAGATTGGCCAGGCATCCGTCAACAAGCTCCTTGACATTGTGGCTCCGCAGGCCGCCCCCCGTCCGGCCATCAAGCTTCCTGTGGGGCTGGTGGTGCGGGAATCAACGTCGCCGCCAACACGGGCAGCAGCCACGAAGCCCACTCCCGCCATGGAGCATGTGGCCTAGCAGCCGCCCAGGGTCCTAACGCGCCGGGATCTCCTGGATGACCCACCGGTTGCCGTCAGGGTCGCTGAAGTGGGCGAACGCGAACCCGCCCATGTCCTGGGCTTCGCTGACGGGGGCGCCGCGGCTGACCAGCTCCTCCCGGGCAGAGGCCATGTCCGGCACCACGAGCTGCAGGCCTTCGAGGCTGCCCGGGGTCATGCCGGTCATGCCGGTGCCAATGACGATTGACGCCGCAGAGCCCGGCGGGGTCAGCTGGACAACGCGCATCCCGGGAATGTGTTCAACGTCGTGATCGAGCACGAAGCCGAGCTGGTCAGTGTAGAAGGCCTTGGCGCGGTCCACATCGGAGACGGGCACCTGTACAACCTCGAGTCGGAGTTCCATGTCCGAAACCCTACCTTGCCAGGCCATGAGCCCGCTCACTCAGCACGGTCTTTGCGACGGCGGCTTCCGAGGCCGCGGAGAAGGGCCCGAAACGCCCCTCCACAGCCCAACGGGTTTCCTCCTCGATGAGGTCGGCGTTGATCCTCGCGCCGGCCATCACACCCTCGGCCGCGGCGGTGATCACCTGGGCCATCAGGTTGGTGACATTTCCTGCCGCATACACGCCGGGGACGGCCGTCGCGCCGCCCACAGCGTCGGTCTCGATGTACCGGCCGGCCCCGGACGGGTGCGGCCGGGAGGGCAGCCCGAGGGATTCCAGCAGGGCGGACCGGGCTTCCATCCGTGAGCCGACGGCCAGGGCCTGCAGCGCGAAGGACGGCCCCTGGCGCAGCGTGACGCCGGTGAGGACTCCGTCCGCAGCGTCAACGGAGGCCACGGCGCCTTCAACCACCCGGACCGACCGGGCAGCGAGCTTTTCCCATTCCTCGTCGGTGGGCTGCACGGCGTCGTTGAGGAAGAGGGTGATGTCCGGGGACCATTGCCGGAACAGCAGTGCTTGGTGGCCGGACAGCGGGCCGGTGCCCAGCACGCCAATCCGCTGCCCGCGGATTTCCCAGCCATGGCAGTACGGGCAGTGCACCACGCCCTTGCCCCACTGCTCCCGCAGCCCGTCGATGGCAGGCAGTTCGTCCGTCAGGCCGGTGGTGACCAGGAGGCGCCTGCCCAGGACCCGGCGGGAATCTGCGAGGGTGACTTCGAACCCTTCGGTGGTACGCCGTGCCGCAACAGCTTCGCCGGCCAGCACCGTCCCGCCGTAGGAGAGCACCTCGCTGCGTCCCATGGCCAGGAGCTCCAACGGGTTAACGCCGTCCCTGGATAAAAAGCCGTGGACGCCCGCCGCGGGTGCGTTGCGGGGCGTTCCCGCATCGATGACCAGCACCGAGCGCAGCGCCCGGGCCAGGGTGGTGGCCGCGCCGAGTCCCGCGGCGCCGCCGCCGACGATTACAACGTCATACCGTGTGGTGTCCATGCTGCTTGGCCTTCCCGAAAGTTCCCCGCCGCCAACCGGAGGCGCTCAATTAAGCATCCGTCGGACCAACTCAAGCTGGCAAACAATCTTGCCGTTATGGCAAAATAGTGGGATGGCAAACGACCTTGATGACGTTCTCGGGGCGGTGGGCCCCCGGCTTCGGGCGCTCCGGACCGAACGCAACCTCACCCTCGGCGAAGTGTCTTCCGCCTCCGGTGTATCGGTGAGCACCCTGTCCCGGCTGGAGTCGGGCCAGCGCAGGCCAAACCTCGAAATTCTGCTGCCCCTCGCGAGGCTGTACGGCGTTCCCCTCGATGATCTGGTGGGTGCCCCGCCCACCGGGGATCCCAGGATCCACCTCCGCCCCATCACCCATGCGGGCATGACGGCCGTCCCCCTGACGCGCCGTCCCGGCGGCCTGCAGGCGTTCAAAATGGTGCTCGACGGCGGTGCCCGCGGCGACCAGCCAGATCCCCGCGTTCACGAGGGCTACGAATGGCTGTACATCCTCAACGGCCGGTTGCGCCTGGTGCTGGGGGACAAGGACTTTGAACTTCGGGCCGGCGAAGCAGCCGAATTCGATACCCACACACCCCACTGGTTCGCCAGCGCCGACGGCAAGCCCGTTGAATTCATCAGCCTGTTCGGGCAGCAGGGGGAGCGGATGCACATCCGCGCGCGGCCCAAGTCCTCTTAGCCGAAGAAGGCCGGGCTATTTGTCAAAGTAGGTAATGGGTTCCTCGCCCGAAACCTTCTTGACGACCTCCTCCGCCACGTCGCGCAGTTTCTGGTTCCGGTGGCTGGAGACCTTGACCAGGATGGCCATGGCTTCTGCCTGGCTGCACCGGTTCTGGCCCATGATGATGCCACAGGCAAGGTTGATGGCGGTACGGCTGACCATGGCCGCGCTCAGGTCGTCCGCAGCCCCTTCGGCAGTAGCCACCCTGACGGAGAGCAGGACGGCGCTGCGGGCCACCCGGGCGAATTTGGCTGCCTCACTGATGGTCGCCTCCGTGAACACCCCAGTACTTGGCGCGAAGAAGTTCAGGGCGGCGCTGGTGCCTTCATTAAGATCCATCGGGACGCCAAGGGCGCTGAGGCAGCCCTCTTCAAGCAGGCGTTGCTGGTAGGTAGGCCAGCGGGGGTCCGTGCGGACGTCTGCCAAGAGGACGGGGGCCTTCACCTTCAATGCCTCGATGCAGGGGCCCTCGCCCACCTGCTGTTCGATCTTGTCGAGGTGGATGGCGTGCTCCGCGCTGCCGCCAACAGTGGTGGTTTTCTTGTTGATCTTGAGAGTGACGCCGCACTCGATCGTTGTACCGGCTGCCCTGCTCAGTGAGGACGCGGCAATCACGGACAGTCCGCCCAGGAATTCAGCCACCGATCCCGTGCCGATGATCAGGTCCTGCAGCTCAAGGAGCAGCTCGTGTTCGGGGGAAATGGTCATGCCCAAATCTAGGCCGGGACAGTCAACACTCACAAGCCACCAGGATCAGCGCACCCGCCGGGACGCTGTCTTCAGAACCCTGATGCCGCTGCTCATCGACCCGCCGGAGACTCTATCGACAACGGAATCAAACAGCTCATCGGCTCCGCCTGCCGGGGTTGGATAGACGAGCAGCGTGGCAGGTGCGGTTGGCTCCTGAAGGAGCCTGGGCCTCTTCATGAGGCGGATGCCTTCCTCCGGCTCGGTAGGGGCCACATGGTGTCCAGCCGTCAGCTCTGCTATGTCGTGCTCGCTGAGAGGTCCGGGCGAAAGTAGCCACACCTTCTCCTCAGCGTCATAGCTACCGCGGTTTGTCACAGTGAATGCGGTTAGCGTGCGGATAAAGCTGACCTCGTCATCCTGCTGGGCCATGGAGGTGTGGTCTTCCGGAGATGAGACGACGGCGTCATCGAACCACACCTCGACGATCCCGTCGATGGTCGCCGTGGGGTCGCCGTTGGTCCAGAAAGAATGAACGGGATTCTGGACGTACTCTTTCAGGCCGGGCAGCGCCGAGATGATTTCGGCGTGCCCGGTGGCCCATAGCCGGTCGAAGTCCTGAAACGGCATGTCGGTCCGGCGTTGCAGCAATGCGATGCGCTTTCTTAGCACGATGAAGTTCCTTCCATGGCAGGTGCCATTTGTTCTTGGGGCAGGCTGTGGGACAGTCTGTGGGGCGCGACGGCGGCAAACCGGGCTGCGCTGCCACCGGCGATGGTGCCGGTGATGTGTGCCGGGGCAAGCCCGCCTGCGTAGCCGTAGTTGGAAAACCCGCCGAGGTCGGCGCCCGCAGCGTAGAGGCCCGGGATCCTCTCGCCGGTGGAGTTCAGCACCGAGGCGCTGTGGTCGATTGCGATTCCCCCGAGCGTAAAGGTGATGGCGGGCTGCACCTCAAGCGCGTAGAAGGGTGGAGTACGCAGCTTCATCAGTTGGTGGACGGTGGGCGGTTCACCGCGCGAGACACGGCGTGCCAGTGACGACACCCCGGTATCGCCCAGCAGGGTCTTCCGCAGCTGTGGCCCGTCCACGCCGAGGTCGCTGAGCTGGTGCACGAGCTGGTCGAGGGTCGGGGCCGTTGCGTGCCGGGCGCCGCCCTCAACCGCAAACGCGAACCGGTCCACCCGCCCGAAATGGGCGAACGGTTCTGATACCCCGTAGGTCGAGCGCACAGTTTCGTCAAAGATGAGGAACCCTCTCATCCCGTCCACCTCGGCAAGGTCCTGGTTGAGGATTTCGTCGCCGCGGGATTCCTCGGAGATCCGCCGCCCGTCGGCCGCCACCAGGATGCCGTGATTGGAGTAGTACTGGGAGTAGAGCATGAACCGGTCCGGCGTGAAGTCGGCGACGGGGTGGGACACAAGGTGTCCGTAGAACGTTCCCAGGTCACCGGCCGGTGCACCCCCGAGGGACAAGGCAAGGTCGAGTCCGTCGCCTTCACTGCCGGGATTGGACCGGAGCAGGATGTCGGCGCCAACGGCGGGCATGTGGAATGCCCGTTGTGCCGTGGAGGCCTGGAATCCTCCTGTGGCCAGGATAATCGCGTGGGCGTGGATCTCGCGGTGGCCGTCTGCTGAATCCACGCTCAGGAGGAACCGGCGCGTGCCGGACCGGGTCACGGAGCGAATCCGGACGCCGGTGTGCACCTCTCCGCCCAAAACCCTCAACTGCTCCTCAAGTACCTGCAGGTATGTCTTGACGTCGAAGGAATACCCCCGGCCGAACCCCATGACGCCGTCCGTTGCCTCGGCGTCGACGTGAACGCCGGTTGCGCGAATCGCGGCCAGCCCTGGCTCGTAGTCTCCGATGATGCGCTCGGCCAGCTGCAGGTCGCCCTGCGGAATCCGGCGGCGATAGGAAGCAAGATCGGGCGCGGTCCAGTACATGCCGGCAGACAGCTGGGACGAGCCGCCCGGGCGGTCCTGCTTTTCCAGGAGAGTGACACTGGCACCCTCTTCCGCGGCCACCGAGGCAGCCCGCAGGCCGGCCAGCCCGCCTCCGATGACCACGACGTCCCGGGAGGACACTTCCGTCATGCCATGCTCCTTCGTTGGGCCCGCCGGATTCTGTGATGTCCGGTGCAGCCACAGCGACCCTAGGCGGCCCCGCCCGTCCCTCGCACATTCTTTTCCACATGACAGAACTTCAAGCCCCCCTTCGTGATAAACGCCTCACAAGGCAGCCGTGGCTTTTCCAGATAGCAGAAATACTGTTGGAGTTGCCTGAATTTGTAACTAAGTTCATATCCGTCTCGAAGGCGAGATGCGCCGGTGCCAACACCTGGCTATGAAGTGAAAGGCTTAAAACATGACTCGGGAAACCCTTTCCCCCTCCACACCCTCCGGCGGCAACCCGACCGAAACCTCCCCGCAGCGCTCCCAGAAAGCGAAGACTGTCACCAGCGGCGCGCTGGGCTCGGCGCTCGAGTGGTTCGACTTCGCGGTCTACGGTGCCCTGTCCGCCACCGTCTTTCCCGCGATCTTCTTCTCGGGACTCGGCGAAGCGGCGGCCCTGATCGCGTCCTTCGCAACCTTCGGCGTCGGATTCCTGGCCCGCCCCCTGGGCGCCATCATCTGCGGCCACTTCGGAGACAAGTACGGGCGCCGGCCCGTTCTGCTGGCCACGTTCATCCTCATGGGGGTCAGCTCGCTGGCGATTGGCCTGCTCCCCGGCAATCAGGGCATCACCATCGCCATCGTCCTGGTGTCCCTGCGGTTCCTTCAGGGCTTCTCCCTCGGCGGCGAGGCGACCGGTGCCCAGCTGATGACCCTCGAACACGCCAACGCCAACCAGCGCGGGCTCCTGGGCTCCTTCATCAACATCGGTTCCCCGCTCAGCCAGGTCCTCGCCAACGTCACCCTCGTCATCCTGAGCACGTCCATGAGTGAAGCTGCCTTCCGGGACTGGGGCTGGCGCGTGCCGTTCCTCCTGAGTATCCTGCTGGTCGTCGTGGGCATCTACATCCGCATGCGCCTCGAGGAGACCCCGGTCTTCCTGGAACAAAAGGCAGCCGCCACCGAATCCATCAGCGGTCTGCAGGTCCTCAAGACCATGCCGTGGACCATCATCAAGCTGATGCTGGTACGCGCCGGCTCCAACGTGACCTTCTACACCATCTCCGTGTACGGCCTGAACTACCTGACCACCCACGCCGGCTTCAGCAAGGGCGACGCGTTCATCATGATCCTCGTGGCCAACGGCATCTCCGTCGGCGTCGGCCTGCTCGGCGGATTCGTCAGTGACCGGATCGGCCGCAAGCCTGTGCTGGTGATCGCGATCATCGCCCAGCTCATCGCCGTCGCGTCCTTCTTCCCGTCGGCCGAGTCGGGGAACATCTTCCTGATCGTCCTCACCGTCACCGTGGCCATCAGCGGCGTCCAGTTCGAGTTCGGCTCGCAGCCAGCCCTCTATGCGGAACAGTTCCCCACCAACATGCGCTTCTCGGGCTCAGCGCTGTCGCTGTCGTTCTCCCAGGTGATCTTCTCCGCCCCCGCACCCATTGTTGCGGCCGCCATCGCCAGCACCGGCAACTTCTGGCTCATCGCCGCCATCAACGTTGTGGTGCTCCTCATGTCACTGCTGTTTGTGCGGTGGCTCAAGGAAAACCACACCGCCGAACTGAGCGAAATCCGCTAGAAGTTTGAAGCTGTATCGTCTAGTTCCATCATGACCAAACAAAAAGATGTGTACCAGCGCCCGCGGTATGCCTTGAGCTCGGTCGATCACGTGCTGCGCCTGATTCAGATCCTGCGCGACACCGGCGGTGCCAGGTTGTCCGACATCGCGCGGGAGCTGGACATCTCACCGTCGGCGGCGCACCGGCTGCTAACCATGCTCGTGTACCGCGATTTCGCCGTCCAGGATGAGTCCCGCGCCTACGCGCCGGGACCGTCCATGGGCGCGCCGCCGTCGCCCTCTCCGTGGACACGCAAACTGAAGACCCTTCTCAGTTCGCACCTGGAGCTCCTCGCCGGGCGCCTCGACGAGAGCGTCAGCCTGATGTTCCGCACGGGCGTGCGGACCCGGGTGCTCACCACCTTGGAGGGGAGCCAGCCGCTGCGCGTCGGGGACCGGACGGGACTTGTGCAGGATGCGCGGCTGGCGGCTGGCGGAAAAGCCATTCTTGCCGAACATGATCAGGCGTTTCTGGAGCGGCTGTACAGGAGCAATTCCGCAAGGCTCGCCGGCGGTTACCTCAACGACGCGGAGTTCGCGCGCCTGGGGCGCACGCTGGAGGAGACCCGGCGGTTGGGATACGCGCTCAACCAGGAAGAAACCGAAGTGGGACTGCACGCGCTGGGCATGGCACTGCACAGCGCCGACGGCGGCGTGCTCGCGTCTTTCGCGGTCCTGGTGCCGGCCGTCCGGGCCGAGGTCCTCAGGGACCCAAGGACCCTCGCCCTGGTCACCGAGGCCCGGACGGAGATGGACCAGGCGATCCGCGCGGCCGGGCTCAGCCTGCAGGCCTGAGCCCGGAAAGCCTGAGCGCTTCGGCCCTGACAACCCCGCCGCGCTGCGCGGTCATTGAGTCAGTCGACCCCGCAACAGGCGCCAGGAACTCGTCGATCTTCTCCGCCATCGCCTTCGCCTGGGTCCAGTGCAGGTAGTGCGGGCCGTCGAGGACCACAAGCTCGTGCCGCGTGACCTGAGTCAGTTGGCGTTCGTGCAGGTCCACCCATTCAGGCCGGCTGTTCAGGGTGTCCTGCGAGAGGAGCATCAGTACCGGAATCCGGCTGGGGTAGCTGAGCCCCTGCAGCTTCGCGGCGTTCTCGCCCACGCGGGAGGTTTCGTCGGTCACGGCCGCGTTGCCGAAGTTCCATGAGGTGAGCATGCGCATCTGGGTGATTTCCGACGGCGTATAGCCGCTGCCGTCCGGATCCAGCAGTCCCAGCGCGGCCGCCCAGCGAACTAGACCGAGGGTGGAGGGGAGGCGCTCCCAGAAATTGCCCGACGGCGGCGCATCGGCAGGTGCCGGGGCTCCGGGCCGTGCAGTGGTGGCCGTAGGCACGGTGGGGTCGATCCCGATGACCGCCGACACTTCGGCCGGGTATTTGTTGGCGTAGTACAGGGTGGTGAAGCCCCCGATGGAGTGCCCGGCCAGGGCGTAGGGGCCATGGATGCCCAGCGCGGAGAGCACCGAGTGCAGTTCCTCGGCGATGTTCTCGATGGTCCGCGGCCTGACGTCGGTGTCGCTGTAGCCGTAGCCGAACCCCTCCACCACCACGGTCCGGTAGCCGGGCAGTGCCCGGACCAGAGGGGCGAAATCGAGCCCCGGCGCGGCCGTGCCCAGCCCGCTGAGCAGCACCAGCATCGGGCCGCTGTCCCCGGAAATGGAGACGTTGATAGTGCCCTGATCGATCCGGACCCGTTCCCCGTACGGAATGGCGTTGGCTCGTTCCACGCGCTCGAGGAGGACATTCGCAGCAGTTGACACCACCACCAGCCCGAGCAGCACCAGCATCAGAATGGCAAAGAACCGCAGCACCCGACGTCGGCCTTTCCGCACCGGCAATGAACCGTCGGTGACTGAACCCTCCGGGACGGAACGCGTGCGGCGGGAAAAGAAGCGCAGCGGCATGGCGACATTTTAGTACCGCCCCCACGGCGCTGACCCCACTACTTCCCCGTCAGCGGGCTCCGCTTCCGGAAGGTGCCGGCGATGGAGAGCTTCCTGGAGTATTGGATCGACCCGTAGCGGAAGAGGTGGACGGCCAGGCGGAGGATGAGGAAGCCGATGACGAACAGTTCCACGATGACGATGGTGGATTCAACCGGAGTCAACAACCCGAAGGCGTTGCGGAGCAGCGCGGTGACCGGGGCGGAGAGCGGGAAGTAGGTGAAGACCTGCACGATGGGCGCGTGCGGGTCGGAGATGATCAGGCTGATGGCGTAGAACGGCACGAAGATCAGGGCCATCAGCGGCCCGAAGATGGTGCCGGCGTCCTTGGCGGTGGGCATGACGGCCCCGATCGCCACCAGGACGCCCGTGAAGACGGTGAAGCCGCCCAGCAGCAGGAGCGCCCCGACGATGATGGTTACGGGCTCGAAGCTGATGGTGGACAGGTCCAGGTCGGGGATGGAGAGCCTGTCCCGGAAGAAGAGGTAGCCCACCACAATCGGGGTGAGGAAGACCAGGACCTGGACCAGGCCCACCATGAACAGGGCGGCCACCTTGCCGATGATCAGGGTGGTGGGGTTCAGGGTGGTGAGGATCATCTCGGTGACCCGGTTTTCCTTCTCCTCCAGCGTGCTGTTCAGCATCTGGTTGGAGAGCAGGATGATCGAGACGTAGAAGATCACCAGGAACATCAGCGGCGGGATCGCGGCGCCAAAGCCGCCGGTCGCCTTGCCGTCCTTGAAGGCCTCGGACTCGGTCTTGACGTTACCGCTGGCAGCGGCCGTCAGCTGCGGCGAGCCCACGGTGGCCTGCGCCGACGCGGTCAGCAGCTGCTTGGCGACGGCGTCGTACTTGCCGTTCTCGAAGATTCCCTTGTCGATGCCGTAGACCTTCACTGTCTGGGTGGCCGGCTCGGCGGGGTAGACGAAGTAGGCGTCGGACTTGCCTGTTTTCACGTCTTCCAACGCCAGCCCGGGGTCTGCCGCCTTCACCCCGCCCATGGCCTTGGCAATGTTGTCCGCGATCAGGCCGGAGCTATCGGTGTAGGTGAAGGACAGGGCCGCGGTCTTTTGGGCGTCGGCGCTGGCTGCGGTGGAGGAGTTGCTCAGGTAGACCAGGGCGAACACGATGCCGATCACCACGGGGATGGCCAGGGTGGCGATCCAGAAGCCGCGCTTTTTCAGGGTGCGGGTGAACTCGAACCCGATCACGGTGCGGAGGTTGTGCTGCGCGAACGGGCGCTTCGGCGGCGCCGGGACGGCCTGCGGCTGGGGAGCGGGGGAGGCCTTGGTGGCTGTTGGCTGTGTCATGGGTTATGCCTCCGCCATCTGGTGGTCTTCGCCGTAGACCCGGATGAAGATTTCATCCAGGGACGTCCTGGCCGCGGTGAAGGAGCGCACGGCCACGCCGCCGTCGATCAGTTCGCGCAGGACGGTGGACTCGCCGCCGCCGGGGCGGGGGGAGAGTTCCGCGTGGCCGCCGCCGGCGCTGACGATGTCGTAGAGGTCCGAGGCGGGCAGGGCGCCGTCGTAGGCGAGCCGGTACACGGTGCCGCCGAACTGTTCCTGGACCTCCTCCACGGTGCCGTATGCGCGGGAGGTGCCGTCCTTGAGCAGGATGACCCGGTCGCAGAGCCGTTCCACCTCTTCCATCTGGTGGGTGACCATGATGACGGTGGCGCCGGCGTGTTTGCGCTCTTCGATGATGTCCATCAGCAGCCGCCGGTTGACCGGATCGAAGCCCTTGGTGGGTTCGTCCAGGATCAGCAGTTCGGGGTTGTTCATGATGGTCACGCCGAGCTGGATCTTCTGTTGCTGGCCGCCGGAGAGCTTGTCCATCCGCATGTGCGCCTTGTCGGCCAGATCCACCCGTTCCAGGTATTCGCGGGACCAGTTCTTGGCGTGGGTTTTGTCCATGCCTTTGAGCCGGCCGAAGTACACCATCACGTCCAGGACGGATTCCTTCTTGTACAGGCCGCGTTCCTCGGGCAGATACCCGAGGCGGGCGCCGTCGCGTGCGGTGAAGGGCCGGCCGCCGATGTGGAGGGTCCCGGCGGTGGGCTGGTAGATCCCCAGCAGCGCCCGCAGGGTGGTGGTTTTCCCGGAGCCGTTGCTGCCGAGGAACCCGAAGGTCTCCCCGGCCCGGACATCGAAGGACAGGTCCTTGATGACCGTGGTGTCCCCGAAATCCATCCGGAAGTCCTGAATGTGCACAAGCGGCTCCCCGGCCGCACCGTCCAGCGTCATGCCCACCACTCTAACCGCTTGCACTGACACGCAGAACGTACGACGCCGGCACCCAAGTTGGGTGCCGGCGTCGTACGTTTCCGCTGGTGAGGAGGCGGAACCTAGCCCTGGTTGATGCGGATCATGTTGCCGGAGGGATCGCGGAAGGCGCAGTCGCGCGGGCCCCATGGCTGGTCGATGGGTTCCTGGAGGACTTCGGCGCCGGATGCGCGGAGCTTTTCGAAGGCGCCGTCCAGATCGTCGGTGGTGAAGACGTACATGGGCATGACGCCTTTGGTGAGGAGTTCCTGGATGGCGTCGCCGTCGGCCTGCGAGCGGCCGGCGTGCGGCGGGGAGAGGACCAGTTCGAGGCCGGGCTGGGCGTCGCTGCCGAGGGTGACCCAGCGCTGCCCGTCGGACCCGACGTCGTTCCTCACTTCGAAGCCGAGCGCGTCGCGGTAGAACTTGAGCGACTCGTCCACGTCGGTGACGGTGACCTGTGCGTATTTCAGTGAAATGTTCATGGGTTCCACGCTATTTCAGCGCGGGCGCGGGCGCTTCTTCAATCCTGCTCGGTTTCCGCGCGGGCCGGGTGCGCTGCCGGGCGATGCAGGACGGCATGGCCTTGGCCGCGTGGTGCTCGCGGGCGCGGTAGGCGCTGGGGGTCATCCCCACGATCTCGGTGAACCGCGAGCTGAAGGAACCCAGCGACGTGGAGCCCACCTCCATGCACGCATCGGTGACGCTGGCGCCGGCGCGGAGCAGCGCCATGGCCCGTTCGATCCGCCGCGTCATCAGGTAGTTGTACGGCGCCTCACCGTAGGCGGCCTTGAACTGGCGGGAGAAGTGCGCGGCGGACATCAGCGCGCCGGCGGCCATGGTGGGCACGTCCAGCGGTTTGGCGTACTCGCGGTCGATCAGGTCACGGGCCCGGCGCAGGTGCGCCAGGTTGGCGATCTCCTGCGGTGTCATGACGCCATTCTACGGCGGCCCGGTGACACTCCCCGGTTCTGCAGGGACTTTTTGATCTGCTCCTGGGTGGGCAACCCGGCGAGGCCGTCCGGCGTCTGGTAGATGCGGCAGGAGAGTTCGTTCACCGGGGTCGCGCCGGGAAAGAGGTCCACGCCGTCCAGCGTTATGGTGGGCGAGCCGGCGAACGCCGGGGCCCCTGTCGCGTCGAGGACCACTGTCCGGACAACGTCAATGCCCGGCCCGGCCACGTCGCTGACCGCCGCGCGGAGCCGTGCGTACGCTTCGTCCGAATTCGGGCAGTCCTCGATGTACAGGAGTTCAACTTTCATGAGGATTCCCTCCCGCACCCGTCGCAGCATCCCGCCGTGCCGCCGTCGTTCTTCTTGTTGTCAAGGGAAAGCCCGACGGCGGCGTGCGGCACTGCGCAGCAGACGTCACCATTCCAGGCGTTGAGGCCTTCGCGGACGGCGATGCCGGCGATGACCAGGGCGGCGCCGGCATCGGCCCACCACCAGCCCAGCGTGCTGTTCAGGATCAGGCCCGCGAGCAGCACGGCGGACAGGTAGGTGCACAGGAGGGTCTGCTTGGAGTCGGCCACGGCAGTCCTGGAACCGAGCTCGCGGCCGGCCCGGCGCTGCAGCCAGGACAGGACCGGCATGATGGCCAGGCTCAGGGCGGCGATCACGATGCCGGGCATGGAGTGCTGGGCCTCGCCGCCGCCGGCGAGGGACCGGACCGAATCCGCAGTGACGAAGAGCGCCAGCGCGAAGAAGGAGACGGCGATGATCCGCAGGGTGAGGTGTTCACGGCGTTCCGGGTCCGCGCCGGCGAACTGCCAGGAAAGCGCGACGGCGGACGCCACTTCGATGATGGAGTCCAGCCCGAAGCCGATCAGCGCCGACGAATCCGCGATGTTGCCGGCCCACAGCGCCACCACCGCTTCGATGACGTTGTAGGTGATGGTCAGCGCGGCGAAGATCCGGATGCGGCGGCTCAGGACGGCCCGGCGCCCGGCGTTGGGGGAGAGCAGGAGGGGAGTGGTCATACCAGGCACGTCCCGTCCGGGGCGCAGCACGCGGGATCAACACTGAGCACCACGCCGAGCAGGTCCTTGACTGCATGGCCCAGCCGGGCATCGGCGAGTTCGTAGCGGGTGCGGCGGCCGTCCGGCGCAGCCACCACCAGGCCGCAGCCGCGCAGGCAGGTCAGGTGGTTGGACATGCTCTGCCGGGACACGCCGAGGCTGTCCGCCAGGTCCGACGGATAGCCGGGCCCGTCGGCGAGGGCAAGTAGGATCCGGGCGCGCGTCGGGTCCGAGACGGCGTATCCGAACCGCGCCAGGACCGGGGCGTGCGTGAGTGTCTCCATGGAACGATGGTACATCCGATGATGTATTCAGGCGAGGGTGTACTCATGGCCGGGACACCGATCCCCCACGATCCCGGCACAGGTGGCGAGCTCCTGCGGTGTCCTGACGCGCCCTTCTGCTGTGGAGTCCAAGCGAGAGAGCCCGCCGAATCCACCGGAACCGCCGAAAGTCCGCAGGACTTGGCGGGTCTGATTGCCTGAGTTCTCCACGGATTTTAGGGTTCAACCTATGACAAAGCGGAAAGCCGTAACCAAAGCCGTCATTCCTGCTGCCGGTCTGGGGACGCGCTTCCTCCCCGCCACCAAGGCCATGCCGAAGGAAATGTTGCCGGTGGTGGACCGCCCTGCAATCCAGTACGTGGTGGAGGAAGCGGTGAGGTCAGGCCTGACCGACCTGCTGATGATCACGGGGCGCAACAAGCGGGCCTTGGAAGACCACTTTGACCGCGAACCGGGCTTGGAACGCGCGCTGCAGCTCAAGGGCGATACGGCCCGGCTTGCAGAGGTGGAGTACGCCTCGCAGCTGGGCCCCATCCACTACGTCCGCCAGGGCGAGGCCAAGGGTTTGGGTCATGCTGTGCTGTGTGCAAAAAGGCATGTGGGTGATGAGCCCTTCGCCGTGCTGCTGGGCGATGACCTCATTGATGAAGCCGACACACTGCTCGCAACCATGATGGAAGTGCAGCAGGAGACCGGGGGCTCGGTCATCGCGCTGATGGAGGTGGAGCCTGCAGCAATCAGTGCCTATGGCTGCGGTGATATCACGGCCATTGAGGGCAAGGACTTCGTGCGCGTCAACAGCCTGGTGGAGAAGCCAGCTGCCAGTGTGGCGCCGTCCAACCTGGCCGTGATCGGCCGTTACGTGCTGCACCCGGCAGTGTTCGGCGTCCTGGAAAACACCGCCCCGGGCCGCGGCAACGAGATCCAGCTGACGGACGCACTTCAGACCCTGGCCGGCGGTGAGGGCGAAGGCTCCGGCGTCTACGGCGTCGTCTTCAAGGGCCGCCGGTACGACACCGGTGACAGGCTCAGCTACCTGAAAGCCGTGATCACCCTCGCGTCCGAGCGTGTGGAGTTCGGTGAGGATCTCAAGACCTGGCTGAAGGGCTTCGTCAACTGATCCCTCGGTTTTCGTGGGCCTTGCACCGGCAGCCGGGTCACCCACTCAATCACCCCATGTGGTGACGCCCGATCACCCTGCCCGGCCGTAGCTTCGAAGTGTCCCCGGCACCCTTCCAGGGTCGCGGCGATTGGGCCACAGCCGTCGCCGCTTCGTGCATAGCCTCACAGTCAAGAGCCTCTGATGTCCTCAAGAATTCAGGTTGATCTGCCTGCCGCCTTCGTTAAGATCTTCGCCCTCGCGGGATTCCTCTCGGCAGCCATACTGCTGGTGAACGCCGCCAAACGGGCAGGAATCATACCCACATCACCTTTCACCCAGCTGGCTGCACCCGTAGCCCAGCTCGCCGCCATCGGGCTGGTGCTCGGGATCTATGTGCTGGTCTCGCGCCGCGCCGGCGCACTGGCGGCCGCAGGTGCCGTGATCTCGGTCGTGGCGCTCGCGGGCCTGGTCGGGGTTGAGTTTGTGCTCAACCTGGTATTTCCCTATGTTGATCCCGGTGTTAACGCTGCCCTGCGCGCCGGCCCGCTGGGGATCGCCCTGACCGCCGTCTCCATGCTGTTCCTGCTCGGGACGGTGGTCCTTATGCTGGCGCTCTGGCGCGGCTCAAGCGTGCCGAAGGCCCTGGTGGTCCTCTACACCGCGAGTGTCATTCCCATAGCGCTCCGTACCGTCTTTCCGGAAATGGTGCTGCAGCTGGGTCTGGTGGGTCTGGCCGTGGCCATCACCGGGCTCGCCGTCTGGATGCTGAGGAGCGTTCCCGAAACCGCCGGCGGTACCGGGATCCAAGAGCCGGCAGCGCAGGTGACCCGGAGCTAGATGCGCGGGCCCTGCAGGAGGGGCCCCGCAACGCGGACGATCTCCAGCGCTTCCGGATCCAGCAGCTTCCGGACGCCGGTATCCGCGTCCAGGATCCAGATCAGTTCCAGTGAACGCACGACGTCGGTCACGCGCCCCTGGTGGAAGAGCTTGCCGTTGTGCCACGCCTGGATGTAGTCGTCCACCTGGATCGGTGCGGTTTCTGCCTGCTGCGTTGTCATGGTTTGTCCCCTGTTAGTTGTCCCCTTGGGCCCCAGCATGCCGTGGCCAGGTTGCCGGGGCGTTTCCGGCCGGTGATTTTTCTGTGACGGGGGTGGGGGGAATGGCTCCAACCTGCGCCGGCGTAACCTCACGACCAGGGGAAATTGGTAGGGCCAAATCCGGGTATATTCGATGGGCCCCGTGGTCGAAGGCGGCGGCGGGGTCGGGTCGTCACTAGGAGTGGCAGACTCCAAAATCAATGGGTCCTATAAGGAGTGGGGGAGCCTCATGGCTGGCGAAGACGCAAGCTACGAGATCAAATCCGTGCAGACGGTGCGCGGAATGGAAGCCAGGACGATGGCGAAGTGGGAGAAGGAAGGCTGGGAATTCGTCACCCAAAGTCAAGAGCCGCTGTTGCGGACGAAATTGACCTTCCGCCGCCTGAAGCCGAAGCGGCCCCGGTACCTCTTGCCGGCGGCGGCAGGGGCACTCGTGCTTATCGGCATTATCGTGGCCGTCGGTGCCGCCCGGGAAAGGGATGACACCCCGGCGGCGAACACGTCCCCGACAAACGCCCCGGTGGTGCAGAGCGAACAGCCCTCAAATGGGCCGTCTGACACGCCAAGCCAGAAAGCGCAGCCCAGCGAACCGGCCAAGGCCACACCGGTGGCGTCAGCAGCTGAGCAGACACTGACTGTGCAGAACAATTCGGAACTTGCAGCTCTGCTTGCCGGGTCAGATTCGGACTACGACAGTATCGAAGGCTTTGCAACTAAATACAAAGATCGAACCATTGAGTTCGATGGAAATATCTCCTACATGAACAACCATGGTGACTACAAGACAAGGTACGACATCTTGATTGGCGCTGGGAACTACAGCGCAACCTCAGCGATAGGACCTAACTTCCAGTTCAGGGACGTAAACATAGTTACCGATCTGCACCTGACGGGTTCGAACATTCCCGATGGCGTTGGCAAAGGAGATAACCTTCACATCATTGCTCGCGTTGAAGGTTTCAACCGCGTTCAAGGCCTTTTCTTTCTGAAGCCGGTTTCGACCACAGTACGGTGAGTATGTCGGCCTGATTCTTGCCACTAGACGGACACCGGGACGCGGCGGAGCCGTTCCAGCGCAACTACGTCGCGGGCAAAGGAGTACACGAGCAGCGGAAAGGCCAATCCGCACGCCGCGATGCCAACCGCCGTCGGGATGCCCGGCGTCAAGGCAAGGAGCAGCGCAAAGGGCTGCAGGGCGCCGATTACTTTGCTGCCGGCGCGGGGCGGGAGCGGGCCGCGGAGGTGGGGCCAGAGGCGGCCGGCGGCCACAAAGAGGTAGTAGAGCGCCCCGATGCAGAGGGTCCACGCGCCCACCGTTACCGCGGTCGCGGCGGAGAGTACCAGCACCAGGGCTGCGTCCGTCGACGTATCCAGGCGTGCGCCATCCGCCGATGCTGTGCCGGTGCGCCGGGCCACCGGCCCGTCCAGGGCGTCCATGAGGAAGGCAACGCCACCAATAATGACCAGGAGTGCGCCGGGCCGGTCTCCTGTCAGCAGCACCGGAACAGCCAGCACGGCGCACAGGGCCACGAGGACGGCCCGGAGCAGAGTGACCCGGTCTGCCGGCGTCGAGAAGCACGGGGTGCGGCGAAGGATGGCCGCGGCGGCGTTCCCGATCACCAGGGCGCCGGCGCCCAGCGCCAGAGATTGAAGTCCCAGGTCCGGCCAGGTCACGCCTGACAGCCAGGCACCCGCTGCGCCGTACACGGCAACTGCAGTCAGCGCGTCGGACGAGGCACGCAACGCGGACCCGCTCTCTAGAGTATTCAGGGCGCCCTCACCGTCCGTGGTGTGGGAGCGGACCGGGCCAGGCCCATGGCGGCTAAGACGGTTGCCGCGCCCTCCGCGACGGCGCTGAGTGACTTCTCGAAAAACCATACGGGATCATACATCGCCGGGAACGGCCCGAACGCGGGAACATCCACATAGCGGTACAGCACCACGGCAACGAAACCGCTGAAAGCCACGGCCAGGGCAACGGCGTAGGCGGCCCTGCTGCCCCGGATCAGGACGTACAGCCCGGACAGGAGCGCTGCGGTGCCCTCGAGCAGGAACAGGTTGCCTTGCCCGATCCCGCCGGCGGTGGCGGCCTGGTAGCCCGGGGCGAGGTGGAAATGAACACCGGCATCAATGAACAGGCCGAGGGCTGTCAGGACCCGCAGGGCCATGCTCATTTGACCGTCAGCGTCCCGTGCATGTTGGGGTGGTAGGTGCAGTGGAAGGGGTAGGTGCCCGGGGTTGAGGGGGCCGTGAACGTGGCCGTTCCGCCGCTTCCTGCGACCCTCGCGTCAAAGGCCTGGCCCTGGTCCGCCGTGACGGTGTGGGCCGCGGAGTCCATGTTGGTGACTGTTACCGCGGTCCCTGGTGCCACCGTGATGGACGCGCTGTAGCCGAAGTCCTTGATGGTGATGGTGGCGGCCGACGTCGTGGCACCGGCCGCTCCTGATGCGGACGCGGGCGCCGGGGAGCTGGTGGTGCCGGAACTGCCGCCGCCGGTGGCGCAGCCGCCTAGGAGGAGCGCTGCCATCAGCAGTGCTGCGGACCGGGACTGAATCGCCTTCATGGTGCACCGTCCTCGACGCCGGAAGCCGGCCTGAGTGGGCCTGCCTGTCTCTACATTGTGCTCCCACCGGGCCAACTTGGCTCCTGTGGGTAAACAGTACGACGGCGGTGGCCCGCTTCCGGTTCAAAAGGCTGCCGGGGTGCCACGTGGGGCAGTCCTCGGTGCTCAGGTTTGCAGCGGGGCAGCCTGCGTCGGTGCATCGCCGCAGGTCAAAAGCGTCTTGAAGAAAAAGAGAGCATAACTTGACGGAATCTTGCAAACCGGTTGACGTAACCTTGGGCCGCGTTGGGAAGAGTGGGTTCGTCGCGACAACGCGCCGAACACTTGGCGGCCCTGGGGGCCGCAGTTGAAAACTTCTTAGGGGCGCAATTTGTCTGAGATTCTGAATGCAGAAGTCGCAAACGTCGAAGAGGGCGAGGTCAGCCGCCGCGGGGTGTTTAACGGTGTGGCATGGACGGTACCGGTCATTGTGGCTGCAGTCGGGGCCCCGCCCGCGTCGGCGTCACCGGGGCCGACGACGCCGCCAACGCCTCCGGCAGCATCCGGGTCAATTTCAGAAGGGACCCAACTTGTTACTTCCAGTGTGAGCAGCGCACACGATCGACCAGGCGTGACGGTGCCGGCCACGGTGAGTTTGAAAGACCTCGTCGGCGTAACTGGCAATGTCGAGGTTCAACTCACCATTACGCCGAAGGCGCTGGCTATAGGCACCATCGCTCTTTCCACGGTCCACGTGGGGTCAACGTCTCTGTCCATTAGCAAGTCCGGCAACACCTTCACGTTTTCGTCCACGTTGCCGGCCGGTGCAACAGTGCTCACCTTCAACCTGAGCGGCTTTATTTACAGCGCCAAGAAGCAGGATTCAGGCACGTTCGATGTGACTTCGCTGATTACGTTTCAACAGGGTACGGCGACCAAACAGCTGAAGCCGGTGGGCCCTTCTATTACGCTGCCGCAACTGAAGTGACCACTAACGTTGCCTGGCGCCGCAGTGCCGACGTCGCCCAAGTCCGCACCCACTCATCAAACCGCGTTGCCCTGCTGCACCTCGACGCAAACCAGCCGGTGGTCCTCGAAGGTACGGCAGCGACCATATGGGACTTGATCGACGGCCGGCGCGACCAGTCGGACGTCATCGCTGAGCTGGAAGTGACTTTCGAGGACGCAACCGGCCAAATTCATGCCCAGGTTGAAGCCTTCCTGGCCAGCCTTGCAGCCCAGCAGCTGATTGAACCTGCCAGCGCCGCCAGCTAATAACAACATCAGCTTCAGATTCGGGGGGAATCATGAGCGATAGCAACGTACAAGTGGCCTGGGTGCCACTGCAGTTTGAGGAAATACCGGTCGGACGGGACCCGCTGTGCCTGAACGTCTTGGGCGTTGAGTTCACTGTCCGCTGGGGCCGGGGGGTGACTGCGGAGCAGCGGGAGAGAATGCGCTCAGCGTGGGCGCGGTGTGCCAGTGACAGGGCACCGCACCCTCCATCACTGCCGAGGGAACCCAATGGCTCGCAGCCATTCTCAGCGTCCGTCACCTTTGACTCCGGAAGGAACGACGTCGGCACGTTTGCCTTGCAGGCCGCTTCCTTTGATGAGCTGGCTGAGGACCTCACCTCTCGCCTCACCATCGCCGCGATTCTGGCCAATGCGGGCGAGCTCACCATGCTGCACGCGTGCGGTGTGGCTGATCCGTCCACCGGAGCCGTGGTGGGGCTTGTCGCCAGGTCGGGGACCGGCAAGACCACCGCGGCCTCCGTGATGGCGGGAAACTACGGTTACGTGACGGACGAGACCGTCGCCATCAGGCCCGACGGCTCCGTCGTTCCGTACCCCAAGCCCCTCTCAGTGAAGCAGGAGAACGTCGTTCCGAAGCTCCAATTGGGTCCGGACGAACTCGGACTCCAGCCGGCGCCCGCCAACCCATTCATCCAGTCCATCGTGCTGCTCGACCGGGTTGAAGGTACGCACCCGGTCCTCCCGACTCTGAACAAGGTGCCACTTGCCGACGCCCTGCTCGCACTGATCCCGGATTCCTCCTCGCAAGGGGAAATCGACCAGCCGCTGCAGTCCTTGTGCCGCTTGATCGACAGCGTTGGGGGAGTCTGGCAGGCGACGTATTCGGAAGCCGCCGATCTGCCCGAAGTCATAGCGCCGTTGTTCAAACAGCAGCTCCCCACGCAGCCCGAGTGGACTGCGCCTGGACTCGAAATCGAAGCCGGTCACATCCCGGCCAGCTACATCCGCCGGGCGACGGCCAAGGACGCCGTGACCATCGGCGACGACCTGCTGGTCATGTTGGACAACGAGATCCTACGGCTGAGCGGTACCGGGCCGGCCATCTGGGAAGCCACCGCCGGCCCCATAACGGTGGACCAGATCGCCGAAGAAGTCGGCAAGGTGCACGGCCGCCCGGAAGGCTACCGGGACGCCGTCTCCGAAGCAGTCAATCAACTCATTGCGAAATCAGTCTTGGAACTCGGCAGCAACTAACAAACACGAACTTGAACGATAGGGACCACCATGAGCGTCACAACAGCCACCCCGGGGGAGGCGCAGGCAGGCCTGGACCTGAACGACTACCTGCGCGTGGTCCGCACGTACTGGAAGGCGATCATCGCGTTCACCCTGCTAGCCACGCTCGCAGCGTTCGGCTGGACGGTCCTGCAGCCCAAGATCTACTCCTCCGATTCCAGCGGAATTGTGGTGACGCCCGGCTCGGACAACGTCAGCCTCTCCCTTGCCGGCGACAGCCTGGCCAAGGCGAAGGTCAAGAACTACGAGTCCGTGGCGAAGTCGCGGCTCGTCGCGGACCGCGTCATCGCAGACCTGCAACTCAAGACGACCGCAGACGCCCTCCTCGGCTCCATCAGTGTGAAAGTCCCCCTGGACACCGCGGAGATCAGGGTGACCGCCCAGTCGGCTGACCCGGCCACCGCCCAGCGTGTGGCCGATGCGTGGGTCAACGGCCTCGCCGCCCAGGTGGAAGCCATCGAAACGGCACCTCCCGCCGCGACTGTTGTGGAGTCAGGTACCTCAGCAACGCCCGACGCCGGAGCATCAGGTGCCGCCCCTGCGTCGGCCGTTCGGGTGCTTCCGTTGGGCAAAGCGGTGCTGCCGTCCAGTCCTGTGTCGCCCAACGTGAAGCTCTCGCTCGCGCTTGGCGCGCTGGTCGGCCTCGCCCTCGGCACGGCCTACGCGCTGGTCCGCCGGCACTTGGACCACCGGATCCGCGGCGCCGTGGAGATCGAGCAGCTCTTCGGGGTTCCCGTCATCGGAACCCTCCCCGTGGACCACCGCCTGGATGAAAGAAGCACCGTCCTGGACGCCGGGACCGCCACTCACGTCCACGACGCCGGCGGGGCAATGGCCGAGGCCCTCCGCGAACTGCGCACCAACCTCAGCTTCCTGGACGTGGACCAGCCGCCGCGCATCATTGTGGTCACCAGCTCCGTGCAGTCAGAGGGAAAGTCCACGGTGACGGCCAACCTCGCGGTCACCATGGCGGCCGCCGGCGAGAACGTAGTAGTGGTCGACGGCGACCTCCGCCGCCCCACGCTGGTGGACGTCTTCAACCTGGTTCCGGGAGCCGGGGTCACCGACGTTCTGACCGGCACCGCAACGCTGGACGATGTCCTCCAGCCGTGGGGTGCCCTGCCGAACCTCTCGGTCCTGGGGTCGGGCCGCATCCCGCCGAACCCCAGTGAGCTGCTGGGGTCCCGTGCCATGAAGAACATGCTGAACACGCTCGCCGAGAATGCTGTAGTCCTCATTGACGCTCCGCCGCTGCTCCCGGTGACGGATGCCGCCGTCCTTTCCCGCGCGGCTGACGGCGCTATCGTGGTGATCCGGACGGGCAGGACCACGCAGGAGCAGCTGGCAGGATCGCTGGGGAACCTGGACAAGGTCAAGGGCCGGATCCTGGGTGCGGTCCTCAACTACGTGCCCACCCGGGGAAATGGCTCTTACTCCTATTACGGGACGTACAAGTCGGCGCCCGCCCCCGCGGCGATCGAGTCGCTTGCCTCGGACTCTGCCACGCGTTGGACGACTGTTGGCCCCCAGCGGCACGGCGTGGAGGAAAGCCTCCACGAATCGGTGTCGTCCGGCCGCCGGGCCCGGGTCTAGGTCCTCCGTATGGAAGACGAAGGTACGGATACGCAGCTCAACATTCCTGAGGCCGTCCTGTTGGGCCATGCCATGGTGCAACGGGTGGCGAACGGCTTGGGCATCCGGGCATTTTTCATCAAGGGGCCAGCGAGTGTGGTCCAAGGGCTACGAATGCCCAAGACATCCGGTGATGTGGACGTCTTTGTGCACCCGGCCGATCTCGAATCGATGGTTGGTGGGTTGCAGGAACGAGGCTGGCGTGAGCGCCCGGTGGATCTGGACAGCCTGACCTTTCCGAAGCACTCGGTGACTGTCCATCACCCAGAGTGGCCCTGTTGCATCGATGTCCACTACCGGTTTCCCGGCATGGAGAATGCCCCTGAGGATTCCTATGAGGTGATGTGGGCGAACACCGAGGTCCTCGGACTGGCCGGGCAGGGGGTAAGGGTGCCGGCCAAGGAGCTGGGGATCCTCCTTCTTGCCCTCCATGCACTGCGCTCGCCACACCTGCTGGCCTGCAATGCGGAACTTAGGTTTCTGGCGGAGCTCACTGAACGTGAGGCGCACGCTCCCGCCATCCTGGACCTTGCCCAGGCCACAGGCTCTCTGGCCGCCGTGCGTCCCTTCCTCGGGGATCTGCTTGCTCCGAACGTGGCCGTCGAGTGGCCGGAGGCGTCCACTGAATGGCGGAACCGTGTCTTGGCCAAGGAGCCGGGCAGTGCCCGGCTGATCGCTATTGCCCAGGCTCCTTGGCAGGACAAGCCGGGGATGCTGTTCCGGGCGGTCTTCCCGGCACCGGAAGTGCATCTGTCCCGGGACATTTACGCTGACATGTCCCTACGAGGTCGTCTCAAGTCCCACCGCGCCAGGTGGTCCCGGTTCTTGCATTCGGCACCCCATATTGTGAGGGACCTTCGTCGACGCCGGCACGGTGGTTGAACCGGTCTGAATCCGTTGTGGAAACCCGTAAAGATCAGCCGTGATTGCCGCTATGGTCCATCGATTTTGTAAGGTTCACTCATGACAATGGGGAAATCAATTACAAAAGCCGTCATTCCTGCTGCCGGGCTGGGGACTCGATTCCTGCCCGCCACCAAGGCGATGCCGAAGGAAATGCTGCCCGTGGTGGACCGGCCGGCCATCCAGTACGTCGTAGAGGAAGCTGTCAAAGCCGGACTCGACGACATTCTGATGATCACCGGGCGCAGCAAGCGTGCCCTCGAGGACCATTTCGACCGCGCCCCCGGCTTGGAACGGACTCTTGAGCTGAAAGGCGACAGGCAGCGCCTTGCATCGGTCCAGGAGGCCTCGGATCTTGGCCCCATCCACTATGTCCGTCAGGGCGAGGCCAAAGGCCTGGGTCACGCGGTGCTGTGCGCGCAGCAGCACGTGGGCGACGAGCCTTTCGCAGTGTTGCTGGGTGATGACCTGATCGACGAGGTAGAGGATCTGCTCACCACCATGATGGAGGTGCAGCAGAAGACGGGCGGCTCTGTGATCGCCTTGATCGAGGTGGATCACTCGCAGATCAGCGCCTACGGTTGCGCGGACATCACAGCCATCGACGGCCAAGACTACGTCCGGGTCAACAGCTTGGTGGAGAAGCCGGCGGTTGGCGAGGCGCCGTCGAACTTGGCCGTCATCGGCAGGTATGTACTGCACCCGTCCGTCTTCGGTGTTCTGGAGAATACGGCACCGGGCCGCGGCGGAGAGATCCAACTGACCGATGCCCTCCAGACTCTGGCTGCTGGCGAGGGCGAAGGCTCCGGTGTCTACGGCGTGGTCTTCAAAGGCCGCCGTTATGACACGGGCGACAAGCTGAGCTATCTTAAGGCCGTCATCACACTGGCCTCCGAGCGTGTGGAGTTCGGCGAGGACCTGAAGACGTGGCTGAAGGGCTTCGTGGGCTGAGGTCCTCTACCACTCTCTAGTGCCCCTACAGGCCCGTCGCTGACAGGCTGCGGGCCTGTAGTCGTTTCAGGGTGGTTAGGGCCAGCAGGGCGCCAATGACAGCGCCTGCGGTATTTGTGACAATGTCCAGCGGGCTCGCGAACCGGTTGTGAAGAAACAGTTGCTGGCCGAGTTCGATTAGCCCGGATACCAGCAAACCGAGTGCCCCGATCTGCCACCACTGTTTCTCGGCAAATGCCAGTGAGGAGACTGCGCCCAGGGGGACGAAAAGCATCACGTTAGCGGACGCCTCCACGAACTGATAGTTGAACCATGACGGAATTCCGTGGTCATGGAGGAAATGCAGAATTCTAGCGAGATCGCCTTGGACAGGCTGGTCCACGGGGCTGGGCCAAAACGCAATGAACGCCAGAGGTACCAACATGGCGACGAGGATCTTGCGCCACAGCCCATAACTCTCAATGTATTTCAAGGAGCTCCAAGGTTCGGTGGTTGAGCCTGTCGGATTAAAGGCAAGAGGGTGGTTCTCCAGTTTCCGGAGAACCACCCTCTGGCTTTAGTACTTGCAGGTGCTGCAGTTACGCGGCAGCCTCATTCTTGGCGCGGCGGCGGACAACAACTACGGAAGCCGCGCCAGCGGCCAGTGCGCCTGCGCCCACGATCGTCCAGAGGATCAGGCCCGAGTCAGCGCCTGTGTTGGCGAGACCGCCGGTGTTGGCAAGCGGAGCGCCGCCGGTATTGGCCAGCCCAGCGCCATTGGCGTAGGCCGGGTCTACCACAACGGTGACAGGACCAACGGTGTTACCGCTGGTGTTGCCCGTGGCGGTGATCGAGTAGGTACCGGCTTCGGTGATGGTGATCGGCACCGAGAAGTTGCCCTGGGCGTCCGCCTGGGTGCTGAGCGTCTGCGGCTCGGTAACGACGTTGATCCTCGAGCTCACTGATCGGTTACCGACTGCGGCTCCTGTGGCGGCAGGCGGGTTGCCCGGGGTTACCCGAATGGTGAGGGTCTCACCAGCGAAGGGACCGCGGCCGCGGAACACGAACGATTCGCCCGGGCCAACAGTTCCGTCTGAAACGGCGGCCTGCGGCGGAATGGCCGGGTAGTTGGCGGCGATGGCCGGCGCGGTGCCCACCAGTGCCAGTGAGCCTGCGAGTGCGAGTGCTGCGAGTGCTTTTTTCATGGTTGTCCCCCCGGAGACGTTTAAGTTTGTGTATCCGATTTCTTGAGGAGGTTCCTCTCCGCACGAGACCTGTACGGAAATCCCGGATAAATATCCCAAAAAGACGTTACCACTACTGTCGAAAGGAGAGCAACGTCAATCAAGACGGTTTACATAGTGTTAACGCGCTGTCTATGACTGCTACCCACACGATTGGTTCTCTGTGGGCAGGATCACATCCTTGACATTCTGGACGGTAGGCGTGACAACTACGTTAGGTTCCGTGTGTTGAACGATCTTCCCAAAAGTGAAGTCAATTGACCTGCTCTCTCCCGGGGCGAGCAGAATTGCCACTACGCCGACAGGGCGGTTGCTATGCCGGTAAGGGGCGAAATCGGTTCTTTGTCCGTCCAGCTTGGCTGTCTCTACGTAGGCCTGGACAGGGCCATAGGCCACGATGTTGGTTTGCACTGATCCGGCGGGCACCCCGAATGCCCCACCGCCGGTGACATAATCCGGCAGGGACTTAGCTGCGTCAGCGGGTGCAGTGTTGGTGCTGGTTATACGGACGGTTGTCTGTTCATAACCGTTTTGGGCGCATTCCTTCACTAACTGCACTGTGCGTTTGACGTGGTAGTCCATTTTGGCCCCGGTGCCGTCGTTGAAGTAGACGCCAAATTGGGCAGGAGCAACGCTCGGTCCGGCAATCGAACCGCTCAGGGCATACTTGCCTATCACGGACTGTTCCGACGGCGCCCCAGACCAGACCAAGACCCGGCCTTCTTCCACACCTTTAGTGAGTCCCTTGATCAGGCCCTTGGCCTCGCCTTTTCCGCTGGATAGTGCCGCGAAGGTCTCCTGTGCCACGCCTGCAAAGTAGGCATCCTGGAGTTTGGGTTGCTGAATCTTGGCATAAACGTCGGACAGCAATGTCTTGACAACATTTTGACCATTCAGTTCGGTGGGAAGTCCGCGGCTGGCGAGTGCAATGAGCTCCGGGTGAGTGATCTTTACCGGCCCCGTGGCGTCCAGTACATAGCCAAGTGCAACAGGGTCAATAGAGATGACGCCGTCCACGTGCTGCCCCGTTTTGCGCTCCCACATGGCTTGCGCTGTGCCGGCCGCAGTGGGGAAGTCCGGAGTCAGGTTCACGTCCTGCATGTACTTGCCTAATCGGCTGGAGTAGATTTGCTGCTGCTCAGGCTCCACAGGCAAGGTGGGAGACATGATGCCGACGTCGGTGGCGCTGCTCTGGGAGCCCAGCGTCAGACTGCCTTTATCAAGGGTAAGAACTGCCAGCGCACCAGGTATGCCGCCTGAAGCCCGAGTCTCGGCATTGTTTTGGATCATTAGGAGGTAGTTACGTGGTGTTTGTGCGCCGAGCATTCCCGGCGCAAGATTTGCAGCGTCGGCGGCTGCGTCGAGAGTGCCGGTGAGGTCTTGCAACTGGTCCCGGGCGCTAGTTAAGGGGTTGGCGACTTGGGAGAGCAGCTTCGTGGCGTCGACTTGACCCAGTCTGTCTGCTGAAAGCCGTACGGCATTCGCCGCACCGCTAATACTCGGTGAGGCTGCCTTGAGCGGTTCAAGATCCGTACCAGAGCTTCCCGGCAGAAGCGTTTCCCAATTGAGGGAGCCGTAAACTTTTGCTAGTGGTTCAAGGCCCAGAGCAGCCACGTCATCGGCAGAGCGGGCCACCTCGGCAACGGCACTGAAGTTAGAGCCAAGACCGGGCAGTCCCGCCGCCAGCGTCCAGAGCGGATCGTCCGCAGACTGCTTCGCGGTTGATGTGTGGGCGCGAATTTGACCAACCGTATTAGCAGCTCCTTCCGCGTTGTCGGAGGCGATCTCCTCCCTGAGGGTGGGGATCAGCCGCGTGGCCCCGGTCAGCTCAGTGTTAATCTCGGAAGCTTTGTTGCCAAGCCACGCTGCCCCGGCCGCTGCAAGAAGGACGACGCCGGCCAATGAAGCCCCGACGAAAAGGAACCGTCCACGATTACGCTTTCGTCCGGATCTCGACGGCCGTCGTGTTCGATTCGGCGCGTTCGTAACTGAAGAGCCCTGAGATTCAGCCATGGTCAGGGGCGCCCCAAGCCGCGGTATGTCCAGCCAGCAGCTCGCCATTTCGCAGCGTCTAGGACATTGCGGCCATCAAGAACGCGCGGTGAAGAGACAGACTCCACCAACGCATAGGGATCCAAAGCGCGGTACTCCTGCCACTCAGTGAGCAGCAACAAGGCATCCGCTTTCTCTACCGCCGCCGAAGTATCCGCTTCATAGTGGAGTTCGGGGAATCTGCGTGATGCGTTGGCCAGGGCTTTCGGATCCGTCACCGTTACGACCGCACCCTGCAACTGCAGTTGTGCCGCAATGCTAAGTGCGGGTGAATCACGAACATCATCACTTTCGGGCTTAAATGCCGCGCCCAGAACCGTCACGCGTTTTCCTAGCAGCGACCCATCGCACAGGTCGCGGGCAAGCTCGACCACGCGCGTTCGGCGGCGCATATTGATAGCGTCCACCTCACGGAGGAATGTCAGTGCCTGATCGGCACCAAGCTCACCGGCGCGGGCCATGAACGCCCGGATGTCCTTGGGCAGGCAACCGCCGCCAAACCCAATGCCCGCATTGAGGAACTTTCGACCGATTCGATCATCCATGCCTATGGCGTCAGCGAGTTGCGTAACGTCGGCTCCTGCCGCTTCGCAAACTTCCGCCATAGCGTTGATGAAGGAAATCTTCGTGGCCAAGAAAGAGTTTGCGGCAGTCTTCACCAGTTCCGCAGTCGGAAGATCTGTGACTAATCGAGGAGTTCCCGAATCAAGCGCCGTTGCGTATACTTCGTCGAGTTTACGAACCGCATCATCGTCTTCTGAGCCACTAGACACTCCATAAACAAATCGGTCAGGAGAAAGGGTATCCGATACTGCGAACCCTTCTCGCAAGAACTCTGGATTCCAAATGAGGTGCGATGTTGGCTGCTCGGCGCTAACCAGGGCTGCTAGTCGGGCGGCTGTGCCCACGGGAACAGTGGATTTTCCCACCACTACGTCATCAGCGGACAGATGAGGTAAGAGTGCTCCTAACGCTGCATCCACGTAGGTCAAGTCGGCCGCATTCTCACCCTTCTTCTGTGGGGTTCCAACGCAAATGAAATGGACTTCGCCTTCCGCTGCCGCGGACATGTCGGTTGTAAATGTCAGCCGACCAGCCTGCAGTTGTTCCCGCAGGAGATCCTCGAGACCCGGTTCGAAGAAAGGCGCCCGTCCGGATGACAGTTGCAAGATCTTTCGATCGTCAACGTCGATCCCGACAACCTCATGACCGAGCTTTGCCATGCAAGCTGCGTGAACAGCTCCGAGATAGCCACAACCAATCACAGAAATTAGCATTCTGTTTATTCCTTCCCCGAGGGCAGACTTCTAGCTTTAGATAGTTTTTAGTACGCTCCAGTGCTGTGAAAAACAGCACGAACGGTGCGGAGAATAATCACGAGGTCACCTGCCAGAGACCAATTCTCAACATAATAAAGGTCTAGGCGAACGGAATCTTGCCAAGATAAATTCGAACGTCCGCTGACTTGCCATAGCCCGGTTAGGCCGGGCTTCACCAATAGTCTCCTTCGTGCATCGTGCTCATAACCTGCGACTTCCCTTGGGAGCGGTGGCCGGGGGCCGACAAGACTCATGGAGCCGGCGAAAATATTGAAAAGCTGCGGGAGTTCGTCGAGGCTGTATTTGCGCAAGAGTCCTCCGATTCGAGTGACTCTCGGGTCATTCTTGATCTTGAAAAGGATTCCGTTTCCTTCGTCGCGATGCGCCAGGTCAGCAAGCTGCTTCTCAGCGTCCACCACCATAGAGCGGAACTTGAGCATTGCAAATACTGACCCTCCTTGGCCCACTCGTTCCTGCCTGAAGAGCACTGGCCCAGCGCTGTCAAACTTGACCAAGATGGCGAGAACAGCCATTAGGGGCAATGTAACGATGATGAGAATTGCAGAGACAATCACGTCGAAAAGACGCTTCGCAACGCGTTGTCCACCTTCCAGTGTTGGCGTGGTCACATGAATCAGCGGTAGCCCCGCAACTTGCTGTGTGTGTATTCGCGGCCCTGCGATGTCGGTGAGAGCTGGGGCCATAATCAGACCAACGTTTCGCGCGGCCAATTCCCACCCAAGGTGTCGGAGTGTCTGCGGATGAAGTTGTACACCGGCTGACACAGCAACTGCGTCTGCACGGCACTGATCGATGGCACGAAGTATTGATGAGGTATCTGGTTCATGGCCCAACACTGGCAATGACAGGCCTGTTTCAAGCCGTTGATCTGGGCTCGATCCAGGAATGTAAGCGGCGATGGGCTCATATCCAGCGTGCCGAGCACCTTTTAGCGAGGAGTTGAGGTGCGCAACGGCACTTGGCCCTCCCACAAGCAAGAGTCGATGCATGCTCGAGCCTTTGAGTCTGTGGACGCTTAAGTGCTGCCTGAGCAGCCACCGACCAAGAAGCAGCCCGACAAGCCCCACCGGTAGTGCGATCCCCACATAGCCTCTTGCTGTATCTATACGGAACACATAGGAGACGATGGCTACCAATCCAAAGAGCCAAAGCGACGCAGCTGCTACTCTCTTATATTCGTCCGGACCTGAGCCCAGGATCCGGCTTTGCCGGGTGTTCCAGGCCCCCAACATCAGCCACCAAGCAATAGCAAGCATCATAGAGAACCATAAGTAAGCAAGGTCTTGGCGTGAACTAACCACGTCAGGCTCGATGCCGAACCGGACAACATACGCCCCAGTCACGGCCCACATGACGATAAAGGCGTCAACAATTCGCAGGATTCGAGCCGTTTTGGCCCGCCAGTCCGGTATCGACCCCGACATACGCCCCCAAGTCCTCTTTGCTGGGCGGGAGATTCCCGCAGTGATGCCATGGCATGGTGCCCGGCACAGATGATTGTTCCACGCCGCGAGGACGTAGGCTTCCACTTGCCTTTTGCGTTCCTTGGCCACCACAGGTTAGCTGTTTTTGCAGTAGCTAGGGCGCGTGACGAGTTGTCATTCGGCGCAACTATGTGGGATTAGTCACGTTAGATCGGCGGCGTGAGGTGAGGGCTGGAGGCGTCCAAGTCGTTTACATTTCTAGCGGGGTTTCCAATCATTACGGCATCAGGCGGGACATCGCCCACAATTACAGCGCCTGCGCCAATTACCGCACGGTCGCCTATCCTAAAAGGCGCTCTGTTCTTCGGAATGATAACTGCATGAGCCGCAACAATGACATCATTTCCGATCTCCGACTGCCCCTTACCGCTTCCGGCGATTGTAACCGCATGTGCGATTTGTACATTATTTCCAATCTTAATTGCTGGATGAATGACCGTGCCAAGACCCCTGTGCCAAAGAACGACTCCGCCTATCAGTTCGCATTCATAAGGAAGAATGCAGCGAAAAACCAGATAGTTCAGCAGCTTCAGGACCTTTGCCTGCAGAATGTGACCTTTTCGGAATGCTCTGGAGGACATCAACCAAAGACGGGAAGGATTCATTTCTCTCCAATAAGAGCCATAGTTTCGTCTTGAACCTTTTGTTTTCGTACCGCATATATTCCGGCCGCGAGACCACGAATCGAAGCCAATGCCTTCCGCGCCCGTCCTTGTTTTTCACGCAAAGGTCGCAACAGAAGGCGGCCTGTTTCTTTGGCCCCCTTACCCATTAGCAGGCTCCATAGGCCTGAGTAGGGGGAGCTGACGATAAGTCGATTTTTTTGCATATAGAAATAATAGAGAGCGCTACGTCCTTCGTCCTCACCGGATCCACCCTCTTCGTGCCATATGAGAGAGTCCAGGTCGACTCCCATCGAGAGACCGAGGTTCCGTGCGCGAAGCGATAAATCTGCGTCTTCCCAGTAGAGGAATAGACTCTCGTTGAAGCCGTCCAATTTTTTCCATGCTTCGAAGCTAATCATCGGAGCAGCGCCCGTAATGAACGTCGAACTGATGATTCCGGCGACTGACGGCAGGGGCCCGCCATACCCCATGTGCCGAGTGGCGCCAGCAGCGAGGTCCATAACTCCCCCCGCAAACCATACGGAAGGTGCAGTTCTGGGGCCCGTCACGATTGCAGGCGAGACGACGTCCAGTTCGCCATTTACTACCCTATTGGCCAGAGAAGTGACGCAGCCTTTTGTAACCGTCGTATCCGGATTCAATATCCAAAGTAGGCCAGCGTAGTCGGGATTCACGTACGAGGACGCAAAATTAACACCCGCCCCGAAGCCCAGATTTACGTGGCTGCGAACAAGGCGAACTTTCGAAGCGTGCCCCCTAACTGCCTCTTGGAGCCTGAGCCACTCGTCTTCACCGGAACCATTTTCAACGATTATTATCTGTTCCACCGGTTCAGGGTCCAAACTTGCAAGACACGAGCTCACGTATGTCGAACTTTTGTAATTTACCATCAAAATAACTACCGATTTAAGAACTGTATTCATCGTCAACTTCCACTTCTCGCAGATTGTTCCGCCTGACACTCCGTAGTTTGTGAATTATCATTTGGAAGTCTGAAAATCGCACGGCATAGAATGGTAGTATTGGCATATTAAAATATCGATTCACACACGCTAGCGTGTATACGCTCGCAAAGATGTTCCCGACCAGCATGGCGTACGCAGCGCCGAGAGCTCCCCAAATCGGGACTAGAATCACGAGGCAAACGACATTTGCCAACGTGGCGATGAACAGGCCGATACTCCGCTTTCCGGGTAAACCTCTTGAAGAGAGCGTCGCCCCCGCAATGGAGCCAGGAACCCACAAGACGTAAGCCGCGACTAGGACACACGTCGGGAGGACTGATCCTGAGAACTCGTGGCCGAAGATTATGCCAACCCAGAGGTTCATTGTGGCGCATATGCCCAGGCCTATCAGTGCCGATGTAAGCATTGACAAGCGGGAAGAGAGAAACACGCGCTCGTCGTTGGAGTCGGCCGCATCAGCGGAGAACATCACGTCGCGCACGGCGTGATTCGTGATTAGTACTACCTCTGCAATGTTTACAGCCACGGCGTAGAGACCAAGAGCATAAGTCCCGCCCAAGGGCGTCATTAGAACTTGGTCTATTCTGGCCAACAATATGCCAGAAAGGGATCCGAGCCATATTCGGCTCCCATAACCTAGAAGCCGTTTAATAGGTAGCGGTTCATCTGTGGCTCGCGGGCTCGGTAGGCGTGTGTAAGCCAGCCCTCCTAATAGGGGACTTATGATAAGGGCGAGCATTCCGGTGAAGGGAGTCAAACTTCCAGACAGCCAAAGGATTAGTAGCGCGACAAGGCGTGTCGCCGCTGTAACGTATCTTTCAGCATTGACTCGGCCCCACAGGTGTTGGCCCTGGGCGGCGCCGCGAATGGCGCCGATTACTAACGTGGGAGTCGTCGCTAAGACTGCAACGAGCATGAGTTGGTGTAGGGCCGGGTTGCCGCTAGCCAAGAGCGGTGTAATGGCAAACGCCAGCGCCGTTGCCAAGACGCCACTAATGGTAAGTAACCAAGTTGTCTGTCTAACAATAAAACGTGACAAATTAGGATTTCGGGCGACAAAGAAGTTTGCCGCTTCCGGTAGCCCCACAGTCCCTATGGCAGTGAATAGCAGGAGTGGGGCGACTGCTGCCGTAAGTTCACCGCGCCCTTCGACTCCCAGCGAGTGAGCAAGTATAGGACCTGCGGCAAAAGCAGCAACTGGTAATGCTAAGTTGGATAACGCTACAGAAAAAATGTTTTTAGAAACACTAGAACGGCTCATAACCACCGACTAAATTGCGTTGCCGCGCGAAGGCAAATTTTGTCGTTGTCAATGCAACTCGCTAGCTTCAAGAATTTCCCGAATGCGTGCTGCCATTATTGCAGATGTGTGGCTCCGCTCAACATGGAGACGTGCACAACGACCCATTTCCGCAGACTGTTCAGGGTCGTCCAGCAACTGAAGAATGCGTTGAGTAAGCGCTTTCGAATCTCCGACCGGAACCAAAAGTCCTGTCTTTCCATCAACAACATAATCATTCATTCCAGGCGTTTTGGTTATGACGACTGGCCGTCCAGTCGCAGCTGCCTCCAAGGAAACTGTCATACCAGAAACATGAAGATTTGGCTTTGTGGCCAACGCGACGACGGCTGCTCGCGCATACATTTCCCGTAGTTCGGTGTGACTAAACCGCTTCACGACCGTCACTCCTTCCGGTGGCGTGAGGGAAGATGTAGTCTGAACAATTGCCCTTACATCCGACCTCGCCCGAATCACCGCAGACAATGCAGCGAATAGCGTTGCAGGATCTCGGTCCCGGTCACCGCCCACGCTGAAAATCAGACGCTCACTCGCCGCAGGCTTTTGAGAATAGAACTCAGCATCTATGCCGAACGGTAGGAACTGGGCGCGGCGGTTCTTTGACCGCACTCCTAGCCATTTGTCCACGACACTCAGTTGTGCATTAGACAAGCACCATAGGGCACTGGCATCCTTTAAAACACGACGCAAAAGCCGTAAACGCAGATAGGATGCCGGCTTATTAAGCTGGTCCGTTGCCCAAATGATGCCCGTCGCGACTGGCCCTCTGCCGCTTGCGAGAAAGACATCAAGGGCAGTGCGTTCGTCCCATGTAACCGGCAAAACGGGGTTTGTAATCGTCCTGTTTAAGATTGCCTCTTGAGATCTTCGTAGCAGTGCAGTCGTCGCCGTCGCTAGTGATCTCTGTCGGTCGATGTTTTGGAATCTTATAGCGCCGTTGTCTGCAATTCGGTTTAGCCCGTAGGGCCAGGAATCTGGTTTGGTGTTGTCGTTATATTCACCTTGCCAAGCACATACGTCGATCTGGCTCGGATAGTAAACGTCATAGGTTTTCAATTTGTGTTCCTGGATATGTCACTGGCTGGTTCAGAGATGTCCCCCAACCATTCGTCAGCGGCGCGCCGTCCGTCTACGGCCGGCAACGCCTGTTGAATTAGTTGGGCGGGACGTCGTGGCGCTATAGAACCCGTGAGCGCTGCGATGAGCATATCGTCTGAGAAGTCTTCCGGGAGTACGGCATGTCCTGAGCGCCTTAGTAGATCAGCAATTCCTGTTGCGTCGGTGCTTATTAGGTTGCAGCCATAACTCCATCCTTCAAGAAGGGGCAATCCTATTTGCTCACGCCAAATCAGTGACGTACTGGATAGGAGAACTAACGTCTCGGACGTCGCCAATGTCTCATGAATGACGGATCGACTGGGGTCGACGAGCAGGCTTACTTCCGGCTTCCCGGCAGCCCAGCCCGTGACTTTGTCTAGTTCCTCGCCAATCCCGATGACCCGTAAGGTCAGTCCATGTCCTTTGGGAAGTTTGTCCCAACCAGTCATGAGACGAGTGATGCCCTTACGGCTGGACAGATCGCCGAGGTAAAGAACTGATCCGGGCACCTTGTTGTGGCTGGAAACCTTCGCTGGCGCTGGCAAAGGGTCGATGCGTCGAACCTTCGACAGGATCTCGGGTCTTTGCCAGTATGAACCAAGGATGGATGCATATAGATCCATTGATCCTTGAGTTCCAAAAGCAACGCGATTAGTCGCGCTGAACGCCAGTCGACATGCAAGCGACGTTATGATCCGTGAAATATTCAAGGGCATATGCAGACGACGCGCTAGGTTCACGCTTGGGTCAAGATTTTCAATAGCGTAGAAAACAACCCGTAGTCTGCTTCGCATCAAAGGGTGAAGTAAGCGTAGCAAAAAAATCGGAATTAGGACTGGCCATGCTGGCAGCATCAGTGGCTCATTGACCTCCAGTATGCGAATGTTGTTATCATTCAAAAACCTGGGTAGTTGCCAGGGTGAGACTTTCCTCACCCGAACATTTGACTCGAGTAAATCTGGGTCCATATCATAATTTGTTCGCGAATACAGGATCCAATCAGAAGATTCCGCCGAGCGTTCTATATGTGCCGATCGAATTATCGAATAAAACTTTGCTCGTTTGATTTCATTCTCATCAACTGCCTGCATCAGTATCTGCCTCTCGTGCATCACAATTACTTAAATGTCGCTTCTTTTCAAAACTACTCCTTGCGGCAAACTACGAAAGCGCTTCGAGCAGTGCCAGATCTTTGTGGTGCCATGTAGCTTTCTCTTCCACTGATGTGTCCGAATTACACCCCTTCGACGTGCCACGAGAAGATGGGAGTGTTGAGTGGAAGATTATGCGCTGGCCTCGTCGAACCGGCCCTCGGATGGCGCATCGACCTCCCGAGAAGCTTGGGATGCTCTCAGCATGGACGTGGCCCCGCAGCACACTATAGCGAGATGCCGTTGATCACGCTTTCACCGACCTATGGTGAAAACGGCCTATATGGCGGGTCTCTACGAGCTGGCAGAGTATGGGTCTCTCGGAGTTGGCAGAGTCAAGGATGCTGTCAGGGGATTTGCGGATGCCTCAAGGGGCCGCTGGCCGTAGCGGAGGTAACGAACCTCTCGTCAAGCGTGACATTCGGTGATGTTTATTATTGGAAGCTACAGTTGTCGTAGTAGAACTGCTTTATCACCGGCGGTGGTCTCAGTCTCGGTGCAACTCGGTCTTGCCGTAGTGGGTGGCGGTCTGAGCTTTCGTTTGGAAGGACCTAGGGGGAGTCATCATGAGTCATCGAAGGCTGACGTTTGTCACCACGTACGACCCAACCCAGTCGGATCTCGGCGGAGCGTCTTGGGTCGATAGGGCCCTGATCGGGGCTCTCGATGACTCGTTTGACGTCAATGTGCACCCGATTTGCGGTGGAGGGCCCTCCAGCGTGCCTTTGGAGATCCGGACCTCCAAGTCACTTATGGCTCGCACTCTGCTCCGGATGGTGTCGCGTCGCGAGGCGTATCAGGTTGCCAAGTTCCGAGTGTCAGCTGAATGGACACGCGAAGTGAAGAAGATTCAGAGCCTCGCGATGACGCTGGGCCCCAATGATTTTGTCGTTACTAGTCAGTGGCCAGCCCTCTTGTTGTTGGCCGACGCGGGCGTAACCAGCGACCTTCACATCGCTCACAATGTAGATACGGTCATCTCGCGAAGTCACGATCCTGCGCTCTTTAGGTGGATGGGAAATGCGGGTCGAATGGAGGCCAAAGAACGAGACATTCTTCGGAAACCGAAGACCGTCTTAGCCATCTCGGGGTCTGATGCTGACCGCATTGAGAGCTGGGGAATCCCTTGCAAACATCTGACCATTGCGCCAGAAGAATTCAATGAGAGAACTCCCTTATCTACAGTCATAGGCTTCATCGGCAAAGCGACTTGGCCTCCGAACGCTCAAGCCATACGCCTACTCGTCGACGAGGTCTTGCCGAAAGTAAGGGAGAAGCTTCCCAGTGCAACTGTGGTGCTGTCCGGACGAAACAGCGAGACCTGGTCAAACGCCGAAGGCGTTACCAGCCTCGGTCGGATCGACGACCTCGCTGAGTTCTACGACGCCGCGGACCTGGTCGTAGTGCCACGCATGGGCGAATCCACAGGCGTATCGGTAAAGATGTTGGAAGCTGTAACCTACGGACGTCCCGTTGTTGTGCCCACTACCCTGGCCAGGGATGCCGGTCTAATGTCGGGCGCGATTTTGGCTGATGACGTAGACGGTATGGTAGACGTCATAAGCGACTACCTTGGAAAGGGTTCCGTAAATTTCGGCGGCGCCCAAACCACCTCCCGGGAATCGTGGGGGGACGCTGTAAAACTCAGCGAACTAGAGGATTACGTGGCGCTGTCGTCGTCGCAAGTCGACATCGAGGATCACCAATGAGCAGCCAGCACGTAGAACTCCTGCGAGACGGGTGCATCGCATCAGACGACGCTTTAGTGGAACTCGTTGCAAGTAGGCCTAATGCCCGCATTCAGACCGTCAACCTTCACCATTTGGCACTCGCAAAACAGTCAAAGCCTTTCTCGGAAATCATGGCTGTAGCTGATTTTGTGACTGCTGACGGATGGCCAATTGTATCGGCGCTGAAAGGAATGGATCGTCGCGTTGCCAGAGTCACAGGCTCTGTATTCACCCAGCGACTGCTTACTGACCAACGGTTGCAAGGGTTACGTGTAGGGCTGCTAGGGGCCACGCAAGAGTCGGGTGATAAGTTCGCCGAAAAACTTGCTGCGGCCGGTGTCGATCTTGTCTTCAGAGAACATGGACGTCGGAACGAATGGGATTCGGAGATCATCAGCACGTTGCTTGGAGAAGCACGCGCAGATCTTCTTCTCGTGGCGGTTACCCCACCATTTGGCGACGATATTGGGCACGCAATCCACAGGGCTGGTTTCCCAGGCACTGTCATGGCGGTTGGGGGTGCCATCGACATGATTGTAGATGCTCGCAGGCCGGCACCTGAGCTAGTCAAGAAGTTTAGAAGTGAATGGTTATTTCGGCTCGTACAAGAGCCCAAACGACTGTTTGGCCGCTATATAGTCCTGTGCTTACCCGTCTTCCTGGTCGATATCCTTCCAACAATTGTTCGCGGCATTGTCCGAAAATGACACCTAAGTCCAAGGAACGTCGATGGGTTAAGCCAGGCGTTTGGCAGGAAGCTACATTCCCGTCAGGCGGTATTTTATGGCTAGGATCAGTCGGCATTGCCGTTGTGCTCGGAATATTGGCTGTCGACGTCGGCGCGGCAGCCTTAGTCGTAGCGTCAAGTTTGTTATTTCTGGGATTCTGCTTGCGGTTTCCCTGGCTGGCTGCATATGTAGCACTGCTTTCAGCGTTCCTAACCATGCCGATGGGAGTGCCAACGCAGGTTCCCGTCCCCGGCTTCAGTATGTATTTGTTCGAGCCGTTCCTTTACACGGCCGTGCTAGTCGCTCTGCTCCGGGTACCGGCCGCCCGAGTTACCGACACCGCCAGCCTCTTGATACTCCTTGTGTTGTCGGCTGGGAGTATGATCTCCCTCACAGCCGGAAATTCGGTTACCCATGTGATATCCGATGTTCGCAGCCTGTTGTACTTCACTGCTGCGTTCTTTATCAGCGGACGATATGCTGCTAATCCCCAAACGCAGCAAACAATGAAGCTAACCTCTATCATCCTTTGGGGTTCTGCAGCGCTTATTCTGTTTAGCAGTGTCACCGGCATTCCAATAGCCGGTCGTCAAGAAGAGGCAACGCTGTATCTAGAAGGTTCGGGTAGCGGTAGTGGAGCCGCCACACGCATCATCACGGGCACAACAAACCTAGCGTTGCCAGTTATGGCTGGTTACCTTGGGCTTTGGCTTGTCGGAAAAACGCAAAAAGGAAGCGCAATGAAATTTTTGTTGCCTGCACTTATTGTGTCTTTTCTCGGATTTTCCCGAAATACTCTGCTGGGCGTTGCGGCCGCCCTTATCTTCGCGCTAGTGGTCATGGGAAGTAAAGAGAGTTTGCGCTCTGCAATTCGCCGACTCTTGGCATTGGCAGCTGCAACTATTCTAATATTTGTTACGATGCCCGTCCTGCAATTCCTCCCTGGATCTAGTTTCATTGCCGGACAACTGGCTACCTATTCGTCGAGGGTAATCGAAGGTCTCAGTCAACAAACCCTGGCACTCGATACGTCCGTGCTGTACAGGGAGAGGGAGAACCTGTTTCTATTTCAGGCCATCCGAGAGCAACCTTTGTTCGGGCACGGGTTTGGTTATGCTTACAAGCCGGGAGAAGGCGAAGCAGGTTCGTTTTGGGCGGACAAAGGGACCATTTACGCTCATAATTTTTATCTTTGGATCGTGGTCAAGACGGGACTGCTCGGTTTGATAGGGTGGCTCACGTTGTCAGCCATCCCTTTGCTAAGGGTTTTCCGTCGGCGCGATCCAACGACTGTGTTCCTCGGATGCGGGGCGGCGGCGCTTCTGGCCGTCAGCGTTGTGGCTCCTATGCCACTTGGGTCAGCTGGTTCCGTGGCGATTGGTATGTTTGTCGGCGCTGCCGCAACGTTTCGGAGCGCTGCCGAAGCGGTGAGTCCTTCTGGAAGTTGGGCTTTACGCGGGCAAGCTAACCCTGCATAAGTTGTCGGTGGTTGGTCTTCATGCGAGTTGGCAATCCGCGCAACCAAAGGGATGTGTCTGATTCGGAAGGCACACGCTCTCGGGCCTAAGCTGAACCGTTTCTCCCAGACTTCTGGCGATTCGTGAGTATTTGAAGGCTTGGAGGCCAGTTGTCTTCACTTCTGGATCCGCCCCTAATTTGGCAGATAGCGTGAGTTGGTATTGGCGTTCCGGGTTGTTGGTGTGTAATCTCGCTACATCGTGGACACTGAACCTCATCCCTTCGTGGACACCGAGTCTCATGGCTTTGTGCACACCTACCAGCGCCGGCGTAGGCGGTCATTGCGTGGGGCGGTCACCGGGCAGTGATCACGTCTGGCTGGTCCGCTCGGCGCTGTGTGAACTGTTCCTGATACGCCGCGCTTTTCCTTTCCCAGTGCGTCGTTGAGTACGCCGCTTGAACGCCTTGGATGGAGTAGGAAGCGACGTAGCTGCCCTGGACGTTTAGGGCGACCATCGGCAGGGGAAGGAAAACACGATCTCACCGGTTGTGGGGTCGGTGAGGAGGAACGTGTCGTCGGTGATTGTGCGGTAGAACTGGCGGTCGGCATAGGTCGATGGCAGTGAGATGTGGAAGCCCTGATAGTAGACCTGCCGGTTCGCTCGAGTGACGTCCACGAGCGACTGGTCCGCCGCCTTCTCCCGTGCATTCTCATCGGGCAGGATCGCCCCGGTTTTCGAGATCGTCAGTCCCGCCCGGTCCAGGTGTGCCTGGCGGCGTGCGCGGGCTTGCCGGTATTGTGAGGCTTTCGCTTCGAGCACCGATAGCGGGATCGGCCCGGTAGCGGGCGTATGGGGCAGCAGGTCCCACGCTGTGCGCGGTGTGGCGTTGTCGAGGGCTTGATGCGGCCGGCGGTTGTTGTAGTGCTCCCGGAACCGGCGAATCCGGGCCTGTAGTTGCTTGAGCGTAGCTGGCCGATTTACGTCGAGGAACCGGATCAGCGTCTGGTGGGAGCGCTCGTTCTTTCCCTGCGTGGTGGGTTTGCCGGGCAGCCCGCTGATCGGCATGGTCCCCTTGGCAGCGAGGAAGATCTCCACGGAACCGATCCTGCCTGCCCGCAGCTGATTGAAGGCCAACGAGTTATCCGACAACAATTCCTTGGGCGCACCATAAGTGCCGATCGCCCGTTCAAGGACGTGCTTGGCATCGGCACTGTTCTCGCTGCGGGAATACGCGTGGGTGCCCACGTCGAGCCGGGAGGCGTCGTCGAGGAGCTGATACACGGTGACGGTCTGCCCGCCTGCCAGCCGGTATTCGAAAGCGTCGAGCTGCCACAGCGACATCACCGTCGCCCGCACGAACGGGATGTACGAGGACTTCGGGCGCTTCTTCGGTGATGAATATTCGCCCTTTTGGGGTCCATCTGTCGTGTGTTTGGGGGCCGGTGGGCTGAGCACGCAATAGCGGTCTTGGGTGCCTGTAGTGGCGTGCTTGGGGGCCACCCAGTTTAGGCTCCTTCCGTCGTGTGTATAGGGCGCACGGCGGAAGGAGTAATCATCAATGGTACGGAAGATCAGAGCGAAGCTCGTGCTGCAATTACGCGCCGAGGGCCTGTCCGGTCGCGCGATCGCGGCATCGTGGCAGATAGCCTGAGTTGGTACTGGCGTTCCGGGTTGTTGGTACTTCGGTTCCGGGGTGTTGGTACTGTCGTGGCCTGCCGGTGCCCCGCTGTGGGAGAGGCCGGTGCACTGGGCGCCGCCTCTTCCTATGTGAGGAGGCAACATGGCCGATTTCAAGGCCATCATGACCCTGGCCGTTGCCGGTCGCAGCTACGACGAGATTGTCGCGACGGCAGGATGTTCACGCCGTGACGTGGCAGCGGCGAAGAAGACGATCGCGGCTTACGGCTTCACCGCAGGACAGATCGGAGCGATGTCCCCGCAGGAGGGCTAGCCCAAGTGAAAGCGGGACGCGACTGTAGTACTAGCGGGAGGTGCTGCACCTCAGAGTATCTATCGGCAAAATGCGATCCGCGGCACGATACGTGAATTTCACTGCTAATGGGGGATCCACGCCAAGCGCCCTCATGCGCGGAAAGATCCAAGTTTCGCACAACTCATCAATCTGTGCCTTTGATGCATCGATCGATTGGTGTGCCATCGAGAGGTCATAATCCGGGAGGAACTTGTAATCGAACCAGACCACCGCGTGAAGACCGTCGGAAAGAGGATTCCAAATTTTCCCCGCCTCAAATTTCGATTCGACCACGACTTCGGAATAGACGTCGTCCATGTTTGTTGTTGCCAGCATCTTCGGAACCGCAGCTTGCTCTGCCTTTACGTAGGCCCGCAGTGCGTCTACCCGTTCTTGACTAGGCTCCGTGGCAGACCGCGACGAGGCAGGTGCCGATTTGGTGGCAGCGGGCGCAGTCGTAGTGGTCGGAGCACAGCCGGTCAATGCCAGCAGCGCAACGGTAGTAATCCCCCAAATACGTTTCATAAGACGATTCAACCATTACCGCCGGCCCACGGGGCGTCTCCCCCTTTTCTGTGTGAGGTGGTCTTCTCTGAGCCGTAGACCCGTTCGGGTGGCTTCTGTTCTTCCGCCGGCTTTTCGGCAGGTGCCTCTGTCTCGCCAGCTCAACCTCGGCGACGTGGACATGCGACAGCTCCGCGACGACAAGGCCCAGGGCGCACCCGGACCACTGGGAATAGACCCCGCCAGGACATGGTGCCGGCCCCGAGCAGACAAGCGAAGGGGCCGGTACCAAGTTCCCAGAACCTTGGTACCAACTACCCAGACCAGGAGTACCAACCGAAGCTATCTGCCAGCATCGCAGGGAATGTCGCGGAAGAGCATCACGGCGGTGCTGGAGGCTGCCGACGCGGCCGGTGTGGTTTGGGATGAGATCGCCGACAGTACGGACCGCGAGGTGTATGCCCGGTTGTTCCCGGGCCGGGGTGAGCATCAAAGCGTGTTCGCGCAGCCGGACTGGGACCAGGTCCACCGGGAGATGGCCCGGGTGGGGGTGACGCTTAAGCTGCTGCATGGCGAGTATGCCGATTCATGCGCCGCTGCCGGTGAGCCGGTGATGGGTTATGACCGGTTCTGCAGGACCTACCAGCGGCATGTGTTGGAATCGGGTGCGGCGTCGCGGGTCGGGCACAAGGCCGGGCAGACGGTGGAGGTCGACTGGTCGGGGCCGACGATGCAGTTGGCCGATCCGGTCACGGGCAAGGCCAGGACGGTGTATCTGTTCGTGGCATGCCTGCCGTTTAGCCGGTATGCGTTCGTTGAACCTGCCCTGGACATGAAGCAGGACACCTGGTTGCGGGCCCACGTGGCGATGTTCGAGGCGTTCACCGGGTTCGGTGCCGCGGATCGTGCCGGACAATCTGAAGACCGGTGTCATCAAGCATCCGCGCGAGGGCGAGGTCGTGCTCAACGATGCTTACCGGGAGATGGCGGCGCACTATTCGGCGGCGGTGCTGCCCGGGAGGGTGAAACACCCGAAGGATAAGGCCAGTGTGGAGAACACGGTCGCCCACGTCGCTACCTGGGTCATCGCCGGGCTGCGCCAGCGGCAATTCACCTCGTTGCCGGAGCTCAGGGCCGCCGTCATCGAGCGGGTAGCGGCCTACAATGCGGAGCCGTTCCAGAAGCGGCCCGGGTCCAGGGCCAGCGTGTTCGCAGCCGAGGAGCAGCCGCTGCTGACGGGGTTGCCGGCGGTGCCCTATGAGATCAGCAGGTGGGTCTACGGGCGCCGGGTCGGCCGGAACGGGCACGTGGTCTGGGAGAGGAACTACTACTCGGTGCCCTTTGCCAATATCGGCACCACGGTGGACCTGCGGATCACCGACCGGGTGATTCAGGCCTACCGGGGCACCGAACGGCTGACCAGCCACTTGCTGCTGCCCGAGAGCGCGGCCAACGAGTACCGCACCAACGACGCGGACCTGCCCGCCGGCGAGAAGTACCGGCAGTGGGACCCGTCCCGGGTGCGGGAATGGGCCGGACGGCTCGGCCCGGCAGTGGTGACCGTGGTCAACCGGATCTTCGAGTCCGTCCCGGTCGACGAGCAGGGCCTGGACGCAGCGCTGGCCGTGTTGCGGCTCTCCCGGCGCTACTCGGCCGAACGGGTCGAGGCAGCCTGCAGGCTTGCGTTGGCAGGCCGGGTCCGGTCCCCGCGGTATGTACATCTGCAGCCCATCCTCGCCACAGAGCAGGACAAAGCCGCCGGGCTCACGCCACCGCGGGATGAACCGGTCGAACACGGCGGGTACGTGCGCGGCGCCGAATACTATGCAGGTGGTGCCAAGTGAGCGGGATCGATATCGAAACCAAACGCAAGCTCCGTGAGATGGGCGCGGCCCCGATGCTGGAGGCCCTCGAGGCCCAGGACGAGACGCTCGTGCTCGGCATGGCCTTCGAGGAACGGCTCCGGCTGGTCGTGGACGAGGCCCACTCCGGGTTCAACCACGCCAAGGTCGAGGGACTGATCCGGCGGGCCGGGCTACGCTACCCGGGCGCGGATCTGCGCCGGCTCGACCTCGTGGACGAGCGTGGTCTGGACCGGAACGTGATCGCCCAGCTCGGCACCTGTTCGTTCATCGAACGGCAGCAGAACGTCGTGTTTCAGGGATTCACAGGATCCGGGAAGTCCTACCTGGGTTGCGCGCTGGCCAAGAAGGCCTGTCAGCACAGGATCAGGGCCCACTACGTCCGCATGCCCGACCTTGAGGAAGCCTGGGCGCTGGCGAAGGACAAGCCACAGGGACAAACCAAATTCCTGAACAAGTACGCGGCCTTCACCCTCCTCGTGATCGATGACCTATGCGAAGCTTCGCATAGTTCCTCTTATGTAGAGCAAATGGTTATGCGAAGTTGACTAGGTGGGGCCCCGTTTCTTGCTCGAGTAGAGAACATTACTTCGCATGATCCATTCCTCTGAAAGCCTGTTTGTCTCGGTACGAAGTTCAGGCAGATTCGGAGGAATGAGATGAGAAAGACAATTGAGGAGCTCGTCACTCAGGCGGCTCAGACGCTCGCCGAACTGGGTTACAAGCCCGGCACGATTCAGCACTACAGAGTATCCTGGGGCAAAGCCCGGCGATGGTGTTCAGAACGTGACTTCGAGTGGTTCGGGGCGGATGAGGAACACCAGTTTCTCGAACAGATGGGGCTGAACGAGAATGTGCTTTCGCCAGCCAACCGCAACGTCCTCAGGCATATTCGAGCCCTGCTTTCCGTGGAGAACGATGGGTGCCTTCCTGCTCTGTCAAGGCCAGCCTCTGACGGTGTGCCCGATCGGTTTCGGCGGGTGTTCGGAGCCTATGCCTCGCATTTGGAGCAGTGCCGCCTCGCTCACGCGACACGACTTTGCCGGGTCAGCATCATCAGAAGGTTCGTAGCAGGTTTGGTTATCGAAGACTTCGACGATCTCTCCGTCGAGGATGTCACGGCCCACATGGAATTGTGTTCCAGGATGACCGCGCAAACCCGGGCTGGGATCCTCTACGCCATCCGCGCGTTTACGAGGTGGGCAGCCGAAGAGGAATTATGCAGCCCCGCGGTCGCGGCCGCGATGCCGGTCATTCCCGGCCACAAATATGCGTCGCTGCCGTCGGCCTATGCTGTCAGCGAGGTCGCCGCGATGGTCGCTACCCCAGGAGCAGAGTGCCCCAAACGTGATCGGGCGATGCTGCTTCTGGCCGCTGTTCTGGGAATGCGCGCAGGCGATATCAGAGCGTTGCGTCTGGAGGACATCGATTGGCGTGCCCACGAGGTGAGATTCACACAATCCAAGACCGGCCGCACAGTCAGGCTCCCCCTCCCTGAGGAGGTGATACTCGCCCTTGCCGACTATCTACGCCACGAGAGGCCACAGAGCGTCAACGATCACGTGTTCTTGCACCATCGCGCACCCCATGACAGCTTCGGAGGTCGTTCGAACTCTTTCCACGACGTAGTATCCGCCGCCTTCGGCCGTGCTTCGGTGGACACTTCCGGTAAGCATCATGGGATGCATTCGCTGCGTCACTCCGCGGCTACGAACATGCTCTCCGGCGACACTCCCTACCCGGTGATCTCAGGAATACTGGGGCATTCGAACGCGAACACCACGCGCAAGTACATGGCTATCGACGTCGGAAAGCTCCGTTGCTTGTGCTTGGAGGTGCCTCGTGGATGACATCATCGTGTTCCCCGGCCCCCACGGCGAACAGTTCGCCGGGTATGTGAGTTTCAAACGCTCGCTGGGTTATGCCATCCCGGTGAGCTACCAGTACGTGCTGCGAGAGATCGCGCGATTCATCGCCGCCCGCCACACTGATTTCGACATCATTTCCCGCGCCGCTATGGAAGAACT
>NZ_JANFCZ010000024.1 GCF_024391045.1 Pseudarthrobacter sulfonivorans
GTTCATGGCCGTGGACCGGCTCCTGGAAACCGAACAAGCCGCGATCCGCAAAACCGACTCGGCCAAACACCGGTTCTGGAAAATCGCCAACCACGACTCCCGGAACATCGTGGACGAACCCGTCGCGTACCGGCTGATCCCCACCAACGGGATCCAGCTCGCCGCCGGCGACGAGTCCTACGTCTCCAAACGCGCCCAGTTCGCCCGGAATAACCTCTGGGTCACCGCCTACGACCGGACCGAACGCTTCGCCGCCGGCGAATTCCCCAACCAAGCCACCGGCGCCGACGACGGCCTGCACATCTGGACCCAAAAAGACCGGAACATCGTCGATCAAGACCTCGTCGTCTGGTACACCTTCGGCATGCACCACGTCGTCCGCCTCGAAGACTGGCCCGTCATGCCCCGCCAAAACATCGGCTTCATGCTCGAACCCCACGGCTTCTTCGACCAAAACCCCACCCTCAACCTCCCCAGCAACATAGAGGCCACCACCAACGGACAATGCTGCAGCACGGACAAGTAAGGCTCTAAAGCTGACCCGTTAGAGCTGGACAGGGAACACCCCTAACCAGGACGGTCCCCGGCGCTGTGCGAACAGCACCGGGGACCGTCTTGCACCCACCCAAAACCCAGTAGTGAGAGCGTGATCCGCGTGTTCAATATCCCCGCCATTACCTGGGCCCTCACGGCCATCCTGCTGCTCTGCGGGAGCTACCACTTCCTGCAAGCCATACGATCCCGCCGGCGCGCGGACAGGATCAACCAGGGCCTTCATGGCCTCATGAACGTCCTGATGGCAGCCATGTTGTGGAACCTCGCGCCGTCGACGATGCTGGCGCAGATCGCGGTGCTCGCCGGCGCGGCGCTGTGGTTCGTCATTCAGGCGATCGCCCGGCCGGAGTTGAAAGCATTCTGCGCAGGCAGCCAAGGCAGGATTAAGTGCATTTACCACAGCCTCAGCATGGCCGGCGCGGCGGTCATGATCGCGATGATGGGCCTGGCCACCACCGGCCACAGTCCGTCGCACAGCTTGGCCATGCCGAACTCCCACCACGCAATGGCCGCCGCAAACCCCGGCCCGGCGGCAGCCACCCTTGACCATGCCCCGGGGCTGGCGTTCCTGCTGACGGTGCTCTTCGGCGCCGCGGCTGCAGTCTTCATGGTGCTTTTAGTGCGTCGCCGCACCACAAAAACCGCCATCCGCCACGCAACCGCTTCGCGGCTTGCCATCCGTGCCGAGCACGGTCTGGAGGCCCTCGGCGCCGCAGTCATGGCCCTGATGTTCGCCACCATGTCATGACGGCTGCGATTGAGCGGCTGCCGCCATTGCCGGGCGCCGTGGGCACCCCGCCGCCCGGCGCGCCACCCTCCCTTACAGAACAGACTTGCGACTCAACCCTGGAGGGCGGGGAGTGCTTCTTCTGCACCGGCCCGGAGACAGACTGAGCGCAGCAAACCCGGGGCCTTCCGTTGTGTCACGCGGAAGGCCCCGTGCCACTTAAGAGGCTTGTGCCACTTAAGCGGGCAGGACAAAAGGTGCCCGTTTAGACGCCGGCCTTGATGAGGAGCGCGTCAATCATCATAAAGAACTGGGAGCGGTGATCCGCAGCTTTCGGGTCGGTCATGTATTGGATGGCCGCGCCGTCGTAGATCATCAGGAAGAGCCGAACCATCGTGGGGAAGTCAATGAGGCTCTGATCACCGTTGCTTTGGGCGGCGGTGGCGAATATGGTTCCCAACTCCACTTCATAGGCCGGGTATATTTTGGCGGCCAGCGGACTGACCGCGGCATTCCGCGTTGCCCAGAGAATGAGTTCGATCTCCGAAAGTATGCTTGCGGGTTCTTCTTCGAGTGCACGCCAATAACCTTCGCCCACCTGTTCAACGGCTTTACGAAGTCCCAGGTGCACCGGCACACCACTGGAAAAGCGGCTCAGGTTCCTGAACCACGCCTCTGCGGCCGCATCCATGAGTTCCTCTTTATTGCTAAAGCAATAATGGGCGGTGGCCAGCGGCGCATTTGCCTCCTTGGCAATAGCCCTAATGGTTACCGACTGAACACCCTCACGGCGCATAAGTTCGACAGTCGCCGCAATCAGCTGTTCTTTTCGTTCTTCCGCAGATACCCGCATGGCCCACTCTCCAGTCTCCCGTTTTGGCCCGCCAGGGACACTTCCTTAAAGACTATTGCCTGGCCGCAAGAAAGGGTCAATATTTGCGTCTGGAACGATTGACTTGAACGCACGTCCATGTAAAGTAAAGACATCACAGTGACCTGCATCACGCATGATGCGAAGTCGCTCGTATTCATCACAGCATGCCGCCATGCAGACTCCCCCACTGAAGAAATGGTCATAGACAATGGTCACTACCACCCCTCAGCCCCCGACGTTGACGACGGGGGAACCGATAGATTTCTGGCCGGCGCAATCCCTGGCGCCCATGAAGGACCACTGGCAGGGCCTGCGCTGCAGGTTCATTAACTCCGCCCCGGAAGGCCCGTGGGATGACTTCATCCTCTCGGAATGGGAGTTGGATGCCTGCGCATGGGAAGATTTCCACCCCCACACCGAGACGAATTTCGTCCTGGAAGGCGAACTTCATATCGAGAGTGAAGGCGAAACTGTCGTCCTCAGACCCGGCGATTCGGCACGGGTAAATCCAGGACGCAAGGGCAGATACTGGGCGCCCGTCTACGCACGGATGGTCACCATTTACGGCCCCAACCCCGCCGGCCTGGAATCACATTCCTTCCGATACTTCGAAGTCTGAACCCAAGCCAACGCTCCAGGGCCGAATGAGAAAGCTATTTCCTGGCAAGCGGGTAAATACAACCAAAACAAAATCGGGAAAGCGCTCGATAGCAGCCACGAAAGGCAAAACAAATGGCACAACATACAGCTTCAATCTCCGCAACCCTCATTCGCGATGCAAAGAATGTTACGGAGCTGGACGATTGGGGCCCCTGCCCCGAAGCCACCGGACACCAGATGGACACCCGTGGAGCCTACCTTTGGCAGGACGGGAAGGGAGCCGAGTCCGGCATTTGGGAGTGCACAGCCGGACCGTCCCGCTGGGTTCTGGAGACCAACGAATTCGTCCATGTCATTTCGGGTTCCATGACCATAACGGCCGACGACGGCGAAGCGCAGTTCGTGGGGCCCGGCGACACGGTCTTCCTCCCGCGGGGCTGGAGCGGCAACTGGGAGCTTCACGAGACACTCCGCAAGCTCTACGTGATCTTCTGACCACCGCACAGGGGCCCCGCTGGAACAACCGGTCCGCACAGGCGGCAGCCAGGGCTCCCTCCAGTGCAGCTTTCACCAAACAGTGCCCAGAGGCCGAATCGGCCGCTGGGCACTGTTTGGTTTAATGGTCCGTAGCTGTCGGACCTATGACGGAGGCCTCAGCGACCCCGGATCCACGAAGGCAATCGTGCCGAGAAGGGTGATGTTATAGCTGAGCTTCAGGATCCACGCATCGCTGTTGCCTTCCAAGCCTGCCCGCACGGCCACAGTCGCGGCAGGAAGTCACGGCTGGAAGTCACCAACGGGGTGAACCAGACATGGATATGGAAAGGACATGGTGGCAACTTAGTCGCCCACCATGTCCGTTTCCGTATCCACTGTCACTCCTTGCCGCGGCGGCCAACCTGCCGCCGTCTCCCAAAGAGCCGGTCCGTAGACTCCCCCTAAGTGAGGCTGCCCGTGGCCGGCGGTGCCGGCGGGGTGAGGAGGGTGGGGTGGTCGTACTGGCTCGAGTAGGCGAGGAAGCCCAGGTGGTCCTCGTACCGGTGCAGCACGTCCTCCATGACCTGCTGCTGTGTCACGCCCATCAGGTCATAGCCCTCGGAACCGGTCTGCGCGAAGACCTCCACCCGGTAGTAGACATCGGTTTCCCGGTTCTGATGCCGGCCAAACTTCGGCACTGGGGCCTGGACGGCCTGGACCTGATAGTGGAAGTCGCGGTGGTCGGGGATCGTGACCACCAGAACAAGACTGGAGACACCCGTGTGTTCGTTCGGGAGGGTGTGCAGGGTTGCCTCGTGGCCCTGCTTCGTGAATTCCTTGAGGGCTTCGGCCAGCGCCGGTTGCGCTGTGGCTTCGATAAACGCCGCCGCCTCGTTCTTGGACGGGTAAGAGCGTACGCGGGCCAGCCGCTGGCCCCAGGTGCGGTCCTCCGTGTGACCGCCGTGCACCGCGAGCGACTGCCGCCGCAGCACGCGGCCCGCACGTTCGGCCCGTTCCATCCGCAGCGCTTTGGTGAACGAGGCCATCACCAGCCAGGCGATGATCGTCACCGGCAGACCGAAGATCAGGGTGGCGTACTCCATGGTGGTCACTCCGCCGGCCACCAGCATCGCGATGGTCAGCAGGGCAGTAACCAAGGCCCAAAAGATCCGTAGCCACTTGGCGCCGTCCTGGGTGGAATTGGTGATATTCGAGGAGAAGTTGGACATCATCATGGCGCCGGAGTTGGCGCTGGTGAGGTAGAACAGCATGCCGGACAGCGTGCCCAGGCCGATGAGGAGGGGCGCTCCCGGGAACATCCCCAGCAGCGCGTACCAGCCCTCTTGCGGGTTGGTGATGGCCAGCTCCGCGAATGCCGTATTCCCGGCCAAAACCTCATGCAGGGCGCTGTTGCCGAAGATACTCACTACAAGGAAGTCGCATAGCACCGGGAAGGTGATGGCGGCGATGACGAATTCCCGCAGCGTACGTCCACGCGAGATGCGGGCAAGGAAGAGGCCCACGAACGGGCCCCAGGCCAGCCAGAACGCCCAGAAGAACAAGGTCCAGCCGCCCATCCACTCCGAGCCGCCGTCCTGGTACGCGAAGGTCTGCAGGGTACGTTCGGGCAGGGTGAAGATGAATCGACCGATGTTTTCCACCAGGGAGTTGAGCAGGAACGAGGTCTGTCCGGTCACCAGCATGTACAGCAGCAGGGCCGCTGCGCTCCAGATGTTCAGCTCCGCGACCCAGCGGATCGCCTTGTCCACCCCGGAAGTGCAGGCCGCGATGGTCAGTACGACGGCGACAATCACCAACGCGATCTGCAGCGCCAGCCCCTCTTCGAGACCGAACATGATGGAGAAACCGACGTTCAGCAGCACCACGCCGATCCCCATGGCCGTGGCCACCCCAAAAACGGTGCCCACCAGGGTGATGATGTCGATCGCGTCGCCAATGCCGCCCTTGACGCGTTTGCCGAGCAGCGGATACAAGGCGGCCCGGATGGACAGCGGAGTGCCCCAACGGTAGGCGAAATACCCCATGGCCATGCCCAGGAGCGCATACATCGCCCAGCCGGCGATACCGTAGTGGAACATGGTCCATACCACGGCCTCGTGGGCCGCCTCGGCCGTCTGGCCTGCGCCCTCCGGCGGATTCATGTACTGCGTAATGGGTTCGGTCACGGAGTAGAAGAGCATGTCGATGCCCACACCGGCCGCGAACAGGTACGCCACCCAGGTGAATAGCTTGTACTGCGGCCGGGAGTGGTCCGGGCCCATCCGGACCGAGCCCACCTTGGACAGCGCCACCCACAACACAAACCCGATGACGACGGTGACAGTCAGCACGTAGAACCAGCCCAGGTTCTCCGCGATCCATGACACCACCGTCTTCATGGTGGACTGGGCGCCGGCAGGCATCAGCATCGCCCAGATAGAGAAAGCAATAATAATGACTGACCCGATGATGAAGACCCGCCAGTTGACCTTCGGCGCGCGCTCCTTGGTGAGTTCGGCGGGCGCCGTGTCAGGTTCTTTTTCGATGATCGTACTCAAGTCCAGCTCCAATTCTTGGTCTCTGCTGCGTGAACGCAGCACATCGTGATGGTGTTCTCGGCCTTTTGCTGGTAGATCAGGTGGAAATCCGATGCAGAGGGTGCCGCTCGAACTCCTGACAGGGAGCAGCGGCCCGCAGAGGTGCCCTCAGGGCACAGGTCAGGGACATTTCTCCTGCTTTTTTGAGGGTCTCCAACAGTGAAGTCCGGCCGGAGCTCTGTATCTGATGCCGCTGCGAGCAGTTCATCGCGAACGGTTCACGGACGTCGAGCCCGGCAGCCAAAGGCTTCTGGAATGCGGCAGGCCTTTCGGCCAGCCAGGATTGCGGGCCTGTCTGAGGAATATGTCCTGAGCGCAGGCAGGCCCCGGACGCAAGGGTGAATATCAAGCTTCTGAGTCGTGAGCTTTTCCGTCAGAACCTTCTGGAAATCGCCACGGTCATTTCATCCGGCCGGGACCGGTACCGCCTTCGACCCGCAGGACGGAGTTGGTGTGTTGAGAGGGAATGCGGGCCTCGGGGGAAGGGTGATTATGTACCCGCGCCCTTCCCTGGAGGACCACACGGTTGCTGCCGGAGCCGGGGAGGCTGTGGACCACCGAACGGTCCACAGCCTCCCCGCAGGCGCGGTGCGCCTGCGGGGAGTCCGCCTTACGGGTTGAAGGTGCGGTCGCCGGCGAAGAACCCCAGGCCGTATTCCGGGGTTTCGAACTTGACCGTGGTGCCCTTGGGGAAGAACAGCACGTCGCGTTCCTTGGCGTGCGTGACCTCACCGGTGGTCTGGTCCGTGAGGATGAACTCGCCCTTGATGACAACCTTCATTTCGTCGTAGGTGTAGGTGTACACCAGCGGCTCGGAGGCCTTCAGCTCGAAGAAGCCGGCGCACATGACCGAACCTTCGGGGTTGTGGAGGGAGTCGCCGATCGCGGCGATCGTTCCGGGCTCGTCCATCGACGGCAGGCCGATGAAGCCGTTCTCCACTTTGTGGATGGCGCCGGCCTTGCTCAGGGTTCCTACGAGAGTGGTTTCCATGATGACTCCTATAAATAGTGGGAAAGAAAGGTCAGAGCTGGTCTTCGTTGTCAGAACTGGTCGATCTTTGATGCAGGTAGGACGCGACTGCGTTCAGGTTGGAACCCCATGGGGCTCCCGAGGGATCGCCTGCTTGCCTGAAGCCTTACCCGGCAGCACTCCACCTTGAGTCCCGCCGGTGTGACGTCAATCACGCTTGTTCGTCTCCAAAACTTTGACATGAACAGCTGTTCAAGTCAATGGTTCAAGAGGAAGATTAATTGGCGTGGGGACGGTGGTCTGCGATCAGCCCGGCGGCCATCCGCCGGGCCCGGCGGGCGGCCAGCTTGTCACCTTCGGCAGCGGCGATGATGGAGCCCTTCATAAGGATGTGCCACGAGAGGGCGAATGCCTCGGAGTCTTCCAGCTCAGCCTCATCGGCCAGGATACGAACCTGCTGGCGGATGCGGGCCAGGTATTCGATGCTCGCCTTACCCAAAGGATGCGCAGCCCCCATTTCCAGCAGCACTTTCACGAAGGAGCAGGCTTCGAAATCATCATCCTGGAACCACTCGTCGTAGACATCGAAGATGGCAAGCAGCTGGTCCTCAGGGTTCTGTGCCCTTCTCCTGGCCTCCGGGACCACCGATCCCATCATCCACAGCTCGTCGCGCCGCTTCAGGAAAGCCAGCACCAGATCGTCCTTCGACGGGAAATGCCGATAGAAGGTTGCCTTGGCTACCCCGGAGGCGCGGATCAGCTCATCGACCCCCACATCGCGGATCCCCCGGCGCGAAAACAATCCGTAGGCGGCAACCACAATACGGGTGTGGACATCATCAGGAGCTTCAAGGTCGTCTGCGAGTGTCCTCATGCCAGCGAATTCTACCTTCGCCGCCCGGGGATTCGGCCTTGCCGAGTCAGCGCTTTGCGGCCCGCTGGTCCCGCACCCAGCCCCATGCCCGTCCGGCCCAGTCCAAGGGCTTGCCCTCGACCAGCAGTTTCCGCGTGTGAATGTCCAGCACCAGCAGGTAGAACGTAAAGAGCAGTGCGGTCACGAACGCCAGCGAGGACGCATTAATGGGCAGTTCCACGAAGGACCACACAGAGAGCTGGTCCTGCGCGCCGAAGACCACAAAGAACGTCACCACCACATACAGGCAGCGGATCTGCCAGTCGTTCCGGATGCCCGTCACAGCCAGGAACGGCAGGAACCAGAGGATGTACCAGGGCTGGATGATGGGCGAAAGCATCACCACTGCCGTGAAGGCGAGTGCCAGCCGCCGCACGGCCCTGGAGTAGTCACCGCGGAACATCAGCAGCAGCACCAGGCCGATGGCGGCCCACTTCATGCCGGTCCGCAGCAGGTCCGCAAAGGTACCGCCAGGCAACCCCAGCACGTTGCCGAGGAACTCAACCTGCTGCCCCAGGAAACCAGATGGAGAATAACCCGTGTACCCCGGCGTCGGGTCCATGATCGCCCAAACCCAGCCCAGGCCAAGGTTGTACGGGATGCCGCTGACGGCCAGCACACCAAAGCTGATTCCCGCCGTCGCGCCCCAGATGAGGAACTTCCGGGTCCACGAGGCACCGGGGCCGGCCCACATCACCCCGATGAACGGCAGCAGCAGGACTGTGATCGGCTTGATCCCGATGGACGCCGTCACCAGTAATATGCCCGTGAGGTAATGCTTTGTCGCAGCGAAGTAGACGCCCGCGACGGCGAGGCCCACCATGAGTGCGTCGTTGTGGGCGCTGGCCACAAAACTGATCAGGAACAGCGGGTTGGCTACCGCGATCCAGAGTGCCCGGGCGCCGTTGATGCCGTGAAGTTCCGCGAGTTTGGGCACGTAGATGACACAGAGGACCACCCCGGCGCCGGCGAGCAGCCGGAACAGGAACACAGAAATGTCAGGCTGGGCCCCCGTCAGGCCCACCACCCCCCGGGCGAGCCACAGGAAGTAGGGCCCGTAGGGAGTCCTGTTCTCCGCCCAGGCCGGGTCCGCCCCAAGGGAGAACCAGTTGCTGAGCGTGGAGATGCCTACCTCGTATGGGTTCTGGCCCTCCATGACCAGCCGCCCCTGGCCGGTGTAGGCGTAAACGTCACGGGAAAAAATCGGGACGGCGAGCAGAAGCGGGGACGACCAGGCGGAAATGGCGATCACCACGGACCGCAGCGAATGCTCCCCCCAGTCCCCCAGCCGCTGGCCCAGCCGCAGCCAGGACCGCATCAGCAGCATGGCCCCGACGGTCAGCAGGACCGTGGAAAAGGTGACGCCCCAACCCTCGGTCCGCAGCGCGATGACCACGGGCTGGCGGATCATGGGCGACCCGTTGGCAATCCAGCCGGTGCCGAGGGATCCCAGGAACATCATCAGGGCACCAAAGAACCCCTGCCAGATGGCGATGTAGGCCCGGCGCTTGGCCGGCTGCCCGGATACCGGTGCACTGGCTGCGGGCGCGGCGGACTTCGGCAGCTCTGTCCCGGCCACTGTCTTGTTCGACGGGTCCGGGAAAGTCTCCGAAGTGCTCAGGTGCGAACCGCCTGCCGTCATGTCCTGTGTGGTCCCCTACTTACGTTACGGCGCTGGCCGGACCAGCTATTGACCGGTCTACAACCACGCCATTTTAGCAGTTGGGATGCGGCGTCCCCCAGACTGGTAGGAGCGGACGCGAACCCAATCTCCCGTCGAAACGGCGCGCGCCCCGTACATTCCCCGAAGGCCGAAGCCGCCAAAGCGCGCTTCACCAGCACGATTGGACCCCGCCATGGCCGTACGAAGCGTCCCGGACACCCGGACCAACACGCCCCTGCAGCTCCAATCGGTCCGCGCCACATTACGTTCGCCGCGACGGCTTAAGACCGAGGCCCTCGCCGGACTGGTGGTGGCGTTGGCCCTGATCCCGGAGGCGATCGCTTTCTCGGTGATCGCCGGCGTCGACCCTCGGATCGGCCTGTTTGCGTCATTCATCATGGCCGTCACCATCTCGTTTGTCGGCGGGCGGCCGGCCATGATTTCGGCGGCCACCGGCGCCGTGGCCCTGGTGATTGCCCCGCTGATGCGCAGCCACGGCCTGGACCACCTGATCGCGGCCGTGATCCTGGCGGGCGTGTTCCAGATCCTGCTGGCCGTCCTGGGGGTCACCCGGCTGATGCGTTTCATTCCACGTTCGGTGATGGTGGGTTTCGTGAACGCGCTGGCCATCCTGGTGTTCATGGCCCAGCTCCCCGAGCTCATCGGCGTCCCGTGGATGGTCTACCCGCTCGTGGCGGTGGGCCTGGTCATTGTGGTGGGACTGCCGAAAATCACGACGGCGGTGCCCTCACCCTTGGTGGCCATCGTGGTGCTCACCCTCTTCACGGCCCTCGCCGGGGTGGACGTCCCCGCAGTCCAGGACAAGGGCGCACTGCCCGAGAGCCTGCCGTCCCTGTTCATCCCCAACGTTCCGCTGACATGGGAGACGTTCCAGGTCATTGCCCCGTTCTCGCTCTCCATGGCGCTCGTGGGCCTGCTGGAATCGCTGATGACCGCCAAGCTGGTGGACGACATCACGGACACCCGGTCCAACAAGACCCGTGAGTCCTGGGGCCAGGGCGTGGCGAACATCGTCACCGGCTTCTTCGGCGGCATGGGCGGCTGCGCCGTGATCGGCCAGACCATGATCAACGTCAAGGGCTCCGGTGCGCGGAGCCGGGTGTCCACCTTCCTGGCCGGCGTCTTCCTGCTGGTCCTGGTGGTGACACTTGGCGGGGTGGTGGGCATGATCCCCATGGCCGCGCTGGTGGCCGTGATGATCTTCGTTTCGGCCATCACCTTTGACTGGCATTCCATCGCGCCGCGGACGCTGCGCCGGATGCCCAAGTCGGAGACCGCCGTCATGCTGATCACCGTCGCGGTGGTTTCCGTGACGCACAACCTCGCCATCGGGGTGGGCGCCGGGGTCCTGGCGGCCATGGCGCTGTTCGCCCGGCGGGTGGCGCACTTCGCCACGGTGGAGCGGACCGTCGTCGAACTTAACGGCGAAAACGTGGCTACGTACACAGTGGACGGCGAGCTGTTCTTCGCCTCCTCCAACGACCTCTACACCCAGTTTGAGTACGCCCTGGACGCCGGGCCGGACATCGCCCGCGTGATCGTGGACCTGCACGCCTCGCACCTTTGGGACGCGTCAACCATTGCGGTGCTGGACTCGGTCACGGAGAAGTACCGCCGCCACGGCCGCGAGGTGGAGCTGATCGGCCTGAACGAGGCGAGCGTCCGGATGCGGGAGCGGCTGGCGGGGAAGCTGAACTGAAACCCCGGGCTCAGGCACGCACCTGCAGGTAGTTCTCCACGAGGTGGTCGGCGATCGCTATGCAGGATGTGGCCGCCGGCGAAGGCGCGTTCCGCAGCAGCGTCACCGCCCCCACCTGCTCCACGGCAAAGTCGTCCAGCAGCGAGCCGTCCCGGCCCCACGCCTGCGCCCGCACGCCGGAGGCCGTCTTGGCAGTCAGGTCGGACATCTCGAGCTCGGGGATGAAGCGCCGTGCCTTGCGGAAGTAGATGGCCTTGACCAGCGAGGCACTGATCTCGTCCAGGCCCATCCGCCAGTGTTTCTTCGCCAACGCGCCGGCTCCGGGCCACCGCAAGGATTCCCAGGTGTCCTTCGCCGAGACCGACAGCCAGCCATAGCCTTCACGCGCCAATGCGGGTACGGCGTTCGGCCCCACGTGGACGTCGTCGTACACGCCGCGGGTGAAGTGCACGCCAAGGAAGGGAAAACGCGGGTCCGGGACGGGATAGATCATCCCGTTCACCAGGCTGTTCCGCTGCGGGTCCAGCGACCAGTACTCGCCCCGGAAGGGGAGGATCTTTGGTGACGGATCGGCACCCAGCAGGCGCGCCACGGCGTCGGACTGCAAACCCGCGCAGGCGATGAGCCGGTCGAAGACATGCCCGGACGCAGGCGTCCGGACGCGCACTTTGCCGCCGTCCGCCGCAATCCCGGTCACCTCCTGCCCCAGCAGGATGGTGCCGCCGGCCGTCCTCACGTCCTGCGCCATCGCTTCGGTGATGGCCGCGAAATCGACGACGGCGGTGTGCGGCGAGTGGACCGCCGCCACGCCTGCCGTGTGTGGTTCAATTTCGCGCAGTCGGTCAGCATTGTCGAGGCGGTTGAGGTCCGGAACCCCGTTGGCCCTGGCCCGCTTCTCGATTTCCGCCAACGCGGGCAGTTCCGATTCGTCCACGGCCACCACCAGCTTGCCAACTTCCCGGTAGGGCAGGTTCTTCTCCAGGCAGTATTCCCTGAGTGCTGCCCGTCCGGACACGCACAGCCGGGCTTTAAGGGATCCGGCCGCGTAGTACAGGCCGGCGTGCACAACGCCTGAGTTGTGGCCGGTCTGGTGCGCGGCGAGCCGGTGCTCCTTCTCGAAGACCGTGACGTCCCCCAGCCCGCGCTGCAGAAGGGACCGTGCCACGGCGATGCCTACAATGCCGCCACCGATGATTCCAATGCGTTCGCCCACGTCAACGTGTCCTTATCCTCGCGGTCCTGACCCGAGTATAAGAGCCTGGGGAGCTTCAGCCGCGGCGGTCGCTGTGGACTGTTCGGTTCCGTCCCAGGGACTTGGCCGTATAGAGGGCCTCATCCGCTGCGGCGATGAGGTCTTCCACATCGGCGGTTCCGGCGTCATACAGTGCCACGCCGTAGCTGACTGTGGGCATCTCGAGTCCGTCGGCGGTGGGAACCTGGGCGAGGCGCCGGCTGATTTCCTCCGCGATGTGCTCGGCGCGGAGGGCTGAGCCTCCCGGGATCAGGAGGACGAATTCTTCCCCGCCATACCTGCCCACGAGGTCCGTGGACCTCACCGTGTCCTGGCATGCCCCGGCGAACGCCTGCAGGGCGAGGTCACCGGCAGCGTGCCCGTGGGTGTCGTTGACGGCCTTGAAGTGGTCCAGGTCCGCAAGGATCAGGGCACCGGTCCCCTGCGTCACGGCGCGGTCCTTCAACAGTCCCGCCGCAAGGTCCACGAAGGCCTTGCGGTTGAGGAGGCCGGTCAGGTCATCGCGGGTGGCCACCATTCGCAGGGCGCGGGTCTGCTGCTCGGTACTTAGCCCCGCCATGCTAAAGGACACCACCACCAGCAGGACCATGGTGATCATGGTGGTCACCGCGGATCCGAAGTACGTCACAAAAATGGGCCCGTGCTGCCCTTCCAGGAGGAAGAACACCAGCCTGGCGAGATAGAACGCGGAAATTGCTGCCGCTGCGGCGGCCATGGGCACGCGGACCCTCGAATATCCCGGCTCCAGCCGCCAGAGCTCCTGTGATGCCAGTCCCAGAGTCAGGCACATCCCTGCGAGGAAGACGGCGCCGCCGGCCCAGACGTTGGTGGCAGGATGATCGACGGCCGTGGCCACCAGTGTGGCCACCGGAACGGCCGTGAACACCCACCGCTTCGGCGGCAGCTCCCGAAGCGAGCGTGCGCCTGCCCAGACGGCAACGCCGCCTTGGACCAGCAGGACGTTGCCCAGGGGACCGGCCCACCACTGATGAGTGGTGCCGTTAAGCAGGAAGGCGGCGGAGCCGCCGAGGAAAAACAGCAGGGCGAGGCACCACCAGCCGCTGTATGGCGAACGCGTGATGCGGTAGGACGAAAAGTAGAACAGCAGTCCCAGCACCAGGGCCATCACACCGAAGGCGATCCTGAGTGTTGCTGTGTCAAGGACCATTTCCGAAGCTCCCCCAAACGTCGCTGTGATGCAACCCCCAGTATCGCACCGCCGTCGGACAATCTGCCCTGCCAGCTCCGAACGCCGCCCGGTGACCGGCCCCACAGCCGCGCCCTGTTTACAAAAATAGTTTCCGCGAATATAGTTGTATCTTGAAGCGTTGCGGAGAACCTTCCGCTCAGAGATCCATCAGAGGAGAAGTTCATGACTAAGATCGCCATCGTCACCGGAAGCACCCGTCCCGGCCGCAACAACACCGGCGTGGCCGAGTGGGTCCTCGCCCAGGCACAGCAGCGGACCGACGCAGAGTTCGAGCTCGTCGACATTGCCGACTACAGCCTGCCCCTGCTGGATGAGGCCTACCCCGCCGCATACCAGAACTACCAGAACGCCCACACCATCGCCTGGGCCGCCAAGATCGCCGAGTTCGACGGTTACGTCTTCATCACCCCCGAGTACAACCACTCCGTGGCCCCGGCCCTGTCCAACGCCCTGTCCTACCTGAACGCCGAATTCGCGAACAAGGCAGCCGGCATCGTCTCCTACGGCTCCGCCTTCGGCGTCCGCGCCGTTGAGCACCTGCGCGGCATCCTGTCCGAACTGCAGATCGCCCACGTGCAGAAGACCGGCATGTTCTCCCTGTTCACCGACTTCGAGAACTTCTCCGTCTTCAAGCCCACCGAACTGCAGGCCCAGACCCTGGCCCCGGTCCTGGACCAGCTCGTGCCGTGGACCAAGGCCCTCGAAGCTGTCCGCGCCGAAGCTTCCGTCGCCGCGTAACTTACGCATACCCGAGCGCCGGTGCTTCGGCGGGCCAACCGCCCGCCGAAGCACCGGTTTTCGTTCTTAAACCGGGCGCGCACCAGGCTGCACCACCGCCCGTCCGGATGCCGGCCACATCATGAGAAAGACACTTAAGTGCGGCGTATTATGGCCGTGGAAAGGGATTCCATGCCAGCCAAGCAGAAAAACACCCCGACCACCGGGGACCTGGATGTGATTTCGCAGTGGGGGCTGGTCATCGAAGGCTTCCAGAACACCAACAAGAAGGTCCACGCGGAAGTCTCCTCGGCGTTCTCGCTGGAACCGGCCGAAGCCGAGACGCTCCTTCGGCTGGTCCGCACTCCCGGCGCCCGGATGCCCATGGCGAAACTGGCCAGGGAAGTGGCGTTCAGCAACGGCGGGTTCACAAAAATCGCCGACAGGCTGGCAAAACGGTCCCTGGTCCAACGCAGCCCCTGCGCCGAGGACCGCCGCGTTGTCTACCTTGAACTCAGCAAGCAGGGCACGGAAACCGCCAACCAACTGGCCTGCTTCATCGCCGGACTGGTCCATGCCAACTTTGTGGACGTCCTTGGCAAGGAACGGGCACAGCTCGTGGCCGAAGCCATGGCCGAACTCCGGGACGCCTGCGGCAGCTGATCCTTGCCTGTTAGCTGTGCGGGCGAGCCATGCCCGCCCGGCTCCCCACGGTTCCCCTGGATTCCCTACTGCCCCGGCGCCCGGATGATCCGGCGTTGCGCCGCCACCGCGATGGCGGAGGTCCGGTTGTCGACGCCGAGCTTGCCGAAGATGTGCACCAAATGGGTCTTGACTGTGGCCTCGGAGATAAAGAGCTGCCGCGCGATGGCCCTGTTGCTCAAGCCTGTTGCCAGCAGTTCCAGCAACTGCACCTCGCGCGCCGTCAGGGCGGTTTCCGGGCTGCTGATCCGCGACATCAGCAAGGCGGCCACCTTCGGTGCCAGCGCCGTCTGACCGGCCGCGGCGGACAGCACCGCCTGGCGGATCTGATCCGGCGGCGCATCCTTGAGCATGTACCCGCTGGCGCCCGCCTCTACCGCTGCGAGGATGTCCGCCTCCGTGTCATAAGTGGTCAGGATCAGGACCGGAGGTGCGGACTCCAGCTGACGGATCGCTGCCGTGGCGGTAACCCCGTCCATCCCCGCGCCCATCTGCAGGTCCATCAGCACCACATCCACGCGCTCCCCCAGCGTCCGGAGCCGCGCCAGTTCACGCAGCGCAGCATCCCCGTCCGCCGCCTCGGCGGCCACAGTGAAGTCCTCAAATTCGGTGAGCATGGCGCGCAGCCCGGCACGGACCACCGGATGATCGTCCACGAGCAGCAGGTGCAGGGTCCCCATCAGCGCGGCTCCCGCGCCGGACCCGGCACTCCGTCGGGAAACACTTCGCCGGCAAGCACCCCGCCAGGCGTCAACCCGCCCGCAGGAACCTCGCCGCGGAGCGGCAGCCGGATTGCGACCACAGTCCCCTCCCCCGACGCAGATTCAACCTCCAGTGAACCGTTCAGCTCCGTCACCCTGGCACCCAGCGAGCGCAGCCCGAATCCGCTGCCGTCGGGGCGGCCAGCCGCCCCGCGACCGTGAGCTGCGGGCTCAAAGCCCGTGCCGTCGTCGTACACATCCAGGGTGACTTCATCCCCGAGGAATGCGAGGGTCACGACGGCGGTGCGCGCCTTCGCATGCTGCCTCACGTTGGCGAGGCTGGCCTGGGCAGCCCGGAGCAGGGTGACACTGTACTGCGACGGTAGTTCGGCAGTGTCCCCCACCAGCTCGAACCGGCAACGGAGCCCCTCCCCGCGGGCGGCCGCCAGCGTTTCTGTTTCGCTGCAGAGCCGCCGGAGCGTTTCAGACAGTGATGACTCCTGCAGCCGGGGCGCCGTGAGGCCGCGGACAAAGCTGCGGGCCTCGGCGAGGTTCTCCGACGCCGTCTGCTCGACCAGCGCGAACCGCTCGGCGGTGGTGGCAAGATCTCCGGCCGCCAGGGACTTCTCCGCCGCGCGGGCCACGAGGACGATGCTGGAGAGGCCCTGCGCGAGGGTGTCGTGGATTTCGCGGGCCAGGCGTTCGCGCTCGGCGGCGACACCGGCCTCGCGCTGCGTCCTCGCCAGCTCGGCCCGCGTGCTCCTGAGCTCATCCGCGGCGAGCCGTTGCGCCTCGCCCTCGAGGTACAGCGCCCGGTAGGCGAGTCCGGTGACCACGGCGAACCCGGCACCGAGCACCGGGCCCAGCACCATCGGCAGCGTGGGTGAGGGCAGCCCGCTGGCCGCCCACTGTGAGGCCACTACGGCAATTGTCATCAACGGAATGGTGAAGAGCGCGACACGGCGGGGCAGCACATGCAGATGCAGGAAGAACAGCGGAAAGGCGACCCAGGAGAACTCCGCGCTGCCGGCGAGGAGCGCGCCCCACAGCGCTGTGACCAGCCCCAGCCACAGCAGGGCGTAAGGGTGCGGATTGAATGATGAACGGCCGGCGGCGTAACGCTTCTCCGCCGCCGTACCGGCGAGGTAGGTTGCGGCCAGGGCGACGGCGAGCGCGGACCAAAGGTAGCGCCGCGCTCCAAGGGGAGTTCCGGCGTCGGCCGGTCCGTCCACCAGGTGCAGCCGCAGGATGGCGACGAGCAGCAGCACGGCAAATCCCACATGCAGCGTCACGCGCAGGAAGCGCAGGACGGCGGCCCCCGACGGGGTGGTCTGTGGGTCCGCGGCAGGCATTCCCTCAGCTTAGGCGCCAGAGTCCACCGGCGGATCAATCAAAAGGTTGACCGGCGGCTCCACCCTTCGTCCCCCCGGGATCAACCACCTGCCCGATGTGGGCTGCACCGGTGCGCGGGAGAGTGGGTTGAGAAGGAAATCCCTCCCTGAAATTGAAGGAAGTTCAACGTGTTTCTCGCTATTCGTGACATCCGGTTCGCCAAAGGCCGGTTCGCCCTGATGGGCAGCGTGGTGGCCCTGGTGACGCTGCTGCTGGTGCTGCTGTCCGGGCTGACTGCCGGCCTGGGCGATCAGTCCACCTCCGCGATCGGGAGGCTGGGCGCCGGGTCCGGTGCCGGTGGCGGCACGCCCGACGGCGGTGCGTCCCGGCCGGTGGACAGCATCGTGTTCGGCGCCCCGGGCAGTAATGCGCCGACGGCGTCCTTCACCGAGAGCGAGGTGACCGCCGCGCAGGTGGACAGCTGGCAGCATGCCCCCGGCGTGGCCCGGGCAGAGGCTCTGGGGATCAGCCAGTCCCGGCTTCAGGCCGGCGACGGCGGAACCGCCAATGTGGCGGTGTTCGGCGTCGCGGCGGACGGGCAGTTGGCGCCCGCCGCGACGCGGGCCGGGACGCTCGTGATCGGCTCCACCGTTGCGGCGGACCTCTCCCTCGCCGTGGGAGACACCGCCAGGGTGGGTGGCACCGACCTGACCGTCACCGCCGTCGTGGATGACCAGTGGTATTCGCACACCGGAGTGGTGTGGACGGCGCTGCCAACCTGGGCCGAGGTGGCGCATATTTCACCGGCCGGCGGCAGCGCGGCGGTCAGCCGCACAGCAGCGGGAAATCCGCCGGTGGCCACCGTCGTCGCGGTGACCTATAAGGACGGGGCTGTGGTGGACGAGGCAGAGGCCAACGCGATGGCGGGCACCGTGAGCGCCAGCCGGACGGGTTCGTTCCAGGCGCTCGGTTCGTTCAGGAGCGAGAACGGATCGCTGATGCTGATGCAGGCATTCCTGTACGGGATTTCGGCGCTGGTGATCGTGGCGTTCCTGACCGTGTGGACTGTCCAGCGCACCCGGGACATCGCCGTCCTCAAGGCCATGGGCGCGTCCGGCGGCTACGTGCTGCGCGACGCCATCACCCAGGCCGCCATTGTGCTGGTGGCCGGTGCGGGGCTGGGCGGGGCGGTCGGTGTCCTGGGCGGTTTCGCGGCAGCGCAGGCCGCACCGTTCCTCGTCACGCCCGCCACCACGCTGCTGCCGGTGCTGGGGATTGTTGCCCTTGGCCTGGCCGGCGCCGCGTTGGCGGTCCGGCGGGTCACCACGGTGGACCCGCTGATCGCCCTCGGCGGCAACTGATAACTCCTCATCCTCCCGAAAGGTCCCTCGTTATGTCTCTCTCCTCCGCCCCTGTTACCTCCCGTCCCGGTTCGGTTACCGGCGCCGCACTCCCCCTGGTCCTGGGCAACGTCACCCTCGAGTATCCCGACGGGGGCGGAACCATCAAGGCCCTTGACAATGTCAGCCTGGGCGCCGCGGCCGGGCAGATGGTCTCGCTGGTGGGACCGTCCGGATCGGGCAAGTCCAGCCTCCTCGCGGTGGCCGCCACCCTGGTCCGCCCTACCTGCGGGCAGGTGGTGATCGACGGAATCACCACGGCGGATCTCAAGGATGCGGAACTGACCGCGCTGCGCCGGGACAAAGTGGGAATCATCTTCCAGCAGCCCAACCTCCTGGCGTCACTCACCGCCGTCGAGCAGTTGATGATTGGCCACCACCTGCGCGGCAGGCCGCTGAGGGCTGCCCGTTCGCGGGCGCTTGAGCTGCTGGGCCTCGTCGGACTGGACGCGTCCGCGCAGAAGCGGCCACACCAGCTCTCGGGCGGCCAGCGGCAGCGGGTGAACATCGCGCGGGCGCTCATGGGCAGCCCCAAGGTGCTGCTGGTGGATGAGCCGACGGCGGCCCTGGACCATGAGCGCAGCGCATCGATCGTCGGGCTGCTCCGCCGGGTCACGGATGAGTTCAGGGTGGCCACCGTGATGGTCACCCACGATACTGAGTTCGTGCCCCTGACGGACGCAGTGGCCGTAATGCGCGACGGCGGCCTGACGGCGCCGTCGACGGGGCATAATACTTCGATATCGGAAGGTCAGGTAGGGCCCTTTGTCCCTACTCGGGAGGGGCCGGCCGGCGTGAACTGAATTAGTGCTCCGGGCAACAACCTCCGGAGTGACCTGAGGTCCTGCAGACCCGGACCTCCACCCGCCAGCAATCCTGGCGCGATGCCATCAAAAAATTTGATTCACGCATTTCTGCCCGGCGACTCCCCCGTCGCGCCGAATGCTCCCGGGGCACTTGTTTTACCAGGTGCCCGGCCGCCGGAGAATTCACAGGGGACGGGGATGCGGGCATTCCCAAAGGATCACGCTCATGAGCAATAAGGCAATACGCATTATCGGATCGGCGGCCGCCACCGCTGCTCTGGGACTGGGTGCCAGCGCCCTTCCCGCCAGCGCCGCCGTCGGTGCCTCCACCAGCGAGTCCACCAGCGCCTGGAACCAGGCTTCGTACCAAAACCGGCACCACATGAAGGACTACAACAAACACGACTCCAACCATGGCTGGTTTGACAACGAGGACCGGTTCCACGATTGGGCCGACGGGGATGGCTGGCGCGATGACGCCGGCAATTGGCGCGCCGACAACGACCACAACGGCTACTGGACAGGCCATGACGGCTGCCGCCACGACAAGGACGGATGGTGGGACCACAGCGGACACCGGCACGATAAAGGGGAACACCACCGCACCTGGTGATCCAAACCCTGAACAGGTACGCCACGTGGCGCACCGTCAGCCCTACTCCGGGGCCGGTACCCCGGAGTAGGGTTCCGTCATGGACATCATCCTGGTACCCGGCTTCTGGTTGGACGCGTCCTCATGGGAGGAGGTGACGCCTGTCCTCGAGGCGGCGGGGCAAACAACCCACCCCCTGACGCTGCCCGGCCTGGAATCGGTGGACGCATCCCGCGCCGGCATCACGCTCAAGGACCACATCGCCGCCGTCGTGAATGTTGTGGACGGCCTCGACGGCAAGGTGGTCCTGGTGGGGCACTCCGGGGGCGGCGCCGTGATCCACGGGGTGGCTGACGCGCGGCCGGACCGCGTGGCCAGGAACATCTACGTGGACAGCGGGCCGCTGGGCGAGGGCGGTGTCATCAACAACGAGCTGCCTGCCCACGGTGAGGACGTCCCGCTGCCGCCGTGGGACGGGTTCGAGGACGCCGACCTGGTGGACCTCACGGAGGGCCTGCGCCGGAACTTCCGGGCGCGGGCCGTTCCCGAACCCAAGGGTGTGGCCTACGGGAAGCAGCGCCTGCACGATGTCCGCCGGTACGACGTCCCCGCGACGGTGATCACCTGCCAGTTCCCGTCCGCACTCCTCACCGAATGGATCGACGCCGGCCACCCCTTTACCGCGGAACTGGCCAGGATCCGCGACGTCGAGTACGTGGACCTTCCCACCGGTCACTGGCCCCAGTTCACCAAGCCCGCGGAGCTGGGACAGGCGATCCTGGCGGCGGTGGAGCGGACGGGGTAAGCGGGCTGGCCCGAATCCGCGGCGCCCCCGGCGCACGCAAAAGGGCATGGCCGGCGGTGTCCGCCGGCCATGCCCTTAGCAGTCTCGTGTCAGTACGCTCCCGCACCAACCCCGGCGCGCTCCGCCCCGCCGGCGAGGCGGAGCCAGGTGTCCACCACGGTGTCCGGGTTCAGGGAGACGGAATCGATGCCTTCCCCGACCAGCCACTCGGCAAAGTCCGCGTGGTCGCTGGGGCCCTGGCCGCAGATGCCCACGTACTTGCCGCGCTCCTTGCAGGCCTTGATGGCCATGCTGAGGAGCTTCTTGACGGCAGGATCGCGCTCGTCGAAGCCGGCCGAGATAATGGCCGAATCCCGGTCCAGGCCCAGGGACAGCTGGGTCATGTCGTTGGAGCCGATGGAGAACCCGTCGAAGTATTCCAGGAAGTCGTCGGCGAGGAGGGCGTTGGAGGGGATCTCGCACATCATGATGACTTCGAGGCCGTTCTCGCCGCGCTTCAGGCCATTCTCGGCCAGCAGGTCGATGACGCCCCGGGCCTCGTCCAGCGTGCGGACGAACGGGATCATCAGCTTGACGTTCGTCAGGCCCATCTCATTGCGGACGAAGGACAGGGCCTCGCACTCGAGGTCGAAGCAGTCCCGGAAGGACGGGTCCAGGTACCTGGAGGCGCCGCGGAAGCCGAGCATCGGGTTTTCCTCGTGCGGCTCGTAGGCCGGCCCACCGATGAGGTTGGCGTATTCGTTCGACTTGAAGTCGGACATGCGCACAATCACCGGATGCGGGGCGAACGCGGCGGCGATGGTGGCCACGCCTTCGGCCAGGCGCTTGATGTAGTACTCGCGCGGGCTGCTGTACGCGGCGATGCGTTCGCGGATTTCCGCGGCCACATCCGCCGGCTGGTCCTCCAGGTTCAGCAGGGCCTTGGGGTGGATGCCGATCTGACGGTTGATGATGAATTCGAGCCGGGCCAGCCCCACACCGTGGTTGGGCAGCTGCGCGAAAGTGAACGCCTGCTCCGGGGTACCCACGTTCATCATGACCTTGACCGGGGCCTCGGGCAGCTGGGCGACCTCGGTTTCCTCGACCGTGAAGTCCAGGAGACCTTCGTAGATCAGGCCGGTCTCGCCGTCGGCGCACGTGACGGTCACGTCGAGGCCGTCGGTGAGCGCGTGGGTAGCGTCGCCGGTGCCGACGACGGCGGGAATCCCCAGTTCGCGGGCGATAATGGCCGCGTGGCACGTGCGGCCGCCGCGGTTGGTGACGATGGCGGAGGCGCGCTTCATGATCGGTTCCCAGTCAGGATCGGTCATGTCAGCGACCAGGACGTCGCCCGTCTTGAACGCCGCCATCTGGTCGATTGAGGTCAGGATCCGGACGCTGCCGGCACCGATGCGCTGGCCGATCGCGCGGCCTTCGGCGAGTACGCGGCTGGTCCCGTTGAGGCGGAAGCGGCTCAGGTTTCCCGCGGCGCGGCGGGACTGCACGGTTTCCGGGCGGGCCTGCAGGATGTACAGGCCGCCGTCGATCCCGTCCTTGCCCCACTCGATGTCCATGGGACGGCCGTAGTGGTTTTCGATGGCAACGGCATGCCGGGCGAGCTGCTCGACGTCGTCGTCCGTGAGGCTGAAGCGGTTCCGCAGCGAGGCCTCGACCGGCACGAAGTCGATGGTGCGGCCGATCTCCCGGCTGTTCGTGTAGGTCATCTGGAGGGCCTTCTCGCCCAGTCCGCGCTTGAGGATCGCGGGACGGCCGGCCTGCAGCGCGGGCTTGTACACGTAGAACTCGTCGGGGTTCACGGCGCCCTGCACCACGGCCTCACCGAGGCCGTAGGAGGACGTGACGAACACGGCGTCCTGGAACCCGGATTCGGTGTCCATGGTGAACATGACGCCGGAAGCTCCGACGTCGGAGCGCACCATCCGCTGGACGCCGGCGGAGAGTGCCACGTCGGCGTGCTCGAACTTGTGGTGCACGCGGTAGGCGATGGCGCGGTCGTTGTAGAGGGACGCGAAGACGTCCTTGATGGCGAGGAGGATGTTCTCGATGCCGCGGACGTTCAGGAAGGTTTCCTGCTGTCCGGCGAAGGAAGCGTCCGGCAGGTCTTCCGCGGTGGCGCTGGAGCGGACGGCCCAGGAGAGGTCCTCGGAGCCGCCGTGCTTGTCCACCAGCTGCTGGTAGGAGTCGCGGATCTGCTTTTCGAAGTCCGGCAGGAAGGGGGTCTCGCGCATGAGCGTCCGGATTTCCTGGCCGGCCGCAGCGAGGGCCGTCACGTCATCGGTGTCCAGGCCGAGCATCCGGTCCGCGATCTTCTGGTCCAGTCCGGAGTCTGCGAGGAAGCTTCGGTAGGCGTCAGCGGTGGTAGCGAATCCGTCCGGGACCTGGACGCCGGCGGAGGTGAGGTTCTGCACCATCTCGCCGAGGGAGGCGTTTTTTCCGCCTACCCGGTCCAGGTCTTTGAGGCCGAGTTCTGAGAACCACAGGATGTCTGTAGTCATGGGTGCTGCTCCTTTGCAGATGATGGCATGCGGTGGTGCCGCCCCGGTCACGGCTATGGCCGGTCAGTGGGCGCGAATCCTGTCTACAGTGACAGGTCCGGGGCCTTCTTTCCAACATGATGTCCGCCACACTCGGTTTGTGAAAATTTTCCCTAATGCTTGAGGTTCATCCGCTGCAGGATGGTGGCGGCCATTTCCTCCACGGACACCGAGGCCGAGTTCAGGTACGGAATCCGGTGCGAGAGGTACAACTGCTCGGCACTGCGCAGCTCGAATCCACACTGGCGCAGCGACGCGTAGGACGAGCCGCGGCGCCGTTCGGTCCGGATCTGGCTGAGCCGCAGCGGGTTGGAGGAAAGGCCGAAACACTTCTCAACAAAAGGCCGGAGCGGCTTGGGCAGCCCCTCCCGCTGGAAGTCCTCGTCCACCAGCGGGAAGTTCGCGGCAAAGATGCCATGCTGCAGTGCCAGGTACATGGTGGTGGGCGTTTTGCCGCAACGGGACGGAGCCACCAGGATGACCTGCGCCTTTTCCAGCGCGCGCAGGCTTTGGCCGTCGTCGTGTTCCATGGCGTATTCGACGGCGGCCATCCGCGACTGATAACGCTCGGCATTGCCCAGTCCGTGGGCACGGCCGGGTACGGCACTGGCCGGGGAGCCGAGCGCCTGCTCCAGCTGCCCCACATGCGTTCCGATGAGATCGACCACGATCCCCTGGCAGGTAGCGAGGGTCTGGCGGATGTCGCCGCTGACGGCGGTGGAAAAGACGATGGGCCGCGGGCCGGTGGCGGCCAGCCTGTCGATGGTGCCGACCACAGACTTGGCCTGATCCACCGTGGTAATGAAAGGAACGGTGATGCGGTCAAAGTTGTTGGCGGGAAACTGCGTCAACAGGGTGTTACCGAGCGTTTCGGCGGTGATGCCGGTGCTGTCCGAAAGGAAGTAGACAGGGCGGAGAACGTCGTTGGTCATGAACGAATTCTGCCCCACGGGCGCCCCGATTCAGGTATCGGGGCGCCCCGCGTTACGGCTTCCGGTGGATCGACTTGTAGCTCAGGTACGCGTTCAGGCCTTCGATCCCGTATTCGGTCCCGAGCCCTGAATCGTGCCGTCCGCCGAACGGTGCGGCGTGGTTGGAGGCGAAGAAGTTCAGGCCAACGGACCCCGTGTCCATGCGGTCCGCGACGGCGAGCGCAGCGTTCTCATCAGCGCCGAACACCAGGCCGCCCAGGCCGAACTCGGTGTTGTTCGCGAGGGCCACGGCCTCCTCAACGCTTCCGCCGGCGTCGTTGTACTTCAGGATGGTGATCACCGGCCCGAAAATCTCCTCGCGGGAGATCCGCATGTCCGGGGTGACATCGGCAAAGACAGTGGGCTCCACAAAGAACCCGTCCTCCAGGCCGCCGGACAGCGACGCGGCCCGGCCCCCGGTCGTGGCCCGGGCACCCTCGGCCAGCCCCGACTCCACATACTCCAGCACGGTCCGGTACTGCGACTCCGTGGCACACGGGCCGAACACCGTATCCGGCTCCAGCGGATCGCCTTGCTTGCCGGCGGCGATGGTGGCGGTGACCATGTCCACCACCTCGTCGTACCGGCTGGCGGGGGCGAGGATGCGGGTGGAGATGTAGCAGGTCTGCCCGGTGTTGCGCATGGAAGATTTGATGAGAACCGCGGACATGGCGTCCAGGTCGGCGTCGGGCAGGACGATGGCGCTGGACTTTCCGCCCAGCTCCAGCGTCACGGGACGCAGCAGCTCACCGCACGCCGCGGCGATTTTCCGGCCCACCGGCGTCGACCCCGTGAACGCCACCTTGTCCACGCCGGGGTGCTTCACCAGCACATCCCCCAGCCGGCCGGAACCCGTCACGAGGTTCACCACGCCGGCCGGGACCCCTGCCGCGGCCACGGCGTCGATGATCACCCGGATGGAGAGCGGCGTGGGCGAGGCCGGCTTGATCACCACGGTGCAGCCGGCCAGCAGCGCCGGCGCCAGCTTGATGATCACCAGGTTGATGGGGAAGTTCCACGGTGCGATCAGCGCGCACACCCCCAGCGGATCACGCCGGACCACGGACTCGCCGCCGCCCCGCGGGAACGGGCGGACGTCCTCCCGTTCCAAGTACTCGGCCAGGGTGGCGAAGTAGCGGAAGATGCCGGCCGCGTTGGCTGCCGCACCCGCGGATTCGGCCACGGGTGAGCCGTTTTCGCGTGAGTTGGTGAGGGACAGCTCCTCGGCCCGCTTCTCCACCTCGTCGGCAATACGGAGCAGGTAAGCGGCGCGCTCGGACGGCGTCAGCCGGGGCCACTCCCCCTGAAACGCGCGCCGGGCGGAGCCGACGGCGGCGTCCACGTCCTCCGGGGTGCCGTCCGGTACCGAGCCCCAGACTTCGCCCGTGGCGGGGTCAGTCACCGGGTTCCGGCCGGTGGCACGCGATGGCTGCCAGGCGCCGTCGACGAAGATGGTGTCCACATGCGTGTGCGGCAGGGCGAGGCCACTACGCGTGGAAAGCGCGGGGGCGTCATGCGTTGCGGAGGTCATCGGATCACCGCCGTCTTCAGCAGGGCGTTGGAGCGGTCAAGGTCCGCGGTGGCCATCTCCACGGCGGCCTCGGTAATGAGCTCGGGCACGATTTCGACCGCGAGCCGGTCCGTATAGGTGGCGGGATCCATCTTGAACCATGACGATGCCAGCGCAATGCCGGCCTGGTCGAACCGCCACAGCCTGTCGGCGTCGCGCATGAGGGCATCCTCCAGCGAGCGGGCCACCGGCCGGGTGTCGTGGCCCTCGATGATCTCGCAGATTCGCTCCACGAAGTCGGCCGAATAGCCGAGCCCGGGCAGCACCCTGCGCGCCACGTTGCAGCCCTGGAGTTCATGCTCATAGCGGATGTTCGCCTTGCGCCAGTCCCCCGTGAATCCCTCCGAGATGATGCGGGATTCGTCCACGTGGGCCCAGCCGGTGTCGTGCAGCAGGGTGGCTACCCGCACCAGGTCCGCGTCGGCGTCCGGATAGGCCCGGCACAGCCGTTCGGCGTAGGCCAGCGAAATGGGCAGGTGGATGTCGTTCCCCCGGGTCCGGGTTTCGTGGACCACGGCCTGCCACAAGGAGTCGAGATCCTCGAGCGCGGCGGGCGTGGTGGCGATCGGTGCGGTGTCCACCGGGCCGATCGCCGGGACCGGGCGGAGGCTGTACTCGGCGGCGAACGCCTCGGCCAGCGCGTCGGCGGCATCAGGACCGGCGGCAGCTTCGGTACCGGCGGCAGGACCTGTGCCGGCGGCGGTGCCGACGTCTGCCGGGGCAACCGGAGTCTGGTGGGTGCTCATTATGCTCCTTCGGGTGGGCCAGCCTGCTGCCTGGTGCAGCTAGCTGTCCGTGGTGATGGTCTTGAGTTGCGTGGCGGTGTCCGCCGCGGCGTCGGCGGGGATGTTCTGCCCCTTGGCCAGGGCGTTCCTGACGGCCATGAAGTCCAGCGGTGCGTTGACGCAGTCGGCGGCGATGATCCGGCCCTGCCGGTAGTAGAGGACGCTGAACTTGCCGCGTTCCTCGTCGCGCCTGATCACGGTCTGGTCGAATCCGTTGCAGAGGCCTGCGATCTGCAGTTTGAGGTCGGCCTGGTTGGACCAGAACCACGGGATGCCGGCGTATTCCTCGCGCCGGCCGGTCAGCGAGTAGGCGGCCACCTTGGCATGTTCGATGGCGTTGTTGACGCTTTCGAGCCGGATCCGTTCCCCCGGTTCGGAGCCAGGGACGGGGTTGGGCATGTTGGCCACATCGCCCACCGCCACCGTGGTCCCGTCCGAGGCCAGCGCAAACCGGTCCACCACCACGCCGTTGTCCACAGCCAGTCCGAGCTGCTCCGCCAGCTGCGTGTTGGGGATGACGCCGATGCCCACCAGGACAATCTGTGCCGGCAGCACCGTCCCGTCCTGAAGCTCGACGGCGGCAACATGGGTTCCGCCGTCGGCATCCCCTGCGGTGAAGCGCGCCGCACTCGTATTCAGCCGGATGTCCAGACCGCGGGAGCGGTGCGCCTGCAGGAAATACTCGGCGGTCTCCTCCCCCACAGCCCTACCCACCAGCCGCGGACCGAACTCCAGCACCGTGACGTTTTTGCCCATTTTCTGCAGGCTCGATGCGGCTTCCAGGCCGATGAACCCGCCGCCGATCACCACCACGTCGGTGGCATCGCCCACGCGGGCCTTGAGCGCCAGGGCGTCGTCGGCGTTGCGCAGGTACAGCACACCGTCCAGATCGCCGCCGTCGATCTCCAGCTTCCGGGCTCGGGCACCCACAGTCAGGGCCAACCGCTTGAACGGGAACTCCCGGCCCGAGGACGCGTGGGCCACCCCGGAGCCGTCAGCCTCTTTGTCGATCCGGACGATGTATTCGCCCTTGACCAGTTCCACGTTGTGCTCGGCCCAGTACTCGTTGGAGCGGAAGATCAGGGATTCGCTCTCCACCGTGCCCTGCAGGAACTCCTTGGACAGCGCGGGCCGCTGGTACGGGCGGTGGTCCTCGTCCCCCAGCAGGGTGATGTGCTCGTCAAAGCCCAGCGCCCGCAGCGACACCGCCAGCTGCACCCCTGACTGGCTGGCGCCAATGATCAGCAGACCGGTGCGGGTGGGCGCCGTGGGGGCGCCGGTGGCTTCTTCCACTACTTGCGTACCCATCGCTACACCTGCGTTTCCGGGGTGGTGACGAACAGTTCCAGCTCATCGGTCAGGCGCAGCTGGCACGAGAGCCGTGAGTTATCTTCGCGGTCCACGGCGGTGCCGTACAGCATCTCGTCCTCCATGTCCTCCATCGGCGGGAGCTGCGAGGCGCAGTCTTCCCGGACAAAAACATGGCAGGTGGCGCAGGACAGCGAGCCGCCGCACTCAGCCACGATGCCGGGAACGCCGTTGCGCACCGCGGTTTCCATGACCGAGTCGCCCACGTTGCCCTGGACGTCGCGGACGGCGCCTTCGGCGTCGGTGAAGTGAACCGTTGGCATTGGTCCTCCTTTGGATAGAACTTTGGATGAAAAGTTGCTTGGCGGGTGGCTAAGCAGGCTTGTCAGATGAACTGCCGGCCGCCGTCCACCACCATGGTCTGGCCGGTGTAGTAGGAACTGTCCGGGCCGGCGAGGAACAGGGCAGCGCCCACGATGTCCTCGGGCTGGCTGGCCCGCTTGATAGCGCCGCGGTCCACGCCGTAGTTCTCGGCGTTTTCCATGAGCCCGTAGCTGGCCTCGGTGAGGGTGAAGCCGGGGGCGATCGCGTTGACCGTGATCCCCCGCCGGCCCAGTTCCTTGGCCATGACCCGGGTCATGGCCACCACGCCGCCCTTGGAGGCGACGTAGTGCATCCACTGCTCCGAGCCGCTGAAAATCGTGGCACTGGAGAGGTTGATAACGCGCCCGCCCTCGGCGAGGTACGGACTGGCGGCCCGGGTGACCAGCCAGGGCCCCTTGAGGTTCACGTTCATGACCAGGTCCCATTCGGCCGGGTCAATGTCCTCGAAGGGGGTCCGGGTCACCGTCGCATACACGGCGGCGTTGTTGATGACGACGTCGATGCGTCCGTCGCCGAACTCGGCGCACCTTTTCGCGAGGTCCTCGGTGGAGTCCACGCTGGTGACGTCCGCTGCGAAAGCCGCGGCCTCGGCTCCGGCCTCCCGCACGAGCTTGGCGGTCTGCTCCGCACCCTCAAGGTTGATGTCCGCCACCGCCACCCGGTATCCCCGGCCGGCAAAGCCGAGCGCGAACGCCCTACCCAGCCCGCCGGCGGCACCGGTGATCAGGACGGTCCGCCCTTCCATGCCATCCTCAGTATATTCCCGATCAGGCATATTAAGGTCAGACATGGCTGTGGCTGTGGGCGCCGGGACCGGCGACCACGAGGTCGTCGTCGGCGTCGAGGATCTGGACGGTGCCCTTGGTCCCGTCCACCCGCAGCCTTTGGCCGGTTTTGATGGTGGTGGACCCGGAACCCGTTCCCGTCACGGCGGGTAGCCCGTACTCGCGGCACACGATCGCGGCGTGGCTCATCATGCCGCCGATGTCCGTGACCGTGGCCTTGATCTTCCCGAAGATGGGGCCCCAGGACGGTGCGGTGACGGTGGCCACCAGGATCTCGCCCTGCTGGACCTCGGAGAGCTGGTCCGCGTCGGTGACCACGCGGGCCAGGCCTTCCACCACGCCGGGAGATGCGGCCATGCCGCGCAGTCCGCCGCCTTCCACTTCCTCGCCGGCACCGAGCCACTGCTGGACCTGCTCGGTGGTGATCCCCCAGAGCATCCGGGTGAAGGGTTCGGTGATGATTTCCGGCGGCGTGTTCAGCGCCGGGGCCGGACGGGCGGTCTTGAGCGCGTCCACGATGCCGCGGCGGCGTTCGATCTCCTCCGGCCAGTAGTCCGGGCCGATCGGCTTGGCGCCGACGCCCCAACCGGTGACCAGGTCAAAGAGCGCGTCGCGGACCTCGTTGCGGCCCAGGTAGAGCAGGTCATCCGGTTCGGTCCAGAAGCCTTCGGCGTGCATCATGCGGGAGAGTTCGCGGATCTTGCGCCAGAAGACGCCCATGGTCCAGTGCTCGATGTAGAAGTTGTGGTTCTCCACGTACGGGTACGCGGTGGCGGCGAGGCCGCGCTTGGCGTCGAAGAGCGCCTGGTTTTCGCCTTCGAGCAGATCACGGTATTCCTCGATGATCCGGTCGCGTTCGGCGATCAGGGCCTCGACGGGGCGCATGATTTCCTGGCCCTCGTCCACGCGGCGGATGTAGTCCGCGATGTAGCCCAGCGGGATTTCCTGGTTCACGTTCCAGTACTTGTCGTGCCCGTAGAAGCCGTTGCCCACGGTGAAGTTGAACCACGGGTCCTTGGCACCCTCGTACTGGGCAAGCCACCGGTCCCCGCCCGGAGCTGCCGCGATCGCACCCAAGGTGGCCTCGACGTCGTCCGTATTCCCGAAATGAGGCTGCAGGCCCAGCTCCACAGCCAGCTTCGCGAGCTGCTTGAGCTCGTCATCGGGGCGGAACAGCTCCATGTCCACGCCCTGCACCATCGTGGCAATCGACTGGTCCGGGATGTTCGGGAAGACCTGCTTGCAGAAGTTGAAGAAGTCCAGGTACGCGATGTAACCCAGGTTCAGGAACTCGAAGTGGTACTGCCAGTTCTGGTATGCGAGGGCGATCAGCCGGTCGTAGCTGTCCAGGAGCTTCTCCGAACCGTCCTTGCCCTTGCCGGAGGTAATGTCCTCCATCGGGACAATGTCCGGGAGCTTCGGGAAGGAAATGGTTTCCATCTCCGCGATGGTGCCCTTAACCTTGACGTGCCAGTCCTTGAGCAACTGCTCCCAGTTCTGGAAATAGTAGCCAACGCGCTCCTCAAACAGCGGAACGCGGGCGGCGATCTGGTCCTCCGGCACCGGAATCGGCGACATATAGAGGTAGCCCAAATGGATCCGGAACTCGATCCCGTTGGCGTTGGGGATCATCAGGTGCCGGGCGTTGTACTGGCCCAGACACTTGACCGCGAATTCACCACCGATCGTCTCGAACGGCTTGAACACAGTAGGCCAGTGCTGGCTGTCGCAGAACCAGAACTTGGCGTCCTCCTGTTCCTTGAGCTTGTCCTGGAACACCAGGTAATAGGGATAGATCTTTTCCCAGCCCTCGGCACCGGCGGGGACCGCGAGCTCGGACGGTTTAGGGAAGGACTTCAGGGACATGGCGGTCCTTTCAGAAGGGCTCAGCGGTGAGCCTTGATGGGGTGAAGCCTTGCTGGTTTGTTGCTGTTAGGCGGACGGTTTGAGGGTGCCGGCGCTGAAGCCGCTGAAGAAGCCACCGGAGACAACCGGCTGCGGCGCGGTCTGGGGAGCCGGCTTGGACGAATGCACGGTCTCGGGCCGCGACTGCAGCAGGAGCAGGTTCTCGCCGTCCGGGAGGTCGGCGTCGAGGGCCCATTCGATGTCCTGCGGGCATTTGTAGTGCTTTTCGGCGCGCTTGGCCATCTGCGCGACGGCGGTGAGTTCCGCATCGGTGAGGCTGCGGCGGCCGCGGCGTTCGGCGTCGACCTCGCGTTCCACGAGGCGCTTGGCACCCGTGTCCGGAACGAGTTCCGCGTGCTTGTCACCGAGGTGTTCGTTCACGACGGCGAGCGTCACCTTATCGAGCACGATGTTGTCCGGGGTGACCTGGCCGGACACCACCATTTCGCCCACGCCGTAGGAGGAATCGATGGTGATCTTGGAGCGGTCACCGTTGGTGGGATCCATGGTGATGGCGACGCCGGAAACCTTCGAATTGACCATCTTCTGGACCACGACGGCCATGGAGAGCCCCTCGTTGGGGATGTTGTTCTTCAGCCGGTAAATGATGGCCCGGGACGTGAAGAGCGAGGCCCAGCACTGGCGGATGTGCTCGGTGACGGCTTTGACGCCCTCAAGCCAGAGGTAGGTGTCCTGCTGGCCGGCGAAGGAAGCATCGGGCAGGTCCTCGGCGGTGGCGCTGGAGCGGACGGCCACGGGCACCGAGGCGTCGAAGCGGCTCATCAGCGACTCGTAGGCATTGATGGTGAGCTCACGCATTTTTTCCGGTACGGGCCTGGAGCAGATGTCCTCGCGGATGGTGGCGGACACCTTGTCCACCTGGGCCATGTCCTCGGAATCGAGACCGGCAAGGAGCCTGTGGGTCTCCTCGGTGATGCCTGCCTCGTCCATAAACGCGTCGAACTGTGCCGTGGTGACCACAAAGCCGGGCGGGACGGGCATGCCGGCGGACGTCATGGTGACCAGGGACGCGCCCTTCCCGCCGAGGTTTTCGAGCTTTGGCTCAATGCCGCCGTCGAAGAACTGGATGTATTCGTTGCTTTGCATGGTGGTTATGCCTTCCAACTGACAGGAACGGTCTCGGGAACGCGGAAGGAGATGTTTTCCCGGAACGGAATGGCCTCCGGGTCTTCCAACTGCAGCTCCGGGGCGAGCCGGGCCACTTCCTCGAGCGCGATTTTGGCCTGGAGCTTGGCGAGCATGTTGCCCAGGCAGTAGTGGATGCCAAACCCGAACGAGAGGTGCTCGCGGGCGTTCGGGCGGGAGATATCGAAGTCCTCCCCGGCTACGAACTTGCTTTCGTCCCGGTTAGCCGAGCCCATCAGGAGCAGCATCTGGGAGCCTTCCTCGATGCGGACGCCGCCCACTTCGGTGTCCTTCAGGGCCTTCCGGCGCCAGCCGACGATCGAGCCGGCGTAGCGGAGGACCTCGTCGATGGCTGCCGGAATTTTCTTCGGTTCGGCCACCAGCTGCTGCCACTGTTCGGGGCGTGCCAGCAATTCGCGCAGTGCGTTGGAGATCAGGGTGGTGGTGGTTTCGTGGCCGGCAAAGAGCAGGCTGTAGAGGACCGACGCGATCTCGTGGTCCGAGATTTCGGCGCCTTCCTGCTGCGCCTTGACGAGGTCGCCGGTGAGGTTGTCGCCGCCCTGTTCGTGGGCCACCCTGACGAGTCGCAGGCATTCCTGCCAGTACTCCACCAGGTTGTGGGCGTGCGGGATCTGTTCCTCGTCGGTCAGGTCGCCCCAGGTCATGGCAGCGCGGGAATCGGACCAGCGCTTGAAGGTGTCCACCTGGGAGACGTCTGCACCGATGAGGGTCAGGATGGTGATGGTGGGGACGTCGTAGGCGAGGTCCTTGACGAGGTCGCCGCGGCGTTCCTCACGGGAGAGCATCTTTTCGAGCAGTTTGACGACGTTTTCGCGGATGAACGGTTCCAGCGCCTTGTAGCGGCGCGGGGTGAAGGCCTTCTGGACCACGGCGCGGATGCGGGTGTGCTCCGGCGGGCGCCTTGCGGAAAGGCCTGAGTAGGCAGTGAAGCCGCCGTCCTCCATGATCTTCTTCGCGGCGGCCCCGCGTTCACGAACGGGCGCCTGGGCATTTTCGCTGGAAAAGGTTTCCCAGTCCTCGAAGACGGCCTTGATGTCGTCGTAGCGGGAGACGACGTAGAGTCCCACGCGCTCATCAAACATCACTGGCTGTTCGGCCCGGAGTTCGGCGTAGGCGGTGAAGGGGTCCTTCATCTGGAACGGCTCATAGCCGTGGTGCCCGGCGGGCGCTTCGGCGCCGTACCCGAAGGGACAGCGGCCGGCCGTTTCTGTCGACGATGACATCTTGACTCCTGGTGACTTGGTTCCGCCCGGCACCGTCAGGGTGCCGGGGGTTCTTAGTGACCAGTGTGGTCCACATCACCGGCGCGGGATACCCTCACCTTCCACTGGGCGGAAATGAACTGGTTGCTGACCAGGTGCTGCTCCGGTGCGGCGTACGGTATGTTGGCGGCAGATGAAACGCCCAGTCAGGGGCTATTTTGATCTGACGGGGTGGAATCCAATGGGCGCAACGGACGCTCTAAAACCTCCCAAAGGATGGAAGAAAGCACGATGACCGCTGCAACCAGAAACGCGTCGGAGCGCTCGGTCAGATTGGGCTTCGCCTTCATCGGTCTTCTGCTCATCGCAATCAACCTCCGGGTGTCCTTTGTCAGCGTGGGTCCGGTGCTCGAAAACATCAGCAGTGACCTTCAATTGTCCGGCGCCGCTGCAGGGTTCCTCACAGGCCTTCCGCTCATTGCATTCGCAGTCTTCTCACCCGTGGCGCCCGCCTTCGCTTCCCGCCTTGGCCTGGACCGGGCGCTGTGGCTGTCGCTGCTGTTCCTCGCCGCGGGCATCGTGCTTCGCTCCCTGCCGGTGCCCGGCTTCATCTGGGCGGGCACCGCCCTGATCGGCCTGGCCATCGCCTTCCTCAATGTCCTGGTTCCCTCCCTCGTCAAGCGGGACTTCCCGATGAGGGTCAGCCAGGTCACCGGAAGCTACACCGCCACACAGGCCGCCTTCGCCGCGATCGGGGCGGCCGTCGTCGTCCCCGTGGCCCAGACTTCCCCGGCAGGATGGCGGCTCGCCCTCGGGATATGGGTGGGACTGGCTCTTATCGCCATGGCGGTGCTTCTTCCGTGGCTGCGCCGGCGCACGTCAGGCACTGCGCACGCCGCCAGGCTGGACGTCTCCTACCGGTCGCCCTGGACCTCGGCCCTGGGCTGGCAGGTAACGCTGTTCATGGGACTGCAATCGATCGCCTTCTACGTCCTCATGGCCTGGCTGCCCACCATCGAGCAAAGCCGAGGGGTCCCCGCCGCCACTGCAGGCATCCACCTGTCCGTTTTCCTGCTCATCAGCGTGTTCGCCAGCCTCGCCGCAGGCGGAATCCTCCACCGGGGTTCGGACCAGCGGCTTGTGTCCTTCGCCAGCGGCGCCCTGACGTTCGTAACATTCCTCGGGCTGGCACTCGCGCCCGACCTCGTCCTGCTGTGGGTCCTTCTTGGGGCCATAGGCTGCGGAGGCCTCATCGTCATCGCCCTGTCGCTGTTCAGCCTCCGAACCGTGAATTACCCGCAGGCAGCATCGTTGTCCGGCATGGCCCAATCTGTTGGCTACGCCCTCGCCGCGGCGGGTCCCGTGATGTTCGGCGGTCTGCGGGACGTCAGCGGAGATTGGACACTTCCGCTTCTCGTCACGGCAGGCCTTATGGCGGTTCTTGCCGTGACAGGCGTTCTTGCCGGGCGTGCCCGCGTGATCAGCGGCCACGTTTGACGCATTTAAATTTATGTAGCCTACTTAGTGTTTCGCCGTATCCAGCGACCGGATTCTGAAATATGGTGATAAGCACACCACGCGATACCGAGTGGGTCTTAGGCCCGGGCCAGCCCCGGCTAAGCGAAACCAAGGAGAGTCCCATGTTGCTTTGGATAGCCATCATCATCGCAGTTCTCTGGCTTTTGGGCCTGCTCGCCAATATCGGCGGCGGCCTCATTCACATCCTTCTGGTGATAGCGGTGGTTGTCTTGATCTTCCATTTCATTCAAGGCAGGTCCCGCGCCTGACTGGGGCACTGTATTCCGGTTGCGGGCACCGCACCCACGCGCAGCCCGCAACCGGGCCCCAGCGGAACCTCCCGCCCCGCCCGGGATTCCCCGTAGCGTAGTCCCATGGATAACCGAGCAGAGGTACGGCAGTTCCTGTCTTCCCGCCGCGCCCGCATCACCCCGGAGCAGGCAGGACTGGAACCCTACGGCGGCCGGCGCCGGGTCCCGGGGCTACGCCGGGAAGAGGTGGCGCGGCTCGCGGGCGTCAGCGTCGAGTACTACACGCGCCTGGAGCGCGGAAACCTAGCGGGCGTCTCGGATGGAGTCCTCGATGCCATCGCGCATGCTCTGGAACTGGACCGGGCCGAGCACGATCACCTCTACGATCTGGCACGCGCGGCCGTGTCCTCAGGCCGCAAACGCAGCCCCGCCAAGGCCGCCGGACCAGGCGTGCGTCCCGTGCTGCAACACCTGCTGGACGCCATCACCGGCGCGCCGGCCTTCATCGGCAACAACCGGCTGGACATCGTGGCCGCCAACACCCTGGGCTACGCCCTCTACGCCGACATGTACCGCGGTCCGGCGCGGCCGGCGAACCACTCCCGCTTCATCTTCCTCGACCCGCGATCACACAACTTTTATACGGACTGGAACAGCGCGGCCAGCGCCAACGTGGCCATCCTCCGCCGCGAAGCCGGGCGTAATCCGCACGACAAAGGCATCGCCGAACTCGTCGGCGAACTCTCGATGCGCAGCGACGACTTCCGCACCCGCTGGGCGGCACACAACGTCCGGCGCCACTACTCGGGCACCAAGCTGTTCCGGCACCCGGTGGTGGGGCTGCTCGAACTGGACTACCAGGTCCTGGAACTCGACGAGGACCCCGGCCACACCCTGACGGTTTACCCCGCCGTCCCGGGCAGCCCCTCGGAGGAGGCCCTCAAGCTGCTGGCCTCCTGGGCCGCAACGGAAAACCTCGTGCAGACGGCACAGGCCCCTGCCGGGCGACCGTAGCGGCGCCAGAGAGCACCATCCCCAGGGGGTCCCTGCCAGTACCCGTCACGGCAGGGTCTCCCTCAGAACTGCCGGATGCGTTTTGATGGAACAGTGCCCCCGGTGCCACCCACCCACGGCCAAGAAGTTCAGCAGCATCCATCCCAACGCTGTCTGCCTATCAATAGGAGAAATATTGCTTATCGCGAATGCCTACGCCGCTCCGTCCTCTGACGGAGATCTCGTCCCCACCACCATCGAACGCCGCGATGTCGGCCCGCACGATGTGCTGATCGAGATCAGGTTCGCCGGCATCTGCCACTCGGATATCCATACCGTCCGCGGCGACTGGGGACCCCAGCAGTACCCGCTAACACCGGGGCACGAAATCGCCGGCATCGTCACCGAGGTTGGCAGTGCCGTCACCAAGCACTCCGTCGGCGACCGTGTCGGCGTCGGCTGCATGGTCAACTCCTGCGGCGAATGCGTCAACTGCAAGAAGGGAGAGGAGCAGTACTGCCTCGCGGGAAACACCGGCACCTACGGCGCCGTGGACCGCGACGGCACCATCACCCAGGGCGGCTACTCCACCCACGTGGTCGTCACGGAAGACTTCGTGGTCACCATCCCCGAAGGCATCGAGCTCGACGTCGCCGCTCCTCTCTTGTGCGCGGGCGTCACCACGTACTCCCCCTTGCGGCACTGGGGCGCTGGCCCCGGGAAGAAGGTCGCCGTCGTCGGCCTCGGCGGACTCGGCCACATGGCCGTCAAGCTCGCCCACGCCATGGGTGCGGAAGTCACCGTGCTCTCGCAGTCGCTCAAGAAGCAGGAGGACGGGCTCAAGCTGGGCGCGGACCACTACTACGCCACCAGCGACGAGACCACTTTCGCGGACCTCGCCGGCAGCTTCGACCTGATCATCAACACCGTCAGCGCCTCGATCGACATCAGCTCCTATCTGGGCCTGTTGAAGCTCGACGGCGCCCTGGTCAACGTCGGGGCACCGGCCGAACCGCTGCCCGTGAACGCCTTCGCGCTGATCGGCGGCCGCCGCTCCTTCGCCGGTTCAATGATCGGCGGCATCCGCGAAACCCAGGAGATGCTGGACTTCTGCGCCGAGCACCACCTGGGCGCCGAGATCGAGGTCATCCCGGCAAGCAAGATCAACGAGGCATACGAACGCGTTCTGGCCTCTGACGTCCGCTACCGCTTCGTGATCGACACCGCGACGCTCTAAAGCATCACAACGAAGAGAGCCTGCACCCATCCGCGGGGTGCAGGCTCTCTTTTTGGATCCATGGAAACTAAGCTGCTGTGATCCGCACCGGCAGGGACTCGAACCCGCGGAGCACGTTGTGCAGGATGGGCACCGGGGCGCCGTCAGGTTCGATGGTGGCCACCCGCTCAAGCAGCTGCTGCAGCACAATTTCCATTTCGAGCCGGGCGATCGGCTGCCCCACACACTGGTGCAGGCCCATCCCGAACGCGACGTGGCCCGACGCATTGCGGTTGAGATCGAAGTCATCAGCGTTCTCACCCCACTTGCGTGGGTCACAGTTCGCGGCACCGAGGAATACCAGGACCTTGGCGCCTGCAGGCAGGTGCACTCCACCCAGGACGGTGTCCACGGCGACCGTCCGGTGGAACTTCTGGAACGGCGACTCCAGGCGCAGCGCCTCATCCACGGCAAACTTCGCCATCTTCGGGTTTTCCCGCAGCTGGGCCCAGGCTTCCGGGTAGCGCGCCAGCACGGAGAGCGTGTTGCCGATGCCGAAGATGGTGGTGTCAACGCCGGCGGACAGCAGGGCGCGGACCAGGAGCGTGGCCTGCTGCTCGGTGATCAGCCCGTCCTCCACGCGCTTCCAGATCTGGGCGCCGAACCCGATGTCGTCCAGGTTTTCGCGCTGGCAGTTCCGCATCACCGCGGCGGCGTGCTCATCGCCCTGCGCGAAGGCCTGCTTGAAGATGTAGTTCTCCGGACCGAACGCGTTGAACACCATGTTGCCGTACGGCAGCAGATGTTCACGTCCGACGTCGGGGATCCCCACCGCGTCGGGGAAGACACGGAGGGGGTACTTTTCGGCGAGGTCCGTGATGGCGTCGAACCGTTCGCGGCGGGCCAGCTGCTCCGTCAGCTCCACGGCGGGCGGCGTGAACGGCTCGCGGAGGGCACGCACCGTGCCGGGGTTGATGACGCCGGTCAGGGCGCGGCGCATGACGGTGTGGATGGGCGGGTCCGATTCCAGGATGCTCGGCGGACGCCAGCCCGAGTCCTTGCGGATGTCCCGCGGACCCAGCCCGCCGGAGGAGATGTAGGTTTCGAAGTCGGTCAGGACCTCGTAGACCTCCTGGTACCCGGCCACGGCGTAACTGCCGGTGCTCTCCAGGTAGGAGACGGCGCCGGCGTCGCGGAGCCGCCCCAGGAACGGGTAGGGGTCCAGGAGGTTCGCGGTGTCGAACGGATCCTCGCCCAGTACGTTGGCTTCATGGGTGGTAACGGTCATGGGAAACACTCCTGGGGACGAAAACGTGGCGGGACGCATGAAATTGCTAAAGATCCAGGACGAGGCGAGGGCAGCCGGCGGCGGCCCGCGAGACGCAGACCAGCATGATTTCGCCGGCGTCCCGGTCCTCCTGGGTGAGGACCGCGTCCCGGTGCTCCGGCTCGCCCGAAATGATCTGGGTTTCGCAGGTGCCGCACAGGCCGCCGCGGCAGGAGGACAGGACGCGCACGCCCACCTCCTCCACCGCTTCGAGGATGGTCTTGTCATTCGGCACGGTGACGGTGGTCCCGGTCCGGGCCAGCTCCACCTCAAACGGGGCGTTGGCAGCGGCGGCGCCCAGTGTGGAGGCGACGAAACGCTCGGTGTGCAGGGCGCCCGGAGGCCAGCCCATGCAACGCTCCTCCACCGCGCCGAGCAGGCCGCCGGGCCCGCACGCGTACACCAGCATGTGCGCCCGGGGCATGCCGAGGATCTGGTCGAGGTCGAGCCTGCCCGCCTCGTCCTCGGCGATGATCCGGATCCGGTCGGTGCCGTACCGGTCCTCAAGCTGCTGCGCGAAGGCCATGGTGTTCCGGCTCCGGCCGCCGTAGATCAGGGTCCAATCCTTGCCGGCAGCCTGTGCGGCCTCCAGCATCGGAACGAGCGGCGTAATGCCGATGCCGCCGGCGATAAAGAGGTAGCGCCGCGACTCGCGCAGCGGAAAGTTGTTGCGGGGTTCGGAGATGGTCAGCGGCGTACCGGGCAGCAGCGCGTGGACAGCCTTTGATCCGCCGCGGGAATCCGGCACATGCAGCACACCGATGCGCAGGTGGTCCAGTTCGTCCGGCGAGGAACACAGGGAGTACTGGCGCACCAGGCCATCGCCCACATGGACATCGATGTGCGCGCCGGGCTGCCAAGGCCGGAACGGCTGGCCGTCGGCCCGCCGCAGCACCAGGGAGGCCACCTGGTCCGCCACGACGTCCACCTGGTCGACGACGGCGTCGATGGTGGCTCCTGCAGATGCACTCATGGGGTCTTCACTTCCTGTGGAACGGCGTGCCTGCCAGGCAGGCTTCGGCCGGAGAACCGGCCGCTTTAAGGGCTTACTTGAGGTTAGGTGTTCCACGCCACAGGAACGGGACAGCTTTCCATCCAACGGAAAGACTCGCGCCCAGGCAGCTGCACAGACCGGAACTACTGCGGCAGATGCTCCACACCCAGCCGCCGGGCGATTCCCCGCGCGGCGATGTTGAGTACGGGAACCACGGTGCCCACCGGTGCCGGACGGCCGCGGGTGACGATGCCCAGTGCGGCCACCACCTGCTTGTTCGGCAGGAATACCGGAACGGCCAGGCCGTAGTTGTCCGGCCCCGCCTCCTCTTCGGTGGTGGCGTAGCCGCCGGCCCGGACCCTATCGATCTCGGCGGCCAGCAGCCCGGGGTTGGTGATGGTCCGGGGCGTATGCGGCTCGAGCCGCTGGACGGCGGAGGAAAACAGGTCCTTGGCCCCGTATGCGAGCATGATCTTGCCCGCAGCGCTGGCGTGCAGCGGCAGGCGTGCGCCCACGCGCCGGAACGGCTGGCCCGCACCGGTCCCGGACATCCGCTCCACCAGCAGCACCTCTTCGCCGTCCAGGATGAACAGATTCACCACGTTGTGGGTGACAAAGAGGACGTCCTGCATAAAAGGAGCGGCCACCTCGGCGATGTTCTGCTGCGCCGGGGCCAGCAGGCCCAGCCGCCAGATCCGCTGGCCCACGCGGTATTCGGCATTCACCTTTTCCAGGCCGCCCCACGCCACCAGTTCACCGGCGAGGCGGTGTGCGGTGGCCACCGGCAGCCCCGCCCGCCGGGCCATGGAGCTGAGGCTTTGGACGGAGTGTTCGGCGTCAAAGGTGCCCAACAGGGCCAGGGCGCGTGAGGTGACACTGGCCGCCTGGCGGTCGGCAGCACCGTCGCCGCCGGCCGGACGCCTGGGCGCGGCCGTACCCGTCGGCCGGGCGGTCCGGCCCGCCGGGGCAGCGTTTGCCATGAGTCACCCTTCTGCGCGCTGGAGAGTGCGGTGCCGCACGTGCCGCGGTGCCGCTTCCTGCCATCTTAAGGCCCGACGCCGGTGCCTCCACCGCGAAAGGTGAGGCACCGGCGTCGTACGTTATTGCATCCGCCGTTGGACGGCGCCGTTCAGCCGGCCACTGCGGCGAGCCCGGAGCCGCGGTAAGCGCCCAGGCCGCCGTCGACGCGGATATCCGAACCGTTCACCCAGCCTGATTCGGGGCGGAGGAGGAAATCGATGACGGGGGCGATGTCATCCGGATCACCGAAGCGGCCCAGCAGGGCGCCGGCGCCCTCCACCTTGTCGCGGCCGTGGTCCTTCTTGAAGTCCTCGAGGATGGGGGTGGCCACGGGTCCCGGGCTGACGCTGTTGACGCGGATCCGCTGCGGCAGCAGCTCGGCGGCCAGGTGCTCGGTGAGGACCCGGACGCACTGTTTGGAGAAGAGGTAGGACTCTCCGGTGACCTCATCATCGGCCGCCACGGAGTCCAGGGCGGCAGCCTGGTCGTCGGCGAGCGCGAAAGCCGAGCACTTGGCTTTGACCTCCCGCCAGTTCACGGCAACGCTGGAGGCGAGGTTCACCACGGCGGCCCCCTCGCCAAGCAGGGGTGCAAGCGCACGGACCAGCCCGCGGACGCCGAAGACGTTGACGGCCAGCACGGTCCGCCACGGTGCCGTGCCAGGGACGCCGGCAATGTTCGCCAGGCCCGCGATGCCGTGCGGTGCTGCGGCCGCGACTGCCGCCGCGGCGGCGTCGATGCCGGTTTGGCTTGAAAGATCGGCTTGGACAAAGGTGCCGCTAAACTCCGTGGGCGCGTTGCGGTCGATGCCGATCAGCGGCACGCCACGGCCGGCGAGGATCCCGGCCGTCCGGGCCCCGATGCCGGACGAGACCCCGGTAAGAACGATGGGCAGTTGCTCGTGGGACATGCAGACTCCTCGATAGTGCGTGACGTGCTTCACTCCATAGTGGCAAGCCGGCCCGGACGGCCGCCGCAGACTTTCCGTTGGATGGAAAGATCGCCCCCTCGGTGTGACCGGTGCCATGACACTGGGATAAGAATCCCCCTCCCGGCCGAAAGGACAAACCATGGCGGCAGCCCAGTACGAGGTCTTCGACCCGGCCACCCTTGAGCTCGTCGGACACGCTCCGGACAATACCGCGCAGGACATCGAGGCCGCCGTGGCAGCGGCCCGTGCAGCCTCGGCCGGCTGGGCCATGGACCGGGAGGCACGCCGCAGCGCCCTGCGTGCAGGCGCGGCACTGATCCGCCGCGACCTGGACTCGCTGGCCACCCTGCTCTCCCGGGAACAGGGCAAGCCCAAGGCCGACGCCGCGGGTGAGTTCTCCGTGGCCGCGGGCCTGTTCGATTACTACGCGGACCTTGAGTGGGGCGAAGCCCAGCAGCTCACGCCGCGTGCCGACCGCAGCCTGGAGGTCCAGTACCGGCCCGTGGGCCTTGTTGGCACCATCACGCCGTGGAACTTCCCCATCTCCCTGCTGTGCGTAAAACTCGCCCCTGCCCTGGTGGCCGGCTGCACTGTGATCGCCAAGCCCTCGCCGTCCACCCCCTTGTCCACGATTGCCCTGGTGAATCTCCTCAACGAGGCCCTGCCGGCCGGCGTGCTGCAGGCCCGGACCAGTGCGCGGCGCACCGTCAACGTTGCCCTCAGCACCTCTCCGGGCATCCGCAAGATTTCCTTCACCGGCTCCACGGAGGTGGGCATCTCGATCGCGCAGCAGGCCGCCTCAACGGTCAAGCGCGTCACCATGGAGCTCGGCGGAAACGATCCTGCCATCGTCCTGGACGACGCGGACATCGCTGTCACCGCCCGGGGCATCGTGGGCAGCGCCTTCCGCAACGCGGGCCAGGTGTGCATGGCCGTCAAGCGCGTGTATGTCCCGCGCAGCCGCAGCGCCGAACTGGCTGAGGCCATCGCCGCCGAGGCGGCACGCCACGTGCTGGGCCACGGCATTGCGGACGGCACCACCATGGGCCCGATGCACAACGAGTCCCAGCTCAAGCTGGTCCACGGCCTGGTTGAATCCGCCGTGGGCGCGGGCGCCCGCGTCATCACCGGCGGCACCGCGGGCTGCGACCTGCCCGGCTACTTCCTCTCCCCCACCGTGGTGATCGATGCGGAACCGGGCATGGACCTGGTGGAACAGGAACAGTTCGGGGCGGCGCTGCCCATCGTGGCCTACGACAACCTGGATGACACCATCGCCGGACTGAACGCCGGCGAATTCGGTCTGGGGGCATCCGTGTGGAGCCCCGACCTGGAGCGTGCCTACGCCACCGCCTCACGCCTTGAGGCCGGAACAGTCTGGGTCAACCAGCACACCCTGGTGGAACCGGACGCCCCGTTCGGCGGCTGGAAGGCCTCCGGCGTGGGCCGCGAGCGCGGCCGCTGGGGGCTGGAGGAATACCTGGAAACCCGTGTCATCAACGCCCGTCCCCACTCCTGACCCCCGCACACCCTGCAGAAGGATTTCCCTGTGAGCGTCGAACTGATCACTCTTGGCACCGCCGCCGGCCCGGCCATCCGCGGACCCGAAAACGGCATCTCCAGCGCACTGGTGGTGGGCGACGCCTTCTACATGGTGGACTTCGGCCTCGGTTGCTCCCGCGCCGCCCATGAGGCCGGCCTTCGGGGCAACGACTTCGTGGCCGGCTTCGTCACCCACCTGCACTCGGACCATGTGGTGGAGCTTCCCGGCTTCCTGCTGTGGAACTGGGGGAACCCGGTGGAGGGCTTCACTGGCCCTGTTTCCATTGTCGGCCCGGGCAAGGACGCCACCCGCGCGGGCGGCACCGGACTGTCCGGCACCGGCGAACTGGTCTCCCACTCGCTGCAGGCCTTCTCCTACGACATTGACATTCGGGTGCATGACGAGGCCCGCCCGGACCTTGCGTCCCTGGTGCGCACTGTGGACCTGGCCACGCCCGCCCATAAGTCACCCGCGGCGGCCCGCCCCTTTGATGTCTATGAGGATGACAGGGTCAAGGTCACCGGCATCCTGGTGGAGCACCCGCCCGTGCGGCCTGCCCTGGCCTTCCGCTTCGAGACCGACGCCGGCTCTGTCGTGTTTTCCGGCGACACGGCGGAATGTGATGCCATGGTGGTGCTCGCCGAGGGCGCGGACGTTTTGGTGCATGAGGCGGTCAACCTGGGCTTCTACGCGGACAAGGGATTTGCGCCGGAATTCGTGAACCACCAGCGGATCGCCCACACTCCGCCGGAGGGTGCCGGCCGCGTTGCATCCGCCGCAGGGGTGGGCCGGCTTGTCCTTTCGCACCTTGCCGGCCGGGCCGAGCCGCAGTGGTGGCGCAGCCAGGCAGCCTCAACCTTTGACGGCCCCGTGGACGTCGCCGTCAGCGGCCAGCGGTTTGGCATCGGCAGCCCGGTCCTGGCTCCCGCCTGAGGGGACCCTGGCTCCAGGAAGCCCGCCCTGTCACCCCGCCGCGAGGACCGAACAATTGGCACTGCCGTCGCCCACCACACCACTCGCTGACACCACGGCGACGGCGGACGGGGCCTGGCCCGCTGTCCTCATTGCCGGCATCGCGGCGGCGATGCACATCTGGAAACTTCCTGCCGCACTGGCCGGCATCCAGGCGGACCTTGGCACCTCCCTGGTTCAGGCCGGGCTGCTGCTGGGCATCATCCAGGTGGCCAGCGTGTTGGGTGGCCTGGCCACGGCCGTGTGTGGTGAAATGGCCGGCCTGCGCCGTCTCCTGATCTCCGGGCTGGTCCTGCTCAGCGCCGCCTCCGCCCTGGGTGCTGCCGCCCCGGGCACCGAATGGCTGATGGCAGCCCGCACACTGGAGGGCGTCGGCTTTCTGCTGGCTGTTGTGGTGGCCCCAGCCCTCATCCGCAAAGTGACCTCACCGCGGCGCCTGCATGTTGCGCTGGCAAGCTGGGCCACCTTCCAGGGAACGGCCACGCTGATCGGCCTGTCCGCGGGTGCCCTCTTCCTGCAGGCCGCGGGCTGGCGTGAATGGTGGCTGGTCATGGCCGTCCTCACGCTCCTCCCGGTGCCGCTGCTGCTGCGCCGGGTGCCGAAGGACAGGGCCTTTGCCGATGCCGGGCTGCGCTCCGCGCTCCGCAGGGTGGGCCGCACCGTTGCCACCCGGCGGCCATGGATCATTGGGGCGGTCTTCGCCTGCTACACGGCGCAGTGGATGGCGGTACTCGGCTTCCTGCCGTCCATCTACCGGTCAGCGGGGCTCGATGGTCCATGGCCGGGCATCCTCAGTGCCATCGCGGGAGGCGTGAACGCCATCGGGGCCCTCAGCGCCGGCCCCCTGATCCAGCGCGGGCTGTCCGAGCGGAAGATCATTTCGTGGACCTTCCTGTCGATGTCCGCCGCTTCCGTGGCCACGTTCGCCATCGGCTGGGAAGGCATCCCGAACGGCATCCTCGTCCAGGCTGTCCTCGTTGCCCTGTTTTCCGCCGTCGGGGGCCTTATCCCGGCCGCGGTGACCAGCTACTCGGTGCGCATCGCACCCGCGGACGGTTCCGTCACCGCCGTACTGGGGCTGACGCAGCAGATCTTTAACGTGGGAAACTTTGTGGGGCCCATGATGTTTGCCCTGCTTGCCAGCACCACCGGCGGCTGGGGCACCACGTGGTGGCTGACGTGTGGATTGAGCGCCGCAGGGATGGTCCTGCTGGTGTTCCTGGGACGGTCCGACGGCGGCTGTGCGCGGGGAACGCGACGTTCCCAAAGTGGCTTTCCGCCCAACGGAAAGATCAAATGTAAGGCCGGTCACACCATCCTAGAGTCGAGGAAACGCCGGTGAAACCGGCCAAGACTCCCCTTCAACGATTGGGCAAACCGTGTCTGAAAATCCCCGCATGACGCCGGGCTCCGCGACCTCCCGCGACCCCCGGACCTGGTCCCGGGCCAAGCGCAACCGCTACGGCTGGTTCATGACGTTCAGCCTGCTTTTCCTGATGATGCTCAGCTGGGCGGACAAAGCAGTCCTGGGCATCGCGGCCGTCCCGCTGATGAAACAGCTGGGCATCACGCCCGAACAGTTTGGCCTCGTGGGCAGCGCCATGTTCCTGACCTTCGGCGTGGCGCAGATCGTTGCTGCCCCCATCGCCAACAAGGTATCCAGCAAGTGGATCCTGCTGGTCCTGTGCCTACTGTGGTCCGTGGCGCAGGTCCCCATCCTGCTGTTCGCCTCACTTCCCGCGCTCTGGGCCAGCCGCCTGCTGCTCGGCGCCGGCGAGGGCCCGCTGGCGCCGGTCCTGATGCACGGCATCTACAAGTGGTTCCCCGAGAAGAAGGGCGCCACCCCTGCGGCCCTGGCATCTTCCGGCGTGACGCTGGGCATTGTGGCGTTCGCACCGGTCCTGGCGTGGGTCATCGGACAGTTCGGCTGGCAGACCGCCTTCGCCGTGCTTGCCATCGTGGGACTGCTGTGGTCCGTCTTCTGGGTCATCGCGGGCAAGGAGGGTCCCTACACCAGCCGTAAGGCGGAGCAGGAGCTCGACGGAATCGCCCCGGAGGAGACTCCCGTGATGGCCGAAACCAAGATCCGCTACTGGCGCACCATCCTGTCCCCAAGCTGGATCTTCGCGGTGCTGGCCTCCTTCTTCGGCTACTGGACCTTTACCCTCGCCATGTCCTGGGGACCTGCCTACTTCCAAAACGTCCTGGGCTTCAGCGGCCAGCAGTCCGGTGCCATGATCGCCCTGCCCGCCGCCTGGGGAACCATCGCCACCATTGGCCTCAGCGCACTCACCCAGCGCCTGCACCTCAAGGGCGTGCCCACCAGAAAGGCCCGCGGCTGGGTCCTCGGCGGCGCCGGTGCCTTCGCCGGAGCATGCCTGGTGGCCGCGACCATGACCAGCTCACCCGCCCTGTCCATCGCCCTGATGGTCTTCGGCTTCGGAACCGCACCGGCGCTCTTCGCCATCACCTACCTGGTGGTGGCGGAACTGACCACCATCGCCCAGCGCGGGGCCAACCTCTCCATCGCCAACGCGGTCCTCACCACCGGCGGCGTGTTCGCACCGGCAGTGTCCGGATTCCTGATTGGCGGTGCCGCCACCCCGGCGGAGGGCTACCGCGCCGCGTTTGCCCTGGCCGGCGGCCTCCTGCTGACCTTCGGTGTGCTGGCCCTGCTCTTCGTCAACCAGCAGCGTGACCGCCGCCGGCTCGGCCTTGACGTCGCTGCCGGCGTCTCACTCAAGGCGTCCGCCTCTGGAGCAGAGGCAGCAGCATTGGCTGCAGCCACCAAGGCCTGAAGCTTCACTCCCGGAGGGGCACCAGTCCGGAAGGCACCAGTGCGGAGGCCGCAGACGCGGCCTCCGCACTCGCTGTCAGCCCCGCCCCCCGCGGTGCATGCCGATCAGCGTCTCCAACGGGATCCGCGCGGTGGCCCGCTCAATCTGGACCGCGATGCCCTTAAGGACGGGCAGGTGCCGGGTCATGGTTGATGCGTGCGACGTCGGCAGCACCAGCCCGAGGCCGGCGCCGATCCGGCCGGTATGAAACACGGGGACGGCGATGGAACACGAGCCCAGCCGCACCTCCTCCAGGGTGGTGGCGTACCCCTGGGCCCGGATCTGGGCCAGCTCCTCGGCGAACTTCCGGGGGTCGATGTGGGTGTGCGCGGTGGGCCGTTCGAGGTCCCGGTTCAGGTAAGCGTCGCGGACCCAGTCATCTTCGAACGCCAGGATGACCTTCCCGACGGCGGTGGCGTGCATCGGGAGGCGCCCTCCCACGCGGGAGGCCCGGGGAACACGTTTGGAGCCGTAAACCCGGTCAATGTAGAGGACATCATGCCCTGCACGGACGGCGAGGTGCGCGGTCTCGCCCGTGAGCGAAAACAGGTCCTGAACGTACGGCTGGGCAGCGTCGCGCAGCTGGCGTCCGGTGTTTTGGGCCAGCTCCCACAACCGGATGCCGAGCTGGTAGCGTCCGTTGGGCTCGCGGGAGAGAAAGCCCCAGTCCGTCAGTTCGTTGACCAGCCGGTGCGCCGTGCTGAGCGGAAGCCCGGATTTCTCGGCGATGTCGGTCAGGCTCAGGGCGCCGCGGGAGCTCTCAAACGCCTCCAGGATGGCCAGCACCTTGGACGTCACCGAGCGCCCGGGTTCGCGGCTGCCGCCGGCCATGGGGACCTCCTCGTTTCCGGACGCGCCTGTCAGCGTCCGGCTTCGAGTCTAGATGGGAGCGGGGCCGGCGTCCCCGCCGGCGGTGAGCAGCCGTCGGCGCTGCGGCCATCCGTTGACCGATTCCAGGGCGGACAGCGCGCGGGCGATGGCCTTTGCCTCGTCTGTGAACAGATGGCCGTGCACGCGTTGGCTGCACAGCCGGAGCGCCTGCCCCCGGTCCAGGCCGAACCAGTCCATAACCGTGTCGATGCCGTGGGGGCTGAGCCGCCAGGTCTTGTCGGCGTCCTTGACGATTGCGTCCTCGATGGACAGCGCTTCGCGGCGGGAGTCGTGGCCGTCGATGATGTCAAGAATCGCGGGGACTTTGGCCGGGTCGTAGCCGCCTTCCGAGAGGATGCCAGCCGCCAGGCGGGCACCCTCCTTCTCATGCAGCAGCACGAGGTCCGGCCGGCCGCCTCCGGGCGCGATCGCCTGCAGGACCTCCGACGGCGGCACCTGTGACCAGCCGATATCGTGCAGCATGATCGCGGGCAGCACGACGGCGGCATCCGCTTCCGGGTGCGCGTCGAGCAGCGCGCTGGCCAGGCCGAACGCATAAAGGGTGTGGGCGTCATTGCTGCGCACCTTGAGCAACGGGGCCGCGGATTCCCACAGGGCAGTGAGACCGGGATCCAAGGCAATCACTCCGTCAGGCTCCGCCTCGATCCCCGCCGAAACGTCCTGTCCAAAGTGATTGGCCGTTGCCTGCAACTTCGTCATGCTCCACCTTGTTCCGCCAAGGGTCGCGGCGGCAACCAAAGCTCCCACTCAGCGGAAGCCTCCTCGTCGCAGTGCATCCTTCGAAAAAAATCGTTCTGAAAGGCTCCACGTGCGCCGATGCCTGGGATAGCGTAGCCACTATGGCGCCCGGGCATTCTTGGCGCCACAGCAGTCCGCCGCGATGTGACGGGCGGGTTGTGCCTAATGTTTCGTTCGAGCAAAGGATGATCATGGCCGTTTCAATTGAGCTTGGCAAGAAACTCGACAAGGACTACGAGACCAAGAGGCTGAAGGATATCCTCGACGCCCCGCCGTCTGCGCTGGCCGGCCTGACAGAGAAGCACGACGAAATTCTCGCGGGAATGGGCATCAAGACCGTCCGCGACCTCGGCAGCAACAAGTACTTTGCCTTGGCAGGCGTGCTCGTGGCCCTGTCCAACCACACGGACTAAGCCTCCAGGACACACACCAAAAAGTCCGGCCGGATTATGCGTTCCGGCCGGACTTTCGTGTTCGCGGCAGCGCGCGCACAACGGGCTACTGGATCAGCGCCAGCACCGCCCCCGCGAGCACAACCCCGCCGGCTTCCGCCCGCACATCCGTGACGGTTCCGGCGCGGTGCGCGGCCACCTGGGTTTCCATCTTCATCGCTTCAAGCACGACGACGGGATCCCCGGCCGCCACCTCGGCGCCCGGCTGCACGAGCCACTTCACCACCGTCCCGGCCATGCCCGCGCGCAACTCGCCCGGATGCGCGGAACCGGCGGCAGCACCGCCGTCGGCCGCTCCCGCCACGGGCGCCCCGTCCACGGAAACACCCGTCGGAACAGCACCTCCGGACCTCGCCCAACCGTCCAAGAGCGCAGCAGGAAGCCCGACGGCGAGGCGCCGGCCATCGACGTCAACGGTGATGGTGCGCCGCGCACCGTCCGGAACGGCCGTGCCGAATTCCGGATCAGCGGCGATTGAACCGGCGAAGTCCGTCTCGATCCAGCGGGTGTGGATGCCCAGCCCGGCCTCGGACGTGAAGTCCGGCGCCTCCACCACGGCACGGTGGAAGGGCAGCACGGTGGCCACGCCGGTGATCTCCATTTCGGCAAGGGCACGGCGGGCGCGGCGGAGCGCCTGCTGCCGGTCGGCGCCGGTGACAATCAGCTTGGCCAGCAGCGAATCGAACTGCGGTGCCACGATGGAGCCGGCACGGACGCCGGAATCCAGCCGGATGCCGGGGCCGGTGGGGCCGCTGAACGTGGCGATGGTGCCGGGCGAGGGCAGGAACCCCCGGGCCACATCCTCCGCATTGAGCCTGAATTCAAACGAGTGTCCGCGCGGCTCGGGATCGGACTTAAACCGCAAAATCTCGCCGGCGGCGATGCGGAACTGCTTCTGGACCAGGTCCACCCCAGTGGTCTCCTCCGTGATGGGGTGCTCCACCTGCAGGCGCGTGTTCACCTCCAGGAAAGCGACGGTGCCGTCGGCGGCCACCAGGAATTCCACCGTCCCGGCCCCCGCATAGGAGGCCTCACGGCACACTGCCTTGGCGGCGTCGTAAATCTGCCGGGTCTGCTCCTCCGTCAGGAACGGCGCGGGCGCCTCCTCCACCAGCTTCTGGTGCCGGCGCTGCAGCGAGCAGTCACGGGTTCCCACCACCACCACGTTGCCGTGCTGGTCGGCCAGGACCTGCGCCTCCACGTGACGGGGCCGGTCCAGGTACCGCTCCACAAAGCATTCGCCGCGGCCGAAAGCCACCACGGCCTCGCGGACTGCGGAATCGAAGGACTCCTCGATCTGGTCCATCTCGCGGACCACCTTCAGGCCGCGGCCACCGCCGCCGAAGGCAGCCTTGATGGCGATGGGCAGGCCGTGCTCTTCAGCGAAGGCCCGGGCCTCGGCCGCGGAATCCACCGGGCCGTCGCTGCCCGCCACCAAGGGGGCCCCGGCGCGGACGGCGATCTCGCGGGCGGTGATCTTGTTGCCCAGCTGCCGGATGGCCTCCGGGCCCGGTCCGATCCAGGTCAGGCCGGCGTCCAGGACTGCCTCGGCGAAGGCGGCATTCTCGGACAGGAAGCCGTAGCCCGGGTGCACGGCGTCCGCGCCGGATTCCGCCGCCACACGCAGGAGGTTGGGGATGTTGAGGTAGGTTTCCGACGGCGCGTTGCCGCCCAGGCTGTACGCCTCGGTGGCCGCGGAGACGTGCATGGCGTCGGCATCCACGTCCGCGTAGACGGCGACGGATTCGAGCCCGGCGTCCTCGCAGGCGCGGGCGATGCGGACGGCGATTTCTCCGCGGTTGGCGATCAGGACCTTGCGCATCAGTTGCTCACTTTGTCTTCGGTAGCGTCGGGTGAATCAGGGGACGTGTTGGCGGGCACCCCGTACCCGGGAGCCCAGCGGAACCGGATGGAACCGCCGATGGGGATCTGGGCGGCGAGGTCCAGCTGATGGTCCACCACCACGCCAATGACGGGGTAGCCGCCGGTGATGGGGTGGTCGGCCAGGAACAGGACGGGCTGGCCTTCGGGCGGAATCTGGACCGCGCCGGCCACGGTTCCCTCGCTGGCCAGCTCCCCGTCCCGGCTCCGTTGCAGCGGTTCGCCGTGCAGGCGCATGCCCACCCGGTTCGAGCGCGGGGTCACCGCCCACTCCTGGCTGCAGAGCGATTCCAGCGCGGCGGCGTCGAACCAGTCATCGCGCGGGCCGGGTACGATGTCCAGCACCGTCACCCCGGCATCCGGAAACTCGGGCTGCAGCTCAGGGTTGCCCACCACGTTGGAAGATGTGGCTATCCCTGCCCCCAGCAGTTGCCCGGCGGCCAGCGGCGGGGGTCCGATCCCGGACATGGTGTCCGTGGACCTGCTGCCGAGCACCACATCGGCCGCAACGCCACCGCGGATGGCCAGGTAGCTGCGGAAGCCGCGCTCGGGCGCGCCCACGGTCAGGATCTCGCCGTCCAACAGGGCAAACGGGGTGGCCATGGGAACCTCGCGCACCTGGTCCGGCGGGCCGTCGTCGTCCGCGTCACCCGCGTCCGTAACGTCCGACGGCGTCACAACCGTCAGTGCCGACGGCGCGCCGGTCACCGCCAGCACCTGGTCCCCCACAGCTTGCACGCGCAGGCCGCCGGCAACGGTCTCGACGACGGCGGCATGGGGTTGGTTGCCGACGATCCGGTTGGCCCGGCGCACGGAGGATTGGTCCAGCGCACCGGCCGCGGACACGCCCAGGCCGGCGTGGCCGGGGCGGCCCAGGTCCTGGATCAGGCTCTGCAGGCCCGGTGACAGGATCCGGAGCCCGGATTGAATGGAAGCAGCGGTATCAGCTGGCGCAGCCGCACCAGGCCGAGCCGCGGTCTCCGTGACCTCCACGAGCTCGCGCACGGCCCGGAACTGCACCCGGTCACCGGGCGCGGCCAGGGCAGGCTGTTCCCGGCTAAGGTCCCACATGTGGGCGGCGGTGCGGCCGATCAGCTGCCAGCCGCCCGGGGATTTCCGCGGGTACACCGCAGAATAGTTACCGGCCAGGGCCACGGAACCGGCCGGCACTTCGGTCCGCGGCGAACTGCGGCGCGGGACTTCCAGGGCCTCGTTCTCCCCCACCATGTAGCCGAAGCCCGGCGCAAAGCCGCCGAAGGCCACGGTCCAGACCTGCCCGGTATGGGCGGCCACCACTCCCTCCGCCCCCAGGCCGGTGAGGCGGCCGACCTCGGCGAGATCCTCGCCGTCGTACACGGTGTCGATGGTGACCAGCTTTCCCTCCGCGTGGGACTGGACGGCGAGGTCCATGTCCAGCAGCAGGGCTGCCATCCGCCGCGCCGATGCCGGCGAGTCTGCCCTGACCATCACCGTTTCAGCGGCGGCCAGGACGTCCACCTGGCCGGGCAGCGGCTGCTCCAGCAGGAGGGCCTGCAGGGCCAGGACGTCGTGGAGCCCGGAGAGTTCGGCGAGCACCGCCGTCGTGCCTACCGGCCGAACGGCCAGGACACGGGCGGAGAGGATGCGGGCGGCTGTGGCGGGATTGCTGACTGTTTCCATGGGGATCAGGCCGCGCCGCTCAGGCGAGGCTCTCCCGGGCGTTGCCGTTCTGGAGCAGGTGGAGGTCCGATTCCGGCTGCGGGTCGCGGCCCAGGCGCATGCCCACGATGGTGATCACAGCGGTGAGGGCGATGTACCCGGCGATCAGGTACCAGCCGCCGGACGCCGCGCCGTAGAGGGCGGTGAAGATCAGCGGGGCAACGGCGCCGCCGATGACGCCGGCCAGGGTGTAGGCGAGTGAGCTGCCGGCGTAGCGGAGGCGGGCCGGGAACTGTTCGGTGATGAAGGCCGCCTGCGGGCCGTACATAAAGGCGTGCAGGGCCAGGCCGATCACCGTGCCGATGGTCAGCATCAGCACGGACTTGCCCTGGATCATCAGGAAGAACAGCGGGATGTACACTGCGGTGGCCGCGGCCGCGATGCCGTACACCCAGCGGCGGTTGAAGCGGTCGGTCAGGGCGCCGGCGGCCGGGATGAGGAAGAGCTGGAACGCGGAGCCGATGAGGATGGCGGCCAGCACGTTGCCGGTGGTCATGCCGAGTTCCTTGGTGGCGTAGACGGCCACGAACACGGTGAACAGTGCGTAGAGGACGTCCGGGCAGAGACGGGAGAGGGCCGCGGAAATCAGGGCCTTGGGTTCGGTGGTGAAGACTTCCTTGATGGGTGCCTTGGGACGCTCGCCGTGGGCCTGGATGGCTTTGAAGACCGGGGTCTCCTCGAGTCGGAGTCGGATCAGGAGGCCGAAGCCCACCAGGATTGCCGAGGCGAGGAAGGCCACGCGCCAGCCCCAGGAGAGGAACGCTTCGGTGCTGAGCGTGGCGGCCAGTATGGCCAGGACGCCGTTGGCCATCAGGTTGCCGGCCGGCGGGCCGATCTGGGCAGCGGAGGACCAGAAGCCGCGCTTGTTGGGGTCGCCGAATTCGCTGGAGAGCAGCACCGCACCGCCCCACTCGCCGCCGACGCCGATCCCCTGCGCCAGGCGCAGCAGCACCAGGATGACGGGGGCCGCGACGCCGATGACGGAGTAATCGGGCAGCGCACCGATCAGGACGGTGGCGAGGCCGATCAGCACCAGGGTGAAGACGAGGACGTATTTGCGGCCCACTTTGTCGCCCAGGCGGCCGAAGATCACGCCGCCGATGGGACGGGCCAGGTAGCCCACCGCGAAGGCCGAGAAGGAGAGGAGGAGCCCGACGAACTCATCGTTGGACGGGAAGAAGATTTTCGGGAAAACGAGGGCAGAGGCCACAGAGTAGATGGCGAAGTCGTAGTACTCGAGCGAGGTGCCGGTGAGGCTGGCGACGTATGCCTTGAGGGCGCCGGCCGGCGGCTTCCTCGCCGCCGTCTTGGCGGCCTTGTTGGTGCTGGTCATGGGTTTCCTCCGGGGGTGAGGGTGGTGCTTTGAGGGTGGGGCCGGGTTTTGTGTGGGGCCGGTCTGTGAGGCCGAGGGCCGGGCCGGACCCGGGGCGGGCTAGACGAACGCGCCGATGCTGACGCCGGCGTCGCCGAGAGCGGACTTCACCGCAGTGGCCATGGCTACGGCCCCGGGTGAGTCACCATGCACGCAGATGCTTTCCGCGCGGATCTTCAGGATGGAACCGTCAATGGCCCGCACGGAGCCCTGGATTGCCATCCTTAATACATGCTCCGCCACTTCGGCGGTGTCGTGAAGGACCGCCCCGGGGAGTGAGCGGGAAACGAGCGTTCCGTCCGGGTTGTAGGCCCGGTCGGCGAACGCTTCGGTCACCGCCCGCAGTCCTGCTTTCTCTGCGAGCCGCAGGACTTCCGAGCCGGGCAGGCCCATGATGGGCAGGCCGGGATCGACCGCTTTCACGGCGTCGACGACGGCCTGCGCCTGGGCGGTATGGGTGACGATCGCGTTGTAGAGTCCGCCGTGCGGCTTCACGTACTGGACCCGGGCTCCCTCGGCCGATGCCAGAGCCTGCAGCGCTCCGATCTGGTAGACGACGTCGTCGGCCAGTTCGGCGGGGCTGATGTCCAGGAAGCGGCGGCCGAAGCCGGCGAGGTCGCGGTACCCGACGTGCGCGCCGATGGTGACGCCGGCGGCGGCCGCCTCGCGGCAGGTCCGCCGGATGACGCTGGGATCGCCGGCGTGGAAGCCGCAGGCCACGTTGGCGCTGGAGACCGAGGCGAACATCGCTGCGTCATCGCCCAGGGTCCAGCGTCCGAAGGATTCGCCGACGTCGCTGTTCAGGTCGATGGTTGTCATTTGTGATCCCCGTCTCATTGAGTGGTTCTACTAGGATGCACTAAATTTAGCGATTGTTCAACAATCCTTCGATTCAACGATGTGACGATCGTGTAAATTCTCGAGTATGGCCACAACAGAACCCACCGTCCGCAGCGCACCCGGCCGCCTTCGCGTGGCCGTTCCGTCCGTGGCGGAACGGGTGGCTTCTGAACTCCGCCTGCAGCTGGCCGAGGGTGCCCTGCTTCCCGGCGCGCGGCTCACCGAATCCACCATTGCGGAGGACCTGGGCGTTTCCCGGAACACCGTGCGCGAGGCCTTTGCCGAACTTGCCAGCGAACGGCTGGTGGTCCGCCATCCCAACCGGGGCGTCTTTGTGGCGAGCCTGGGGGCGGGCGACATCCACGACGTATATACAGTGCGCCGCGCCATCGAAGTCAGCTCGTTGCGGGCTGGCGGCACGCCTGAGGGCGTCGCCGCAGTCCGGGCCGCGGTGGAGGAAGGCAGGCGTGCCGCCGCGGCCGGTGACGAGGAGGCGCTGGGTACCGCCAATCAGCATTTCCACGGCGCCATCGTTGCCCTGGCCGGAAGCCGGCGGCTGAACAGCATGATGGCCCAGGTGCTGGCCGAGATGCGGCTCTTCTTCCACAAAGCCACCGTGGATGCGCACTTCTACCAGCATTATCTGAGGGACAACGAAGAGATCTGCGAGGCACTGGAAGCCGGCGAACTGGACCGGGCCGCAGACCTGATGCTGGCCTATCTGGACCGTTCCGAAGACAAGATGGCTGACGTGCACGGGGAGGGCGGTTTGGAGTGAGCCGATAGGCTGGGCGGATGAAACGCCGCCTTGCCGCCCTGTCCGCCGTCCCCCTGATTCTCTTCATTGCCGGCTGTGGATCAGTCCAGGACGTCGCCCGGAACGCCGCGAATGACGCAGCTTCCAAGGTAGCCACCGCCGCCACCGACGAGGTCCGCAAGCAGGTCTGCACCGTGGTGGAGGATGGGCTGGTCAGCGCTTCGGACAAAGCCCTGCTGGGCGGCCTGGTCTCCGCAGCGGACGCCGCCGGGGTGCCGGCGGAAATTACGACGCCGCTGGGCGAGATCGCGGAAGCCGGCGACCAGGTGCCGGCTGGCTCAGTCGACGCGCTGACGGAGGCGTGCGCGGCTTAGGTTTTGGCCGCGGGATGCAGCCCGGGATGGCTCCGCTCCAGGCGAGCATTTGCGCCATGCGGACGTTCAGTAACGCGAGTCCGAAGCGGGCCTGGTCTTATACCCACGTCTTTGTTGTGATATGCCGGGAGGTGCTGAAGGCGGGCTGAGAGCTCAGCCCGCCTTCTGTTGGTATTCGGGATTAGATCACTACGAACAGGAGCCAGGCGAGCAGGGGTGCCGCCACGATCATGGACATGCCCCAGATCATCATGCCGCGGAAGGTCTTTTCGCGTTTTTCTTCCTCGGTGTTGGCGATGACGAGTGCGCCACCGGTGGAGAAGGGACTGGAGTCCACAGCCGATGCTGCGATGCAGAGCGCGATCACGAAGCCCAGGACACCGACGGAGCCAGTGACAAGCAATGGGGCTGCGAGGGGGACCAGGACGACGAACATGGCGTTGGTGGAGGCGAAGGCTGATACGACGCCGGCCACTACGAGCATCATGAGTGCGGCGAGCAATGGCGTGCCGATGCCGGCGACGGAGTTGGCGAGTTCTTTGATGACGCCTGCGGTTTCAAGCATGCTGATGTAGGTGACGATTCCGCCGATCAGCAGGATGACGTTCCAGCCGATGTGGCCGAGGGCTTCCTTGGTGTGTTGCGGGTACAGGGCGGAGAGAATCACGGCTGCGGCGAGGGCGAGGAATCCGACGTCGAGTTTGAAGCCCAGGGCGCCGACCAGGACGCTGACCATGAGCACCACGGTGGCAATTTTCTGGCCCGTCCAGGTGGCGGTTTTGGTGATGGTTGCGGTGCCGCCGCCGAGGTATGAGGTGGTGGCGTCCGCGGTGTCTTGCTCGCGTCCGCGGCGCATCAGTTCGGGTCCCCCCAACAGAATGAACGCGACCGCGTTGATGACAACGTTGGCGATGAAGGTCCAGAGGAAGAGCTGACCGGCGTCCACGGAGACGCCCACTTTTGCCAGGACGCCGTTGACGATGTTGTAGTACACGGCGATGGGGGAAAATCCGCCGGCGTTGGTGCCGTTGATGATGCAAAGGCCGACCAGCAGCGGGTTGATCCTGTAGCGCTGGGCGAAGGCGAGGCCCACGGGGATAAGAATGGCGTTGGTGGCTGCAGACAGCGCCCCGGATCCGGTGATGATGGCGGCGAGGATGAAGAAGACCCACGGGACGAGGGCAACCCGCCCCCGCACTGCCCCGACAGCGCCTCCGACGATTTGGTCGATGGTGCCGTTGGCCCGTGCCATGCCAAAGAGATAGGTCACGCCCAGCAGGGTGATCAGGAGGCTGCCCGGAAAGCCGGCGGCGATGTCGGAGGCCGTCTGGCCGAAATAGAGTACGCCGAGCAGGAAGGCAACAACCAGGGCGACGGCGCCCATATTGATGTTGCGCCACATAGAGAGGCCGAAGATGAGGACAAGGCCGGAAACGGCCACGAGTTCTTGCATGGCTTAGTTGATCTCCACTTGGTATCGGAATGATGACGCCAGCCCATAGGACTCGCGGTACTCGGCGACGTCGCCGGTGTGGGTTCGTGCGGTGCGGTTGATTTTGACGAGGGGGTCCCCGACTTTGCAGTTCAAAAGTGCGGCCTGCCCGTCTGCTGCCTGGGTGACCGAAAGTTCCTCGGTTGCCGAGCCGATGATGACGCCGATCCGGTTTTCGTATTCCGGATACAGCAGGCTGCCGAGCTCATTGAGATTAACGTCAGCGATCGGCTGAAACTGCGGCAGCGGGAGCCAGATGTCTTCGACCAGGAAGGGAGTGTCCTTCCACAAACGAAGACGGTGAAGGTGCAGGACGGGGGAATGTTCCTGGACCTTCAGGGCGGCGGCGACGTGGGCGGGTGCGTCCTGCGTGGTCCGTTCGAGAATGCGGCTGCCGGGGGCCTGTCCGGCTCCGCCCTGCATCCGGAAGAAACGGAACAGGGAGTGCTGGAATGTAGCCCGACGAACATACGTGCCCCGTCCCTGGTGGCGTTCCAGGATCCCGTCAGCGGCGAGCTCCGCAAGGACGCGCCGCAGCGTGCCCACGGAAATGCCGTACTCCTCAGCCAGCGCCGGCTCAGGAGGAAGTGGGGTGGCACTCCCCCATTCATTGGCGCGTACCCGCCGGATCAGATCATCCTTTACCCGGGCGTGAAGCGGCAGGCGCTGGTCGGTATGAGCCAAAGCCGGCGAGCTGGAAGGTTGTGTCATGCCTCACAGCCTAGAACAGATTCCTTTATAGGTCTAGTCCTATAAAGGTTTATCACTTTCGAGTATGGTGGGACCATGAATGGAAATGGGTTCCCGCTGGTTGATACGCACGCGCATGTTTTTCATCCACGGCTTCGGGTAGCCAAGGGCGCACGGTATATCCCGGACTACGAGGCGAGGTTGGACCAGTACCTGAACGTCCTTGCCACCAACGGGGTGGGCCGCGGCGTGCTCGTTCAGCCAAGCTTCCTGGGCACTGACAACAGTTACCTTCTGGCCGGTCTTGCCGCCGCTCCGGACACCCTTCGCGGAGTGATCGTTGTAGCCACTGACGATCTCCGGCGCGAACTTTCCCACGAGAAGGTGCGCATTCTGCACGAAAGCGGTGTGCGGGGAATCCGATTAAACCTTATCGGCCGACCCGTTCCCGACCTCTTCTCCGCAGCGTGGACGGCGGCCGGTTCGGTGTTGGCAGCCCGAGGTTGGCACGTAGAAATTCAAGCCTCAGGGCACCAGTGGCTCGACCTCGCCCCCGCCCTGACTGCATGGCCGACGAGACTGGTCATCGATCACCTCGGACTGCCCCAAAGTCGACATCCGGAAGCCACCGAGGCCGTGCTGAACCTGGCCGGGAAGAATAACACCTGGGTGAAGGTCTCCGCCCCGTACAGATCTTCCCATGAACAGGCGGCGGTGATGTTCTCCCGGCTGCTGGATCAGGGCTCGCACGACCGCCTCGTGTTCGGCAGCGACTGGCCGTTCACCCGCCATGAAGAGAACACCTACCAGGAACTCATGGTCTGGGCCAGAACCCTGGCAGGGGAAGAACAGCTCAACCGCATGATGACCATTAATCCCTACACACTCCTCGAATGGCCGGAACCATCCCACAACACCGCGACCGCGCAGGTGTGCTCAAGCGCTCCAACTGGACACGACGAGTATCGAGACATGGACTGAGGCGACAACCCCCTGGCGCCTGCAACTCAGTGAAGAATCTTCGAGTTTCCCAATTGTGCAGCTTCAGACGGGCCGTGAAATTCTGCCACTGACTGCGGAATTTCCCGCGTAGGCGGCAGGCGATATCGGGGATACTTCGTTGACGTTGAAGACTATCCCGAGGTGTTGCTCGAAGAGCGCCGGTTCGTCCCCCGGGTTCGCCCTAACTGTGATACTGCTTTAATTCCCGTTATCCCGCACACCAACCTGCGAGCGGGGCCGGAAATTCGCGTTCAATTTGGGGCACACGCAAACCGGACGAGTCGTCCGCGGGGCCCGCTTTAGCGCTCACCTCGTTCGAGGTCGGCTAGTTCTGATTCAAGTTGCTGGGTCAGGTTCCGTAGGCGCCGGATGTGCTCTTGGGAGACGCGCCCGGGCTGGCTGGTGACTTGTGCATCAACGTCGAAGATGGTGTTGGGGCTGTGCCAGACGTTGAACCATTCGAGACCGTGGCCGAGGGCGTCCCGGGTTACACCTTGGAGCAGGAGCAGTGGTTCCCGGGTGTTGATGTTCAGTTTCCGTGCCAGGTCAGGATCTGAGGATACGGCCTGTACCTGGCGGGGTCCGCCGGCAGGGTGATAACCGTGGTCGCGCATCAGGCTGAGGAGTGAGGCATTTTCGAGCAGCTCTACGGTGAAGTGGGGGAAGAAGTCGCGCGGGACCCACGTACGCATGAAGGCAACGGGAAGATCGTCCAGGTAGCGAACCCGCTCGATTTTCCAGGTGTTGGTGGTATTGAGGGCCTCGATGCCTGCCTGGGGCGGCTCGGAAGGCTCCACCGCGAGGACGTGAGTTCGCAGGCGCTGGCCGTGCTCGGCAGCCTGTTCATCCAGGCCGCCGGCGCGCTGGACGTGCCGGCGGAGGACGGGCGTTGCGGCTACTACGCTGCCGCGGCCGCGCTGGCGTCGGATGAGGCCGAGGTCGGCGAGGCCTGACAGGGCCTGGCGGACGACGCTGCGGGAGACACCGAATTGCCTTTGCAGTTCCTCTTCGGTGGGCAGGGAGGAGCCTGGGGGCAGTGCAAGGTCCACGATCTGCCGGTGCAGGATGTCCCGAATTTGTGCATGGAGCGGGCCCCCGGCTTCCCGGTTCAGGCCGCCGCTGCGTCCCGTCGGCTCCGCCTCGGGTCCTGCTGGTATCAAACTCACGCTAACTCCTCTGCCGCTGTGCAAATCTTAGCCCTCCCGCTGCTCCACCATGCCGAGCAAAGACAGGGTCCGGTCTTGACGTGATCTGCGCCACCCATTATTGTACGTATCAAAGGTACGTACAACTTTGGGTTCGAATCACAGCAGACGCCATCGACCCGAAGTGTGAGTCACCTGCTTGAGCCCGCATCGGCGCGTGAGCGAAGTGAAAGAACCTGCAGGTGACAGTCGGATACGTGAGTTTCAAAACCCCTCGAATTGGAGAATCCATGCGCGACCCGCGCTCGGTGCGTTGCACCTACTACCTAGAGTCCGAAATTGACCCCGCGAAAGCCGCAGCCATTATGGCGGGCGAGCAGTCCAGCGGCACCTTCCTGCCGGTTCCCGGCGAATCGGCCCGCATCCGGGAACGGCACGCCGCCCGGATATCGGACGTTCAAGAGCTCGGCTTTTGCCGGCCTTCCCTGCCGTCACGGGTCAACCCGGAAAAAGTCCGCGCTGCCTTGGTGACCGTTGATTTCCCCATGGAGAACGTCGGCACGGACCTGGCCACCCTGCAGACCGCCATTGCCGGCAATCTCTTCGAGCTGGGCGATCTGTATGCCTGCCGGCTCCAAAACATTGAGCTGCCAGAGGACTTCGTGGCCGCCCACCCTGGGCCGGCCTTCGGCATCGAGGGGACCCGCAAACTCATCAGCGACGTTCAAGGCGTGATGGTCGGCACCATCGTCAAACCCAATGTCGGACTCTCGGAAGAGGAATTCCGTTTGGTCGTCCGGGAGCTGGCGATGGCGTCCATTGACCTGATCAAGGACGACGAGCTCATGACTGATCCGGCGTACCTGCCGCTGGAACGCCGGGTCGCCGTCGCCACCGAGGAAATCCGTGCCGCCGAGGAGGTAACGTGCCACTCCACCATGTATGCCTTCAACGTTACCGGTGACCTCGCCGGCCTGCAGAAGCGCCACGACCTGGTTGTTGAAGCCGGCGGCACTTGCGTGATGCTGAACATCCCCGTGATGGGGCTCCCGGCACTTGCCTGGCTCCGCACCTTCGCCGAGGTACCGATCCACGGCCACCGGGCAGGCCTCGCCGCCTCCATGCGGTCCAAGGCCCTGGGTATGGATTACCGGGTTTGGCAGCAGATGGCCCGCCTTGCCGGGGCCGACCACCTGCACGCCAGCGGACTCGGCAGCAAGTTCTACGAACTGGACGAAGAAGTCGCCGCGAACATCCGCAGCCTGCTCGAACCCCTCGGGCAGACCATTGCACCGCTGCCGGTGTTGTCCTCAGGGCAGAATGTCACCACCCCCGGCCCCACATTCGAAGCGGTCGGTTCCACGGACCTGATGATGCTCGCCGGCGGCGGGGTCGCAGCCCACCCGGACGGCGCCGGCGCCGGAGTACGGAGCCTGCGCCAGGCGTGGGACGCAGCCGTGGACGGGGTGCCGCTGCAGACGGCAGCGGACAAACTCGCCTCCACGGGGGACCACGCTCTCCTGAACGCAGTCCAGACTTTCGGGAAAGGCGCCTGACATGCCAGCTTTCGGTTTCGTCGCGGACGACCTCACCGGAGCCGCCGACGTCCTGGCCCAATCCCACCGCTACGGCCTGGACGCTGCACTGGTCATCGGGGACGCGCCGCTGCCCACGGACACCGACGTCGTCGGGTTCGCAGGACCGGCCCGCTCCCTGTCCGGAACAGCGTTCGACAACCTGGTCATCAGGGACCTCGCCGGCATTGCGGCCCTGAACCTGGACGTGCTCCTGTACAAGGTCTGCTCCACCTTCGACAGCTCCACCACAGTCGGGAGCATCGGCCGCGGGATCCAGCTGCTCCATCAGCAATTCCCCCTGCACGGCCCCATTCCCGTGGCGCCCGCCCAGCCGGGCTTCGGCCGGTACACCGCCTTCAGCAATCACTACGCCAACTACGCCGGCAAAACCTACCGGCTGGACCGCCACCCGGTCATGTCCCGCCACCCCTCCACCCCATGGCCGAGGCGGACCTGCGCCAGGTCCTGGCCGAACAGCTCGGCGGCACCCAGGTGCCTGCGGCGATCCATCTGCCAGCCTATGAGGACGGCACTTTCAAGGACGCCTGGGCGGAACGGCGCCGGGATCTCGGGGCCCAGGCTTTTGTCGTTGACGCCGTGGACGAACACCAGATGGATGCCATCGCAGAAGCCCTAACACGGGAAGAACACGGCCACGGTCCGTCGATCGTCGTGGGATCGGGCGGCATCATGGCAGCCCTGGCACGGTCAATCTCGGACCAGCCTCCGCGCACACCCGGCCCGCAGCGCCCGTCCGGACCGGTGCTGGCCGTCAGCGCCTCAGCGTCCAGCACCACGGCCGAGCAAATCAACGACGCCGTCTCGAACGGCTGGGAGGACGTCCCTGTGCCTGCCGAACTGCTCCAGCGGGACGACACCGCCCTCGTGGCAGCCCTCGACGAACGCGTTTCCGCTGCCCTCCGGGCAGGCAGGAACGTCGTCGTGCACACCACCCGCGGCGCAGCGGACCCCCGCTATGGCGCCAGCAAACCGGTGGACGCGGGCTACCTCGGCGCACTGATCGGTGGCATTGCCGCCAGGATGGCAAACGCCGCGCTCACCCGAGACATCGCCGTCTGCGGCGGCGATACCTCCAGCCATGCACTCATTGCCATGGGTGTACGCCAGCTGCGCGTGACCGACCAATTCGTCACAGCCGGCCCAATCCTGAACGCCGACGGCGCCTCCGCCGTCGGAGGGTGCAGGCTCCTGCTCAAGGGCGGACAGGTCGGCCCCAACGACATCCTGCGCCGCTTCGCCGGTCAGCTCCCCAGCTAACACCCCCAACACAATCCTCCACGCATCATCAGAACCAACGAAAGGCGGCCCCCATGCGGGCAGTAGTCAAGAACGCAGCAGAACGAGGCGTCACCTACGTCACCGGCGCCGGCGACCCCAAGGCAACAGAAGGCACCGTCGTCATCGAAGTAGGCGCTGCGTCCCTGTGCGGCACCGACCGCGAACTCTACGAATGGACCCCGTCGGCCCAGGCGTTCAACCTCAACCTCCCGGTCACCCTCGGGCACGAAGGCGCAGGAACCATCGTAGAGGTCGGTCCCGGCGTCACCGGACTGCAGGTTGGCGACCAGGTCGCCTTGGAAAGCCACCTCACCTGCGGACAATGCTTCCCGTGCCGCACCGGCGACGCCCACACGTGCGAACGCACCGGGATCCTCGGGATGCACATTGACGGCGTCTTCGCCGAGTACGCCGCCGTGCCGCAGGACATCTGCGTCAAGCTGCCCACCGGCCTGTCCCTCGAATCCGGAGCCCTACTCGAGGCAGCCGGCGTAGCAGTGCACGCCATCCAGCGCGCCAACTACTCCGTCGCAGGCCGGGCGGTGCTCGTCAGCGGCGCGGGCCCGGTCGGCCTCGTCGTCGTGAACCTGGCACTGCTCATGGGCGCCAGCCATGTCATCGCCGTCGACCCCAACCCCTACCGGCGCGCGCAAGCCGAAAAGCTCGGCGCGACCGCCCTGCACCCCAACGACGGCATCATCGAACGCTGCCGCGAACTGACCGGGCGCCGCGGCGGCTTCGACGTCGCCTTCGAATGCTCAGGAGCACCCGGCACCCTGACAACACTCTTCGAAGCCGTCCGCCGCGAAGGCACCGTCATCACCGTCGGACACCCCAGCCGCCCCGCCGAAGTCGACATCGCAGCATACATCAACAAAAAAGGCATCACCCTCCGCGGCATCTTCGGACGCCGGCTCTGGGAAACCTGGGAACAAAGCCTGCTGCTGCTGGACTCCGGGAAGCTGGAGCTCGACTGGCTCATCACCCACCGCAAGAAACTCAGCGACATCGACGAAGCCGTCGAACTGCTCACCGGAGACGCCTGCAAAGTCCTGCTCATCCCAGGCCTCGGCTAAACATACCCCCACCCCCGCGCACCCGCCCCGGAACGCGCGGACCCAAGCACCCCAGCTATTCACAGGAGAAATCAATGTCGATTCCCATCAAGAAAGCCTTGGAAAAAGTCCCCGGCGGCATGATGCTGGTGCCCCTGTTCATCGGCGCCGTCATCCACACCCTGGCCCCGGACGCCGGTAAGTTTTTCGGTTCCTTCACCGGAGCCTTCTTCACCGGCCTTCCGCCCCTCCTGGCCGTGTTCTTCGTGTGCCTCGGTGCAACACTCGAAGTAAAGTCAACCCCCTACATCCTCAAAAAGGGCGGCGTGCTCCTCGGCTCAAAGATTGCGTTCGCCATCCTCATCGGGGTCATCGCCGGACGCTTCCTCGGCGAAGCACCCATCGAAACCGGAATCCTCGCGGGCCTCTCAACCCTCGCCCTCGTCGCCGCCCTGAACGACACCAACGGCGGGCTGTACATCTCCCTCATGGGCCAGTTCGGGCGGAAGCGCGACGCCGGCGCCTACTCCATCCTCTCGCTCGAATCCGGCCCCTTCCTGACCATGGTCACCCTCGGCATCGCCGGCCTCGCTGCCTTTCCTTGGCAGGCACTCGTCGGCGCAATCCTCCCGCTGGCACTGGGCATGCTCCTGGGAAACCTGGACAAGAACATGCGGCACCTCCTGGCCCCGCTGGTACCAGCCATGATCCCCTTCCTGGGCCTGGCCCTCGGCCTGACCATCAACCTCAACGCCGTCGTTGAAGCAGGACTGCTCGGCATCGCCCTCGGCCTGTTCGTCGTCTTCGCCGGCGGCGCAGTGCTGCTGCTCGCCGACAAACTCACCGGCGGCGACGGCGTAGCAGGCCTCGCCGCAGCAACCACAGCCGGCAACGCGGCCCTCGTCCCCGCCATCATCGCCACAGCCAACCCCGTCTACGCCCCGGCCGCAGAACACGCCACAGTGCTTGTGGCAGCCTCGGTTGTCGTCTCCGCAGTGCTCTGCCCAATCATCACCTCAGCATGGGCCCGCCGGGTGCAGAAAAAGGAGGCCCTACCGGACACAGAAGACACCTCCGCCGAGCACGAGGCACCAGCCCCCAAGCATGCAGGTAGCACCCCAGAACTGACTTAGCAGTACTAAGGAAGAGGGCGGGGCGTGCACACCGGTGCCGCCCCGCCCCGTCCCGTCCGTATATGCCCGGCCCTCGGGGACGAACGCTTCAAAAATCACAGGAAGGAGCACCATGAATACAGACACGCAGCCGGTGAACGCAGCATTCCCTGGATCCCAAACACGACGGTTCGACTGTCACAACTGGATCCACCTCAACCCCGGCGACAGAGTGATCGTCAAACGACCCGCCTGCCCACCAGAACACGGCACCATCGATGACCTTGCCGGAGACGGCTCATACTTTTGGGTCCGGATCGACGGCCGCAGCAGAATCCTCATCTCTAACGGTGACGGCACTATCGTCCACAAAATCCTCCCCTAGCTGCTGCAGGTACCACCGGACTGACGGAGGGTAGGTTTGCCTTGACCTTCTCCTCCAGGTCGGGAGTT
>NZ_JANFCZ010000025.1 GCF_024391045.1 Pseudarthrobacter sulfonivorans
TCGTCCTCGCCCCCGCCGGCGCCTAGGCAAGCAGGACTCCGGCAGGCACGGCCGGCGTGACCGGCGGGATAATGGACCTATGACCAATCCGGAAGCTGACCCCTGGGAAGAGTTCGACAGGCTGAGGCCCGCGGCCCCCGACCGCGTGCCGGGCTACCCCGGCGGGGAGCCGGTGGGGTTCGGCTTCCGGACGGGCGTTCGCAGCGCAAGGGTTGCCCTCGGGTTTGCCCTGTATGCGCTGGGGCTCGGAACAACACTGGTGGTCACCGGGGCGGTGGTCTTCATCGCCCAGGGCCAGTGGCTCCTGCTGGGTTTGATGCTGCTGATTGAAACCGTATTCGTTTATGCCTTCTACCGTCTGGCGCGCCAGGCACGGAACCGGCGGCCCTAGACGCGGGTCCGGGCAAAGCTAGGACCTCGCCGCGCGGAGGGCGCCCCGGACGGCCGCGCCGAGGACGGCGATCAGCGGAACCAGGCACACCAGGGTGACCACGGTGTTGGGCCGGAACCCGGCGCGGCCGCCGTCGTTCCCGTACACGCCCAGGGGCAGCACCATCCCGCCGCCGCCACCGCCGGAGGCGCCGTCCCCGGCCTCGCCCCCGCCGCCGAACCCGAACGACACCAGGGCCACGGGGACAATTTCTTCCCCGCCCACGCTGACCGGTTCGCCGTATGCCTTGGCAACGCCGACGTTCTTGAAGGTCTCCACAAAGGACGCAAAAGAATTAGACATGGCTCCACCCTAGGCGCGCAGCGCACCGATCACCATGGGGTACGCGCCCGACGACGGCCGTTGCCTCCGCGCTCGGACCTTGCGATACTGCGTGGATGCCTGCGCCCCACTCCGCCTTCGCCGAGAACGCCATCCACCAGCCTGCGCGCGCCCAGTTCGAGGCATTCCTCCAGGACCACCGGACCATGCTCAACAACTGCCTGAACGGGTTGACAGAGGAGCAGGCGCGCCGGTCCCTGGTGTCGTCCCGCACAACCCTGCTCGGCCTGGTGAAGCACGCGACCTTCGTGGAGAAAGTATGGTTCGACGAAGCCGTCACCTGCCGGTCACGCGCCGAGATCGGCATCCCGGCAGGGCCTGATGAATCGTTTATCCTCACGGACGAGGACACCATCGCCAGTGTCCAACAGGCACACCGGGAGGCGTACGAGGCGGCGCGGCAGGCTACATCGTCCTTGGCGCTCGACGACATGCTCCTTGGAAACCGCCGCGGCCCGCTCCCCCTGCACTGGGTCTACCTGCACGTGCTGCGCGAACTGGCCCAGCACTGCGGGCATGCCGATATCCTCCGTGAACAGATCCTCGACAGCTAGAACCGGAAACCAGCCCCCGCGTCAGGCCTTGTTGGCCATGACGGCCGTGGACAGAGCGGCCAGCCCGCGCTCAAAATCGGCGCCCACCATCTTGTCCATGTTCATCACCAAGGCAAAGACCTTGGCCAGCCCCTTGTTCTCGCCGGTCATCCGCCATGTGACCCGGGTGCCGCCGTCGGCCGATTCAAACGTGAACGTCGTGGGGTTCACGGCTTTGAACGGCTTGGTGAATTCAAGGCGTATCTTGATGGTCCCGGGAAAGTCGGACTCGACGATCTCCATGTTTCCACTGCCGGCTTTGCGGTTTCCGCTCCACGCGTAACGGGATCCGACGCCGGCGTCGTTGCCTGAGTACGAACGCTCCATTTCCGGATCGACGTTCTCCCAAGGCGACCACTTTGTCCACTCAAGAAAGCTGTTGACCAGCGGGAAGATCTCTTCCGGCGAGGCTGGAATGAAAGCGCTGCGGCTGACTTCGTAGGATGACATGCGGCCATCATAAGCGGTGACTGCTGCGAATCCGCGGACCGGCTATTCTTTCCGTTCGCGCCACATCAACGTCACGCCGAAGGCCGCGGCCGTGAGGACCAGCATGGTCACCGTCATCAGCCCCCAGCTCTCCTGGTCCACGCCGCCGGCCGCAAAGACGCCGATCAGGACAGTGGCCGTGATGGCACCCAGGTAACGGCACGTCTGGAAGATTCCGGCAGCAACTCCGCGTTCCTGCGGCCGGGTGGAAACGAACATGCCCTGGTTCGAGGCAATGCTCACCGTCCCGAATGGAACGCCCATGAGCGCGGTGAGGACCAGGACAAGCGGGATGGCAAGTGAGTGCGTGAGGAGCCACATGAGGGCGGCCACCGCAGCGAGAAGCACGACGCCGGCAATCAGCACCCGCCGCACGCCGAACTTCCCCATCGCCCGGACCGCCCAGGGCGTGGCCACGACCGAGGCCGCGGCCAGCGGCAGCATCAGCAGCCCCACCAGGCCCGGTTCGTAGCCGCCCGACTCCTGGAGCAGCTGGGGCAGGCCGAAGAAGGCAAAGTAGTAGACGCTGTTGAACAGGGCGAACCCGACGTACACCAGCATCAGGGGCCGGTTCCTGCCGAGGAGTCGCAGGTCCAGGAACGGCGGGCTGAACCGCAGCTCACGCCAGGCAAACAGGGCCGCGGTCACGGTCCCTGCACCCAGCAGCAGCCACCGGTAACCCGGCACCGCGTCCAGCAGGGCCATCATCACCAGCAGCAGGGAGCCGACGAAGCCCAGGATGCCCGGGATGTCCGAATCCCGTACCAGGGCCGCGAAGCTTCCACTTTCCCTCGCCGCGTCGGCAGGCGCCGCCCGGCGTACGATCAGCAGTGCCGCCAGCGCCAGCGGAACGTTGATGAGGAACAACGCCTCCCAGCCGACGAAGCCCACCAGCAGCCCGCCAATGACCGGACCCACGGCAGCGGCAGAGGTGTTGGCCATCTGGATATAGCCCAGGGGCCGGGACGATCCGGCACTGGCCTGCCGGGCGGTGCCCCGTTGATGGACGATGGCGCCCACCATCACCACCGCGCTGGGGTATGCCGCGGCGGTACCCAGCGCCATCACGGCCCGCGCCACACACAGCAGGGCGAAATTGGGCGAAAAGGGCGCGAGGGCACAGGTCACAGCCACCAGTGCCATGCCGAGGGTAAACATCCTGCGCGGCCCGAATCTGTCCGCAAGCTTGCCCATCAGCGGCTGACCCGCGGCAGAGCTGAGGTAGAAGGAGGTGATCACCCAGGTCACCGTGGCGACGTCGAGCCCGAAGTCCGCGCGCAGCACCACCAGGGCGACGGCGATCATGGACGAATTCAAGGGGTTCAGCGCCGTGCCCAGGCTCAGGCCGGCGACCGCCAGGCGGGTCCGGGGTTGGTTGCTCACGGAAACAGTCTGCTCTACCGGCCGCTGGATCCGCGATTTGGTGACGGACCCCGCCCGTCCCAACCAGACAGAACGTCAGGCCCGCGCCGCCAGGGCTTTGTCCAGGAACTGCAGGTGCGCGGGCGTGATGGGCACGGCACTCCCGTCATATTCCGGGTGCCTGTTGATGTAGCTCTTGATGAACGGGCAGACCGGGACGATGCCCAGCCCCGCGGCAACCGTCTCATCCAGCGCCACCTTGGCGAGCCGGCCCGCCAATCCCTGCCCGGCGTAGTCCTCGTTGATCACCGTGTGGTAGAAAATCCGCTCCGCCGGGCCGCCGTCGTCGTACGCCTTGTACCAGGCCTTCCCGATCACTTTCCCGGCGTCCAGGACCTCATACCGTTCGCGGTCCGGGTTGTTGCTGATGGTGATCTCATTCAAGGGGATTCTCCTTCGTTACGGTCTTTCGTCCACCCTAACGCCGCTCCGCAAACCTGTTGTGACCCCCGGCACAACGCGCCTATAGTGGCCTACGGTGCACCATCCGGCTTGCGGAAAGGCAGGCCGTTGAGCCAGTTCCGCCGCAAAGGAGAACCGCATGGAAAACCGCACGATCGGATCCCTCACCGTTTCCGCCCTGGGCCTTGGCTGCATGGGCATGAGTGAGTTCTACGGGACCGGTGACGAGCAGGAATCGGCCGCCACCATCCACGCCTTCCTCGATGCCGGCGGAAGCCTGCTGGACACCGCGGACATGTACGGGCCCTTCACCAACGAGTTGCTTGTGGGGCGTGCCATCGCAGGACGCCGGGACGACGTGGTCCTGGCCACGAAGTTCGGCAATGAACGCCGTGAGGACGGCTCCTGGGTGGGCATCAACGGGCACCCCGACTACGTCCGGGCCGCCTGCGATGCCAGCCTCCAGCGCCTGGGCGTGGACCACATCGACCTCTACTACCAGCACCGCGTGGATAAAACCGTCCCCATCGAGGACACCGTGGGGGCCATGGCCGGGCTGGTCGAAGCGGGCAAGGTCCGCCATCTGGGTCTGTCCGAGGCGTCGGCGGAGACCATCCGGCGGGCACACGCCGTGCACCCGATCACCGCGCTGCAGACCGAGTACTCGCTGTGGGAGCGCGAACCCGAGACCAAAGTCTTCCCCGTGCTGGAGGAACTGGGGATCGGGTTTGTGCCCTACAGCCCGCTGGGCCGGGGCTTCCTGACCGGCCAGATCCGTTCTGCTGAGGACTTCGCCCCCGACGACTTCCGCCGGAATTCACCCCGCTTCCAAGGTGAAAACCTTGCCCGCAACCTCCAGCTCGTGGACCGGGTGAAGGAGCTGGCCGATCAGAAACAATGCACCCCCGGCCAGCTTGCGCTCGCCTGGCTGCTGGCCCAGGGCCCGCACATCGTGCCGATCCCCGGCACCAAGAAGCGCGAACGGCTCGCCGAGAACCTGGGGGCGGTGGGCGTCGAGCTCACCGCAGAGGACCGTCAGCAGCTGGATGAGCTGGCGCCTGCCGGGGCCACCGCGGGCGCCCGTTACCCCAACATGTCCAGCATCGACACCTGACGGCCGCGGTTTCCAGCTTCCACGAACCCAAACCCGCACCCGCACCCGCACCCGCACCCTACGAAGGAGAAACCATGGCCACGAACGACGACGAAGCCCGGATTCTGGATCAGTGGACCCACAAACTGACCCAGGCCCTGCAGATCCTGGACCTGAAGCTGGACCAGGAGCTGATCCTTGAACTGGCCCGGAAATCCGCGGACTCCGTGACGCACGCCGCAGCCCCGATCACCGCGTTCCTGGTGGGCTACGCCGCGGCACTCGAGGCCGGCACGGGAAGCGCCGGTTCCAAGACAGCCTCGACGGCGTCCATCACCAAAGCGGCCGACGTCGCGTTCAGCCTGTGCGAGGACGCCCGGCAGCAGGGAAACCCCCACCCGGAGCCGGGCGCGAAAGGCTGGACGCACAGCGCCCAATAGCCTGCGGCGGCCCGGCGCCCGGTAGTCAGCCGGCAGCCACCCCCGCCGGCGCGTGTGCCTTGGCGGGCTCCAGCCGAACGATCACGGCCTTGGACACGGGTGTCTGGCTGCCTTCGGCCACGCTGTCCAGCGGAACAAGGACGTTGGCCTCCGGATAGTACGCGGCCGCGCAGCCGGGCGCGGTGGGGTACGACACCACCCGGTAGTTGTGCAGCACGCGCTCCACGTTGTCCTGGTACACGCCGTGGATGTCCACGTGCTGCCCGTCGCTGAGGCCCAGGGCGGCCAGGTCCTCCGGGCTCACAAACACCACTTCGCGGCCCTTTTTGATGCCGCGGTAACGGTCGTTGTTGCTGTAGATGGTGGTGTTGAACTGGTCGTGGGACCGCATGCTCTGCAGGATCAGCGTGCCGTCCGGCCGTTCCACATGTTCGAGCTGGTTGACCGTGAGCATCGCCTTGCCCAGGGGGGTGTCGAACTTGCGCGAGTCCCGGGGGCCGTTCGGCAGCACAAAGCCGCCCTTCTGCCGGATCTTCGCGTTGTAGTCCTCGCAGCCGGGGACCACCCGGGAGATATGATCGCGGATCAGGTCATAATTTTGCTCGAACCCGGCCCAGTCGGCGTTGACCCTGTCACCCACCACCTTCCTGGCAAGCCGGCTGAGGATGGCCACCTCGGACAGCAGCCCGGATGCTACCGGCGGGACGGCGCCGTGGGAGCCGTGGACTGCGCTGACGGTGTCCTCCACGGACACAAACTGCGGCCCGGACTCCTGCAGGTCCACCTCGGTGCGGCCCAAGGTGGGCAGAATCAGCGCTTCGGCCCCGGTGACGGTGTGCGAACGGTTGAGTTTGGTGGAAATCTGGACTGACAGCTCCGTGTTTTCCATCGCCGCGATGGCGGCCTGGGTGTCCGAAATGGCGGCCACGAAGTTGCCGCCCATGCCCACAAAAACCTTGATCGCGCCGTCGCGCATCTTCCTGATGGTTTCCACGGAGTCCGCACCGTGTTCACGGGGCGGATCGAAGCTGAATTCCTTGCCCAGTGCGTCCAGGAACGACGGCGGCATCTGCTCCCAGATGCCCATGGTCCGGTCGCCCTGGACGTTGCTGTGTCCGCGGATGGGTGAGGCGCCCGCGCCCGGTTTGCCGATATTGCCGCGCAGGAGCAGGAGGTTGATGATCTCCTTGATGGTGGCCACGCCTTTTTTGTGCTGGGTGATGCCCATGGCCCAGGTGATGATCACTCTCTGGGCCCTCAGGTAGCGGTCCGCCAGTTCATCGATTTCCTCGGTCCGCAATCCGGTGGCCGCCAGGACCGCTGCCTCGTCCAGCCCGGCGAGGTGCGCCTTCAGCTCCTCCAGCCCGTGGCAGTGCTCCGCCAGGAACGCATGGTCCAGCACCGTGCCGGGGTTCCTGGCTTCGGCGTCGAGCACGCGCTTGGAAACGGCCTGCATGAGGGCCATGTCGCCGCCAAGCCGGATCTGCAGGAACTGGTCCGCAATCTGGGTTCCGTGGCCGATGATGCCTTTGACCTTCTGCGGATTCTTGTAGCGGCGGAGCCCGGCCTCCGGCAGCGGGTTTATGGCCACAATGTGGCCGCCGGCCTCCTTGGCCTCTTCCAGAGCGGTCAGCATCCGTGGGTGGTTGGTGCCCGGGTTTTGTCCCATCACAATGATCAGGTCTGCCTTGGCATAGTCGTCGTAGGCGACGGTGGCCTTGCCGATGCCGATGGTCTGGCCCATGGCCCAGCCCGAGGACTCATGGCACATGTTGGAGCAGTCCGGCAGGTTGTTGGTGCCGTACGCCCGGACAAACAGCTGGTACAGGAAAGCGGCCTCGTTGGAGGTCCGGCCGCTGGTGTAGAAGGTGGCCTGGTCCGGGCTGGGCAGGGACTTCAGCTTGTCCGCGACGATGGAAAAGGCCCGGTCCCAGCTGACGGGCCGGTAGTGGTCCTCACCCGCGGCTTTGTAGACCGGAGTGGTGAGGCGTCCCTGCATTCCGAGCCAGTACTCGGAGCGTTGCCGGAGTTCGCTCACCGGGTGTTCAGTCCAGAATTCGGGGCCCACCAGGACGGGCGTGGCCTCCCAGGTGACCGCCTTGGCGCCGTTTTCGCAGAACTCAAACGTCTTGCGGTGGTCCGGGTCGGGCCACGCGCAGCTCATGCAGTCGAAGCCGTCCTTCTGGTTCATCGCCAGCAGGGTCTTCCCGGCCCGGCCCGCGCCCATGTGCGCGATGGCGGGCTCCATGGAGTGGTAGACGCCGGGGACGCCGGCGGCCCAGGACTTGGGGTGGCCGGTGACCTCGATGCCGGCCTCGTTGACCTCTTCAACCTTGGGATTTTTGCGCGCCACGCTGCACTCTCCTTCTTCAGACTGACACCGTCAACACGAAAATATTCAGAATGGTACGGGTCCTTCCACACTTGTTCAGGGGACTCCGGAAGTCAAGGAAAAGCGGTCCGGCAGCGCCCAGGGAAGGTGCGAGCTTTGAGACCGAGGACGACGGCGGGAGCCCGCCTCGCGTAGGCTGGTCACCACGGCTGAAGCAAGCGGCCGCAGGACCCACCACCCGGAGCTGCCTTAATGCCCGAGAAACCTGCGCTGAGCGCGCTTGCCTCCTCCGCTTTCTCCCTCCCGAAACTCCGCGACGGCCAACTCGCCGGCATGGCAGCCCTGGCTGACGGCCGTGACGTCCTCACGGTGATGCCCACCGGCTACGGCAAGTCCGCGATCTACCAGGTGGCTGCCGTCCACCTGCACCGGGAGACGGGGCACCCCGCCGTCGTGGTTTCACCACTGATCGCCCTCCAGGAGGACCAGATCACAGGCCTCACCGAGGCACTGGGCGAGGGCGCCGCCGTCGCCATCAACTCCGCCCACAGCGATGCGGACGTGGAGGACGCCTGGGCAAAAGTGGAGTCGGGGGCGGCCGCTTTCCTCTTCCTGGCGCCGGAGCAGCTGGCCAAGAAGAAAACCGTGGAGCGCCTGGCCGCTGTCCGCCCGGCTCTCCTTGTGGTGGATGAAGCCCACTGTGTCTCCTCCTGGGGACACGATTTCCGCCCCGATTACCTCACCCTGGGCACGGTCAGGGAGCAGCTGGGCAACCCGCCCGTGGCAGCGCTGACCGCCACGGCCTCCCCTCCGGTGCGGGAAGAGATCACGGAACGGCTGGGCATGAAGGATCCGCTGGTCCTCGTTCATGGCTTTGACCGGCCCAACATCATGTTGGACGTGGTCAGGCATCATGAGGAGAAGGAAAAGCGCCGGGCCGTGGTGCAGCAGGTGGTTGACTTCGTCAACGGAAACAGCGCGGGCACCGGTGCGCGCCAACACGGCCTGCTCTACGCCGCCACGCGCAAGGACACCGAGAAGTACGCCGCCAAACTCGCCGCGCAGGGGCTTCGTGCCGAGGCGTACCACGCGGGCCGTTCCGCCGCGGATCGCGAACGGGTCCTCGAACTTTTTATGGGCGACCAGCTGGATGTGGTGGTGGCGACCACGGCGTTCGGGATGGGGATCGACAAACCCAACATCCGCTTTGTGATCCACGCCGACATTCCCGCCTCTCTGGATGCCTACTACCAGGAGGTGGGCCGGTCCGGGCGGGACGGTCAGCCGGCGTCGGCCATTCTGCACTACCGGGCCGAGGACCTGGGGCTGCGGAAGTTCTTCGGTACCCACCACCCGGACCCGGAGTCGCTGCTGGCTGTGCTTAAGGCCCTCCGAGCGTCGGACGGACCCGTCTTCCCGTCGTCCTTGGCCGAACTCACCGGCTTCAAGCCGCGCCACATGACCGGCCTGCTGAACCAGTTGCAGGACGCCGGTGCGGTGAGCTCCGGAAAGCGCGGCGTCCGGCTCATCTCAACAGCCAAGCCGGCGGCACTGGTGCAGCGCGCGGTGGACCTGGCCGAGGCCCGGCAGCGCGTGGACGAATCCCGCCTCCAGATGATGCGCGGCTATGCCGAAACGGACGGCTGCCGGCGCCAGTTCCTGCTGGGGTATTTCGGGGAAGACCTCCCGGAGCCGTGCGGCAACTGTGATTCCTGCGCGGAAGCCCGGCCGCACGCCGTACCGCCGCCACGCGCCGGAAACCACGACGACGGCGCCGCGGCTGCTGCGGACAACGTCCCGTTTCCGGTCCAATCGCCAGTGACCCACAAGAAGTGGGGTCCCGGGCTGGTGATGCGCTATGAGGACGATGTGATCACCGTCCTGTTTGAGCGGGAAGGCTACAAAACCCTCTCCCGGGAGGCCGTCGTGAAGCGGAAGCTCCTGAAACCGGCTTAGGTACTCTGGAGGAAGACCCACGACGAAAGGCCCCCACCGTGGCAGTTTCCCCCCTTGTCTGGACCCTGACCATCGCGGGAATCGCTGGCCTGCTGGCCTTCGATTACTTCTTCCATGTCCGGAAGGCGCACACTCCTTCACTGAAGGAATCGTCCATCTGGTCCGCCGTCTACGTGAGCATCGCGCTGATCTTTGGCCTTGGTGTGCTGCTGTTTGGCGGCACCACCATGGGCACCGAATACTTTGCGGGCTATGTCACGGAGAAGGCCCTGTCCGTGGACAACCTCTTTGTGTTCCTGATCATCATGTCCAGCTTCAAAGTCCCCCGCGCGGACCAGCAGAAGGTGCTGCTGTTCGGCATCGTCTTCTCCCTGATGGCCCGCACCGCCTTTATCTTCCTCGGCGCCGCACTGATCAACAGTTTCGCGTGGGTGTTCTACATCTTCGGGCTCATCCTGCTGGTCACGGCAGGCAACCTGCTCAAGCCCGATGACCACGAGGACGACAGCGAAGGCCTGGTGGTTCGGCTCGCCAAACGTTTCCTCCCGGCGTCGCAGCACTATGACGGCGACAAGCTGTTCACCGTCGAAAACGGCAAGCGGGTCCTGACCCCGATGCTCCTGGTGATGGTGGCGATTGGCGGCACCGACCTCCTGTTTGCGCTGGACTCCATCCCTGCGATCTTCGGGCTCACGCAAAACGTCTTCATCGTCTTCACTGCCACCGCGTTCTCACTGATGGGCCTGCGCCAGCTGTTCTTCCTGATTGACGGGCTGCTGGACCGGCTCATCTTCCTCGCCTACGGGCTCGCGGCGATCCTGGGCTTCATCGGCGTGAAGCTCATCCTCCATGCACTGCACGAGAACAACTTGCCGTTCATCAACGACGGCGAGCCCGTCAAGGTGGTCGAAGTCAGCACCGGAGTCTCCCTGACGGTGATCCTGGGAGTCCTGGTGGTTACCATCCTGGCCTCCATCTTCAGCCCCAAAGGCAAGGCCAAGAACGCAGTGTCCGGCGCCAGGCGGCACGCTGTTGAGTACCTGGACCTGAACTACGAGACGGACATGGCCGAGCGGGACAAGATTTTCGCCAAGATGGTGTGGGAGGAAGACCAGATCCGCAAGCTTCCGGAGAAGTACAAGCGGCTGGTCCGCAACGAAACCGAGTTCATGGACCTCATCCGCAGCGCCCACGCCGAGCACGACAAAGCCCAGGTGCGGGCCGCGAACTCCTAACGGGCACGGCTTATCAGGCACGGCTTAATGCAACGCAGGGTCACTTAATGCCCTCCGGGACGCCCTGGAGCAGCATGGAGTGACCCCGGGTTGTCAGTCCCTGTTGATAGATTCAAAGCGTGGCCGGGGGAAGCCTCCTCCGGCCAGGGAAATCAATGGGGAGGCCCCGTGTTTCTGCTCGATCCGGCCACTGAGACTGGCGCTCCGGACCTGGTGTTTTCCGCCAGCGATCTGGTGGCCGCCAGCGAGTGTGAGTACCGCACACTGCGCGTCCTGGATGAGAAGCTGGGCCGCTCCCCCAAAGCCGAATTTCCCGACGACGAGATGCAGCGCCGGGCCGGGACGCTCGGTGACCGGCACGAGGCGAAAGTCCTGGCCGGGTTGGTCGCGAAGTACGGCCTGTGGGAGGCCGGCCGTGGTGCGGGGGTGTATTCCCTCGAGCGAGGGGACAACACCCGCGGGGACCTGCTCGCCAAGCACGCCGAGACCGAACTGGCGCTCCGGGCCGGAGCGGACGTGGTCTTCCAGGCCACCTTCTTCGACGGCGAGTTCCTGGGCTACGCCGACTTCATCGTAAATGAGGCCGCCGGCACCGGCAGCCTTGGCCGCTACGAGGTGTGGGACACCAAGCTTGCCCGGCATGCCAAGGTGGGCGCGCTGCTGCAACTGGCGGCCTACGGCGATCAACTTATCGGCATGGGCCTGGACCCGTCGCCCCGGGTCACCCTGGTCCTGGGCGCAGTGGTCGACGGTGACTACGTCCGCAGCCACCACTCCCTGCCGGACCTGCTGCCCGTGTTCCGCGAGCGCCGCGACCGCTTCCGCGATCTGACCGCCGCCCACCGGGCGCAGGATTCGGCGGTGCAGTGGCAGCAACCGGGCGTCACGCACTGCGGCCGCTGCAACTACTGCGCCGAGCAGGTCCAGGCTCACCGCGATCTCCTGATGGTGGGCGGCATGAGCACCCTCCGGCGCAAGAAGCTCATGGCCGAAGGCATCACCACCATCGATGCGCTGGCCGACCTCCCGCCGGGTAGGGCCTCGGGCTCGGTGGTCAGGCTCCGCGACCAGGCCCGGATGCAGCTGGGCCGGGACCTGCCCGACGGGTCCCGCACGTTCACCAAGGACGGCGAGGACCACACGGTCACCTTCAAGGTCCTGCCGGAGAACGCCCTGGGCACCATTCCGGCGCCCAGCCCCGGCGATATCTTCTTCGACTTCGAAGGCGATCCGCTCTGGCAGGACCCGGCCACCAGCCAGTGGGGCCTGGAGTACCTGTTCGGCGTGGTCGAGGCACCCGTGGATCCGGCCGATATGTCGGAGGACAGCTCACGTGTCGGGCCGAAGGGTGCCGGCAAGCCGGTGTTCCGGCCGTTCTGGGCGCATTCCCGCAACCAGGAGCGGCAGGCCTTCCTGGAGTTCCTGGCCTATGTGGAAGAACGCCGCGGGCGGTACCCCGACATGCACGTCTACCACTACGCCGCGTATGAGAAATCGGCGCTGCGGAACCTGTCGGTGCGGCATCTGGCCGGCGAGGACATCGTGGACAACTGGCTCCGTGAGGGGGTGCTGGTGGATCTCTACGCAACGGCCCGGCATTCGCTCAGGATCTCCGAGCCGTCCTACTCCATCAAGAAACTCGAGCCGCTGTATATGGGAGAGAACCTGCGCTCCGGCGACGTGAAGGACGCCGGCGCCTCGGTGGTGGCCTATGCCGCCTACTGCGCGGCCCGGGACGGTGGCGACACCGCCGAGGCGGCCACAATCCTCGCCTCAATTTCCGATTACAACGAGTACGACTGCCTCTCCACCCTCCGGCTGCGGGACTGGCTGCTGGGACTGCGTGACTCCGTTTCCCCTCGCCGCCACCCTGCGGGCGTGGGCCCGGGAACGGGGAAAATGGACGACGGCGGCACACCGCTCCGGCTCCAACCTGACCTTCCGCAGGGTCCCGAGGTTCACGAAGCGCAGCCCACCCCCGGCGAGCTCAGGCTCCAGAAGTACCTGGCCACGCTCCCCGACACCAGGCCCTGGACCCCCGACGAACGGGCCATTGCCATGGTGGCTGCGGCCACCGGGTACCACCGACGGGAACGGAAGCAGTTCTGGTGGGAACACTTCGACCGCACGGAAGCCGAAATTGACCGCTGGTCCGATCACCGGAACGTATTTGTAGTGGACACCGCGGAGGTAGTGGCGGACTGGGCGCTGGCCAAACCCACTGTCCGGATGCGGACCCGCACGCTCAGGCTGACCGGAACCATGAGCGAAGGCTCCGACTTCAAACCGGGCAGCACCTGGTGCCGGCTTTATGACTCCCCGCTCCCGGACGGCCTGCAGGAGTCGTCCGGAACCACCGGCCGGGGCTTCACCTTCGGCACCCTGGTGACGGCGGTGGAGGACCACCCCCGGATCCCCGGTCAGAGCATCATCACCATCGAGGAGAAGGAAACCGGCAAAGTCCCCGCGTACCCCCACATGCCGGTGGCCCTCACCGAGGACCAGCCGGTCCGCACAGCCAGCATCGAAGCCGCGCTGGCGGAACTTGCCGAGCGGGTGGGTGCCGCTGTTCCCTGCCTCCCCCGCCATCCCGGCGTCGACATCCTCCGCAAACTCCCGCCGCGCTTCCGCTCACTCTCCGGCCCCGCCCCGGCGGGAGGCGGCAGCCCCGAAACAGCCGGCTCCGGCGCGGCGGATTACGCCGGCGCCATCACCGCCTCGCTGCTGGACCTCGATCATTCGTACCTTGCCGTGCAGGGCCCTCCCGGGACCGGGAAAACCTACGTGGGTTCCCATGTCATTGCCGGCCTGGTCTCGCGCGGCTGGAAAATCGGTGTGGTGGGCCAGTCGCATGCCGTCGTGGAAAACATGCTTCGCACTGCCATCGAATCGGCCGGAGTGGATCCCTCCCGGGTGGCCAAGAAGGTGGTCGGCGCCCATGCCGTGCCGTGGCACCGGAAGAAGGACGACGACGTCGCAGCCCTGCTGGCCTCCCCCGGCGGTGCACTGGTGGGCGGCACCGCCTGGACGATGACCGGAAAGTCGGTCCCTGCAGGATCGCTGGACCTGTTGGTGATTGACGAGGCGGGGCAGTTCTCACTGGCCAACACCCTGGCAGTGGCCCGCGCGGCCAAACGACTGCTGCTCCTGGGCGATCCCCAGCAGCTGCCCCAGGTCAGCCAGGGCGCGCACCCTGAGCCCGTGGATGAGTCGGCGCTGGGCTGGCTCGCCGCCGGACACGCCACCCTCCCGGAAAACCTGGGTTATTTCCTGGCCGACAGCTGGCGGATGCACCCCGAGCTGTGCCGTGCCGTGTCCGTGCTCAGCTATGACGGCAAGCTCGAGTCGGCGCCCGCTGCCTCACTGCGGAGCCTGGCGGGGCTGCCTGCTGGAGTCGAGACCGTCTTCGTGCCGCACACCGGCAACACCACGTCTTCCGTGGAGGAAGCAGCCGAGGTTGTCCGGCAGGCGCAGCGGCACATCGGGCTGAAATGGATTCCCGGCGGCGACCAGCCCGCCCGGCCACTGACCGCCGAGGACATCCTGGTGGTGGCGGCCTACAACGCGCAGGTCCAGCTGATCCGGCAGGAACTGCAGGTGGCGGACCTGGCCGGTGTCAGGGTGGGCACGGTGGACAAGTTCCAGGGCCAGCAGGCCCCAGTAGTTGTGGTTTCCATGGCATGCTCCGCGGTGGCTGAGGCCCCGCGGGGGGCCGAGTTCCTGCTCAACCGGAACCGAATCAACGTAGCTGTGTCCCGGGGGCAATGGCGGGCAGTGATCGTCCGCTCGCCCGAGCTCACCAACTACATGCCGTCCAAACCTGCGGCGCTCGAGGAACTCGGTGCGTTCCTTGGCCTGAGCCCCGGCAAAAGTGCGGCCAAGCCACCGGCAACGCCCCGGTAGCCGCCCGTGTGCTGACGGCCGGCAGGGTAAGTTCAATAGGTGACATCCCAGACCAACAAGCTGCCTGTCGGCGCCCTGATCGTCCTCGCTGCCATCGGCTTCACAGCCATTACCACCGAGCTCCTGCCGTCAGGCCTGCTGCCCCGGATCAGCGCTGACTTCAAGGTTTCGGAGGCAACGGCCGGCTACCTGACCGCAGGTTACGCGGCCATCATTGTGGTCACCGTCATCCCGCTGTCCATGGCCCTGGCGCGTATTCCGCGGCACTTCCTGCTCATCGCACTGATCCTGGCCTTCGCCGCGAGCAACGCTCTGGTGGCGGTGGTCACCGACTTCGGGGCCGCAATGGGTTCACGGGTTGTGGGCGGCATCGCCCACGGCCTGCTCTGGTCCGCGATGGCCCCTTTCGTGGCCCGGATTGTTCCGGCGCATCTGGTGGGCAAAGCCCTGGCCATCGTCTTCAGCGGCAACAGCCTGGGCCTGGCCATCGGAGCGCCGGTCGGCACGGCGCTGGGCAACCTTCTCGGCTGGCGGTCGGCGTTCCTGGTGCTGGCCGGCTCCGGTGTGGTGCTGGCCCTCCTCGCGGTCTGGCTGCTTCCCCCGGTGCGGCGCCTTCCGGACGCTCCGCACCCGTCGCTCCGGAAAGCGATCGGCCAGCCCGGCGTCAAGATCGTGGCCATCGGCTGGCCGCTGATGCTGATGGCCCACTTCGCCCTGTTCACCTACATTGCCCCGTTCCTGCGCGAGGTCCGGCTCCCCGATTTCAGCATCCCGCTGTCCATCAGCATCCTGGGCGTTGCCGGCCTGGTGGGAATCTGGATCGCCGGCATCACCGTGGATTCAAAGCCGCGGCGGTGGCACCTCATCACCGTCGCCGGCGTGGTGCTGTCGCTGCTGCTTCTGCCGTTGGTGGGGACCGCCCTGCCCGGCGTGACGCTTGCCGGTATGTCCGGCGCAGACCTGGCGCTGCCGGCTGCCTTGGTCCTGATGTTCGTGTGGGGCACAGGCATCGGCGCCATGGGAATCTACAACCAGTCCGCCATCCTTCGGGCCGGCGGCGAGTACCGGGATGCCGCCAACGGCCTGACCGTGCTGACCATCCAGGTGGGCATCACCATCGGCGCCATGTTCGGGGCCGCCGCTTTGACCTGGGCCGGACCTGCGTTGGTCCCTGTCGCGGCGGCCATTCCTGCCACCATCGCGTTTGTGCTGATCCTGATGGGGCGGCGGCACGCCTACCCGCCGGGGCCGAAGGAACGAGTCAGCGGGCCCTGAAATCGCGAAAAGACCCGTCGGCGTCGGTGATGGCCTCTTCCACCCGTTCCACCCGCCCTGGCGCGTTCTCCGACCTCAGCCAGTCCAGCAGCTGGCGCACCTGTTCCTGCGGCCCTTCGGCAACCACGGACACAGACCCGTCGGCGAGGTTCTTCACCACTCCCGTGAGCGCCAGCTCATCGGCTTTGCCCATGGTCCAGAAACGGAATCCGACCCCCTGCACCACGCCGAAGACGCGGGCAGAGAGCCGGATATCGCCCCCTGAGGGGCTTCCACTGCTCATGGCACTCAGGCCTGCTTGACCAGCGCTGCTTCGACGTTGATCTTGACCTTGTCGCTGACCAGCAGGCCGCCGGCCTCCAGCGCGGCGTTCCAGGTCAGGCCGAATTCCTTGCGGCTGATGTCGGTCTCAGCGGAGAAACCGGCGCGGGTTGCACCGAACGGGTCAACAGCGACCCCGGTGAATTCGACTTCCAGTTCCACCGGCTTGCTGACGCCGCGGATGGTGAGATCGCCGGTGAGGGTGTAATCCTCGCCGTCGCCTTCCACTGACGTGGCACGGAAGGTCATCTCCGGGTATTGCTCCACGTCGAAGAAATCAGGGCCCTTGACGTGCCCGTCGCGGTTGGCGTCGCCGGATTCGAAGCTTGCGGTTTTGACTGTGGCGTGAAGCGAGGCCTCGGCCAGGGAATCGCCAACGCGGGCCTCCGCCGAAGCATCGGTGAAGCGGCCGCGGACCTTGCTGATGCCTGCGTGGCGGACTGTGAAGCCGATCTCGCTGTGTGACATGTCGAGGGTCCAAACGCCCGGTGTCAGGCCTGAGGGAAGGGTCACTTTTGCATCTCCTTGTATTCGGAAACAGATGTGGGAACCAGCCAGTACGGCCGGTTCCCACATTGCTTCACTCAGGAGTTTTTGTCCAGATAAAGGCGCCTTTTCACCCCATAACGCCCGTAACGTGGACGGAAACTTTGGAGAGGTCAGCTGTTGATGGTGATGTCCCGCGTGCGGTGGTTGTAGCGGATGGTGACGGTGCCGCCATCGTGATGCAGCTCGTGGTTGGCACCATCGAAGGCACCGAAGGCGCCGTAGTTTTCGGCCCACGAACGGTTCAGCGCAATCTTGAACGTGTAGTAGCCGGCAGGCAGTTCGGTGCTCTTCGTCCACAGCTGCGAGCTGAAGTCGAAGTCCATCTGAGACTCGTCATACTGCGGCGCCCAGTTCTCCGGAGCACCCAGGAGGGTGTTGAAGTCACCGGCCACGGCCACGGCTTCAGGCTGCGGGAAGGTTTCCTCATCCGGGCCTTCCAGCGGCTCGGCCGCGGCTTTGGCCTTCGTGGCGGGTGCCTTCCGGGTCCGGACAGCCTTGACCACCGGCTCCACGGCTTCCTCGATCAGCTTCGCGGCCTTGCCCACAGCCTCGGCAGCCTTCTTGGCCGGGGCCTTCTTTGCGGGCGCCTTCTTCGCAGGGGCGTCAGCGGCAACGGCCTTCGCGCCGGCGGTCTTGGCGGCGGCCGCTACCTTGGCGGGTGCCTTCTGCACTGCCGGGGCCGCGGGAAGCGGAGTGTCGGCAGGGACCGGAGTGCCGGCGTCGAGCGCTGCCGCAAAGGCCTCGCCGGTCGGGAACGCAACGGTGGCGCGCATGCCGTCCTCGGTGATGGTCCAGCCGGAACGGCCCTTGACCAGCCAGCCGGCCCTGACCAGCTTGGCGGTGGCCGAGGTGAGGGTCTTGTGGCCGCGCGGGATGCCACCGCTGAGCAGCACCGCCTCGTGATCGGTGAAGGGCACGCGTGCTGTGGCTTCCGCCAGGACTTCCCCGGCGTTGCGTGCTTCGCCGGTCCACGTGCCCTCTGTCAGGACATCCAGCACGGTCTTGAGTCGAAGGTAGGTGTTTTCTACGGTGGACGTGGCCATGATTCCCCTTAGTGAAGCGATCTGTCTCTAGGCATCTTGCCAAGACGGTATTAAATCGCACGACTTGAAATGGTTAACTCTGCGTGTCGTGACCGACTATGACGTCGATTACAGCGGAACTGAGGCAGGAGTATCGGCTAGCGGGCTGTTTTCTCAACCCTGGAGCGCCTTTCGGGGAACCGCCGGTCACTTCCCAGACACGCGCGAGTCCCAGTTTAGCGACCCCCCCCCGGGGCGGAGCTAGCCGCGGTTCAACTCGTCAAGAAGCTCAGCTTTCCGCTCCTCGGAAGCAAACGATGAGTGGATGGAATTGGCCGCGAGCCGGGATCGGTCGAAATCCGACAGCTCAAACACTGCCTGCAGCTGTGCGAAGTTGTCATCCACGTAGCCGCCGAAGTAGGCAGGATCGTCCGAATTGACCGAAACGTTGAGCCCCGCGGCAAGCATCGCCGGCAACGGGTGATCAGCCAAAGTGTCCACCGCACGGAGCCGGACGTTGGACAGCGGGCAGACCGTCAACGGAGTCCGCTCGTCCACGAGGCGTTCCACCAGGTCCGGGTCCTCCATGCAGCGGATGCCGTGGTCAATCCGCTCCACTCCGAGGACATCCAGCGCTTCGATGATGTACGACGGCGGTCCCTCCTCGCCTGCGTGCGCGGTCAGCCGCAGGCCCGCTTCGCGCGCCTTCGCGAACAACCGCTCAAACTTCGCCGGCGGGTTGCCCACTTCTGCTGAGTCCAGGCCGATGGCCGCGATGGGCGCGTTCATGGCCAGCAGGCCCTCAAAGACCTCCAGCGCCGACTCCTCGGACAGGTCGCGCAGGAACGCGGCGATCAACAGGGTGGAAATTCCGTAGTCCTCCACCGATGTGGCCAGGGCCGAGGCCACGCCGTTGACACAGGTTTCCAGGCTGACGCCGCGGGAAATGTGGGCCTGCGGGTCCATCATGATCTCGGCGTGCCGGACCCCGGCTGCGGCGGCCCGGGCCAGGTAGGCGCGGGTCATGTCGGCAAAGTCCTGCTCGGTCTGCAGCACCGCCATGTTGGCGTAGTACAGGTTGAGGAAGGATTGCAGGTCGCTGAATTCGTACAGTGCCTGCAACTCCTCGAGGCCGGAGTACGGCAGGGCCAGCCCGTTGCGTTCGGCCAGTTCAAAGATCAGTTCGGGCTGCAGCGTGCCCTCAATGTGCAGGTGCAGTTCCGCGAGCGGGAGAAGCTGCGGCGCTGCTTCGGCCTCCGGCAGGTCCGTTTCCGGCAGCGTATCGGTGGCAGTGTCCGGGTTATTGTCCATCGGCTCAGGATATCGTCCGGGGGCCGCGTCACGGCTAGAGTCGGATCAATGCGGACACCTGTGCAGGCTGACGATCGTACCCTTCCCACTTCAGGCCACCTTGCCGACGGTTTTGTCCGGGTCCGGGGAGCCCGCGAGAACAACCTGCGGAACGTGGACGTGGACGTGCCGCGCGACTCCATCGTGGCCTTCACGGGCGTCTCCGGCTCAGGAAAGTCGTCCCTGGCCTTCGGGACCATCTACGCCGAAGCCCAGCGACGGTACTTCGAATCCGTGGCCCCCTACGCACGCCGCCTCATCCAACAGGGGCACAACCCCAAGGTGGAGATGATCTCGGGGCTGCCACCCGCCGTCGCACTTCAACAGCGCCGCGGCGCACCGAGCAGCCGTTCCACCGTGGGAACGGTGACCACGCTCTCCAATTCGCTGCGCATGCTGTTCTCCCGTGCGGGAACCTATCCGGCCGGGGCCGCCCCGCTTGATTCCGACGCCTTTTCACCCAACACGGCGGCGGGCGCCTGCCAGGAATGCCACGGGCTGGGCGTTACCCACACCGTCAGCGAGAATTCCCTGGTGCCGGACACCGGCCTGACCATCCGTGAAGGTGCCATCGCCGCGTGGCCGGGAGCCTGGCAGGGCAAAAACCTCCGGGACATCCTCACCCACCTCGGGTATGACGTGGACGTCCCCTGGCGGAAGTTGCCCAAGAAGCAGCGTGACTGGATCCTGTTCACCGAGGAGCAGCCCGTGGTCGAAGTCATACCCGAACGGGACCGGGTGGAGAAGCCGTACAAGGGGCGTTTCTGGAGCGCCAGAAGCTACGTCCTGCATACCCTGGCGGACTCCCAGAGCGCGGCCATGCGCGAGCGTGTCCTGAGGTTCATGGAATCCGGGCCGTGCCCCCGCTGCGGCGGAACCGGGCTCCGGCCTGAGGCTCTCGACGTGTCCTTCGCCGGCCGGAACATCGCCGAACTGAACGCCGCACCGATGGCGGAACTTGCCGAGATCATCCGCCCCACCGCCGGCCTCAAGGACGCCGGAACAGCGTCGCGGCGCCAGTCCTCCGGGGAGGAGAACGAGGTGGCCGTCGCCATCACCGCCGACCTCCTGCACCGCGTCACCGTGCTGCTGGACCTGGGCCTCGGATACCTTTCCCTGGGCCGCGCCACCCCCACCCTCTCCCCCGGTGAAATGCAGCGGCTGAGGATCGCCACCCAGCTCCGGTCCGGCCTGTTCGGCGTGATCTACGTTCTGGACGAACCCTCCGCAGGCCTGCACCCGGCGGACGCCGAGCCGCTCCTGGCCGTTCTTGACCAGCTCAAGGAGTCGGGCAATTCCGTCTTCGTGGTGGAGCACAACATGGACGTTGTCCGCCGCGCCGACTGGCTGGTGGACGTGGGGCCGCGTGCCGGGGAAGGCGGCGGCGAGGTTCTCTACAGCGGGCCGGTTGCCGGGCTCGCTGCCGTTACGGACTCGGTCACCCGGCCGTTCCTGTTCGACGGCGGCACGTCCGACGGCGCGACCGGCACGGACGGTGAGGGTGCGTCCGACGGCGACGCATCCGACGGCGGTGCGTTGCGGACCGCAGCGGCCGGCGCCGCGTTGCGGACGGCAGCGGCCGGTGCCCGTGAACCGGACGGCTGGCTGGAACTGACCGGAATCAGCCAGCACAACCTCAAGGACCTTGATGCCCGCTTCCCTTTGGGCGTCCTCACGGCAGTCACGGGGGTGTCCGGCTCGGGCAAATCAACCCTGGTGAGCCGGGTCCTTGCCAACGTTGTGGGTTCCGGCCTGCAGAACCATCCAGCGGAAGCGGCCCAGCCGGATGAGGCAGAGCCCGCCGCGCCGCTGACGGTGGGGGCGGTCAGCGGCACGGACCGTATCGACAGGCTGGTGACGGTGGACCAGAAGCCCATCGGACGGACACCGCGCTCCAACCTGGCCACCTACACCGGCCTGTTTGACGCCGTCCGCAAGGTGTTCGCCGCCACGGACCAGGCCCGGGCTCGCGGCTTCGGCGCCGGGCGCTTCTCCTTCAATGTGGCCGGCGGCCGCTGCGAGACGTGCCAGGGTGAGGGCTTCGTCGCGGTGGAACTGCTCTTCCTGCCGGGCAGCTACGGTCCCTGCCCCGAGTGCGGCGGTTCACGCTACAACCCGGAGACCCTGGAGGTGACCTACCGTGGCAAGAACGTGGCCGAGGTCCTGCGCCTGACCGTTGACGCCGCTGCCGGGTTCCTTGCCGACATTCCCGCGGCGGCGCGCAGCCTGAAGAGCCTCCGTGATGTGGGCCTGGGCTACCTGCGGCTGGGCCAGCCTGCCACGGAACTCTCCGGCGGGGAGGCCCAGCGCATCAAGCTCGCCACCGAACTCCAGCGGGGCCGCCGAGGCCATACTCTCTATCTCCTGGACGAGCCGACCACCGGACTGCACCCCGCCGATGTTCAACTGCTGATGACACAGCTTCATGGCCTGGTGGACAGCGGGAACACCGTGGTGGTGGTGGAACACGACATGGATGTGGTGGCCGGCGCCGACTGGGTCATCGACCTTGGCCCCTCCGGCGGCGATGCGGGCGGACGGATCATGGCCGCCGGGACCGCCGCCGCCGTCGCGCGTTCTGTCCTGGGCCGCACCGCCCCCTACCTCGCCGCGGCGCTGCACCAACAGGCCGCCCACTGATCGCGAACGGACCACCAACGGACCTCCAAAAAACCATCTCGGTTTGATAACGGCCGCGAGATGTCTTAGCGTGAAATGCAAGCCCGACCTGCGGGTGAAATGAATGCCCGGTGCTGCCTCCACCAGAACTGCCCGGCCGGCAGACACCGAAAAATGACCTCTATTTGTCAGGGGCGGGCAGTGGCGCGATAACCTCCGGGGACGGACCGAGCGCCGGTGGCCTTCAGGAGCATCACATGAAAAACACCACTATCCGTACTGCCGCGCGCCGTGGAGCAGCTGTAGCCGCCATCTCAGCGGCAGGGATTGCACTGTCCGCCACCGGGGCCAACGCGGCCACCAACGGCGGAACCTGGGATGCACTCGCCCAGTGTGAGAGCGGCGGGAACTGGGCTACGAACACGGGCAACGGCTATTCCGGCGGACTGCAGTTCAGCGACAGCACGTGGGCCGCTCACGGTGGTACCGGGTCCGCGGCCACAGCCAGCCGGGAACAGCAGATCGCCGTGGCCGAGCAGGTCCAGGCCTCGCAGGGCTGGGGCGCCTGGCCTGCCTGCGCCGCGAAGCTTGGCCTGAGCGGCGGAGGGGGCGCGACGGCGGTTGCGCCCCAGAGCGCCCCGGTCACCAAGGCACCAGTAACCCAGGCACCGGTCACGCAGGGCGATGTTCGCTCTCCAGGCGACTCCGTGTCGGCACCGCAGCACTCCGCACCTCCGGCGCTGAGCGGTGAAACCTACACCCTGGAGGCCGGCGATACCCTCAGCACCGTCGCCGCCAAACTCGGCATCAACGGCGGCTGGCAGAAGCTTGCTGACGCCAACCTGGACACCATTGCGGATCCGAACCTCGTGTTCGCCGGACAAGTCATCCAGCTCCCCGCCTAGCGTTCACGGTTCCCGGGATCCCCATTTCCCCTTTCCCGGGAACGTGCCGCACTGCTGCCGCTGTCCCCTAAAGGGCGACGGCAAAGCATAATAAGAACGACGCCGGAGCTCCCCACCCCCAGGGGAGCTCCGGCGTCGTTCTTTATTCAGTTTCTGGCTGGTGCTCAGCACTTAAGCAGCGGCCGGGAGTTCCCGGACGATCCGCACTTTCCAGGCTTTGGCGTCGCTGGTGTCCAGCAGCGCCACCGTGCCGTGGGCCACGTTCAGGGCCACGCGCTTAGCGGCAAGCAGTTCGAGGTAGAGGTGCTCGTTCATGCGGCTGGGGGTGTCGATCATGTACTTCACGGCGTCGCGGACTTTGCGGTAGTTAGCGCTCTTCTCGCGGTGCAGGTGGAGTTCCAGCATGTGGCGCTGGCGCACCTTGGGTTCGTGCTTGTTGAGCCAGGAAACGGCGAAGTGGACGGCCACCACGAGGGTGAGGGAAACGGCGTAGATCCACCAGCCGCTCGTCAGCAGGAACAACGGCAGGTTGCCGATGGCCACAAGGGCAATCACAATCCGCAGCGCAACGATCCGGCGCAGGGTCAGCGCCACGGAGGCCATGACGGCGCGGAAGCCGTGTTGCTCCTTCTGCGCTTCGGCCGGGTCGAGGGTAAATTCATCAAGGACCAGGATGCCCTTGGCCTCCGGGCTGAGCATTTGCCCGAACTTGGGCTTGAAATGCGGCGATACTCCGGTGGTCGTTTCAGGTGAAATTGTCATGGGGGGCTTCCGGGACGGTGGGGCGTTTCGGTGATCTTAGTGGGTCAAGGCGTTCGGTGTATGCATCGGTCCACTATGTGAACACCCTGGGTCCGCCGTGCGGGCGCTCCGTGTGGCGGCCGGCACTGCAATTGGCACATCCGCCGCATGCCGTCAGACTGAATGAATGCAAACCTTCCTTCCGTATCCCGATTTCCGGCAGAGCGCCGCAGCACTGGACACCGCCAGGCTGGGCAAGCAGCGTGTCGAAGCGCTGCAGGTCCTGCGGGCCCTGGTGATCCCCGAATACGGCTGGCAGACCCACCCCGCCGTCCGCATGTGGATGGGCCACGTGCCGGCGCTGACCAGGTACGGCCTGGCGATGGTGGACGAATGGACCGAACGCGGCCACGCCGACAACACGCGCGCCAACATCACAGAGTTCGCACCCCAGGCAGCGCACCCGGATTACGCCGCCAAGATTCCCATGCCCGAATGGCTCGGAAACCCTGACTTCCACCTGAGCCACCGCGCGAAACTGCTCCGCAAGGAACCGAAGTTCTATAAGTCGGTGTTCACCGACGCCGACGTGGACGTGGACTATGTCTGGCCCGAGCCGCGGCACGAGTTCCTGCCCGCAGACCCCGAGGATGACTTCCTGTGGATCCTTCGCGACCCGCACCCCGACGTTGATCCGGAGCAGCTCCATACCGTGGCACTGCCCCCTGTCCGGCGTGCCGGAGCCATCCCCACCGGGCCGGACGCGGACGGCTACTCCCCCGTTTACGTTGATGACGGATCACGCCGGCCCTCCAAGCAGCCGCGCAGGCTGCCGCCCAAGCTGGTCAAGAAGCCCACCAGGAAGCGCCAGGCACAGGAACAGGCGTTCGCCACACTGCCCGGCAAGACCACCATCGCCGTGTCCTTCGAGGACGGCCGCAGGTTCGCCGTGGGCCAGGTCCTGGGCCGTCCCATCACGCTCGACGACGGCCGCTTCGGCCGCAACTTCAGCGTCACCGAAGTGCTCGACCGGTCCGCATTCGATTACCCGGCACTGCTGCAGGATCCGCGCGTGTTCTTCCCGGTTCCGGCTCCTTCCGTTCTCGCCGGCTGACCGCATGACCATTCTCCTGGCCGGTTGCGGTGACCTGGGCACCGAGGCGGGGCTGCGTTTTGCCGCCGCGGGGCACCGGGTGGTGGGCTGGCGCCGTTCGCCGGAAAAGCTGCCGGCGGCGATCGAAGGCGTCGCGGCTGACTTGAGCGGCACCGACCTGCCGGTCATCCCGGCGGACACCACCGCCGTCGTCATCGCTGTTGCTGCCGATTCCCCTACTGAAGCGGCCTACCGGGCCGCTTACGTGGACGGATTGGCGCACGTCCTCGACGCGATCGAGCGCGACGGCGTGACGCCGCGGCGGGTGCTGTTTGTTTCCTCCACCGCGGTGTACGGGGACGCTGCGGGCGGCCGGGTTGATGAGAGTACGACGGCGGTACCCGGCGGATTCTCGGGGCGTATCCTCCGCGAGGCGGAGGACCTCCTGGTGTCGCGGCTGCACGGCACCGGTTCTGCGGCGGTTGTGCTGCGGCTGGGCGGGATCTACGGTCCCGGACGGACCCGCCTGATTGACCAGGTCCGGAGCGGCACCGCCGTCATCCCGGACGAGCCGCGCTTCACCAACCGAATCCACCGGGACGACGCCGCTGCGGCAATGGTGCATTTGGTTTCGATGGCCGCGGACCCGGCACCGGTCTATGTTGGCGTGGACAACGACCCCGCGGAGCTGGGGGATGTCCTGCGCTTCCTGGCCACCGAGCTGGGCTACCCCGAGCCGCCGGCCGGTCCGGCCGGCGAGGCCCGCGGCGGGAACAAACGGTGCAGCAACGCGCTGCTCCGCTCCACGGGTTTCCAGTTCGCATACCCAACATTCCGTGAGGGCTACCGCGAGGTCTTGGCCCGCACCGGAGTCCGCCACCCGTAGGCTGCTGTCCTAAGGCGCCCCTTCGAGGGGTGACACCCCTCAAGGGGTGACAGTCACGTTACAGATGAGGAGCAGGGTGGATTTCCAGCAGATCATCGAGGCCGTGGGCAAGTTCATGGACCTGGCCGGGGTATCCGTGATGGTTATCGGCGCTGTTGTGTCCATTCCAATGGCCCTGCGCGGTTACCAGCCGCGGAAACTGCCGCCCGGGGCTGAGAAGCTGACGGTCTACCGTGCCTACCGGCAATTGCTGGGGAGGTCCATCCTGTTGGGCCTCGAGCTCCTGGTGGCAGCGGACATCATCCGGACGGTGGCCGTGACGCCCACGTTCGAGAGCGTCGGGGTGTTGGCGATCATCGTCCTCATCCGCACGTTCCTGAGCTTCTCGCTGGAGCTGGAAATCACCGGACGATGGCCGTGGCAGAAGGCAAGCGGGCAGCCGGCAGCAGCCCAGACCTGAATCTCCAGCGTCAAGCCGCCAGTCCGGGGTGATCCTGCCGCGCCGAAAGGACTATTTGCCCAGGCCGGCCTTGCGCAACGCCTCAGCCATAGCGGTGTTCACCGGCGCCGGTTTCGGGGCTGACTTCGGAGCTGTCCTCGTCGCTGTCTTCGGTGCTGCGGCGCGGGCGCCGGATGGGTTGGCTCCGGCCTTGGCCCGTTCCTGGCGGCGGGCTTCGGGTCGTGCCGCGGCGGGCCGGCCGCCCGAACCCGGCAACTCGTCGTCGAGCCTTAAGGTCAGGGAAATGCGCTTTCGCTCCGGATCCGCTTCCAGCACTTTCACGCGCACAACCTGCCCGGACTTGACCACCTCACGCGGGTCCGAGATGAACCGGTCGGCGAGCGCGGACACGTGGATCAGGCCGTCCTGGTGCACTCCCACGTCTACGAAGGCGCCGAACGCGGCAACGTTGGTCACCGTCCCCTCGAGCACCATGCCCGGTTTGAGGTCGGAGATCTTTTCGATGCCCTCGGAGAACGTCGCCGCGGCGAACGCGGGCCGCGGGTCGCGGCCCGGCTTCTCCAGTTCGGCCAGGATGTCCTGGACGGTGGGCAGCCCGAACGTTCCGTCCACGAAGGCCTGCGGGTCCAGGGACGATACCGGAGCTGCACCCGCCGCCACCAAGATCTTGCGGGCCACCGCGTACGCCTCAGGGTGCACACTTGATGCGTCCAGGGGCTCGGCTCCCCCGGTGATCCGGAGGAAGCCGGTGCACTGTTCGAAAGCCTTCGCTCCCAGCCGCGGAACCTTCTTGAGTTCGCTGCGCTTGGCGAACGGCCCGTGTTCGTTCCGGTAGGCCACAATGTTTTCGCTGAGCAGGGGCCCCACGCCGGCCACGCGGCTCAGGAGCGCGGGCGAAGCGGTGTTCACGTCCACGCCCACCGCGTTGACGCAGTCCTCCACCACGGCATCCAGGCTGCGGTCCAGCTTCGAGGCCGTGACGTCGTGCTGGTACTGGCCCACACCGATGGACTTGGGATCGATCTTCACCAGTTCGGCCAGGGGATCCTGGAGGCGCCGCGCAATGGAGACGGCGCCGCGCAGGGATACGTCCATGCCGGGAAGCTCCGCGGCCGCCAGCGCCGACGCCGAATACACCGACGCCCCCGCCTCCGACACCACCAGTTTCTGCGGCTTCGTCCCGGCCGAGGGCAGCAGCTTGATCAGTTCCGCGGCCAGCTTGTCGGTCTCCCGGGATGCTGTGCCGTTGCCAATGGCCACCAGCTCCACGTCGTGTTTTTGTGCGAGCCGCACCAGTGTGGCCAGCGCTTCGTCCCACTTCCGGGCCGGCGCGTGCGGGTACACGGTGTCCGTGGCCACCACCTTGCCGGTGCCGTCCACCACCGCCACCTTCACACCGGTCCGCAGCCCCGGGTCCAGGCCTAAGGTGGCGCGGTTCCCGGCGGGCGCGGCCAGCAGGACGTCGCGCAGGTTGGCGGCAAACACCCGAACCGCCTCGTCTTCAGCGGCGGTGAACATCCGGCTCCGGAGATCGGACGTCAGCCGGGTGAGCACCCGGGAGCGCCAGGCGATCTCCGCGGTCTGCATCAGCCAGGCATCCGCGGGACGTCCGCGGTTTGCGACCCCAAGGCACTTGGCCACTGCAGACTCATAGCGCGCGCGGGCGGCGGCGAGGGCGTCGTCGTTGGTCGGATCGGCTTCGGCGAGATCCAGTTCCAGGACGCCGTCCTTCTCGCCGCGCAACAACGCGAGCACACGGTGCGAGGGCATTCCGGACGGGACCTGGGTGAACTCAAAATAGTCGGCGAACTTCTGCCCTTCGGCCTCTTTGCCTTTCTTGACCCGGGAAACCATCCGGCCCTGCGTCCAGAGCCGCTCACGCAAGGTGGCGGCAAGGTCCGGATCCTGGGCCGCCCGCTCCACCAGGATGGAACGCGCACCGCCGAGCGCAGCTTCCGCGTCGCCGATGGAGTGTTCTTCGTTCAGATATTTGGCGGCCTCGCGTGCGGGGTCAAGGTCGGGCCGCTTGAGCAGGGCGTCGGCGAGGGGCTCAAGCCCGGCTTCGCGCGCGATCTGCGCCTTGGTGCGCCGCTTGGACTTGAACGGAAGGTAGATGTCCTCCAGCCTGGACTTGGTGTCCGCGGCCAGGATCGCCGTCTGCAGCTGCGCGGTCAGCTGGCCCTGCGCAGCGACCGCCTCCAGGACAGTACGACGGCGGTCCTCGAGTTCGCGGAGGTAGCGCAGGCGCTCGTCGAGCTCGCGCAGCTGGGTGTCATCGAGCGTGCCGGTGGCTTCCTTGCGGTACCGGGCGATGAACGGGACGGTGGACCCGCCGTCGAGCAGTTCCACCGCGGCTTTCACCTGCCAGGTCTTCACCCCGAGCTCTGCAGCGATCTGGGCGTGGATGGCGCTGTCCGAGGTATTGGCGGGTGCGGGTGCGGACGGGGCATGCGGAAGTTGGGTGGTCACCAGTTCATTTTGCCTTACGGGCCCGGCCGCCTCCATCCGGGCCGCGGGACGCCGCCGGCCGGGTATTCCGCTGCGGGCCGCGAAGTGCTGTAGTGGATATGCAGTCACAGGGAATTACTCTCGAGGAAGAGGCCGCCATGCGGGAACTGCTCATCGTCTTCCAGGATGGATTCGACGAAGCCAACATCACCGTCATGGTCAACGGCAAGGAGGTACGCCGGGATGTTGGCGTCTCAACCAACCCGCTCATTGGTGAAGCCTTCGAAGCCTCCGTTGAACTGCCGGCCAAGGGTGCACAGGTCGGCGTCGAGGTTACCAACCGCGGGCTCAAGGCCATCACGAAAGTCAGCGGGAAGCCCAAAAGCCTGCTCGTATCCATCCAGGACGACAAGCTGGTGATGCGGGAAGGGACAGGCCGGGAAGCATTCATGTAGATCCCTAGCAATAATCCATTCGCTGGAGTATCCTGATCTCACCGCTCGGATTTTCAGAGCCCGGGCGGGCCATCTTCCAACAAAAGAGCCTACGGCCGTCGGATGGCTAACGGCTCACGCTGCCGGGACAGCACACCGCGCAGCCAACAACGGCGGCACCCAAAGCCGGGTGCCGCCGTTGTTGTTAAATCAGTGTTGATGCGTGCTCAGTGGCCGTTAGGCCGCGTGCACGGGGTAATCGGTGTAGCCTGCGGAGCTGTCTGCGTAGAAAGTGGACGGGTCCGGTTCGTTCAACGGCAGGTTTTCCTTCCAACGCCGTGCAAGGTCCGGGTTTGCAATGGCGGGGCGCCCCACCACTACAGCGTCAGCGTGGCCGTCGGCCACCAGGGCGGCCGCTTCTTCCCGTGTAGTCACGGTGCCGAAGCCGGTATTGACCAGGAACGTGCCGTTGAAACGGGCCCGGAGGTCCTGGACCAGCGCACTGGTGGGGTCCTGGTGGAGGACGCTGAGGTAGGCGAGATTCAGCGGCGCAATGCTGTCCACCAGTACCTCGTAGGTGGCGCGGACGTCGGCGGGGTCGCTTTCAAAGGCGCCTTGGACATTGTGCTCGGGTGAGATGCGGATTCCGACACGCTGGGCCCCCACTGCTGCCGCCACCGCATTGACTGTCTCGATCACGAAGCGGGCACGGTTTTCCGGCGACCCGCCGTAGCTGTCCGTGCGGACGTTGGAGCTTGGCGCGAGGAATTCGTGGAGGAGGTAGCCGTTGGCTGAGTGCAGCTCCACGCCGTCGAAGCCGGCGTCGATGGCGTTGAGGGAGGCAGCAACGATTTCCTGCATCACCACGGGCAGTTCGTCACCCGTGAGGGCATGCGGCACCGGGAAGGGCTTTTTGCCGGACGGGGTGCGGACGTCGCCGTCGATGGCCACGGCGCTGGGGGCCACAATGGTGTGCCCGCCGGTGATGTCCTCGTGGGAAACCCGCCCGCCGTGCATCACCTGGGCGAACATCCGGCCGCCTTCGGCATGAACGGCGTCGGTGACTTTCTTCCAGCCGGCGATCTGCTGTTCGGTTACAAGTCCGGGCTGGCCCATGTAGGAGCGGCCAGCCGGGCTCGGGTAGGTGCCTTCGCTGATGATGAGGCCAAGGGACGCGCGCTGACGGTAATGCTCCACGAGCAGAGGACCCGGGATGCCTTCCTGGCCCGCACGGAGACGGGTCAGGGGCGCCATTACCAGGCGGTTGGACAGTTCGAGCTCACCAAGGGTCAACGGGGAAAACAGCACAGGGCGGTTCCTTTCGAAGGGGATTCGTTCTGCTGTTCCCAACTGCTTAGCCTCTGCATCTATTCCGGATCCGTTCCGGTGGAGAGGGCCGTCACAATTGTTCGTGCGGATTGTTTATTGGGGTGACGGCACGCCGAAGCAGCCTTGTCCCTGGGGGTTTACGTTGCAGTCGTCGGCGTAGTTCCGAGTGATCGAACGCCAGACGCTGATGGCTTGCGGCGGTGCGCTGAACTGTCCCTGGCCGGGGATGGGCAGCGGCGGTCCGTCGTTCACGGAGTAGGTGCCTTGGAAGGACGTGGTGAGGACCACCTGAAAGTCGCCTGTCTGCGCATAGACATGGCTGGTGCGGGTCTTCTCGCCCCAGCGTTCCTGGGGCAGCGGACCTCCCATGGACGGTTGAGGACCGAAGACTGTGCCGTCCCCGTAGTTCCAGGTGTACTGAACCGGAGTGGCAACAACATGAACCTTCTGCCCGAACATCGTCACGTCGAACTGCTGTTCAGCCGCGTCTGCGTAGAAATTCGTTTCGGCACCACGCAAGGTATGCGGACTCGGCTGCGCGACGACCGTACCGGCGTTGATCGGCAGGCTCTCGAATTGCCGCTGGATCTGACCGGCAATCTGGTCAAGAACATCGACCGGTTTCTCGTCGTAGATGCACGTCGGTCCCGCGAAAAAGGTGTAGTTATCCAGCACCTTCAGGGATCTGTACCAGTTAACAACCCGGCCGTTATCTCCATCGGCGCATTCAACATCAGGCCCCGCACAGTTTGATCCGTCGAGATTCGAGTCCACTCTGCACACATGCTTCGATCTGTACTTGAATGGGTCATCGGGAAGCCCCACCGGCACCGAGGTCCACGCGTTGCTATGAGGATCATGGAACCAACCCACTGCCGAAGCGCCATTGCCAGCCCAAGCGGTCCCAATGGCCGGTGAATCGGAGGAGTCTGACACGGCGGCCGGCCCGGGCAACGACAATAGGAGCGTGCCAACCATCACGGCAAGCAACCTCGCTACTGCTGGCGCATGGCCGGCCATTACTTCACCAAGTGTTCGACAGTATTAGCTCTCCAGCCACTTGCATCGAACCCGGCAATCACGATGTCCCCTATGGCCGGCTGCCTGGGAACACTTCCCTTGAGCGTGGCATTCGAAAGGTAGTAGTCAGTTGTTTCCTGATACACCTGAACGACGGCTTGGTACGTTGCTGGGCCAGTCTCAATGAAGTCCGAATGGACTCCCTCCACGTGCATCTTGCCGCCGGCCATCCAGCGTCCATCCGAATGCCACTCTGTGACTTCGGTTTTTACCTTTGCGCAGCTACCGCAGGACGGCCCTGAGGCCGACTCCAGCGGCTTTGTATCTCCGGTCTCATAGGCGTAGCTAAGAGTCTCGTACCAGTACCGGGCAAACGCTTCCAGCCCCTCCTTCGTCTCCGTCTTGGCCACCTCCGGAAGTACCGGCACCGGCACGTTCTGGGCACGGCCGCTGGCGGACGCCGGCACGTAAGCCGGAGTGGCGCTCGGGGTGGGTGTGGGAGTGGCGCTGGGCGCCTGCGATACCGCGGTCGACGCGGTGTCCGTGACTCCGGGCCCGCCGCCAGCGTTACACCCGGAAAGCACGAGGGCCCCCGCCGCAACTGCCGCGATGGTGGCGGCACGCAGATGCCCGGCCGTGAAGAACTTGTGCGATGTCATGGGCAGCTAATCCCCCGATAGTTTCAAGACGCCTCGCTCCGAACAATGATCTAAGGGTAGCCCAGGACACAACGGAGCGATCAAAGTTATCCACAGCCACCAGTCATCGGTTCTAGCACCGCGCCGGGCCAGCGGAAAGTCACAGTAGTCCCAGCTGGCCAACGGGGACCGGCGTCGACCGCGCCGAAAATTCCCACGCCCAGACCTAGAATTCTTCTACCGAACGTAGAACAATGGCGTACATGATGTACACGCACCCCGACGGCGAGCCCGTCCTGGAACTCAACGACGAGCAGTCCTGGAAACTCCTGGAAGCCACCCGGCACGGCCGCCTGGTGGTCTCAGTTGGCGGCGAGCCGGACATCTTCCCGGTCAACTACCTCGCCTCAGGCCGGAAGATCTATCTCCGCACAGCGCCCGGGAACAAGCTGGCCCAGCTCACCATCAACTCAAAAGTGCTGCTCGAAACAGACGGCATCCTTTCTGATGAGGCCTGGTCGGTGGTGCTCAGGGGAACGGCACGGGTCCTGAGTAACTCAACGGAAATCGCCGCCGTCGAAGAGCTGGGCCTGAAAACCTGGGTGCCCACGCTCAAGGACTTCTACGTGGAGGTTGTGCCCACCTCCGTCAGCGGCCGCCATTTTGAACTGGGCGAACAGCCGGAACGGGAAATCTAGGAGCTCCTAGACTGGAAGCATGTCGGACAGGCTGACGCCCGAACAGCGGAGCTGGAACATGTCCCGCATCCGGGGCAAGAACACCAAGCCGGAGTTGCTGGTGCGTCGCCTTCTGCATTCCAAGGGATACCGGTACCGCCTCCACGGCAGATCCGGCAGCGCCCGCCTGCCCGGGAACCCGGACCTGGTCTTCGCGGGCCGGCGCAAAGTCATCTTCATCAACGGTTGCTTTTGGCATTTTCACGACTGCCGCGCAGGCCAGCATGCCCCCAAAGCCAACGCCACGTTCTGGGAAGCCAAGCGGACCCGGACCCGCGAACGTGACGGCCAGCAACGCCGCCAGTTGGAAGCCGCCGGCTGGGAGGTACTGACAGTGTGGGAGTGCGAACTGAAGGACGGCTCGGCCCTCGAAGCCCAGCTGATGGCATTTCTCGGTGCCCGCGGCCCCCGCCCGAACTTGAGCCATTCTTGAGTGTTTGCCTGCGCCCGAATTGATCGGCACCGGCAAAGATTACGTCTACCGGCAAAACCCGCAGTCTCCCCAAAAAACCCCCACTCTTGATCCCGGAGGGCCGCTGGACCAAGGAAGCGATTTACTCTGAAGATGCACAACAACCCAGGCTTCCACCCCAGTTTTATGGAGTGGGCGACGCAAGCGGAAAGGACAGGAATGGCCCCCTCCGACGATGCCGGGCGCCCCTTGGTTGATCCTTCGGTCCTTGACCGCCTCCGCGACGAACTGGCTGAGGACGAAGGCTACTGCAAGGTCTTCGTGAGCAACTTCATCGACTATCTACCCGTGAGGATCGGCAAGCTTCGCCTGGCGCTGACCACAGGCGACCTGCCAGGCGCCGTGGACGCCGTCCTCAGCCTCAAGACCTCCAGCCAGATGGTGGGCGCGGAACGGCTGGCCGGCCTGGCCATAGACCTTGAACGCTCCATCCGCGAGGACACACCCAGCACCGAGCCCTCCGTCGCACTGCCGCAACTGGCCGCCGACTACCTCCGGCCCATCAACGTGTGCTGCCGCCAGACCCTGAACCGCTTGCAGCCTCAGCGCTCCGCGGGCGCCAGGCGGTAACCCACGCCGCGAACCGTCTGCAGCCAGCGCGGCTGCTGCGGTGAATCGCCCAGCTTCTTCCGCAGGTTTCCCATGTGGACCTCCACGGACCGCTCGTCGGCCTCGCTGATGTAACTGCCGACGTCGTAATCCTCGTCCCGGAGGCGACGCACCAGATCAGATTTGGTCCGGACCGTCCGTCCCGCCTCGAGCAGCGCGTAAAGCAGTTCAAACTCGGTGCGGGTCAGGTTGAGCTCCTGGCCGTCCACGCTCACGGACCGTGACGCGTACGTGAGGTCCAGGCCGTTGTGGTTATAGTGGCCGGTTCCGGCCGCGGCCGGCTGCTCCCCCGCCGAGGCCTCCTCCACCACGTCAGGACCGGAGCGGGGCCGGCGCATCATGGCCGCAATTCGCGCCCGAAGCTCACGGGGGCGGAAAGGCTTGGTGAGATAGTCATCGGCCCCGGACTCGAGACCGATCAGAGTGTCCAGCTCTTCGGCCCGTGCCGTGAGCATCACGATGTAGGCGTCAGAGAATTCACGGATCTGGCGGGAGACCTCAAACCCGTCAATATCCGGCAAGCCCAAATCCAGCGTGATGACATCAGGATTGAGCGACCGCGCCGCCAAAACTCCCTCAGTTCCGCTGGCGGCAACGCTCACGTCAAACCCCGCCTGGGTCAGGACCGCGCGGACCAACTCCCGTATATCCTGGTCATCCTCGATGACCAGACCCACACGTGCTTCATTCATACAAGCCCCCTCAGCCAGCTTGACAACGTGAGAAGTATAGCCCGCTGCCGATACCCTGTTGGTATGCGTCTCACAACCCTGACACTTCCGGCCGCCCTTCATGACTGAGCCCGGAACGTGGGCAACGGGCCGACTCAGGTTTTTCCGCCGCCCTTTCCACGAATACCGGCTCACCGACAGGGTGGCCCTGAGCCAGGCTCCGCTGTTCGTCACCACGCTTTTGACGGCCTCCCTAATGTGGGCGTTCTTCCCCGGCACCATGAACAATCCGCTATTCGTGGCGTTCCTTGTCTCGCAGCTGGCCCTGATGGCGCTGTGTTACGTGGTCCCCTGGGACAGGCTGCCGTACACCAGCTTCCTGGCCATCCCCATCCTGGACTTCGCTTCCATCGCATTGGGCCGCGAGGGCGGACAGGAGAGCCTGACGGGCCTCAGCCTGCTGGCCGTCTTTCCGGTCATCTGGCTGTGCGCCTCGGGCTACTATCCGCGGCTTTCGCTGTGGCTGTCCTTCCTAGGGCCGCTTGCCATCATCTGGGTGCCCCTGATGGTCCTGGGAGATGTCTCCGGCCCAAGCCTGGCCAAGTCATTGCTGATCCCCGTCATGATGCTGGGAATTGGCGTCTCGGTTAGCGTCCTGACGCTCAGCATGATGCGTCAGCAGCGGACCCTGGAGGAGAAGGACGAAGAACTCCAGGCCACCCTCCGTGGCAGTAAGCAGCAAGAGGCCCTGCTCAACTCTGTCCTGGAAACCGTGAACATTGGCGTCCTGGCCGTCGACGCAGGCGGGCATGACATCCTCATGAACCGCAAGCAGCGCGCCAACCACGAGCTGGCCAGCCCAAAGGACATCCCGGACGCGAACGAATCGCAGCTGCTGGTCTTCGCCGGTGACCGCACCACCCCGGTCCCCGTGCAGGATCGCCCGGTGCGCCGCGCGGTCCTGGGCGAGACCTTCACGGATTACTTGGTCTGGCTCGGCGCCGGCAAGGAACAGCGCGCCATCACCACCAGCGCCCGTGCCATGAAGGACGCCGACGGACAGTTCGCGGGCTCCGTCATCGTGTTCAGCGACGTGACCGACCTGGTGAATGCCCTGGCGGCCAAGGACGACTTCGTCTCCAGCGTTTCCCACGAGTTCCGGACTCCCCTGACGTCCATCCTGGGCTACGTCGAAATCCTGTTGGAAGACGAACCGCGCGAGGACCAGCTGGAACCGCTGAACATCATCAGGCGCAACTCAGAACGGCTGCTCACCCTGGTGTCGGACCTGCTGGCCGCCCGCAACGGCCACATGATTGTCACCCCGCACGCCGTGGACGTGGCGGAGCTGGTGCGCGCCAGCGTCGCCGCAGCCACGCCCAAGGCCGCGGGCGCCGGCGTGGTCCTCACTGCCGACGCACCCGCCCGGCTGGACGCCCACGTAGACGGCCCCCGGATCTCCCAGGTGCTGGACAATCTCGTCTCGAACGCGATCAAGTACTCGCCCGACGGCGGAAACGTGGTGGTGTCCCTGGCGCAGGAAGACGGTCACTTCGCCTGCCGCGTCAGCGATACCGGGATGGGCATGAGCCGCGAGGACCTGGCCGAAGTGTTCGCAAAGTTCTTCCGGACCAGCAATGTGCGCAGGACCGCCATCCCCGGAGTGGGGCTGGGTCTGTCCATCAGCAAGGCCATCGTGGAGGCCCACGGCGGAACCATCGGCGTGGAGAGCACGCTGGGCGAGGGCACCACCTTCAGCTTCCGCGTGCCGGTCTAAGTCCAGCCGGTCTCAGGCCAGTGGCGGCGGGGACGGACGTGCCTACCCGCCGCCCAGCGAGGTGCGGACTACTTCGCCCCAGGACTGCCTGGCCAGCTCCGCCACCGCGGCCAGGATGTCCGACGGCGGCAGGGACAGGTCCAGCGGAAACTCCACTATGTCGATGTCCGTGTTGAGGATCCGCCGCAGCTTCATCTCGCCAGCCCCAGCGTAGACAAGCCAGGCCGTCGGCACACCCAGGGCGGTGCAGTGGGCCAGCATCTGATAGTGGTCGGCCGTCAGAGAGGCGCCGAGATCCGCAGCGGCTTTGTACTTGGCGTTGTAGACCACCACGGGGCGACCGTCCAGCACGTGCACGGCATCGGGCCGGACGGAGAGCCTGTCAGCATCCCGGACGGCTTCGCTCAGCAATGCGTTGTACTGCAGCCGGGTTTCCCCCGGATAGGCCGCCATGGCTTCGCGGAGCGCCGCGCCCACGAAGTCCTCGAACACCTGCGCCATGTCCACCACGAACGATGCCGTCTGCTGGTTGCCCTCGCCCGCCTCCGCGGAGGCGTTGCGGAGGATGAGCCCGGCGAGGCGCAGCACCGAGTGGTAGCGGACGTTCATCCTGTTCGGCGTCCACGGCGGCAGCGGAGCGCCGGCTGGAAGGCGGGTGACGGCGTCGAGCTTTCCCTTGAGCTGGCGCAAGCGGCTGAGGACCTCGGGCCGGACCCGCGGGACCTGGCCCATGCGGTCCAATGCCGCGCGCAGGATCCGGTTTTCGGCGATGTCCTCGGTGAATTCGTCGTAGGACACCTCCAGCGGCACCAGCATGCCCGGCCGGCGGGAAATCTGGTCCGAAATCCTGATGCGGCCTTTGACCGTGCGGAGGGACTCATCCACGGTCCGGTAACCCTGCAGCACCCCGCGGCCCAAAGCCCGCTCCGCCAACTGCGCCAGCGATTCTGCCAGCGCGCTCCACAATTCGCGGTCCTCCACAGCGGACACCGAATCGGCCCGGAAGCCCTGATTACCGGCATAGCTGAGGAGGAAAAGCAGCCGGCTCAGCCTCAGTCGGTCCTTGGGCCGGACATCCAGCTGCATGGTGGCCGTGCGGACAGACCCCACCTTTCCCACCGGTTCGATCCGGTAGAGGCCCATGCCCATCGGCGACGCCTTGGCCAGACCGCTCGAGTTCAGGAACGTGGCACTCGCGGCGTCGAGCCGGTCCACCACGCCGCCGGACAGCTCGTCCAGGACCAGGTGCTTGCTGCCCTTTACGGGACCTCCGTGCGCCGGCGCCTGCGGGGGCTTGGGCGGCAGTGGCTTCGCTGCAGCAGACTTGCGCGGCGCAGACCCGGCCTGCAGCCCCTTAACTGGCCGCAAGGCGTCCCAGCAGCGGCTCCAGCCCGAAGCGCTCCTCCAGCTGCGCCCGGGTCAGCTGGCCGTGGTAGTGCTCTTCCAGCAGCGGCATGAGCTCGTACTTCCAGATCCTGCGGAGCCCGGCCGGGCTTTGCGCTGCCGGTTTCATGAAGTAGGACGGGCCAATCATCAGGTCCCGGTCCCACTCGTCAATGGCCGCGTTGAGCGCATCCAGGAGCAGCGCCGGCGTGGTGTCCAGTTTCCGGGCCTGCAGGAAACGCAGCAGCGAGCCCTTGACGGGTTCGGTCTGCGGGTGCAGTTCGATGAACGCGAACCGGCGGCGGATGGCAGCATCCATCATGGCGATGGACCGGTCGGCAGTGTTCATGGTGCCGATGATGTACAGGTTGTCCGGCAGCGTGAACGGCTCGTTGGGGCTGTACTGCAGGTAGATCCGGTCGTCGCGGTACTCCAGCAGGAAGTACAGCTCGCCAAAGACCTTGGCCAGGTTGGCGCGGTTCATCTCGTCGATGATCAGGAAGTAGGGTTTCTTTTCGTTTCCCGGCTTCGCGGCTTCCTCGGCCAGCCGGCGCAGCGGCCCCGCCACCAGCTTGAACGAGACCTGGCCCTCATCGGTTTTGTCCGGCCGGTAACCTTCGAAAAAGTCCTCGTACGCGTATGACGGGTGGAACTGCACCAGCTTCACCCGTTCGTCCGTGCTGTCCTGCGCGAGTTCCGCGGCGAGGTGCTTGGCCAGGTATGTCTTGCCGGTGCCCGGCGGGCCGTACAGAACCAGCTGGCGGTTTTCCTCCAGGAGTTCCGCGATCTCCTGCAGCGGCTCGAGGTCCATGTGGAGCGAATCCGCGAAGTCGCGGCTCAGCGGGCGGAAGCCCTCCGGCACGGGGACGACTTCGACGGCGGCTGTTGCGGGGTCGTCGTCGTCCGGTTCCGCTTCGCCGGGGACGAGCGCCTGCAGCGCCTGCACCACCTTGGTGACGTCCACGATGATGCCGGCGGTTGCCAGCTGGCGCTGAACGTGGCGGGGAAGGTCGCCCGTGGCGTGGCCTTCGTCGTCGAGCCAGCGGACCTTGCGCCGCATCTGGCGGTTGTCCTCGTTGTGTTCCGGTTCGCCCAGCACCACACCGAGCCGCACCGTGCCCGAGTTCTGGTACAGGACAAGGTCGCCCGGCTTCATGACCGTCAGGAACGCGAAGACGGCCGTCTTGGTGTCCTCCCGCTCCACGTAGCCCAGGTGCTTGTAGTCCTCGTCCACCGCGTGCTGCACCAGCCCGGCAGTCACGCCGGGGTTGAGATGGCGGAGATGTTCGACGTCGAGCGTCACCTTCTCCTCCTCGTGCCAGGCGGCGAGGAGCTCGGCGTTGTCGCTGTGGGTGCGCAGCAGCCAGGCGCGGCGGCCGGGGTCCCCGACCTTGCGCCACTGGCTCACCAGCTGGCGGGCGTACCAGTCGATGCGCTGCCCGGCTTGTTCGTCCAGGTGCAGGCGGATGCGGTGGATGTCCGCGGTGATGTCCTCGTCGGAGTCGCCGTTGGAGCCGCCCACCAGGGAAGCGAACGCGTCCCGGATTTCGCGGCGTTCAACGTCTGCCACCACCGGTTCGAAGTAGCTGGGCCAGGCCAGGTACTCAATGCTGCGGCGGATGGCAGGCTGGTCCTCGGGCGCGCCCGCAGCCAGTTCGTGGAACTTCAGCGGATCCTTCAGAGCCTTGGTGATGGCCGCCGGAACCTGGTGGTCCACGTGCTGCACAAAGCGGCACAGCCATTTCAGGTGGTCCCAGATGGTCCAGTTGAATTCGGCGGTGCGGTCCCTGATCACACCGTGGTCCGTCATGTCCTTGTACAGTTCCTCGGGCAGCTCCAGCGCAGGCTCCAGCCACGACGCGGCTTCCGCCACTCGGGCGCGCTTGACCTTGAGCGACTTCACCTCGTGGGCCAGCGGCAGCGACTGCAGGAAAAGCAGTTCGACGGCGAGCTGCTTCGCCTCGCGGGACGCGCCCTCGAGGTTCTGCCGGAGATTGGTCATCATGGGCGCCTTGGCGTCCGCCACTCCCCGTTCCAGGCGGTCCAGCAGCTCTGCCGCAGCGTCTGCCGTCCACGTGAGGGTCTTGCCGTCCAGGGCTGAGGGCTTGCCCTGCAGCCCCGGGCCGAGGACAAACCACGCCGCCTCCTCGATCTCCTTGGAGACGCCGAGGGCACGGTGCATTGCAGTCTTGGGAGGCGGGGTCATGTGTTCAAATTTACAGGCTCAAGCTGGGTGCCTGCTCCTAGCCCCGTGTCCTCATGGATCCGGCGGAATGCCTTAGCTGACCGCATCGGGCCGCTTGCGCCCAAGAATGAAGTATCCGATCGGTCCGATGAAATTAATGAGGGCCGCGGCCCGCCAGGCCGCCTTTGGCCCGTTGATCTGGGCAGCCGGCCGCCTGCTGATGTCCCGCTGGGCAGCCAGCATCAGCGACACCTGCACAATGCCCGCCGCCACCACTCCCGCGCGTGCCGCCGGTGACATCTCTTTCCAGGTCTTTTTGTTCTTCTTGGCCATGGTCAACGCTCCTTAGGTGGATATACACAGTTTCAGGTGTGCACCGCCACCGTGCAACGGGTGGCGGGAGTTTCGGGTAGTGGACGAGCCACGCCGGACGGGCAGCTCAGAAGGTGAACGGCGCCATCCGCTCTTTCTGCTCCGGCGTCAGGCGCAGGATCCGGCCGGTTGCTTCGTCCACAAACGCCAGGTGGCTGCACGCCCGGACGCAGTCCTCCCGCGTGACAGGGTCCTGCACCACGTAGTGAATGTCGAAGCTGGCACCCTTGACGGCCCCGATCCACACGTGGACCACGGCCGGGACATTGCGGTACTCCAATGTCTTGACGTAGCGGATTTTGTGGTCCACCACGAGCGCCAAGGTGCCGTCGGGGACCGCGTTGAAGAGGGCGACTTCGGGCTCGATGCCGGGCATGCCGGTGCCATGGGGCGGCCCGAATGCGGCGATCCGGGCCTCCTCCAGCATCCGAACGATCTGGACGTTGTTGATGTGCCCGTAGGCGTCCATGTCGCCCCAGCGCATCGGGACCAGGACCTCGATGCGCCGGGGCCCGGGGGCCGTGGCCGCCGCGCTCAGCTGTGGACCGCCGTCGAGTCGTCCACAACCGTTTCTTCAACGTCGGAGCCGGCAAACTGGGACATGTACAGGCGGTAGTACGCGCCTTCGGCTGCCAGCAGGGCCTTGTGGTTGCCCTGCTCCACGATCTTGCCCTTCTCCATGACCAGGATGGTGTCGGCATCGCGGATGGTGGAAAGCCGGTGGGCGATCACAAAGCTGGTACGGTCCGTCCGCAGCGCCGCCATGGCCTTCTGCACCAGCAGCTCGGTACGCGTGTCCACGGAGCTGGTGGCCTCATCCAGGATGAGCAGCGACGGGTTGGCCACGAACGCGCGGGCGATGGTGATCAGCTGCTTCTCACCGGCGCTGACGTTGTTGCCCTCCTCATCGATCACGGTGTCATAGCCGTCGGGCAGGGCCCGGACAAAGCGGTCCACGAAGGTGGCCTTCGCGGCCGCCATGACCTGCTCCTCGGCGGCGTCCAGGTTGCCGTAGCGGATGTTGTCGTAGATGGAGCCGCCGAACAGCCACGCATCCTGGAGCACCATGCCCACCTTGGACCGCAGTTCGGAGCGGCTCAGCTTGGTGACATCCACGCCGTCCAGGGTGATGGCCCCGGAGTTGAGCTCGTAGAAGCGCATCACGAGGTTGACGAGCGTGGTTTTGCCCGCGCCGGTGGGGCCGACGATGGCCACCGTGTGCCCCGGCTCGGCCGTGAAGGACAGGTTTTCGATCAGGGGCTTGTCCGGCGTGTAGCTGAACGTGACGTCCTGGAACTCCACGTGCCCGTCGGTTTTGGCCGGCAGGTGGTCCGTGGCGGTCTCGGCGTCCTGTTCGTCCGCATCCAGGAATTCGAACACCCGCTCGGCGGAGGCCACACCGGACTGCAGCATGTTGGCCATGCCGGCCATCTGCCCCAGCGGCTGGGTGAATTCGCGCGAGTACTGGATGAATGCCGTCGCATCGCCCAGGGACATCGACCCGGAGGCAACCCGGAGGCCGCCCACCACGGCGATGCCCACGTAGCTGAGGTATGAGACGAACTGCATGACCGGGAAGATCATGCCGGAAACGAACTGGGCCCCGAAGCTGGCCTTGTACAGTGCCTCGTTGCGTTCTTCGAAGCGTTCCAGCATGTCCGCGTCCCGGCCGAACACCCGGACCAGATCGTGGCCGGAGAAGGACTCCTCAATCTGGCCGTTCAGGGAACCGGTGTTCTTCCACTGCGCGGCGAAGAGCTTCTGGCTCCGCGAACCGATCAGGCCGGCCGCAACGCCGGACAGCGGCAGCGCGATGAGGGCAATCAGGGCGAGCTGCCAGGACACGATGAACATCATGATGACAATGCCGATGACCGTCAGGAGCGAGCTGATCAGCTGTGCGAAGGCCTGCTGCAGCGCCTGCTGGACGTTGTCCACGTCGTTCGTCACGCGGGAGAGCACGTCGCCCCGCTGGCGGGTGTCGAAGTAGTTCAGCGGGAGCCGGTTCAGCTTCTTTTCGGTATCGTCGCGGAGCCTGCGGATCACTTTCATGACGATGCGGTTCAGCACGTAGCCCTGCAGCCACAGGAAGATGTTGGCCACAAAATACATCAGCAGGACGATGGCGATCAGCACTGAGAGTTTCTGGAAGTTGATCCCGGTGCCGGGCACCAGTTCCATCTTTGCGATCATGTCCGCGAAGTTGTCCTGGCCCTGCTGGCGAAGGCCCTCAACAAACTGTTCCTTGCTCGCCCCGGCGGGCAGTTGCTTGCCCACGACGCCGCCGAAGATCACGTCCATGGCCTGGCCCAGGATCTTGGGGGCGATGACGTTCAGGACCACCGAGACCACCACCAGGGCCACCACGGCGTAGATGCCCACGGCTTCCGGCTTCAGGAGCCCCATCAGGCGCTTGGCCGAGGGGAAGAAGTGCTGGGCCTTCTTCGCCGGCATGCCGCCGAACATGTCGCCGTCGGCTTCGGAGGGCTTGAACTCCTCCTCGAAGAAGTCGTCGTCCTCGAGCAGGTCGGCGTCCGGCTGGGTGGTTTCGGTTGCCGGGCTTGTTGCGTCCTTCTTGGCGGCGCTCATGCCATTTCCTCCACGCTCAGCTGGGATTCAACAATTTCCTGATAGGTGGGCGAGGTTTCCAGGAGTTCCTCATGCGTTCCGCGGTCAACGATCCTGCCGTTGTCCAGGACCAGGATCTGGTCCGCCTCGGTGATGGTGGAGATGCGCTGGGCCACAATGATCACGGTGGCGTCGGCGGTGGTCCGTTTCAGCGCGGCGCGGAGCCTGGCATCGGTGGCCACGTCCAGGGCCGAGAACGAGTCGTCAAAAAGGTACACCTTCGGCTGGGTGACCAGGGCGCGGGCGATGCAGAGCCGTTGCCGCTGGCCGCCGGAGACGTTGGTGCCGCCCTGCGAGATGCGGGAATCCAGGCCGTTCTTCTTCTCCCGGACGAAGTCCGCGCCCTGGGCGATGTGCAGCGCGTCCCAGAGTTCCTGGTCCGTGGCTTCGGTCTTGCCGAACCGCAGGTTGTGCCCGATGGTGCCGGAGAAAAGGTAGGGCCGCTGCGGGACCAGGGCAACGCGTTTGGTGATCTCGGCCCGGTCCAGCTTGCTGACGGAGACGCCGTCCAGGAGGACCTCCCCCTCGGCGATGTCATACAGGCGTGGCAGCAGGGAGAGCAGCGAAGTCTTGCCGGCACCGGTGGAACCGATGATGGCCACGGTCTCCCCCGGCCGGGCGGTGAAGCTGATGTTGCTCAGCACCGGCGACTCGGCACCGGGGTAGGCGAAGGTGACGTTCCGGTATTCAACAACACCGGCGAGGGTGGCGGGTGTTTCGGGACGTTCAGGATCGTGGATGGAGGGTTCGACGTCGAGCACTTCACCAATGCGGTCCGCGCAGACGGAGGCGCGCGGGATCATCATGGCCATGAACGTGCCCATCATGACGGCCATCAGGATCTGCAGCAGGTACTGCAGGAAGGCAGTCAGGGCGCCCACCTGCATGTCGCCGGAGTCCACGCGCTGGCCGCCGAACCACAGCACGGCGGCGGTGGACAGGTGCAGGATCATGCCGATGGCCGGGAACATCAGGACAAACAGGGCGCCGATCTTGAGGGAAACGTCCGTCAGGTCCTTGTTGGCGACACCGAACCGGTCCGTCTCGTAGGGTTCGCGGACGAAGGCGCGGACCACCCTGATGCCAATGATCTGTTCACGCAGCACGGCGTTGATGCGGTCGATTTTCTTTTGCATCGCTCGGAAGAGTGGCATCAGCCGGACCACCAGGTAGCCCACCACGACAATCAGTACAGGCACGGAGACCCAGACCAGCCAGGACAGGCTGAGGTCCTCGCGCAGGGCCATGATGATGCCGCCGATGCACATGATGGGGGTAGCCACCATGAAGTTCAGGCCCATCAGCACCAGCATCTGAACCTGCTGGACATCGTTGGTGCCGCGGGTGATGAGGGTGGGGGCGCCGAACGCGTTCACGTCCTTCGCGGAGAAACTGGTGACCTTGCGGAACACCCCGCGGCGGAGGTCGCGCCCCACGGCCATGGCCGTCTTGGAACCGAAGTACACCCCGGCGATGGCCGCGCCCACCTGGACCAGGGCGACGAGGAGCATCACGGCGCCGGTCCGCCAAATGAAGTCAGTGTCGCCGCGGGAGACGCCTTCATCGATGATCTGGGCGTTGAGGCTGGGCAGGTACAGGGCAGCGATGGTGGAGGCCAGCTGGAAAAAGATCACGGCCACGATGTACGGCGTATACGGCTTGGAGTAGCGCCGTATCAGGGTGAGGAGCATGCCCACGGGTCCTTAAGGGAAGAGAGCGTGAATTGGAGTTTAAGTAGTAGCAGCGGGGGCTGACATTCTTAGCCTTCCCACTTTACGAAATCCGTTGACTTGGGGAAACATTTGGGCCAAAGATCATCCGATCGGCGTATCCGCCCGGATTTCCGCCCGCTCCGGTTCAGCTGCCGGAAGTGCCGGTGCAGTGACAGCTGCACCCCGCGGGCGAGGCCCACGGGGTGCAGGAGATCGGCGTGGCGCCGGGGTCAGCTGCCCACGGAGGTGAGTTCCGGCGTCGCGCGTTCAGCATCCGACGCCGGCTGGATGTCCACGGTGCGCCGCAGCGGACGTTCCTTGATGAACAGGACGGAGATCAGGGCAACCACGGCCACAGCTGCTGAGATCAGGAAGACCTCGGCAGTGGCGTCACCGTAGGCGGCACGCATGATTTCGCGGACAGGTGCCGGCATGTCCACAAGGTCCATGGAGGCACCGGCCGAACCGCCGGTCACGGGGAGCCCGGCCGCGGCCAGGCCCTCCGTGGCGAGTTGGGTGACCCGGTTGCTCAGCACGGCACCCAGCACGGCGACGCCGATGGCCCCGCCCACCGACCGGAAGAAGGCTACGGACGCGCTGGCCGTGCCGATGTCCGAGGCGCGGACCGTGTTCTGGACCGCCAGCACCAGGTTCTGCATCAGCATGCCCAGGCCCACGCCCAGGACGGCGGTGAAGAGCCCGGCCTGCCACAGTTCGGTGGTGTGGTCCATGGTGCCCGCGAGGCCCAGGCCGCCGATCAGCAGGACGGAACCGCCGATCAGGTAGACCTTCCATTTGCCGGTCCGGCTGATCAGCAGACCCGAAACGACAGAGCCTGTCAGGTTGCCGGCAATCATGGGCAGGGTCAGGAGCCCGGCCTCGGTGGGCGTGGCGCCGCGTGCCACCTGGAAGTACTGGCCCAGGAACGTAGTGGAGCCGAACATCGCAATGCCCACAGCCACGGAGGCGAGGATGGCCAGCGCCGTGGTGCGTTCGGAGATGATCTTGAGCGGGATGATGGGCTGCTCCACTTTGGATTCCACCAGCACCAGCAGGGCCAGCAGCACCAGGCCACCGCCCACCATGGCGGCGGACTGCCAGGAGACCCAGTCGTAGTAGGCGGGGTTGCCGGCGAAGGAGACCCAGATCAGCAGGAGGCTGACGCCTGAGGTGAGCAGGATGGACCCGAGCCAGTCGATCTTGGCGGGGCGCCGGACGTGCTGGATCTTCAGGGTGAGCTGGAGCAGGATGAGCGCGATGACGGCCAGCGGCACGCAGACGAAGAAGGTCCAGCGCCAGCCGAGCGGGCTGTCCACGATGAATCCGCCGAGGAGGGGGCCGCCGGCGGTTCCGACGGCCATGACACCGCCCATGTAGCCGGAGTACTTGCCGCGGTCACGGGGCGGGATCATGGTCCCGATGATGGCCTGTGCCAGAGCGGTGAGGCCGCCCATGGCGACGCCCTGGATGACGCGGGCGGTCAGGAGCAGCGGGATGGTTTCGGAAAGTCCGGCCATCACCGAGCCGGCCACGAAGATGACGATGCTCAGCTGGACCAGGATCTTCTTGTTGAAGAGGTCAGCCAGTTTGCCCCAGATGGGTGTGGTGACGGCGTTGGCCAGCAGCGCGGCTGTGATGACCCAGGCGAAGTCGGTCTGGGTGCCGTGCAGGTCGGACATGATGGTGGGCAGCGCGTTCGCCACGATGGTGCTGCTGAGGATGGCGGTGAAAAACGCGGCGAGGAGGCCGGTGAGGGCCTCCATGATTTGCCGGTGGGTCATGGCCACGGGCGGGGCGGCGGGCGGTTGGCTCGACATATACGGGTTTCCTAAAGGGTCGACGTGGTGATGGTTCCGGCCGCCGTTGCCCGGGCTGATTGTTTGAGCGACTCGGAGAGCCGGGTGAGGATCCGCGCCGTGTCTTCGGCGTCCTCCTGGCTCCAGTCGCTGAGGTATTGCTGCAGGGTTTCCGTGCGGTGCTCTTCGATCTGGCCAAGTTTTTCCACACCCGCCGGCGACAGCGCCACCAGTTGGGCGCGGCCGTCGTTGGGGTCCTGCCGACGGATGACGTAGCCCTGTTCCTCAAGGTCCGCTATGTGGCGGCTCAGGACGGGAGCGCTGACGCCCAGCCGTTCGGCCAGGTGCGTGGCGCGGGACTCCCCCTCCCCCACGAAGCGGAGCACCCCCTGCAGCGCCACCCCGGTCTCCTGGCCACGGAAACTCGCGGCGGCGACGCAGCGGACTACCCTCTGCAGGTCAAAAATGCGGTAGACCAGATCCGCTGCGGTGTCCGGCGCGACTGCCATGGTGCATATCTCCTCGGTTGTTTGCCTGAAGCAACTATATCGTTAAATGGTTGCTTTGGGAAACTAACCGCAAAGGAGGGTGCGCTGCCGCGCGTGGTGCTAGCCGTCCAGGTGGGTGGGGGCGAACATTTTCAGCAGGGTTTCGACGACGACGACGTTGGGTCCGTCCGCCGCGAAGCCGGCCCTGAGTGCGTCCCCCACATCGCCGGGGGCCACCCGCGTCGCCGGCACACCGAACGCTTCGGCGAGCTTAACGAAGTCCGGGCGGGCAAGCTCGGTGGCCGTGGCCTTCCCAAAGGCACCCACCATGTATTCGCGCAGGATGCCGTAGCCGCCGTCGTCCACAATCAGCCACGTAACCGGGATGTTGTGCTGCCGGGCGGTGGCGAGTTCGGAGATGGAATACATGGCGGAGCCGTCTCCGGAGACGGCGAGCACTCTTCCGGACCGGCCGAGCGTTTCCAGGCCGACGGCACCGCCGATGGCTGCCGGGAAGCCATAGCCGAGCCCGCCGGCGCCCTGGGCCGAGTGGAACTGGCCCTCCCGTGCATCCCAGCAGCTCCAGCCCCAGTACGCGGAAATGGTCATGTCCCAGAAGGTCTGCATATCCGCCGGGACGGCCTCGCGAATGTCGGCCATGAACTTCAGTTCCTTGGCCAGGTCCTGCGATTCCAGCCGGGCGCGCACTTTGGCAAGGGTCTCCGTGACCAGAGCCTCAGGTGTCACGCCATGCCAGCCGCGGCTTGATTGCACCGCACCGTTTTGGGCCGAAGCCACCAGGGCTTCATCGAGGGCGGCGAGCGCCTGGCCGGCGTCGGCCCGGATGCCAAGACCCGGGCGGTTGGACTCGAGCACGCGCGGTTCGGCGTCGATCTGGATGATCCGGCCGCGGGGTTCGAAGGTGAAGTAGTTGGACGTGACCTCGCCCAGGGAGGAGCCGATCACCACCAGCACGTCGGCGTCCTCCAGGACGTCCGTCATGTACCGGTCCTCGATCCAGGACTGCAGTGACAGTTCGTGGTTCCAGGGGAACGCGCCGTTGCCGCCCGGCGTGCAGATGACCGGCGCCCGCAGCTTTTCCGCGATCGACAGCAGGGATTTTTCGGCCCGGCCCCGCCGCGTGCCTCCGCCGGCGATGATGGCCGGACGTTCCGCCGTCGACAGCCATCTCACGGCCTCCCGGATCAGTTCCACCCGCGGCGGGTTGTCCGCGGCCTCGGCCAGGGCGTCCTCCACCGGCGGGACCATGATGGGATCCAGGAGGACGTTCTGCGGGATCTCCAGCCACACCGGCCCCTGGGGCGAGGAGATCGCTTCGGTCCAGGCATCCTGGATGGCCGACGGGATACCGGAGGCGTGCTGGATGAGGCGCTGGCTCTTGGTGACGTTCGCAGCCGAGGCCTTCTGGTCATCGAGCTGGTGGAGCATGCCTTTGCGCCGCGCACCGAGGCCTTCGAGGGGGATCTGGCTGGCCACCACCACCATGGGCACACCGGTGGCGTAGGCCTCCTGCAACCCGGCCAGGGATGTCAGCGCGCCGGGTCCGGTGGAGAGGAACAGCACGCCCACCTCCCCCGTGGCACGGGAATAGCCGTCGGCGGCGAAGGCCGAGTTGTTCTCTACGCGGGAGGAGACAAAGTGCAGGTTGCCGCGGCCCATGGCGTCGAACAGGCCCAGTGCGTGCTGGCCGGGAATGCCGAAGACCGTTTTGGCGCCAAGCGCTTCGAGGGTTTCGACGACGAGGTCCCCGCCGTTGCGCTGGCCTGCGGTGGCGTCGGATTCGGTCATGCTCAGGACTCCTTCGTGGCCGTGAAACCGGCGGGTTGGCGTCTTTCCTGGCCCAGGGCCTGGGCGGCGTAGCCAGTGGCGGCGCCGAAACGCTCCCCGTCCACCGCCTTGTCCGCCATGAGGGTGATGAGTTCGTAGGCGGCGTGGCTCGCCGCCACCCCCGTGATTTCGGCGTGGTCGTAGGCCGGGGCCACTTCGACGACGTCGGCGCCCACCACGTTCAGGCCGCGCAGCCCGCGGATGATTTCCAGGAGCTCGCGGCTGGTGATGCCGCCGGCTTCGGGGGTTCCGGTGCCGGGGGCGTGCGCGGGATCCAGGACGTCGATGTCCACGGAAATGTACAGCGGGCGGGTGCCGATCCGGTCGCGGACCTTGGCCACGGTCTCCAGGACGCCCTGGTAGTAGACGTCGGCCGAGGTGACAATGCCGAACCCAAAGCGGTGGTCGTCGTCGAGATCCTTTTTGCCGTAGAGCGGCCCGCGTGTGCCGATGTGGCTGATGGCTTCGGTGTCCAGGATGCCCTCTTCAACGGCCCGGCGGAACGGGGTGCCGTGCGTGTATTCGGCGCCGAAGTAGGTGTCCCAGGTGTCCAGGTGGGCGTCGAAGTGCAGCATCGCGACCGGACCGCCGGCACGTTCGGCTGCCGCCCGGAGCAGGGGCAGGGCGATGGTGTGGTCACCGCCAAGCGTGACCAGCCTGCTGCCGCCGGCGGTGAGGTCCAGGGCATCCTGTTGGATGGTTTCGATGGCTTCGTTGATGTTGAACGGGTTGACCGCCATGTCGCCGGCATCAGCTACCTGCACGTTCTCGAACGGGCTGACATCCCAGGCCGGGTTGTAGGGCCGCAGCAGGCGGCTTGCCTCGCGGACATGGTTGGCGCCAAACCGTGCGCCGGGCCGGTACGAAACGCCCGAGTCGAAGGGCACACCCACCACCGTGACGTCAGCCTTGGCCACCTGGTCCAGGCGGGGCAGGCGGGCATAGGTGGCGGCTCCGGCGTAGCGCGGGATGCGGGCGGAATCGATAGGGCCGAGGTTCCCGTTGGCTTCGATGCGGAGCTCTTTCACGGCGCGACTCTCCTTCAGGGATTGGTCTGTGACAGCCATCATAGACCCGTGTTGCCCTCTGCGCATCAACTGTTTACAAACCCTTCCGCCGGCCCCGCGGGTTCCCCCGGGCTTAACCCCTATCGGCTCGCCGCCGGGACCAGGACCCAGAGGACCTCCACCGGCTCATCCGTCGGGTTGACCCAGGTGTGGGGTTCGCGCCCGGGGAAGGTCACCGTATCTCCCGTGGCCAGATCGAACTCCTCGTTCGTCATGATCAGGCGGATGCGGCCCTTGATCACATACAGCACATCGACGTCGCAGTCCACGGCATACAGTTCGGCTTCGCCCCGGCCGCGCGGACTGATGACCGCCTGGATAATTTGGATCCGCCGCTCGGACCGGGCAGTCAGCAGCCGCTCCACTATGCCTTCGCCGCCCAGGGAGATCCGGGGGCCTTCATCCCGCTTCGTCAGGTGCGTTTCGGGGGCGGCGAACAGGTCACCGATGGAGATGGACAGGACCTGGCACAAGGTCACCAGCGAGGCCACGGACGGAGAAGTCAGGTCCCGCTCCACACGGCTGAGGAAGCCTTTGGTCAGGCCGGTGGCGTCCGCAACCTGTTCGATGGTCAGCCGCTGCGACTGCCGGGCAGCACGAATCCGGGACCCGATGGCCACCGGAATGTTGCTCGGCTCAACTGGCAGTGCCTTCATGTGCGGACCTTTCGTGGCCGGCGGTCCGGCCCCATCCCTGGAGCAATCCTAGAGAACTACCTTAGGCGCACGACGGCGGCACTTTCGGTTCCGTGTCAACGAAACGCAAGTGCCGCCGTCGTCCGTTCGCTTCAGTGCCTTATTCAGTTCCGCGGAATTCGTCATCATCCATGGGAACGACGCGCTCCTCGGCGTCCACTTCCACCGGGGGCGTCGGGACCACCGCTTCTTCGGAGTCCAGGAATTCGTCCTCGGCGTCCCAGTCGTCCTCGCTGACGGGGACATCCTCGGCGTAGTCGTACGCGGGATCCGCTTCGACAGCCTCGAGGTGCGGCATGTCCGGTTGGTGTCCGGCGGTGTTCATGATTCAACCTCCGTTTGTTCGCCTGACGTGCTCATTCCGGTGGCGCCCGCGGGCTCCACACACCTTCATCAGAGCACCGCATGCCAGCCGGGTCAAGGGCCACCGGAGCCACTCCGAGGGCCACCCCAGCTGCAGCCTATAAGGGGCGAACTTTAAGGCAAACCGAAACTCTGCAGTGAGGTCAGCCAGCCGAAAATCCGCGGATTTACGCGGTAAGCTGGCTCTGCAATGGGGCCGAACCATGCCCGATCCACCACAGGAGCCCCCATGTCCCACCACGCCAATTCAAGCCAGGCACAGCCGTCCACCGACGCGTCCCCGGAGCCCGGCAAACCCTCCCCTGCAGACCTCCGGCGGTGGCGCCAGTACCTGGCGGACGAACGCGCCGAGGCCGCCGTATACCGCGATCTGGCACAGAACCGCGAAGGTGAAGAGCGCGACATCCTGCTGGCCCTGGCCGAAGCCGAAGGCCGGCACGAGGCCCACTGGCTCCAGCTCCTGGGCGACCAAGCGCACAAGCCACGGCCGGCATCCCTGCGCAGCCAGTTCCTCGGCTTTTTGGCCCGGCATTTCGGCTCCGTCTTTGTGCTGGCCCTTGCCCAGCGTGCCGAAGGCCGCTCCCCGTACGCCAAGGATCCCAACGCCACTGACGCCATGGCCGCAGACGAGCAGATCCATGAGGAAGTGGTCCGCGGCCTGGCCACCCGGGGCCGCAACCGGCTCGCCGGAACCTTCCGCGCCGCCGTCTTTGGCGCCAACGACGGACTGGTCAGCAACCTCTCACTCGTGGTGGGCATGGCCGCCTCCGGCGTCGCCAGCAGTGTGGTGCTCCTCAGCGGCATAGCCGGACTCCTGGCCGGTGCCATGTCCATGGCGGCCGGTGAGTTCGTTTCCGTGCGCTCCCAACGCGAGCTGCTGGCAGCCACCAGGCCCACCCAGATCACCCTCGCCGCGGCACCCAAGCTGGACCTCGAACACAATGAGCTGCTGCTTGTCTATTTGGCGCGCGGCATGTCCCGCGAAGCAGCCGAGCACCGCGTTGCCGAACGCATGGGCCTGCTCAGCTGCGACTGCGATCCCAGCCTGTCCCTCCAGCCCGAACTGCCCGAATCGCCGGACGAACACGAAGCGGTGGGTACGGCGTGGGGCGCCGCGCTGTCCAGCTTCTGCTTCTTCGCCTCCGGCGCCATCGTTCCCATCCTGCCGTTCCTGTTCGGCCTGACCGGCGTGCTCGCGCTGGTGGTGGCCGGCGTGCTCGTGGGGCTGGCGCTGCTGGTGACCGGCGGAATCGTTGGCCTGCTGTCCGGGACCTCGCCGCTGAGCCGCGGCCTGCGCCAGCTTGCCATTGGCCTTGGGGCCGCCGCGGTGACCTATGTGCTGGGCCTCGCCTTCGGCACCGTGGTGGGCTAACGCAGTCGTGGTGGGCTAAATCCCCAGCACCGCGAGCGCGTCAGCCACGCTGTCCACCAGGAAAATCCGGTCCGCCATGGGCCGGCCTGCGGCCAGTTTCTGCAGCATTGGCCAGGCGGGCAGTTCCTGCTCCCAATGCCGCCTGCCGACCAGCACCATGGGGGTGACGGCTTCCCGGGCGCTGTAGAAATTTTCGCAGGCGTCCTGGAAGATTTCCTGCACCGTCCCCGCCGCTCCCGGCAGGAAGATAACGCCGCCGTCGCAGAGTTCCAGCAGGATCGCCTCGCGGATTGAATTGGCAAAGTACTTGGCGATGTGCGTGGCGAAGTAGTTGGGCGGTTCATGCCCGTAGAACCAGGTGGGGACACCCAGCGACGGAGTTCCGTCCGGATAACGTTCGACGACGGCGGCTGCCTCGCGTGCCCACGCGGACACCGAAGGCCGGAAGCCGGGGACGCTGACAAATCCGGCCAGCACGTCCTCGAACTCCGCCGGCGGAAGCTGGCTGAGGTAAGCGCCCAGGTTGGCGGCCTCCATGGCGCCGGGACCGCCGCCCGTTGCCACCAGCCGGCCGGCCCGGGCCAGATGCCTGCCCAGCTCGGCGGCCTGGGTGAATTCCGGGGTGCCTCGCCGGGCCGTGTGCCCGCCCATTACCCCCACGGTGGTCTGGCCGGCATGGAGATCCGAGCCCATGAACTCATCCAGTGCGTCGCCGATGGCGTGATCGTGCAGCGCCGAGGCCAGAGTGGCGTCCAGTCGGTGCCGCTGCCCCGGGCGGATGCTCCAGTGGTACACGAGGGCGTCAGGCAGTTCCTCGTAGGGCGCGTGGTCCAGCCCGGCATACAGTTCCTGCGGCGTGTAGAGCGCTGCCCGGTACGGATCGAACGGGACGCCCTGCAGCCGGGGAAATATCAGCGCACCGCGGCGGCGGAGTCCTTCCTCCACGTCCTGGCTGAAGGTGCAGCCGAGGAAGATTGCGCCTTCCACGTCCAGCCTTTCCAGCGCTGCCGTCCGGCCCCGCAGATCCAGGGACTGGGCGTGCCAGCCGCGCATGGCCACGGCGCCGGAGCCGACCAAGCGGTCGAAGCTCTCCAGGCTCTCGACTTCAATGGTCCGCGGGCTGGGGACCAGGCCGCCTGCGGGGTTCACGCCGGCGGTCCTAGCGTGCCAGCCCGGACGTGCCCGCCGCGTACTGGTCCAGCCGGAGCAGGGTCTTCTCGATACTGGCCGGATGGCGTCGCAGGTAGCCTGCCAGCCGGAGGAAGAACTTGCCCCGGACTGCCCTGGCGTCCCACTGCTCCGTAACAAGCGTCCCGGCCCTACCATCGGCGTCGACGGCCGGTTCGAGGATGTAGCGCCAAATGTGGCCGTAAAAATGGCGCCAGGCGATGCGCCGCCCTTCCTCAAACTCGCAGACGGTGTTGAGGATCTTGTAGTCCACTTTCATGTTCATTTCCATGCCGAACCGGGCTCCCAGGGCCAAGCGCCCGGGTCCGCGGGGCTGGGCACCCTTCACGGTGCCGGAGCCATCGATCACGCTATGCAGAGCCGGCGTGGCCAGCACCTCGAAGATGGTCACCGGTGCTGCGGGGATAAATCTCTCACGGGATACCAGGTAGCGGTTAATCATTCCCCCAGCCTAGCCATCCCCCACCCCCGGAGTTTTGGTCCAGATAATGCTTGGAAAACAGGTGCGAACGGAGATTGGCGGACAAAAACTCTTGACCGCCGGGCGGGGCGGGCGTAAGTTTTAATCAATCAATCAGTTGATCAATGAAGTTGTTGATTAGGTACGGTTGATTGAGCAGAAAGGTCCGCCACCATGAACTCCGACGACGGCACCCTGGACTCGGCCTTTATGGCCCTGGCCGATCCCGTGCGGCGGCAGATCATTGCCCGGCTCAGCCGGGGGCAGGCCACGGTCAACGAATTGGCGGAACCCTTCGCGATCACCAAACAGGCGGTCTCGAAGCACATCCAGGTCCTCGAGCAGGCAGGGCTCGTCACCCGCACGCGTGACGCCCAGCGCCGGCCGGTACACCTGAATCCTGCACGGCTGGAGGCACTCACAGCGTGGATCGACCAGTACCGGCTGGTCCGCGAAGAGCAGTTCCGCAGCCTGGAAGCCGTGCTCCGTTCAACTGCCGCCACCGGCAGCGCACACCCCAAGGAATCATCATGAGCAATCCACTGAACCTCACCGTTCCTGAGGGACTCCCCTTTATCGACTACGAGCGCGAGTTCGAATTCCCGGTGGCGGACGTATTCCGCGCCCACAAGGACCCCGCCCTGATCACCCAATGGCTCGGTCCGCGCGGCCTGAAGATGGAAATCGACCACTACGACTTCCGGACCGGCGGAACCTACAGCTACCTGCACACCGGGCCCGACGGCGTGGCGTACGAGTTCAGCGGCGTCTTCCACACGGTCCGGGAAAACGAGTTCGCCATCCAGACGTTCGAATTCGGTGGATACCCGGACATTGTCAGCCTCGAATTCATGACGTTCGAGGACCTCGGCAACGGGCGCACGCGCCTGCGTGGCCACTCCGTCTATCCAAGCCTGGAAGCCCGGGACGGCATGGCACAGTCGGGCATGGAGGGCGGCATGACCGAAGGCTACGAACGGCTCGACGAACTGCTGAGCGGCGCAAAGGTCTGAAGCCTCAAAAGTACGACGACGGACGGTCACCTTCCCGGGGAAGGTCACCGTCCGTCGTCGTACGCGGTAAATGCGGCAGCCAAAGGCCCCCAGATCCCTGGTCTGACGTCAGGACATTGATCCGCCGCGGTCTCGCCACCGATTAGCCGATTACGCACCCTTGACCTTCACTGGACGCCTGCTAATATCAACAAAAGGAAGCATGTCCTATCAAAAGAACAAAGGGTGACATACTCGGCGCCGCCAGCTGACGGAGGGTGCCGGGTTGAGCCTGGAACGCGGGGAACCTCCAGTGGCGAATCAGCTTGGTCTCACCATCGACCGATCCTCTCCTGTGCCCCTGTACCACCAGGTGGTGCAAGGCATCGAGGCTGCCATCCACAGCGGAGTCCTGGAGCCGGGGAGCCGGCTGGACAATGAAATCGACCTCGCGGCACAGCTCAACCTGTCCCGGCCCACCATGCGCAAGGCCATGGACGAACTGGTCCGATCCGGCCTGCTGGTCCGTAAGCGCGGCGTGGGCACGCAGGTGGTTTCCAGCCAGGTCCGCCGCCCGCTGGAACTGTCCAGCCTGTTCGACGACCTCACGAACAACGGAAAGAAGCCCACCACCGAGGTGCTCAGCTTTTCCCACATGGAAGCCGACGCCGCTACCCTGGCCGCCCTGCAGCTGCCGCCCGGCTCGAAGGTCTACCACTTCACCCGCCTGCGCAAGGTGGGCGGCAAGCCGCTGGCCCTGATGGAGAACTGGGTCCGCGATGACATCGCCACCATGGACGAGGCCATGCTTGCCGCCGAAGGCCTCTACTCCATCCTGCGCCGGGGCGGCGTCAACTTCCGCCTGGCCACCCAGCGGATCGGCGCGATGATCGCCAACGACTATCAGGCCCCGCTGCTCGAGGCGGAGGTCAACTCCGCGCTGGTGACCATGGAACGCACTGCCGTGGACGATACCGGCCGCCGCGTGGAGACCGGCCACCACGTGTACCGGGCCGATTCCTACAGCTTTGAAATGACTCTCGTACAGCGCTAACGCAAGGACTTCTGCCATGACCAACTGGGTCTACCCCCTGGGCTCCGCCGCCGACGGCAACTGGGACATCTCGCTCGGAACGTCGGATTCCGCCACCGCCGTGGACGGCTGGGCTCACACCGGGCTGAAGGTCGCCACCCTTGCCGCGGGCGCCGCCGTCGAACTTCCCGCGGCCGGCGAGGAACGCATCGTGGTTCCGCTCAACGGCTCCTTCACGGTCACCGTGGACGGCGTGGATTACCCCCTTGCCGGGCGGCGCTCAGTGTTCCACGGCCCCAGCGACGTCCTCTATTCGGGCATCGGCAAGACCATAAGCATCAGCTCAGCTGATGGCGGCCGCGTCGCGGTCGCCACTGCCCCGGCCCATTCCACATACCCCACCCGCCTCGTCACGGCCGCCGAGACACCCGTGGAACTACGCGGCGCCGGCAACTGCTCCCGCCAGGTGCACAACTTCGGCACCCCGGCAGCGCTGGAGGCAGACCGCTTTATCGTCTGCGAGGTCCTCACGCCCGCGGGCAACTGGTCCTCGTATCCGCCGCACAAGCACGACGAGGAAAAGGACGGCGAAACCAGCCTTGAGGAGATCTACTACTTCGAGACTCAGGTGACCGCCGGCTCCGGGGCACCCGCGGACGCCGACGCCATTGGCTACCAGCGCGTCTACGCCTCCGATGACCGCCCCATCGATGTGGCCGCCGAGGTCCGCACCGGCGACGTAGTTCTGGTCCCCTACGGTTGGCACGGCCCCGCGATGGCGGCACCCGGCTACGACTTGTACTACCTCAATGTGATGGCCGGACCGGGACCCGTGCGCGAATGGCTGATCAGCGACGACCCCCACCATGGCTGGGTGCGGCAGAGCTGGGACGGGCAGGACATCGACCCCCGGCTGCCGTTCACGGCGTAGCGGGCGCGAAAGTTTAAGGAATCCAGTAACGCCCGGATAACGCGCCCAGTGGTTCACTCGATACTCAAAGGCTCAGCAGAAATTGGGGAGCTGCTTCAATGCCTTTGCGATGCACCACCAAGTACCGTTTGGAACGGCGTCATGGTCAATCGATCCGACCACGTCCGACGCCGCGACACGCGGCTGTAACCGGATGGACCGTGGAGGACATGAGCGACGCATCCCGGGCCCGGGAGCCTGCGGAGAGTGGACGACTGAGGCCCAAGCGTGGCGCGTTCCCAACGCCAAGGTCAGAGATCGAGGCGGCGAAGCAATACGCCCCCGACGCCGACGCCGAGCAAGAAGAGCACGGCACGGATGGAGAGCCGATTCCTCCGCAACGTAGCGAGCATCCCCAGCCGGAAGCTCCCTAATCCGGCCCGCAACATCCTCATATATGGCCCCAAGGAGAGACCATGCCTGTGCAAACCCCTAAGCGCGGCGCTATACCGACACCTCGTAGCGCGCTGGCTGCAGCGACCCCCCATATGCCGACGATCGGCGCTCCTCCGCACCATCTCATGAAACCGAAAAAACTTTCAATGTGGGGCAACGACGTCCATGGGGACTGCGTCACTGCCGAGGAGGCATTCGCCAAGGCGTGCCACAACCCGGAAATATTCATCCGTGAGGCGGAAGCCATAGCCTGGGCCACGCGTCACGACGTTTTGGAGGGCGCCTACCTGACCCAGGTCATGACCTGGATGCAGACCGACGGATTCGTCAAAGGCTCCACCGTCTACGATGACGGACCATACTTGTCAGTCGACTGGTCCAACCCCGCCGTCCTGCAAAGCGCCATCTCCCACGGCCCGGTCAAGATCGGTGTAGCAGCGGACCAAATCGAGCGGGCGTGGCACACGACCGATGGCAAGACTGGATGGGTCGCCGCCGGATTCCACAGCGACCCGAACGAGGATCACTGCGTCGCGCTTTGCGGATACGGCACCATTGACTGGTTGGCGGCCCAACTGGGCGCCCAGGTCCCCTCCGGAGTCGCCGGATCGCAGCCGGGTTATGCCATGTTTACCTGGAACTCCATCGGCATCATCGATGTCCCGTCGATGACTGCGGTCACCCACGAAGCGTGGCTGCGCCGACCCACTACGGTGACCAAGCCGGTGCACCCGGTGGCTAATGCACCGGCCCTTGTGGAGACCAGCAAATCACACGTTTAGAGGTCCGCACCGCGTCCGGACCCTGCTCCACGACCCGGAGGCACATATTGCTTCGGCGGACGTGGTGGCGGGGTCAGCGACCCGCGCGAGGCGCAGCCACGCGGGGTCAGCCGGCCACCTTGATCGCCACCGTGACGGGCGCCCCCGTGGCCAGCGATTCCTGGGCGGCATCGGCCACCCGGGAGGCTGCCACCGCGTCCTCGGGCGTGCACGGGTTCTCCCGCTCCCCCAGGATCAGCTCCACGAATGCCTCCATCTCGGACCGGTAGGCCTGGTCGAAGCGCTCCGCGAAGGTCTGATGCGGCTCCCCGTCGGGGAAGCCGACTCCGGCTTCCGTGGAGGCCAGCGCGGACTTGGCGTCCAGGCCCACCATGACCGAGCGGCCGGACCCCTGGATCTCCAGGCGGACATCGTGGCCCGCACCGTTGTACCGGCCGGCCGAGACCGTCCCCACGGTGCCGTCGTCGAACGAAATCACGGCCAGCGCCGTGTCCACGTCGCCCACCGCCCCGATGGCCGGGTCGCCGTTGTTGGAGCCCTTGGCATAGACTTCCACGATCTCGCGGCCGGTTAGCCAGCGCAGGATGTCGAAGTCGTGGACGGAGCAGTCGCGGAACAGTCCGCCGGACGTCGCCAGGAATTCCACGGGCGGCGGCGCCATGTCGCAGGTGACAGCCCGCAGCGAGTGGATCCAGCCCAGCTCGCCGGCCTGGAAGGCACGCTTGGCTTCCAGGTAGCCGGCATCGAAGCGGCGCTGGTGGCCGATCTGGACTACACCGTTGTTGTCCTTGATGTAGTCCAGGACCGGCAGCGCATCGGCCACCTTCATGGCCACCGGTTTCTCGCAGAACACCGGAATGCCGGCGTCCACACCGGCCCGGATGAGTTCCGGGTGGGTCCCGGTTCCGGTGGCAATGACCAGGCCGTCCACACCGGAGGCGATCAGGTCCGCAACGGACGGCAGGAACTCGGCGCCGAGGCCTGCCGCGACGTTCCGTGCGTGGTCTGCGGCAACGTCCGTCAGCCTGAGCCGGACATTGATGCCGCGCGGATTGAGGGCACCGTTGAGTGCGGCGATGTTGTTGGCGTGCATGACGCCAATGCGCCCCACTCCAACCAAACCGAGAATGACATCCTTCATAGTTTTCCTTCGTAGGTAGTGGAGTTAATGGATCGTGGCGGGCTGGACGGTGAACGCTGCCCGGAACGCCTCCAGGGCCGCCTCACTGTCGCCGCTGGCCCACGCTTCCATGCCCACTGTGCCGTCGTACCCGGCCTCGGCGAGCGCCCGGGCCACTGCCCGGTAATTGATCTCGCCGGTGCCGGGCTCGCAGCGGCCCGGCACGTCCGCCACCTGGATTTCGCCGATGTGCGGCAGGGCAGTGCGGACCAGTTCGATGAGGTTCCCCTCCCCCAGCTGGGCGTGGTAGAGGTCCAGCATGAGCTTTACGTTCGGGTGTCCGGCTGCTTCCACCAGGGCCAGGGTGTCCTTGGCGCGGGCCAGCGGGATGCCGGGGTGGTCCAGGATGGTGTTGAGGTTCTCTAGGCAGAAGGTCACCTGATGTTTCTCCCCCAGGGCGCCGAGGCGTTCCAGGGTCCGTGAACCGGTGCTCCACATGGGGCCGGTGGAGCGGAAGACGGGACGCGCCGCCTTGCCGTCCACCAGTTCCGCGGAGTGCACCACCATGCGGCTGACCCCGAGCTCCAGGGCCGTGGGAATCAGCGATTCAGCCGTCCGGACCACGTCGTCGGCGGTTGCGGGGTCCACCAGGCTCCCGGCCGTGTATCCGGTCATGGAGGAAAACACCGCCCCGGTCGCTTTGAGCGCTGCCAGGTCCTTGGTGCGGGAATCCCACAGTTCCACGTCGAACCCGGCGTCGTGGATGCGCCGCACCCGTTCGGTGAAGGGCAAGTCGGTGAACACCATCTCCGCGCAGACGGCCAGCCGCATCAGACTCGTGCCTTGGCGGCCGCGGGAACAGCCACCGGGGCACCCTGTTTGACGGATTCAATGCATGCCAGTGCGACGGCGAGGGCGCGCCGGGCGTCTGCGGCTCCCGGGGTGAGGGCGAAATCGCCCGACGGCGGCGGCGTACCGTCGCGCCGCGACCTCACCACGGCGGTAAAGTCGGCGAGTTCGTCGGTGTAGGCGTCCCGGAAGAGTTCCACGTTGAGCCGCGGAGTGTCTGCCGTGAGGCCGTCCGCGGTGTAGCGCCGGGCCGCGGTTTCGGTGGCACGGCCGGCCTGCACCATGCCCTTGGAGCCGAAGACCTCGCCGCGGACGTCGTAGCCGTACAGGGCGCTGAAGTTCGCCTCCGCCACGGCGATGGCTCCGTTGCTGTAACGGATGGTGACCACGGCGGTGTCGAGGAAGCCCTGGTCACGAAGGTCCGGTTCCACCAGGGCGTCGGCCACTGCGTAGACCTCCACGGGTTCGGCGCCTTCGTTGAACCAGTTGAGGGTGTCGAAGTCGTGGATGAGGGTCTCCAGGAAGATGGTCCAGGCAGGGACGCGGGCGGCATTCGGGATGCTGCCATTGCCCGGATCACGCGTCAGCGATCGCAGGAGCTGCGGCTGACCGGCGAGTCCCGCCGTCAAATCCTGCTTGGCGGCCTGGAAGTCGGCGGCGTACCGGCGGTTGAAGCCAATCTGAAAGTGCACGCCGGCAGCCTCCACGGCGGCGAGTGCGGCATCGAGCTCGTCAAGTCCCTGGGCGGCTGGCTTTTCGCAGAAAACATGCTTTCCGGCGGCGGCCGCCTGCGTGGTCAGGGCCGCATGGAAGCGGGCGGGGCTGGCGATGATGACGGCATCGATCTCGGGATCAGCCAGGATGTCCTCCGCGCTGGCCGTCACCTTGGCCGTGCCGAGCGTGGCAGCCAGCGCGCCGGCGGATTCAAGGTTGGGGTCGGCGATGGCGGCGAGCACGGCGTCCGGGACCCGGCGGGCGATGCTCTCCGCATGGAATGCGCCCATCCAGCCCGAACCGATGAGCCCGATGCGCACCGGGGCCGGGAGTGAGGTGGAGTTCTGTGCGAGGTAAGCCATGGCTTGTCCTTTCAGTAGGTCGAAAAGTTTGTACGTAGATATCAGAGCGGGTGCGGTTCAGTGCCGGGCGGTGCGGCCCGGGCTGGCCGGCTCGCCGGGAAATACGACGCCGAGCTGGCGGCGGATCTCGTCGGCTACTTCCAAGGTCCGGATGGAGGCCTCCAGCGTGCGTTGGCCGGCATGGGTGCTTCCGGCGGAAATCGCGCGGGCCACGGCTGCGGCCTCATAGTGCAGGCCTTCGAAATGACCGCCCGCGGGTTCGTCATGGCGCAGCCGTGTGCCGTCAGGGAAGCGGACCTCGAAACCGCCGGGCATGTTGAATGGGCCGTCGATGGTCAGCGTTGCGTCGGATCCCACCACAGTGGCGGCCGTGGGCGTGAAGTTGTGCAGTTGGGTGTTCACCACGGCCTGGGCGCCGCCGTCGAACTGCATCACGGCGGACAGCTGGGCGTTGACCCCGGAATCATGCGGTTGCCCCAAGGCGGCCAGCTGCTGCGGGCGGCCCAGTACCTCGGTAACCAGGGCCAGCGGGTAGGTGCCCAGGTCAAGCAGCGGGCCGCCGGCCAGTTCCGGGCTGAAGATGCGGTGGGAGGGGTCGAAGTGTTCGCCGTATTCCGCGACGACCGTGGATATGGTTCCCAAGGTGCCGGCGTCGAGGATCTGGCGAATGACGTCAAACTTGGGCAGGAAGAACGTCCACATGGCCTCCGCGGCGAAAACCCCGGCGGTTTCGGCCAGGTGGGCCAGGTCCCGTGCCTGGTCCGCGTTGAGTCCGATCGGCTTCTCGATCAGGACGTGCTTTCCGGCGTCGATGGCCAGCACCGCGGCCGCGTGGTGGCCGGTGTGCGGGGTGCACACGTAGACGATATCGATATCAGGGGCGGCGGCCAGTTCCTCATAACTGCCGTAGGCCGCGGGAACATTGTACGTGTCCGCAAAGGCTTTGGACCGGCTCAGCGACCGGGACCCGACGGCGGCGATCACCTGCCCGGTGTACGCCTGGACGGATTCGGTGAAGCGTTCGGCAATCCAGCCCGGACCCATGATGCCCCACCGCAGCACCGGGGCGTCACGGGATTCGGGGACCCGGGACTGCGGGAGTCCTGCAGCTCTCATGCGTAGCTGACTTTCGTGACCGCGCCGTCGCTGTGCAGCGACTGGATCATGGCCTGGGCAACAAGGGAGGCGTTGAGGCCGTCCTGCGCGCCAGCCAGGGCCGGCTTGTCCCCGGCGGCGAGCGCCGAGATCCATGCCTGCAGCTGCAGCCGGTAGGCATCGGCGAACCGCGGACGCCAGTCCGCAGGGACCTGTTCCTGTTTGGTTCCCTCCTGTTCAAAAAGCAGCGGAGCCGGGTCCTGCAGGGCCGCCGTGCCGCGTTCCGAAACAACCTCGCAGCGGGTGGCGTAGCCGTACTGCGCGTTGAGGAACAGTTCCAGCGTGGTGAGGGTTCCGTCCGCGGTGCGGAGCGTCATGAACGCGGGGTCCCGCAGTCCGCCGTCGGCGTTCCAGGTGCTCTTTCCGGCCTGCCATGACACTTCGGTGACGGGCGAGCCCAGCAGCCAGGGAATGATGTCCAGCTCGTGGATGGCAGAGTTGGTGATGGCCGATTCGGCGGTGGCGCCGGGAGCTGCGGAAGCGTTCCGGCTGATGCAGTGGACCATCAACGGCTCGCCCTGCACCCGGCCCTGCACGGCCTGCCGCAGCGCCACGTAGCCCGGGTCGAAGCGCCGCATGAAGCCGAGCGTGAGCAGGGAAGTTCCAGTTGCGGCCACCATGTCGGCGTCCGCGGCCACCACGTCCAGGCTTTCCAAGAGCGTGGGCGCCAGCGGCTTTTCGCACAGGACCGGCGTCATCGCTTCAAAGCATTCCAGGACCAGGCCGGCGTGGGTGGAATCGTGGGAGGCAACTACGACGGCGTCCACCTCGCTTGAGTGGATCAGCTCCGAAGGGTCCGTGGTGATGCGGGCCGACGGCGGCGCTGCCGCGGCGGCACGGTCGGCGTCGAGATCTGCCACAAAGGTAACTTCGGCGCCGCCGATGGTGGTGGAAAGGTTCCTGATGTGGTCCGCGCCCATGATTCCGGCGCCGATGACGCCTACCCGGATCGGCATGGTGTTCCCTTCATTGATATTCGTATGATTCGCCCCTTGGCAGGCGCACAGGCGCCGGGATACCCCGGAGGATGTCCGGAGCACCCGGTCGGGCGCCGCCGCTAGGCGTGTTTCGGGCCGACGGCGGGAGCGGTGTCTGCGACGTCGGCGACTTCGGCCTGGACTTCTTTGAGGGCCTCGGTGTGGCCGCCGAGTTGTTCGAGTTCGTGGGCGAGTTCGGCGAGTTCGGCACCGCCGGCCATCTGGGCGGTGAGTTCATCCAGGGTGATGTCTTTTTTGTCGTAGTAGCCGATGGACTTGCCGCGTTTGAGCAGCAGGAACCGGTCCCCCACGGGGAAGGCGTGGTGCGGGTTGTGGGTGATGAAGATGACCCCCAGGCCGCGGTCGCGGGCCTGCAGGATGTACCGCAGGACCACGCCGGACTGCTTCACGCCCAACGCGGCCGTCGGTTCGTCCAGGATCAGGACCTTCGCGCCGAAATACACGGCCCGGGCGATCGCCACACACTGCCGCTCACCGCCGGAAAGCTGTCCGATGGGCTGCTCCACG
>NZ_JANFCZ010000026.1 GCF_024391045.1 Pseudarthrobacter sulfonivorans
CCAGGTCATCAATCCGTCGATCCAGCAGCCTGATACTGTCATCCAGCAGTGATGTCTGCGCTACTTCGCGCGCCTTGTAACTCAGGGTCTTGCGGAGACGTCCCACGTGCTGCGAGGCGATTGACTCTGTCGTCAGGAATCGGTGTCGGGCTGCATCCTGCGGATCACTGACATCCAAATCGGGAAGGTACGTCCGTAGCATGCCCGGCCTCACACCGAACTCCATCCCAACTCGCTGGTTGAACATCGTCGTTGCAACCGGATCGAGCACGTAGGCAGATGCCTGACCAGTTGTCTGCTTGAGGATATTGCCGACGAATTCCGTCCAGTCTTTCATCGGCAGTCCGGCGCTACTCCCAGCAATGAACGAGAGAGTCCTCCGGCCGTTTCGGCCGAGGAGTTGAATGAGTTGATCCACCTGCTGTGCCCGAACTACCACCGGCCGATTTGTCAGCTTGACGCCGCGATCCGAACAGGCGTAATCCTCGATCAACGACCGGACCAGCCTGGGCGCCCCGGCCCACTCTGGTCCTTCAACGTCCATCCAGAACCATGGACGACCATCGGCCGGTTGCCGAATGGTGATGGTGGAGACCCATTCCCCCATGGGCGATTGTTCCGTGAGGATGAGGCGATGAGTGTCAGCAAAGTCTGCGGAGTCGGGGGCAATCCACTTCACCCTTGCATGATCTGCGACTGCGACGTCTTGGTTAACTTCGATCGAATCGGAGTCCAGGCCCTTCTCTCGGAGCCAATCGAATGTCTTGTTAAGGACACCTTGAACCACGTCGGCGTCTGACCCCGGGTTGATGTTGAAAAGTGTTCTGTAGCTCAGCATCAGGCGGCCTCCTCGCTCATACTCGACGGCCCAGTGGCGGCCCCTGCCAGTGCGGAGTCCCACGCTTCAGCTATGAGCTGACCTAGGAAGGAAGCGAGCTGAATCGGGACAGCGTTGCCGATCTGCCTGGCAATGGCCGTCTTCGAGCCCATCCATTTGTAGTCGTCAGGGAAGCCCTGGAGCCGTGCGGCTTCAAAGTGTGTGATCGCCCGGTGAACGTTCGGATCCGGGTGAAGGTACCGCCCCTTCTCAGGTTTGAAAAATTCGGTTCGAATCGTTACTGATGGCTTGTTCCAGTGCAAACGACCCATCACATCGCCAGATCCACTCTTGTGTTTACGCCAGCAGTCGGCCAACAGTCCCTCCGGGATATCGAACCGATTGCCGCCAGCTGGGATCGTCCTAAAGCGCTCCAGAGACCTATCTGTGTAGTTGCGTGTCACGTGCAGCTCGGGCGTTGTGAACGGACCGGGCATCGCCGCACCGCCAACTTCAGTCTTCGTGTCCGGAAAATCCCTCACCGACGTCATCCGCGGTATGACCCGTTGGTTCGGCATTCCCGCAAATGCGTCCGCTACGCTGCGGTGCTTTCCTTTGAACGGTCCTTCGCTCGGCACTTGGATCTCAGGAAGACCTCTCCGTCGCCCGATCACGATGGTCCGCGTGCGGGCTTGATAGGCACCAAAGTCCGCGGCATTCAGCAAGAGTGGCTGAAGCTCATAATCCTGCAAGGGCCCTCCAGGTGAAGCCCATGATTCAAATTCCGAGAACTGGGGCGAAGTCAGAAACTGCCGGACGTTTTCGACGACGAAAAATTTCGGTTGTGCCCTAATGATGGTCTCGGCATATTTCCGCCAGAGGAAGTTCCTCTCATCGAGCACGTCCTGCTTTCCAAGTGCTGAGAATCCTTGGCAAGGCGGTCCCCCGATGATCACGTCGGCCTGCGGCACGAGACCATCGTCCAGCCACTCCTCGATCCCCCCTGCATAGACTTTTGCCGCTCTGTGGTTCTGTGCAAAAGTGGCCGCAGCATACTTGTCGAGCTCGACGGCGACGACAGTTTTGTACCGTCCTGTGGACTTGAATCCCTGGGTCATTCCGCCCGCGCCGGCGAAGAGGTCGATGAGGCGTAGACGTTGTGGCATGACCACTAGCTTAGCCGGCCACTACGACACTTTTGGTCAGAACGGCTGGCGCGCCAGCCTTAGCCACACCTGATCCTCAGACCTTCGGTTCACCCCGCGTGCCCGATGCAGTCTAGCTAGCAAGCGGAGTATACATTTGGCTGTGGAACCCGGATGCCGCGGGTCCGGCAGCACAACATGAATGGACTAAGCACGTATGCACGCGGAGAAGCGCAAACTCATTGAGGTCTCGATGCCTCTCGAGGTCATAAACCGGGAGTCAGCACGCGAAAAGTCCATCCGCCACGGACACCCGTCCACCCTGCATCTGTGGTGGGCCCGACGCCCCCTTGCCGCCGCCCGCGCCGTGCTCTTCGCCCAGCTGGTCGATGACCCCTCATCACACCCGGACCGCTTTCCTACCGAAGAGGCACAGGCCACCGAGCGGGCACGCCTCCACAACATCATCGAGCAGCTCGTGGTGTGGGAAAACTCCAATAACAAAACTCTACTCAAAGCTGCTCACGCGGAGATCGTGAAATCGGCCGGACCGGACGGTCCGCCAGCTATCCTGGATCCCTTCGCCGGCGGTGGGTCGATCCCGCTCGAGGCTCAACGGCTCGGCCTTGAGGCCCACGCCTCCGACCTCAACCCCGTGGCCGTGCTGATTAACAAGGCACTTATTGAGATACCGCCAAAGTTCGCCGACCAGCCACCTGTCTTCCCTGGACTCTCTGAAGGGCAGACGACGGCGTGGACCGGCGCCGAGGGCCTCGCCGCCGATGTGCGCGCGTACGGCGAATGGATGCGCGACGCCGCGCAGCTGAAGATCGGCCATCTTTATCCCCGTGCCGAGCTTGGTGCCGGACAGAGCGCTAACGTCATCGCTTGGATCTGGGCGCGAACGGTCAAGTGCCCCAATCCTGCTTGCGGCATTGCCATGCCTCTGGTCCGCTCGTGGTGGTTGGGCAAGAAAAAGGGCAAGGAAGCCTACGTCGTCCCAAAGGTCGAGGGAGGAAAGGTCACATATTCGATCGGCACCGATCGAGCCGAAGCTCCGACTGGCACAGCTGATGGAACAATGTCCGGCCGGAACGGAGCTACGTGCGTTGCGTGCGCCACTGCCGTTCCAACGAGCTACGTTAAGGAGCAGGGGCTCGCTGGTGGGTTGGGCGCGTCCCTATTAGCTGTGGTTGCCGAAGGTAGTAGGCAACGCATGTATCTGGCTCCCAACTCAACTCACGAAGCAGCTGCGGCAGTGTCTCGGCCCGCCGACGTCCCGGACCAGGATCTGGGCTTTGATCCTCGGAATCTGTGGACGCCATCTTACGGTTTGACTAAATTCTCCGATCTCTTCACAAATCGCCAGCTCGTTGCCCTAACGACGTTCAGTGACCTCGTGGCCGAGGCGCGCGAGCGAGTGCTCTCTGACGGGCTGGCGGCGGGCATTCCGAACGGCGCCCGCCTAGAAGCAGGCGGCATTGGAGCCGAGGCGTATGCCGACGCCGTGGCCACCTACCTCGGACTCGCCGTCAGCCGATGTGTCGACTACAACTCCAGCTTATGCAGTTGGATCAGCGCCGGTGAAACGATTCGCAGCGTTTTCGGTCGCCAAGCAATCCCGATGGTGTGGGACTTTGCCGAGGTCAATATCTTTTCGTCCTCGACAGGAAACTTCCTTGGCCAACTTGATTGGGTGCATCGGGCACTGACAAGCGCAGGCCAACCCACTCCAGGCGCTGCTATCCAAGCGGATGCCTCATCACGGAATTACAGTGGATACGTCGTCAGCACTGACCCCCCTTACTACGACAATATCGGCTACTCCGACCTCTCGGACTACTTTTACGTATGGCAGCGCCGCACTCTTAGGTCGATACACCCGCGGTTGATGGGAACGCTTCTCGTTCCTAAGGCCGAAGAGCTGGTCGCAAATCCCTACCGTCACAAAGGAACAGCGGGCGCAGAGGCCTTCTTCGAGTCGGGCTTCGAACATGTCTTTGAAGGTATGCGTGCGGGCGCTAACCCCGACTACCCCATCACTGTTTACTACGCCTTCCGTCAGTCGGAGGCGAGCGTAGACGGCCAGTCGTCAACTGGATGGTCGACGATTCTCGAAGGTATCGTCCGTGCCGGCTGGATCGTGACCGCAACATGGCCTGTCCGCAGCGAGCGCGGCGGTCGATTGATAGGTCTGGGCAGCAACGCCCTCGCGTCGTCGATCGTCTTAGCTTGCCGCCCACGGAGCGAATCAGCGTCATCTACTGACCGTGGCGGGTTCCTTGCCGTCCTCCGCTCGGAACTCCCTAAACAGCTGCGGCAGTTGCAGGAGGCCACAGTTGCCCCTGTGGACCTCGCCCAGTCGACGATCGGACCGGGAATGGCCGTATTCACTCGCTACTCTAAGGTCACCGAAGCTGACGGGACGGCGATGCGGGTCCGCACAGCGCTCGAGCTCATCAACCAGGTCTTGGCGGAAGTGCTCAATGAGTTGGAGGGCGACTTCGATTCAGACACGCGCTGGGCGCTCAAATGGTTCCATCAGAACGCGTTCGATGAAGGACTCTTTGGCGATGCCGAAAACCAGGCAACTGCACTGAACACGTCCGTTCCCGGAATGGAGCGTGGTGGCATACTCACCAGCCGGGCGGGCAGGGTGCAGCTTTTTGCCCCTGCCAAACTCCCGGATGACTACGATCCCCGCCGCGACCAACGTCTCAGTGTCTGGGAGGCGGCGCTTCACACGGCTCGTGTCCTTGAAGCCAAGGGCATCGAGGATGCTGGCCGGCTAGTCGCCAGTCTAAAACAGGCACCCGGTTCGCGGATCGATTTGGATGCGGTGAAGGAACTCGCGTATCTGCTGTACTCAATAGCTGAACGAAAGAATTGGTCTGCCATCGGGCAAACCTTCAACAACCTGGCCACTGCGTGGCCAGACATTCTTCGCGCCTCCGACTCAGGCGCGTCCACCAACGTACAGAGCGGATTCGACTTCGAATCCCTCGATGACGAGTTCTAGAAAGGCGCCTGGGGGCAACATGGCAATGAGCAATCTCGATCGAATCGGCAAGGCACTCGATATTTTGGCGCACGGCCTGGAGCCCTTCGTCGCTGAGGCGCTCGCGTCCAGAGTGCCTCCGGGCAAGGACTGGACGATAATTCTCGCCGCCAAGGATGCACAAAACGGCGCGGCAAAACAGTACAACCGACTTGATCCCAATGATCAACTCCGAGCACTCACGGAAAAACTAATTCCCGGCTGGTTCCCCTTCGACGGAAAGCTGTCCCCTGCGGAGCGCAATTTAGCTGGAGAGGCCCGGGACATCCGCCACAACTGGGCGCACCGAACGCCAGTCAATTTCGACGACGCCTATCGTGCGCTGGACACCCTCGAACGACTCTTGCGAGTGGTGGGATCCCCTGTGGGCGCCGATCAGATCAGGGCTTCCCGGGAGGATCTCCGCAACAGCAACTTCCAAAAAGACGTCAAAAAGGCGACAACCTCGGGTGTCCTGACGGAAACTGGCTCATCCACGCTCAAAGCCTGGCGTGACATCGTCAAACCGCACCCAGATGTCATCAGCGGAACCTTCAATGCCAGTGAATTCGCGGCTGACCTCCACATGGTGGCGCAGGGTGTCGGATCCGAGGAATACATCGATCCTGTGCAGTTCTTCCGCCGCACCTACCTGACAGAAGGACTTAAAGATCTCCTCGAAAAAGCCGTTCGCCGGGTTAGCGGAAATCTTAACGCTCCCCCCGTGATCAACCTGCAGACCAACTTCGGCGGCGGGAAGACCCACTCGATGCTCGCTCTCTGGCATATCATGTCAGGCCACGAACTCGGCGATTACCCTCAGGAAATTCAAGAGCTCCTCAACGGCACCGACCTCCAAGCGCTCGGCACGTGCAGGCGCGCTGTCCTCGTGGGAAATCACATAGCCGTAACGCCGGGGAAGGACAGCGCCAAGGCAGACGGCACAGTGGTCAACACCCTGTGGGGGGAGCTGGCCTGGCAGCTTGGTGGCCGTGACGGCTACGACATCGTCAAGGAATCCGACGTCTCCGGCACCAATCCGGGCGCAAGCCTGAGGACGCTGCTGAGCCGCTACTCACCATCGCTCATTCTTATTGACGAGTGGGTGGCGTATGCCCGGCAGCTTTACGCGCGGGATGGCTTGCCAGCTGGCACCTTCGACACGCAGTTCACCTTCGCACAGACACTCACGGAAGCGGCAAAATCTGTACCGGGCGTCATGCTGGTGGTCTCGATTCCAGCGTCCGACCACACCTCGGAAGGCGAGCAGGATTTCTCGTCCGACCTCGAAGTCGGCGGCGCCAACGGCAAAGCTGCACTCGAGCGTCTGCAGAACGTGGTCCGTCGGGTGGCAGATCAGTGGCGGCCGGCAACGTCCCGCGAGTCGTTCGAGATCGTGCGCCGGCGGCTGTTTGAAGCTCCCTCTGGTGACGCCGCCATCTCTATATCATCGACGGCCCGACAATTCGCCGAGTTCTATAAGAATCATCGCGATGAGTTCCCCATCGAAACGATGGATCGCGAATACGAGCGCCGCATCGCCGAGGCTTACCCTATTCACCCGGAGCTCTTCGAGCGCCTCTACCGCGACTGGTCCACGCTGGAGAGGTTCCAGCGAACCCGCGGCGTACTCCGGCTCATGAGCACGGTTGTTCACGAGCTATGGATGGCTGGCGACCAAAGCCCTATGATCATGCCGGGCAGCGTCCCGCTCGACACCGACGGTGTCCTCACGGAGATCACGCAGTACCTCGACGACCAGTGGAAGCCCATCATCGACGCCGACGTCGACGGCTCATCAGCTACCCCGGCCCGGATAGATGCATCAAGGCCAGCGTTCCAACAGCGACTTCTGTCTCGACGCTTGGCACGAACGATCTTCCTGGGCTCCGCCCCAACGCTCCGCAGCGCGCACAAGGGCATCGAACGTCAGCATGTTGCCCTTGGAGTCGCCATCCCCGGCGATGTGGTTGGAAACTTTGGCAGTGCGCTTCAGCTCATGTCAGAGCAGGCCACCTATTTTTATTCCGAGTCCAGCCGCTATTGGTTCGATGTCCAGGCCTCAGTGAGTCGCAAGGCTAAGGACATTGCCGAGCGCCTGCACAAAGAAGACGTCTGGCAGGAGGTTGTGGACCGCCTCAACAAAGCCGAGGGGCGCACGACTTTCGCGTTCGCCGGAACAGTAGTGGCGCCGTCGTCGTCCGCGGACGTACCTGATGCGGAAGGCGTTCGGCTTGTCCTGCTTCACCCTAAACACCGACACCGAAGCAAAGCCGAGACGAGCGATGCGCTGGCGTTCGCTCAAGAAGTGTATGAACATCGCGGGTCTGCGAATCGGCAGCACCGTAACATGGTTGTGTTCCTCGCCCCGGACGACAACGAGTACGCCTCGCTTGATACCGCGGTCCGGGACTTCATCGCGTGGCGCGACATTAGCGGCCAAATCGATGATCTCGGCCTGACTCGCCAACAAGAAACTCAGGTCAAAGCCCGGCTCGCGGAAAGCCGAAAGGCCGTGGATCTTCGGCTGTCCGGCACGTACCTATGGGCCCTCGCGCCCGAGATCCACGAGGGCCACACGGTCCAATGGTCTAAACAGAAGATCGGCAGCGGCTCGGAATCGCTCACAGAGCGGACAGGCGCAGCTCTGGTCCGCTATGATGCGTTGCGCGTGGTCAACGCGCCGGCTGCGATCAAGCAGGCCCTGGATGGACGTTTGAGGGCACGCTGGAACGCTGGACGCATCACTGTAGGCGAGTTGTGGGGGTACTACACCCAGTACGCCTACCTGCGGCGTATCCGCGACCGCTCAGTCCTCGACACGGGTGTGCGTGCCGTGCTGGATCTGCCCACTTGGAGCACTGAGGGCTTCGCCCTGGCCGAGGGCTACAACGAAGCTTCAGGGGACTTCCTCGGGCTGGCACTTCCGATGAGTAACGACTCGTTTGGGACAATCACCGACTCGACACTGTTGGTAGATCCAAGGCTGGCTGAGAAGCAGCGGGAGCGAGAGGCGGCGAAGGCTCAAGCCGTCGATAAGCCGGGTGACAGCACCTCCGATGCCTTCGGCGGCAAGGAAGGCGTGACCACGGAACTGCCATGGGAGCAGCTGCAACCTCCAAAGCGTGAGCGCGCCAAGAATGTTAGGTTCACCGGTACGTTCTACGCTCGCGCCGAGGCGCTCAGAGCGGATCTTCAGAAGGTCTACGACGAGGTGCTAAGTCATCTTGCGACCGTTCCCGACGCCGACATCGAAGTGTCCGTCGAGGTCATCGCCAACCGCGCGGCCGGATTCGATGCCGACACCGTACGTGTGGTCCGCGAGAATGCTGCGCAGCTCAAGTTCGAGTCAGCAAAGTTCGAGGACGAGTCGTGACAAGTGTGGATCTCTTCGGTGGCGAAGAGGCCGTAGAGCGTGTCACGCTGCCCATCGATTCGAAAGCAATGGAGGGCCTCGGAAAGCACCACACTCTGAGCTCGGCTATCGCCGACTTGATCGACAACAGCATTAGTGCTGAGGCGAATGCAGTTTTAGTTCGTTTCCTGCAGAGTCACGGGAGCATTGTCGGCGTGCAAATCGTCGACAACGGGAAAGGTATGACCCCGCAGGGGCTCCGCGATGGGATGACGGTAGGCCGGCGACGAGACTACCGACCGGACGAGCTCGGTCATTTCGGCATGGGTCTCAAAGCAAGTTCGCTTAGCCAGGCCAATGTGCTCAGCGTGTGGACCAGGGCTGCGAACAACGATCCGACCGGCATGCGGATGACGAAGGACTCAATGATGAATGGTGCGCAGTGCGACATTCTCAGTAAGTCCTCCGCGCTGGCGCATCTCTACGCATCTGACTACGGCTTCGACCTTACGACCGGCACAGTAGTGCAGTGGTCAGACGTGCATGGCATGTCCGCGGCAGATAACCTCGCCGATCAAACCCGTTGGTTTGAAAATGCTCTGGTGGCTCTCAAACTCGAGCTGTCCGTCATCTTCCACCGTCTTCTGGAGACAGGTGCTGTGGACATCTACGTTGACGTTTTCGACGCCGACAAGTCCGCACCGGGCTTGAGTTCCAGGCTGGAACCAACGGACCCGTTCGACTACAGGCAAAGCGCCCACGACGACTACCCGATGAAGCTGGTAGGGCATGTAGGCGATCAAGAGTTCACACTCGAGTGCCACATTCTGCCAGCTGGTGGGTCATCCCCCTCCGCGCGTCTGTTGGGCAAGGACAGGGAACACCACCAGGGCATATTCGTGTACCGCCGCGACCGGCTCCAGCATCTCGGGGGATGGCCGAAGCTCCTCCCCAACGAAAAGGCGCTGCAGTTGGCGCGGGTGATTTTCGATGTGGGCACCGGCATCGACGAGCACGTCAAGATCAATCCAGAAAAGACCGGGGTGCAATTCACGCCAGCACTTACGACTGCGATCGACAGAGCGGTCAGCAGTTCGGGAGTCACCTTTCGACAGTACTTGGACACAGCCAGAGCCGCATTCAAAGAGTCCAACCGACGTACAAGAGAACATCGGCGCTTCGCACCCATGGGCCGTGGCTTTTCTGATGCCAGTCGGACGATGATTGCATCCAATGAAAAGATGCTGCGGGCTAACTCGGACCCCATCCAAATAGGCTGGAAAGCCCTCAGCATGGGTCTCTATGAGATTGATCTAGAAAATCGGACAATTTATCTGAATCAGAATTATCGGGAAGTCATTAATGGTGGCATGAAAGGTGCGATCAATGATGCTCAGCTGGTCAAGACGCTACTATTTTTACTGCTGGAGGAAGAGTTTCTTAAATCTCATCTCCAGAAAAATAGACAACAAGATCATTTCCGAATTTCACTAGCGCTCGAGCACGCACTGAGAGACGATGTTAGTCGATCCTCTGCCGTCCACGATGAAAGTCATGATGAGTAACCTCCAGCACCGATTTTTTGACCCTGATTCGCTGGAACGCCTGTTTGCGGAACGCGAAATTTCCAGGCATCGTGTCATCGACTCGCCACGATGCGAAATCACCATCGACCCAATCCATGAAGAGATAGCCCTTACTGCTCCGGCAGAGGGACCTGAACCCGACATCAGCAAATTCAGCAGGATCTCCTTTGCTGTCCTGGGCGATGGACCCGCTAGCGAATTCGAGGTCCGGGTGGATGCTACGGACGCCCACTTTGAGGCTTACAACATTCTGACGGCGATAATCGATGAGCTGTTCGCCGGTTCCAGCTTTGCGCGTGCAACAACGGAAGCACTTGGAAACTACAAGGCTCTACTACGCGGCAAGAGCGGTTTGAGCGCAGAACAGCAGCACGGATTGTACGGCGAGCTGCTACTCATGCGCCAGCTCATCTCCCTGGTTGGCGAAGCAAGTGCTGTCGACGCATGGCTGGGACCTGCGAGCGAACAGCACGACTTCGTATTCAGCGCCTTCGACGCCGAATGTAAGACGACCACCAGCGAGAAGCGGATCCACGTGATCGGATCGGCTTCCCAGCTCGAAAAGAACCCAGGGCGAGACCTGTGGCTAATTTCCGTTCAGATCACGAGGGCGGGGCTGGACTCCGGTGAGTCGTTGAACGAACTGGTAACCGCCGTCGCGCGGTCTTTGGATACAGAAACAGAGCGTTTTTGGGGTTACCTAAAGGGTCTGGGTTGGCGCCGCGAGGACGCAGACCTCTATTCCCAGCGGTTTATGCTGCGAAGCCCCATCCAGACTTACCTTGTTACCGACGACTTCCCCGCAATTACTACCGCAGCACTGAAGTCAGTTGTGCCGCACTTCGAAACTGTCAGTGACGTTTCCTATCGTGTTGATGTCAGCAGCCGTGAGCCGGCCGCTGCACCCACTCCTCTCAATCAAGCAATTTCCATCGACCAACTGGTCTAAACACGAAGGGACGGGTCCTGTGGGGGAAACGTTGTCATCATCCGCTATTCGCGAGGCCATCATCTCTCAGCTGAAGGTTATGGGAGCTGACCGGCCGAAATCACTGTTGGTTCGTGTTAACAACGAGCTCAAGGTTGAAGACCTTCCAACTATGACCGAGGAAGAGTTGATCGCATCCATCACTGCGGATAATGTCAACGACCCCATCCGAATGGAGTTCCAACTCGCGTTGGCTCGGTGGGACGCCACTTCCCAAGGCGAGTGGTTCGAAGCTTCGGAGCCAGCAACGGTTGGACGTCGCGATCGAGTCCTCACCCTCCTCGGCTTCAGCGCTGAGGCCAAAGAGGTGGTGAACGGGCAGTGGCCAGTGCGTTCGGACGAAGGGGACATTGTTATTGCAACTGAGGCTGACCCTTGGTACACAGAGGAGCGCGCGAAGCAGCATTCTTTCTACTGGCCGGCCTACCGCGGTGTCCTCTCCGGCAAGGGGTGGCCAGCGGAGGCGATAGCAGATCTGGACGTCAGCACGCGTGAAGTAGTCAGCCGGCTCAGTGACCCCACGAATGAAACTCCCTACCAATCAAAAGGATTGGTCGTGGGCTACGTGCAAAGCGGGAAGACTGCTCAGTTTGCCGGAACCATTGCCAAGTCCATCGATGCTGGCTACCGACTAATCATCGTGCTCGCAGGAACGCTGAATATGCTGCGGACCCAGACGCAGCGGCGCCTCGACATGGAGCTCGTGGGCAAGGAAAACATCATCGGGGGTATGGACGTCGATGATCCAGATCACCGCAAGGAAATCGATTATCTGGACGATACGGACTGGGATAATTTCCTGTCGCACGGCGTTCAGCCTTCCGATGCAGGCTTCGTTGACATTGTCCGCCTGTCCGGATATGCAGACGACTATAAGCGCCTCAAGAAGGGACTGAACGCCCTTGAGTTCCGCACCGGTCTTCGCGATAAGACGAAGCCGCTTTACCACCCGGACAACCTCTACAAGGCAGACGCCAAAATCGTCGTAGTAAAGAAGAATACGACCGTCCTTAAAAAGCTCGTTTCGGATCTCAAGTCGTTGAAAATCAGCCTCGCCGAGATCCCGACACTCATCATTGATGACGAATCGGACCAGGCATCCATCAGCACAAAACGTCCTACGGCTGCAGAGAAAAAGGAACGCACGGCCGTAAACCTCGAGATTACAAACTTGCTGGGCGCACTCAAGCGCGCCCAGTACGTTGGCTATACCGCCACACCCTTCGCTAACGTATTCGTCGACCCAGATGACGCGGCGGACATATTCCCGAACGACTTCATCATTGCTTTGAAGCGACCCGCGGGATATATGGGAGCAAAGGACTTTCATGATCTCGGCGTTGAGTTCGAGAATGGCTCAAAATCCGTCGGAAACTCCAATGAGGCCGCTTTCGTCCGATCCGTTCAAGGAGACGAGCCCGATTCGGTGGAAGAGTCGCTGCGAAGCGCCCTCGACGCCTACCTACTCTCCGGTGCCGTCAAGCTATATCGCGCGGAAAAATCGGAACACACATTCCGACACCACACGATGCTGGTCCACGAATCGGTAAAAATGATTGAACACCGGGATACTGCGGACGTCCTCCGTGAGCTGTGGGCCCAGGGTGGCTACTCATCGTCGGGCCTCCCCCGACTAGAGGAATTGTGGGCTACGGACTACCTTCCGGTTAGCGAAGCTCGAGCCGAAGACAAGGCCCTGATTCCTGCGTCGTTCGACGAACTTCGACCTTTCATTGGGAAGGCACTCGACAAGATCAACTCCAGCCAGAACCCTGTGCTCGTTGTTAACGGAGATAAGGATCTGCAAGCGCATCAAGAAGCCCTTAATTTTGATAAAGGTTCGGTTTGGCGCATTCTCGTGGGCGGGACAAAGTTGAGCCGTGGATTCACAGTTGAGGGCCTCACAGTTTCCTACTACAGACGAAAGACGCTAGCTGCAGATACTCTGATGCAGATGGGACGATGGTTCGGGTTTCGCAGCGGATACAAGGACTTGGTCCGACTGTATATTGGGCGAGCTGAGCTTAGTGGCCAGAAATATTTTGACCTTTACGAAGCCTTCGAATCCATAGTCATCGACGAGGAGCTCTTCCGCGAGGAGCTTGCGCGCTATGCCGAATTGGACGACGAAGGGAAGCCCCAGGTTCGCCCAAGAGACGTGCCGCCACTCGTTACTCAGCACCTCCAATGGCTTGCCCCAACGGCCGCAAACAAGCGATACAACGCAGTTGTAACCGAGCGAGGGGACGGCGGGCGTCTGAAGGACCTGAACGCCCTGCCCGCGCAGCAGGACAGCGTCAACAGGGGCAACTTCCAAGCCGTCAAACCCCTGCTTGAGTCTGCCGTACACGAAGACGTCTTCGTGACGGATTCGGGATCAAATTATGCGGCTAAGTACGGAATCGTGTCCGCCGACGACTTCATTGATGTCCTTCAGAACACGACCTTCAGCGAAACCTTCGATCTCGAACCCCAGCTTCAGTTTCTCAAGAAGGCCTGCGCCGACGGACGCATTAAGGATTGGATTGTTATCGCTCCCGAGCTAAGCGAAGGAGTAGAAGTAACTGTCGATGGGGTACAGCTCAATGTACTCAAACGGAAGCGCCGAGAGGAGCGGCAATGGGCATTCTCCGGCAGTTCCCGGAGGCAACGCGTTGCCGTAGAGGCCATCGCCGACCCACGGCAAAAAGACGGTGTGACGGAGCTGGTGGAATCACTCCGTGCTCCAACACGCGGGGCAATCCTGCTGACCGCTGCACACGACCCTCGAGGCAAACACTCAGTAAGTAGCCCCTCAACGCTTTCCGGCGAGGTTGATCCCGCTCTTATCGCGGTGATGATCTCCTACGCGGCGCCGTACGCCTCGGCTCCGAAGGGCAAGATCGGATTCACAGTGCGCAGCCAGAAGAAGGCCAACGCAGCGATTCTGTCCGCAGGGGACGAGGGCTACTACCTCAGCGACCACGAGGCCAGGCTCGCCGCTAGCTAAAGATCCAGGTGTGTGGCGGCCGGTGTGCCGCCGCCACACACAGCTGCAAATTCAGGACCACATATTGAACGTCTTCGTGTGATGCGCACATCAGCCGCGGCGAAGATCCTCATCAATATACTTTGGCCAGTCAATTAGGTGACGCGAGGCCGAGCTGCGCAAGATCTCGTGGGCTCCGGATACCATCGTGAATATTTGCTTCACCCTTGGCACCTTGAGGAAGTTGAACATCACGAGCTTTCAGACGCCGCAATACTCCATAGCGGAGCTCCGGAAATGGGCATCTACCGGTCACATTCAGTTGCCGGATTTCCAACGCTCATACAAATGGGATGACGAGCGCATTCGCTCACTTTTGGTAACAATCCTCCGAGGTCACCCCATGGGCGTAATCATGCTGCTGAAGACCGGCGGCCAACACGTGAGATTCAAGCCCAAGCCCATCACAGGTGCAGCGAGCGCATCTGAGGAGCCAGCGTTTCTACTCCTAGACGGCCAGCAGCGGCTAACTTCGCTATATCAGGCCCTGACCGGCGACGGCGTAGTGGACACGGAGGATGATCGAAAGAAAAAACTGCGGCGACGCTACTTCGTGGATGTGGAGGCCGCAGTAGGCGACTCGTCCGAGCAGTCAGAGGCCATTCGATCAGTCCCAGAAAGCGGAATGGTCACAGAGAATTTCGGGCGGACTGTCGTTCTCGATATCTCGACAGATGAACTCCAGTGGCACCACGGTCTCATGCCCATCTCCGCGATATTCGACAACTCGTGGGTGACCTGGATGCTGGCCTACCTGCACGCCGGTGGCCCAGACGACTTGCCACGGCGAACTCTGCTATTGGCGTCTTTCCAGTCACAGGTGGCTGGGCCCATGCAGGCTTATGAGATTCCGGCCATCGAACTTGCCTCCACGACGACCAAGGAGGCCGTCGCCACCGTCTTCGAGAAGGTCAACACCGGTGGTCTCCCGCTGAATGTGTTCGAACTCCTGACGGCAACATTCGCCGGAGACCGGGAGTACTTCGACGAACATGGATCCGATTTCAGGCTCGCCGACGATTGGGCTGTTACCGAAGATGTCCTAAACCGCCACAAGGTCCTTCATGATTTCCAGCGAACCGATTTCCTGCAGGCCGTAGCTCTCCTAACGACGCTGGATGCCAGAAAAGCTGACGTGGTCGCCAGCAAGCCGAAGCCAGCCGCTGTGAGCGCCAAGCGCGAGGAAATGCTCAGACTACAGCTCAAGGACTACGTGAAATGGGCACCCAAACTTCGCCAGGCGCTGGAATGGGCCGCTCATTTCCTTACGAGGGAGCACATCCATTCTGCGCAATACCTTCCATACAGAAGCCAAGTAGTTGGCCTGATTGCCTTCAAAGTTCTCATCGGTGAGACCATCGATAACCATGGGGTAACTGAGAAGATCTCGCAGTGGTATTGGTGTGGCGTTCTCGGCGAACTCTACGGCAGCACGAGCGAGACAAGGCTCGCTCGTGATGTGGAACAGGTGCCTCCATGGGCAACGGCGACGGCCGATCGAGCCGAAACCGTATCCATGCCAGAAACTATAGCGAGAGCAGGATTTTTCGAGTCACGACTCCTCTCGATGAAAACTCGTAGCTCCGCGGCTTACCGTGGCGTCTATGCGCTCTTGATGTCCCAAGGGTGTATCGACTGGCGCCAAGACATCCGTATGGAACATGCCACGTATGAACAACTCCAAGTGGACATTCATCACATTTTCCCCCGCGCTTGGTGCGATAAGTCCGGCATCGACCCGGTTATGAGGGAGTCGATAGTCAACAAGACACCGCTGGGCAAAAAAACCAACATTTTGTTAAGTGGAGACAGTCCAGCCGTTTACATCAAACGCCTGGAAACTGCGGGTTTCCCACCACATGAGGTGGACCGGATTATTTCGACCCACAAAATTGATCCGAATCACCTGCGGGCAGCAGACTTCAATTCATTCTTTGAGGCTCGCCGGGAAGAACTCATTCGGCTCATCGAGAAGGCAATGGGCAAACCGGCGCAGCGGGATATCGCATTGGCTACACCGCAGGACGGCCCAGAAGATTTCGGAGATCAGCCCGACGACATCGACTCCGAGGATGCGTCAGCTTGGCTAGAGAGTGTGCCCGCCAGCTGACTGATGTAGGAACACCCCGTCATTTTGACGAATCGAGACTTTTAGAAAAAGCGAGTCCACTGGTTCTCGTTCTTAGTGCCCCTAAGTGTTCCGCCGGGCGGTGACCTTGCTTTGGCCGCAAGGTGCCGGAATGCTGATTTAGGCGCCGACGGACCCAGCCTTGGTTGTTGCCAGGATTTGGACGATCTCACGCTGGATGCGTCCGTTGCTGGCCGCCAGGTTGACGGTGCCAGCACTGTCCCGCGCATGGATGATTTGGCCTCGCCAGTCAGTGCTGATGCCGCCCGCCTCATCAAGAATCAGCATGCCGGCCGCCGCGTCTGCCGGGCGAACGCTAGCTTCGAAGTGTCCGTGCGTAGCGCCGCGGGCAACGTCGACCAAGTCCAACGATGAGCATCCGCGCAGCCTCACGCCTCGGGCTTTAGTGCGCATTCGGGCGGCTGGTCTAAAGGCGGCCGCCGACTTATCGCTGGGCGGCAGTCCGAAGGTCAGCGTAGACTCCGCGAGGGTGCCTGCTGAAGAGACTTCCACCCTTTGCGGTTCCTGCCGGTCTTTTTGGGACCATGAACCCAACTCCACGGCTGCCATGTACCAGCCGTTTGAGAACACCGGGGCGACAGCGCCGACGATCGGACGGCCGCGAGCGACTAGAGCGTAGGTCACGGCACCGTGTTCGATCCCGGTTATCAGGTTCTCGCGTCCGTCCAGCAGATTTAGCACCCAGGCCGTCTCGTCTTCCATCCAATGCCCGGGCTCGCTGGAGAGATAGACCGGCGCCCAGTGCATAGACTGCAGCATGCTCTCGGCATGGTTTTTCACGGCGTCGACCATGCTGTCAACCTTCGCTGCGGTGACCGGTGGGCTGCTACTGAGATTCTCGGACGAGGACCAGCCGCGAAACTGGTGGGCAGAGTTCGCAGCATGATCGGCTGCCCGCAGCATGAGCTGGTACCGGACTACGGGGTCTTTTAGGTCGCGATTGTGCGGCATTCATGACTCCAAGTTCGTGTGAAGGGTATAAGAAGAAGGTTAGCTCCTCGCCGGAGCCCCCATTCTCGTTAATTGCCATCAACCCAATACCCTCCACAGGCGGTCAAGCGAGATTGATTGCGCAGGCGCCGAAATTTCCCGCGCGGCTCTGTGCTGGCCACCACGAAGCAACCGTTCCTTAATCCTCTCAATCCTCCTTTACTAGACCTTCAGCTCCCCACCGCGAACCCACAACCGCGACGGCCTCCCCCGCGTCCTGTCCGACATCTGCCCCGTCCCCTGCAGCTTCGGCTCCATGAACCGCCGGAATGTATCCCGCATCAGCGGGGCACCAGCCACCGCCTCATGCAGCCCCCGTAGATCCTTCAGCGTGAAAGGCTCGGCCAGCAGCGCCCCCGGATCCGGCTCTTCCGCGTAGGCGGCCCGGAGCCACTCCACCGCCTTCGCCACGATGTCCGCATGCCCGTAGGGCAGCCCGCCGACCAGCTCCGGCTCCCCGGACACGGAAGCCAGCCGGACGCCGTCGGACTTTAGCGCCTCCTCCAACGCCGCCAACGGCACCACGTCTACGTGCGCCACTGACAACACCCAGCCGCGGTCATCCCGCTCCGGCTCGTCAAACACCTGCAGCTGCCGCGGAACCCGACCCGAGATCCCCGCCTTCTCGCGCAGGCAGCGCAGCACCGCATCCGCCAGCGTCTCCCGCTCGCGCAGGAACGTGCCCGGGAGAGCCCACTTTCCGTGCTGATGGTCCTCCGCGCGGCGCACCAGCAGCACGCACACGCTCCCGCCCGCAACGGTCAGCACCGCCGTATCCACCGCCACCGACGGCCGCGGGTAGTCGAGCAGGGACGAGCCAGGACTGTTCTTGGAAACCATCACACCTCATTTATCGCAGTCTTGCGCTAAAGAAGCAACCCGTGCATACTTGGATCAATTAGCGCAGAAATGCATTAAATTAACCGGAGGTCACCATGAAAGTCCCGCAGCTCCACGTCGGCGCCGGCAGCAGCCTCGGCCCGCTCAGTATCTTCCCCGTCTGGACTTCAGGCTCCGGCAGCCTCGGCATCAGCACCGGCACCCACGCAGACGTTGCCGTCACCGAACTCGCCAGCGGCGCCCAGGTGGCCCGCCTCACCGTCACCAACAACGGCCCGCACCCCGCACTGCTGCTGGAAGGCGAGCTGCTCGAAGGCGGGCAGCAGCACCGGACGTGCGCCCGCGACGTCGTCCTCGGTCCCGGCGAAACCCGCGACATCGACACCTTCTGCGTCGAGGCCGGCCGCTGGGAAGCCAGCGAAACCAGCCACCGCCGGCAGGCCCGGCGCGCTCCGCTGAACGTCTGGTCCGAACTGGCCAACGGCTATGGCGGCGAGCGCGGCAGCAACCGGCAGGGGCGGATCTGGGAGCGGGTCAGCCGCTTCGACAACGCCCGGGGCGTCTCTGCCACCAGCTCCCTCCTCCAGCACATGGACCAGTTCAAGGACGACAAGGAAGAGCGGAACCGCTTCGATGCCGACGACGCCCCGAAGCCGCTGGAAGGCCAGCGCGGCGTGGTGATCGGCCTCGGCCAGCAGCCGCTGCTCCTGGAGGTCTTCGGCACCAGCACGATGTTCCTCCGCCACTACCGCCAGCTGATCGATGCGGCACTGCTCGATCTGGAACTCCTACTGCCCCACGCGCTAGCATCCGGGCCGATCTCCGGCCAGCGCGCCCGCGACTTCGCCGCCCACGTCCAGGCGATGGACTTCGGGACGTTCGACGTCGGCCCGGCGGCCGTGGAGGTCGGCAACCACGGTTCCCTCCGGAGCCGCAACGTCTCCCGCGCCGCCGGAGCGCTCACCGCTGCCGGCATCGCCGTCGCGCTCCCCCAGCGCCGCCCGCAGCTGGCCCACCTGACCGGCTGGAACACCCAACACCCTCTGATGGAGATGGCATGAAACTGAACCCCCTGCAGAATGACCGCGCGGCCGGCGTCCTCGTCGCCCTGGCCACGGGTGACGCCCTTGGTGCCGGCTACGAGTTCGGCGCGCCGCTGCCGGACGGCGCCGAAGTCACCATGAAGGGCGGCGGCCCGTTCGGGTTCGCGCCGGCCGAGTGGACCGATGACACGTCCATGGCCATCCCCATCGCCCAGGCGCTGCTGGAGTCCTCCTCCGCTGCCGGGTCCTCCTCCCCCGCGGCGCTGACCATGGTGGTCCGGGCCTGGACCTCCTGGGCTGCGGAGGCGAAGGACGTCGGGGCGCAGACCAGCTCCGTCATCGCCGCTGCCCGCCGTTTCGCTGCGGTTGCTGGGCGGAGCAAGGTGCACGCGGCCGACTTCGCTGCCCGCGGCCGCCGACTTCCACGCCCGCACCGGCCGCAGCGCCGGCAATGGTTCGTTGATGCGCACGGCCCCGCTTGCCCTGGCCTACCTGGACCGTGAGCCGGCAGAACTGATGGCTGCCGCCGGGGTGATGAGCGCGCTGACCCACGCCGATCCTGATGCGCAGGAAGCGTGCGGGCCGTGGTGCGTTGCCATCCGGAACGCGGTGCTGACCGGTGGGCTCGATGTCCGCGTGGGGCTGCCTCTACTACCGGAGGAGCGTGCTTCGGTGTGGCTGGCGCGCATCGAGACGGCCGAGCGGTCCCGGCCGAGGGACTTCACGAACAACGGCTGGGTGGTGGAGGCCTTCCAGGGCGCGTGGAGTGCGATCCACTATGCGGGTCTGTCGGCGTCGGGTCCGGCGCACCTGCGGGCGGCTCTTGAGGAGGCTGTACGGGGCGGCCGGGACACCGACACCGTGGCCGCGATCGCCGGCGGCCTGCTGGGTGCCGCGTACGGCTACACCGCGGTGCCGTTCGAGTGGCGACAGCGCCTTCACGGCTGGCCGGGGCTGCGTGCCCGCGATCTGATGGTCCTGGGTATGGAGCTGGGCCGTGGCGAGGGCCGCCGGTCCGCTTCCTGGCCACGGGCCGATCGCCACGACTACAGCATGTGGAGCCGCACCGACGTACTGGTGCAGCACCCGCACGACGACGGCGTGTGGCTGGGCGGGGCCGGCTCCCTTGCGCGGGTTACGGAGTTGGGGATTGACGCGGTGGTGTCCCTCTGCCGGCTGGGGACGCTGGATGTGCCGGGAGTGGCTCCGGAAGACCACGCCTCATTCTGGGTGGTCGACTCCGCTGTTGAAGGCGACAACGCACACGCCGCATTTGTCCTCCGGGAGGCGGCTGCCGCCGTCGAACGTTACCGGGCGGAAGGCAAGACAGTGTTGCTCCACTGTGTCCGGGCGGAATCCCGGACACCGACTGTCGCTGCGCTGTATGGTGCCCGCGTGGCCGGGATTTCTCCCTTGGAGGCGCTGGAGGATGTGCGTCGCGTGCTGCCCGGAGCACGGCCGAATCCGCTTTTCATGGGCATGCTGGCGGATGCCGAAACCAGCGCCGATCCCGTGGCCGGCGGTGCCACGCGCGCAGGTGCCCACAAATGTCCGAGGCTGCTGATAGGAATATGACCATGACAACAACTCCTGAACTCAGCCGGGAGCAGCGCGACGCTGCGATGGTTGAGCGCTACGCCGACGGCGAGACGCTGGACGCCATCGGCCAGAGCTTCGGCATCACCCGTGAGCGGGTCCGGCAGATCATCGCCAAAGTGGGTGGGACGAACGCTGAGGAATCCCGCAAGAACCGGATCGCGGCGCGGGAAGCAGGTGTGAAGGCCGCCCACGATGCGTTCCTCACAGAATACGGGGACCTTGCCCGCCAGATGGCAAAACGCGGCGTGACCCGTCCGGACGCCGTGCTCAAGCTGCAGGCTCTGTACCCGGCGATCGACGTCGATCTGGCTGAAGAGTCACTGAAGGCGTCCACTATCGTCTTCTCCAAGGCACAGATGGATGACATCTTCTCCAGGGAGGCGCTCGCTGCTGGCATCTGGTTCCTGCTGGGCTCGGACCGAAACGTTTCGCCTGACCGTGAGTGGGCAGCGGTCAACTTGGACCTGTTCCTCATGAGCGAGCTGCGGGCAGCCCTGGAATCCGCCGAAGCGTCGCCCGATGACGTGGCTACCATCCTGGGAGTTATTGGTGCCGCCCAGAAACTCGTATCGGAAAACCCATTGGCGAGTATCACCGGCGCGCGCTACCAGGAGCTCCGTGACGAGCTTGTAGTGGCGCTTGGTCTGGTGTCCCGGCAGGGAGCTTTCCCGTGGCCGCCCACCCGGCAAACCGTGATGAAGCGCTTTGGTGGCTGGAACGAGGCCCTCGAAGCAATGGGGATCGGGACCACCACACAAGGCCGCCCCAAAGGCTTGCTGAAGTTCACCCGTGAAGACTACGACGACGCTGTGCGCGACTACTGCTTCCATATGTCGGCGGCAGAAACGAAGGCCACCTATTCCGGGTACGACATTTGGGTCAAGCAGGAGATCACTGCTGGTCGCGAACGGCCATCGGGGGCGTCAGTGCGCAACATCTACGGCACGTGGGCGGATGCCGTCCGCTCCGTGCAGGAGTAGGTGCGGAGTTGGGGGACGGTATGGGGGGACAACTTGTCGCGCCGGTTGACATCAGGGTGCCTCAAGAAGTTGCCCCGCGGCGCAGATTGGTCGAGGCCTACCGTAGAGGCGATCCGCTGCGGGTGATCGCCAACGATTTCGGCGGGAGCGTCGCCGGCATCTGCGATGCGCTCATTGTGGAGACGGTGCCGGAAGACGAACTTGAGCGGTACCGGTCGGTCCGGGGCAGGGGTCGGGCCGCCTTGGGCTCCATCTGGGAAAGCGCGGAAATGGCCACCAGGCTGAACCGCTCCGGAATGGGCCGCTCTGAAATTCCTGTGGTGCTGCATGCACTCGGGAAGGAAATCGACGTCGAGGTCGCCGTCGAACTCTTGCGCATCCGCTGGGTCCCGGTCTACGACCCCACGATCCTTTCGCAGCCAATCCGGCTTAGCGACAAGCTCGCGCTGCTTTACGTCATTGGAAAACGCCATGGGATCGAACCTGACTACCAGCTGGCGCTTGGCCAGATACCCGCGGATGAAGTCATCGAACTGCGACTCCTGACGAAGTCACGCTTCCCACCAAGGCGCTTCGCGGAAATTCTCGCAACTGCGGAGACCACCAAACTGGCTGTGCGTGCACGGGTTGCCACGTCCTTGTCCGTCGCGGATTACGACGCCACCGCGAACCCCCTTTCAAGGCGCCTCAGAGACTACATTTCCGAGGGCACTGACCCTTGGCCTCCCCCTGCCCCAACACTGGTGCGGCGCCTCGGTGCCGGCAGCTGGGAGCAGGCCCTGAACACGGTCGGGTTGAAGTTGAACACAGCCGCAGATCGTCTTGGACTGGACGAGTTCGACCCCGCGCTGCATGATTTCGCCGAAGAATGTGCCGACTCTGACTTTCCGTTGACCCTCGAGGTTTATGACCGCTGGGTCACGGCGGAGACTGTATTGGATGGCAACCGTCCATCAGCCCTCGAGGTCATAGACCACTACGGCGGCTGGGATGAAGCGCTCAGTCAGGTCCTTGATTACCAGGGAAATGAAGGGTTGGAGCAGCGTTCAAAGTCGCTTCTACGCTATGCACCGTTCCTGGAAGGCAAGGATGCAGCCGTGGAAGCGGCATGGGTGCGCGCCGGAGAGTACATCGCTGAACTCCTAGCTCATATGCCCCGCAACAGGGCGCTGCACATTCAGTACGGCGATGCTGGTGGCGCGGCACTCCGGCCATACGCGGAGGGTACGCGGGGGCCCGAGGGGATTTGGTGCGAAATAGTGTCCGAGCGACTGTTGCCGACCGATCGGTGGCCGATTGATGTGGACCTTTTGAAATCAGAACACTGGATTGCCCCGGACGACGAGTTTCCTAATTGGTGCAAGGAGAAGGTGCCCGTCCATGAGGCGGGGCATCAGCTTCTTAGGGGGCTGCGGTACGGGCGCCTGTGTGCTGATCCGTGGCAACTCAGGTGGGGCACCCGACAGCCCCTAAACGGCCCCGGGCGGGACCACGGCGTGACTCTCGAAGACGCCCTCGCTGGGGAAACACAGACTCTGAGAAATGCAGGCTAAGGCTCTCGCGACCTTCGCAGACGTCCCCCGCCGGACTCGATCATTACTAGACGAATGGGAACACACGATGACGACACCGCACCTCGGCTCGACAGCTGCCGGTGACCGCGCTGAGACCATTGAGCAGGCCATGAGGTCTTTTCTCGCCGGGGATCCGCTGAGATTTATCTCGGAGGCCACAAGCCTAAGCAGCTGGGACTTGCTGGGCATCCTTAGCGGACGCATAGCGGACCGTGGCGAGAAACAGCGGTCGGCAGCGCTCCGGGATCGTTGTTCCTCAACGGCCAAGATCCTGGTTCAGGAGATGGAACGGTTCGAGCAGCTCATGAGTGCCGGAATCGATGTCCTCGATGTACCGAAAGTGCTGGCCGCGCTGGGCGTCCAGCTGGACGTTCCCATAGCCGTGGAGATGCTCCGGAGCATGCCGATCGTCAAGGACATACACGGAAGGGTTTCCAATGTCCCCGAGGGACTGCCCATCGATGCCCTGAGTCTGCTTTACGCCACCGGATTCGCCCGCGGACTGACGCCAGACCATGAACTGGCTCTGGGAAGGATGGACCCGTCATCCATCGCGGAAATCCGAAACTTCCTGGGCCCAAGTTTTTCCTATAAGAAGACAGCCCGAATCCTGGGGTTGATTGAAGCGACGGCAAAGGCAATCCGCGCTGGCGATGTAGCGGGAATCTCATACTCGGACTATGAGGAAATAGCTTGGGCACACTCAGGGGAAGAAGGAGACACTACGGCCAACCCGACTGCAAGCTGGCCTGTTCCCGCAAAAGACCTCCGCCGGCGGTTGGGCCAAGGGTTCTGGGAGACGGCATTGAACTCGGTGGGGCTGCAACTCCCGTCAGCCAACGACCGGTTCGGCCCCACTGATTTTGTCAAGGCATCCAGAGGGTTCATGGAGAGTTACGGCTCCTTCGGCTCTCCGAAAGACGTGTCAAGCTACGACAGCTGGGTCATTGCCGAAACAGCCGCCGGCCGCGATCGACCGTCCGTCATTGCAATACGCCGGCACTTTGGAGCCTGGGAGTCGGTGATCGGGGCCGTCATGCCTCCCGAGGTCGGTGAAGAGGAGTTCGCCGGCCTCGTTGAACTCTGCAGGACTCAAAACAGCGTCGAAGAGCAGTGGGCGCGGGCGGGCGAGCTGGTCAGCGATGTGCTGGCCAACATGCCGTGGAATTCGTTCCTGAGCATTGATTACGGTGACGAGACCGACGGGCCGCGCCGTCCATACGCCCAGGCAAACCCGAGCGCTGACGGCGTTTGGTGCGAGATCGTCTCGGAAGAGTTCCTTCCCGCGGACGAGTGGCCAATCGACACCGACTATCTCGTGAGAAACGGCTGGTCCGCGCCTGACGAGGAAGTCCCGAACTGGCACAAACAGGGCGTTCCGCCCCTTGAAGCCGGGCACCAGCTACTGGAGGGCCTGGCGCGCGGCCGGCGCTGCCATGATCCAGAGACGGTCCGCTGGCACAGCGGAGATTTCCCGGGAGGCCCGGGGCCCGACGGCGGCGTCATTTTGGACTTTGACCCAGGCGGAGTGGTCCGGAACCTGCGGCGCGCGAGCTAAGAATCGTTCGGAGGAGAAGAGCATGCCAAAGCGTCGCCGCAACCGCCAGCCTGCTGCGCCAATGCCTGCCGCCTTACAGCCAGATGCCGTCGCCCCCACGCGTCCCAGTTCGGATCCGAAGCCACAGGATTTGGCTGCCCTTCTGTTGGACCATTCCCGCCTGCGGCCGGTGGTCGTGATCTCCCGGTTCTCCGATGAGGACTCTCCCCGGCTGGACAGCGAAAGCATCGCGTTGGAGCTCAAGGGGATTGCCGACGTCGTGGTCATCACGAACGGGCCCGCGACCTACGAACTTGAGCAGCTCCTCCCCGTTGACACCCACATTTTCGGCAGCGCCGCCAGGGTTTATCCACCCGGCATGAAATGGACCAAGGATCCGTACAGCAGCCCTCTTCGGCTTGTGCGGAGCCGGGCAGATGTCGGGACTGTCACCGCAAGAATCATCAGCGATGCCGAGGACGTCGCATTTTCAGGTGGCTGGAAGACAGCCAGTCCGGCCAGCAAGGGAAGCTCCGCCGAGACCGGACTGGTCAAAAGCATTGCCCGCGACGGCTCCCGAGCTGTTGTGGAGCTCAGCAGCGGTTTGCAAGTATTCCTGCCAGAGGAGTCCACCGGGCTCGGCGTCCCGCTGCATTGGATCCTGCGCGAGGGCATGACCGTTTCGGGTGATTTCGACACCGGGAAACAGATCTTTTCAGTCGCAGCCATAAAACCTCCCGCCCCAGCCGAGGGCCGCGACGACGGCGATTTGGTCCCCGCGCTTGTCCGATCCGTTGGGAGAGGGTCGGCAGATCTGGCCTTGGTTCCCGGACACTCCCACACGGTAGCGATCAGCAGCATCTCCTCCAATGAGCTGGATTCAGCTGCGGACCTCCTGACGGAGGGCGAGGTTGTTGCAGTCAGGATCCACCGGAGCAGCGGCCACATAAGGCTGTCAATGCTCGACGTCGACGACTCCGAACCCGTGTTGAGCGCTCCGGAACTGGTGCCGGGCGGAGGGCCATGGCTGGTTCCCGGCCGCGACCTTTTGCCGAAGGCACCCGACGTCTCGGTCACCCGCCTGTCCGCGCCGGTCCAAACAGTACACAGCCAGAGTCCGGGCTCAGGGTCATCAGCACTAAAGTCGGTGGAACTGGCGCTGGCCGCCGAACGCGCCAAACGGCAGGAACTGGAGCACCAGGTCGCTGGACTGAAGTCGGCAAACCAGGAGCATCAAGTACACGCAGCCGAGCTGGATGCAGACGTCATGCTCAGCCGTCAGCAGGCAGCCGAACTATTAGGTGTGCAGCAGGAAGCCGGCCGCCTCCGCACCGAGCTTGCCGCTGCCAACAAGCAGCTCTCCGACCTGAGGAAGAAGCTCCGCGGAGTCCGCAAGGAGGAAGCAGCTCCAGAACGTATGTTCCTTGACCCGGTAGAAGACTTTGACTTCAGGCTTAGCCTCACGTGGGCGCTTCAGATTCCCGCTGCAGACAAGAATCGGCTGACGCTGGGCCGATACCGGCTTGGCGAAGACTTCCTGGAAAGCCTCTACGAGCAGCCTCAGGAAAAACAGAGGAAGGCTCTCAAAGCCATCGTCGACCTATTGGTCAAGGATCCGGCAAGGCTCAGCTTGCGTGAAGCCCACCAGCTGAGAACACATGCATCTGGAGGATCTGAAGTAGTCGCCCGCAATAATGGCCAAGATGTTTGTTGGCGGCTCTATATCGAACAGAATGTCGCGGCTGCAAGACGCCTCCACTATTGGAAGTGCGGGGACGGTGAGATCGAACTTTCGAGGGTGGCCGTTCACGACGTAACTCAGGCCTAGGTGCCATCACCGCTTTGGCTGACGGAGAAATGTCGGGCCTTGCCTTCACGATTCTTCCAACAGCCTAGCGATGAGGCCTCGAAACAATGGAGGCACAACATGGCCGACGGGTGTGAAGTCTTGATTCGGGGCACAACAAACTGGTTTTCCAACACCAACTGCGTCCTCCTAGCAGAGCTCAGGGATTCCCGGAAACGTCTGAGAGCCGTACTGTTCTCACATGGATGAGGAGCCTTGGATTGTTCCCCCGGGCGCCAAAGATATTGATGGTTCGGATCGTTTTATCGGTACGGACGCCACCGTCGCTGACTTCTGGAAATTCGCGCTAAGCGACTTGCGGATGAACAATGCCCGGGGTTACCTCGCTGAATTCCTCGTGGCAAAAGCGCTAGGACTACAGAGTGTTCACCGCATCGAATAGGATGCCTACGACCTATTGCTGGACGGGATTCGCATTGAGGTGAAGTCGTCGGTGTACTTGCAGGCGTGGGAGCAGCCACGACCCAGCCGGATCACCTTCGGCGGGCTGCAGGGGACTCGGTACCACCCCCGGCACGGTTACGACCCTGCAGGAAAGCAACTGAACGCGGATGTGTACGTGTTTTGCGTCCACACGGCAAAGCGGCACGAGGACTACAACCCGCTCGACGTTAAGCAGTGGTCGTTCTACGTCGTCAAGCGCAGCGCTCTGCAACGCCTCGGTTACAGGAGCATCGGTGTGGACACTGTCAGGAGCCTTGCAAACGGGGAAACGGCATGGCCAGAACTACGCGCTGCCGTGCTCGAGGCCGCGCAAGGTGAAGATTTCACAGACACACCTTGGTGGTCGGAGTAACCAATTCAGGACACTTTCTGGAGCCGCGAACCACACAATCGAATAATGTCGGGCCGTGCTGATACAAATATGACCTGAAACAACTTCTGAACTCAGCGCGGAGCAACACTACGCTGCGGTCTCCGGAGCTTAGGAATCGTGCGCGTGCAAAAGCGCAGCAGTGGAAAGACTGATACCCCGTGATGGAATTGCTCAGCGGAGCCAGCGTAGGCACGTTCAAGAATTTTGTTTGGATCATTGCTGTGGTGATCGGCCTGCTGTTCCTCGTTGGAAGCCGCGTTTCCACTCCGCTGAAAATTGCAGCGAGGCTGGTGGCTGCCCTGACGGCAGGCACGGCGGCTTTTGCCGCAGCCAACCTTGCGGTGGTCTTCTACATCCTTGCCCACCTTATGGATCCGCGCTGGTCTGTCGGGAGGGACGCAACGGTCGAGAGCCCTGAACTGTCTGCGGGACCGTTCTTCCAGCCAATAACCGACACGCTGAATGACATTCTGGACGGCCTGACCGGCAGCGTTAACGACGTCATCGCATTGAAGAACGCGTTCCTCACCATGCCCGACTTTATTGTCGCCGCGGGCTGGGCGTCCGTTGTGCTGGTAGGTCTCGCGATCGCGAATCGCATCCTTTCCTCGATTATCGAAAAGGACCAAATGAAGCAGATCGACCGGAATACGCGGGATCTGGCTGATATTCGTGTTCAGTTCGGGCTGGCCCCCTTCCAGGACACGAAGGTCGGAGCACGATGAGGTGCATTCCGGAGGAACCGGAATTTGGCGAAGGTTTTCACGCCGAGAAGGCCGTCTGGGACGCGCTGAATAGTAGCCTGCCCGATGACTGCGTTCTGGCCCACTCCGTCCAGGTTCGTGAAGGCCGCAGCGAGCATGAGATCGATCTGCTGGTCCTTTGGCCCAATGTGGGGATGGCCGCCATTGAGGTCAAAGGCGGCAAGGTCAGCATCGACAACGGGCAGTGGTACCAGTCGGACCGTTCCGGGAAGCACAAAATCAAGAGCCCCGTAGCGCAGTCCCAAAGCTCGCTCCACGCGCTCAAGAACTGGCTTGAGGATCAGCTCGGCACACGGCTGAGCAGCCGCAGCGCCTACATGGTCAGCCTGCCCTTCACCGACGTGGCCCATGACTGGACCATGGCCGGCTGCCCGCGGTCCCTCATCCTTGACCAGGAAGATAGCAAATCCCCCGCCGAGCTTGTCCGCCAAGCCATTGAGCACGAAGGAGGCGGGGCTGCCCCGCTTGCCCCGGCCTTTCTGGAGCGCATCGTCCGTAAGCTGAGCGGAAACCTGGACACCGCCGTCGAGCATTCCAGCACTGCGCAAGAAGATGAAGCAGCGCAGGACCACCTCACCGAGCGCCAGGCCGCGCTGCTCCAAGCGACGCGCTCACTCCCCCGGATCCGCTTCACCGGCGGTGCGGGCAGCGGTAAGACCTGGCTGGCAGTGGAAAAGGCCCGCCTGCTCAGTAAACAGGGAAAACGCGTTGGCCTCTTCTGCTACAACAAGGGTCTGGGCCAATACCTGCAGGACCGGACCTCCAGCTGGCGACAGGCTAAGCCGGTGTTTACGGGTGAATTCCACGAATACGTGCGTGGACTGGGGGTTCCGGACGGCTCCGGCCAGGACTACTTCGATGTGGAAATGCCCCGCCTGCTCAAGGAACTGGCAGCAACGATGAACCCCGCCGACCGGCTGGATGCTGTCGTGGTCGATGAGGCCCAGGACTTCGCACCGCTCTGGTGGGACGCGCTGCTCGCCTGCACCAAGGACCCGGCGACCAGTGAGGTATACGCCTTTATGGACGACCGGCAGGATGTCTACCGCAGATGGGGAGGCGCGACGGCGGACCTTGCCACCGGGCCTACGGCCACCTTCGTGCCCATCCACGTCGATGACAACTTACGGAACACCCGCAAGATCGCCGAAACGCTCAAACCTTTCGCGGGAGACCACTTCACACCGCGAGGCAGTACGGGCCTGCCAGTGAGACTGGTGGAATGCCCTGCCGAGGACGCGCTGGGCGTCGCCGACGAATGCGTCGATGCGCTCATCGGCGAGGGCTGGGCCAACAACCAGATCGCCCTCCTGACCACCAAGGAGCGGCACCCTGTGCACCTCGACTTTTTCGAGCGCGGCGCCACCGATGACTACTGGCGCGAATTCCACGCCGGCGAGGGCGAATTTTATGGCCACGTACTGGGCTTCAAGGGGCTGGAACGATCGGTTGTGGTGCTCTGTGTGAACGGCTTCAAGGACATGGAGCGGGCAGCCGAGCAGCTCTACGTCGGGCTGTCCCGTGCCAGAAGCCTGCTGGTAGTGGTCGGTGATTCCGGGTTGCTGGAGGAAGCAGGCGGACGTGAGCTGAGGGCTGTGTTGGGACGGGCGCAGGTGTGGAAGCCCGTGTCTGAGGACGGCTAGGAAACGGCCGCACGCGTCATTGTCAGACCCACCGCATAACCTTCAGTCACTAGATTCGTTACCGTCCAATGGGGGATGAAATGCCAGAACTGGTCGACGCCGGGCCGTACCCGGTTGCAACGCTTCCGCGGGTGCCCGCACCGGTTCCGGCCGCGTCAGTTCCTGCCTCCTACGACTACGCCTTCCTGTACGCCTGGCAGCAGGAAGCATTGAAGGCTTGGCACTCGAACGGCCGCCGCGGCGTCATAGAGGCCGTCACCGGTTCCGGTAAGACCCGCGTCGGCATAGCTGCCGCTTTCGAGGCAGTCCGGCAGGGCATCAAAGTCCTCATCCTGGTACCCACCGCCGAGCTCCAGCGCCAGTGGCTGGCGTCGCTGCGGCGAGACCTGCCTACTGCCCGGCGCGGCGCCCTCGGTGACGGCCGGTCCGATTCACTCGACAACGTCGACATCCTCGTTGCCATCGTCCATTCGGCGTCCGACCGGGAAACGCTCCGTGCGCACAAAGCCGGGTTGATCATCGCCGATGAGTGCCACCGCTACGCCGCCCCCATGTTCACCGGTGCCCTTCAGGAAGGGTACGCCTGGCGCCTCGGCCTGACGGCGACGTACGAAAGGTCCGACGGCGAGCACGAGAACCTTCTGACGCCCTATTTTGGCGGCGTCATCTACAAGCTCTGGTATGACCGGGCGCTGAAGGACGAGGTGATTGCTCCTTTTGATATCGCCCTTGTTGGTGTCGACCTGACGGCCTCCGAGCAGGTCGACTACGACGAATTCTCCGACCAGATGTCTGAGGCTGCCCGGAATCTGGAGTCCTACGCAGACATTCCGCGCCGGCCGTTCCATCAGTTCATCGCCGCGGTGGCCGCCCTGGCCGCGTCGGAATCGCCGAGCAGGGAGTCGACGGTTGCACGCAAGTACATGCGTGCCATGTCCTCGCGTCTCACCCTGCTGGCCGAGGCCAAGACGAAATACTTGGCGCTGGCAGCGCTGAAAGAGACTGTCGATCAGTCCCGCGGGACACTGGTGTTCACACAGACCCAGGAGTCCGCACGCCGGGCCCAGGAGCTGTACACGTCCTTGGGTTCGAAGGCGTCGGCCGTGTTCAGTGGCATGGCCAAGGACGACCGCCGGCAAGGCATGGACGACTTCCGCAGCGGTGCATCCCAGATCCTCGCAGCACCGAGGCTCCTCGACGAAGGCATCGACGTCCCCGAGGCCGCCCTCGGAATCATCGTTGCTGCCAACCGCAGCCAACGCCAGATGGTCCAGCGTCTCGGCCGTGTGATCCGCAAAAAGGCCGACGGCCGGCCCGGCCGGTTGGTTGTCCTCTACTCCAAGGGCACAGTTGAGGATCCGGATGTTCAGGGCGAGGAGTTCCTGGGCAAAGTCCTTCCGTTCGCCCGCAACGTTGAATTCTTCGACATCAAGAAGGACATGGACCGGTTGCAGGACTTCCTCCGCCAGGCGGAAGCTTCCGTTCCCGAACCGGTACTGGTGCCCCCTCGGCTCGACCCTCCTGCCAACGAACCGCAGGTCGACGAAATCCAGCCCACATCTTTCGATCTCGAGGACCAGGAGTGGCCGGAGGAACTCTCTGGCCTGGAGGGTTTCAGCGACGATGCGGTGTCCGATTACCTCAGGCGGGCGGGACGCGCTGAGTTGCTGACTGCCGAGCAGGAGGTGGAGCTTGCGCAGGAGATCGAGGCCGGACTCTTTGCCTCGCACCTCTTGGCGGACGGCACTCCCCGTGGACGCAAGGAATCGCGGGAGCTCCGCGCGATTGCCCTGCTGGGTGAACGCGCCGCGGACGCCCTTCTGGAGGCAAACCTCCGACTTGTCGTGTCCAACGCCAAGCGATACGTGAACCACGGCTTGGACTTCATGGACCTGATCCAGGAAGGGAACATCGGCCTCCACCGGGCCGTCTGCAAGTTCGACTACACGCTGGGCAACAAGTTTTCGACGTACGCCACGTGGTGGATCCGCCAAGCCGTAACGCGCGCTTTGGCGGACCAGGGCCGCATCATCCGGCTGCCCGTCCACATGGTGGAGCAGATCCACAAAGTACTGTCTGTCCAGCGAGAGGCCGCGAAGAATGGTCTTGTGTACAGCCTCGAAGAGCTTGGAAGGCTCACGGGCAACTCCGCCGAAAAAGTCGAGCAGCTCCTGTCCCTGGACAGACCTGTGTTTTCACTGGACTATCTGGTTCCGGACGGCAGGGGCGGCTTGGAAGCACTCGGTGAGCAATTGGTGGACCCCACCGACATCGATGCTTTCGAGTACATGGCCAGCGAACAGCTGACTGCGCGAATCCACACGATGCTCGACGGATTCACGGAGCGAGAAGCCGCCGTGATCGCAATGCGCTTTGGACTCACTGACGGTGAGAACAAGACACTGGACGAAATCGGCAGAGTGTATGGCGTGACACGGGAACGCATCCGGCAGATCGAAAGAAAGACGATGGACAGGCTCAAGGAGGACTCCGTCTCCGGTGTCCTCAGGAGCTTCTACTTCACAAATTACGACCCGGACGCCAAAAACCGGCCGGCTCGGGCCATTGTTCCTTCATCCACCGCCGCAGACAGTGACACAGAGTTGCCGGAGGCTGTCGCAAGCATGATAGAACCGAGCAACAGTCAAAGCATGGGGGAAAAGTGAAGATCGAGTTTGGGTGGCATCTGGACCGGGCACCATGGGCCTACACGCGTCCTGGGCTCAACCGGATCAGGGTGGGCCGGAAAAACTTCACGGCCCTTCTGCAGACACGGCTGGGCATCACCCGTCCAGAGACCGGCCACGCTGAACGTGTCAGCCAGTACCTGGAGCGTCTTCAGACCATCGATACCCCCGATGCGTGGTTCCATGAGTCCTTCAAGGTGGACCCGTGGTCGACCGCCCAGGAGTTACTCGCCGCCCGGGATGACGTCGTCTCCAATGGCTGGGACGGTCTGCTCCCCTCCCGGGGGCATGACTCAGAAGCGCCGTCCCCGTTGCTACAGACACTCTCGGCAGCTGAAAAGGCGCCCGGACGGCTCTCGCCCTCGCTGGCGGATGACATTGCAGAGCTGTTGACTGCCATTGACTCGCCGCTGCCGCTTGGCATCGATGAGCTCATCCTCCAGCACCCGGAGCATAGCTTTCCGCAGGTTTGGCAAGTAATTATCGGGAAGCTCCGCGCCCGTGGAGCCCATATCAGCGAAGTATGCTCAGCCGCCACGCCTCCCACGCTGACCATCCTGACAGCTGAAACTGAGTGGGACGCCGCGGAAACAGCCGCCAGGTGGCTGGCCTCTGGCGACAACGCCAGCACCGCCGTCGTCTGTTCCGACAGCAGCGCACTTCTGGACAGTTACCTCTCCGGCCACGGGCTGCCAGCGCTCGGCGTCGCCACGCCTTCGGTGTGGCGGCCGCAGGACCAGCTGATTCCGTTGTTTTTCGAAGTCATCTGGTCACCGGTGAACGTGCACCTCCTCTCCGAACTGCTCAGCCTTCCCGGTTCACCGGTCCGCCGGGGCGCCGCCCGGCACCTTCTGGGCGCGCTCAAGGCCGAACCCGGAATCGGAGGAGACGCCTGGATTGCGGCAATCGCCGACATTGAAGGCGACGAACACCTCGGCCCGGACGTTGCACGCATGTTGGACGACGTCTTCAACACGGGCCTCCTTATTGAAGAACGTGATGTCAGCGGCATCCAGCTGGCCGAAAGGGCGGAATGGCTGGCAGCCCGGCTGCATGCCCGCGCAGCCATCGACGAAACCGCCAAGGCCACGGCGTCGCTTCTGCAGCGGATCCTTTCCCTGATCAAGCCCCTGCCTCGTGTGTCCCGTAGGGACCTACGCCGGATCATCGCCGCAGTGATTACTCCGTCCTCAGGGTCCATGGTTTCAGCGGAAGCCTCACCATGGCTGCGGCTCGGCCATCTGGCCGAACTGAACGATGAAGTTGACCAGGTCCTGTGGTGGGGATTCCAGGGCGCCAGTGCGCAGCATAACCGTCGTTGGGACGCCCACGACGTTGCAGCCCTCGCCCAGGCGGGTGTGCTTATGCCGGCACCGGAAGAACTGAGCGCACTCGAGGTCACCCAGACACTCGCCGCTTCGACCCGGACAAGAAACCTCGTTCTGGTCCAGATCCAGCAATGCAATGGAGAACGCGTGGCGGGAAACCCCCTCCTGGAGGCACTCGTGGACGCCCAGCCAACCGGGCAGGCGGTGTCCGTGGCGGCCCGACTGGCCGCGTTGACTGTCGGACCCGAACAGCTGACCGACGACGTGGGCCGATGGTCGTTGGCGGGCCGTCATGCGCAGCTGGCCCCCGTTACCAAGCAACGGCCCACGGCACCAGTTCCCCTCCACGAGGTAGCTCCGAACCCGGCGCTCGTTCCCAAACGCATCTCTTACTCCCAGCTGTCCACGCTGCTCGGCTGTTCATTCGCTTGGGCGCTCAAACACAAGGCTCACCTCAGGGTGCCCGACGCCGCCGGAGTGCCCGCCGGCAACCAGATGCTGGGCATCTTTGCCCACAAGGTCGTCGAGGTCCTGCACGGCGAGCTCCGGCCGCTTCACCGTTCGGTTCCGGAAGCAGCCGAGGTGAGCGCCGTCGTCGGGCGTCTCCTGCCCCAGCTGGCATCGGAGCTGCTCCTGCCCGGCCAGCTGCACCGGCTTGCCGGTGTGCGCGCCACCATCGAAGCCACTGTCATGATGTTCTTCCAGCAATTGCAGCGCGGCGGGGTGGTGCTGCAGGACATGGAGCAGGAGTTCAGCAAAGACCTGACTCTCACAGTGGGCGGATCTCAGCTCACCGTTTCCGTAGCAGGCCGGGCCGACGCGGTGGGCATCGATGCCCAGGGACGGACCTCCGTCGTCGACCTCAAGTGGAGCAACACCGAGAAGTATCTCCGCGAGGACGTCCAGCGGGGTGAAGCACTCCAGCTGGCCCTGTACCAATGGGCTCTCAACGACACGGACGTGCCGCCAGACTTTCCAGCCGCATATTTCCTTCTGAAACAGGGAACATTTGCGTCCGCCCATCCGGAGTTCGGCGCTGCGGTGCAACCCGTGCAGGACACGCCAGAGCTGTGGCGCCGCGCCGTGCGTGCCGTGGAATTCACGGTTGAGGAAGTACTTGCCGGAAGGATCACTGCCACGCAGCCTGCCGAGAAGGCGCTGGCCGAAGGTGAGCCCACCGCTGCCGCCCTCGCGGCTGAGAACGAGCGGTTACACAGGAAACCCAACTGTCGGTACTGCGATTTTGGAACGCTTTGTGGACTCAAAGGGGACTACTCGTGAATATGTTGGACAACGTCACCATGGTTTCGGCCAGCGCCGGCACCGGGAAGACTTACACCCTGACAGGCAAGATCGTGGACCAGATCGCGGCAGGCCTGCCTGCTGGGGCCATCATGGCCACCACCTTCACCAAGAAGGCGGCGGCCGAACTGCGCGAACGCATCGCCGCCAGGCTCCTGGAACAGGCTGAGGCGACGGACGACGCCGATGCTGCCACTGCCCTTCGGCTCGCCTCCCAGCAGCTCCCGGCGAGCCTCATCGGAACCGTGAACAGCGTCTGCGGGCAGCTGCTTCAGGAACATGCCATTGACGCGGGTCTATCCCCTGCCCTTGAGGTCATCGGGGAGGAACAGCTTGCCGGCATCTTCAACTTGGCTACCGATGAAATCCTGGCCGAGCACGCTCCGGCAATTATCCCGATCGCACACCGTATGGGCACCGACGACGCCGGCGCACGGGATGCCAAAACCTGGCAGGAAATGGTCCGTGCCGTTGTGGACGCCGCCCGGACCAACCTGCTGGATGCGGAGGAGCTTGCCGTCTGCGCCGAGCGGTCCTGGAGTGGATTACGCGAGCTTCTTGACCCACCCGGCACAGACGACAGGGCGAGCTGGCTGCGGGACTTGCGCGCTGGCGTGCCCGACCTTGAAGCCACCGCGCGAGACGGCAAGACACCCGCCGGGAAAGCTGTGACCCTAACTACCGCCGCCTTTAGGGAAAACGTTCCCAAGATCCTGCACAAGGTAGCGTCGATGGGCGACATCGAAAGCATCACTTGGGAGGAGTGGCGTGGCGTCGTTGGTTCCGCGGCTCCCACGGCCGTCAAAGCACTCTTTGCATCCGCGACGGATGCTATCAAGGAAGGCCTGCTCTCCAACCCTGCTTTCCACAACGACCTTGAACAGTACATCCGTCGCATCTTTGTGTGCGCCGCAGATTGCCTCGATGCCTACTCAGAATTCAAGCGGCTTCACGGCCTCATGGACTTCGTGGACCAGGAAACCCTTGTCCTGGAGCTGGCACGCAACAACGCCGCATTCCGCCGCTCGTTCCCCGGGCGTGTCCGTTTCCTTGTAGTCGACGAGTTCCAGGACACCAGCCCCCTCCAGCTGGAACTCTTCCTGCAGCTCAGCAGTCTTGTGAAGGAAGCCGTCTGGGTGGGCGACCCCAAGCAGGCAATTTATGAGTTCCGCGGCACCGACCCCGAACTCATGGAAGCTGTGGTTGCCAAGGTCAGCCAGCGGGAGCAGCTGTCGGAAACGTGGCGCTCCCACCAGGCGGTGGTGGACCTGAGCAACGCCGTGTTCGAGGAGGTGTTCGAGCGGCACGGAATGCCTCCCGAAACTGTCCATTTGGAGCTCCCCAGCGCACACGCGGATTGGTCCCCGGGCACCCTTGAGGCTTGGACCCGGCGCCAGTCCAATGACGCCGAACGGCTCAAAGCAACGGCTGCTGGTGTAGCGTCCCTGCTGGGACGGCGGAAGGAGCTGAAGGCCGGGGATGTGGCCATCCTGGCCAGATCCAACGCGGACGTGGAAGCCCTTTCCGCGGCACTTGACGCGTTGGGAATCCGTGCCAGCCGCAACCCCCGTATGCTATCTGACGCGCGGGAGGTGCAGCTAGCGCGGGCTGGAATGGCCTTCATCGCTGACGGCTATGACACTGTGGCGTTGACCGAGCTCGTGGCGTTGCATCCTGGCCACTCGGCCCATGCAACATGGCAGCAGCAGCTCCTCGAAGCCCCGGATGCCGCCGTCGTGCTCGAGGCGTGGAATGCCGACCCCTTGGTGACCGCACTCGATGGCCTGCGGGAACGCGCGGCCATGGCTACGCCCACCGAGGTCTTCGAGGCCGTGACCGGTATTCTTGGGCTGCCCCGGCTCATCGCCGGCTGGTCTTCACCGGCTACCCGGCTCAGGAATCTCGACGCCGCCCGCGGTGCGATCCACACCTATTACGAGCGGTGCCTGGCGCTCCGCTCCCCCGCGACCCTGCGCGGTTTCCTCGCATTCTTCGGCAGTGAAGAGCAGCAATCTGCTGAGAATGCCGGGGACGACGTCGTCAACGTCCTCACATACCACAAGGCCAAAGGACTCGAATGGCCCGTAGTGATCATGGAGGGTCTGGACAAGGACCTGAGGCTTGCAGCGTTCGGGGCCGCAGTGGAGCAAGTGGGCAGCTTTGACCTGGCGCAGCCGCTGGCCGGGCGGTGGATCCGGTTCTGGCCCAGCCCCTTCCCTTACGGCGGCTCCCCGCTGGACGCAAAAGGCAAGAACAGCGAGGTAGCGGAGCGGGCGCAGGAACGCGACCGCCGCAACATGTCACGGCTCATGTACGTGGGCATGACCCGGGCGGTGGAGACAACGGTGCTGACTGCAAAGAGCAGCAAGCCAGAACTCTTGAACAACCTAGGTGCTGCGGGACTGGTGTCCTGGTCGAAAGACGAGGAGGACAGCACCGAGGGTGTCATCCAGATAGCCGACGGTGAGGGCTTCCCCGCGATTGTGGAAGAACTCGAGCCTTTGGAGGCTGTCCAGGCAGCTGCGGAGTGGGCTCCGAAGTTTGCTGACGCACTACCGGTCCCCTCTGTTGCTGCGGCGTTGCCAGCCCGTTTTGCGGCATCGTCCTTGGACTCTTCCGGACACGACGCCGAGGTTACCGCCGTGGCCGAGCTCGGTCCACGGCTTGCCGAGCATGGTTCCGACGACTGGGGTGCGGTGGGCAGCGCAGTCCATGCTTACTTGGGAACGCAGTTTTCTGCACTCAGCCCGGCTGAACGGAGGGATCTGGCAGAGAGGATCGTCAAACGCTGGCAGGTCGAAGGAACCGTTGATCCTTCGTTGTTGATCACGTCCGGGGATCGGTTCGAGGCCTACCTCGACTCGGAGTTCCCGGGGTGGTTACGGCACCGTGAAGCAGCCATAGGTTGGCGGCCGGCGAACCAAGTCATGGAAGGCTGGATCGACCTGCTGTTGGAAGGGCCAGAAGGATTCGTACTCGTCGACCACAAAACCTACCCCGGCAACAACCCCGGCGGCCATGTGCGCGAAAAGTACCTGGGGCAGATGGCTGCCTACAGGAGTGCGGTACTGGCTGCAACAGGAAAACCCGTGGTGCGAACGCTGATCCATTTTCCGGCGTTGGGAAGTATCTACGAGATCAGCGAGGTCTAGGGACGATTGTGCCGGCCTACCACCAACGGTGCCGGCACTCAGGATTCTGGCAGGCCCATTTCGGTACGCCCGTCTCAACCTTTCCTGTAGCGGGGTAGATCCTGAATTCCTCCATGATGGCGCATCCGACGAACTCCGCCTTCGGATACTGCTTCCGGGTGTCGGGCATGATCATGCCGTACATGATGCGACAGGCTTCATGCCCGCACACGAGACATTTCCTCGTGGCGGTTCTCGTTGTCTTGCCGTCTTTGGTCATGCCTGCAACCTAGTCCTGGCCACGGACATTCGGCGTAGTTACAAAAATTTCTTAGGGGTAAGCGTTTTTTGTAACCGTGACCGTGCGGTTATGCCGTCAACCGCGCCGTTGCATACTTGTTCAGGGGCACGCCGTGATTGGCAGCCTCAATTGCTAACTTCCGATGAAGCTCTGGGGGCACCCGAAGGTTGAGACGGCCACTAAACTTCTGCATTGCGATGGGCTCGGGCACAGGGTCACCCGAGTGTCTAAGTTCATCAATTACATCGGACACCAGGCGTTCAATGCCCCGGAGCGCCTCGAACTGGTCTTCATCCAGCCAGGAGAGGGACGGGAACTCGAGAACTGTGGCCACAAATTCTTGGTCCTCCGGCGACCACTGGACCGAGTAACGGTAATGCGCCACCGGGGGCGGCGCGGCAGCCTTCTCAGGTGAGTTTCTAGCTTGCTTTTCGATCTTGTCGATGCTCGCCACACGCACCATGGTGCCACTTTTGGCACCACATCTCAAGGTGCATCGGATCGTACCTTGCCCGAAATCCAGGAAGGACTCATGGACCCGGGCTGGCCATGGACCAGCCGGTAAACATGACAAAGGGCACGCCCGGAAATCCGGACGTGCCCTCCGTTCACACGAACCACGAAGCGGTTCGAAGCACCTGGCTCAGTCCACGAGCACCCGGGGCTCTGCACCCTCCGAAGCTTCGACAACCGGCGCAACCTTGCCGTTCCGGTGGTGCAGCCAGTTCGCCACCGCCAGCAGCGCCACGAGTGCGAAAGTGCTCAGGAGCTGTGGGCGTGAGTCCTCTCCGATGAAGCCCACCGTGAAGATTGCCGCGAGGATCACCAGACCAAACACCGTGAGCCACGGGAAGCCGGGCATCCGCAGGGGAAGCTCCGTTCCCTCGCGGTCGGCGCGGAGGCGCAGCGCGAGCTGGGCGAGGAGTGCGGACGTCCACACCAGCAGGCACGTCGAGCCCACAATGTTGAGCAGGACGGGAAGGACCTTTTCGGGGAAGGCCAGTTCCAGCACCACCGTGACAACGCCGAAGGCGACGCTGGCCAGGACGGCGACCACCGGTACACGGGCCTTGGACACGGCGGCAAGCAGGCGCGGCGCGTCGCCGCGCTCGGCGAGGGAGAACGCCATCCGGGAAGCACCGTAGAGGTTGGCGTTGAGGGCGGAGAGCAGTGCTGCGACGGCCACCAGGGTGATGGCGGTGGCTGCGCCGGGCATGCCGGCGGCATCCAGCACGGCGGCGAACGGGCTCTTCAGCCCGGCCGAACCTACGGGAACCACAGCCGCGATCACGAAGATCGCACCGATGTAGAAGATGAGGATGCGCCAGAGCACAGTCCGGACTGCCTTCTTCACACTGCGGGCCGGCTCCGCGGTTTCGGCTGCCGCAACCGAGACGATCTCGGTGCCGCCGAACGCGAACGCCACCACGAAGAGTGCCGTGGCAATCCCGGCGAAACCGCTGGGTGCGAACCCGGCACCGGTGAAGTTGGACAGGCCCGGCGACTGCACGCCCGGCAGCCAGCCGAAGAGCAGGGCAGCGCCCACCAGGAGGAACCCGACGATTGCGGCCACCTTGAGCAGGGCGAACCAGAACTCGAACTCGCCGAAGTTCTTCACACTGGTGAGGTTCACGGCGGTGAGCACCACGATGAACACAAACGCCATCAGCCACACCGGCAGGGCCGGGAAGATGGTGGCCAGCAGGCCCGCCGCGCCGAGCGCCTCGGCAGCGATGACCACCACCAGCTGAATCCACCAGAGCCAGCCCACCGTGGCGCCGGCCACCGGCCCGTAGGCCTTGGCGGTGTAAACGGAGAAGGCGCCGCTGTCCGGGTTGGCGGCGGCCATCTCGCCGAGGGCCCACATCACCAGGATGATGAGCGTGCCGGCCACGAGGTAGGAGATCAGCACGGCCGGGCCAGCCGCCTGGATGCCTGCGCCGGAGCCGATGAAGAGGCCGGCGCCGATGGCGCTACCCAGGCCCATCATGGTCAACTGGCGGGGTTTAAGGGCCGCGCCGAGGGCGCGGGCAGACGTCTTTGTCTGTTGTTCCATTGAGGATTCCTCTGGTTGTAGGTGGAACGGGTTTGGTAAAAGGTCAGTCAGTTGTCAGGCCGCGTGGGCTTCGAGGAGCCGGAGCACGCGGTCGTTGGAGGCGGGGTCGGCCACGGTGATCCGCACGCCGTCGCCCTGGTACGCCCGGACCAGGATGCCGGCGGCGTCGAACGCGTCCACCAGCCTCGCCCGGAGGCTGTCATCGGCCCTGATCCACAGGAAATTCCCCTGGCTCGGCTGCAGTTTCCAGCCCTGGGTTTCGAGCTGCGCGGCCATCCGCGCGCGCTCCTGCCTGACGGCGGCGACCCGCGCTTCCATCTCCTCCCCCGCCTCCAGCGACGCGACGGCCGCCTTCTGCGCCAGCGCGCTCACCGCGAAGGGAAGAGCGGTGCGGCGCAGCCCCTCGGCGATGGCCGGCGTCGCAATTGCATATCCCACCCGCAGTCCGGCGAGGCCGTAGGCCTTGGAGAAGGTGCGCAGGATGCAGACGTTCGGGTACCGGCGGTAGAGCGCCAGGGAGTCGGGGCCGCTGCCGGCTTCGGCATATTCCACGTAGGCCTCGTCGATCACCACGAGGACGTCGGGGCGGACGGATTGCAGGAAGGCCTCGATGCGATCGTGGCTGATCGGCACGCCGGTGGGGTTGTTGGGGGTGCAGAGCAGGATCACCTTGGTGCGGCCGGTGACGGCCGCGGCCATGGCGTCGAGGTCGTGGCCCTCACCCTCGTCCAGCGGGATGCGGACCGGCCGGGCGCCGGCCAGCTCCACCAGGATGGGGTACGCCTCGAAGGAGCGCCACGCGAAAATGACTTCATCCCCGGCGTCGCACAGTCCGGTGATGATCTGCTGGAGGACGCCCACACTGCCGGGCCCCACCGCGACCTCCCCGGCGGTGACGGCCAGGTGCCGGGCGAGCCGTTCGCGGAGTTCGACGGCGGCGCTGTCCGGGTAGCGGTTCATAGTGCCGGCCGCTTCGGCCACCGCAGCCGCGGCAGCAGGCAGCGGAGCGTAGTGGCTTTCGTTGCTGGCGAGGGCTGCGATGTCCGCGCCGGCGCCGCGCCGGCCCGGGACGTAGGACGGAAGGCCGGCCACGGCGCCACGAAGGGCGGGTAGCGCGGTGTCCGGTGCGATAAGGAGCTGATCACTGGTCATGAGCAACGATCATGATTGTGACCGGGCCCACAATGCAAGATACCCTCAACCCATTGGGACTTCTGCTCAACTTCTAACAACTGTGGTGAAAATATGACCATCCCGAACCCGCGCAACCTGGATTCCCTCGACGGCAGGATCATCCTGGCCCTGGACAAGGATCCCGAAGCCAGCGCGCTGGCACTCTCCCGGACACTCGGCGTCGCACGCAACACCGTCCACGCACGGCTGGCGCGGCTCGAGCGCAGCGGCGCCCTCCGTTCCTTCAGCCGGAGGCTGGACCCCGCCGCGCTGGGCTATGACCTGATGGCCTTCCTCTCGCTGTCCATCAGCCAGACCCGGACCGGTGCCGTGGAGGACGGGCTCGCCGCGATCCCGGAGGTCATCGAGGTGCACGCCACCACCGGGGACGCGGACCTCATGGCCAAGGTGGTGGCACGCAGCACGGCCGATCTCTACCGCATCACCAACGAGATCCTGGAGATCGAGGGGATCCAGCGCACCAGCACGGCCATTTCCGTGCTGGAACTCATGCCGCCCCGCTACGACGGCCTCCTGGCCCGGCTCTCAGAGCAGGAATCCCGCCCTTCCAGCTAAGTCCGGGTGACGCGCGCCACAAGTGCGCATATTTTCACTCGATCAGGCAGTCGACTGCCAAATATCCCAACTAAACTCGAGCCCCTTGCCTATGCGTGAACTAGGCCACAAGATTCCTGCATGACTACTCTTACCGTCTCCGGCCGCGTGGCGCAGGTTCTCAGCAGCTACGTCAGCGATGTCTTCGGCGTCATGGGCAACGGCAACGTCTACTTCCTGGACGCCGCGGAAAAGCTGGGCCTCCGCTTCTCCGCCGTCCGGCACGAGGGCGCCGCCATCGCCGCGGCCGACGCCTACTACCGGGCGTCGGGACGCCTCGCCGCGGGCACAACCACCTACGGCCCCGGCTACACCAACGCGCTCACCGCCCTGGCCGAGGCAGTCCAGGCGCAGATCCCGGTCGTGCTGGTCACCGGGGACGCTCCGAGCAGCGGCGCCCGGCCCCAGGACGTGGACCAGGCGGCCATCGCCGCGGGCCTCGGCGCGGCCACCTTCACCGTCACCCGCGACGCCGCGGGCTCCATCACCCGGCAGGCGGTGGAGTACGCACTCAACAAGCGCACCGCCGTCGCGATTGCCATTCCCTACGACCTCGCGGCGCTCGAGGCTGCGGACGAAGAACTTCCGGAGCCGCAGGCACCCGAGGTGACGCACGACGTCGACGGCGGCCTTGGGCAGGCAGCGCGCCTTCTGGCCGGTGCCAGGCGGCCGCTGATCCTCGCCGGCCGCGGTGCGCACCTCGCCGGCGCCGGCCCGGAACTCCGCGAACTCGCCGACCGGATCGGCGCACTGACCGCCGGAACCGCCCTGGCGCTCAACCTCCTCAATGGCGAGGGGTACCTGGGCGTGGCCGGGGGTTTCGGCACCGACACCGCGGCGGGCCTCATGGGCGAGGCCGACGTGGTCCTGGTGGCCGGGGCCAGCCTGAGCCCGTTCACCCTGCGGTTCGGGCACCTGCTCGGCCCGGACAGCACCGTCATCCAGATCGACACCGCGCTGCAGCCGACGCACTCCCGGGTGGACACGTTCGTCAGCGCGGATGTGAAGTCCGCTGCGGGGCGCCTGCTCCAACTGCTGGACGGCGGCGCTTCGGGCGACGCGTGGCGCGCGGAGGCCCGCAAGCGCGTGGCCGAGGGACCGGGCCACGCAGCAGGGTCCTCGGAGACGCCGGACGGCCGGCTAGACCCGCGCGCCCTGGCCACCGCTTTGGACGCCGTGCTGCCGGAGCGCCGCACGGTGGTCCAGGACGGCGGGCACTTCCTCGGCTGGGCACCCATGTACTGGCGGATCCCGCGGCCGCAGGACCTGGTGATGGTGGGCACGGCCTTCCAGAGCATCGGGCTGGGACTTGCGAGCGCCGTCGGGGCAGCCCGTGCCGTGGAGGACGGCCGCACCCTGGTGCTGGCTTCGGGCGACGGCGGCTTCCTGATGGGTCTGTCCGACCTCGAATCGCTCATTGGCACGGCGCGCAGTGCGATTGTAGTGATCTACAACGACGCCGCCTACGGAGCCGAAATTCACCAGTACGCCTCCAAGGGCCTGACCGAAAAGCCCATGCTGATCCCCGAGGTGGACTTCAGCGGCGTGGCGCGGGCTCTGGGTGCCGAGTCTGTTGTTGTCCGCTCGCTTGGCGACCTGTCGGCACTTCAGGACTGGATCGACGCCGGCGCGAAGGGAACCTTCGTGGCCGACTGCCGCATCACTTCGAGCGTCCGGGCTCCGTGGATGAGCGAGTGGATGAACGCCAAACAGGCTGCAACGGCGGTGGCGGGATAGTGCCTCGATCATCTTCGGTGTGTCAAAGCTACGCTCCCGCGCGGATCCAGCCCTGGAAATCGAAGGGCGGACCGTTTACGGTTTGCTGGTTGACGTAGAGAAAGCCGTCCGTCCCAATCCCCAGCATCGCCAACACGTTGTTGGCCTGAAGCACGCCCGCGGGTACACCCATCAGGGAGCAGGGGAGCTCGGTCCAGAGTCCGGCAAAGGTGCCGTCGTCTTCCTGCAGGTCGAAGTACTCCGTACTCGGATCTGCGTGGGTGGCCAGAACCAGGCGGCCGTCCGGTGCCGGCCTCGTCAGCACCGTGGTCTGCCCCTGACCCGCCGGACCGCCCAGGTCACACACAACGGGATCCCAGCCGCCATTCACGGCGGCCTGCAGCGACGCCAGCACGTTGCCGTCCTGTGGATTTCTGTAGAACACCCGCAACAGGGAGTCACGCCCCGCGGCTGCCTGCGGGGCCCCGGCGGCGGCCCTCGAGGGAAACGCCGGGTCATGCTCCAGCGGTCCGTTCGCGACAGGCTGGAACCAGCGCTCCACGCCATCGCCGCTGCTGGCAAATAACTCGATGCGGCCGTCGGCGGTCACAACGGCCGCGGCGGGCTCGTTGATTAGGTCCGTCCCGCCGTCGACGTCCTGCCAGTCGGAAAAGTCGAGGTTGGGCCCATTTTGGGCAATTGTGCTCATTCCGCCGCTGGGATTGCGCGCAAAAACCTGCATCCTGCCGTCCCGGTTGCTGGCGACGGTGGGGGTGCCAGTGGCCGCCGATCCGGTGCCGTCGGGGTTGCCCAAGTTGACCCAGTCGGAAAATGCGAGGTCGGGTCCGGTCTGGAACGCCGTCATAATGTCTCCGGTGTCGATCCGGAATGCAAACACCGCAAGCCGGCCGTCGGCATTGTGCCCCACTGCCAGATGCGGAGCGACGGGACCACCCCCAAGTTCGGTGGGTCCTTCCCACTGACAACTGATCGGATCCTGATGCCACGCCATGACCTGACCGTCCAGGACGGCGAAGGCGCGGGGCGTGCCCAGCCCGTCGCGGGCCGCCCACACGCTTCCGGAGGGCCACCGGTAGTACCTCGACGAGGTCCAACCGAGGTCATGGGCTTGCGGGTCCGATGCGGCGTACGTTGCGAAGATGGAGGCCTTCTCGGCGGATCGCTGCCCGGTCAGGTTGGGCTGCGAACCGGCGATGCTGTAGCAGCGGTAGTTGACCAGCGCTGCGTGCTGCGAGCTGTCTGGACCGTGGTAGTTGGCCGCAGCCTCGGCCACGAACTGTGCCGTTGCTATGTGGTCCTCGTGATCGTCGGCGGCCCTCGGGTCCGGGCACGGATCCTGCGCCCTGATGATGGTTGGCTGGAAAATCTCCATGAGGGACGTCAGCGTACTGATGAGTTCCGCCCGAGTATACGTAAGGCTGGTGGCCACCGGTCCCCCCGTGGGCACGATCGTTGGCTGTGAAGCGGACTCCCCGCGGAACAACTTCCCCAAGGCGTCCAGATGATTGGCGTCTCCTCCGTCAGGAAGGCACAGGAAGATCAGTTGGACCAGGCCGGGGGCATCGGTGAGCGTGTCGATCTCAATCGGCCGGCCATCGACATCCATGCTGGACCGGTCCCAGTGGTCAGCGACGCCGGCCATGAGCGCATAGGCGGCTCGTTCTCCGTTCTGGCGGTCTGCCGCGTATTCCTCCCTCGTGCGGTTCCCCAGCCCATCGAACTCGCCAGCCGTAAGGAACACGGTGCGATGCGGCAGACCGGAGACTATCCAGTCGCTAATATCCGGGTTCTGGAACAGCAGGTCATCGTCCTCGTGGGCAACGAAGCTCAGCGAACTCGCCAGCAGTGTGGGCACAGGGCCGCGGAGCGCCCGAGGCCCAGCAGCGGTAGCGGTCCAGACCGGGCGTATGCGCCTGCGGGCTGCGCGGAACGCAAGCCGGTGGTCCCGGGCGGCGACATCCCTGTCGGCATCGCGAAACCGCCTCACGTCACGCAGGGGTTGCCGGGCGTCCGCCCCGACCAGGACACGCGAGCCATTCTCGCGTCTGGAAACTGCCTCGACCCCGATACGCGCCATCATGTACTCCCATGTCCAAAACCCTGCGCCATTAAGAGCGTGGCCGCATGATGAAAGCCACAAGCCAGCCGGGCCCGGAGGTACGAAGAATCCAGAATCGCGGTATCAGGTTTCGTCGTCTCCAGTAACCCTCGACAGCAGCATTATGGCACTGCAACTGTTCACCTGGGCCGGACGCTGCGGACTTTAGCGCTTCGTGGCGGTGATCTGTGGTCCGTCGGTATCGCATTCCCGGGCTTCGCGTTGTCTTTCATTGCATGGGTTGTGCCGTGCCATACGCCACTCCCCGCGCACCTCCGGAATAGCGACGCCCCGCCACACCGTTGCCCCAAGCATGAAGGCAATCACTTACAGCACTTACGGAAACCCGGACGTCCTCGAATACGGCGACCAGCCAATGCCGAAGGTGGGGCCCGGGATGGTCCTGGTCAAGGTCAAGGCAGCAGCCGTAAACCCGGTGGACTGGAAGATCATGGCCGGCGGCCTGGACGCCATCATGGACCTGCAGTTCCCGGCCATCCCCGGCTGGGACGTCGCCGGGGTGGTGGAGTCGGTGGGCATTGATGCCCGGCAGTTCCAGCCCGGTGACGAGGTTATCTCCTACGCCCGCAAGGACTACGTTCACGGCGGCAGCTTCGCGGAATACATCGCCCTGCCGGAGCGGCTCCTGGCCCGGAAGCCGGCCTCGCTCGGGTGGAATGAGTCGGCGGGCCTGCCGCTAGCCGGCCTCACCGCGTACCAGGTCCTACACCGGCTGGGCCTGAAGTCCGGCGAAACCGTCCTGATCCACGGCGGATCCGGCGGCGTCGGCTCATTGGGCATCCAAATCGCCGTGGCCCTGGGCGCCAGCGTCATCGCCACCGCCTCGGAGGGAAACCACGACTTCCTCCGCTCCTTGGGCGCCGAGCCCGTGGCCTACGGCGACGGGCTCGAAGAACGCGTCCGCACATTGCGACCCGACGGCGTGGAGGTGGTGGCCGACTTTGTTGGCGGAAACCTTGAGGCAACCCTGGCCGTGCTGCTCGAGGGAGGCCGGCACGCCTCCATCGCCGACAGCGAGGTGGAACGGCACGGCGGCCAGTGGATGTGGGTCAACCCGGTGGGCGCCGATCTGCAGGCATTCGCAGAGCTGGTGGACAGCCGGAAGCTCCGGGTGGAAGTTGCCGAGGTCTTCCCGCTGGACAAGGCCGCGGACGCCTTCCGCTCCAACATGGAGGGCCACACTCGCGGCAAGATCGTCGTAGCCGTGGACCAGGATTCCTGATCGGGCACACTGGTTGACGAAGGCTCCGTCCAGAAGGACGGAGCCTTCCCTGCGTGGAAGCTCTGCCGCTCCCTTTGCCAAACAAGACTGCCGGCACACAACCCAAGTGCCGCCGTCGTACGCCCTTTCCTACATGACCGTCGGCTTACCCGGCCGGTTGTGCGACGCCCGCGCGGCCACGAAGCTTTCCTCGAACGGCAGCGTGGCCAGGTCCAGCAGCGGGTCGTTGTCCTGGTTGGCCACCGCCACGTTGTAGGCGATCCCCATGGCTGAGTAGCGGTGTTCGGTGGGGAACAGCGCCGGCAGCGCGGAGGCCAGGTTCGGCACCGAGAACGCCACCGGGAGGCGGCCGATCCGGTCCGAAAGGCGCCCGGTGAACGGGATGCACAGCGCCATCGCCACCAGCTGACGTAGAAGCCGCGGCGCCGGTCCGGTGCGTGCTCGCACACGAACGTGGTGGCGCCCGAGTATTCGCCGCCGGTGGAGAAGCCCTGCACCAGTTTGAGCACCACCAGCAACACCGCCGCCCAGATTCCCAGCACCGCGTAGCCGGGCAGCAGGCCGACGGCGAACGCGGCGCCGGCCATGATCATCAGCGTCATGGCAAGGACCTTCTGGCGGCCGATCCTGTCGCCCAGCCAGCCGAAGAACACGCCACCCACGGGCCGGACGATGAACGTGGCGGCAAAGGTGCCCAGCAGGAACAGGTTCTGGACGGCCCTGTCCGCCTCGGGCAGGAACACCGGCCCCATGGTGGTGATGAGGTAGCCGAAGACGCCGACGTCGTACCACTCCATGGTGTTGCCCACGTTGGTGCCGCCGAGCGCCTTCCGAGCGTGCGGCGGTTCACGACGTTGACATCGGATACCTTCAACCGCCGCTGCTGCCCGTGGTGCTCTGCCATGGCCCGGTCACCGCCCGCATCGCTCCTCAGCCGGGCACGCGCCGTCGTTCTTTAGGCCCCGATGGCCGGCAGCAGCCCAACACTTGCGCTCATCTTGCCACTGCTGGATAGCTGCAACAATGGTGCTGTTTAAGGACGCATCGTGAACTCTGGGCCCCGGCTCGGCAGTGCCAGGGGCATCGCGACCGGCGACCCGGCTTACCCTGAAGCCTGGAACCCGAGGTGAAGCGGGACCCCCGCACCGGACTCCGGCCTGCGGGCCTACAACGCCCGGGATGCCATTGCGTACAGGTCGGCTATTTCCTCGGGCCGATCCAGCTGCCGGCCGATCGCCAGGCGGATGCTGGGCGGCTGGCTGCGGATGGAACCGCCGGACGAACCACCCGAGGCAACGCCGTGCGAGGCCAGCACCAGCAGTGCCTGCTGCTCATTGAGCACCCGAACCCAAAGCCCCAGCCCGTCGTCGTGGCTTTCCACCTGCACGCCGCGTTCGGCAAGCAACATGGCCATCTGCGTCCTTCGCTCGGCGTACCGGGCCCGCGCATGCTCCACCTGCGCCTTCACGGCGTCGCTGGTCAGCATCCAGGCCAGCGCATTCTGCAGGATCCGGCTGGTCCAGCCCGCGCCGAACTGCCGGTAAAGCCTGGCCCGTTCCAGCGGCTCGGACGGACCCCCCATCACCGCCAGCCGAAGATCCGGGCCGTGGGACTTGGAATAGCTGCGGACCTGCACCGTCTGCGCTGGAAGCAGCGCCCCCAGACCCGCATACGGGCCCAGCGCAAGCTCCCCCAGTCCGTCGTCCTCGACGATAAGCACCCGCGTGCCGCGAAGGACGTCGGCAACCAGGTCCCGACGCGCGGGAGTCATGTTCGTGCCCGACCGGGAATTTGCGCACGGTTCGTAGATGAACGCGACGGGCTGCTTGGCCAGCGCCTGCTTCAGGGACTCCGGGAGCGGTCCGTCCGCGTCCGTCGCCACCGGTACAACCACGGCGCCGGCCAGCTCCAGGATGTCCAGCAGCCGCGGCGTGGACGGGTCCGCCACTGCGACGTGCTGCCCCGGCAGGATGCTTGAGGACACGAGCAGGATGATGCCTTCGTACCCGCCGTTCACGGCCAGCCAGCTTTCGGGTTCCCAGCCCCAGCTGGCCTTCACGGCGCCCTCCAGGGCCGGCGTAATGCCGGGCCGGCGGTAGGAGTTCATATCGGGGTCGGGGGCTGCGCTGGCAACGGCTTTCGCCAGGTCGGGCAGAAGCAGCGGATCGGGCGCGGCAAGCGTCAGGTCCAGCACACCGCCCTGCCAGTACCGGGAAACGTTCTCGAATCTCTGCGGCGCCAGCAGGGCGGGGCGTTCCAGGACACGGATGCCCTGTCGCCCGGACCCTTCGATCACCCGCTGTTTCCGGAGCATGTTCCACGCCGCGGACACCGTCCCGGGGCTCACGGCCAGCCGGGCTGCGAGGGCCCGGACCGTGGGGAGCTGGACGCCTGCGGGTACCTCTCCGGCCCGGATCAGCTGGGTTACCGCGCTGGCGATGCCCGACGCCGACGGTTCGGAAATTTGGGCGCTGAGCCACGCCGCCGACAAGTATGTGCCGTCGGCGGACACCTCTTCAGATTCCATCCACGCTCCCTTGTTATGTTCAGTAACATATACCCTCTTGTACGGTTTGTTCAACTGAACATAGTGTGGGCCGTAGTCCACATCACACCGGTTGGCTTTGCAGCAGAGACCGCAGTTAGGAATTTTCAGTGAATCGAATTCAGTTGGCCACCCGGAACTGGGACCATGTGATCCCCTTGGCCTTGGGCGATGTCCCCCAGGACCGTTACGCGTTTGAGCGCCGCGAGATCACTCCGGACCTCTGGTCCGAGCCGGGACTCGACGGCGGCGAAACCTCGTTCAGCCGCTACATCAGGGCCCGCGCCGCAGGCGACTTCTCAGTCACCGCCCTGCCCGTCTTCATCATGCGGGGCTTCCGGCACCGCTGCATCATCACACGGGCCGAGTCCCCCCTGGAAACCGCGGCGGACCTCCGCGGTGCCCGGATCGGGCTGACCGGCTGGGTGGACACCGGCAACACCTGGACCCGGGCCGTCCTCCGCCAGGCAGGCGTGGGCATTGAAGACGCCGACTGGCGCCTGGGCCGGCTCACTGCCGCCCACCCCATCCAGGACAGGATCGGTGCCATCGCGGTGCCGGACAACGTGCAGCCCTGCGAAGACGAGGAACCCATGGTGGACATGCTCCTCCGCGGGGCACTTGACGCCGTGATGACGCCGTTCATGCCGCCGGGCTTCTACGAACCCGGCTCACCGTTGCGCACCCTGTTCCGGGATTCCCGCGCCGCCGAAGAGGAGTACTACCGGTCAACGGGGTATGTCCCCGGAATCCACCTGCTGGCCGTCCAGACGCGGGTGCTCGAGGAAAACCCGGGGGCTGCGCAGGAACTCGTTGACCTTTTTGAGTCCTCCCGGATACTGAGCGACAGCCGGCGCGGGAAGCTCCAGGACGTCACGCCCTGGCAGAACGAAGCCCTGGCCGAGACCACCCGGGTGTTTGGTTCTAACTGGATGGCAACCGGTTGGAAACATAACCAACTTATGATCAGTGGCCTCCAGACCGAAATGATCGCCCAAGGTCTGCTCGCAAGCCAGCTGGCCGATGATGACCTCTTCCCGTTCAAGCCCGAACCCTCCGAAGTTTTGTCCTGACCCAACTCCGGCGGCAACCCTCCACGCCGCCCTCCACCCTACGAATCCCCCAAGGCAGACAGGTACAACCATGAAAACCTCAAGCAAACTCGGCGCCCTCACCGCCGTCGTCGCCCTCGCCCTGACCGGGTGCTCCGTCGATTCCAGCCCCGCCGGCACCACCTCCGGTTCCGCAGGCAGCTCAGCCGCACCGCAGGCCTTCAACCAGGAACTGCACGATGCCCTGCCCGAGAAGATCAAGGCGGCCAAGAAGATCGTGGCCGTCAACAACGGTTCCTTCCCCCCGTACACAATCGTCGGCGCCAACGGCGAAATGGACGGTGCAACCGCGGACATCTCCAAGGCGATGAGTGAACTGCTGGGCGTCAGCATCGAACACGTGACCGTTGACGGGCTGGCCAGCGTCCTCGGCGGAATGGCCGCCGACCGCTACGACGTTGACCTCGGACCCGTGGGCGACTTCAAGGAACGCCAGAAACAGGGGACGTTCGTTGACTGGGTCCAGGAGTACGTCGTCTTCGCCGTCCGGAAGGGGAACCCGGCGGGCATCTCGGACCTCGAATCCACCTGCGGCAAGAAGGTTTCCGTGATGGCCAGCGGCTCTGCCGAAAAGGTCATCAAGGGCCAGTCGGAGAAGTGCACCGCCGCCGGCAACCCCGCCATCGAAGTCCAGTCCTATAAAGACCAGCCGACGGCCATCTTGTCCGTGCAGTCCAGCCGCGCCGACGCCTTCTTCTCGTCCCAGGCACCCCTGACCTACTTCGTGGAGCAGGCCAACGGCGCGCTGGAACTCACCGGAACCGGCAAGAAGAACGGCTTCGATGACCTCTTCCAGGGCGCCGTGGTGCCCGTTGACTCGCCCATGGCCGACGTCCTGCTCAAGGCGTTCAACATCCTGCACGAAAACGGCACCTACGAAAAGATCATGAAAGACCACAAGCTCGACGGCAACATGATCGACAAAGCCGGCCTGAACCTGGGTGTGTCCTGATGCCCACCCTGACAGGAACGTCTCCCGTGACCGAATCCCAGCTTGACGTCTCCAACGCCTCACGCCGCAAGCACCCGTGGCGGCTGGTCGCCGTCGGCGTCATTGCCATCCTCGCGGCGCAGCTGCTCCAGCTGTTCATCACGAATGAACGGTTCGCGTGGGGAACGGTTGGCAAGTACCTCTTCTCCGATGTCATCTTCAAGGGCCTGCTGATGACGCTCGGACTGACCGTGGTGGCGATGCTCCTGGGCACCGCCCTCGGCGTCATCCTGGCCATCTGCCGCATCTCCAAGAACCCGGTCCTGAGCGGCTTCGCGGCCGGCTACATCTGGTTCTTCCGCGGCACCCCGCTCCTGGTCCAGCTCATCTTCTTCTACAACCTCTCCGCCCTGGTTCCCCAGCTCTCGTTCGGCATCCCGTTCGCACCGCCCATGTGGGCCACGGAAACCAACAGCGTGGTCACCCCGATGCTGGTAGCGATCCTCGGCCTGGGTCTCCACGAAGCCGCCTACATGGCAGAAATCGTCCGGGGCGGACTGCTCTCGGTTGACCCGGGCCAGCGGGAAGCCGGCTACTCGGTGGGCATGACCAACTACCGGGTGATGCGGCGGGTCATCCTTCCCCAGGCGATGCGGTTCATCATCCCGCCCACGGGCAACCAGGTGATCAGCATGCTGAAGGCAACCTCGCTGGTGAGCGTCATTGCGATGGCGGACCTGTTCTACACCGCACAGTCCATCTACAACCGGACCTTCGAAACCATTCCGCTGCTGATTGTCTCCGTGATCTGGTACCTAGTGATGACCACCCTGCTCAACATCGGCCAGTCCTTCATTGAGCGGCACTACTCGCGCAGTTCCAAGCGGGACGAACCGGGATTCTTCCAGTTCCTCACCGGCGGGTTCAAACGTCCCGCCAAGCCTGCAGCCGTCCCCGCCGGAAGCGTGAAGGCTCCCGCCAAAGACAACGGAGAAGTACTGTGAGCCAGATCGCCACATCACCCATCGAAACAGCAGCCCAGACCAACGGCCCCGTCCTCGTCGCGAACGGCGTTCGGAAGAGCTTCGGCCACAACGAGGTCCTGTCCGGCATCGACCTGGAAGTCACCCAGGGCGAAACCGTGGTCATCCTGGGCCCCTCCGGCTCCGGCAAGTCCACTTTCCTGCGGTGCATCAACCTCCTGGAGGAACTGAACGGCGGCCGGATCCTGGTGGACGGGCAGGACGTAGGGTACGAGGTCAAACACGGCCGACTCCACGAACTTGCCCCCAGCCAGATAGCGCGCCGGCGCCAGGACATAGGCATGGTGTTTCAGCAGTTCAACCTGTTCTCACACATGACGGTGCTCCAGAACATCATTGAAGCCCCCGTGGGCATTAAGAAGGAATCCCGGGCTGAGGCGACAGCGCGGGCAAGGAAGCTGCTGGCCCAGGTGAACCTAGCGGGCAAGGAAGACGCCTACCCGCGCCAGCTCTCCGGCGGCCAGCAGCAGCGCGTGGCCATCGCCCGCGCCCTGGCCATGCGCCCCAAGCTCATGCTGTTCGATGAGCCAACCTCCGCCCTGGACCCGGAGCTCGTGGGCGAAGTCCTGGCCACCATGCGCGAACTGTCCGCCACGGGCCTGACCATGGTTGTGGTCACCCACGAGATCAGCTTCGCCCGTGAGGCAGCGGACCGGGTGGTGTTCATGGACGGCGGCGTAGTGGTTGAGCAAGGCACGCCGGAGCAGGTCATCGGCAACCCGCAGCACGAACGGACGCGCAGCTTCCTGGCGCGCTTCCTCTAGACCGATGAGCGTCAACACCAGACCGGAGAACCCCATGACCATTGCTACACCAACAGCCACGGACGCTATCGGAGAGGCGCTGGCAAGAGACGCCTCGCTGGCCAGTGACCTGGTCGCGTTCCGACGGGAGATGCACGCCTATCCCGAACTGGGACTGCAACTGCCGCGCACCCAGGGCAGGGTCCTCGAGGCCCTGCGCGGACTGGACCTGGAAATCACCCTGGGCACCAACTCAACCTCGGTAGTAGCGGTACTGCGCGGCGGGCTGCCGTCCGCACCCGGCGTCGCGCGTTCCTCGGTCCTCCTCAGAGGCGACATGGACGGGCTGCCCATCACCGAGAAGACCGGGGTGGCGTTCGCCTCCGCCAACGGGGCCATGCACGCCTGCGGGCACGACCTGCACACCGCCGGACTCGTCGGCGCCGCCCGACTCCTGCACGCGGTGCGGGACCAGCTCCCCGGCGACGTGATCTTTATGTTCCAGCCGGGCGAAGAAGGGCATGGCGGCGCCGAGGTCATGATCGCCGAAGGCGTCCTAGACGCGGCCGGGCCCCGTCCCGTCGCAGCCTACGGAGTCCATATGGCCTCCGATGCCCCGTCAGGCCTCTTCACCACCCGCCCCGGCCCATACATGGCTGCCATGGGCGAACTCCAGGTGGAAGTCCTGGGGCGTGGAGGGCACGGATCACGGCCCTTCCAGACACTCGATCCGGTGCAGGTGGCTGCGGAAATGGTGGGGGCCCTGCAGACCTTCGTGACACGCAGGTTCAATGTGTTCGATCCGGTCATTCTCACCGTAGGGAAGTTCGCTGGCGGAACGGCGGCGAACATCATCCCGGATACCGCCACTTTCACGGCGGGAGTGCGTTCCTTCAGCCCGGCCGTGAGCAGGCGCCTGCAGACAGAACTTCCGGACATGCTGCGGAAGCTTGCCGAGGCACACCAGCTCGCAGCAAATGTTTCCTTCACACCCAAGCTCCCAGCCACCATCAACAACGACGGCGAAGCCCTGTTCTGGGAGCAGACGGCAATTTCGCTCTACGGGCAGCACCGTTTCGAGCTCCTTGCCAATCCGAAGGCAGGCTCCGAGGACTTCTCCTGCGTCCTGTTGCAGGTTCCGGGGGCTTTCGGCCACCTGGGCGCGGGCTCACCGGACATGGACCCGAAGGATTGGGCGCCGATCCATTCCGCTCGGGCCGTCTTTGACGACGGTGTCTTGCCGGACCAGGCACGGTTTCTGGCGACCCTAGCCTTCGAGCGGCTTCGCGCCGAAGTGTGAACGCGATGGGGAGCCCCGCGTGCCGTCAGGGCAGCGGGTCTCCCTATCCATCGGGCTCCGGTGACTCGCCTTCGCGGGCAGGCCCTGAATTCGAAGATCAGGCTGCCCGGCCAGCCGACCGCCGTCTTACTTTACGACGACGGAGGGCAGCAGTGTGACGTGGGACGATCAGCAGTGAACCGGGCTGTAGAACGCCGCACCCCAGCTGAAATGGTCGGTGGCGTTGGGTAGCGGCGGCAGGGGATATGGAGGCCGCCAGCTACTTGCGCACCTGCAGGTCCACCCAAACCAGCCGGTGGTCGCTGCTCGGGAACGGGTAGACCCCGGTCAGCCGTGAGAGCGGGTTCGCCTGGGTCGGCCAGAACACACCGGAGCCGAGGACCGTTGTCTTGCGTGAAGGCAGCACGTAGTCAGCCCGCAGGTTTCCGGGCGCGGTGTCGCCGAAGTCGGCGGTGTCGTTGCGGGGGTCGCCCTTGTGGGTGGCGTTGGCTCCGCCCTGCAGGGCCGCCGCCTCCGCGGCACCATCGGAGGCCGGCAACGGGTCCACGATCTGCTTGGAATCCAGGAGCTGGTTGACCGCGGCTGCCGCCGAGTCGCCGTCGAACGGGTCCGCGTTCTGGTCACCGACAATGACGAACGGTTCGCTGGGCAAGAGCCCGCGCTTTGTGCCCTCATCGTCCACGATGTACTGCGACTTGCCCGGCGTGACGTAGTCAGCCCAAAACCGGATCTCGTCGTGGTTACGGCGCCCGTTCCGGTCCTCAGGCCCGTCAAACGTTGGCGGGGTGGGGTGTGAGGCAAGCACGTGCACCGTTTCGCGGCCCACCCTCACCGGGACATCCCAGTGCGACTTGCTCGACAGGCGAACCACGTCAAGCTCCTCCGGGGAAAACCAGTCGGCAGGCTCAGGCGTGGCCGGGTTGTCCGGCAGCAGCGCCCCCGGCATGTCCTTCCACAGGAAGTTCTGGAACGTCCGCACGTTCTCCGTGTCGATGGGGTACTTCGACAGGATGGCCATCCCGTACTGACCTTCGAATGCGCCGAACCCCAGGGCGTCGTCGGCACCACCGATCTTGCCGTCGTTGTTGAGGTCGAACCCGCTGGGGATCCCGGTGTTCGAGGGCGCTACATAGGCGTGGGGGTAGTCGACGGGATCGGCGCCGCCCTGCCCGATCGCCAGGTAGTTCTCGCGGAACAGGTCGGCGGCACGCATCCCGGGCACGTAGTCGAACTCGTTCAGCAGGATAACGTCCGGGTTGGCACGCTGGATGACCTCGGCCACGGTGCGCGCCTGCTGGTCGTCCGGAGTGCTCAGATCGGCCTCGAGTTCGCCGGCGCCGGCCCGGTTGAGCGACAGGTTATACGTGGCCACCCGCAGGTCCACCGTCCGGTCCGTTTTGGACTCGGCCTTCGGATCGGCGGCGGCCGGAGCTCCGCCGAAACCGATGGCGAGGCCGCCTAGAACAGCGGCGGTGACTACAGCAGTAAGTGGGCGTCTCGAGGACATGGGGCTCCTTGGCAGCGCGAAATGAGGGGTACGAGTGAAGGTCCGTACAACCTAAGCCGCCAAGATGGCCGGAAGGAGTACCTCAGGCGAACGGAAATGAATCCGCATTGCGGCCCGCGACCATCGGATGGCAGCCACGTCGGGAGGCCTGCTCTGACGCGAAAAAGGAGGCCGACGGCGAAACTTGGGTGTCGCCGTCGGCCTCCTTTCCTGCCCTCGCGGCACGGTCCTCCGCAGGGCACGGACCCTAGGCCGCCGTCGGAAGCGTGACGTAGCTGCCCTCGATGACGCGTGCGGCAACGAGGGCAGCGCCGTCTACGGTGACATAACTGCCGCGGGTGACGGGGCTCGGGTTTCCGGGGGCGGTGACATAACCGCCCTCGACGTAGACGCCGTCGGCGGGGACGGACACGTAGCTGCCGCCGCGCACTGTGGTGTCAGCGGCAGAGTTCCAGGCGGCGGTCTTCAGGGTGGTTTCAGAGGCGGATGATGTTGCGGTGCGTTCGGTCAGCAAAGTCATGGGTTCTCCTTGGGGTTGCAGGATGAGGGCCGTACAGGTTGTTGTGCCGCTCAAGCAGGAGGACGGTTGCGCATTGTGTCGCTTGCCCCACTGGCCCGGGTATGTTCACCGGTGCGGTACTCAAGGGCTACGGTGGCCTGCATCCAACCTTACGGACTTATTATGACCTACTCAAAATAAGGTGGGGAGGCTCACCATTACTTCGGTAGGGCATTTATCCCCTGTTCGCCGTGCACTGACGGGACTAATCTAGGCCGCGTCAACATCCACCGCTGTCGAGGAGTCGTCATGGCCGGGTTTGTGCAGATCATCGAATTCAAGAGCTCCCGGATCAAGGAGATCGAAGAACTGGGCCGCCCCTCACGAACCGGGGGCAGCACTCAACCCACGTTCCGCCACATTTTTGCCACTGCGGACAGGGACCACCCCGGGACCTATTTCACCATCGTCAACTTCGATTCCTTCGAGTCTGCGATGGAGAATTCAGGCCGGCCCGAAACGTCCGAGTTTGCCGCCAAGATGGCCGAACTGTGCGACGGACCCGTGACCTTCCACAACCTGGACGTCATATGGGAGGACACCGGAGACGCCGCGGACAACGGCTAGGACTATTCGGCAACCATAAACCAGGCATCCAGGGTGTGACGGTCGCGGCCGCCGGTCCGACCGGCATACCTCGGGTGCCGCGTACTGTTGCGCGCGTCACGCACGGCACCCTTTTGGACCACTCTCGGGGAGGGCGCCACGGAAAACCCGGGCCCGCCGTCGTGCGTCCTTCAAAAGCGTGCCTGGGGTGACGCTTGAGCGTTTCCCGGGTGGTCCCGCCTGCACAAGCACAACCCCCGGGGAGCTTTGACCCAGCCTCCAAAGTGCCGCACTTCCCGGCGCCTTGGTGATCGTCGAACCGCGCCACCGGGCCTAGATGGCACGCGAAGAACTCATATTTCGTAGAGTAGTATTTTAATTCCATATATCGGAATAACGAAGTGCCCATAGTCGGGCTTCCACACCGAGGACCCACGCCACCTACATAGGAGTAGATGATCATGCTTTACCTGGGCCTTCTGTTGTCCGGCGCAGCGCTGCTGATCAATGGGCTGGGACTCTTGGGCCGGATCCCCCTGCGGGACTCTGCCATGTTCAGCATGCTGATCGGCGGGGTCCAGCTGGCACTGGGAATCGCCTTTGTGGCAACAAATAGCGACGCCGAGCCCCAAACCCTCCTCAGCGCCGCGGGCATGTTCCTGTTCGCCCTGACGTACGTTTACGTCGGACTAAACACAGTCCTGCAGCTCGGATCCCAGGGCCTGGGATGGTTCAGCGGCTTGGCGGGCGCGCTGGGGCTCCTGCTCGCAACGGCCTGGTTCAACACCGATCCGCTTCTGAGCGTCTTGTGGCTCGCGTGGGCCGTCCTGTGGGCTTTATTCTTCGTCCAGATGGTACTGGGACGCGTTAACCTCATCCCCTTTATCGGCTGGTCCCTAGTGCTGCTGAGCCAGACGACCGCCACAGCACCGGCACTTCTGGGACTGTCCGGGAATTGGCCCGACAGCCAGGCCACGGCCGCCACGGCTGCCGCAGTGTTGACGACGCTCTTCCTGCTGGCGGCGCGGCTCGGCCGGCGCAAACGCCGGCCCGGACATCCAGCACCCCGCCTGCCCGCCCGGACCGCGTAGGATCCGAGCAGCAGCCGGCTGCCTCCCGGACCGACTGCAGTCGCATTCCGCAGCGCCGCCGGCCAGGTTGACACGGAAAACCGCTTGCGCTTCACTGTTGCGTATGTTGAAATAAAACTTCCACGATATGAAATGCCGGAGAAGGCGAGATGACGTGGATGCCCGCACCAGCAGAAGGACCGGCAATGATGCTCCAGAAATTCAACGAGGCTGACCGTACCGAGATCGTCTCGGCGCTGCGCCCCTGCCTTGATATCCCGCGGTGGGTTAACCAGATCGCCGACGCCCGCCCGTTCGCCTCCGTGGACGAACTCCTCGCCTTTGCGGGCCGCGCAGCCCTGCCGTTCACGGACCAGGAAGTCGATTCGGCACTGGCCCACCATCCGAGAATTGGTGAGCGCGCAGCCGGCGACAGTTCCGAGGCCCGCCTCTCCCGCGCTGAACAGGAAGCCCTGGGCGGCACCACGCCCGCCGTGGCCGCCGCACTCGTGGAAGGCAACCGGAGCTACGAAGAGAAATTCGGCCGGGTCTTCCTGATCCGCGCCGCCGGCCGCAGCAAGGAAGAGATCCTCGAGGCACTCCAGTCCAGGATCTCCCACAGCGCCGCCGAGGAAAACCCCATCGTGCAGCAACAGCTGCGTGAAATTGCCGTCCACAGGCTTGAAGGAATGATGAGCGAATGACCCCGTCCCACATAACCACCCACGTCCTGGACACCTCCACAGGCAAGCCTGCGGCAGGAATCCCGGTCCGCCTGGAAGCCGGAAATCAAGGCGCATGGTCCGAGGTTGCCGCCGCCACCACTGATACCGACGGCCGGGTCAAGGACCTCGGTCCCGAGGTGCTTGAATCCGGAACCTACCGCCTGCAGTTCACCACCGCCGAGTACTTCGCGAACAGCAACACGGCCACTTTCTTCCCGGAGGTGGTGCTCGTGTTCACCGTGGACCGCGACGAACCGCACTACCACGTCCCGTTGCTGCTGAGCCCGTTCTCCTTTTCCAGCTACCGCGGAAGCTGACCGGGCAGGGCGCGGCCCAGGACCCCAGCAGTGCAGGTCTCTCTGGCCGCGCCTCCCTAGCCGCGCCCGATGAACGGCATCCCCGCGGCCGTCATCACCACCGAGCCCACACTGGCCGACGGCGGCATCCCCGCCATCATGAGTACGGCCCGGGCCGCCTCCTCCACCGGAAACGTCGGCTCCACTTTCCGGCTCCCGTCGGCCTGGAGGGCACCGGAACCGACGCCCAGCGTGTCCATGATCTCCGTGGCCGTGTTGCCGATGTCGATCTGCCCGCAGGTGATGCCGAACCCGCGGCCGTCCAGCTCGATGCTCTTGGTCAGTCCCGTGATGGCGTGCTTGCTGACCGTGTACGCCACCGTGCGCGGCCGTGGCGAATGCGCAGCGATTGACCCGTTATTGATGATCCGGCCGCCCTGCGGCGACTGCGCTTTCATCGCCCGGACCGCGGCGGCCGCGCACAGCATGGAGCCCGTCAGGTTGACCGCCAGCGTGGCTCCCCAGTCCGCCGGGCTGATCTCATCCACCGAGGCCGCGGGGCCGGCTACGCCGGCGTTGTTGAACAGCACATCCACTCTCCCCCACCGCCGGAGCGCCGCGGCAAAAAGCCGCTCGACGTCGTCGGGCACAGTGACATCGCACGGAACCGCATGCGCCTGCGAATGGCCGTCGGCGGCCGCCAGCAGCTGTGCCTCCCGCCGTCCGGCCAGCACCACCCGGTAGCCCTCGGCCAGCATGAGCCGCGCCACCGCGCGGCCGATGCCTGAACCTGCTCCGGTGACGACGGCGACTCTCACGTTGGGTTCTGGGGTGGCAGTGATGGGGTCCTCCTGGGTCCGGGGCGGCCATCCTGCCGCCGGTGTGTAGCCTATGACGCCGCCCCTCGGGTGTCAGTCCGGCAGCCCACCGCAGCAGTCACAATCGGTGAGAAGGCCCGCATGAGGCACCCGCCTCCGTCGGCCGCCCTGCCACCTTGACTACCCGCACCCCTCTCGCTAATCTCGAACAGCAAGAAAGTTTTCTCACAATACGAAAACTTGGCCCAGACATTCAAAGATGAAACGAGGCTGCCATGGCTGCAGGAGAAGATACCTCCCATATCCTCAGCGGGTTGACTAACCAGCTGCCTGATCG
>NZ_JANFCZ010000027.1 GCF_024391045.1 Pseudarthrobacter sulfonivorans
GCCGCCGAGGCCGCCGCCTCCTCCGCCGCGCCCGCCGAACATTCCGCCGCCAAAGCCCTGGTTGGCATAGCCGCCAAAGTTGTCGACGTCGGCCTGCGCCAGTTGCGCTGCCTGGGCCGCGAGGGCGTGCGCCTGCTGGGCGTACGTGAGAGCGGTGACGGGATCGTTGCGCGAGATGGAGAGCGCGTAGTCAAGGTTGCGCTGGGATTCGGCAAGCCGGGTACGGGCTTCCGTGCCTACGCCACCGCGCCGGGCAGTGATGTAATCGGACGTGGCACTGATCTGCGCCTGCGCCGACATGATGGTCTGCTGCAGCGAGGCCTGTGCACGGCGGGCCTGGTCCTGCTGGTTCCGGATGCCGGTAAGGGACTGGTCCAGGGCCTGATGCGCCGTTTCAACGCGCTGCAGGGTGGCGATGGGATCGATCTTCCCGCCCTGGATTTCCGCCTTCACCTGGCCCAGGGCAGCTTCGACGCCCGCCACGGGCCCGGCCAGCTCCGGGTGCTCACCGGACTGGATCATGGCCTTCGCCTGGGCAAGGTCCTGGGAAGTCTCAACAACCGCTGCTTCGAGGCCGTTGCGGGCTTCATCCAGGCTGGCCGAAACCTTGGCAATGGCGTCCAGCAGGACGTTGGTCTGGTGCAGGCTTTCTTCGGATGCGCGCACAGCGACGGCGGCCAGGCTGCCTTCACCGGCCGTGAGCTTCTCCTGCGCCGTGGCGGTGGCATTCTGTACGAAGGCGAGGCGTTCCTTGGCCTGCGTGATGTTGTCGGCGACCTGCACCAGGGCGCTGTCGGCGTACTTCGCGCGCAGGGCCGTCAGCGACTGTTCCGCGCTGGCGATCTTGGCGTCTGCTTCCCGGGCGCCCGCGCTTACGGCAGCGAGTGCCTGCGGCGCGTTCTTCTCGAGCTCGCGGAGCGAATCGAAGTCAGCTTTTTGTTCCTGGAGCGAGGCCAGCGCTGCTTCTGAGCGGCGGATGATCTCGCCGTACCAGCTCCGCTGCTGTTCCTCGGTGTCCGGGATGTGATCGTCCAGCTGCTGCTGGAGCTTGAAGGACTCAGTCATATGGGCCTTGGCTTCGGCCAGGGCTTTGGTGAAGTTGCCTACGGCGGCGTCCCCGTACTGGGCCTGGGCGAACCCGAGCTCCTGCTCGCTGGACTTGATGGCGTCATCGGCCTCGATGATGAGGGAGCCGCTCTTGCGACGGAGTTCCGCGATGCTGAGCGTTGCCAGGGGATCGAGTTGGGCACCCTGGGGTCCGTAGCTGGCGCTGGATGCCTGCCCGGCCTTCTTGCGCCTGTTGCGGAAGTAGAGGTACGCGCCGGCGCCGCCGGCTACAACCACGCCAGCCCCTACCAGGACGCCTGCTCCGGCGCCGCTGCTGGATGGAACGTTGCCGCTGCCACCGCCCGCTGCATCACCAATGGCAGCCGCTGTGTCGATGGCCGCCTGGGCGAAGTCTTTCTTGCCGCCGGCGAGGTTCGCCGTGACGGCGTTCTGGCTGATGGCGCCCTGCTTGGACTTAATGGGACTTGCAGAGTTCAGGACAAAGCTGAACTTGCCGTCATCCTTGGCGATCGCCAGGATGGCATCGGACCGCCCCATGCCTTTGTTCTTCGCAACGGCCGCGGCCCAGTCGTTGGGGACCGTTGGGTTGGTGAACGTGTTCACGGTCACCACGTAGAGGTTGTATTTCTCGTCCTTCAGGAGCTTGGAAATGGCGTCCTGGACTTCGGCCTTGCGGCTGCCGAGTACATTGGCGTTATCCACAATGTTCGTGCCTGACGGGATGGCCACCGGGTCCTCGGCCCAGGCCGCGCCGGCGGGAACCGCGAGCAGCCCGGTCAGGCCGACCACGGCGAGGAAACGTTTGAACTTTGACCGCATGTGCAACCCTTCAGCACGCCTGACACCGATTCGGGACGAATCAACGTCTCAGAATGCAGCAGCGCCCCCACGCGTGGTGTAAAGCCGCAGGTCGCTGTGGCAATTCCTTTTGATTCTATGGTGCACCTTTGGGTGCGTCCACCGGAGCGAATATGCCACCAGCGAAACCCCTGCAGCGCCCGGATCGGGGATTAAATAGTGCTTTCAGGAACCTCCCAGCCAACGTTCGCCCCAGTTCCAGTCAGACGGTACATAGTTAATGCAGACGAGGATGAAAGGAAGTCCAATGACTGAGAACCCAACCCCGGGTGCAGCGCCTGACAACCGGCAACCGGACGGTTACCGGAATCCGGCCCAGCCCCCTGCGGAGGCCCGCAGCGACGCTGGCGGTCACTCCAATCCGACCGAGCAGCTGGACCACTCCGCGGCGCCCGACAACCCCACCCAGCAACTGCCCGGTGCGCCACGTCCCGTATATCCTCCCCGCGAGCCGTTCTACGGTCAGCCAGCCTACAGCCAGCCCCACAACCAGCAGCCCCAAGGCCAGCAAACTCCGGAGCATCAGGGCCAGCCCGGCGTGCACTCAGCGCTGCCCGGCGGATACACAGGCCACTACAACCCGGGCCAGTACAACGGTTCAAACCCCGCGCACACGCCCCGCCGGAAGGCCTCATTCGGCGTCGGAACCCTGGTGGCGAGCATCCTCGCCGCGGGCCTCGTGGGTGGCGGCGTGGCCACGGTCGGTTCGGGCGCTTTCAACCATGGTTCCGCCTCAGCAGTCAGCAGCACCGGCAGCCAGCCCGGGACCGTCATCGTCAACAACAAGGACGATGTCAACGCCATCACGGCCGCCGCGCTGAAAGCCACCCCCAGCGTGGTGACCATCAGCGCCTCCAGCGGCAACGCCGGCGGAACGGGCTCGGGCATCGTCCTTGACGACAGCGGCCACATCCTGACCAACACCCATGTGGTGACCCTGGACGGACAGACAGCCAACGCCGTGCTGGAGGTCCGCACGAGCACAGGCAAGGTCCTCAAAGCCACCCTGGTGGGCACCGACCCGCTGTCTGACCTTGCAGTCATCAAGGTGGACGACACGTCCGGGCTCACCCCGGCAACCCTCGGAGATTCGGGCAAGCTCAACGTCGGCGACACCGCCATTGCGATCGGTTCCCCGCTGGGCCTCACCGGCACCGTGACGGACGGCATCGTCTCGACTTTGAACCGGACCATCAGCGTGGCTTCCTCGGCCGCCCCCAAGAACGGCGACAGCTCCCAGGGCGGCGACCAGGGCTTCCAGTTCGCGCCTCCGGGCGGCGGCCAGGGCCAGAGCACAGCCAACCAGGGATCCATCTCCATCAACGTGATCCAGACTGATGCCGCCATCAACCCCGGCAACTCCGGCGGCGCCCTCGTCAACTCCAAGGGCGAAATCATCGGCGTCAACGTGGCCATCGCCTCGGCCGGCTCCGACTCCGCATCCTCGTCCTCCAGCGGAAACATCGGCGTGGGCTTCAGCATCCCCATCAACCACGCAAAGCGGGTGGCGCAGGAGATTATCAATACCGGCAAGGCATCCCATGGCCAGTTGGGCGTCAGTGTCAGGGACAAGTCATCCGGCACCTCGTCCAGCTTCTCGGTCGGAGCGGACGTGGCCACCGTCGAAGCAAATTCGGCGGCCGCCAAGGCCGGCATCAAGGTGGGCGATGTGATCACCAAGTTCAACGACCTGACAGTCAGCGAGCCTAACCAGCTGACGGCTGCCGTCCGCGAACAGGCCGGCGGATCCACGGTCAAGATCACGGTCCTGCGCAACGGCCAGGAGCAGACGCTCGACGTGACGCTGGGCACCGCAGCGGACCAGTAGGAACGCAGCAGGAAAACGACGACGGCTGCGGTCACCCCGGTGACTGCCGCCGTCGTCCGTTCCGTTAACGCCTGTACCGGGCGCGCCCCGGGGCCCTGACACAGGCGTTAACGGGACGGCAACGGGACACGACTATATGGTTAGCTAGGAGCTACCCGTACCCCGGGCGTTCCGAGGCCATGACCCCACCCGGCTGGCTGTCCACAAGCATGGAAGGCTGCTGTAAACACAGTGGAAGAGACATTGAAGATCATCGTCCTGGTCAAGCATGTACCGGACGCCCAGTTCGACCGTCACCTCAACGGGGAGGGCTACACCACCGACCGCGACGAAAGCATTCTTTCGGAGCTGGATGAATATGCGCTCGAGGCGGCGCTGCAGCTTGCCGAGGCCCGCGGCGGCGCGAAGGCGGGCAACCAGGTCATTGCCCTGAGCATGGGCCCGGCGGGCGCGGTCAATGCCGTCAAGAAGTCGCTTCAGATGGGTGCCACTGAAGGTGTGCACCTGACGGACAGCGCCCTGGCGGGTTCCGATGCCGCGGCTACTTCGCTCGCGCTGGCGGCCGCCATCCGCCACATCGGCGGGGTGGACCTTGTCCTCACCGGTATGGCCTCGACCGACGGCGAAACATCCCTGGTGCCGGCGCAACTGGCCGAACGGCTCGGCCTTCCGCAGGTGACCTTCGCATCCTCGCTGACCGTCGACGGCGGCCGGCTCACCGCCCGCCGCGACGCCGACACTTACTCCGAGACCGTCGAAGCCCCGCTGCCTGCGGTCGTCTCGGTGACGGACCAGATCAACGAGCCGCGCTACCCCAACTTCAAGGGCATCATCGCCGCCAAGCGCAAGAGCATCACCACCCTCTCGCTGGCCGACATCGGCGTCGACGCGGCCCAGGTGGGCCGGTCCGGCTCCTGGACCACTGTGACCACCGCCGCGGAACGCCCGCCACGCACGGCAGGCACCATCATTACCGACGAAGGCGACGCCGGCATCAAGCTCGTCGACTTCCTCGCCGCCCAGAAGCTGCTCTAAGAGGGATTACCTACATGGCAAACGTACTTGTATTCATTGACAACCCCGGAGATGCCCTGAAGAAGAGCAGCCTGGAACTGCTGACCGTGGGGCGTGACCTGGGTGAAACCGTCGTCGCCGTCAACGGTGAGCTGCGCCCTGCCGTGCTGGCCGCGTTCGCCGAATACGGCGTCACGTCGGTCCTCCAGCCTTCCGCCGCAGACCTGGACGACTACCTCGTGGCGCCCAAGGCGGCCTACCTGGCGGCCGCCGCCACGGCAGCGGGCGCCAGCACCGTGCTCCTGGAGAACTCATCCGAAGGCAAGGAAATCGCGGCCAGGCTTGGCATCAGGCTCAACGCCGGCGTGATCACCGACGTCGTCGCGGTCGACGCCGACGGTACAGCGCACAAATCTGTCCTTGCCGGCTCCTACACCACGGCTGCCAAAGCCACAACGCCGGTCTCCGTGCTGACGTTGAAGGCCAACAGCATCACCCCCGAGCCTGCCCCGGCTGCCACGGCTCCTGGGACCTCCACGGTGGAGGTGCCCGCCGACGGCGGCTCAGCAGCCGCCCGCATCACCTCCCGCGAACACAAGGTGGCCAGCGGCCGTCCGGACCTCGCCGACGCGCGGATTGTTGTTGCCGGCGGGCGCGGCGTCGACGGCGACTTCGGCCCCGTGGAAGAACTTGCGGACGCACTGGGTGCTGCCGTGGGTGCCTCCCGGGCGGCCACCGATGCCGGCTGGATCAGCCATGACGCGCAGGTAGGCCAGACCGGCAAGACCGTGTCCCCGCAGCTGTACGTCTCGGCAGGCATCTCCGGTGCCATTCAGCAGAAGGCCGGGATGCAGACGGCCAAGGTCATCGTGGCCATTAACAAGGACGCCGAGTCACCGATATTCGAGATCGCCGACTTCGGCATCATCGGGGACCTTTTCGACGTCCTGCCCCAGGCCGCGCAAGAGATCAAGAAGCGTAAAGGCTGACCGTGGCCGAACCAGCTGCCCAAGCACAGAGCCCGTTCGACCCGGCCACGCACCGGGTCGGGCGGGTGCTCTGTTTCGCCGCCCACCCTGACGATATCGACTTCGCTGCCGCCGGCACCATCGCCGCCTGGACGGCTGCGGGCGTCCACGTGAGCTACTGCATCATGACCGACGGCGACGCCGGCGGATTTGATCCGGCTCACCGGGCAGAGATCATCGCCCTGCGGGCTGCCGAGCAAAGCCGGGCGGCTGCTCTGGTGGGCGTCTCCGATATTTATTACCTGCACGAGCGGGACGGTTATCTGGAACCGACGCATGAGGTGATCAAGGGCGTGGTGAAGCTGATCCGGGAAGTCCGTCCCGACGTCGTGCTTGCCATGCATCCGGAACGGAACTGGAACCGCCTCCAGAAGAGCCACCCGGACCACCTGGCGGTGGGGGAGGCCGTGACCAGGGCCGTCTATCCCGCGGTGGAAAATCCGTTCGCCTATCCCGAGTTGGCCGAGGCCGGACTCGAGGCCTACAAACTGCCGTGGCTGTGGCTCTATGCCGGGCCGGACGAGCGGGAGAACCACTTTGTGGACGTCACGGACCACGTGGCAACCAAGCTCGCTGCCCTGCACGTGCACGTCAGCCAGCATCCCGATGTTGCCGCCATGGAGGCAGTGGTCCGGCAAGGGTTGCTGGCAAACGCCCGCCGTGCCGGCCTTGCCGACGGCCGCAGCGCCGAAGCGTTCCACGTTGTTACCGTCAACGGCCCGGACACCATCGCCGGCTTCTAAGGAGTTTTTGTCCAGATAATGCGGCCAATACGCCGTTTGGGACGCATTATCTGGACAAAACCCCCCGGGGCGGAAACTGGACGGTCAGGCGCCCAGCGGTGCGGCTGCCACTGTTGGGGTCGTCGGGGCCGCAGAGCCGCCCACAGGTTCCACCGTGATGCCTAGGGATGCCGCCGCAGCAATTCCCTTCACCACGGCAGGTTTGGACAGCGCTTCTTTGTCCATCAGGCCCTCGGAAACCGGTGCCGAGCCGTCCTTGGGGATCAGCCACATCTGATAGACCTTCCCGGCCGGCGGCGGGGGAACGTCCTTCATCTTGATCACCAAGGCATCCTTGGAGGACGAGATGAGGACAGTCGCAGTTCCACCTGCGGCCACGGGCACTGACGCCTCGCGGACGTCCCCGGCCCGGACCACCTGGTTCAGCGGATCGTTCTGGTCGGCCACGTAACTGCCGACGGCGACGCCACCGAGCGCGATGACCGCGGCGGCTGCCGCAGCGGCGAACCAGCGGCGGGTGCTGCCGGGCCGGCGTCGTGCTTCCCGCTTCGCCCTGGCCGCGGAAAGTTCATCCGTCGGTTGCGGTTGCGGCTCTGCCGCAGACGGGAGGGCAGGGGGTGCGGCAGGTCCGTCGCCGGGCAATTGAGCGAGCGACGGAAGCTGCGCCACGATGCGCTCGAACAGATCTGCCGGAGGTTCTTCCTGTGCCGTAAACGACACGGCAAGGGTTTCCCGTGCCTGGCGAACCCGTTCCAGGAAGGAATTGCGCTCTTCTGCGGGGGCGGCGGCGATGTAACGGTCGATGGCTGTGCGTTCGCTGTCAGTAACAGCGTCCAGGGCATAGAGCTCAGCCAGGTCCACGGCCAGCCCGGAGTCCAGGTCGGCAGCGATTTCCAGGCCGAAGGACCCTGGCCGGCGGGCACCACCGTGACCATTCATTTCTGTCATCTCAACTCACCCCCAAACATGTCTTCAAGCGGATCAGTCCGTCGCGGATGCGGGACTTGATGGTGGGAACTGCCGCATTGAGCCTGTCCGCGACTTCCCGGTACGTGAGGCCGCCGTAATAGGCGAGCCGTACGGATTCCTGCTGTGTGTCGGTCAGCGTTTCCAGGCACCGGACCACCGCCTCAGCCTCCAGTTTGTTGTCCACTTCGGCGGACACGGAGTCGTGATCCACCTCCTGGCTGCTGGCGCCGTACTTTGCTTCACGGTCGGTGGCCGATTGTGTGGAACGCACCTTGTCCACCGCCCGGCGGTGGGAAATGGTCATCAGCCAGGACAGCGGACTGCCGGCGTCGGGATTGAATTTCCCGGCATTCTGCCAGACCTGGAGAAAGACTTCCTGGGTGGTGTCCTCGCTGAGCTCAGGATCGATAAGGACCCGGCGCGCCATCCCAAAAACCCGGCGCGAGGTCAGCTGGTAAAACTCGGCGAACGCCGCCTGGTCTCCGACGGCCACCCGGGCGAGCAGGCCGCCCAGGCGCTGGCTTAGATCCGCCGGAGAGTCTGTGACTGCGGCCGGGGACTCGAAGTTTGGCGCGTTGGGAGTTTCCATCACTATCAAGCATAGGTCTCCCACCGCGGGATCCGGGGGATCGACGCCGGGACCGGACCAGGCAGCAGACGAGACGGCTGGCGCAGCTGGCTGCGGCCGGGCCTGTAACAGTCTCACGCGCTGCTCCTTCTCCATCCCGGAATTGCTGTCAGGAGGGATTCGGTGCCGGCAGCATCACGGATGGGCCTGTCCGCGATCCAATGCGGCGGTCAGATTTGGGCGCCGGCGAATCCCTGTTGACGCCAGGCCTCGTACACCGCAATGGAAGCCGCGTTGGCGAGGTTCAGCGAACGGAGCGCAGGCAGCATGGGAAGCCGGACGGTGGCGGTGACGTGCGGGTCATGCTTGACGCTTTCGGGCAGGCCCACGGATTCCTGGCCGAACATCAGCACGTCGCCGGGCTGATACGTAATGTCCGCATAGCTGGCCGTGCCGTCGGAGGTGAATGCGTAGACGCGTTCCGGTTGCAGCTCCCGCCAGGCATCCTCGAGGGTTTTGTGGACAGTCACGACGGCGAGGTCGTGGTAATCGAGGCCGGCCCGCCTGAGCTTGGCGTCAGAGAAATCAAAGCCCAGGGGTTCCACCAGATGCAGTTCGGCGCCGGTGATGGCGGCCAGCCTGATGGCGTTGCCGGTATTGCCCGGGATTTCGGGAGAATGGAAGAGGATTCGGAACACTGTCCAATCCTAGCCAGTGTGCATGCCGCGCAGCAGCCTGGCCAGAGTGGGCACGTTGACCGTATTCGGCGCCGGGCCGGCGGAGAGGAATTGTTTGAGGCCGCGGGCCAGGCCTGCAGCGTTGACCACCTGTACCGTTTCGCCGGCGCCTGCCGTACGCCGGTGGCGGTCGATGACGGGTTCGTGGAGGTTGCCGTCGGGGCTGTGGACGACCACCCAGCCGGTGACGTTCAATTCAGGAAAAATATCCTGCATGGCGCGCACCACGTGGGCCAGTTGGGGCGGGGCGATGGCGCGGCCGCCGTGCCTGAGGGCTTGCCCGTCCCAGGCGTAGGCCCCCTTGGGCAGGAGCATGGAACCGATGAGCGCCAGCCGGTAGCCGGACAACAGTGCGTGGTCTATATGGCTGTTGTCCGCGGGGGACTGCAGCCCGTTCACCAGCCTGGCTGCCGGAATCGCAGTGAGGACCTGCCGGGTGATGAGCTGCACTGTCCGCATCTCACGCTGGATTCTGGCCTCCGCCCCGAAGATTCCGCGTTTACGCGGCATCCCGTGAACCTGCTGACTGGCCTGGCTGAAGGGGATCAGGGGAACGGTCCCGGCTGCCTGGAACGCCACGGCATCATAGGGCGGCACATAGAGCGCAGGGTCGCCGGCGGTGTTGCGGGGCGTGCCGGACCTGTGCACGGTGGCAGAAGCGTGACTTCCCGCGGCCGGCGCATCAAAGTGTGCCTCGGAGGATGCCGCGGCAGTGGTGCCGGCTGTCCCCGCCGCGTAGGAGCGGTCGTAGGCCTTCCGCCGCTTCGGGTCCATCAGGGTTTCGTAGGCTGCCGTCACTCGGCGGAACGCGGCTGCGTCCCCGCCGTGGTCCGGATGGGCCGTCCGCGCCGCGCGGCGGTAGGCCACCTTGATTTCCTTGTCCGTGGCTGTCACCGCGACTCGGAGCACCTCGTAGTAGGAGCTGCTGCTCTCGGTCAAGCACTCATCCTTCTGTTCGTCTGGCCAGCCCACGACAGGCAGCCCGGCTGGCCCAGTTTAGCCGTCTGTCCACACAACGTCTTGGTAGGTGGCGGAGGTTCCCGGCGCCGGCGGCAGCACGGGTAGCTGCCAGCATCGGTTACCGGTCGGCAGCGGCACAGGGAGCGGCACGGGCGTACGGAACGGAACCGCAGGCCGTTTAGACTTTTGAGGATGACGGCTGTCCGGCGAACACGTTTGGGGTGGATGTGAAGGCACAGGCTGCAGTTGGCCTTGTGACCGCCGCGCTCCTGGGCGTCGGGGCGCTCGCAGGATGCAGTGTTGGTGTCCCGGACCCGGCCGCCCCCAAATTTTCGCCGACCGCTACCGCACTAGCCACCCCCACCATCACGCCGGGCCATGACGCCGCGGCGGTGGCCGCCAAGGACATGCCGTTCTCGGCCGGCGCATCGTTGGCCGGGGGCGTTCCCGTGGGGATCTCCGACGGCCTCAAGAGCGCCCCGGGCTGGGCGCTGGTGAAGGACAAGGTGGCTGGCGGGAGCCAGTATCTGAAATCCGACGGGTGCCTGGTGGCGGCCAAGGTGCGTGCCAACCAGTCCTCCCTGGTCCTTGCTGACGACAAAGAATCAACCGCCGGCCTGTTCACCTACCTGGACCCCACCATCCTGCCCGCATATCTGAAGACCGGAACGCTGCGATGGGGTGGTGAACCGGACAAGCCGGGTCCGGTGGTTGAAGTGCTTGTCCTCGAGGAACCAGGCCAGGCCGGCTCGAAATCAACGGCAGTCATGGCGAGGGTCTTCGGCGCTGCCGCGTCGTCGGTGTATGTCTCGGTTTCCTGCCCTGATGCTGCCACCCTGGCTGCGGCCAAGGCCGAGGTGGCAGCGCGGCTGATAGTAGTACCGCCGTCGAACTAGCGGCGACGCGACTTAGCGGTTCCTTCGCCAGGACCCTACGGGTGCCAGCCGGTTCAACGCCAGCGCACCAACCAGCAGGCCGAAGTCCCGCAGCGCCACGTCGTAGTATTCGCCCAGGACGAGCAGATTGACGACGATGCCGAGCAGCCAGACGGCCACCAGCAGCGACCCGAACCTGGGGCGGACCGCAACCAGGATGCCGGCGATGATTTCCACCACGCCGACGATGTACATAAACGTCTGCGGCGTCACCGGAACCACTGAGGTGGCAACTGGTGCAAGGTAGTGGGTCCAGTCGGTGAGGATGTTGGTGAACTTGTCCAACCCAAAGAGGATCGGGGCCACGGTGAACACGGTCCGTAGCAGGAAGAACGCCTGGCGGTCCGGCGCCATCGTTTGGGCGCGGCCTGCGGTGATGGTTTCTGTCCTGGTTTTCATGGTGCTCTCCTTCTAAAAGTAGGTATCATAATTTTAGAAAGAGCGATGGGATTAAGCAATGGATGTTGTTTTTAGAATGAAGGGTTTCTAGTGCGCAGACCTCCATGGGGCCGACGCGTCGCGGCACTTGCCTCGCTCGGTGACGACAAACGCCGGCAGCTTTTCCAGTTGGTTGCGTCCCGGGACGAAGCCATCGGACGCGACGAGGCCGCGGATGCCCTCGGGCTGCCGCGAAGCACGGCGTCCTTCCACCTGGACAAGCTGGTCCAGGATGGCCTGCTGGCGGTGGAATTCCACAAGGCGGCCGGCAAAACCGGCCCGGGTTCCGGCCGGCCCGCGAAGATGTATCGTCCCGCGGCGAATGAAGTGAGCGCCTCGGTGCCCGACCGGAACTACGACCTGGCCGGGGAACTCCTCGCCGCTGCCATCGAGCATTCCGCGGCAACCGGCGGCGCGGTGGGCGACTCACTGCGCACCACCGCCTACCTCAAGGGCCGGGAACTTGCCGCCGGAGCCGGCAGCCTCACGGAGTTCATGGCGGCCGAGGGGTACGACCCTCAACCCGACGGCGAGGGTGGCCTGGTGTTGGCAAACTGCCCGTTCCATCGGCTCTCCGACGGGCATCCGGACGTGGTCTGTGCCATGAACGGCTCCTTCCTCCGGGGCGCCGCCGCGGCCTGCGGCGAGCCCGAGGACCGCATCGTGCCAAACACTGTGCAGGGCCAGTGCTGCGCCAGGCTCACGCCGGGGATTCCCGCGCCCTGATTCCCTGACCGGCGGCGCGGCTAGAATTGATCCGTGCCCGTCTACCTCGATCATGCAGCCACCACCCCGCTTTCCGCGGAGGCCCTGGCAGCTCTCACCCGGGAACTTTCCCGCACCGGCAACCCGTCCTCCCTGCACGGCTCAGGCCGCCGTGCCCGCCGCTCCGTGGAGGACGCGAGGGAAGCCATCGCGACGGCGGCCGGCGCCCATCCCTCCGAGGTCATCTTTACCTCCGGCGGCACTGAGTCGGACAATCTGGCGGTCAAGGGCCTGTTCTGGTCCCGGTCCGGCGAAGACCCTGCGCGGCGGCGCATCCTGTGCTCCGCCGTCGAACATCACGCGGTACTGGACACGGTGGAATGGCTGGAACGCCATGAAGGCGCCCAAGTCACCTGGCTGCCGGTGGATAGCGAGGGAGTGGTGGACCTGGAGGTCCTCGCCGCCGAGTTGGCGCACGATCCCGGCTCCATTGCCCTGGTCACGGTGATGTGGGCTAACAACGAGGTAGGGACCATCGAGCCTGTGGCGCGGATAGTGGAGCTGGCCCACGCTGCAGGTGTCCCGGTCCATTCGGACGCTGTCCAGGCATTCGGTTCGCTGCCCGTGGACTTCAAGGCCTCGGGGCTCGATGCCATGTCTGTTTCCGGGCATAAGATCGGGGGCCCGGTAGGTGTGGGGGCGCTGCTGTTGGGGCGCGCCGTCAAGCTGACTCCGGTACAGCACGGCGGGGGCCAGGAACGCGATGTGCGTTCCGGGACGCTGGACACGGCCTCCATCGCCGCGTTTGCTGCGGCCGCGGAAGCTGCCACGGCCCACCTGGAACCGGAGACTGGCCGCATCGCCGCGCTTCGCGACCGCCTGATCGCCGGTGTCCTCGAACGCGTGCCTTCGGCCGTTCTGCGCGGAGCGCCGGGGGAGGGACGACTGCCCGGCAACGCGCACTTCACTTTCCCCGGCTGCGAAGGGGATTCGCTGCTGTTCCTGCTGGACCTCGCCGGCGTGGAATCGTCCACCGGTTCCGCCTGCACCGCCGGCGTGCCGCGGCCATCCCATGTGCTGCTGGCCATGGGCCTGGATGAGGAAACCGCCCGGGGCGCCCAGCGCTTCACCCTCGGCCACGCCTCAACGGAGGCGGATGTGGACGCTCTCCTGGCTGCCCTGCCCGGCGCTTATGAGCGTGCCCGCCAGGCGGGGATGGCCGGGCATGAGTCGTCCATCCAGACAGCAGGCACCGTGGCGCGTCAGGCCGGGTCCGGCAGGAGCTGATCGAGGCCGGCACCGTGGTCGGCCAGACGCTCGGTGCTGACGGGGGTCCGGGCCGAGATCAGCGCCTTGATGGTTTTCTGGGCTCCCGGCTGGACCTTACGCGGCCAGTTGACGCTCATGCCGGCCACCACCCGCGAGTCCTGCAGCCAGAAGGCGATGAACTCCTTGTCCTCCAGCGACCCCCTGATGACCGGTTCGGCACCCGCAGCCAGTGTGGGGAAGCCTGAGTACTCCATGCTGACGTCGAACTGGTCCGTGTAGAAATACGGGATGGCGCTGTGCGTGGCATCCTGGCCCAGCATCGCCTTGGCTGCCACCTTGCCCCCGTTCAGGGCGTTTGACCAGTGCTCGCTACGGTGGTGCTGTCCGGTGAAGGGGTGCAGGGCGTTCGCGACGTCGCCGGCCGCATAGATGCCTGGTTCGCTGGTCCGCAGCGAGGCGTCCGTGAGGATGCCGTTGTCCAGTGCCAGTCCTGCCGCTTCGGCAAGCTCCGTGTCAGGGACCACCCCCACGGCGATAATGACAACATCTGCCCGGAGCCGTTCGCCGCTGTCCGTGATGACGCCCGTGACAGCTCCGCCTTCGCCCGAAAGCTCCCGCGCCGAGGCGGGAAGCCGGAAACTGACCCCGTTCGCCTCGTGCAACCCCCGGAAAAACTGTCCGAGATCCGGGCCGATGGCGCCCGCCAGGGGAATATCCTCCAGCCCCAGCAACGTGACGTGGTTGCCGTACGTTGCCGCGGCGGCCGCCAACTCCATTCCGATCCAGCCCGAGCCGACCATCACCACGTTCTTGCCGCCGGCAGCGAGGTGGCCGCGCAGCCGCCTGCTGTCATCGAGGGTGCGGAACGTCGAGACGCCGGCCAGGTCACTGCCGGGCAGCCGCAGGGTCCGGGGCCGCGCTCCGGTGGCCAGGAGCAGGGACCCATAGGGCAGCGACGATCCGTCGTCCAGCTGCACGGTCCGCTCCGTGCTCCGGATACCGGTGACCCGGGCGCCGAGGCGGAGGCCGACGTCGTTCTCTGCGTACCAGCCGGACGGCACCACCGGGACGGTGTCCTCCGCGGCCGTGCCGAGCAGATACTCCTTGGACAGCGGCGGGCGCAGGTAAGGGTGGTGGTGTTCGGCGCCGACGATGGTCACCCGCCCGGTAAAACCTTCGGCCCGCAGCGTCTTGGCCGCGGTGGCTCCCGCCAGGCCGCCACCCGCTATGACAATGTCCTGAACAGCCATGTCCGCCCGCTTTCCTTTGCCGCGCCGCCTCTAAAACTGTTAGGCCTGACGTTAGAAGCGGGGGACGTGGCCGTCAAGGCCTTTTGGGCAGGATTCGGCGTGCCGATACAATGGAGCGGCAGGCATTGTGTTATTTGCGCGGCCGCTGTCCGATTCAGCCGGCGCGCTGCCGGTGCCGGCGGTCCCCTGAACCCAACAGAAAGCCAGCATGCGAGTCTTAGCAGCCATGAGCGGCGGAGTTGACTCCGCCGTAGCCGCAGCACGTGCCGTTGAAGCCGGCCACGACGTCGTCGGCGTCCACCTTGCGCTGTCCAGGATGCCCGGCACCCTGCGGACGGGCAGCCGCGGCTGCTGCACCATCGAAGACTCGCGCGACGCCTGGCGTGCCTGCGATGTGCTGGGCATCCCCTATTACGTGTGGGACTTCTCGGAGCGCTTCAAGGAAGACGTTGTCCAGGACTTCATCGACGAATACGCAGCCGGCCGCACCCCCAACCCGTGCATGCGCTGCAACGAGCGGATCAAGTTTGCCGCCCTGCTGGAGAAGGCCATCGCCCTCGGCTTCGACGCCGTCTGCACCGGTCACTACGCCAAGGTCATCACGGATGCGGACGGGAACCCCGAACTTCACCGCGCAGCGGACTGGGCCAAAGACCAAAGCTACGTCCTGGGCGTGCTGACCCATGAGCAGCTCAAGCACTCCATGTTCCCCCTGGCCGAGACGCCCTCCAAGGCCGAGGTGCGGGCAGAGGCCGAGCGCCGCGGGCTCTCGGTGGCAAACAAGCCGGACAGCCACGACATCTGCTTCATCCCCGACGGCGACACCGCCGGCTGGCTCGCCGAAAAGATCGAAATGACCGGCGGCGACATCGTGGACGAAACCGGAACCAAGGTGGGCGAGCACCCCGGCGCCAACGCGTTCACTGTGGGCCAGCGCCGCGGCCTGAAGCTGGGCACGCCCGCAGCGGACGGCAAGCCCCGCTTTGTGCTGGAAATCCGGCCGAAGGAAAACAAAGTGGTGGTGGGGCCCCAGGCGCTCCTTGCCATTGACGAGATCCGCGGCATCAAGGTCTCGTGGGCCGGCCTGCCCATCGCGGAAATCGAAACGGGAGCCGAATTTAAGTGCCACGCGCAGGTCCGCGCGCACGGCGACCCCGTGCCGGCCACGGCCCGCATGGTGCCCGTTGCCGGTGAGGACGCACCGCAGCTGCTGGTGACCCTGACTGAACCGTTGCGGGGAGTGGCCCCCGGCCAGACGGTGGTGCTGTACCAGGGCACCCGCGTGCTCGGCCAGGCCACCATTGACGCCGCCCGGTCGCTGCAGCGCGCCGAACTTTAGGCTGCTGGAATGGGTCTGAGCAGAATGTTCTTCCCAAGCAGGTAAATTTTGTGTCTCAACTCACAAAAATGCCGGTTGATGAGCCCGGCGTCTGATTGAATCTAGGCATCAGGACAGCGCGCTGCCCGCTCGAGTAAACACCCCTTAGCGGGCGGCTGACGCGCACTCATCGAACAGAAAGCTCACAGATGACCAAGAGCACCAGAGCCTTGCGCAGCGCAATCGCGCTCGCAGGCGTTTCCGCTTTCGCTTTGACTGCCTGCACGGGGCCCTCCGGCGGCGGAACATCCACGGAATCCGGTAGCGCAAGCAGTGTTATTGCCTATGGCACCACGGACAAGGTCACTGCTCTGGACCCGGCCGGTTCGTACGACAACGGTTCATTTATGTTGATGAACCAGATTTACTCGTTCCTCTTGAACTCCAAGCCCGGCGGGGCCGAGCCCGTGCCGGATCTGGCCGAGTCGTCCTCCTTCACCAAGCCAACCGAGTACACGGTCAAGCTCAAGAGCGGCCTCAAGTGGGCCAACGGACACGACCTTGATTCGAAGGACGTCAAGTTCTCCTTTGACCGCCAGCTCAAGATCAACGATCCCAACGGACCGGCGTCGCTGCTCTCCAATATTTCTTCCATCGCTACTCCGGACGCCACCACCGTGGTCTTCACGCTCAAGAACGCCAATGACCAAACGTTCCCGCAGATTCTGACCAGCCCCGCGGCGCCCATCGTTGACGATGAAGTATTCCCCGCGGACAAGCTCCTCAGCGACGAGGAGATTGTCAAAGCCAAGGCCTTCTACGGTCCGTACACAATTGATTCGTACAACAAGAATTCACTGGTCAGCCTGACGGCGTGGCCGGATTACAAGGGACTCCTGGGCAAGCCCGCCAACGCCGGGGCAACGATCAAGTACTACACCGACCAGACCAACATGAAGCTTGAGATCAAGGGTGGCCAGATCGATGTCGCCAACCGCAGCCTGAGCGCCACGGACATCGATGACCTCAAGAAGGACTCCAACGTCACCGTCAACGTCGGACCCGGCGGCGAGATGCGGTACATCGTCTTCAACTTCGACACCATGCCCTTCGGCGCCAAGACACCCGAAGCGGATCCGAAGAAGGCGCTCGCAGTCCGCCAGGCGGTGGCCAACCTCGTTGACCGGCAGGCCATCTCGGATCAGGTGTATAAGGGCACGTACCTGCCCATGTGGTCAAACGTGCCGTCCGGATTCGCCGGGGCGAATGAATCCTTCAAGCTGGCCTACGGCGATGGTTCCGGCAAGCCAAGCCTGGACAAGGCCAAAAAGGCCATGAGCGACGCCGGTATCACCGGCCCGGTGACCATCAACCTGCAGTACAACCCGGACCACTACGGCAAGTCATCCGGCGACGAATACGCCGCGGTCAAGGACCAGTTGGACAAGAGCGGGCTGTTCACCGTCAACCTGCAGTCCACCGAATGGGTTACTTACAACTCGGCGTCCAAGAAGGACAGCTACCCGGTCTTCCAGCTGGGTTGGTTCCCGGACTTCAGCGACGCGGACAACTACTTGACGCCGTTCTTCGTCGGCGGCGGCTTCATGAACAACCACTATTCGAACCCTGAGGTCGAATCGCTGATCGCCAAGCAGCTCGTGACAACTGACAAAGCCGAGCGCGAGAAGACCATCCAGGACATCCAGAATCAGCTGGCCAAGGACATCTCCACGCTGCCACTGCTGCAGGGTGCCCAAGTGGCTGTTTCAGGCAAGGGCGTCAAGGGCGTGGATTCCACCCTGGACGCTTCCTTCAAGTTCCGGCTCGGCCTGGTTTCCAAGTAGCACAGCAGGTTCCCGTAACACCGCATAACCAACGTCAGGAGGTGGGGCTCGACGGCCCCGCCTCCTGCGTTTTGGGTCCACATTTTCCAGTTTCAAAACAAGCAGGGACAGCATGACCACCTTGATTGATGCGCCGCCGCCCACGGTTGCGGCCCCCAAATCCAAATCCGCGGGAGGTGGCCTCGGGAAGTACATCCTGGTCCGCTTCCTGCTGATCTTCCCCACGATCTTCATTCTCGTCACCCTGGTGTTCTTCCTTATGCGGATCACCGGCGATCCCATCACGGCAGCCCAGGGCGGACGCCTTCCGCAGGAGCAGATTGACATCCTGGTCCACCAGGCCGGGTACGACCGTAACCTCTTCATTCAGTACATCGAGTACCTCGGCAACATCGCCACGGGCAACTTCGGCCGCACCATCTCCGACGGCAGGCCCGTTGTTGAGATGCTCACCAAATTCGGCGCCGCCACCCTCGAACTGGCTATCAACTCACTCGTTGTGGCGCTGCTGGTGGGCATTCCGTTCGGCATGTTCGCTGCGCACAAGCGGGACAAGGTTTCGGACGCCCTGCTGCGCTTCTTCGCCATCCTGTGCTACGCCACGCCGGTCTTTTTCGCCGGCCTGCTCCTGAAGCTCACCTTTTCCGTCGGCCTGGGCTGGTTTCCCGTTGCCGGCCGCGCTTCCACCACCACCGAACTGGCCATGAGCCGGTTGTCGGCGCCCTCCGGAATCTACTGGCTGGACGCCCTGCGAAGCAACGACCTCGCGGCCTTCGGCGACGTCGTCCACCACGCCGTCCTGCCGGCCGTCGCGCTGGGGCTTTTGACAGCAGGCGTGTTCCTTCGACTGGTCCGCACGAACGTGATCGGCACCCTCGGCAAAGACTACGTCGAGGCCGGCCGGTCCCGCGGCGTCAGCGAATACCGGCTGGTGACCAAGCACGCCTACAAGCCTGCACTCATCCCCATCATCACCGTCATGGGCCTCCAGATCGCGCTGCTGCTCGGCGGCGCCGTCCTGACCGAGACCACGTTCGAGTGGAAGGGCCTGGGTTACCAACTGGCCCAGTACCTTACGGCGCGCGACTTTGTGGCTGTCCAGGGCATCGTGATGCTGCTGGCCGTCATCGTGGCAGTGACCAACTTCGTGGTGGACATCGTGGCAGCCCTGATCGATCCGCGGGTGAGGTACTGATGAGCGCCGAAGCATTCAACCCAATTAAAAAGTCCCTGCTGGACAGGCTCCCCGTCACGTCCCACATCCGGCGCAGCGTGGGCCTGCAGCGCACCATGCTGCTGATCGGCGTCGTATTGTGCGCCGTCTTCCTCCTGGCGGCCATTTTCGCGCCGCTGCTCGCGCCCTACGGCTACTCGCAGATTTCCGACGACGGCGGGACGTTCCCGGCGCAGGCCGCACCGGGCGGCAAACACCTTTGGGGCACCACTGTGGGCGGTTATGACGTGCTGTCCCGGGTGATCTGGGGATCGCAGACAGCGGCCACGGTGATCGTGGTTGCCGTCATCATGGCCATCTTCCTGGGCGTCTTCCTGGGCCTGCTCAGCGGCTACTTTGGCGGTTGGCTCGACCGGGTCCTCGTGGTGGTCGCCGACGCGATCTACGCGTTCCCCACCCTCCTGCTGGCCATCGTGGTCTCCATCGCCATCAACAAGGGGCAGTCCGGTTTCTGGGGCGGAATCCTCGCCTGCGGGTTCGCCATCACTGCAGTCTTTGTCCCGCAGTACTTCCGCGTGATCAGGGCTGAGGCCATCCGGCTCAAAGCCGAACCGTTTGTGGAATCCGCCCAGGTGGTGGGTGCCTCCAGCGCACGGATCATCGGCAAGCACATCTTCGCCAACGCCACCCGCACGCTGCCCCTGATCTTCACGCTGAACGCCTCGGAAGCCATCCTCACCCTGGCCGGACTGGGCTTCCTCGGGTTCGGCATTGAACCGAGTTCCGCCTCGGAATGGGGCTTCGACCTGAACAAGGCGATGTCCGATGCGTCCTCAGGCATTTGGTGGACGGGCGTGTTTCCGGGCGCGGCGATCGTGCTCACCGTCCTGGGCCTGACCCTGGTGGGGGAGAGCATGAACGACCTGAACGATCCCCGCCTGCGGGGACGCAGACGTGCAGGGACCAAGGGCAAAGGCAAAGAAAAGAACCAGACGGAGGTGTCCGCATGAGCGGTCCGGAGATCATCGAAACCAGCGCCGGGCAACGCGCGGAACCTGTCCTGGAGATCGACCACCTCAAAGTCACGTTCGCCACCGACGGCGGAGACGTCTACGCGGTCAAGGACGTCAGCCTGGACGTGCGCCCCGGCGAAGTCCTGGCCATCGTGGGCGAATCCGGTTCAGGGAAGACTGTGACGGCGAAAACCATCCTCGGGCTCCTGCCCGAAACCGCCACCAGCGGAGGCGCGGTCCTGATCAACGGAAACAACGTCATCAGCGTCAGCGCCGCGAAGCTGAGGCAGATCCGCGGCCGCGATGTGGCCATGGTGTTCCAGGAGCCGTCCACCGCGCTGAATCCGGTCTTCACCGTGGGTTGGCAGATCGCCGAAGGCATCCGTGCCCACGCCACCGACGGCAAGCGCGTCACGGCCAAAGAAGCCAAGGCGCGTGCCATTGAGGCGCTGGGAAAAGTGGGAATCCCGGACCCCGAACATCGCGTCAACTACTACCCGCACCAGTTCTCCGGCGGCCAAAAGCAGCGTGTGGTGATCGCGGCAGCGCTGGCGCTCAACCCGGGCTTGATCGTGGCGGATGAGCCAACCACCGCCCTGGACGTCACCGTCCAGGCGGAGATCCTGGAGCTGTTGCGCGACCTGCGGGACAAATACGGCACCTCGATCGTGCTCATCACCCACAACATGGGAGTCGTCGCGGACCTCGCGGACCGGGTGGTGGTGATGTATCAGGGCGATGTGGTGGAGGAAGCTCCCGCACGGGTGCTGTTTGCGGAGCCGAAGCAGGATTACACCAGGAAGCTGCTGGCCGCCGTTCCGCACTTGGGCCGGAATTCGGCCTCGGCAGGTCTGACGGAACGCGCCCACAAAAACTCGCCGGTACTGGTGGAGGCCACCGACCTCACGATTGAGTACCCCGGGCGGCTGGGGACGCCTGCGTTCAAGGCAGTGGACGGGGTCAGCTTCACGGTCTCAGAGGGGGAAGTGTTTGGCCTGGTGGGCGAATCCGGCTCCGGAAAGACCACCATCGGCCGCGCAATTGCCGGCCTGAACCGGACCACCGGCGGCAGCCTGAAGGTGCTCGGCTACGAGATGCTGAACTTCAAGGAACGGACGTTCAAGCCACTCCGCAAGGACATCGGCTTCGTCTTCCAGGACCCGGCGGCGTCGTTCAACCCGCAACTGACCATCGGCGAGTGCGTGGCGGAACCCATGCTCATCCACACCAACCCCAGCCCGGCCCAGGCGCGCAAACGCGTGGGTGAGCTGCTCGAATCAGTGCAGCTGCCGGCGTCGTACGCTGACCGGTACCCGCATGAGCTCTCCGGCGGGCAGCGCCAGCGGGCCTCGCTGGCGCGCGCACTCATCCTGAACCCCAGGCTGTTGATCGCGGACGAGCCGACGTCGGCACTGGACGTTTCGGTGCAGGCGAAGGTGCTGGAACTCTTCAAGGACATCCAGGCCGAGTTCGGGTTTGCGGCACTGTTCATCAGCCATGACCTCGCCGTGGTGGACATCCTCTCGCAATGGGTGGGTGTGCTGTACAAGGGCAAGCTGGTGGAACAGGGGATCGGCAGCCAGGTCATGGGGTCGCCCCAGCACGATTACACCAAGCGCCTGATCGCCTCCCTGCCTGTTCCCGATCCGGACGAGCAGGCACGGCGGCGGGCGGCGCACCGGGCTCTGCTGGCCACATAGACTTGGAGCATGACGCAGCAAAACCATGACGTTCCCGACGCCGAAACCTACGATGCCACGGCGAGTTCGCTGGCAGGCCAGGTTGACAACTCGGTGATGGCGGAACTGCTGTCCATCCGGTCCAGCATCGACAACATCGATGCCACCCTCGTCTATCTCCTGGCGGAGCGCTTCAAAGCCACGCAGAAGGTGGGTTTCCTGAAGGCTGCCCACCGCCTTCCGGCGGGCGATCCGGGCCGCGAAAGCGCCCAGATCGCCCGCTTGCGGCGGCTGGCTGAGGACGCCCACCTTGACCCGGCGTTCGCCGAAAAGTTCCTGAATTTCATCATCGGTGAGGTCATCCGTCATCACGAGGCCATCGCCGAGGACCACCAGGCCGCTGCAGAGTGGAAGTAACAGCCACCGCGCTGGGGCCCTGGCCGGGGGAAGACCCGGTGGAGGCCGCGCGGATCATCCGCGGCGAACTCGGCAGTCCGCACCTGCCGTTCCTGGCCGAACTTCCCGACCGCGGCGTAGGCTCCGACGCCCTGGGCCGCACGGCTTCCCTGCTGGTGGAGCTCGCTGTGGACGTTCAGCCGTATGGCTGGCGGCTCGTGGACCGGCCCGGCAAGGATTTCCGGCGGGCCGTTTCGGCACTGTCCACGGACATCAATGTCCTGGCGGACGTGGCCGGCGAGGAGGACACCCCCGCCAGTGAGCTCAAGGTCCAACTGCTGGGCCCGCTCAGCCTGGCCGCCGGGCTGCACCTGCACAACGGCGAACGCGCACTGATTGACTACGGCGCCCGCAGGGACATTGCGGCGTCCCTGGCAGCGGGCGTTGGCAACTACCTGTCCCGGATATCCGGCGCGGTGCCGGGCGCCCGGCTGGTGGTCCAGTTGGACGAACCTGATATCGCCGCCGTGCTTGCCGGGAGTATTCCGACGTCGAGCGGTTACCGCACGCTGCGCGCGGTAGCCGGGCACGAGGTCACCGAGTCCTGGCAGCTGGTCATTGAGGCGCTTCGGCAGGCCGGCGCCGTCGAGATCATTGTCGCGGTGCCCGAAGTGGAGGCCCCGATCGAACGGATCGTCACGGCGGGTGCTGACGGCGTGGCGGTGCCCCTGAAGGCGCTGACGTCGCGGCAGTGGGAGCACCTGGCCGCCGCGGTGGAGGCGGGCAAACGGGTCTGGGCCGGTGCGCTGGATCCCAACGGCGGCACGTTGCCGAAGGTGGCCGACGTCGTCGAATCAGTCTGGCGGCCCTGGCACCAGATGGGAATGCCGGCGTCGTCCCTGGGCAGTGTGCGCTTAACTCCCGCCGGGGGACTGGCCGGCCTCACGCCGTCGGCCGCGACCGCGGTGCTGGGCAGGCTGACCCAGGTGGCGGACGGCCTGAACCAGCGGGCGCACGGATAGTCATGCGCGTGACTTACATCCGGTCTTCCCAGCGCTCCGGCTGGGCGTAGCGTGGCAGGAAATTCGGTGCAGAGCTGCCGCCAACGTACGGGCGCAGCCGGTACTGCATATGGCCGGCGTAGACCAAAACCTCCCCGATCTGTGGCTGGAGGACCTTGACCTGGATGCGGTGCCGTCCGCTGCCGTTCCCGTCCGGCTCCCACCATTGCTCCGCGTAGGCCTTGGCGTCCAGGGCAGCCGGCAGCGGCAGCCGGAGATTGCCAAGGAACAGCCGCGAATCCTCTGACACCCCGCGCAGCCTGCCTTCGTCCGTGACGCTGAGTTTCAGGTCGGTGACCATACGCCGGAACCTGCCCAGGTAGTCCACCAGCCTGGGGCCGGCATCGGATTCCACCAGGCTGGTGGTGTCCTGGAAAATCCGGCTGCGGCCCGGAAAACGGATCTCGCGCCGCGCGGTGAGGCTGGCCCGGCCGAACGGATCAAGGTGTGCGTGGTTTTCGATCCGGAACGGGACCTGGGCACCAAATTCGGGGAAGAACGCTTCTTCCCCGGACGTAAGCTTCAGCAGCGGCCTTAACCACGCCTGCCGGCAGCCGGCGACGTCGAAAACTCCCTCGCCCACGCCGTACTGCCCGGAGCCCGGCCGGAGCGAAAAGTACTCCTGCAGTTCCGGTTGCAGCCGGGTGAATTCCTTGCCCAGGGCCTGCTGGTAGATGGGGACGTTCATTGATGACCTCCTGGACGGTGCCGCCGGCGGCGCCGCGGTTGCTTCCCAATGTACTCGCGGGGACGCACATGCACTCCCGCTGCTGCGCCATGCCGGAAGGGCGTTGAACAGGACAAACCTAGTCCAATAGGGGAATATATAACTATGAAGGCACGCATTCTGGTAGTTGATGATGACGAAGCGCTGGCCGAAATGATTGGAATTGTTCTGCGCAACGACGGTTTTGATCCCGTCTTTTGCGCCGATGGCGGTCAGGCCCTTGACGTTTTCCGTTCATCGAAGCCGGACCTCGTGTTGCTGGACCTCATGCTTCCCGGCGTGGACGGCATTGAGGTCTGCCGGCAGATCCGTTCCGAGTCGGATGTCCCCATCGTGATGCTCACCGCAAAATCCGACACGTCCGACGTCGTCCGCGGGCTTGAGTCCGGCGCTGACGACTATGTGCCGAAACCGTTTAAGCCCGCTGAGTTGGTTGCCCGGGTCCGGGCGCGCCTGCGTCCCGGCGACCAGAAGGCGCCCGAGACGCTGCGGATTGCAGACATCACCATTGATGTCGCCGGCCACACGGTTAAGCGTGCCGACGAGCGGATTTCGCTGACGCCGCTGGAGTTTGACCTCCTGGTGGCGCTGGCACGGAAGCCGTGGCAGGTGTTCACCCGTGAGTTGCTGCTGGAACAGGTCTGGGGCTACCGTCACGCGGCGGACACCCGGCTGGTCAACGTCCACGTACAGCGGCTCCGCTCCAAGATTGAACGGGACCCGGAAGCCCCGGAAGTTGTATTGACGGTTCGTGGTGTCGGCTACAAAGCAGGTTCCTGAGTCCTCGGGACCAGAAGGCGCCCCCGCCCCGGATCCCGCAGCGGCCAAAGGGCCCGAACACACTGACGCGCTGGCTGCGGAGCTGGCGGCGCTGCCTTTCCGTGCGCGGATCTGGCGTCGCCGCGGCATTATCGTTAGTGTCCGGGTGGCGCGCCTCGTCCGTGTCGGGCTGCAGCGTTTCTTCCCCGCCATGCGTTACGTGGGACGTTCCCTGCGGCAGCGCTGGCGCCGTTCCCTGCAGTTCCGGACCGTTCTCACCACCTTGCTGCTGGCCGTGACGTCCTTCGGTGCCGTGGGCGCGTATCTCTCCAACCAGATCGCCAACAACCTGTTCCATGAGCGGCTGACGCAGGCTGAATCCGAGACCCGCTACAACGTCAAACAGGTACAGGAGACGTTCGACGGCGCCCAGGTCACCGACCAGTCCAGCGTCATCACGCTGGTGTACGACACCCTGAACGCCGTGGAGGGCCGCGGCTCCGTCATCCAGCGCCGGTACGTCTTCGAAGCCAAGCCCGAGCAGACCAAACCGAGGAACCGGTGGGTCGAGTCGCGGGCCTCGGACCAGTTGACCGTCAGCGTCATCCCGCCCGACCTGCGCAAGGCCGTGCAGGATTCCGGCAAGGACCAGTACTGGGCCTCCACCGTGATCCCGGTGGGTACCGAGGACAGGCCGGGCATCGCCGTGGGCAACCTGGTGACCTTCAACGGGACCGTGTACGAGCTGTACCTTATTTACGACCTCAACACCGCGCAGCAGACCCTCGATGAAATCCAGGGCGTCCTCCTGGCGGGCGGCGCGGTGCTGGTGCTCATGATCGGGGCCATCGCCTGGTACGTCACCCGCAATGTGGTCAGCCCTGTGAGCCACGCGGCCCTGGTGTCCGAGAAGCTCGCGGCGGGGCAATTGCAGGAGCGCATGGTGGTCAAGGGCGAGGACGAGGTGGCGCGCCTGGGTGCCTCGTTCAACCACATGGCCGCCAGCCTCCAGGAACAGATCACCCAACTGGCCACGTTGTCCCAGATGCAGCAGCGGTTTGTGTCCGACGTCTCCCACGAACTCCGGACCCCGCTGACCACGGTGCGGATGGCCGCCGAAGTGCTCTTTGACGCCCGCCATGACTTCGACCCCATCAACAAGCGCTCGGCTGAACTGCTGTACAACCAGGTGGAGCGGTTCCAGTCCCTGTTGGCGGACCTCCTCGAGATTTCCCGCTTCGATGCCGGCGTGGCAGTGCTCGACGCCGAGCCCGAGGACATTGTGCAGGTCATCGCCCATGTCATTGAGGGAGCGAGCCCCGTGGCAGCGGAATACGGTTCCGAGATCATCCTGCGCGCACCTGATGGCGGCATTGTGGCCGAAATGGACGCCAGGCGGATCGACAGGATCCTGCGGAACCTCATCCTGAATGCCGTGGAGCACGGCGAGGGCCGGCCCGTGACGGTTACTGTTGCGGCCAACCAGACCGCAGTAGGGGTTGCTGTCAGGGATCAGGGCATCGGCATGACACCGGCCGAAGCCGCCCGCGTGTTTGACCGCTTCTGGCGGGCAGATCCGGCCCGTGCCCGGACCACCGGAGGCAGCGGGCTGGGCCTTTCCATCGCCATGGAGGACACCAAACTCCACAACGGCTGGCTCCAGGCGTGGGGCAACAGGGGCAGCGGATCCAATTTCCGGCTGACCATTCCCCTGCGCCAGGGCGAAGAGATTGAGCGTTCGCCGGTCCAGCTTGAGCCCGGCGACATCGTCCTGCCCGGCGGACAGAGCGACAAAGACATCCTGGTGTTCGGACCGGGAACCGGACCTGCTGCGGGGACGGGGCCCGTGGCTGTGACGGCGCCTGCTCCGGGGGCGGGGCCCGCTGCGGATGCGGGATCTGCTCCGGGGGCGGGATCCGTCTCCGGTCCCGGGGACAGAGCCGCCGAAGCCAACACCGTCAACGGCAGGCCGGCGCCCGGCACCGCCGCCCCGCACGGAGCTCCCTCCACGAAGGACCAGCCATGAAGCGCACGGAGACCACGTCCACGGTCGTGACCCGTCCAACGACTCGCGGGCTGCTCAGGACCATCATTGTCATGGCGGTGGTGTTCCTCCTGGCCTCCTGTGCCCGTATCCCCACTTCCGGGCCTGTCGGGAAGAGCGAGGAAGGCAGCGCAGGCAATGTGAACGCCCCGGTGTTCCTGCCGGCCGCGCCCCAGGCGGGGGCAACGCCCGAAAACATCATCGATTATTTCTATCGTGCAGGCAGCGGGTATGAGGGGGACTATGCGGTGGCCCGCGAGTACCTCACGCAGGCCGCGTCTGTTTCCTGGAAACCCGACCAGCGGGCGTTGGTGTACCGCTCGGCCACCGTGGTGAAGACCGGCGTCGATAACGTCTACAACTACCAGCTGGATGTGTCCTACACCGTGGATGTTGACGGCATTGCCACGCAGTCTCCGGAAGGAACCGTCGAGAACATTCCGGTGACGCTCACGCAGGTGGACGGCGAGTGGAGGATTTCGGCAATCCCCAACGGGACGGCGATCCCCGAGGAGACGTTCAAGGTCATCTATGGCGCGTACCCCATCTACTTCTACGATCCCAGCTTTACCTATGCAGTACCGGACGTGCGCTGGTTCATCAAGAACAAGACGGTCAAGGCCATGACCAGCGCCCTGCTTGCCGGCCCCGCGCCGTATCTTCGCGGTGCCGTGGTGAGCGCCTTCCCGTCGGGCATGAAGCTGGCCCGCGAGTCCGTCCCGGTGGTGTCCGGAGCAGCCCAGGTGGACCTCTCCGCCAAGGAGCTCACCGAGGCATCCACCGAGGACAGACTCCGGATGCAGACCCAGCTGACGCTCACGTTCCGCAGCCAGCCTGACGTGGTCAATGTTGAGCTGCGCGCTAACCAGGACCTGGTGCGGGTGGAGGACAACGGCTCCGTGCTGCCCCCTGTGCGGGACAAGAACGTGCCGGCACGGGAGATCGCCATCAGCGGCAACGAACTGGTGCGCTACGAGAACAACAGGGTGTCACCCCTTCCGGACATGCAGCCGGTGTCCTCGCTGGGTCCCCGCTATCCGGCGGAGTCTCCGGTCTCCCAGACGGTGGCCTTCCTCAACGAAAGCAGGACCACGCTCTACAGCATCGTGCCCGGGCAGCCGGCCCGCGCCCTGACCACCCGAAGCACCATCACGCATCCTTCATTCAGTCTCCAGGACTGGGTGTGGGCCGCCGGCCCCGGGGCAACCGGAGGCACGGAGGTGATAGCCTACCGGCCGGTTGGAGTGCCCGAGGGGGCAACCGTTCCCACTGTCACCATCACCCCGGCGTGGCTGGCGGGAAGGACCGTCAAGGATTTCAGGGTTTCCCGGGAAGGCGTCCGGGCCCTGGTGATCTCGGAACAGAACGGACAGACCAAGGTCCAGGTCGCGGGAATTATCCGGAATGCGGACGGGACGCCCAAGGAACTGACCACCCCGATCACGCTTGTGACGGAAAGCAACCCGGAGCAGGGGGTCTGGGTCAATGACACAACCGTTGCCGTGATGAAGGGGTCGGCCAGCGCGAACGTCACCCCGGAGCTGCTCTCCCTCACTTCGGGGCAACCCCAGCAACTGGCTCCCTGGCCTGGCCTGGTGTGGCTGAGCGCCGGCAACGGTCCGGAGGAAATCTACGCCCAGTCGGCGGAAGGAATCTTCCAACGGCTGGGGAACGGCTGGTCGCCGCAGCTGAAAGGTCCCATCGACCAGTCCTTCCCGGGGTAGCCGTTGTCCACATAGGCCGGCTGTTGGCTGGCCTTGCCGCCGCGATCGGGCGAGCGTGGAGGCGTGCAGAAAGAACAATCCACGCAGCGTCCCGGCGGCCGTCCTGCCAGGGCGACCGCCGCCGCGGACCCGGACCTCCTGCCGCCCTTGCTGTCAGCCAAGCACCGCGGCAGCCAGCACCGCGGGTGGGTGCGGGCTGCAGACCACATTGCGGGTGCCCTGGCTGAGTTCCTGGCGCTTGCGGTCCCGGTGGACTGTGTCTGCTGCGGGGCAGAGGACCTGGCGCTGTGTGTGGCCTGTGAACGGCAGGTGCGGCTTCTGACCCGGCACCCCTTCAGGGCCGAGGAGCAGGCGCCGGCCCTGATGGACGTCGACGGCGGCGTGATCCTCCCTGTCGTCGCGGCCGGGGTGTACCGCGAGGAATTGGCCCAAGCGCTGCTGTCGTTTAAGCGCCACGGCCAGCACCAACTCAAGGCCGTCTTTGCCAAGGGCCTGGGGAACGGCATTGCCGCAGCAACGGCAGGGCTCGACGACGTCTGCCTGGTCCCGGTACCCAGCAGCACCGGTGCATTCATCAAACGCGGCTTCAGCCCCATCCACCTGCTGCTGTCCCCCTGGCTGCAGGTCCAAGGCCGTCCCCGCAGCGGACTGCAGGTTGCGGACGTGCTCAGAAAATCCCGGCGCCGGGCGGCCCTGCAGCAGCTCCCGGGCGGCCAGAAGGGCCTTGGGCGGGGAGCCAGGGCCGCCCGGGTTCGGCGGTCCATGACCGTGCCGGCATACAAGCGCCTCAAGGTGACCGGCCGCCGGTGCGTCATCGTGGACGACGTCCTCACCACCGGCGCCACGCTCGCCGAAGCGGCCCGTGCCCTGCACGCCGGGGGAGCCGTTGTGGCCGGGGCGGTCGTACTTGCGGCGACACGCCCGCCCGATTCAGCCGGTAGCGGAGCGGGGTCCCCGGCAGCCGGCGGAAAGCCGCCCGTCTTGGAAAAAAATAAACGAATAAAGGATGAATAAGCGGTGGCTATGAACTAACGTCGTTGATGGGTACCAAGAACAAGTTGTACCTTTCGATGGCGGCTCGGAAAGGGGCTCGACTGTCAATCAGATCGGCCTCTGGGAAGTGCTGTCATCGTGTCACCGAAGTCATTTGGAGGGCACCATGGAGTTTATGATCAGCGGACGAAATCTGACGGTCTCAGACCGATTCCGCGAATACGCCGGTGAGAAGATCTCGAAGATCGAGTCACTGGGCGACAAGGTCCAGCGGGTGGATGCGAAGGTGTCCAAAGAGACGAACGCACGCCAGACCGGCGACCAACTCACCGTTGAGGTGACCGTGCTGGGCCGCGGACCGGTGATCCGCGCCGAAGCCAGCGCCGCAGACAAATTCGCGGCATTTGATCTCGCCTACACCAAACTGCTGGAACGCCTCCGCCGGGCCAAGGACCGCAAGAAGGTCCACCACGGCCGCCATACCCCCAAGGCCGTCCGCGAAGCAACGGCGTCATTGGAGCCCGCCAGCACCAGCGAACCGCTTTACGTTGAGGCAAGCCACCGAAGCGAGCCGCAGGCAACACCTGCCGAAGCATCGCCTTATGACCGCGAAAACGACATCCCTGCCGGGGACTCCCCGGTGCTGATCCGGCGCAAGGTCTTCCCCGCCGCCTCCCTTAGCCTTGACGACGCCGTGGACAACATGGAGCTCGTGGGCCACGATTTCTACCTGTTTGTCGACAAAGCCACCAACACGCCGTCCGTCGTCTACCGCCGGCGCGGCTGGACGTACGGGGTCATCACCCTTGATCACGAATGCGAACCTGGTGACACCGTGGTTGAAGAAAAGATTCTTGCTTACCGTTCCGACGATCAGGCTGCGAAAGTCTAGGGTGGTTACCACCCGTCAATGAAGGGACTGATGTGCCGGCAACGTTGAGCCTTGACCAGGCCCGACGGATCGCACTGGCAGCACAGGGACTCGACAAAGGACGGCCCGCCGGCCCCGTGACCCCACGGGCGGTGGGCCGTACCCTTGCCCGGCTCCAGCTGGTCCAGATCGACTCCGTTAATGTGCTGTCGCGCAGTCACTTCCTTCCCTTCTTTTCGAGACTGGGGAACTACGACCGCACCATCCTGCACCGGATGTCAGGAACCCACCCCCGGCGCATGATGGAGTACTGGGCGCACGAAGCCAGCTACATCCGGCCCGAACTCTTCCCGGACCTCGTCGTCTGGCAGAAACGCGCATGGGTCGGCGCTGCGGCCCTGGACCCCGTACTGCGCGATGCCGTGACAAAAGAGATCCTTGAGGTGCTGGCCGCCGGAAAGCCCCTGACGGCAGCGGAACTTACGGCAAGAATCGGCCACGTCGAGGACCGGCGTACTGACAACTGGGGATGGAACTGGAACGCGGTCAAACGGGTCCTTGAGCACCTCTTCGAGGACGGCACGATCTCGGCGGCGTCCAGAAGCGATCAGTTCGAGCGCCGGTATGCCCTCACGGAACGGGTCGTGCCGAACCGGCTGACGGTCGCGGCGAGCCGGCCCGATCCCGTGGATGCCATCAACCGCCTCATCGATGCCGCCGCCCAGGCCCACGGGATCGGCACCGTTCGCTGCTTTGCGGACTACTTCCGCACACCCGTCAAGGCTGCGGCCGCCGCCGTGGACCATCTTGTGAGCACCGGGCGGCTGGAGCCCGTCACGGTGGCGGGGTGGGACCGGAAAGTCTTCCTGCACGCGGATGCCAGACAGCCCCGGCAGGCTGCGGGACGGGCGTTGCTGAGCCCGTTCGATTCGATGGTGTTCGAACGGCGCAGGCTCGAGGAGCTGTTTGGGTTTCACTACCGGATCGAAATTTATACTCCCGGGCACCTGCGGCGATACGGGTATTACGTCCTGCCGTTCCTCCTGGCGGACAGGTTTGTGGCCCGAGTGGACCTGAAGGCTGACCGCCCGGCAGGGAAACTACTGGTCAGATCCGCCTTCGGGGAGCCCGACGCGCCGCCGGGGACCGCCGTCGAACTCTCCGAAGAGCTGGAACTGATGGCCGAATGGCTCGGGTTGGAGGACATTGTGGTCAGCCCGGTGGGAGACCTGGCGGAGCCTCTCGCCGCCGCATTGCGGCACCGGAGCGGGCCGATCCGCTCTCAGGGAACAGCGGCCACGTGGCCAGCGTCTCTCCCGTAGACTAAAAACGCCAGAATTCGGCAGCATCAGACTGGGAGTATCTTCACGTGGCATCACTTATCGAAAAACTTCTCCGTACGGGTGACAAAAAAACCCTGCGGCAACTTCGGAACTATGCCGACTCCATCAATGCTCTCGAAGAATCATTCCAGACCTTCACTGACGCGGAACTCCGTGAGGAGACCGATCGCCTCCGCGCCCGCCACCTGGACGGCGAGAAATTGGACGATCTGCTGCCGGAGGCCTTCGCCGCCGTCCGGGAGGCGTCGTCGCGCACATTGGGCATGCGCCACTTTGACGTCCAGCTGATGGGCGGCGCTGCCCTCCACCTGGGCAACATCGCCGAAATGAAGACCGGTGAAGGCAAGACCCTCGTGGCCACCGCTCCGGCCTACCTGAACGCCCTCACCGGCAACGGCGTCCATGTGGTCACCGTGAACGACTACCTTGCCGAATACCAGTCGGACCTGATGGGAAGGGTCTACCGGTTCCTGGGCCTCACCAGCGGGTGCATCCTTTCCAACCAGGATCCCTCGGTGCGCCGGCAGATGTATGCTGCGGACATCACATACGGCACCAACAACGAATTTGGCTTCGACTACCTGCGCGACAACATGGCGTGGGACAAGTCCGAATTGGTCCAGCGCGGCCACAACTTCGCCATCGTCGATGAGGTTGACTCCATCCTCATCGATGAGGCCCGAACGCCGCTGATCATTTCCGGCCCTGCCCAGGGGGACACCAACCGCTGGTACAGCGAATTCGCCAAAGTGGTCCAGCGGCTGAAACTCGGCGAAGACTACGAGACCGATGAGAAAAAGCGCACGGTGGGTGTCCTGGAGAGCGGCATCGAAAAGGTGGAGGACTACCTGGGCATCCAGAACCTTTACGAGTCCGCGAACACGCCACTGATCGGCTTCCTCAACAACGCCATCAAAGCCAAGGAACTCTTCAAGCGTGACAAGGACTACGTCATTCTCGACGGCGAGGTCCTCATTGTCGACGAGCACACGGGCCGTATTCTGGCGGGGCGCCGTTACAACGAAGGAATGCACCAGGCCATCGAGGCCAAGGAAGCCGTTGAGATCAAGGCCGAGAACCAGACCCTGGCAACGGTGACCCTGCAGAACTACTTCCGCATGTATTCCAAGCTTGCCGGCATGACCGGCACGGCCGAGACTGAGGCCGCCGAATTCATGAGCACCTACAAACTGGGTGTTGTGGCCATCCCCACCAACCGGGATATGCAGCGCATTGACCAGTCGGACCTGGTCTACAAAAACGAGACAGTTAAGTTCGACGCCGTGGTGCAGGACATCGCCGAACGGCACGAAAAAGGCCAGCCGGTCCTCGTGGGCACCACCAGCGTCGAGAAGAGCGAATACCTGTCGCGGCTGCTGGCGAAGGAAGGCATCCGGCACGAGGTCCTCAACGCCAAGAACCACGCGCGTGAAGCTGCCATTGTGGCGCAGGCCGGGCGCAAGGGCGCCGTCACGGTTGCCACCAACATGGCAGGCCGCGGCACTGACATCATGCTGGGTGGAAACGCCGAGTTCACGGCCGTGGCCGAACTGGCCAGTCGCGGACTGGATCCGGAGGAAAACTCCGAAGAGTATGAGGGCGCATGGCCTGCAGCACTGGAGGCAGCCAAGCAGGCAGTCAAGGACGAACACGAGGAAGTGCTGAACACCGGCGGCCTCTACGTCCTCGGAACCGAACGGCACGAATCCCGGCGCATCGACAACCAGCTTCGTGGCCGCTCCGGCCGCCAGGGCGATCCGGGCGAGTCCCGTTTCTACCTCTCGCTGACCGACGACCTCATGCGGCTCTTCAACTCCGGTGCCGCCGAACGCCTGATGAACAGCTCCGTCCCGGACGATGTCGCACTGGAGTCGAAGCTGGTCTCCCGCGCCATCGCGTCCGCGCAGGGCCAGGTGGAGGGCCGCAACGCCGAGCAGCGCAAGAACGTGCTGAAGTACGACGACGTCCTGAACCGCCAGCGTGAAGCCATCTACGGTGACCGTCGCAGGATCCTCGAAGGCGACGATCTGCACGAGAAGGTGCAGTTCTTCATTGAGGACACCATCACCGCGCTCATTGACGCGGCCACCGCCGAGGGCAATGGTGACGACTGGGACTTCACCCAGCTGTGGACCAACCTGAAGACGCTGTACCCCGTCAGTGTTACCGCTGAGGAGATCATCGAGGAAGCGGGCGGCAAATCCCGGCTTACCGTGGAGATGCTCAAGGAGGAATTGCTCTCTGATGCACGCCTGGTCTACCAGGCCCGCGAAGAGGCCATCGGTTCGGAGAGCATGCGTGAGCTGGAACGCCGCGTGGTGCTCTCAGTCATCGGGCGTAAGTGGCAGGAGCACCTCTACGAGATGGACTATCTTAAGGAGGGCATCGGCCTGCGTGCCATGGCCCAGCGCGACCCGCTGGTCGAATACCAGCGCGAGGGCTTTACTATGTTCCAGGCCATGATGGAGGCCATCCGCGAAGAAAGCGTCGGCTTCCTGTACAACCTGGAAGTTGAGGTGACACCGGCGCAGGACCTGATGGTGACCGATGCCGCCGGCGGCCACACCGAACACGTTGAACCGCAGATCCACGCCGCCGGCCTGGAGGCGCCGGAGAAACCGGCGCAGCTGCAGTACACGGCCCCCCGCGAGGACGGCGGCACCGAGACGCGGATTGAAGGGCGCGCGTCGTCCCGGTCCGGCAACCCAGCCAAGGCAGCCGCGCAGGATGCCGCCAAGCGCCAGACAAAGAAGAAGCGCCGCTGACGGCAGCGCGAAGATCCATGGAAGTGCCCGGAGCTATGGCTCCGGGCACTTCCTGTTTCTGCCATAAGCCTCAGCCGACTATGGGCTCAGCCAACCACGAGCTCAGTCACCCGCCAGACCTGTTTACTCCGTTCCAGGCGGACGGCGACCGCCCGCGCGCGGACGTCGTCAACCACCACTGCGCTTGCCTCGTAAATGCCTGGAGCGACCTCACACGCGCGGACTGAACGGACCACTGAATTCTTGTGCAGCCGGGCCAGAGTGGGTGAGGTGGAGCGGGCCAGTTCCCGCCGAATGAGGGCGGCCCGGTGCTGGAGGGCGGTGAGGCAGCGCGGATCCAGGCGCCGGGCCAGCTGATGGATTGGCCGGATCCCGGCGAGCACTTCCATGGCCGCCTGCACAGTACTGCGCGCGATCGCGAGGACCTCCGCTTCGTGGTCAGCTGCCTTTAACTGGCGGCCTGGAGTCCCGGCGGGTTGAAGATCGACGTGGCGGACGGCTGCCGCTGGGACCCCGTTGGCCCTCACGGAGCGGATGGGCGTAACTGCGTTCATGTGCTTCCCCTTCGATTGTGTGCTGATGAATGCCGGCACTTCCGTTATGCCGTGGCGGGTGCCTTCAGGATCTGACCGGGCAGCAGGACGTTCGGATTTTCGCCGATCTGCGCCTTGTTGGCCTCATACCAGCGCGGCCATTGCAGGGCGACGTCAACGTCCGAGGCAGTAGGTCCAAGCTGACGCAACGCAATGTCCCAAAGGGTGTCCCCGGCCAGCACCGTGACCTCGAACGCGGATGGCGGCGAGCCCTGTGCGGCGCGGACGGGCCGGGCGGACAACAGCCCGGGATCGGTTACCGGCGGGCTGGGACGCCAGTCCGGCCCGACCGCCTCCAAACCAGAATGCGGTTCAGTGACCGGCGCGGCCGCCGCGGCGACCGGCGGCTCCGGCGGCGCGTACGCGGGCTCCGGGGCAGGCTGGGCGTTGACCGTGGGCGCCCACTGGGCCTGGACGGTTGCTCCCTGTGTCGGCGACCAGGCCGGCCCAGCTGGTGGTGCGGCCGCCTCGGCCATGGGAGCAGCGAGAAGCTGGGCGGACAGCGCTGCCACGGCGAGCCGCAGCATAAAAGACGGACAGAGCCTGCCTGCCCGGTCGGCGGCACGCCGCCGGCCGCAGCGCACCAGCACTGCGACTGCCAAAGACGCCACGACGGCAAAAATCCACCACGCGACGATGGCGAGCCCTGCGGCGACGGCCACTGCCCCCAAGAGGTCATCGAAGCCGGCCGCCTGCCGCCGGGCCGCCGAGAAATGCCACCGGTCCATCAGCCCCGCGCCTGCCAAGCAGAGGAACGAGCCCAGAAGAAGGATGGAAACAGCCATTATTGCGTCTGCGCGAAGAATTCGTGCCGTGCGAGTCGTCACCACATTCCTCTCTGTTTGATGTACTTTGATGCTGTTTGATTTAACTAGGTTTAGTTTGGCCCGGTTGTATCGGATTTGTCTAGTGAATGGAATGAATTGACCGTCCACAAATCAGCGCCCTACGCTTGGGCCCATGCGATGGGATGCACTGTTCGGTGATATGGAGGCGCAGTTTGGCGAGGGCGCTGCGCTGGCAGTCGAAGCCGAGATTTCTGAACGGGCCAGGGTTGAATCCGCTTCGGTGGTCCTTGCGGACAGGCTGCGGGGTGGCCTCGGTACCCAGCTGGCCGTTTGCCTTCTCGGTGGGCGGACCTTCGAGGGTGTCCTCAGCCACGCAGGGGCAGATGCGCTGGTCCTGGATGAGGTGCGCCGCCAGGTCCTGATTCCCTACGGCGCGGTGGCGCACTATGCCGGCCTGGGACGCATTTCCGTGGGGGAACCGTCACCCGTCCGGCGGCGGATCGGGCTGGCCCATGCCTTGCGCGGCCTGGCGCGGGACAGGGCCGGGCTGGCGGTTATCCTGCGGCACAGCCCCCATGACGGTACCGGGCTGACCGGTGTCATTGACCGGGTGGGCGCCGACTTCCTGGATCTGGCGCTGGTGGGTCCGGGGGAGGCCAGGCGGGCATCGCAGGTCCGCCAGGTGGCCACCATTCCTTTTGAATCGCTGGGCGCTGTCCGCTCATGGCACACCGGTGACATCTAGGCGTGCCCCGGCAGGGCTTAGCCCTGCTTGGCCTTAGCCTCCTGGATCATGCGGCTGGCCTCGGCGTAACGTTCCTCGATGTACTGCTCCAGCATCTTCTCCTCGACGCGCCACTGCCCCCTGCCACCCACCTGGATGGCTTTGAGCTCACCGCTGCGTACCAGTGCATAGGCTGCCGGCGAGTTGATCTGGAGCTGTTCGGCCACATCGGCGAGGGTGAGAAATCTGGGCATGCAACCAGTTTGCCACTTAAGGCTTTATCTGGTGCTGTTATCCACAGTTTGGTGTTGTTTGGTCTTTTGACTTTTGTTCCTGGGCTTGTGCCGTAACAATGAGGTGTCCGGGCGCAGTGCCGCCTGGCTCGGAGCTAGGGGGAAAAGCATGAGCCATGATGCAGGAACCACAGGTGCCAGGCTGAAGCCTCCATCGTGGAAGGACCCGCGGCTGATGGTGGGGGTGCTCCTGGTGCTGGCATCGGTGGTGGGCGTCATCTCGCTGGTGGGCAGTGCGGACCAAACCACCGAGGTCTATGCGGCCCGGGACTCCATCGCGGTGGGAGAAAAGCTGACAACTGACAACCTCGTCCGGGCCAAGGTCCGCCTCGGGGACACCGAGGAACACTACATCACCGTGGAAGCGGGACTGCCCGACGGGCTGGTTGCCGTGCAACGGATCGGAAAGAGCCAGTTGGTCCCCAAGGAAAGCCTGGCGGCGGTTGACTCCCTGGACCGCAAGCCCGTGGCGGTGACCATTGACGAACCGCTGCCTCCGCAGGCGGTGGCCGGCACCCGCGTGGATGTATGGGTGGCGCTGCCCGACGCCAGGAACGGCTTCAGCGAGCCAAAGCTGCTGCTGCCCGGAGCGGAAATCGCGCAGGTGACTGCAGCGACCACTACCCTCGGCTCGTCCCGCAGCACGGTGCTGATGGTGCTGGTCGCCGATAGCCAAATGCCTCCCCTGCTCGGGGCGCAGGCCAACAAAGCCAAGATCTCCGTCGTCTGGAACCCGCGCGGTGACAGGTCATGAGTATCCCGGTAGTAACCGTTGGCCAGGCCCGGGAGGACGTGGTGGGCGGGCTGGAAGGGCTGCACGGACCCGTCACAGTGGTCCGCCGCTGCGCCGAGCTGACGGAACTCTTGGCAGCCTGCCAAAGCGGGCTGGCCCGGGCTGCCGTGGTGGCCGACGGTTCCGAGGGCCTCACCGCCTCCCTGGTTGACCGGCTTGGGGCAGTGGGCGTGGCGATTATCGCCCTCACGGATAATGCCGAGGAAGCAGCAAGGCTGCGGGGGATCGGTGTGGCGTCCGCGCTGACCGGTGTTGAATCGGCCGCCTTGGCCGGCAGGATCGCGGAGGCCGTATCCCAGCTGACAGGAAATCCCCAGGGCTCCAGGACGGGGGCAGCACTCGGAGACACAGGTACCTCGCTGCGCCAGCTTCCCGCCGACGTCGCTGACGTGCCGCCAGCTTCCGGGACCGGACGTATCATCGCAGTCTGGGGACCGGCGGGCTCGCCCGGGCGTACCTTCGTGGCAGCCAATATCGCAGGAGAGCTGGCAGCAGACGGGAAGTCCGTGCTGCTGGTTGATGCGGACAGCTACGGTGCAAGCATCGCTGCCGTACTGGGCCTGCTGGACGAAGCCGCGGGCCTCGCCCAGGCCTGCCGGCTCGCGGACCAGGGGCAACTGGACGCGCAGGCGCTGCTGAAAGTCGCCCCGCCGGTCACCACCAAGCTCGGAACCTTCCGGGTCCTGACCGGCATCACCCGTGCGGACAGGTGGACTGAACTCCGGGGAGCGGCCCTGACCCTGGTTCTGGAACGCGCCAAGGAGATCGCCGACGTCGTGGTGGTGGACACCGGGTTTTGCCTCGAGGCTGATGAGGAACTCAGCTTCGACACGATGGCCCCGCGCCGGAACGCTGCCACGCTGCGCAGCCTGGAACTGGCGGACACAGTTTTTGCTGTCGGGGCAGCGGATCCGGTGGGTGTTCCCCGGCTGGTCCGCGGATTGGCAGAGCTCGAACTCGCAGTGCCGCATGTCTCGCCCACGGTGGTGCTCAACAAAGTCCGGGCCTCCGCCGTGGGGAGGTCGCCGGAGCGTCAATTAAGGGACGCCTGGGAACGGTATGGTCCGGCGTCGACAGTCAGTGCGTTCCTGCCTGCCGACCATGCCGTGGCGGACGCAGCCCTCCTTGCGGGGTCGTTATTGCTTGAAACGGCCCCGGAATCCAAACTCAGGCGGTCAATCGCCGATTTGGTTTGTGCACCTGTCCAGCGATCTGGCAGATCCTCTGTATTTTCTTCCACCGCGCTACGCCGGGTAAAGGGTTAGGCTCGCCGTAGGAGCTGCAACGGTGCAGCCGTAATCTTTGTGATGGAGGCGTTTGTCGATGTCGTCTGGATCCAGCGTGGAGGATCAGTCCGTAGCAATTGGAGACCAGGAGGGATTCCTGGGGGACTACTACCAACATCTGGCTGAAGAAGATGCCCGTACTTACTCCCAGGCCGTGCTGGCCAGTCGCGCGGAGACCCACCGGAATGTAGCTGCCAGCCGGCGGCCCGGCGAAGCCAAGGTTTCCATCGTCCACGAGGAAGACAGCAGCGTCGTTTATGTTGTCACGGACGACATGCCTTTCCTGGTGGACTCCCTCAACGCCGAACTTGTCCGCCAGAGGGCAGCCATCCGCCTTGTCCTGCATCCGCTCTTTGTTGTCACCCGCAACAGGGAGACGGGGGAGCTGGTCAAGGTGGACCGGGTGCCGTCCCATATCGGGATCTCCAGCGGTGACACCGCCGCCATGCCACTCCTGTCCCACCTCATCGCCCAAGGCGAAAACGCGTCCCACATGGAGTCGTGGATCGCAGTGGAGATCAACCGCGTTTCTGATGAAGCCCAGGCGTCATTGCTCGAGGGCCTGGCCCGTGTCCTGGCGGACGTACGCGCCGCCGTCGAGGACTGGCCCAAGATGCGGAACAAGGCCATGCAGATTGCCGCGAGCCTGGACCAGGTGGCCAACCCGGCGCAGATCGCCGAGCTGCGGCAGGCACAGGATCTGCTCCGCTGGCTCGACGACGGCAACTTCACGTTCCTGGGCTACCGCGAGTACGACCTCATAAACGTCGACGGCGAGGACGTACTGGAGTTGCGGGAGGACAGCGGGCTGGGCCTGCTCCGCAAAAAAGAAGGTGCCCCGCATCTGCAGCACCTGACAGACGCGGGACGGAAAAAGGCGCGCGAAAAGCGTGCGCTGGTCATCACCAAGGCGAACTCCAGGTCCACCGTCCACCGCCCTGCCTACCTTGATTACATCGGCGTCAAAAGTTTTGACGCCGCGGGCAACGTCAACGGCGAGCGCCGCTTCATCGGCCTGTTCGCCACCAGCGCCTATGCAGGGTCGGTACGGGATATCCCGATCGTGCGCGAAAAAGTGAACGCGGTCCTGGGCAGCGCAGGATTCCCCCCGGACTCCCATTCCGGCAAGGACCTGCTGGGCATCCTGGAAACCTATCCGCGTGATGAGTTGTTTCAGATTGAAGTGGAGGACCTGAAAGCAACGGCGACAGGCATCCAGCGGCTGCAGGAGCGGCGGCGGACGCGGCTGTTCCTCCGGCCGGACATTTACGGCCGGTTCATGTCAGCGCTGGTCTACCTGCCCCGTGACCGGTACACCACCAACGTCCGGCTCCGCATCGAGGAGGAACTCCGGTCCACTTTCCAGGCTGAATCCATTGACTTCGAGGCCAGGATGACAGAATCCGCCCTCGCCCGGCTCTTCTTCCGGATTCGCCTGCCCAAGAACGCTGAACTTAGCCATGTCAACACCGAGGAACTCGAAAAGCGGCTGGTCCGGGCGGCACGCTCATGGAGTGAAGGCGTAGCCGAGGTGCTGCGCAGCGGCGCGGCCGGCCAGCAGTCCAAGGAACTCGCCGGCATCTGGTCCGAGGCCTTCCCGGCCGGCTACCGCGTGGACTACGAGGTTGAGGACGCGCTGGAGGACATCGCCCGGTTTGAGAAATACGGTGCCCAGGCCGAGCGCGTCGCCGGGGCCAAACAGGAACGTCCCGGTGTCCACGTCTACCTGCCCAACGGTGCCGGGGAAGACCTCGAAGAGGATGCCCGCGTCAAGCTGTACATGCTCGAGCCCAAGAGCTTGAGCCAGATCCTGCCCTACTTCCACAACCTGGGACTCGAGGTGCTGGACGAGCGTCCCTTCGAGATCGAGACAGCCGACGGCCGCGACTTCTTCCTGTACGACCTCGGGCTGAAGTACCCCACCGGCGTCGATCCGCTGGCCACCGGCGAATTGCTCGGTGACTCGTTCGGGGCTGCCATCTCCGGAGCGGTCGAGTCGGACAGCCTTGACCGGCTGGTGCTGCGCGAGGGGATGCACTGGCGGCAGATTACGGTGCTGAGGGCCTATGCGCGGTACATGCGGCAAATGGGAAACACAAACTCGATGGGCTTCGTCGCGGACACGCTGCTCGCCAATCCGGACGTTACCAAGGCCCTGACGGCCCTGTTCGCGGCCCGATTTGATCCGGCGCTCGCCGGGGACCAGCGGCCCGCCGCCCAGGGAAAGGTCCGTGCGGAACTTTCGGCGGCGATCGACGAGGTGGCAACGCTCGACGCCGACCGTGTCCTGCGCACCTTCGCCAACCTGATCGAGGCCACCCTCCGCACGAACTTTTACCAGTACAAGCCGCACCTGAGTTTTAAGCTCGATTCGGCCAAGATCGAGGGCTTGCCGTTCCCGCGGCCAATGTTCGAGATCTGGGTCTACTCACCGCGGGTTGAAGGCGTGCACCTGCGCTTCGGCAAGGTGGCCCGCGGCGGCCTGCGCTGGTCCGATCGGCGCGAGGACTTCAGGACGGAAATACTTGGCCTGGTCAAGGCGCAGACCGTGAAGAATGCGGTAATTGTTCCCACCGGCGCCAAGGGCGGCTTCTTTGCCAAGCGGCTCCCGGACCCCACCGTGGACCGGGCGGCGTGGCTGGCCGAGGGTATGGAAAGCTACAAAACCTTCATCCGCGGCCTGCTGGACCTTACCGACAACCTCGTGACCGAAGCCGGGGCGGAAACCGTAGTGCCGCCGTCGGACGTTGTCAGGCACGACGACGACGATTCCTACCTCGTGGTGGCGGCGGACAAGGGGACGGCCACCTTCTCGGACATCGCCAACGGTCTGGCCGCGGAATACGGCTTCTGGCTCGGTGATGCGTTCGCTTCCGGCGGCTCGGTAGGCTACGACCACAAGGCCATGGGCATTACCGCCCGCGGCGCGTGGGAGTCGGTCAAGCGGCACTTCAGCGAGCTGGACGTGGACACCCAGACCCAGGACTTCACGGTGGTGGGCGTGGGCGACATGTCCGGCGACGTGTTCGGGAACGGCATGCTTTTGTCCCGGCACATCCGGCTGCTGGCCGCGTTCGACCACAGGCACATCTTCCTTGACCCGAGGCCGGACCCGGCAGCCTCGTTTGCGGAACGGGAACGGCTCTTTAAGCTGCCGCGGTCCTCCTGGGACGATTACAACAAGTCCCTCATCAGCGAAGGCGGCGGCGTGTATCCCCGCCAGGTGAAGTCCATTCCGGTCTCGCCGCAGGTCCGGGCCGCCATCGGCCTGCCTGAGGGCACCACCGAAATGAGCCCGCCCGAACTCCTCCGTGCGATCCTGCTGGCCCCGGCCGACCTGCTGTACAACGGCGGAATCGGGACGTACGTGAAGGCCAGCACCGAGACCAACGGATCAGTGGGCGACAAAGCCAACGACGCCATCCGCGTGGACGGCAAAGACCTGCGGGTCAAGGTAGTGGGCGAAGGCGGCAACCTGGGCATGACGCAGCGCGGCCGGATTGAGGCGGCACTGCAGGGCGTCATCCTGAACACCGATGCCATCGACAACTCCGCCGGTGTGGACTGCTCCGACCATGAAGTCAACATCAAGATCTTCGTGGACCGGATGGTGGCGGCGGGCAAGCTGTCGGCGGACGAGCGCGCAGGCTTCCTGGCGTCCATGACAGATGAAGTCGGGCGGCTGGTCCTCGAGGACAACGTGGACCAGAACATCCTGCTCCTGAACGACCGGCAGCGGGTGGCCGAGTGGAGCCCCAGCTACGAGCGCCTGATGGACTGGTTGGAGAAGTCTGCGGACCTCAAGCGTGATCTCGAGGCGCTGCCCAGCACGGAGACCCTGCAGGAACGGCTGAGCCAGGGCCAGGGCCTGACCTCGCCGGAGCTTTCGGTACTGGCGGCCTACGCGAAGATTGAGCTTTCGTCGGCGCTGCGAGACAGCAACCTGGCCGATGATCCGTGGTTCCGGGCGACCCTTCGCGCATACTTCCCCGCGCAGCTGCGGGACCGGTTTGACGCTGAGCTGGACACCCATCCGCTGCGGCGCGAGATCATCGCCACGGTGGTGGCCAACGACATGATCAACCTGGGCGGCATTACGTTCGCGTTCCGGACCATGGAGGAAACCTCGGCCACAGAAGTGGCCGTGGCCAAGGCTTTCGTGGCGCTCCGTGAGGTTTTCGAACTGAATGTCATGGTGGACCAGCTGAACAGCCTTCCGGCCTCGTTCCCCACTGAACACTGGAGCGCCGTCCACCTGGACATCCGGCGCATCCTGGACCGGGCGGTCAGGTGGCTGCTGGCCCAGGGAGACAGCTCGCGTCCCATCGCGGAGACGGTGGCTGAGTTCAAGCCGCTCCTGGACCCGATGCGCGGCCGGCTGCTGGACTACCTCAAGGGCGATGACCGCGAGCGGGTGACCAGCTGGCTGGATAAGGGTCTGGGGTGGGAACTCCCGGAAGACCTTGCCATGCGGTGGGCTGAGCTGTTCGAAAGCTTCGTCCTGCTGGACATCGCCAAGATCGTGCACACCCGCAAGGAGCCGGTGGAGGAGATCGCGTCGGTTTATTACACGGTGTTCAACCGGTTCCACGCCGACGCGCTCCTGGAGCGGATCACCAGCCTGCCGCGGCAGGACCGCTGGCAGGCGCTGGCGCGGGCCGCACTGCGCGACGACCTGTATTCCACAGTTACGGACATGACGACGGCGGTGCTTGAGTCGACAGCGTCCGGGGACTCCCCGGAGAACCGGCTGAAGGAGTGGGAGGGCCAGAATGCCGAGCAGCTGGGCAGGGCCAAGAGCATGTTCGATGAGGTCAACGCGCTTGAAACCGACGACATGGCCTCACTGTCGGTAGCATTGAGGCTCTTGAGGTCAATCGTCCGACGCTAGGAATCCCCTGCGTCGCAACTGGAGGTGCAGTGGCAATCTTTACGGACCCCATCAGGGAACATGCTGATTTCGGGCCGGGCGATGCCGAATGGCTGCACCTCCTGGTGGGCGACTGGCAGATGGTTGCGGACCTGGCATTCGCGGACCTGGCATTGTGGTTTCCGCACCCGGAACACGGCTACATTGCGCTGGCACATGTGCGGCCCTCAACCACGCACACGGTCTTCCACGGCGACTTTGTGGGCGAACCCATCCGGGCGGACCTGCAGCCGCTGGTGGACAAGGCCTGGGAAAGCCATGCCATTGAGCGGTCCAGCGAGACCAACTGGAACTCGGACATGGCGCTGCGGGTGGAGGCTGTGCCGATGGTCCGCAACGGCCGGACATTGGCTGTGGTGACCACTCACATGGACCTGTCCAGTTCCCGGATGCCTTCACGTCTGGAACTCACCTACAGGCAGTGCGCGTACGATCTGCTCCGCATGGGGACGCTGGGGCTATGGCCGGACTTCGCCTCACCCACCGGCTCTCGGCGCGGTGCTCCGCGCGTAGGCGACGGGCTCATCAGGCTCGATGCTGAGGGGATTGTGCAGTACGCGAGCCCCAACGGAGTATCCGCCTTCCGGCGGCTTGGCGACGGCGAGTCGCTGGAAGGAAGATCGTTGGCCGAGGTCACCGCCGGGCTGTTGAAAGACCGGCGGATGGTGGACGAGACGCTGCCGCTGGTGGTGACAGGGCGCATGCCGTGGCGCAGCGAGATTGAATCACGCGGCGTCAGCCTCTCCCTGCGGGCCATTCCATTGCGCGATGAGCACCAGCGGTTTGGTGCGCTGGTGCTGTGCCGGGATGTTTCGGAACTGCGGCGCCGGGAGATGGAGCTTGTCACCAAGGACGCCACCATCCGTGAGATCCATCACCGGGTGAAGAACAACCTGCAGACGGTGGCTGCCCTGCTGCGCATGCAGTCCCGGCGGATGGTCAGTGATGAGGCCAAGCAGGGGCTGGAACAGGCGATGCGCCGTGTGGCTACTATCGCCTTGGTTCATGAGACCCTGTCGCAGGGCCTGGCGCAGAGTGTGGACTTCGACGAACTTATTGGCCGCCAGTTCAGGCTCTCGGCCGAGGTCGCGTCTCCCTCGCAGCAGGTCAAGACCGAGCGTTCCGGGCTTTTCGGGGACCTGCCCAGCGACTTCGCCACCCCGCTGGCCCTGGTGATCAACGAACTGGTGACCAACGCCGTCGAGCATGGGCTGGAGGGGCGGACGGGAACTGTGTGGCTCATCGCCGACCGTTCCGAGGAGGAAGACGGTGAGGAACTGCTGACGGTGACAGTTGCCGACGACGGCGTGGGCCTGCCGGATACGCCGCATGTTGAGGGGCTCGGCTTGCAGATCGTCCGAACGCTTGTCACCAGTGAACTTGGGGGTACCATTCAGTGGCGTCCACGCGAGGGCGGCGGCACGGCGGTGCAGATCCGACTCAGCCTGGCGGCGCGGTAAAGCTGTCACTTAACGCAATGGCCGCGACCCCACCGGGGTCGCGGCCATTCGCTTCGTGCAAACCGTCTGGACTGCTCTTGTGGCGGCGCCGCCATGGCGCCGCCAGCTCGCTTGTGCTTAGGAGGCGCGACGGGCCCTGGCAGCACGACGCTTAAGGGCGCGGCGCTCGTCCTCGCTCATGCCGCCCCAGACGCCGGCATCCTGACCCGATTCGAGGGCCCACTGGAGGCAGGTGTCAACAACGGGGCAGCGGCGGCATACGCTTTTTGCTTCCTCGATCTGGAGGAGGGCCGGCCCTGTGTTTCCGACGGGGAAAAACAGTTCCGGGTCCTTGTCGAGGCACGCCGCGCGGTTACGCCAATCCATGCTGATCAGTTGCTCCAATTCTGGGAAAAGCCGTTTGTGAAATTATTCACTAGGGGCTACAAAGGAAAAGGGCCCTGTGGGCCCCATCGGTCATCTCCATCAAGGTTGTCATGTTAACGCTGTGTAAACAAGGGGTAATACAGCTTGAAATCCCCGGATTCCTGAGCGATACATCACATCCGCGTTGCCGACCCCCACCACTGTCCGACTATGTCGGGTATGGTGCCAGTGTGTCAAGAGCCCCCGAAAACCCTTCAGATCCGCTGCCCCAACCTGCTCCCGCCAGCATGGGCCGCCCGCGCGGAATCCTGGTGATCGCGCTGATTGTAGCCGCCGAGGCCACAGCCCTATTGGTTGCAGCGGGCTGGTATGCGTACGAACTTGTGACCGGTGCGCCCGTGCTTTCGTTTTGGGGCGCTGTTTTCACCTTGGGCCTGTTGCTGGCCTTCTCAGCCTGGCTCTATTCGGTGGGACACTTCCTTTTCCGGGGACGACGGTGGACGAGGGCTGCAGCCCTCGTGGCTCAGCTGTTTGTCCTGACCATCGGCTTCCCCACGCTTACAGCGGGTGTCGTGGTGGCCGGACTGGCCCTGGTGCTGCCGGCGCTGACGGCCGCAGTACTTTTGTTCGACAAGCGCGTCATCAGCTTCGCCTCCCGGACCGGCGGGATGCCTCCGGCGCTGTAAGGCCGGGTGAATCTTCTTCGTCAGGCGGCACCCAGCCCAGCTGGACAGGCATGGCGTGCCCGTTCTGGATGACGACACAGCGGCCCGGTGGAGGGTTCGATTGCACCTCAAACCGCACCCCGAAAAGATCCCCGTCTAAAAAGCTCCTGGGCGCGATCAATACACCGGTGCCCAGATTGCGCGCCTGAAACGCGAGCGGTACCCGCTGTGCCAGTGACGGATTGAAGCCGGCCGTGATAATCACAGCGATTCCGAGGGCGTGGATCTCGGCGAGCTGACGGTTCACGTCGAAAGGCAATAGGTCTGCATCGTCCACCAGGGCCACGGATCGCTTGTCCAGGACGCCGGCAGATGCCTGGTTCAGGACCTCGGCCCAGTAGGCCGTTGGCTCGCTTCCCGGGTCAGGCCGAAGCCAGGGGCTTGCATCCGGGTTGATATGCGGCAAGAGTCGGAGAAGCGAGGACTTCCCCGATGACGGGCCGCCCAGCACAGCGAGGACTCCGCCTGGTGGCACCCGGATGGAGACCGTTTCGAGTTCGTCGCCGCCAACGCCGATCCGGAGCAGGCCGGGGGTTTGCCGGGCCCTGGCGGTTGCCTCATCCGGTGTGTCGGCGGGTGTCCCGTTCAAGGTCAGTGGCTGAGACTTGGCGAGAAGGTGGGCTGCGGGAAGCATGACTGGCAGTGGCTCAACCCGGAACGGCCGGATGGTCGCGGGAGTTGTCAGCGTATGGCCGGATGACACCTCGCCCGAGTCCGGACCGGCTGAGTCCGGACCGGCCGAGTAGAACTGGCAAACAGCCGTGGTCCCGCCGGACAGTGCGCCCGTGGCGACGCCCCGGCCGGTCACCGGTGCGGTTGTGGGCAGGTTCGGCCACGCAATCCTGTTCTCTTCGGTTGAACCGGTGGGGAAATACACGCGGTTCGGAATGGCGGCGAAGAACCTCGAGGTGACGAGTTCCCGCTGGCCGGAGATGATCACGCTGATCCTGGCTTTGGCGCCGTCACGGATCAAATCGTGGACCAGGTCCTCCGCCCAGGCGAGCGGCCCGGAGCGAAAAGCCGACGTCCAGGAACCCCAGCCGGCGATCACCAGCGCGAGTGGAGTGACATCGATGAGCGGACCGGCCAGGCGGCGCGATTGCTCTTGTGCGAGGCGCTCCAGAACGCGAACGGCACGGCGAATCTCGTGCAGCCCGGCCCTGGCGCCCACCCGGCCGTGCGTGTCCAGCGACGCGAACGAGCCGTCCGGATCCAGGATGTACAAGTGCGATTCGTGCCTGTGTGAGGCGAGGCGAAGCACCGCGAGCCTGGTGGCGTCAGCTACACCTGCTTCGGGTCCGCCCACAAACCCCATGTGTCCGTGTCTCCCCGGTTCCCAGATGAGCGGTGCCGTCCGCTGTTCCGACGGCAGGTCCATGACTCCGAGCCTGACGGTCCAGTGGTGATCTGCGGGCGCTTCAGAGTCGCGCTCCATTAAGTGCTGGGCAGGTTCCGCATCATCATTTGTGCTGCCGGTTGCATTGCCGGGGCAACGGACTGCCTCGGCGGGTGGTTCTGTCAGGACACGGGGGAGCGAGGGAGCTACCGGCTTCCTGACGGGGGCGCCGTTCATCGCCTCCCACAGTTTGGCCAGGGAAGCGATCAGCGGTGTGGTTGCCTGGGCGGGTGTCGGACTTGCGGCTGCGGCGTCGGGTTCACCGCCGGCCGGCGGGTCGTGGATGTAGTCCGTGGCGAGGTGGACCGAGAGCCTGGTCGGTTCGGACGCCTCATCCCCGGCGGTCAGGGAGGCGGCCTGGAATTCCACCGGGGATTGAGTGCCACGCACAAGGTAGGCGCGGCCCGGTGTGTCAATGCTGATGCCGGCGGCGGCTGTCGAATTGATGATGTCGAGTGATTCCATTTCGGATTGGACCCGCAAGCAGATGCTTGTGGTCACGTTTGCGCGGATGTCTGCGGTCAGCGCGCCTTGGGGCCTTTGTGTGGCCATGATGAGGTGTATCCCGAGTGAACGGCCGATGGCGGCGATCCTCATGAGTTCGCGGAGCGACTCCGGGGCGTCTTCTACGAGCATGCGGAATTCGTCGATGATAATCACAAGATGCGGGAGCGGCGACGTGAGGCCCGCCGCAGTCGCGCGGTAGGCCGTCAGGTCGGGTGCCTCCACGGAGGCCATGATTTCTTCCCGGAATCGGATTTCTGCCCGCAGCGACTGCAAATGCCGTTCCAATTCGTGGCTGCTGAGATCGGTGAGCATCCCGGCACAGTGGGGAAGCCGGGTCAGCGGCCCCAGACCCGAACCCCCTTTGAAGTCCACAAAGAGAAAGCTGATGCGGTCCGGTGGGTAGCTGGTAGCTAATGCAATGGTCAGGGTACGGAGGAGTTCAGACTTTCCCGAGCCCGTAGTCCCGGCAATCAAGAGATGCGGCCCGTCGGACTGAAGGTCCAGTGTCTGCACGGTCTCCGCATTTAGCCCAACGGGAACGGCCAGTCCGGGCTTGCTCGTGTTTGTGGCCCACTGTCTGGCTATGTCCGGGGCGGAAGCCGGGAGAAGGTCCACAAGCTGGCAGATGGGTGGGACGTTTCCGCAGGTAGTACCAGGCTCGGAGGTATCCCCGGCCAAGCGGCGACAAAACTCTTCAAAGACCTCGGCGGGCGCCAGATCCGGCTGGAAACGGATGGTCTCCGTTCCGGTCCTGAGCACGGAGGTGCGTTCCTCGAGTTCGATGTCGGCGGGGAGAGCGGTTTGGCTATCGCCGGGGAAGTTGATGGTCTGCCACCCGTGTTCGCGGGCCTCTTCAATGATTGCCGGCGCGTTCTCTGCGTCGTCGAGAAGGATCAGGACGCCGTGTCCATGCGAGGGGGTGATGCCGTGCTCCACCAGGGTGTGGGCAGTGGCGGCATGGCCGGACAGGGTGACACCCGGAAGGAAGCGGGCTGCGAGGGGCAGTTGACCATTCTTTCCGTGGACTACCACATGGGTTTCCCGGCCCAGCGGGTAGCCGGCGAGTTGCATCAGCAGCGACCGCACCAGCCCCTCCGCCAGATCCCGCGGTCCACTGATGATGGTGAGAGGACGTGCGGGGTCGAGAGTGACCGGCAGGATTCCGCCTGATGGGACGGGCCGGCCCGGAGCGGGCGGATCGAACCTGAGATTCGCTGGCTGAGCGCCTTGCCCCAGCCGGAGCCAGATGCCGGTGTCCGCGTCGGGGGAGACCCGGTTCCTGTCGGATGCATCGCCGAGAGTGAGGGCAGACAGCGGTGGCGCGGCCCGCCGTCGTCGTTCCTGATCTGTGGCGACAGCGGCACTTAAGGCTGCAGCCAGCTCCTTACGTTGCCTGCGCCCGCCGATCGCAGGAACGAGGATGGAGATTGCCGAGACGGCGGTGAAGGCCAGAAACATCCACATCCCCGTGATGACGGCAAGACCCACCCCTATGATCAATGGGAGAACAGCGGCCAGGAGGAGTGCTGTCCGGTTCGAGGGATAATCGTGCCGCCTGATAACCAACGGCTCGTGGACATTAAGACCCGCAAGGTCGAGTTGACCGGGCGGCTGGTTGAGGAAGGCCAATGACATGGTCGAGTTGCCGCACGCGATGGTGGAGGCGGTGGTGACCACGGCGTTCCTCTGGCGCTCGCCGTCCACCTCGGTGCCGTTGGAGCTGGCCAGGTCCTCAATCATGATGGCGGTCTCGGTTACAACCAGGCGAGCGTGGACCCGGGACAGATCGGCGTCAGGGATGATGATGTCAGCATTGCTGCGGCCGATCGTGTACGTGCCCCGTCGGAGAGGGACCACCAGGCCAGCACCCGCGCCGCTGTGCACCGCTAGCGCCAGGGAAGCGGGTGGTTCCGGCGTGCGCTGCCTGGATCTGCGGTCAGCGATCCTCGCCGCATCGACGAGAGTGGCACCATTGATCAGGGGCGGCTGTCCGAGCGTGAGTGAAGTCAGGTCCTGTCCGTCGATAGACACGTTACCGGTGCCAAACCTGGCCGCCAGCTCCGCCTGAAGGGCCGCACCCCCTGTGCCTTTTGGACCCTCGATGGTCAGCTCAACGGGTGGTTCCCTCAGGGATGCGCACGGGCTCCGAACGAGCGTGCAGTGCAACGGCATGATGTAGAAGTCCTTACATTTGGCTTCCTTTCAAGCTAGCCACCACGCGGCCTGGTGTCGCGGTGTCGACGGCCCTATGTGGATAAGGGGAGGAGCCAATTTGGCGGAGCCTGTCCTTCGTCGGCACGCCTCGGTTAGGATCAGTGGCACAACGCCTCGGACCTCAGCAGAGCCGCCCCGGCAGAAGGAGCGATCCCGTGATTTCAGTGGAAGCAAGCGCCGATGTTTCAGCCGGCTCCGAGGTCGGACACGGCTCGAGAATCTGGCATCTGGCGCAGGTCCGCGAGGGTGCCGTGCTGGGGGAGAACTGCGTTATTGGCCGCGGCGCGTACATTGGTCCCGGCGTGCAGTTGGGAAACAACTGCAAGGTGCAGAACTATGCCCTGGTTTACGAGCCGGCGGTCCTGGGCGACGGTGTTTTCATCGGGCCCGCTGCGGTGCTGACGAATGACGTGTTTCCCCGGGCGATCAATGCTGACGGGTCGCTCAAGACGGAAGACGACTGGGACAAAGTGGGTGTCAGGATCAAGGAAGGCGCCGCCATCGGGGCGCGCGCTGTGTGCATAGCGCCGGTGACTATCGGCTCCTGGGCAACGGTAGCCGCGGGTGCCGTGGTGACGCGTGACGTGCCCGATTTCGCCCTGGTGGCCGGTGTTCCCGCCAAACGCATCGGCTGGGTGGGAAAAGCAGGCCTGCCGCTGCAGGAAGACAACGGAGGATGGGTGTGCCCGCAGACCGGTAGCCGCTATGAGGCGCACGACGGCGGGCTGCGCGAGGTGGGGGATTAGCTGCAGTTCGGTACCTGTTGGATGAGGGAGCAGGCTGCCGCGATTAGTAGGTCACGATGGGGTCTCGGGTAGGCTGGAACAGCAGACTTTGCATAAACATTGCGCTGCCCGCTTTCGAAACTGGAGATTTTGTGACCGCTGACCTCGTCATCGTAGGGTCTGGCTTTTTTGGCCTGACAATCGCAGAACGGGCCGCCACCGAGCTCGGCTTGAAGGTGGTTGTCCTCGACCGCCGTCATCACATCGGTGGAAATGCCTACAGCGAGAAGGAAGAGCAGACGGGGATCGAAGTGCACCGCTACGGCGCACACCTGTTCCACACCTCTAATGAGCGTGTTTGGGAGTATGTGAACCGCTTCACCACCTTCACGAACTACGTCCACAAGGTTTATGGCGTGCACAAGGGAGAGGTTTATTCCCTGCCAATCAACTTGGCCACGATCAATCAGTTCTTCCGGGCCAACATGACTCCAGGCCAGGCCCAGGCACTGATCCAGGAGCAGGCCGGCGAGCTCGCAGGTACCGATCCGCAGAATTTGAATGACAAGGGCATCCAGCTGATAGGCCGTCCGCTCTACGAGGCCTTCATCAAGCACTACACCGGCAAGCAGTGGCAGACGGATCCGAAGGACCTGCCCGCAGGCATCATCTCCCGCCTCCCTGTGCGTTACAACTACGACAACCGGTACTTCAACGACAAGTACGAAGGCCTGCCGACCAACGGCTACACGGCGTGGATCGAAAAGATGGCCGAACATCCGAACATCGAAGTTCGCCTGAACACGGACTTCTTCGACGAGTCGCATGAGTACAGCAAGAATAAAGTGGTTGGCAACATCCCCGTGATATACACGGGCCCCGTGGACCGCTACTTCGACTTCGCTGAAGGCGACCTTTCTTGGCGGACTATCGACTTCGAACAAGAAGTTCTGGACGTCGGCGATTTCCAGGGAACGTCCGTGGTCAACTACAACGACGCCGACGTTGCCTACACGCGCATCATCGAACCGCGCCATTTCCACCCTGAGCGTGATTACCAGACTGAAAAGACCGTCGTCATGCGCGAATTCTCGCGTGCCGCCGAAAAGGGCGACGAGCCTTACTACCCGATCAACACCGCCGCGGACCGGGAGCGGTTACTCAAATACCGTGACCTGGCCGCTGCTGAGAAGAACGTCCTGTTCGGCGGCCGGCTCGGCACTTACAAGTACCTTGACATGCACATGGCCATCGGTTCGGCCTTGACGATGTTTGATAACAAGATCCGCCCGCACTTCGAGGCTGGCGCCAAGATTGAAAGCGGAGGCGTGGACGCATGAGCTCGCTGAATGTAATCACAGACTGGGCACCAATCCAGCGCGTTATCCTGCCCTCGCCGGATCAGCCGGACACAGTTTCTCTTTATGTCGATGCGGGCAGTGCCAGCGGGATTCGGTTGCGAGAAAACGACGAACTTGCCCGCACCCCCAAGTCGCCGGAACAAAAGTTGCAGATGTTTAGTTCCGGAGACCGGGAGGCTCATTTCGAGGACCTACTGACGCGGCATTCCATAAGAGTCCGGTCCGGTGAACAGGTTTCCTTCGGCACCTATTTTAATGCCTTCCCCGCAAGCTACTGGCGCCGCTGGACGTCGATCCGGAGCATTCGGCTAACGGTCAACACGCACGGTACGGGAACCGTCACTGTTTATAAGTCCAATGCGCGCGGTTCCGTCCAGCGCGTTGACGGTGTCCACGTCGATGGCGAGGCTACATCTTCCTTCGAACTCTCACTGAAACCGTTCGGCGACGGCGGCTGGTACTGGTTTGACCTGGCGGCCAGTTCGAACGAACTGATCCTTGAGGATGCCCAGTGGGAGGCCGAGAAGGCTCCGCGTCCGAGCGGCCAAGTGACCCTTCAGATCACCACCATGAACAAGCCGGACTTTTGCCTGAATAACGCCCGAATTCTTGCAGAAAATGCCGATGTTCTCGTCAACGTTAAGGAAATCCTGATCGTTGATCAGGGGACACAAAAAGTCGAGGCAGAGCAAGGCTTCGCCGAAATCCAGGAAGCTCTTGGTGGGAAGCTCAGGGTCATCAACCAGGCGAACCTGGGCGGATCCGGCGGGTTCGCACGGGGCATGTATGAGTCGGTAGAAAATGGCAGCGACTATGTGCTGCTGCTCGACGATGACATCGTCGTCGAGCCCGAAAGCATCGTTCGGTTGCTTTCCTTTGCGGACCACTGCAAGAGGCCGACAATTGTCGGAGGGCACATGTTCGACCTTTACAACCGCAGTGTCCTGCATACGTTCGGTGAGGTCGTCGATCCCTACCGGATCGTGCCGGCAGTGCCCCACGCAGACATGGAGGTCAGGCACGACTTTAGCCTCGCCAACCTCCGGCAGACCCCATGGCTGCACCGACGCGTGGATGTGGACTACAACGGCTGGTGGATGTGCCTCATCCCGACGAAAGTGATTAAAGAGATCGGCCTGTCGCTGCCACTCTTCATTAAGTGGGACGATGCCGAGTACGGGCTGCGCGCGCGTGAGGCTGGCATCGCTACGGTGTCTTTGCCCGGCGCCGCCGTCTGGCACGTCTCATGGACAGACAAGGACGATCTCGTGGGTTGGCAAGCGTACTTCCATTCGCGCAACCGACTCGTTACCACTCTTATTCACAGCCCCTATAAAAAGGGTGGACGAGTCCTGCGCGAATCTGTGCAGGACGATGTGAAACATCTTGTGTCGATGCAGTACTTCACTGAGCATGGGCGAATCGAGGCGCTCAAGGATGTGCTCAAGGGGCCTGGTGGTCTTCACGGATCGCTCGGCACCAAACTGCCGGAAATCAACGCGCTGAAGTCCAGTTACTCCGATGCCCAACTGCGCGAAAACGCGGACGATTTTCCAACACCCAAGATCGGCCGGGGTCCTATGGGCGGCGCCCCGATTGGTATGCCGAGCAAAAAAGAACTCGTTCCTTGGGGTCTCAAAACGGTTGCCCGGCAACTCGTCACAGCTCCTGACCCCGAGAGCGCAGAACGTCCGCAGGGATTTCTCGCTCATCGTGACAACCGGTGGTTCCGGCTGGCCCACTATGACAGTGTCGTCGTTTCAAATGCCGAAGGAACGGGCGCCTCGTGGTATCGCAGGGATCCGAAGAAACTCAAGTCCATGCTGACTGAAGCCACCGGGCTTCACATGAGGATCTTCCGGGAGTGGGAGCGACTTGCCGAGCAGTATCGGGCCGCTGTTCCCGACTTGACGTCCATGGCCGCTTGGAAGAAGACCTTCGACGCGGCTTCAGAGATGGAAAAATAGATGGCGACCAGCACAGACGAATTGGTGAAGCCAGGTCAGGGACGTGGGCTACTGGACGTCTACAGTCACAGGTTCCTATTGAAACTTTTGGTCCGCAAAGAGATCAAAGTCCGCTACCGCGGATCTGTACTTGGACTGATGTGGTCCTACGTGAAACCGCTGATTCAGTTCCTTATTTACTTCATTGCCCTCGGCATTTTTCTAAACCTCGAACGCGGCACTCCGAACTACGCCATCTACTTGTTTGCTGGAATTGTCCTGGTGAACTTTTTTACTGAATCCCTGGCGAATGCGACTCGTTCAATCGTCGATAACCGAGATCTTATAAGAAAGATCTATCTCCCCCGGGAGCTCTTCCCCGCAGCCACGGTATGGGTGTCCGCAGCACACTTCCTTCCGCAACTGCTGGTACTGGTTGTCGCCTGCCTGGTGGTTGGGTGGGCTCCCTCCATACTTCAATTGGCGGCCGTCGTACTAATCTTTTTGATGGTTGCGGTTCTCGCCACGGGGCTGGGCTTAATGTTCGGCGCGGTGAACGTCTACTTCCGCGACTCCGAGAACATTGTTGACATGATCATCATGGTCGTCACCTGGGCGTCGCCAGTTCTTTATGTTTGGTCTATGGTCGAACGAGTCATGGGGCCCTGGTTCTGGATCTACCAGCTGAATCCGATGACTGTGGCCGTAGAAGTATTCCACTGGACTTTCTGGGAACCGACTCTGAAGCCAGACCAGCCAGTGGGCGCGACCCTGCCGCCCGACTTCTTTGCCCTATGGTTACCGGTTGCGATGCTAATCACTCTTGCAGTGCTGTTTGTAGGACAGCTAATGTTCCGACGGCTTGCCATCCATTTCGCCCAGGAGCTCTAGAATGACATCGCATGGCCAGGTAGCAATCAGCTGCATCGGCATCCGCAAACAATTTGTCCTGCGCCATACTCGTTCCCTCAAGGAAGCCTTGGTGTGGCTGGTCAAAGGGCGCAAAGGGGACTTGTCGAAGAAGTTCCTTGCCCTCAAAGATGTTTCCCTTGAAGTCAAACAAGGCGAGACAGTGGCACTCATGGGGCTCAACGGCTCGGGAAAATCGACACTGCTGAAGCTAATCTCCGGAGTCCTGCAACCCGATGGCGGGACTGTCAGGACGCGCGGCCGAGTGGCTGGACTCATCGAAGTGGGCGCAGGGTTCCACCATGACCTAAGCGGCCGGGACAACGTTTACCTCAATGGTGCCATCCTGGGGATGACAGAGAAACAGATTGATGAAATGTTCGACTCTATTGTCGAATTTTCGGAAATTGGCGAGTTCATCGACACGGAAGTCAAGTTTTACTCCTCTGGCATGTATCTCCGCCTGGCGTTCTCCATCGCAGTACACACTGATCCGGAAGTGTTCTTGATCGACGAGATCCTTGCTGTGGGGGACGAGCCTTTTCAACGCAAGTGCATCGCGAAGATTAAGGAACTTTCGGAATTGGGGAAAACCCTTTTTGTCGTGAGCCATGATCTGGATCTGGTTGCAACTGTGTGTGAGCGTGGTGTGCTTCTCGAGCATGGCAACGTGGTCATGGACGGCGACGTGCACGATGTGGTTGCAGAGTTGCGGCGTCGTTCCGCGCACGCGGAATCTGAGGGGAGCCTGTGATTCGGACCCGTCACCGCAACGATGTCATGTGGCTGACGGGGACAGTGGCCGCCGCCTTCCTTGGTTCGCTGATCCCGCTAATATCAAATAACCGATTTTACTATTATGACGATACCCAGGCTGGGGCTTTCGGCATTTGGTTCGAAATAGGCACGAAACTCAGTGCAGGGGAGTGGCCACTATTCAGTGATACCGCTTGGGGGGCTGGTAATTATGCTGCCGAGGGCCAGTGGGGGATCTGGAATCCGCTCATTCTTTTGCTCGGCTGGCTGGCAAGCCGATCGGCCAACATCGTGGTCTTTTCGACTATTCTTAAAATCGCTTTGCTCTGCATTCTTTCTGGCGGGACCTTTCTGTTGGCGCGGAGCTACAATGCCCGGCCGGAGTGGGGGGCCATCGCTGGTGTTGCTGTCACCCTGACCGGATTTACGGTGTACATGGACGCGGCTTCCTGGGTCACTGGGCTCATGGTATTCAGTTTGCTGCCTCTCACTTGGTGGGGGCTGCGCCGGATGGCCTTTCAGGATGGCAACCCTTTCTTTGCACTAGTCCCTGCCTACGTGCTGATCACCATCGGTTATGTTCACGGGACCCTCATGCTTGTCGTAGTCGTTTTAGGTCTGTTGCTGGAGGCGTGGCTTAAACGCAGCCGAAGGAGCGCCCTCCGCCTGCTTTTGGCCGGTTTTGTTTCCGGGCTCATCGCCATGGCGGTATACCTTCCTGGCGTTCTCACGGCCCCCGTCACGGCACGCACCGGTGGAATCGCAAACAGCGGCTTCCTAACGACCGACCTCACCGGACTTTTTACGGCCTGGGTACCGGGCAGCCTGCCCCAGGTCACCGGCTGGTGGGGCGGATTTGCAACCGTGCCCCTGTTGTATGTCGCGTGGTTTCTCCCCCTAATTGCCGTAGTCGACTACTCGAAGGTCAAAGCAGCGAGCAGGGAGATGTCAGCGCTGTGGTTTGTGGGAGTGGTTTCTCTAGCCCTGACCCTGGCCCCAAGCGACTTGGGGCCTCTTCGCTTCCCGATCCGGATCATGCCGTATGTTTCATTGGCGGTCCTGCTGACTTTTTCGGTGATGATTTCCCGGTTCAGGGTTCATGTCCTGAGTCGAGGGCGAAAAGTGGTCACAGCTGGGATTGTTACGTCCGGCCTGTACCTGGCTTGGAGCCAGTACCCGTCGTTCCGAACGGCGGCCTTTTTCGGGCTCCTGGCGGCTGGAGGCATCGTGTGCCTTCTAGCCATCCTCTACTATCCCCCCCGTTGGTCGCGCTTTAGGGGACCCGTGGTCGTGGCGGCAGGAGTGCTGCTCGTGAGTATGACGATCACTGCGGGGCAGCACATGGCCTTCAAAGCGTCCCCGCTGCCCGACTATCGGATGCCTGATACCCCGGAAAGTTACGCACGTCAGCTGCCGGGAGCACAAGGTGGCACGTTTATCGTGGGTGATCCCACGAAGCTTGGCCCGGAGATCTGGAATGAGACGCTTGCATCGAATGCCTGGTACTTGAATTCTGCCGAAGTCCAGAACCTTTATTCGCCCATCATGTTCGCCAGATACGCTGAGGATCTCTGCATCTCGAGCCATGGCTGGACCTGTGGGGCGGCAGCCACGAAGCTCTTCGAGACTGACCCTACGACCGGCAGGGTTCTGGCCGATCTTTTGTCGATCGACACAGTCCAGCTTCTGCGTGATCCGGACGCTCCGTCCTACGATTCCATTGACCGGAAACTTCCCGGTGGATGGCACCAGGAGAGCAGGTCGGCTGACTCCGTAGTGTGGGTCCGCAACCAACCACTGCTGAACACCGGCCAACTGGTTTGGACGTCGGAGGGGACAACCCTTTCGCTGGTCTCGGAGAGCAATCAGGAGATTGTGATCAGGGTAGACCAGATGGGCGAGGCTCCGGCCAAGGCCGTGCTCAGTAGGCTGGCTTGGCCGGGATACCACGCCGAAGGGGCGACTCTCGCGGCGCCGCTTCGGGGCTATCTTCTCGAAGTAGATATACCCGCCGATTCGGTCGGAAAAACGGTCACAGTGCGTTTCGAACCGCCGGGATGGCCGGCTGTTGTGAGCTCAGTCGTTCTTGCGGTCGGAGTGTCCTTCGCATGGGGCATCGCCGAACTAATCCCGTATCGGCGGCGCAAGGGCAACACACAGACGGATCGACTTAGACCCACAGCGCATACGCCTTGAGTGCTAGAGGTATTCAGCGGCCTATTACTGAAGGTGCGCGCAGTGTTCGATAGAAGGCTGCTGGTCCCTTCGAAACCCTGGTGAGGTGTATCAATGGCCATGAGTTTTTGCCCACCATCGGCCAGCTAATGTGCCCGTCGGTGGCCTGTTACACTGCCCGGGGATGGACAAGAGGTCTGCCCGCACTGGTTCGGCGGGCGTTGGCTGTCGTCGGTCTTCTTAGTTCAGTTGGGTGACTCCTGGTCCGGCGTGGGCTTGGGTGAAACGGATGGAATCGCCGGCCGGTCTGGCAGACGTTGCCGTGATGCAGGAGCCTGTCTACTGTCGCGGTGGCGGGATTTTTGGGCATGACCTCGTCAAAGCCTGCCCGGGTGATGGCTCGAGGAGATCGCCACGGAGCGTTTTGCGTAGGTTGCGTCCAGGACCCGGTAGAGGCCTTCGGCGGCGTCCGTGGCCACCGGCAGTAGCCCGATGTCGTCGATCACCGACGAGGTCGGCGCGGAGGGTTCGGGTGACGGTGCGGGTGACGCTGTCGTTAGTGCGGTGCGCACGGCTCAGGGCGCCGAGGTCCTCGAATCTGAACCAGGTCACGCGCATGCCGGCTTCGACGGCGTGTTGGCCAAGGGCTTCCAGGAAGAATGTTTTCCCCTGCCGGAGCGCCCGCAGACGACTAGGTTCTCCCGCCGGGTGATCCGTTCCCGCTCATACCTCGGCGGCCGATCCGCCTCCAACGCCCGATCCACCGTCCCTCCGGGAAACCCCGGGCTGTTTAGCCAGCTCCCTCTTGGAGATGTTCTCCGCCGCGTATCGGTGGCGTATCTGCGTTCAAGCATCCAATGT
>NZ_JANFCZ010000028.1 GCF_024391045.1 Pseudarthrobacter sulfonivorans
AACCCTTGAACCACCGAAGTCCCGGGGGTTAGCATGTCCGGCACGCGGCCCAGCGGAAACCAACGTCCGGCAGATCGGGAGACGGCCATGAGCGGGACACCTGCGGAGGCATCGTCGGCACAGCTGATGGTGGACCTGATCATCTCCCTGGACGGCTACGCCTCCGCCGAGGGGTGGCCCGGCTGGTGGGGCCTGGAAGGACCTGAGTACCTGGCGTGGCTGGAACAGGAAGGGAAGCAAAGCCGGACCATCCTCCTGGGCGCGAACACTTACCGGCTGATGTCCGGCATGTCGGAGGAGGCTGCGGGAGAGGGCTCCGGATACTCCGAAAATGAGGGAGCCAGCCTGACCGGCCTGGCCGCCGTGCCCAAGGTTGTGTTCTCGTCCACCCTTCAGGCGCCGTTGACGTGGCCGAATTCCGAACTGGTCACCGGCAGCGCGGTGGAGGCGGTCGCGGAGATGAAACGAACCGGCGCCGGCCCGTTCAGCACCCTTGGCAGCCTCAGCCTGTCCCGGTCTTTGCTGACGGCCGGCTTGGTGGACAGGTTCCGATTGGTGGTTTTCCCGGTGATCACCGGCCGCACCGGACGGGAGCGGATCTATGACGGCTATCCGGACGTCGCGCTCGAGATGGTGGACAGCAGGACCTTCGACGGCCGGCTCCAGTTGCTTGAGTATGTCCCCAGAGTTCTCAGCGGTCCGCCGGGTGCCCACACCGCGGAGCCGTCCCGCGGGCTGTAGCTGCAGAAGCGGAAGAAGGGGCGGATACCGTCAGGTAATCCGCCCCTTCCAGCCCCGGTGGCCTAGCCCGCGGCGACCGGAAGCGGCTCCAGGGGCACGTGGCGGACCGCGCCCTTGTCTGCGGACAGCGCGAACGCCGCATACGCGCGCAGCGCGGGGGAGACGGCCCGCTCGCGGTCGCGGGGCCGGTAGCCGGTGGTCGCTTCCAGCACTGCACGACGGCGGTCAAGTTCGGCGTCGGGCACTTCCACGGTGATGGAGCGGGAGGGAATGTCGATGGAAATCGTGTCGCCGTCCTCGACGAGCGCGATGGCTCCTCCTGCGGCCGCCTCGGGGGAGATGTGGCCAATGGACAGCCCTGACGTTCCGCCGGAGAAGCGGCCATCGGTGATCAGCGCGCACTTCGCGCCCAGGCCCAGGCCCTTGAGGAAGGACGTCGGGTAAAGCATCTCCTGCATGCCCGGTCCGCCGCGCGGGCCTTCGTAGCGGATGACGACGACGTCGCCGGCGACGATCCGTTTGCTCAGGATGGCCTCAACGGCGTCGTCCTGGGATTCAAAGACCACTGCGGGGCCGGAGAATTTGAAGATCGATTCGTCCACGCCGGCGGTCTTCACCACGCAGCCGTCCAGGGAGATGTTGCCCCGGAGCACTGCCAGGCCGCCTTCCACGGTGTGCGCGTTTTCGATGGAGCGGACGCAGCCGTTCGCGCTGTCGGTGTCCAGGGTGTCCCAGCGCTCGGACTGGGAGAATGCGGTGGCGGAGCGGACGCAGCCCGGCGCGGCGTGGAACAGCTCGACGGCGGTCTCGGTGGCCTTGCCGCCGCGGATGTCCCAGTCGTCCAGCCAGGAGCGCAGGTCAGGGCCGTGCACGGAGCGGACGTCGTGGTTGAGCATCCCGCCGCGGTCCAGTTCGCCCAGGATGGCCGGGATGCCGCCGGCGCGGTGGACGTCCTCGACAAGGTAGTCGCCGTTCGGGGCAACCTTGGTCAGGCAGGGGGTGCGGCGGGAGATCGCGTCGATGTCCTCGAGCGTGAAGTCGAGTTCGGCCTCCTGGGCGGCGGCGAGCAGGTGCAGGATGGTGTTGGACGAGCCGCCCATGGCGATGTCCATGGTCATGGCGTTCTCAAATGCGGCGCGGCCGGCAATGGCCCGCGGCAGCACGGATTCGTCGTCCCCGTCGTAGTACGCCTTGGTGATGTCCACGATCGCCTTGCCGGCGTCCTGGTACAGGTCCTTGCGGGCGGTGTGCGTGGCTAGGGTGGTGCCGTTGCCCGGCAGCGAGAGGCCCAGGGCTTCGGTGAGGCAGTTCATGGAGTTGGCCGTGAACATGCCCGAGCAGGAGCCACATGTGGGGCAGGATGTTTCCTCGATGCGGAGCAGGTCTTCATCCGAAACGGAGTCGTTCACGGCATCCGCGATGGCCGAAATCAGGTTCAGGCGCTTGCGGACGGTGCCGTCCACCAGCACGGCGGTGCCGCCCTCCATGGGGCCGCCGCTGACGAAGACCGTGGGGATGTTCAGGCGCAGCGCCGCCATCAGCATGCCGGGCGTGATCTTGTCGCAGTTCGAGATGCAGATCAGGGCGTCGGCACAGTGGGCGTTGACCATGTACTCGACGGAGTCAGCGATCAGGTCACGAGAGGGCAGGGAGTAGAGCATGCCGCCGTGGCCCATGGCGATGCCGTCGTCGACGGCGATGGTGTTGAATTCGCGCGGGATGCCGCCGGCCTCGATGATGGCGTCGGAGACGATGCGTCCCACCGGCTGGAGGTGGGTGTGGCCCGGAACGAATTCGGTGAAGCTGTTGGCGACGGCGATGATCGGCTTACCGAAGTCGTCCCCGTTGACGCCGGCGGCGCGCAGCAATGCGCGGGCGCCGACCATGTTGCGGCCGTGGGTGACTGTTCGTGAACGTAGAGGAGGCATGGAAGCAGTCAACCAGTGCGCGTGTGACGTTGGAAGACGGTGCTGGTACTAGTAGTGGGAGTGCTAGATTCTTGGGGTGAGTGATGAACGACGACGGGAGCTGGGGCAGTTCCTGCGCGACCGGCGCGGAAACCTGGTCCGGGCCGAGCTGGGGCTGCCTCCGATAGGGCGCAGCCGTACCCTGGGCCTCCGCCGCGAGGAAGTGGCGTCCTTCGCCGCCGTCAGTGTCACCTGGTACACGTGGCTCGAACAGGGCCGGGAGATCAACGCCTCGCGCCAGGTCCTCGAGGCCATCGCGCGGGTGCTGCAACTGACGGCAGCGGAGAACTCGTACCTGTTGGCCCTGGGCGGGTACGCGCCTGTACCTGTTGCGGACGTCGCTCCGCTCGAGGAAGCGCCCGCGCATGTCCAGCGGCTGCTGGATTCCCTGGATTTCCCGGCCTTCGCCGTCGCCCCGGACTGGGGCATCGCCGGCTGGAACCGTGCCTACGCCGGCCTCTATTCGCGGATTTCCGAGGTCGGCCCGGCCGAACGGAACCTGCTGTGGCTGATCTTCACGGACCCGCACCTGCGGGACATGCTGCCTGACTGGGAGGAGACGTCACGGCATTTTGTGGCCGAATTCCGGGCCGAGGCCGGAGCGCGGCTCGGCTCCGCCGCCCACACGGCGCTGATTTCCCGCCTGACCGCCGCCAGCCCCGAGTTTGCCCGGCTCTGGGCCGACCGCGGTGTGGAGCGCTTCGCCTCCCGGCAGCGGGTGTTCCTGCATCCCGACGCAGGGAAGCTGGTCTATGAGCAGCACCGGTTGGTGCCATCGGACGCACCTGAACTGCACCTGGTGATGTATGCCCCGGCGCCCGAACCCCTAAACCGCCTGGCAGCCGCACCCGCCTGACTTCCTGGCCGTTCAGAGGCCGTGCGGGGGACCGGACCGGGCGTTGAGCCACTGGCGGACCAGCCTCAGCACCTCATCGGGGTCAGCTGTGGAAACGGTGCGCGGCTCCTCGTCCGGCGCTTCGCTGTAGGTCAGCCGGGCGCGGAACCCTTGCGCCTGGTCCGGCTCGGTCCACGTCCGGATCACCAGGGCAGCCATTGCCGGGTCTGACGCGAAGTCATGGGGGACTCCTGACGGAAGATCGCCATGTGTCATTGGCCTGTCACCCTACTCTCATTCGGCGGGGTCCCGTTCAGTGGAATCCGCGGAGGCTGCCTCTGATCCTGCAGGAAAAGAATCAGCAATCGGCTTAGCTAGGCGAAAGGTTTGCTCAAGATCGCCGGGCCGGGTCGCGCCGCGCTGGTCTGTTCGCCGTGCTGGCCTGTACAACGAACACCGACCCACGGGAGACTGGCGCCATGCGCAAATTGACCTTCGCAATGAACCTGAGCGTGGACGGCTACACCGCCGCGCCCGGCGACGACCTCAGCTGGAGCGTACCGAGCGACGAGCTGTTTCAGTGGTGGTCCGACCGCGTGGGAGCGACGGACCTCGCGTTGTACGGGCGCAAACTCTGGGAGGCGATGAGCTCCCACTGGCCGACAGCCGACCAGCAGCCGGACGTCACGCCGGCGCAGGTCGAGTTCGCCCACCGCTGGCGGGACATGCCCAAGGTGGTGTTCTCCTCGGGAATAAGCACGGTCGACTGGAACGCCCGCCTGGTCACCGGCGACGCTGTCGCCGAGATCACCCGGCTCAAGGCCGAGGACGGCGGCTCCATGGACATCGTCGGGGCCACCCTCGCCGCGGCGGCCATGCGGGCCGGGCTGATCGACGAGTACGTGCTTGTGACCCATCCTGTCCTGGTGGGCGGCGGGACGCCGTTCTTCACCGCCTTAGACAACCGGGTGAACCTGAGATTGCTGGAGACCCGAACGTTTCCCGACGGCGTGGTCCTGACCAGGTACGAGACACGAAGCTGAGTGCTTGAGGGCGTCCCGTGTCAGTGCAGCCGGTCCTCCCACCCGGCAGGCACACGCCCTGCCGGACCGGGGACGGGCTGGCTGAGCGGGTGGTGCTGGGGCGGGGCCAGCATCGGCCCGTCGTAGTATTCCTCGGTGGCATAGTTCCAAAACCAGTCCTCACCCGGTTCAAAGGAACGGACAAAGGGATGGCCGGTAGCGGCAGCGTGTGCGCTGGCGTGCTGGGAGGGCGAGGAGTCACAGCAGCCGATGTGTCCACACTGGGTGCAGCGGCGCAGATGGAACCACCACCCGCCCTGCTCCTCGCAGTCGGCGCAGCCCGGGCCGCTCGGCACCGCGGCAGGATCGATCCCTGGCGGGTAGCTCATCTGACGCTCCCTTTCGCGACCGTCCACCGGTGCGGACGCGTCCTTCGCATAATAAGTGACTGAATGGATGATGCGCACGGTCAAAGGCAGCATTCGTATGGCCTATTCGGTGGCAGGCCGCCGTCGTTGCTGTTTGGTAGCTGACCGTTGTTTCTTGGCGGCGAGGTGCCGATGCTTAGAACCCCGGGTGGGCTTGGTTGCCCGGCGGCGGGGACCTTCCGGGGCAAGGGCCACGCTCACGAGGTGGGCCAGCTTGGCCAGCGCCACCTCCCGGTTGCGCAGCTGGGAACGCTGCTCAGAAGCGGTTACCCTGATCACCCCGTCGATCAGGCGTGGTCCAAGGCGTCCCAGGAGCATCAGCCGTTGGTCTTCTGACAGCACCGCCGAGTCACTGACGTTCCACAAGAGCTCCACGCGGCTGTCCGAGGTGTTGACGTGCTGGCCGCCCGGCCCGGACGAGCGCGAGAACCGCCAGCCCAGCTCCGCCGCCGGAATGGTGAGCGCGGGCGACACCTCCAAGTCCATGCGACCAGCGTCGCACACAATGCAGGCGATTGAGTCCCGGGAGCAGGCAAAGCGGTCACACCAGCGGCCACGGGTACCGCATGCCGGTGTGGTCCACCGGCAGCACCCCGTCGTGCAGTACCCGCCGGACGCGGCGCTGCAACGCGGCAACTTCGGTGTCGTCAAGGAGTTCGGCCACCTCGGCGGGCACGGCCTCGGCGAGCGGGAGGATGTCCTCGAGAAGCGCGCCGGGGATCGGTTCGCCCGCGAAGTCCCAGATGACGGTCCGCAGCTTGAAGGGCGCGGAGAAGCACAACCCGTGGTCGATGCCCCAGATCCGCCCGTCGTCGCCGCGCAGCACGTGCCCGCTCTTCCGGTCCGTGTTGTTGGCGACGTAATCGAACAGGGCCATCCGGGACAGGAAACGGTGGGTCTCGGGTGCGTCGGCGTACAGGGTGAAGTAGTGCTCGCTGAAGTCGCACTCAACGAACCACTGCAGCGACCCGATGCCCAGGGGAGCGTCCTCGCGGATCACGGTCGGCGGCACCATGCCCCACGCCAGATACTCACTGAGCAGGTAGGCCGCTCGTTCCCGGCGGTACAGCCCGGGCAGGAAATCGGACAGCGGGCGTTCGCCGGCCTCAGGCTTGTAGACCGCACGCCCCGAGTCTGCGCCGCCGGAGACCCTGACGAGGAAGGTTTCGTTGCTGCTGCGAAGGATGCGGCCGAGCAACTCCACCCGGCCTTCGCTGAGCAGGGTCAGCTCCCGGTCAGGCACCAGCCGCACCTTTTCACGGTCGGTCCCGGCTTCACGAGGGCCTCAGCCCACTCAACGGCTCGGCAGTGGAATTCACCGTGAGCACGGCGGGCGCCCTGCCCTCCACGTAGGAGATTGCCGACACGGAGCCCGGGCTGATGACAATCCGCTGGAACAGGTCCAGGTGTGTGCCCACGGCGTGGGCAAGGGCGGCCTTGATGGGGTCGGCGTGGGAAAAACAGACGACGACGCCCCCTGGGTTGGCAGCGCACAGCGCCTCAAGCGTCTCCACCATGCGTGCCTGCATCTGCACGAAGCTCTCCCCGTTGGGAAAGCGGAACGCCGAGGGATTGTGCTGGACGGTCTGCCATTGAGGCAGGCCGGCCAGCTCGGCGAGCGCGGCGCCGGTCCAGTCGCCAAAGTCGCACTCGATCAGTCCGGGGACTTCGCTCACGTCCAGCCCGCTGCGGGCGGCCGTCGGCGCCGCCGTCTCACGGGCGCGCTCCAGCGGAGAGGAGTAGAGGCCGGCCAGGGAGAGACCGGAAAGGCGGTCCGCTACGCGTTCGGCCTGGTCGCGGCCCCGGTCGGACAGATGCAGGCCGGGCGCCTGGCCCGGCAGCACCATGCCGGTGGTGGGCGTCTCACCGTGCCGGACCAGAAGCAGGAGGGTGCCCGGTGGTTCCGACGGCGGCGCCGGCTGTTCGGAAGGAGTGGATGTGATCATCAGGATCCAGCGTAATCGTTCACCACCCGCCCCGGGCAGGAATTGTGGTGAACTGCTCGATTCCCCACGGGTTCGGGGTCTACCGTAGAAGGGTGAGTGATCGCCCCGATATTTTTACCGTCGGTGAGTTGCGTGCCGCCGGCCATGTCCACAAAGACCTGCGCCTCGAAATCCGCGACAATCTGCTGGCCGCGCTCGCCGAAGGCCGCGACCCCTGGCCGGGGATGTACGGGTTCGGCCGGACCGTCCTGCCCCAGTTGGAGCGCGCCCTGCTTGCCGGGCACGACGTCGTCCTGCTCGGTGAACGTGGGCAGGGCAAGACGCGGCTCCTGCGCACGCTGGTGGGGCTGCTTGACGAGTGGTCGCCGGTCATCGAGGGATCGGAACTGAACGAACACCCCTACGAACCTCTGACCGAACAGTCCCGCGCCCAGGTCCTCACCGAAGGGGACCGCCTGCGGGTGGCATGGCGACACCGTTCGGAGCGCTATGTGGAGAAGCTCGCGACGCCGGACACCTCCGTTGCAGACCTCATCGGCGACGTCGATCCCATGCGGGTGGCTGAGGGCCGCCGGCTCGGGGACCCGGAAACCATCCACTACGGCCTCATCCCCCGCTCCAATCGCGGCATCGTGGCCATCAACGAACTGCCGGACCTCGCCGAGCGGATCCAGGTTTCCATGTTGAACGTGATGGAGGAACGCGACATCCAGATCCGCGGCTACGTGTTGCGGCTGCCGCTGGACGTCTTGGTGGTGGCCTCTGCGAACCCGGAGGACTACACCAACCGCGGCCGCATCATTACGCCGCTGAAGGACCGGTTCGGTGCCGAGATCCGCACCCATTACCCCATCGAGCTCGAGGACGAGGTTTCAGTCATCCGGCAGGAGGGCCGGCTGGTGGCCGACGTCCCGCCCGTCATCCTCGAGATACTGGCGCGCTACACCCGCGCCCTCAGGTTGTCGCCGGCCATCAACCAGACGTCGGGGGTCTCGGCGCGGTTCGCCATCGCAGGTGCCGAAACTGTGGCCGCCGCCGCCCTCCGCCGGGCCAGTGTGCGCGGCGAGGAGCAGGCAGTCGCCCGAATCATCGATTTGGAAACCGCGGTGGAAGTCCTCACCGGCAAGATCGAATTCGAATCCGGGGAGGAAGGCCGCGAAGAGGCAGTCCTTGACCACCTTCTGCGGACCGCCACCGCCGAAGCGGTGCGGGCGCATTACCAGGGCCTTGACCTGGGGCCACTCGTCGCCGCACTCGACGGGCACCGGACCGTCACCACCGGAGACCAGGTCACCGCCCGCGAATTCCTGGAAAACCTCCCGTCACTCAAAGGATCAGTTCTCTACGACGAGATCAGTGGGAGGCTGGGCGCGCAGAACGACGGTCAGCGCGCCGCCGCCATCGAACTTGCCCTGGAAGGTCTGTACCTCGCCCGGCGGATCTCCAAGGAGTCCGACGACGAGGAAACCATCTACGGCTAGCCAACCGGAGAAAGGCGAACCATGAGCCTTCACCACCGATCCTCCAAGTACGGCCGGTACGCCGGAGGGCCGGACCCCCTTGCCCCACCCGTGGACCTGGCCGAAGCCCTCGACGCCATCGCCGAGGACGTCATGGCCGGATATTCGCCCAGGCACGCCCTGCAGGAGTACCTGCGGCGCGGCGGCCGGAACCGGGAAGGGCTGGATGACCTCGCCCGCCGGGTTCAGCAGCGCCGCAGGGAACTGCTTGGCCGCCACCGGCTGGACGGCACGCTGAACGAGGTCAAAAAGCTGCTGGACACGGCCGTCCTGGAGGAGCGCAAGCAACTGGCCCGCGACGCCATGATGGACAACACCGACCGCGCGTTCCGCGAGATGCAGCTGCAGAACCTGCCCCGGTCCACGGCCGCAGCCGTTAATGAGCTTGCCTCCTACGACTGGCAGTCCGGCACCGCCCGGGAGGCCTACGAGAGGATCAAGGACCTGCTGGGCCGCGAGGTCCTTGACCAGCGCTTCGCCGGGATGAAACAGGCACTCGAAGGCGCCACGGAGGAGGACCGGGCGGCCGTGGCGGACATGCTGCAGGACCTTAACGAGTTGCTCGACAAACACCGCCGCGGCGAGGACACCGAAGCGGACTTCCAGGACTTCATGGCCAAGCACGGCCAGTTCTTCCCGGAGAACCCGCAGTCGGTCGAGGAGCTGATCGATGCCCTCGCCCAGCGCGCGGCCGCAGCGCAGCGGCTCATGCAGTCGATGTCCGCCGAGCAGCGCGAGGAACTGATGCGCCTCTCCGCTCAGGCTTTCGGCTCGCCCGGACTGATGGCACAGCTGAGCCAACTCGACGCCAACCTGCAGGCACTGCGCCCCGGCGAAGACTGGACCGGCTCCGAACGGTTCGAAGGGCAGGAAGGCCTCGGGCTGGGGGACGGCACCGGCGTGCTCCAGGACATCGCCGAACTCGACGAGCTGTCCGAACAGCTCTCCCAGTCCTACAACGGCTGGCATTTGGATGACCTGGACTTGGACGCCCTGGCACGGCAGCTCGGACAGAAGGCCGCGGTGACCGCACGCACCCTCGCCGACATTGAGCGGGCCATGCAGGACGGCGGCTACTTACGGCGCGGGGCCGACGGCGACCTGCGGCTGTCCCCGCAGGCCATGCGGCGGCTCGGCAAGTCGCTGCTGCGGGACACGGCCAAGCAGCTCGCCGGGCGGCAAGGGCACCGGGACACCCAGGTGGCCGGCGCCGCCGGCGAACAGACCGGATCAAGCCGTCCGTGGGAGTTCGGGGACGCGGAGCCCTGGGACGTCACCCGCACCATCACCAACGCCATCCGCCGGACCACGGCCGACGGCGGGGATCCGGGCAGCGGATTGCGGCTCACCGCCGAGGACATCGAAGTGGCGGAAACAGAGGCACGCACCCAGGCCGCCGTCGTTCTTTTGGTGGATGTGTCGTTCTCGATGGCTGCTGAGGGGCGGTGGGTGCCCATGAAGCGGACCGCGCTTGCCCTGCACCACCTGGTTTCGAGCCGGTTCCGGGGGGACAGGCTGCAGCTGGTCACCTTCGGGCGCTACGCCCGGAACAGGGATATCGGGGAGCTCACCGCGCTGGCGTCACAGCGGGAACAGGGAACCAACCTGCACCACGGCCTGCTGCTTGTCAACCGTTTCTTCCGGCGGTATCCGTCAATGCAGCACGTGCTCCTGGTGGTGACCGACGGCGAGCCCACCGCTCACCTGTTGCCGGACGGAGACTCGTGGTTTGATTATCCGCCCGACCCCGAAACCATCCGTGTCACCATTGCCGAACTTGACCGCCTCGGCCGCGCCGGCACCCAAATCACGTTCTTCCGGCTGGGCAACGACCCGGCACTCGAACGGTTTGTCCAGCGGATGGCACACCGGGTGGACGGCCGGGTGGTGGCCCCCGACGCCGAAGACCTGGGATCAGCCGTTGTAGGGGAGTACCTCAGGGCGCATTTCCGCGACCGGCCCTTCGGCGAAGCGGACTGGGTCTCGTAGCAATTCCCGGGCGATCCTTCACATCATCTGCGAGGATGTGGGAAGAAAAATTCCCAGGAGGATGCATGCCGTACACAGTTGATTTCAAGAACGTATCCACAATCGGCCTGGAATCGTCGCCGGTAGCGGAGGCGCTGGCAGGGCTGCGAGCCAACGAGGCACGCTACTTCAAGAACAAGTACGATCACGACTTCACCGTCCAGCCGGCGGACGAAGCGCCGGAAACGCTCGACTGGATCCACGGGATTCTCGCCAGCGAACGCGATATCGCCATCGCTGCCCGGCCGCTTGAAGTTACCTCCTTCGAGGTGGACGGTACCCGGATGGCGTACGTGTTCTATGAGTCCGGGCTGTCCATCAACGTGATGTATGGCCTCGAGGAGGGCAGCAAGCGGGCAGTAGGGTTCAAGCTCTCCGACGGTATGGAAATTCCGGAGGAGCTGGCATCAAGCTTCAAGTTCGCGCGCCAAAAGTCCAAGCTGGCAGGCACCATCCGCGGCTCCTACTTTGTGATCAAGGGCCAGCACTGACCCCGGCCAGGCCCGACCGCGGCCCCGTAGCCTCGCACCGGCGGGCTACGGTTTACCGATGATTCAATCCCGCCAACTCAGCGATGCCGTCAGCATGCGCGTGCTGCGGCCGGGGGACGCGCCTGCGCTTGCAGCCGCGTACGCGCGCAACCGTGAGTACCTTTCCCCGTGGGAGCCGGTCCGGCCTGAGGAATATTACAGCGAGGCCTGGCAGCGTGCAGACATCGCCGGACCTGGGCCTCCACCGACTCGAGGCGAGCACGCTCCTGCACAATGTCGGGTCGCAGCGGGTGCTGCAGAAGGCCGGCTTCAGGCACATTGGAATGGCACCGCAGTACCTGCGGATTGCCGGAAAGTGGCAGGACCACAACCTCTACCAAGTGATCCTGCACGACTGAACTCCGGCAAGGTGTGCAGCCCAGGCTCGCGAAACCACCCGGGCCACGTTGCGTACGTCCTGGCGTTTTTAGATGAGTCCCAGTTCGGCGAACGCGTCCACCAGTCCCTCGCGGTGCGGCGGCGCGGCAACCCGGTCCGCCAGGGCGAGGAGTTCCGGCGAGGACCCTTCGATGACGATGCCCACCCCCGCGAACGCGATCATTTCCAGATCGTTCTGGCCGTCCCCGGCGGCAATGGTGTCTTCCCGCTCGATGCCCAGCCGGGCAATGACGGCAGCGACGCCGTCGGCCTTGCTGATGCCGTGCTGGAACAGCTCGCCGGCGTGCCGCCCTTCGTTGGCGATCGAATTGGCCACCACGGCGATGCCGGCGCCAATTTCCCGCGCAAGACGCTCCATGGGGACCGGCGCTTCGAACACCGAGACTTTGGCGAAGGCAGTGGCCGCGCGGTCTGTTGTGGCGCGCACGGAGCCCAGGATGGCTGAAGAGCCTGTCGAATGCCCGTCCGGTGCACGCCGGAAATGCTCTTCGATGATGGCGCGCAGCCGCGGCTCGGCTGCCGGGGCAGCATGCAGCGAATCCTGGGCTTCAAGAATGTAGACGGCTTCGTGCCCGTCGAGGACAGCCACCGTCCGGGCTGCCAGGTCTGCGGGGAACGTGCGGTCCAGCAGGACCTCACCGTCCACCTCCGCGTAGGCGCCGGCACTTGCCACCACACCGTCAAAGCCGGCAGCGAGGATGCTCCCGGGCAGCATGGACACCGGACGTCCCGTGCAGAGCAGGACCTTGTGTCCGGCCGAACGCGCGGCCCGGACCGCCCGCAGGTGACCGTCCGGAACAACCCCGTAGTCCGCGTAGGTGCCGTCGACGTCAAGGAAAATTGCCCGGACTGTTGCCACGGAGGTGTCTTGAGGGGAAGTGGTTGGCTTGGAGCTCATGATCCCGGATTGTACCGGGGCGTTCCGGCTCGAAGGCCGGACAGCGGGCTACGATGATGTGGCTGCCGGTTCCAACCCGGCCGCAAGACCCAAGAGCAAGGAACGCTGAGATGGCACAGTCATACTTCCAGGTAGTTGTCCGCTACACGGTTAAGCCCGAGGAAACGGAAACCGTCCTCCGGCTGCTGGGCGAGATGGCTGCAGCCACCCGGGCGGAAGAAGCGAACCTCTCCTACGAGTTCTTCCAGGGCGTGGAAGACCCCACCCGGATCGTGATCCTGGAGCGCTATGCGGACGCAGCTGGCTTTACGGCCCACCGTGACTACGAGCATGTCCAGAGCATCGGTGCCGCCCAGATCATCCCGCGGCTGGAACGCCGCACCATCCAGACCTTCGAAGTCACCGAATAAGCCCGGATCCGCCTCCTCGAGGGAGGAAGTGGCGGGCCTATGTCCCTGTGGGCCGCTTCCGTGTCAGGATCAGGTATGTCCCAACGCCTGATGCTGCTCGACACCGCGTCCCTGTACTTCCGCGCCTTCTACGGCCTGCCCGACACCATTCGGCGGCCCGACGGCACACCCGTCAACGCGGTCCGCGGACTCCTGGACATGATCGCGCGGCTCACCACCGATTACCGGGCGACGCATCTGGTGGCGTGCTGGGATGACGACTGGCGTCCGCAATGGCGGGTGGACCTCATTCCGACGTACAAATCACACCGGGTGGCGGAGGTGGTGGCCAACGCCCCGGACATTGAAGTGGTACCGGACGCGCTTGAAGCCCAGCTTCCCATGATCCGCCGGGTCCTGGAACTGGCAGGCATCGCCGTTGTCGGGGCTGCTGACCATGAGGCCGACGACGTTGTGGGCACCTATGCGAGTGCGGCCAGCCTTCCCGTCGACGTGGTGACGGGCGACCGCGACCTCTTCCAGCTGGTCGACGACGACCGCCAGGTGCGGGTTATCTACACCGCGCGCGGGATGCGAAACCTCGAAGTCCTGACCGACGCCGTCGTGGTCGGCAAGTACAGGGTGTTGCCGCAACAGTATGCCGACTATGCGACCCTCCGCGGCGACGCCTCCGACGGGCTGCCGGGTGTTGCCGGCATCGGCGAAAAGACGGCAGCGGCGCTGCTGGGCGAATACGGCACCCTCGAAGGGCTGCTCGCCGCGGCGGCGGACCCGGGAAGCGGCCTGTCCGCCTCCGTCCGGTCCAAGCTCGGCGCAGCGGACGGCTACCTCAAGGTCGCGCCAACAGTCGTGAACGTCGTCCGCGACCTCGCGCTGCCGTCACTGGAGCAGGCAGGCGCGCAACTGCGGCCCGTCGCCGGGGAGCCGCGGGCGGAGCTCGAGCGGCTCGCCGGTGAATGGAACCTGGGCGGTTCGGTGGCCCGGCTCCTCGCCGCGCTCGACCTCCGGCAGTGAGAGCGCCGTCAGCGGCAACACCTCACTGACAAGCCCGTCACTGACAAGCCCGTCACTGGCGACCCCTGACTGACAAGCCAGTCTCTGACAAACGCGTCAGGGAAGGAGCTTAGGGGTGCGCGTAGGTGAGGCAATCGGCGTTGTCACGGCCGGGGCCCACATGGACCTCCGTGGCCTTGCACATCAGGTGGTCGTTGTGGACGCACTCCCCGCGCTGGCAGGCGCCGACGTCGGCCAGCACCTTGGGCAGGCCGCCGTGCATGCCGGTGTCGATGAAGGTGGCGCAGGACGCGTGGTCTTCGGCGCCGCCCACCGTGATGGCGGCGGCGTTGCAGTGGGAATGGTCGTTGAAGGAACAGTTCGCAACACTGCAGTCTGCGACGTGCGTTGTCATGGGAATCCTCCGTGTTCTGGCTGCCCGGGCGGGCTGCTCGCTCAGCCCACGGTAACGCCGCCGATCACGATCAATAAAGGCCCAGTCGTTTGACCTAATTCGTCGCGTACCTTAACTCCCTGATCTTAATCAGGGACTTTGTCAGCAGCCGGCAGGAACTGGCCGTTCCTGATCCGGGACGGCCCGCAGTCCACGGTGACGGGCGGGATGGTCCATGGTCCGCGTTCCCGCAGCGGCGGCCGGCCGACGGCGACGTGGGGCACCCAATGCGGATATCTGAAGCCCAGCGCCGGGGAGCCGAGGATAAAGTCGTCCACATTGTCCACCAGGAGTCCGTCCAGCAGGTCCCGGAGTCCCTGCACCAGGGAAACCTGGTAATCGTGGACGTGTTGCGGGACGTCCACCTCGAGTCCGGAAATCCTGCCGCCCAGGACGATCAGCCGGTCCGAGGTTCCGGCGAAGCCTGCCAGCCCAGGGAGGCAACGCAGCCACCGCACGGTGGCACGGCTCGCGTCTCCGGCGGGCGTGATGCCTTTGGTCCAGTCCTGCACGTCCTGGGCGAAGTCATCGAGGATGCCTATGTGCAGCAGGGTCAGGTGCAGCCCCTGCGGCCTGCGGAGCGACTGGACGACGTTGCCCAGTGACTCGTAGTCAGACGGACCGGAGCCGACACGGAGGACAGGAGCCTCCACCGTGATGCGGGGCGGCGCTTGCATGCGGACCTCCTCAGGCTGGCGTTCCAGTGCCATTATCCTCCGCTGCGAAACCCTCGCCCCGCGGGATCCTATTGCCGTTCAGGGCGCCATGGTGTCGAATCAAAGAAGACAATTCGGCCCGGTGGACGGCACGACGCCAGGAGGTTCCCATGTCAGTGAAGGGCGCAAAGGACGCAGCACGGACTCCGGGCCGGGGCGGGCCGGAAGCACGGCGCGGCGATGCGGCGGCAGGCATTGAAGCCGACGGTCCTGCCAACGTCAGGAACGTGGCGCTCATCGGGCACTCGGGCGCCGGCAAGACCCTGCTGATCGAGGCTTTGCTGGCCGCCAACGGCGTGATTTCACGGAAGGGCTCCATCGCCGACGGCACAACCGTCAGCGATTCGGACTCCTCGGCCGTCCGGCAGCAGCGGTCGGTGGGGCTCGCCGTGGTGCCGCTGCTCATTGGCGGGATCAAAGTGAACGTCTTGGACACTCCGGGCTACCCGGACTTCATCGGCGAGTTGCGGGCGGGCCTGCGGGCCGCCGATGCGGCCCTGTTTGTTGTCTCCGCCGTGGACGGGATCGACACCACCACCACGGCGCTGTGGGGCGAATGCGACCGCGTGGGGATGCCGCGTGCCGTGGCGATTACCAGGGTTGACCACCCCAGAGCCGATTACGACGGCGTCCTGGCCGCCTGCCAGCAGGCGTTCGGCGATGCGGTGGTGCCGCTCTACGTCCCGGTCCGGGCCGGCGGCGAGATCACGGGCCTGATTGGACTGTTGCCGGGGACTGTCGCCGAGTATTCCGAAGGAGAAACCGGCGGGCGGGCCCGGGACGCCGCGCCGGCCGAGCTCGCCGGTTCGGAAGCGGCACGGGGCCAGCTCATCGAAGGGATCATCGCCGAAAGCGAGGACGAGACCCTGATGGACCGGTACCTCGGCGGGGAGGACATCGATACTGACGTTTTGGTCACGGACCTGGAAACTGCCGTCGCCCGCGGTTCATTTTTTCCCGTGCTGCCCACCTCGGCCGTGACCGGGCTGGGGGCTGCGGAACTGCTGGAAGTCCTGGCCAGGGCGTTCCCCTCACCCCTGGAGCGGGAGCTGCCGGACGTGACAGACCTTGCCGGCGCTCCGGCGGGAGGCCTGTCCTGTGATCCGGACGGGCCCCTGGCCGCCGAGGTTGTCCGCACCACGGTGGATCCGTTCCTGGGCCGCGTCTGCCTGGTCCGGGTGTTTTCGGGCACCCTACGGGAGGACACGCCCGTTCATGTGGCCGGCCACGGGTTGGCGGCCCGCGGACACCAGGACCATGACACCGACGAGCGCGTCACCCATCTGTATTCGCCGCTGGGCGCCAACCTCCGGCCGGTGACGCACTGCGTCGCCGGCGACATCTGTGCTCTGGCCAAGCTGGGGAGTGCCGAGACCGGTGACACCATTTCCGCCAAGGACCAGCCGGTGCTCCTGTCCACGTGGGAGATGCCCGAACCGCTGATGCCGGTTGCCGTGGAGGCCGATTCACGCAGTGACGAGGATGCCCTCTCCCGCAGCCTGGCCAAGGTCGCGGCCGGGGATCCGACGCTGCGGGTGGAACGGAACGCAGAGACGCACCAGCTGATCCTCTGGTGCATGGGCGAGGCCCATGCCGACGTGGTGCTGGACAGGCTGCGGGACCAGGGCGTGAAGCTCCACACCCAGGACGTGGTAACCCCCCTGCGTGAGACGTTCGCCGGCCCCGCGGCCGGTCACGGGCGGCACGTTAAGCAGTCCGGCGGTCACGGGCAGTATGCGGTCTGTGACATCAACGTGGAACCCCTGCCGCGGGGCGGCGGGTTTGAATTCGTGGACAAGACAGTTGGCGGGGTGATCCCCGGAACGTTCATCTCGTCCGTGGAGAAGGGCGTTCGGGCCCAGATGCAGAAGGGACTGACCGCCGGGTTCCCCGTGGTGGACCTGCGCGTCACGCTGCTGGGCGGCAAGGCCCACAGCGTGGACTCGTCCGATGCTGCGTTCCAGGCGGCCGGTGCCCTGGCACTGCGGGAGGCGGCAGCGGCGGGGCGCATCCAACTCCTCGAACCGGTCTCCGCGGTCAGCATCACGGTGTCGGATGACCATGTGGGGGCCGTCATGAGCGACCTCTCGGGCCGCCGCGGACGCCTGACCGGCACAGCGTCGGCAGCCGGTGAACTGACCGAAATCAGCGCCGAGGTTCCGGACCAGGAACTCCTGCGGTACGCAGTGGAGCTCAGGGCATTGACTGCCGGGACCGGCCGGTTCCGCCGCCGCTACCTGCGGCATGAGCCGGTGCCGTCCGGCTGACGTGCGGCCACGCCGTGAACGCCTCAGCCCGGAAGATCCAACGCGTCTACCTCACCCTGACGTTGGGCAACACGCTCGCGGCCTCGTTCATCTGGGGCATCAATACGCTGTTCCTGCTGGACGCCGGACTCACCAACCTCGAGGCTTTCACAGCCAACGCGTTCTTCACCGCCGGCATGGTGCTGTTCGAAGTACCAACCGGTGTGGTCGCCGACGGCTGGGGGCGCCGGGCCTCGTTCCTCCTCGGCACGGTGACACTCGCCGTATCCACCTACCTTTACTACCTCCTGTGGCAGCTCGCAGCGCCCTTCTGGGCCTGGGCGGTGGTCTCGGTGCTTCTGGGCCTGGGATTTACCTTCTTCTCCGGAACGGTGGAAGCCTGGCTGGTGGACGCCCTGCATTTCGCCGCCTACGAGGGCGACCTGGAAACAGTACTGGGGCGGGGACAGATGGTGTCAGGCGTCGCAATGCTGGTTGGCTCCGCGGCGGGCGGCGTGATAGCCCAGGTCACCAACCTGGGCGTACCGTTCCTGATTCGCGTCGGCGTGCTGCTGGCCATCTTCGCCGTGGCGTTCCTGCTGATGCACGATGTCGGGTTCACCCCGGAACGCTCCCCGCACCCGCTGCAGGCAACCCGGGCAGTCCTGACCGCATCCATTGACGGCGGGCTCAGGAACCCGCCCATCCGGTACATCATGCTGGCAGCGCCCTTCAGCGCCGGCGTCGGCATTTATGTCTTCTACGCGCTGCAGCCCCTGCTCCTGGAACTCTTCGGCGACCCCCGGGCCTACTCCATCGCGGGCCTTGCGGCAGCCATCGTTGCCGGCGCCCAGGTGGTGGGCGGCTGGCTGGCGCCGACGCTGCGGCGCCTGGTCAGCAAGAGAACCACGGTGCTGGTGGCGACCAGCATTGTGGGCGGACTGATCCTGATGGCGCTGGGGTTCACCCGGCTGTTCTGGGTGGCGCTGCTGCTGCTGACCCTGTGGGCACTGGTCACTGCAGCAGCCACACCGGTGCGGCAGGCCTACCTGAACGACATGATTTCCTCCCGGCAGCGGGCAACAGTGCTGAGTTTCGATTCCCTCATGGGGTCCAGCGGAGGCATCGTGGTGCAGCCGCTGATGGGCCGCGCGGCCGACGTCTACGGCTATCCAGTGTCACTGGCCATGAGCGGCGTGATTGAGCTTTTTGCGGTGCCGTTCCTGCTGGCAAGCCGCCGGCGGCGCTCGCCGGCCGACACAGCCGTCGCCGCCACTGAAACACCACTCTGACCGGGTGCAGGGGCGGCTGTGGTTTGGCCTTGAGAGTGTAATTCAGGGGGAGTAACGTGACGCAAACCACACTTCGCAAAACTCTGACCAGGGAGCATCATGCCTACTTTGCGACGTCAAGTGGCTGCCGCCACAGCAGTTCTGGCCCTCAGCCTGACGGCAGGCGCCGTTGCCATCCCCGCTGTTGCGGCCCCTCGGCAGGCCGAGAAGACCGCCACCGCCACCGGGTACGGCGGAGCTGTCAGCACCGTTGACGCGGACGCTTCCGCTGCCGCCATCGGCGTTCTCCGCCGGGGCGGCAATGCGGCGGATGCGGCAGTGGCTGCTGCGGCCACCCTGGGCGTGACCGAGCCGTACAGCGCCGGGATTGGCGGTGGCGGTTATTTTGTTTTCTACGATGCCAAGTCCGGCGAAGTCCAGACCATCGACGGCCGTGAGACGGCACCGGCCACCATGCCCACAAACGCATTCATCAATGCCGCCACCAACAAGCCCTACTCCTTCGCCGAACTCGTCTCCAGCGGCGTCTCCGTCGGCGTCCCGGGCTCACTGGCCACGTGGGAGAGGGCACTGAAACGGTGGGGCACGCTGGAGCTTGGCGACGCCCTCCAACCTGCCATCGATGTGGCCCGGGACGGCTTCATCGTGGACGACACGTTCCGCCAGCAGACCCTCGACAACAAAGTCCGGTTCTCGGCGTATACCCCGACCAGGAGCCTCTTCCTGCCCGGTGGCGACGCTCCCGCCGTCGGAAGCGTCTTCCGCAACCCGGATCTTGCCGCCACGTACCGCCTCATCGCCGCGGAGGGGACTGACGCCTTCTACTCCGGTCCACTGGCCGAGGAGATGGCGTCAACGGTGCAGGCTCCGCCGAAGGACCCCGCCTGGGTGCCGCCTGCCGGCGCGCCGGCAACCAGCATCCCGGCCTTCCCGGGGTACCTGACGACGGCTGACCTCGCCGGCTACACCACACTGGACCAGGACCCCACGCACGTTGAGTACCGCGGCTACGACGTCTACGGCATGGCGCCATCCAGCAGCGGCGGCACCACGGTGGGTGAGGCGCTGAACATCCTGGAACCGTTCAACCTGGCCGACATGCCGACGGCGGCGGCGCTGCACCACTACCTCGAAGCCACCGCGCTGGCCTTCGCGGACCGCGGGAAGTATGTCGGGGACCCGGCGTTGGTTGATGTCCCCACCGGCATCCTCACCGACCCGCTGTTCGGGAAGGCGCGGGCCTGCAACATCAACCCTGCAACGGCCGCTGCCAAGCCCGTTGCGGCGGGGGACGTGTCCAAATACGGCGACACCTGCCCGGTGGCGCCGGAAGCCGCTGCCCGCGGGACGGACACCGAGAACATCTCCACCACCAACATGACCGTCGCCGACAAGTGGGGCAACGTAGTGGAGTACACCCTCACCATCGAGCAGACCGGCGGTTCCGGCATCGTGGTTCCGGGCCGAGGGTTCCTGCTAAACAACGAGCTTACGGACTTCTCTTACGACTCCACCAACCCCAAGGACCCGAACCGGGTGGAACCCGGCAAACGACCGCGGTCCTCGATGTCGCCCACCATCATCCTCAAGGACGACGAGCCGTTCCTCGCACTCGGGTCGCCCGGCGGATCCACCATCATCACCACCGTCCTGCAAACGATCCTCAACCGCTTGGACCTGGGCATGAACGTGTCAGCGGCAATCGCGGCTCCGCGTGCCTCGCAACGGAACACCGCCACTGTCACGGCCGAGCCCGGGTTCATCAGTGCCTACGGCAGCGCCTTGGCTCCGTACGGGCACAAACTGGTGCCGGCCGGTGACGCGTTCACCTCCGCCGCCGAGATCGGCGCCGCCACCGCTATCGAGTTCGGCCGGCACGGGCGCATGGTGGCAGCGGCCGAACCCGTCCGGCGCGGCGGCGGGTCGGCGATGGTGGTCAGACCCGCACCGTGACCCGTCGACCGGGCCTTCGGGGGGCGCCACCGGGCCGTTGTGGCGCCACCGCTGCGTACCGGCGCTACCCGGCCATCCCGGGGCGGACCGCAACGAACTCTATTCCGGTCTGCACCTTCTTCTTCGGCCCGCGCGAAAAGCCCTTGGCGTCGAGTTGGTTCTGCACACGGTACTCCGCCAACGCCGCATCGTAGATCCCGTTGAGCCTGCTCCCCATGAACTCTTCCTGTGAGCCGTCGTTGAAGGTGATGGTCACGGGGGTGCCGGCCGGAAAATGCCTCTTCATGCGGATGAAGCCTTCGGAGTCCTGCTGGAGGTGGATCACGGGGGTCCTGCTTTCATGATGGATGACTTCCAGTCTGACGCATCGGGCCGCGCCCGGGCTCACGCCGTTCTGCGGAGAGCGGCGACAATGGACGGGTGAGTTTCCCGAACAGACCAGACGACGCCCAGGCTGACGCCGCTGAACAGGGCCCCTTCGAGCAGGGCACCTTTGAGCAGGCCAACTTGGCGCAGGGCACCTTCAACTTGGGCGTGATCGGAACCGGCCTGGCTTTCGCAGCGTCGCTTTCCGAGCTGGCCGGGGTGCTTCGGGCGGGCGGGGCGGCAGGGACGGCAGTGGTGCAGGCACCGCCGGGGACGGGCAAAACCACACTGGTCCCGCCGCTGCTCGCCAACCTCGTCGCCGGCTCGGGGCCCGCGGCAGCCGATGCGGGGTTGCGGGTGGTAGTCACCCAGCCGCGGCGCGTCGCTGCCCGCGCGGCGGCCCGGCGCCTGGCCGCCCTGGACGGCACCCCGGTGGGGGACCGCGTCGGCTACACCGTCCGCGGAGAACGCAAGGCCGGCCCGGGCACCCTGGTGGAGTTCGTCACCCCTGGAATCCTGCTGCGACGGCTCCTGGATGATCCGGGGCTGGAGAGCACCGGCGCCGTCATCTTGGACGAGGTCCACGAACGCGGCCTCGAGACCGACCTGCTGCTGGGCATGCTCAGTGAGGTCCGCCAGCTCCGCGGGGATCTGACCCTGGTGGCCATGTCCGCAACCTTGGACGCGCCCCGCTTCGCCGCGCTGATTGGAGGGCCCGCAGTGGGAGACCAAACCGTCGCCGGAGCAGGGCACGACGACGGCGCGAGGCCGGCTGCCGTCGTCGACTGCCCGTCAGCGCTGTACCCGCTGGAGGTTCAATGGGCTCCGGCAGCCACCGCGCGGCTGGACGGGCGCGGAGTGGCACGCGGGTTCCTCGACCATGTGGCGGACACGGCGGCCGCTGCGCACGCCGCCGGTCTGTCCCGGAATCCCGGTACCGATGCCCTCGTGTTTGTCCCCGGAGCCTGGGAAGTTTCCTACGTTGCGGCCCGCCTCCGCGGCAGGGCTGCACCCGGGACGGAAGTCCTGGAGCTCCACGGCCAGGTCAGCCCGGCCGAACAGGACCGGGCCGTGTCCGGGCGCCGGCAGGGCGGCCCGGCGCGGATCATCGTCTCCACCGACCTGGCCGAATCCTCCCTGACAGTTCCCGGCGTGCGGCTGGTGATCGACTCAGGCCTGACCCGTGAACCGCGCAGGGACGCCAACCGCGGCATGTCCGGGCTGGTGACGGTCTCCTGCTCCCGGGCCTCGGCGGAACAGCGGGCCGGCCGTGCCGCCCGACTGGGACCGGGGCGTGTAGTGCGCTGCTACGACCAAAAGGCCTATGGTGCCGCTCCGGCGCACGTCACCCCCGAAATCAACGTCGCCGACCTGACGGGCGCCGCGCTAACCCTGGCCTGCTGGGGGTCGCCCGGCGGGCAGGGGCTGGCGCTTCCGGACGCACCCCCGCCGGCGGCCATGGCGGAGGCCACCGAAGTGCTGCGGGAACTGGGTGCCGTCGCCGCTGACGGTCACCCCACCCGCCTGGGCCGGACGTTGGCCAGGGTCCCGGCGGATCCCCGGCTGGCCCGCGCGCTCCTGGACGGTGCCGTGACGGTGGGCCATCACGCTGCGGCGGAAGCGGTGGCACTGGTGGCGGGGGACCAGCGGGCCCCCGGAGGCGACCTCACCGCCTTTCTTTCCGCCCTCCGCGTCGGCAGGGAGCCCTCCGCCCGCCGATGGACGGAGGACGTCCGGCGGTTGGAAAGCATCGCGCGGAAGGAAAGCGCCGCCGTCGGCCCGTCCATTGTCACTGCTCCGGTGACCCCCGCCGAGTACCTGGGCGTCGTCGTCGCGCTGGCGTACCCGGACCGGGTGGCGCGCCGGGTGCCGGGGGACGGGCCGGCGCGCTACCTCCTGTCCTCCGGGACGCGGGCGGGTTTGCCGGCGGGCACCCCGCTGACCGGGTACGACTGGCTGGCCGTGGCGGAGGTTTCGCGCGCTGCGGGCAGGGACGCGGCCGGAACCGGTGCGCTGATCCGTTCCGCCGCTCCGCTCACAGCCGATCTGGCGCAGGCCGCCGCCGGGCACCTGCTCAGCGACACCGTCGAAGCGAAATTCAGCCAGGGCAGGGTCACGGCCCGGCAGGAACGGCGGCTCGGGGCCATCAGCCTGTCCTCCACCCCTGTCCGGCCCTCGCCGGCCGAGGGGCGGGCCGCAGTGGCCCGCGCCCTGTCCGGGGAAGGGCTGGGAATCATTGGATGGTCGACGGCGGCGGATGCGTTGCGCCGCCGGCTCGCCCTCCTGCACCGCGAACTTGGTGCGCCGTGGCCTGACGTGTCCGAGCAGGCGCTGCTGGCGGACCTGGACAGCTGGCTGGGGCCCGAACTCGACAAGCTGGCCGGCGGGGCTGCCGTCAGCGGCATTGACCTCACCGACCCGCTGCGGCGGTTGCTGCCCTGGCCGGAGGCCGCCCGCCTGGGCGAGCTGGCACCGGAGGCACTGAAGGTGCCCAGCGGATCGATGGTCCGGATCGACTACCCCGAAGCGCCGGACAGTGCAGGGCCGGGCGGCACCGGCGGGCCGGACGCGGCCGGCTCTGGCCGGCCGGTTGTGGCGGTTAAGCTGCAGGAATGCTTTGGTTGGGCCGAGAGCCCGCGGTTGGTCGACGGCAGGGTTCCGGTGCTGTTCCACCTGTTGTCGCCAGCGAGGCGGCCGCTGGCGGTCACGGACGATCTCGCGTCCTTCTGGTCCGGGCCCTATTTGCAGGTGCGGGCCGAGATGCGGGGCCGCTATCCGCGCCACCCGTGGCCGGAGGATCCGTGGACGGCGCAGGCCACCGCCAGGACCAAAGCCAGGATGTGAGCCCTTCAGTAACTCAGCCCGTTCAGTAATTCAGCCGTGGGTCCGCATGAATTCCGTGACCGCCGGAGCCAGTGACGCGCCGATCTCGGCCGCATCACGCTTTTTGCCTGCCACGGCAAAGGAATGATCGCCGCCGTCGACCCACTGCAGCGCCGCTGACGGGCCGATCCGTGACACCACCCCTTCGAGCAGCTCGTGCGTTGCGAAGGTGTCGCGGGAACCCTGCAGGAACAGCATGGGCAGGGTGAGGCCGTAGAGGTGTTCGTCGCGGATCTTCTCGGGTTTGCCCGGTGGGTGCAGCGGATACCCGAGGTAGATGAGCCCGGCAGCGTCCATTCCCTCCGCGACAGCCATGGAGGCCATCCGCCCGCCGAACGACTTTCCCGCGGCCCAGACCGGGCCAGTGTCCCCGTGGGTCGTCGCCTGCCGCGCGGCTTCGTCCATGGCAGCACGCCAGGTGGCGATGGCCGCCGGCGGCCGGTCCGGGAACTTCCGCCCCGCCTCACGGTAGGGGAAGTTAAAACGCAAGGTGGCGACGCCGTCGTCGTTCAGTCCGCGGGTGAATCCGCTCATGAAGGGATGCTCCATGCCCGCGCCGGCCCCGTGCGCCAGGACCAGCGTGGCGAAGGGGCGCTCCGGGCGGGCGTAAATTCCGGAAACCTCAAGATCGCCGGCGCGGATGGTGACAGGGGATTCAACTGGGGGCATAGGTCCATGATGCCGGATCAGGAGCGGCCGCGCGCCGGGTACTGACTCGGCGGGCCGTGCAGTGTACGTTGTCCCCATGGCGAGCGAACAGACCACCATCACTGTCCCAGGACCCAACGGCGAGCGCGACATGCGCATCTCCAGCCCCAGCCGGATTTTGTGGCCGGAGCTGGGCCTGACCAAGCTTGACCTGGCGCGCTACACAGCGGAGGTGGGGGAGGCGTTCATCGCTGCCAACGGCGGCCGGCCCGTTGCGCTGCAGCGGTACTCGGACAACGTTGAGGGCGAGCAGTTTTTTTCCAAGAACCCGCCCAAGGGAACCCCCGACTTCGTTCGCTCGGTCAAGGTTACCTTTCCCAGCGCGCGTTCCCATCCTATGCTCGTCCTGGACGAGCCTGCCGCCGCGGTCTGGGCCGTGCAGATGAACACAGTGGTGTTCCATCCGTGGCCATCGCGTGCGGAAAATAATGACAACCCGGACCAGCTCCGGATCGACCTTGATCCCCAGCCCGGCACGGACTTTGACGACGCCGTCCCCGCCGCTCTGGGCCTTAAGGAGGTGCTGGCGGAGGCCGGCCTGGAGTGCTTCATCAAGACCTCCGGTAACCGCGGGCTCCACGTCTATGCGCCAATTAAGCCCCTGCATGAGTTCCTGGAGGTGCGGCACGCCGTGATCGCGGCCACCCGCGAGCTGGAACGCCGGATGCCCAAGAAGGTCACCACCTCCTGGTGGAAAGAGGAGCGCGGCGAGAAGGTGTTCCTGGACTTCAACCAGGCCAACCGCGACCGGACCATCGCCGGCGCCTAAAGCCCCCGGGCCCTGGCCCATGCACCGGTGTCCTGCCCCGTCACCTGGGAGGAACTCGAAAGCATCAGCCCGAAGGATTTCACCATCCTCACCGTCCCGGACCGGCTGAAATCCGTGGGCGATCCGTGGGCGGACATGAACGCGAACCCTGGCACCATCGACACTTTGCTGGGCTGGTGGGACCGCGACGTGAAGGCGGGTCTGGGCGAGCTGCCGTTCCCGCCGGACTATCCCAAGATGCCGGGCGAGCCGCCCCGCGTGCAGCCAAGCCGGGCCCGCAAACAGGATTAAGGCCTCTCCCCAAATTAGGGCCGCTTCGAACCTAGGGCCTATTCGAAGCGGGACGGGTCTCCGGCGCCGCGGCGCACCACTTCGGCCACACCGCTGGAGAAATCCACTACCGTGGTGGGCTCGGACCCGCAGTCGCCCGCATCGATCACCGCGTCCACCTCATGGTCCAGCCGTTCCTTGATCTCCCACCCCTGGGTCAGCGGATCCTCCTCGTCGGGCAGCAGCAGCGTGCTGGAGAGGATCGGCTCGCCCAGTTCAGCCAGCAGGGCCTGAACCACACGGTTGTCCGGGATGCGCACGCCCACGGTCTTTTTCTTGGGGTGCAGCAGCCGGCGCGGAACTTCCTTGGTGGCCGGGAGGATAAACGTGTAGCTGCCGGGCGTGACGGCCTTGATGCTCCGGAACACGTCATTGCCGATGTTCACGAACTGGCCCATTTGGGCGAAGTCCTTGCAGACCAGGGTGAAGTGGTGCTTGGCATCGAGCTTGCGGATGGTCCGGATCCGGTCCAGCGCCTCCTTGTTGCCCAGCTGCGCGCCCAGGGCATAGCAGGAGTCCGTGGGGTACGCGATCAGGCCGCCGTCCAGCAGCATGCTGACAGCCTGCGTGATTGCACGGGGCTGGGGATCGTGGGGATGAACGTCAAAGTATCGTGCCATGCTCCTGAGCCTACGTCCCGCTGCCCTATAAGTGCACGGACGGTGCGAGGATGGGCTCATGACGCCTGATGCGGATTTGCTGCTGGAGGGGCCTCGGGGCCGGCGGCTGTGCCTTGAGCTGGCGATGGACCTGGACCCTGACATCAGGCTGATGGTCTTCCGGCTGGGCTACTACCTGGATTCGGGCCGCGGAACCTCCCGGGTGCTGCTGACCGCTGATTCAGCGGACGACGCCGGCACTCCTCCGGCTGCTCCGTCACCCGGGGTGCTGGCCGCCGCCCTCAGGCACCTGGCGGCCGCGGACCTTGACGATGCGCCGGTGCAGTCTGCCCTGGAGCGGGCCGTGGACACCGCAAGGTACTGGCAAGAGCCCGACGGCGAGGATGTCCTCGCGGGGCTGCCGCTGGTCCGAGCCGCACTGCTTCCCCTCGCCCGCCGTGTGATCGCCGCCCCGGGGGCCCGCTGGTGGAACGAGGGCCGCGGCGTGGAGCAGTGGGCCATTGACTGGCGCCCTGCTGATGATCCGGCGCCGTTGAAGGTTCCGCAGTCAACTCTGGTCGAATGGGTGATGCGGGTGCGTGAGGCGGAGGTCCGGGCCGCGCATGACCTTCCTGCCGACCCGCACGCTCCCGTGTCCGGAGGCTGGTGGTCGGTCCCGCCCGATCCTGTCCGCACTGTGGGGCGGATCCCGGCCGGGCTAAGCCTCGTGGAGGATTCCCTCGGCTGGGAGGTTGCAACCACCATCCCCGTCCGGGGCGTTGGCCGGACGCTGGAGATCCGCACACCCGGCGACTGGACGAACTTGTGCCAAAGGTTTCCCTTGGACGTCACGGCGTCCCGGCGCCATGACTGGTTCCGAACCACGGGCCGCGACGGGCGGTGGGTGATCCCCGACTGGGAACGCGTGGCGGACGAGTGGGACGCCGTGCACCTGACGGTCCTCGGCTACCTCAGCGGGGCCGGGCGTGCACTTCCGGTCAGCCCTGGCACGGCGACAGTCATTGCCGGCTGGGACCCGGACAGCACCATATGGCTGACGGATGTGGCCCGTGAGTGGGAGGGCCCGCGGCAGTCGTGGCACCGGGTATCCCGGGACCGGTCCTGGCGTCGCCTCCATTAGATCTGCCTACGCAAAAAGCACCCTTTGAACGGGACCGGAATTGCGGCAGGATGGGGATTGTTCACTGCCCCTTCGTTTCAGTCTGCAAGGAGAACCGGCCATGCCCACGACCCTCAATCCTTACCTTGGTTTCCGTGACAGCGCGCGGGAGGCCATGACCTTTTATCATTCGGTCTTCGGCGGCGACCTGGTCCTCAGCACTTTTGGAGAATTCCACGCGAGCGAAGATCCGGCCGAAAAAGACAAGATCATGCACGGCATGCTGACCACTCCGGGCGGCCTGGTCCTGATGGGGTCCGACACTCCCAACAGCATGGACTACACGCCCGGCAGCACCATTTCCGTCTCGCTCAGCGGCGACGACGAAGCTGAACTGCGCGGCTACTGGGACAAACTTGCCGGCGACGGCGGCACCGTCACAGTTCCCCTGGAGCCCGCACCGTGGGGCGATGTCTTTGGCATGTGCACTGACCGGTTCGGGACGTCCTGGCTGGTTAACGTCAACGGTGCAGGTGCTGCTCCAGCGTCCTAAGCGCACTGACAAGTAAGGCCCCCTCGGTTGAGGGGGCCTTACTTCTCAGTGCGGGGGATCTAGATCCATTTCGGTGCAGCCGGAACTGCGTCCAAGGGTGCACCGTCCCGGGTGGCGGTGACGCCGTCGGTACCCCTGCCGGTGGCCCACCGGACCACGCCGGCAAGCGGGCCGGAGATCACCAGGGGAGCGTCCGGCCCCGCGCCGCCGAACTCAAGCTCCGGCTGCCGGCCGGTGACCCGGACCAGCAACCCGGTGTCGGTGCCGCGGGTTTTCCACGCGCCGGTGATGTCTTGAAGCAGGCGCTCGAGCACCGGTGCGGGAATGTCGGAAAACGTGGCTCCGTTGTCCAGGTCCACTGCGTGGGTCCAGACCTCGCGGGTGCGCATCCAGACGGTTTCCTCGGCCGGGACAGTCCGGCCCTGGGCGGTCTTGACTTTGTGGTGCCAGGAGTCTGCTGGCAGGTCGCGCCATTCGACGTTCAGGTGCACCGCTGAGTGGTCGAAGAGGTGCCGCAACGCGATCGGCGGGAGGGTGGCCCCGAAGTTGATTTCGTGGTCCCGGACCTCGGTGGACGCGTACATGGGTGTTTCCACGCCGGTCGCGGCCCATTCGATGAGCCGGGCGATGGCGCGGGCGTTATAGCCGATGTGTGCGGTCACGTGGCGGCGGGTCCAGCCCGGCAGCAACGAGGGGCCGTCGAGGTCCGCGTCGGAGAGCTCGTTGAGCTTGCGCGCGAAGAACGCGGTCCCACGCCGGGCCTGCAGCAGCGATTCGAGCAGCTGCGGGTCCGACGTCTGGTCGTGGCGCGCGACCATCAGGCTTCCTTGACCACGCGGTTGTTCAGCTGGCCCAGGCCCTCAATGGTGGTGACCAGGAGCTGGCCTTCCTGCAGGTACCGCTTCGGGTCCTGGGCGTGGCCCACGCCGCCGGGGGTGCCGGTGGCGATCACATCGCCCGGGTTCAGGGTGATGATGGTGGAGATGTAGGAAACCAGGAATTCCGGGGTGAAGACCACGTCGTTCGTCGGCGTGGACTGCTGGACTTCGCCGTCCACCGCGGTGGTCATGAGGCCGCCGCTGAATTCGTCCTTGGTGACCAGGGCGGGACCGAACGGGGTGGACTTCTCCCAGGTCTTGCCCTGCAGCCACTGGATGGTGCGGAACTGGTAATCGCGCATGGACACGTCGTTCAGGACGGCGTAGCCGGCGATGTGGTCTGCGGCGTCGGCTTCGGAAATCCGGCGGCCCTTCTTGCCGATGACGACGGCGAGTTCAGACTCCCAGTCAACGGTGTCGGACTCCTGCGGCAGGGCCAGGTCATCGTTGGGTCCGATGAGTGACTCGGCGTACTTGGCGAACAGGGTGGGGTACTCGGGGACTTCCCGGCCCATTTCCTTGATGTGGTTGCGGTAGTTGTGGCCCACGCAGATGATCTTGCCCGGTGCGGGGACAACGGCGTCGAGGTCGGCGCCTTCGAGCGGGTGCGTGGCGCCGGAGGCGGCCTGGGCGATGGCTTCCCAGTTGCTGTCCTTCAGGAGCGCTCCGACGTCGGAGAACCCGTCAATTTCGGTCAGCGTGTCGCCGTCCTGGCGGACAGCCTTCGTGACGGTTTCTGCTCCCTGGGAGAGACGGAGGGTGAGGAGTTTCATGCGTTCTTGCGTCCTTCGGTGTAGGTGCGGTTAAAGTTCAGCCGTTCAAAGATCGGGGCGTCGCTGAAGCGGAACAGATCAAACTCTGTCTCGGCCTGCAGGGACCATTCGGCCCAGGACGGGACCACGAACAGGTCGCCCTTGTCCAGGGTCCTGGTCTCGCCGTTCAGGACTACACTGCCACGGCCTTCGAAGACCTGCCACACGCTGGAGCCGACCTCGTGCAGGGGTTCGGTGGACGCGCCGGCCCGGAAGCGGTGGAATTCCGCCCGGATCGTGGGCATCACGTCCCCGCCGGTGGTCGGGTTGGTGTAGCGGACGGCGGCGTGGCCCTGGGAGACGGTGGCCGGGTGGCCCTCATCTTCGAGCAGGAGCTGCTCGCGCAGCGCGGCGTCGGTGTACTTCCAGCGGTAGGCGGCGATGGGGGAGCTGGTGGTGTCATCCAGGCCGGAGAGGGGGCGCAGGCCGGGGTGGGCCCAGAGCCGCTCGGAGCGGGAGATGTCCGGGGTCGCCTCGTCGGTGACGCGCTCGGTGCCGAACTCGAAGAATCCGGCGTCGGCGTAGTGCACGAACGGGATGTCCAGGCCGTCGATCCAGGCCATCGGCTCGTCGGTGTCGTTGTGGTGGCCGTGGAAGTTCCAGCCCGGGGTCAGCAGGAAGTCACCGCGGGACATCCGTACCGGGTCCCCGTTAACGACCGTCCAGACGCCTTCGCCCTCAACAACGAAGCGGAACGCGTTCTGGGAGTGGCGGTGTTCCGGTGCGGTCTCACGGGCACCGAGGTACTGGATGGCAGCCCACAGCGTCGGGGTGGCGTAGGCGGTGCCGGCAAGGCCGGGGTTGGCCAGCGCGATAGCACGGCGTTCCCCGCCACGGCCCACGGGAACCAGATCGCCGGCACGGGCGGCGAGGGGGTACAGGTCACTCCACCGCCAAACGTGCGGCACGGCCTTGGGCGACGGGACCATGGGCATGAGGTCCGCGATCTGCGTCCACAGCGGGATCAGGTTCTCCCGGTCAAAATCCTTGTACAGCTGTTCGAGCTGCGCCGCCTCTTCAGGCGTCGGCTCAGGGACAGTCTGCCCCGCGGCGACTGATTCATGGGTCGTGTTCTCGGCGCTGATGGACACGTCGGCCTCCTTTAAGGTCAAAACACTTTTTGGCGTAGTCAGACTCTACGGACCCGGCGTTGTGACCCCCAACATATTCTGCCAGCCAGAATATGCTGGAGGGAGTTGCTTTTTCGCTTAGTCCGGATCGGCCGGATTGGCGGCAATGTCGATCTCCAGCTGACGGCAGGTTTCGCGCAGGGCCGGGACGAGGCCGGCATCGAACACCTTGCGGAAACGCGTGGCCGGCGTGGCAACACTGAGGGCCCCCACCACGTGGCCGTGCCTGTTGTGCAGCGCCATCCCCAAAGCGCTGACGCCCTCCTCGGTACCTTCGAAATTAGCGGCGAAGCCGTTGGCGCGGATGGATTCGAGCTCCCGCAGGAAGGCGGGGTAGTCCTGCGCAGGAATGGTGTCGCCGCCGATTTCCGCGTTGTGGCTGCGGAAGAGCTGCTCAATCATGGGGGCCTCGAGCTCCGCGAGCATGACTTTGCCGCCGGAGGTCTTGTCCGCGGGCATCACCGTCCCCTGCCGGTCGCCAATCCGCAACACATTATTTCCCTCCACGGTGGCCAGGAACCGCACCTTGGTTCCTACGCGCACCATGAGGTTGACCGTCTCGTTGAGCCGGGAGGAGAGCAGCTCCATGTGCGGCTGGGCCAGTGTGCGGAGCAGCCGGGACCAGCTCAGCCCCGCCGGACCGACCCCCATGGCCGGGCCGGGAACGTACCGGCGGGTTTCATCCTGGATGGCAAAACCCCTGTAGACCAGCATGGCCAGCAGGCGGTGGGCAGTGGAGGGGGCCACCCCCAGTTCCTCGGCGGCGTCCTTGAGGCGCAAGGTCCCGCCGTCGCGGAGCAACTGCAGCAGCTGCAAGGCGTTATCCACCGCCTCGATGGAGTACGTGGGCCGCTTCTGGAGGGGCTTCCTGGCCGCCTTGGCAGCCGACGTGGACACTGACCGCGAAGTGGGGTTTTTCTGCACATCAGAATTGTATTGTGGTTCACCTTGGGGTGCCATGACAGTAGTGGGATGAATCACACACTTCCCGCTGCAGTGCCGCAACGGCCTTCGCCGGGGGCTTCCGGCCCGCTTACCGCCGACGGTCCCGGTACGAGGTTCTCCAAAGCTTCGGCCGCTGCCGTCCTCGTCTGCTGGCTCCTGGTGGTCTTCGATGGGTATGACCTCATCGTCTACGGCACCGTCCAGTCTTCCCTTATCTCCGAGACGGGCTGGGGCCTGACCAAGGCCACCGCCGGAACAATCGGATCCATGGCCTTCGTCGGCATGATGATCGGCGCGATCTTCGCCGGCCGCATGGCCGACTCGTGGGGTCGCCGCCGCACCATCCTCGGCTGCGCCGTGGTCTTCTCGGTCTTCACCGTGCTGTGCGCGTTCGCTCCGAGTGCAGCCATCTTCGGAGTCCTTCGGCTCCTGGCCGGCATCGGACTCGGCGGCCTGGTGCCGTCAGCGAACGCGCTCGTTGCAGAACTTGTACCGGCCAAATGGCGGTCCACGATAGCCACCCTGATGATGTCCGGTGTCCCGATCGGCGGATCCATCGCCGCCCTCGTCGGGATCCAGCTGATCCCCGCCTTTGGGTGGGAATCGATGTTCCTGGTGGCCATCCTCGCCCTCGTGGTCGTCGTACCGCTGGGTCTGAAGTACCTTCCGGAGACCCTGGCTCCGGCCACTGCCGCGGAAAAGGCAGCCCGCAAGGCCGCCGGCAAGGACAAGGCCACCCAGCGGCCCGCCGGCTTCTCCTCCCTGCTCCGTGCCCCCTACCTGGGCATCAGCATGCTGTTCGCCGTGGCAACGATTGCCACCCTGTTTGCGTGGTACGGTTTGGGCACCTGGCTGCCAAACCTGATGCAGCTTGCCGGCTACAACCTGGGTTCCGCATTGACGTTTGCCCTGGCGCTGAACCTGGGTGCGGTGGCCGGTTCGGTGATCACGGCCTGGGCCGGAACGCGGTTCGGTCCGGTACCCACCGCCATCGCCGCAGCCGGAGTCGCCGCCCTCGCGCTCCTGGTCCTGGTCACGGGGCCGCCGGTCACGGTCGTGTACCTCATGCTGGTCCTGGCCGGCGTCGGCACCCACGGCACACAGTGCCTCATCATCGCCGCGGTGGCCAGCCACTATCCCGGACACCTCCGCGGAACAGCGCTCGGCTGGGCACTCGGTACCGGCCGCATCGGTGCCGTTGCCGCTCCCCAGATCGGCGGCCTCCTGCTGGCCGCCGGGCTGGGCGTCAATTCCAACTTCCTGGCCTTCGCCGGTGCAGCCGCCATCGCCGCGGTCCTGCTGGCCGCCGTCGGCATCAATCTCAAGTCAAAACTCGCAACATCTCAAGGAGTAAACAATGTCTGAGCACGCCACATCCACTGATGTCCTCGTCATCGGAGGAGGAATGGCCGGGCTGGCCGGAGCACTCGCACTGCGTGAAAACGGCGCCGAAGTGACCCTTGTGGAGCGGGCTCCTGAATTCGGTGAGGTGGGTGCAGGCCTGCAGATGGCACCCAACGCGTCGCGCGTCCTGCAGCGCTGGGGACTCCTGGAAAAGGCCCTTGAGATCGGTGTCCAGCCCAAGCACCTCGTGTTCCGCGATGCAGTCACCGGTGAGGAACTCACCCGCCAGACCCTCGGCGGAGAGTTCGCCGAACGCTACGGAGCACCGTACGTTGTGATCCACCGCAGCGACCTGCACCGTGTCCTGCTTGAAGGCTGCGAGGCTGCCGGCGTCAAGCTCGTGAACGACGTCATGGTCGAAAGCGTTGAAACCGTCAACGGCCGCGGCGTGGCGCACACCGCCGCCGGCGTTGACTACGAAGCTGACGTGGTGATTGGCGCCGACGGACTCAAATCCACGCTGCGTCCCCTCGTCGCCAGCGACGAGCCGGTTCCCTCGGCCTACGTCGCCTACCGCGGCACCGTGCCGATCACCGAAAACACCCCCAAGGCCGACCTTGAAGACGTCATCGTCTACCTCGGACCGAACTGCCACCTGGTGCAGTACCCGCTGCGCAAGGGTGAGCTGCTGAACACCGTGGCGGTCTTCAAGTCGGCATCCTTCGAACGCGGTGAAGAGCAGTACGGCGGAGTGGATGAGCTTGAAGCAGCCTACAAGGACTGTGTTCCGGCCGTGCAGGAAGCACTCAAGAACCTGGCCACGGGCATCCGCTGGCCCATGTACGACCGCGACCCCATCGAGAACTGGGTAGCCGGCCGCATGGTCCTGATGGGCGATGCCGCACACCCGATGCTGCAGTACCTGGCCCAGGGTGCCTGCCAGGCCCTCGAAGACGCTGCCGTGCTGCAGGACGCCACCACCGGAACGGTCTTCACCGCCGACGGCGTCAACCCCGAAGCCTGGGACGCTGCCATCAAGGAGTTCAACGGCATCCGCGCCGGCCGCACCGCCCGCGTCCAGCGGACTGCCCGTGTCTGGGGCGAGTCCTGGCACGTATCCGGCCTGGCCCGGACTCTCCGCAACCTGCTGTTCAAGAGCCGCAAGGACGGGGACTTCCAGTACAACGACTGGCTGTACGGCCAGGACCAGCCCGGCACCCCGGAGCGCCGCGAGGCTGCCCAGCCGGAGAAGGTTTCTGCCTGAACTGAATTGAACTGAACTGGGCTGAACTGGGCAGAGCTCCGTTCCAGCCGGCCCGGAAGGTCAGGAGTCCTTGAGTAGGGGCTGCACGCAATGCAACCATTGATGCGTGCAGCCCCTACTCGTTTTAAGGGCCGGTCACGTGTCCGGCTGCCGGAGCGGCCTGGCCGGCCTGGCCGGCCGGGGGCTCCGTGACGGGGAGGCCCCGTGCTGAATGTCACCTTGTATTTGGACGTCGACGGCGTGGTGTGTCCGTTTGGGGCAACCGGCACCACGCCGTGGGGTTCCGCCTGGAGCCTCGCGAACGCCGGCATGCTCGAAGTCGCCTACGCAGGGGAGCTGGTTGCCGGATTGAACGGCCTTGCCCGGCTCCCCGGCCTGCGCTGCGTCTGGCTGACCAGCTGGGAGGACATGGCTCCCCGGTACCTCTGCCCGGCCGTCGGACTCGACGGCCGCCAATGGCCCTGGCTGACCGCTGAGTCCGGCACGGGGGAGGGGTGGTGGAAACTTGCCGCCCTTCAGGAGGATGTTGCCACTACCGCCCCGGCCGGGATCGTGTGGATTGACGACCAGCTCCGCTATGAACCGGATGCGCAGGCGTGGGCGGCCATCCTCGGGGCACGGATCCTTGCCGTCTCACCCGATCCGCGCCGCGGAATTTCGCCCGCCGAGCTCGCCGCCGTGAGTGCCTTCGTCGCCGCGCCTGTGTTTTGACGTCATGCCGCAGGCGCGTACGATCGGTAAGGTTTCATACCGGTCCTGTCCCACACCGCAAGTCACTCCGCGTGAACTTCAGGTGAATTATGCTATGCAGGGCAGGCGGGGGTTTAAGGAACTGCTGACCGTCGACTCTGCAGATTGGGCAACAGGTGGATATCACCTTTATGGTGGCGCTGGTCATCGGACTGGCACTATTTTTCGACTTCACTAACGGTTTCCATGACACCGCCAACGCGATGGCCACGCCCATCGCCACCGGCGCCATTAAACCGAAAACGGCTGTGACCTTGGCCGCAATCCTGAACCTGGTGGGTGCATTCCTTTCCACGGAAGTTGCCAAGACGGTTTCCGGCGGCATTATCCGCGAAGGCTCAGACGGGGTCCTGATCACCCCGGACATCATCTTTGCCGGCCTGATGGGTGCCATCCTCTGGAACATGATCACCTGGCTCAAAGGCCTGCCCTCGAGTTCCTCCCATGCGCTGTTCGGCGGCCTGATCGGTGCAGCCATTGCGGGGATCGGCTTCAACTCCGTGAACCTGGAGACCCTGCTCCAAAAGGTCATTCTGCCGGCCGTCTTCGCCCCGGTGATTGCCGGGATCGTGGCCTACGTCTGCACCCGGCTCGCTTACGCGCTGACGGCCCGCCACGACCCCGAAACCGGAAGCAAGCTCACTCAGAAACGCGGCGGCTTCCGGACCGGGCAGATCTTCACCTCCAGCCTCGTCGCCCTGGCCCACGGCACCAACGACGCCCAGAAGACCATGGGCATCATCACCCTGGTGCTGATCGCCGCCGGAACCCAGGCACCGGGTACCGGTCCCCAGCTGTGGGTCATCGCCTCCTGTGCCCTTGCCATCGCCATCGGAACCTACTCCGGCGGCTGGCGTATCATCCGGACCATGGGATCGGGCCTGACCGAGGTCAAACCCGCCCAGGGCTTCGCCGCCGAGACCAGCACGGCCTCGGCCATCCTGGCCTCGTCGCACCTCGGCTTCGCGCTCTCCACCACGCAGGTGGCCTCGGGCTCCGTCATCGGATCGGGGATGGGACGCAAGGGCACCACGGTCCGCTGGAACATGGTGGGCAAGATCGCCCTCGGCTGGCTGTTCACCCTGCCCGCGGCCGGCATTGTGGGCGCCCTGACGGCGCTGCTGGTCAAGACCGGCGTGGTGGGCGTCGTGATCGCCGCCGTCGCCGGCACCGCCGCAGTGATGTTTATGTTCTTCTTCTCGCGCAAATCCCACGTGGGCCACCACAACGCCGTGGAAGTCGAGGAAGCAGGGCAGGCGGTCCGCTTCGCCAAGAAGAAGGCCCTCGCCCGGGCACGTGCCCGGGCGAAAGCGAAGGCAGACACGGACACGCCAGTCACTGCCGGCAACACAGACGCCGGCGCCACCGACGCCAGCAACGTAAAGGACGGTCAGCGATGAAGTGGTTGGAACTCCTGACCGTGGCCGGTGCCACCCTGGTGGCGGCCGTGACCGTGGTGGTTCTCTATTCGTTGGGCGTCCGTTTGACGGCCATTGCCGGGGATGCCAGGCAGGCATCACCGCGCGCCAAACGGGCATTTGCCAACATTTGCTTTGGCCTGTGCGGCGCGGCAGTCCTGTTCGGCCTGTACCTGATCATCCCGTATTTCAGTAAGTAGGGCTTAGCGAGCCACCGCCCCGCGGCTACGCTGGGTCCATGTCCAGGATCCAGTATTTCGTCGCCGCCTCCCTCGACGGCTTCATCGCCACAGCCAAGGATGACCTCGCGTGGCTGCTTGAGTTCGACGGTTTTGAGGGCGGCCAGGAAAGCTACGAGTCGTTTATGGGCGACGTCGGCTGCATCGTCATGGGTGGCGACACGTTCGCCTGGCTGATGGAGCATGAACCCGGCAAGTGGCCTTATCCCGGCACGCCCTGCTACGTCTTCACGCACCACGAGTACGCCGCACCGCACGGGGCGGACGTGACGTTCGTCCGCGGCCCGGTGCAGGAATTCATCCCGGACTTCACCTCCGACGCCGGCACAAAGAACATCTGGGTGGTGGGCGGCGGCAACCTCGCTGCGCAGTTCGCTGCCGCCGGGCGCCTCGACGAGATCATCCTGTCCGTCATCCCGGTGGTGCTGGGCGACGGAAAGCGCCTGCTTCCTGTGGAAGGTCCGACGCCGGCGCTCGAGTTGACGGCATCGCGCACCATGGGGCGGGGGATCGTGGAGCTGCGCTACCGGTTCCCGTCCGCGGAGCAATCAGCCGGCTGACTGTTCTCCGGAGGGGTTGTCCCGCAGCATGTTGGTGATCCGGGCCGTCGAGAGGCGCCGGCCCTGATCGTCGGTCATGACAATTTCGTGCGTTGTCAGGGTCCGGCCCAGGTGGATGGCGGTGCAGGTTCCTGTAACAGTGCCCGCCGCAATGGCCCGGTGGTGGGTGGCACTGACTTCGATGCCCAGGGCATGCCGGCCGGCCCCTGCGTGCATTCCGGCAGCAAACGAACCCAGCGTTTCGGCGAGGACCACGTGGGCGCCGCCGTGCAGGATCCCTGCCACCTGCGTATTGCCGTCCACCGGCATCGTCGCCACCGACCGTTCCGGGCTCATCTCCAGGAAGTGGATCCCCATCTTGACCACCAGGGCGCCGATGCCGAACGGGCCAAGCCACTCATGAAGGTGTTCCGGGATACCCGCTGTGACTAATTCCTCAGTGAAGGGGCCGGGCGTGAAATTGTCCATCATGGGAACTAGGCTGGCACCTGTGAGTGAAACTACCAAACCGGCCCCTTTCCCGTCTGAAACCGCTGTGCTTGATGCGGACGCCGCCCTCCAGAACGTCAGCGTCCCGCCGTCAGCCGGGGGCCGGGTTTCCGCCACCGAAGCTCCCGTGATCCCCCTGACCGGCCAGCCGCGCCTGCTGGTGCTGGATGGTCACTCCATGGCCTTCCGTGCCTTCTTCGCCCTGCCGGCGGACAAATTCTCCACCGCCAACGGCCAGCACACCAACGCGATCCACGGCTTCACGTCCATGCTGATCAACCTGATCAAGGAGCAGAAGCCCACTCACGTCGCCGTCGCGTTCGACGTTTCGGATGACACCACTCACCGCAAAGCCGAGTACAGCGGATATAAGGGCGGCCGCAACGAAACCCCGCGCGAAATGAACGGGCAGATCGACCTGATTGACAAGGTGATGCAGGCCTGGGGCATCACCACCATCAAGATGCCCGGCTACGAAGCCGACGACATCCTGGCCACCCTTGCCGCCATGGGTGAAAAAGCCGGCTTCGAGGTGCTCCTCGTCTCAGGCGACCGGGACGCCTTCCAGCTCATCACCGAAAACGTCTTTGTGCTGTACCCGCGGAAGGGAGTCAGTGATATCCCGCGCATGGACGCGGCGGCCATCCAGGAAAAGTACTTCGTGACCCCGCCGCAGTACTCCGACCTCGCGGCGCTGGTGGGGGAGACCGCAGACAACCTCCCCGGCGTTCCGGGCGTCGGGCCCAAGACCGCGGCTAAGTGGATCAACCTGTACGGCGGACTCGAAGGGGTGCTCGAAAACCTGGACGCCATCGGGGGCAAGGTGGGTGATGCCCTCCGCGAGAACGTTGAGGACGTCAAGCGCAACCGGCGCCTCAACCGGCTGCACACGGATCTGGAACTCCCTGTGACGCTGGAGGACCTCGCTGAACCGCGGCCGGACGAGGCTGCCCTCGAGCAGTTGTTTGACGAGCTGGAGTTCAAGACCATCCGTACCCGGTTGTTCGCGCTGTACGGCACCGAGGACCTGGAACCGGCCGAACGCGAAAGCCTGGACATCCCGGAGTACGCAACACCCGCCGACGCAGCGGAACTTTCGGCGTTCCTGGCGGCCGGGTCCGGTCAGCGCTCGGCGGTGGCCGTCGACCTGATGCCCGGCCGGATCGGCGAGGACGCCACGGCCGTCGCGATCGTCCGTGACCACACGGCCGTTTACCTGGACCTGGCCGCCCAGGATGCCGAAGCCGAAAATGTCCTGGCGGCCTGGCTGCGGGATCCTGCCGCCCCGAAGGTCATGCACGGCTACAAGGCAGCCCTGAAGGCCTTGTCCGCCCGTGGCCTCGGCCTGGAAGGCGTGGTGGATGACACCTCGATCTCCGGGTATCTCATCCAGCCTGACCGCCGGACGTATGAGCTGGCTGAACTGGCCCAGCACCACCTGAACGTCAGCATCGCGTCCGAGACGTCCAAGACGGGCCAGCTTGAGCTGGCGCTTGACGGCGCCGATACCGCGGCTGCGGACGCCCTGGTGCACCAGGCGGCGGTTGTCCAGGCCCTCAGCCGGCACTTCGAATCGGAACTGATCGAGCGGAAGGCAGGCGATCTGCTGACCACCCTTGAACTGCCCGTCAGCCGTGTCCTCGCCGAGATGGAAACTGCCGGCATCGCCGTGGACATGCAGCGCATGGAGGAGCAGCTCGCCGACCTGGCCAAAGTGATCGACAATGCCCAGGAACTGGCCTTCGCCGCGATCGGACACGAGGTCAACCTTGGATCACCCAAACAGCTGCAGACCGTCCTGTTCGACGAACTCCAGCTGCCCAAGACCAAGAAGATCAAGTCCGGGTACACCACCGATGCCGCGTCCCTGAAGAACCTCCTGGAGAAGACCGGGCATGAGTTCCTGGTCCAGCTGATGGCGCACCGCGAGTCAGCCAAGCTGCGCCAGATGATCGAATCACTGAAGAAATCAGTGACCGAGGACGGCCGTATCCACACCACGTATGCCCAGAACGTGGCCGCCACCGGACGCATCTCCTCCAACAACCCGAACCTGCAGAACATCCCCATCCGCAGTGAGGAAGGGCGTCGGGTCCGCGGCATCTTTGTGGTCAGCGAGGGCTATGAGTGCCTGCTGTCCGCGGATTACTCCCAGATCGAAATGCGCATCATGGCCCACCTGTCCGGCGATGCCGGCCTGATCCAGGCGTACCGGGACGGCGAAGACCTGCACCGTTTTGTGGGCTCGAATATCTTCCACGTTCCTACCGACCAGGTCACCAGTGCCATGCGCTCCAAGGTCAAGGCCATGTCCTACGGCCTCGCGTACGGCCTGACCTCGTTCGGGCTGTCCAAGCAGCTGGAAATTTCCGTGGACGAGGCCCGCACCCTCATGAAGGACTACTTCGACCGTTTCGGCGCCGTGCGCGACTACCTCCGCGGCGTCGTGGACCAGGCCCGGATCGACGGCTACACGGCCACGATCGAAGGCCGCCGCCGCTACCTCCCGGACCTCACCAGCACGGACCGGCAGCTGCGCGAGAACGCGGAGCGCATCGCCCTGAACTCTCCCATCCAGGGATCGGCCGCGGACATCATTAAGCGCGCCATGCTCGGTGTGCAGGCGGAACTGACCGCCCGGGGCCTCGCCTCGAGGATGCTCCTGCAGGTCCACGACGAACTGGTGCTGGAAGTGGCGCCCGGTGAACGGGAAGTGGTGGAGAAACTCGTGACCGAGCAAATGGGATCGGCCGCGGACCTCAGCGTCCCGCTGGACGTCCAGATCGGTGTCGGGCCCAGCTGGTACGACGCCGGCCACTAGCCGCGCCGGCACAGGGGTGTGACCTCGCCGGCCGGAGTGTCCTGCCGGCCGGCGTGTTCCTGCTGGCCAGGGGCGGGAATTATTGGTTAGGCTCGGCTTTGTGCCTGAACTGAGCGAGGACTATGAAATCCGGCGTTTCGACGCCGCCGTCCAGGGGGAGCCAGGCTACCCGGAAGCCGAAAAGTGGGTCAAGGCGGTCTCGTTCGGCTTCCATGAGTCCACCCGGTCGCCCGACCACGTGGCCAAATCCCTGGAGACGTACCGCGCAGACCAGCGGATCATGACCGGGGTGTACCAGACCCAAGACGTGGCACCCGGGTCGCTGGCTGCGGACATTCCCGTGGCCACTTTCGGCACCCTCCGCAAAACGCTCAACGTCGGTTTCGGCAGGATGCTGGCGACCCACCTGGTCACGGCCGTGACGGTGCGGACATCGCATCGGCGCCGTGGCCTGCTGCGCCGCATGATGTCGGAGGACCTGGCGCTGGCCAAGTCGGAGGGCCTGGCGATGGCCGCCCTGACCGCGTCCGAAGGATCAATTTACGGCCGCTTTGGCTATGGCGTGGCCAGCTTCGAGCGTACGGTCAAAGTAGATACCACCGCCCGGTTCCGGCTCGACCACCAGGCTGTCGGAAGTGTGGATGTTGCCGAGCCAAAGGTGCTGCTAGAGATCGCGCCGGAGGTTTTTGAGCGGGTGCACCGGCTCACACCCGGGTCGATCGACCGCCAGGAATGGTACCGCCAGCTGGCCTCAGGCTCCCTTGGCCGGGACGGCAAGGAAGACCCCGCGGTCAAGGTGGCCCTCCACTATGGGCCGGACGGCGACGTGGACGGCTATGTGTCCTACAAGTTCCTGGGCTGGGAGACCGAACCGCACACCATGCACGTGGTGGACCTGGTGGCGGCCACCCACGAGGCCTACCTGGAGCTGTGGCAGTTCCTGGCCGCCATTGACCTCGTCGATCGGATCACGTGGGAGGAGGCGCCCTTGGATGATCCGCTGACGTGGGCGCTTGCCGATCCGCGGTGCATCGACTCGTCGGACAGCAGGGACATGCTGTGGCTCCGCATCCTGGACGTGGTGCGGGCGCTGGAAGCGCGGCGCTATCCCGGGGACGGACGGCTGGTTCTGGAGGTCCTGGACCCCCTGGGCCTGACGGCCGGAACCTTCACCCTGGCGGTCAGCGGCGGTGAGGCTGCCGTCGAACGCGCGGAGGCCGGGGTGGCTCCGGACCTGACGCTGGACGTCTCGGCACTGTCATCGATTTTTCTGGGCGCGGTCTGTCCGGTTACGCTGACGGCGGCTGGGCGGATCCGCGAACACAAGCATGGCGCGTCGCTCCAGGCCCGTGGTCTGTTCGCCGTCGAGCGAGCTGCCCACTGCCTGACCCATTTCTAGGGGCCCCTGCGTCATCGAAGGACTACCTGTGAGGGATATCCACGCGCCGGGCATGCCCGGACGCCGGTCTGTGCTGCTCGGTATGGCCGGGCTGGCTTCCGCGGCGCTTTCGGGGTGCATGGCCACCGCCCGCGCGCACGACGAAGAGGTCCCCGCACCGGAGGCATCGAACCCCGTGGATCCGGCCGACCCCGCTCCCTCCCGCACCGCCCCGGCGCAGACCCCTGACATCGAGCCCCACCGTCCCACGCCCCCGACGAAGCAACAGATCGTCGCTGAATTCGGATCACGCCAACCCCGCGAATGGGGCCTGCAGGTCACCGGCACCGCGGGCAAATCCGCGGCCCGGGACATCGCGCTGACGCTTGACGCCTGTGGAGGCCCCGGCGGGACCGGCTGCGACCAACAACTGCTGGGAACGTTGCGGAAGCTCAATGTTCCGGCCACCCTGTTCCTCAACGAACGGTGGATCCAGGCCAACCCGGCGCTGACGGCTGAGCTGGCCCGGGACCCCCTGTTTGAACTAGCAAACCACGGTTTCCTGCATCGTCCCCTGTCCGTGAACGGGAAGTCGGCCTACGGCATCGCGGGGACAACGGACATTGGCCAGGTCTACGACGAGGTCATGGGGAACCAGGCCATCCTCCAGGACGTCACCGGCCATGTTCCGGGATTCTTCCGCCCCGGAACGGCGCATTGCGACGACGTCGCAGCGGCCATTGCCCGCCGGCTGGGCGTCGTGCCGGTGAGTTTCTCCATCAATGGCGACGGCGGTGCCACGTTTGCACCGGCCACCGTGGCGGCAGAGGTCGGCAAGGCCCGGAGCGGGGATATTGTCATTGCCCACGTCAACAAACCTGGCAGCGGCACGGCGGCCGGGCTTGCCCAGGCACTGCCCCGGCTCCTCGGTCAAGGCGCAACGTTTGCGAAACTGGGGGCCGTCCTGCCGGCATGACCCGCCGGCGCTTTGACCCGTGTTGGCTGCTGCGACTAGACTGAAACGCGCGTGTACTACGTGCATGTTAAACACCAATTCACAGAATCAGGATGACCCGGCAGATCCGTGGGATCTGCCGTAACCTGTGCGCGCGTTCCATAACGCGGGTGCGGCGGTCTGCCTGACCGACTAACTATCCACAACGGAGCCCCTACTACATGACCATCACCTCCACCGAGAAGCCCGGTACCCCCGTAGTCGCGATTAACGACATCGGTACCGCTGAGGACTTCCTCGCAGCAGTCGACGCCACGATCAAGTACTTCAACGACGGAGACCTCGTCGAAGGTACCGTCGTCAAGGTTGACCGCGACGAAGTCCTGCTCGACATCGGTTACAAGACCGAAGGTGTCATCCCCTCCCGCGAGCTGTCCATCAAGCACGATGTTGATCCCGGAGACGTCGTCTCCGTTGGCGATCAGGTCGAAGCCCTGGTGCTCACCAAGGAAGACAAAGAAGGCCGTCTGATCCTCTCCAAGAAGCGTGCTCAGTACGAGCGTGCCTGGGGCGACATCGAGAAGGTCAAGGAAGAAGACGGTGTTGTCACCGGCACCGTCATCGAGGTTGTCAAGGGTGGTCTTATCCTCGACATCGGCCTGCGCGGCTTCCTGCCCGCATCCCTCGTCGAGATGCGCCGTGTGCGCGACCTTGCTCCGTACATCGGTCAGCAGATCGAAGCCAAGATCATCGAGCTGGACAAGAACCGCAACAACGTTGTGCTGTCCCGCCGTGCATGGCTCGAGCAGACCCAGTCCGAGGTCCGCTCTACGTTCCTCAACAAGCTGGAAAAGGGCCAGGTCCGTCCCGGCGTCGTTTCCTCCATCGTCAACTTCGGTGCCTTCGTGGACCTGGGCGGCGTAGACGGCCTGGTTCACGTTTCCGAGCTGTCCTGGAAGCACATCGACCACCCGTCCGAGGTTGTCGAAGTTGGCCAGGAAGTCACCGTCGAGGTTCTCGAGGTGGACCTGGACCGCGAGCGTGTTTCCCTGTCGCTCAAGGCTACTCAGGAAGATCCGTGGCAGACCTTCGCCCGCACCCACGCCCTCGGCCAGGTTGTTCCGGGTAAGGTCACCAAGCTGGTTCCGTTCGGTGCGTTCGTTCGCGTCGAAGACGGCATCGAAGGCCTGGTCCACATCTCCGAGCTGGCTGTCCGCCACGTTGAACTGGCAGAGCAGGTTGTCTCTGTTGGCGACGAACTGTTCGTCAAGGTCATCGACATCGACCTGGAACGCCGCCGCATCTCGCTGTCCCTCAAGCAGGCCAACGAGGGCGTCGACGCCGACAGCACCGAATTCGATCCGGCTCTGTACGGCATGGCTGCAGAGTACGACGAAGAGGGCAACTACAAGTACCCGGAGGGCTTCGACCCGGAGTCCAACGAGTGGCTTGAAGGCTACGAGAACCAGCGCGCCGCCTGGGAGCAGCAGTACGCTGACGCCCAGACCAAGTGGGAAGCACACAAGAAGCAGGTTGCCCAGCACGCTGCCGACGACGCTGCAGCTGCAACGTCCGGTGACAGCGATTCCGGCACCACCAGCTACTCCTCGGAGCCGGCTGCAGAGTCCAACGCCGGTGCAGGCACGCTTGCATCCGACGAGGCTCTCGCCGCTCTGCGCGAGAAGCTGACCGGCAACTAATTGCCACCGGCCCGGGAAATTTCCGGGCCAACACTGCGGGCCCCTGCGAAAGCGGGGGCCCGCAGTGTTTAACCCGCCAGGTGGCTGGCAGCTGACGCTGCCACAGGAGCTTCCGGTGCGGCTACTCCGGGCCGGATGAAAGTTCGACGGCGGCACTCACCGCACCGCCGTCGTCGTGCGTCAGGATGGCGCCCGCCGCGGCGAGGATCCGCCGGGCGCCTGCATTGGCTGCCGTGGTACGGGCGGTGACCCGCCAAAACCCGGCAACCCTGGCCTCGGCGAGGACCAGTTTCAGGGCGGCCGCGCCCACGCCGCGCCCGCGGTAGCTCCGTGCCAGCCAAATGCCCGTCTCCGCCGTGTTCGCTTGCGCCGTCCGCTTCAGGCGGATGGAGCCCGCAGGCTTTCCTGCACACAGCACCACCCAGCTTTTCTCGCCCGCGGGCCCGTCCAGGCCGGCCGCCGCCGCACGGTGATATGCGCGGAACCAGTCGAACCGTTCTGTATTCCACCCGGTCCCGTGGCCCAGGGGAGGGGTCACTTCGTCTGGCGCCGCGTCCAACCGCGCGATGTCCACCAGCAACGCCAGCATTGCTTCGTCCACGTCCGCCAGCCTGATTTCAGGGGAGGGGGACATCGATCCACTCCGTCCCGCCGGGGACCAGTTCCACCGTTCCTGCGGTGAACGACAACATGCGTTCCGCCGCGGCGGAGAGTTCCGCTGCGACGTCCGGGATGGCCACGCGCAGGGTGGTCTCGTGGGCGCCGTAGCTGGTTTCGGCCATCACAAATCCGGCCGCCCGCAAGTCATTCTCCAGCCGGCCGACCGCGGAGTGGGGAACCGCCGCCGCGCAGATCCGCAGCCGGCGCCGCCCCACGAGGGGAGCGCGATCGATGGCCGCGGACACCGATTCCGAATAGGCCCGCACCAGGCCGCCCGCGCCCAGCAGGATGCCGCCGAAATAGCGCACGACGACGGCGCTGATGTCGCTCAGGTCTGCCACCCCCGGAGCGGTTTCACGTTTAAGGATGGCCTCCAGCATGGGAATGCCTGCGGTGCCGGACGGTTCGCCGTCGTCACTGGAGCGTTGGGTCCCGCGGTCTGCTCCGAGGACGAACGCCGAGCAGTGGTGACGGGCGTCGTGGAACTCGCGCCGCAGCCCTGCCACGACGTCCCGGGCGGTTTCCTCATCTTCAGCGCGGCGCAGCACGGTAATGAACCGGGACCGTTTGATCTCGATCTCGTGCCGGAAGTCCGGTCCTGACGCGAGGGTGGTGTAGGAGGTGGTCCGGCTCTCTTGCTGTTGCACCGCCCCAGTCTAGGGCGGTTGGGTCACGCCGACGGGGATTAGGCTGATGGGGTGCTGAAAATCGGGTTGACGGGCGGGATCGCCTCAGGGAAGTCAGTGGTGGCCTCGCGCCTGGCGGAGTTAGGGGCCGTGCTGGTCGATGCCGATGCGCTGGCGCGCGAGGTGGTGGAGCCCGGCACACCCGGGCTGGGACGGGTAGTGGAGGCCTTCGGGGCCGGCATGCTCGACGCCGGCGGCCGGCTTGACCGTGCCCGGCTGGGTGCGATGGTCTTTGGAAATCCCGCGCAGCTGGCTGTCCTCAACGGCATTGTCCATCCGCTGGTCCGGGCGGCCGCGGACGGACTCATCGCCAAGGCCCCGGCCGGTGCCATCGTGGTCCAGGACATCCCCCTGCTGGTGGAGTCGGGACAGGGGAGCAGGTTCCATTTGGTGCTGGTGGTGGACGCGCCGGATGATGTCCGCATCGCCCGCATGCTTGAGCACCGCGGGATGACCCGAGAGGAGGCCGAGTCCCGGATGGCTGCCCAGGCCTCGCGTGCCCGCCGGCTTGCCGCCGCGGACGTGGTGTTGGACAATTCCGGTTCCCTGGATGCGCTGTTGTCGCAGGTGGACAGGCTCTGGGCCGAACGGCTGGTGCCGTTTGCGGACAATCTCGGTCGCGGCGCCCGGGCGGCCAGGCCCGGATCAGCAGTCCTGTCGGGACCGAAGGAGGATTGGGCCAGCCAGGCCGCGCGGCTCGGCGCCCGGATCATGGCCGCAGCACCCGATGAGATTCTGGCCGTTGACCATATCGGCTCCACCGCGGTGCCGGGCCTGGCAGCCAAAGACGTGATCGACCTTCAGGTCACGGTGGCAGGCCTCGACGCCGCGGACAGGCTAGCGCCGCTGCTGGCGGCGGCCGGCTTCCCGGCCGTGCCCGGTGCCGGTGCGGACACCCCCAAACCTTCGGACCCGGACCCCGCGCAATGGCAGAAGCGGTTCCATGCCAACGCGGACCCTGGCCGTGCCGTGAATGTACATGTCCGGGCGGCCGGTTCGTCCGGCTGGCGGTACGCGCTGCTCTTCCGGGACTGGCTCAGGAACGATCCGCAGGCCGCCGCCATGTATGAGGTGCACAAGCGCGCCCTGACCGAAAAGTTCGCCGGTACCCGAGGAACCTACGCCTATGCGGAGGCCAAGGAGCCCTGGTTCACGGACTTCGCGTGGCCGCGCATGGATGCGTGGGCTGCGCGCACGGGCTGGCAGCCGCCGTCGTACGTCCCTGGAAGTCTCCGCGCCTGAACCGGACTGTTCGCCGGTAACGGATCCCGGCGCGGGTGTCGGCGCCCGGTTGTAGATTAGATGCATGAGCCTTGCGCAGGATATCAGCCGAGTTGTCGCGCCTTTCGAAGTCATCAGCGAATTCCAGCCCGCCGGTGACCAGCCCGCCGCCATTGCCGACCTGACGGAGCGGATCAGGAACGGCGAAAAGGACGTCGTACTGCTCGGTGCCACCGGTACCGGCAAGAGCGCCACCACGGCCTGGCTCATCGAACAGGTCCAGCGGCCCACCCTGGTGTTGGTCCAGAACAAGACCCTCGCAGCCCAGCTGGCCAACGAATTCCGGGAACTGCTGCCCAACAACGCTGTGGAGTACTTCGTCTCCTATTACGACTACTACCAGCCGGAAGCGTATGTGGCGCAGACGGACACCTTCATCGAGAAGGACTCCTCCATCAACGAGGAAGTCGAGCGGCTCCGCCACTCCGCCACCAATGCGCTGCTCACCCGCCGTGACGTCATTGTGGTGGCCACCGTGTCCTGCATCTACGGCCTGGGCACGCCGGAAGAGTACATCGCGGGAATGGTCACGCTCCGCAAGGGTGCCGAGATGAACCGCGACGATCTGCTCCGGAAATTCGTCTCCATGCAGTACGCCCGCAACGACATGGACTTCCACCGTGGAACCTTCCGGGTCCGCGGCGACACCGTGGAAATCATTCCGATGTACGAGGAACTGGCCATCCGGATCGAGTTCTTCGGCGATGAGATTGAGAACATCCACACCCTTCATCCGCTGACCGGCGAGGTCATCCGGGACGAAGAGGAAATGTACGTCTTCCCCGCCTCGCACTATGTGGCCGGCCCCGAGCGGATGGCCCGTGCCATCAAACGGATTGAGGACGAACTGGCGGAACGGCTCCAGGAGCTGGAGAGCCAGAACAAGCTGGTGGAAGCGCAGCGGCTCCGCATGCGCACCACCTATGACCTTGAAATGATGCAGCAGATGGGGTTCTGCAACGGCATCGAAAACTATTCGTCCCACATTGACGGGCGGGCCCGCGGAACCGCGCCGCACTGCCTGCTCGACTACTTCCCGGACGACTTCCTGCTGGTGATCGATGAATCGCATGTCACGGTGCCGCAGATCGGCGCCATGTACGAAGGCGACATGTCCCGCAAACGGAACCTGGTGGATTTTGGCTTCCGGCTGCCGTCGGCCATGGATAACCGTCCCCTCAAATGGGACGAATTCCTCGAACGCGTGGGCCAGACCGTCTACCTGTCCGCCACCCCGGGCAAGTACGAGCTCGGCAAGGCTGACGGTTTCGTCCAGCAAATCATCCGGCCCACCGGCCTGATCGACCCCGAGGTGGTGGTCAAGCCCACCAAGGGCCAGATCGATGACCTGCTCGGCGAGATCAAGACCCGGACCGCCAAGAACGAACGCGTCCTGGTCACCACACTGACCAAACGCATGGCAGAGGACCTCACCGACTACCTCCTGGGCCACGGCATCAAAGTGGAATACCTGCACTCCGACGTCGACACCCTCCGCCGGGTGGAACTGCTCCGCGAACTCAGGATGGGCGTTTTTGATGTCCTGGTGGGCATCAACCTGCTCCGTGAGGGCCTCGACCTCCCCGAGGTCTCGCTGGTGAGCATTTTGGACGCGGACAAGGAAGGATTCCTGCGGTCCTCCACCTCCCTGATCCAGACGATCGGCCGCGCCGCCCGCAACGTCTCGGGCCAGGTGCACATGTACGCGGACCGCATCACCGACTCCATGGCCCACGCCATCGATGAGACCAACCGGCGCCGTGCCATCCAGGTGGCGTACAACACGGAAAAGGGCATTGATCCGCAGCCGCTGCGGAAGAAGATCGCGGACATCACGGACCAGCTGGCCAAGGAAGATGCCGATACCCAGGAGCTGCTGAACAACAACCGCCTGGCCAAGGGTGCCAAGCGCGGGAAGTCAGCCGCCAAGGGCGCGGCGCAGGTCCGCAAGGACGGCCTCGCCGCCGCCCCGGCCGAAGACCTCGTGGGACTCATCGAGCAGCTGACCGAACAGATGCACGGCGCAGCCGCCGAACTGCAGTTCGAGGTGGCCGCGAGGATCCGCGACGAAGTCAGTGAGCTCAAAAAGGAACTCCGGCAGATGCAGGCCGCCGGCCACGCCTGAGTCCGGTTCCTTTCCGGCCGCGCGGTGGACTGTGTCCGCACGGCCCCGCGGCTGCGGTAGAGTTAACGCCACGTAGGGGAGTATCCCAAGCGCTACGATCGTCAACACGCCAGGCATAGTTGCCTGGCCGGGCGTAGCGGGTCGCCAATTCAGCACCAAGTGCACAGGCCGGCCGGAGAGACTTACACCGCTTCTGTGTACCCTGCGAAAGGCTCCCCGTGCCCGAGTTACCTGTGTGGTTTGAGGTCGGCTCCCTCGTCGTCCTCGGCCTGATCCTCCTGATTGACCTGTTGCTTGTTGTCAGGCGCCCCCACGAACCCTCCATGAAGGAAGCCGGACTGTGGGTGGCCTTCTATGTGACCCTGGCGCTGGTGTTTGCCGGCGCGATGTTTGCCTTCACGGGCCATGAGTTCGGCGGCCAGTTCGTTGCCGGCTGGGTCACCGAATACAGCCTCAGCATCGACAACCTGTTTGTCTTCATCATCATCATGGCCCGGTTCTCCGTACCCCGGAAATACCAGCAGGAAGTCCTGATGGTGGGCATCATCATTGCCCTGATCCTGCGCGGCATCTTCATCCTCCTCGGCGCCATCGTGATCGAGCAGTTCAGCTGGGTCTTCTACATCTTCGGTGCGTTCCTGCTCTGGACCGCCTGGAAGCAGGCCCAGGACGAAGGCGAGGACGAGGAAGACAAGGAAAACCCGCTCATCGCGCAGATCCGGAAGATCATCCCCATGTCGGAGAAATTCGACGAAGGAAAGCTCCGCACCGTGGTGGACGGCAAGAAGGTCTTCACCCCCATGCTGGTCGTGTTCATCACCATCGGCCTGACCGACCTTCTGTTCGCAGTGGACTCCATTCCCGCGATCTTCGGCCTTACGCAGAGCCCGTTCATTGTGTTCACCGCGAACCTGTTCGCGCTGATGGGCCTGCGCCAGCTGTACTTCCTCCTCGGCGGCCTGATGAACCGCCTAATCTACCTGAAGCACGCGCTGTCCGTCATCCTGGCGTTCATCGGTGTGAAGCTGGTCCTCCACGCCATGCATGTCAACGAACTGCCGTTCATCAACGGCGGCCGGCACATCGAATGGGCGCCGGAGATCCCGACGTTCGTCTCCCTGGCCGTTATCGTCGTCACGATCGTCGTAGCCGTAGTGGCCAGCCTTATGAGCTCCAAGGCAGGGACCACCCCCGTGGATGCCCGCCTTGAGGACGACGCACGGAAGAGCCTCAGCGAGTCAGAGTAGGCGGACACTCAGCCCGCACGTCCCGGCAGCCCCGGTCGTGGCGGTCCCTGCAGTCCCGGTCGCCCAGCGGCCGGGACTGCAGGCTTTAATCAGCTGCCGGCCGGGCGCACCATGCCCAGGAGGCGGCTGAAGATGGCCTCGCCGTCGTCGGAAATGCCGTCATGGTGGAACTCCGCCGTCTCCCAGACCTGGAGGCCGCGGACGGCGGCCGCGGTTGCCAGTGACAGGTCCCGGTCCACGTAAATATCGTCGCGGTAGACCGCCGCGGCCGTCGGCACGGTGTTGGCGGCCAGGCGCCGGCGATCATACAGCGGCTTCCAGTCCGGTTTGGCGGCGAGGAGATTGGCCACCTCCCGCAACGGTTCCAGCGCCGCGTCCTGATCGAAGTACCACGGGTACACCATCTCGCCGGTCAGCAGCAGGGGCGACGCGTCGGGGCGGAACTCCGGATGCTCGGCCAAAATGCGCCAAGCAGCCCAGTCGGTAGGCCGGCCCTGCCCGTAGATGGACTCGTGCATCAGGGCATACAGCGGATTGCTTCGGCGCGACACTATTCCCTGCACCTGCTCCAGGAACGTATCGGACAGCCGGGGTCCGCCCGGCGCGTCAATCAGGGCTCCCTCCAGGAGGTAGTGCAGGCCGTCCACGCGGGTGTTTCCGCCCAGGAAAGAACCCACCATCTGGAAGCGTTCCACGGTCAGCCTGCCGCCGTCGGGAAGGAACTCCTCGGTCTGGCGCAGGTGGGCGGCGATCCGCTCCACCGTGCCGCGGTCCTCCGGATACCAGCCGAAGTATTCGGTGTTGCGCGCGGCGACGCGCGCGAACGTGGCACGGTAGACGTCGTCGGCAGGCCCGTCCAGCGGCGCCAGGCCTCCGGTGATGAGGGCTTCCCGGACGCCCTCAGGGGCAAAGGAAAGGTACGTGAGCGCGCAGAATCCGCCGTAGCTTTGTCCGTAGATGCTCCAGGGTCCGGAGCCGAGTGCGGCACGGATGAGCTCCGCGTCGGCCACGATCGAGTCCGCGCGGAAGTGCTCCAGATAGGCGGCCTGCGCCTCGGACGTCCCCAGCGCCGGCAGCGTGTTCCGGTCCAGGGGCGAGGAAAGGCCGGTGCCGCGCTGGTCCAGCATGAGGATCCTGAACTCCCGGGCCGCCGCCTTGCTCCAGCCACCCAGTGAGGCCAGCCTGTTCCCGCGGCCGCCCGGTCCGCCCTGGAGATAGAGCAGCCAGGGAAGCTTCTCGGCCTCAGCGATGGTGTGGTCCGAGGAGACGTACTCCCGGGCAAAGACAGTGATGGTTTCCGCCGCGGGGGAACTGCCGCCCGACGCCGGCGCGAAGTGGTCCAGCGGCACGGTGAAGTAGTGTTCGGCGGTGCGCATGCCGCGGAATTCGTGGCGGGCCTTGACCATGTGGCGGACGGGAAGCGCGGTGCTGAGGGCTACGGCGGATGCGGGCTGTTCAGGCACGGGCGGCCGCCGGCGTGTTGGTGCCGAAGCTCTCCAGCGCTGCGCCGGTCAGCCGGAACGTGGACCAGCCGTCCATGGGACGGGCGCCCAGGCTCCGGTAGAAGTTGATGGACGGCTCGTTCCAGTCCAGGACGCTCCACTCAACGCGGGAGTAGCCGTTTTCGACGGCGGTCGCGGCCAGGTGCCGCAACAGCGCCTTGCCGTGGCCTTCGCCGCGGGCGTGCGGGCTGACGTACAGGTCCTCCAGGTAGATGCCGTGGGTGCCTTCCCAAGTGGAGTAGTTCAGGAACCAAAGCGCGAACCCCTGGACCTCACCGCCGGCGTTTTCAGCCATGGTGGCGAAGACCCGGGGGTTGTCGCCGAACAGGACCCCTGCCAGCATGTCAGGCGTGTTGCGGACTGCATTGGGTTCCTTCTCGTAGATGGCCAGGTCATGGATCATCTGCAGGATGGCGGGGACGTCTTGCCGGGTGGCGGGGCGGATTACACTCATGGGTTGAGTTTACAAGGGGTGGTGCGGCGACCTGGTTGCCGGTCGGCTAACGTGCCTGCTGCTGCCAGCGCAGGGGAGAAGTCCCGTAGCGGACGGGTGCCTTCGCATAGGCCAGCGGCACGCCGTCCGCGAGAATGGGCGGCCCCACGAAACGCAGGCTCCCATAGGGGCTGTCCATAACGCGGAAGTCCAGTCCGGGCAGGGGGCCATCCACGTCCCGGGCGTCCGGGAGCCGCATCAGTTCCTCAGCAGTTCGGGCCAGGGACAGTGTGGCCGTCCCGCCCTTGCCGCTGCTGAGCCGCTCGGCCAGCAAGGCAAGCGCTGCGGCTGCCATGCCGTATCCGGTGGCGTGATCCAGTGCCTGCACCGGGAGCGCGCCGGGAATCCACCCGTTGCCGTCAGATTTGCCATACCGTTCGGCAATCCCGCAGGCTGCCTGCACCAGGCTGTCGAAGCCGCGCCGGCCGTTCCAGGGGCCGCCGTCACCCCAGGCACTGAGGGTGACCACCACCAGGCCGGGCCGGGCCGCCATGAGCGAGTCAGCCCCCAGCCCGAACCGGTCGAGGCCACCGGCCCGGTAACCTGTCACCACCACGTCGGCGGATTCAGCAAGGCCCCTCACGGCATCCCATCCTGAAGGGCTCCTCAGGTCCGCCACTGCGCTGCGTTTGTCGAAACCCGAGTCAATGAACGCGTCGATCAGTTCCGGAAGGTCCGGCGGGTCGATGCGCAGGACATCCGCCCCGAGAGCTCCGAGGAGGCGTGTGGCGGTAGGCCCGGCGATGACGCGGGTCAGGTCCAATACCTTGAGGCCGGCCAAAGGACGCAGTGGATCCGGCGAGGGCTCCCAGAACGGGAGCGCCGCGTCGGGCTGGGGCTGCCGGGGCGGGGGATGCCCGGGAGGGCGGGAGATGCGGATCCACGGGCCCGCAGCTGCCGCCGCATGCATCGGCGTCGCGAGCCAATCACCGCGCCGGCGAACGGCAGCAGCTACCCCGTTGTGGGCTGAGATGGCTTCCTCCGCCTCGAGGGAGGTCATGCGCAGAAGTGCCTGATCCACGTCCGGTGGCGTGCCGGCGTCGAGCGCGGCCATCAGGCGGGCCGCGTGGTGCGGATAATTGGCATGCAGGCGGATCCAGCCGTCCGCGGTGGGTCGGAAGCCGGAGGACGGGGCAAAACCTTCCGCCTTCCTGCCGGCGATCCGCAGGTGCCCCAATGAATCGAAGGAAGCTGCCGTGGAACCAGCGGCCAAGCCATATCTCCCGGGAGAGTCCGTCAGCGCGTTCAGCGCTGTCGCCGCGGCCTGGACGGCGCCAAGGGCAAGGCCCTCAACATCCAGCGGGCCGTGCCACCACCGCCGCGGCCCCTCCCACGGCGCCACAGGCTCCGCCTTCAAAGCGGCCAGCACCCGGAGGCTGGCGGTCAGGTCAGGGACGGACCCCACGGCGCGGGCACCTACAGCCGGTTGACTTCGGTGACCCGGACCATCGCGGTTCCGGTTTCGTCCGACGCCGCCAGGTCCACCTCGGCCGAGATGCCCCAGTCATGGTTGCGTGCCGGATCGTCGAAGATCTGCCGGACCTTCCAAAGCCCTGGTTCCTCGGTGATGATCAGCAGCCCGGGGCCGCGGGCGTCCGGCCCGGTGCCGATGTCGTTGTGTTCGTCAAAGTAGTCGTCCAGGACGTCTTCCCACCGGTCGGCATCCCAGCCCGCTCCGGCGTCGAGCTCGCCCAGCGCGGCCGCATCCTCGTCGGCGAACAGTTCCACGCGGCGGAACATTTCGTTGCGCACCATGAC
>NZ_JANFCZ010000029.1 GCF_024391045.1 Pseudarthrobacter sulfonivorans
ACACCCACACGAACCGCGAGAGCGTCCCCCCGAAACCCGCAACAACCGCGAGAGCGTTTCAGAGAAGTGTGAACATTCCCACGACCTGGCTTCGCATGCGGATCCATGTCATGGTCTGGGGGCGTCTCGCTTAGAATTGACTGAGATGTACGGACTTCGAAGCGCTTGATTTCGGGTTGCGTAGGATAACGAAACACGGAACGAGCGGCTGCGATTGCGCCAGTAGTCGGCTCACAACAGGAGGAATCCCCATGGCTGAGCACAACGGCGGCAATCGCGGCAGGAACGATCGCGGCACCTTCCGCGGAGCGAACAACTCCGGTGGCGATCCACGCGGATTCCGGTCCCGCGATGACCGCAATTCCGAGGGTCCAAAGCGTGGGGCGGACTCCGGCGACCGCAAGTCCTTCGGGGAGCGCAAGCCGTTCGGGGATCGCGACAGTAAGCCCTTTGGTGATCGTCCCCGTCGTGAGGGTGAGGGTGATCGTCGTGGCTTCGGCGGTGGCGACCGTGATCGTAAGCCGTTTGGTGATCGTCCCCGTCGTGAGGGTGAGGGTGATCGTCGTGGCTTCGGCGGTGGCGACCGTGATCGTAAGCCGTTTGGTGACCGTCCCCGTCGTGAGGGTGAGGGTGATCGTCGTGGCTTCGGCGGTGGCGACCGTGATCGTAAGCCGTTTGGTGACCGTTCGCGCCGTGAGGGTGAGGGTGATCGTCGTGGCTTCGGCGGTGGCGACCGTGATCGTAAGCCCATTGGTGACCGTCCGCGCCGTGACGGTGAAGGTGACCGTCGCAGCTTCGGCGGCGGCGGGGGAGAACGCAAGCCCTACGGTGACCGCGGCAACAAGCCTTACGGTGATCGTCCGCGCCGTGAAGGTGAAGGCGAGCGTCGCGGGTTCTCCGGCGGCGACAACCGCAAGCCGTTCGGCGACCGCCAGGACCGTGCACCCCGCAGTTTTGACCGCGGCGACTCCGGTCCGCGTCAGTTCGGTCGTGACCGCGCCGAGGACCGTCCGGCCCGTGTCCCCAATGCCCGAGACCTTCGCAGCGCCAACCGCCCCGACCGGGAACGTTCCCCTGAAATCGACGAGGATGTCACGGGCAAGGAACTTGACCGTGCCACCCAGCACCAGATTAAGACGCTGGAAGCCAAGAGCGCGGAATGGGTTGCCCGTCACCTCGTGATGTCCGGCCGCCTGATCGATGAAGAACCGGAGCTTGCTTTCCAGCATGCCCTGGCCGCGAGCCGGCGGGGTGGCCGCTTGGCAGCCGTCCGTGAAGCCGTCGGGCTGACCGCATATTCGGCCGGACATTACGGCGAGGCTCTGCGCGAATTCCGGACCTACCGCCGTATCAGCGGTTCCAACGTCCACCTGCCTGTAATGGCGGACTGCGAACGTGGCCTGGGCCGGCCCGACCGTGCCCTGGACGTGGTGCGTTCGGAAGAAGCCAATGACCTGGACGCACCGGGCAAGGTCGAGTTGGCCATTGTGGCAGCGGGCGCCCGGACAGACCTCGGACAGCTGGACGCCGCCGTCGCAGAGCTCGAAATTGCGCAGCTGGACATGAACCGCGCCTTCTCCTACAGCCCCCGGCTGTTCCGCGCCTACGCCGACGCCCTGGCCGCCGTGGGCCGCCAGGAGGAAGCCTCAAAATGGCAGAAGCAGGCTGTCGTTGCCGAGAATGCCCTGGGCCTGGGTGTCGACGAAGAACCTGACATCGTGGACCTGGGCTGGGACGAAGAAGAGGAAGCCCGCGAGGAAGCCCAGCGTCGCCGTCTGCTGGAACGTGCCGCCGGTGCTCCTGAAGAAGCCGCCGCGGCTCGGACGCAAAGCGAGGCGGCTCCTGCAGAAACGGGTGCGTCCACGGGTGTGGACGCCGCCATCGATGACGTGGAATCCGACTACTTCGAGTCTGATGACGCCGAATCCGATGAGGATTCGCTCGAACCGGATGAGTTGGAGCCCGGTGCTGTTTCTGCAGAGGCCTCACCGGACGTGCACGAGGAATCCGCCGACGCCGGCGACTTCGAGAACGCAGACGAAGCCGGCCTTTCAGAAGGACAGGACAACTAGCCCGCCATGACTGACGTTTCCCTGATCTCCCTGTTTGACGCACTCCTGGCAGACCTGGACGGTGTGGTGTACGCCGGCCCGGACGCCATCCCCGGCGCCGTCGAATCCCTGCAGCAACTCGCGGGTCTGGACATTGGCCTCGGATACGTGACCAACAACGCCTCCCGCACGCCCGCCCAGGTCGCCGCCCATCTGCGTGAACTGGGAGCGCCGGCCGAGGACAACCAGGTTGTCAGTTCCTCCCAGGCTGCAGCAGAACTGCTGTCCTCGATGCTGCCCCCGGGAGCCAGGGTACTGATCACCGGCAGCCCGGCGCTGGCCCAGGAGATCGAGCTGGTAGGACTGACGCCGGTCAGCGGCCAGGACGAGGATCCCGTAGCGGTGGTCCAGGGCTTCAATCCCGGGATCGGCTGGAAAGACCTGGCCGAGGCCTGCTACGTGATCTCCGCCGGGGCCCTCTGGGTGGCCACCAACACGGACTCCACCATCCCGCAGGCCCGGGGGATCGCTCCCGGCAACGGCGCCTTCATCGCAGCCGTTGCGGGAGCAACGGGCCAGACGCCCCTGGTGGCCGGCAAGCCCGAGGCTCCGCTTTTCCACGCCGCGGCAAAGCGGCTCGCCGCTGACCGTCCCCTGGTCGTGGGCGACCGGCTGGACACGGACATCCTCGGCGGCAACAACGCTGGCTTCGCTACGGTGGCCGTACTGACCGGCGTCGACACCAAGCGCACCATCCTGGCCGCGCGCACCGCAGAACGCCCGGACTACATGATCAGCGACCTCAGCGACCTCCACCGGCCCTACCCTGCCGTCAACAACACCGACGGGACGTACCGCTGCGGTGCTGCCTCGGCCCACGTCCGCGGGGACACGGTCAGGGTCCAAGGGCGCGAGGACGATCTTGACGCGTGGCGGGCTGCCTGTGCCGCATGGTGGGCCGCCGTGCCGGAGGCTGCCGAGGCCAGGGCACCCCAGCTCGAATGGCTTACCCCGTAGGTCAGTAGACTGGTTCAATGACTGAGCTGAACGACGAGCAGAACGGCCACGCAGCCCAGCTAACACCCCAATGGCCGGGGAATGCCGCGCCAAAAGTCAGCGATCCGGAGGTCGCGTCCATTGTTGCGGCCCTGGACGGCCTCGCGGACCGGCCTGTCGCGGTACACGACCAGGTCTACACGGAACTGCACGACGCCCTGCTGGAGGCGTTGAATCGGGACACTCCCCGTGAAGGAAAGGCCTGAGCATGGCACGGCTTGACCAGGCCCTGGTGGCCCGCGGCCTGGCGAGGTCACGCACCCACGCGGCTGCACTGATCGCCGAGGGCAAAGTGAGCTCGGCGGGGCAGGTCCTGTCCAAGGCCTCCCTGCAAATACCGGAGGAGAAGGACCTGGCGGTTCAACACACCGACGAGGACACCTACGTCAGCCGGGCCGGCCACAAACTCGCGGGGGCGCTGGATGCGTTCCCGGACGTTGTCGTGGAAGGCAAAAGGTGCCTCGACGCCGGTGCCTCCACCGGCGGCTTCACCGAGGTGCTCCTCAGGCGCGGTGGGGCACACGTGGTGGCGGTCGACGTCGGGCACGGTCAGATGGTGCCGCAGCTCCGGGAGGACGCCCGGGTGGCCGTGCACGAAGGCATGAACGTGCGCTACATGACGCCGGCGGACATCGGCGGGCAGGCCGAAATTACTGTGGCCGATCTCGCCTTCATTTCGCTGACCCTCGTGGTCCACCCACTTGCCCAGTGCACGCTGCAGGGCGGCGACCTGGTGCTGATGGTCAAGCCCCAGTTCGAGATCGGCAAGGACCGGCTGGGCCGCACGGGCGTGGTCACGTCCGAACGCGAACGCCGGATGGCGGTGGAAAAGGTGGCAAATTCAGCGCTCGACGCCGGACTGGACCTGTGCGGCCTGGCGGAAAGTCCCTTGCCCGGCCAGGACGGAAACGTCGAATACTTCCTGTGGATAAAACGCAGGATCACCCAAGACCTGCCTAAGATCGAAGAGCGCCATGCAGCCCTTGACGGTCTGCTTGGACGAATCTGGCCGAACCATTAGAAGGCGGAACCCGATGAGCAGGCGAGTACTTGTCCTTGCCCACACTGGCCGCGAGGAATCCTTAAAGGCTGCCTGGGAAGCCTGTGCCATGCTCCACGACTCCGGAATTGTGCCGGTGATGCAGGAGTCCGAACTGGCAGACATGGAGCGTTTTTTTGGCCATCTCACCCAGCCGGTGGAAATCCTGCACGACCACGTCCGGCTGCCGGACGTGGAACTCGTCATGGTTTTGGGCGGCGACGGCACCATCCTGCGTGCCGCTGAACTGGTCCGGGAAGTCGATGTGCCGTTGCTGGGCGTCAACCTTGGCCATGTCGGTTTCCTTGCCGAGAGCGAGCGGGCAGACCTGGCCCAGACGGTGGAGTGGATCGCACGTCGCGATTACACTGTCGAAGAGCGCATGACCATCGACGTTCAGGTCTGGGTCCGTGGCCAGAAGATCTGGCACACCTGGGCCCTCAACGAGGCCGCCATCGAAAAAGGCAACCGCGAACGCATGCTGGAGGTGGTCACCGAAGTGGATGAGCGCCCCCTGACGTCCTACGGCTGCGACGGCGTGGTGCTGGCCACGCCCACAGGCTCCACCGCCTACGCATTCTCCGCAGGGGGGCCCGTGGTTTGGCCCGAGGTCGAAGCCCTCCTGATTGTCCCCATCAGCGCACACGCGCTCTTCGCCAAGCCACTGGTGGTATCCCCGCGGTCACGGCTAGCCGTGGAAGTCCTCACCCGTACGGGGGCCCAGGGCGTGCTCTGGTGCGACGGCCGGCGTTCGGTGGATCTGCCGCCCGGCGCACGCGTGGAAGTGACAAAGTCCGCCACCCCGGTCCGGCTGGCCAGGACCCACCAGACGCCTTTCTCCGCCCGGCTGGTCCGCAAGTTTGAGCTGCCGATCCATGGTTGGCGGGGGCCCGTGCCCCAGTCGGATGCCATCCACACCGGGCCCATCCCGGTGGTCAGGACACTCGGGCCCATGCCGCCGCTTCAGGTTCCCGCCAGGGACCAGCCAGAAGACGAAACCGATCCCGCGAACGCAAAGTGAACCATGCTTGAAGAACTGAGAATCCGCGATCTCGGCGTCATCACGGACGCCACCCTGCCGCTGGGCCCCGGGCTGAGCGTTGTCACCGGCGAGACCGGTGCCGGCAAAACGATGGTGGTCACCGCCGTCGGCCTCCTGCTGGGAGCCAGATCGGACGCCGGGGCGGTACGCAGCGGCGCGAAGAGCGCCTCTGCGGAAGCCGTGCTGAAGCTCGACGCCGGGCACCCGGCGATCGCCCGGGCGGTGGACGCAGGCGCCGACGTCGAAGAGTACGACGGCGGCGCGGAACTTATTCTGGCCCGCCGCCTCGGTGCCGACGGGCGCAGCCGTGCCTTCCTGGGCGGGCGTGCCGCACCTGTTGGCGTCCTCGCCGAGATCGGCGAGACCCTGGTGGTGGTCCATGGCCAGTCGGACCAGATCAGGCTGAAGGGGGCCGCCGCCCAGCGCGGCGCCCTGGACAAGTTTGCCGGCGACGCCCTGGCGGGCCCGCTGGGCACCTACCAGGAGCTGTACGGCCGCTGGAAGGCCAGCCAGGCGGAGCTGGAAACCCTCCGCAGCGCTGCCCGCGACAGGCTCCGTGAGGCCGAGTCGCTGGAGATTGCGCTGGCCGAGATCGACGAGGTGGATCCGCAGCCGGGTGAGGACGAGCTCCTGAAGGCGGAGGCCATGAAGCTGGCCAACGTGGAGGAACTTAGGATCGCGGCAAACACCGCCCACCAGGCGCTCATCGCCGAGGACTACGGAGATGAGGGGGACGCCACCACCTTGGTGGACGCCGCGAAACGGACCCTGGAAAATGTCGCCGAACACGACGCCGAACTGGGGGCCGCGGCATCACGGCTGGCCGAAGTGGGCTTCCTGCTCAACGATATTGCCACGGAGCTTGCCAGCTACCAGGCAGGCCTGGACTCGGAGGGCCCGGAACGGCTCGCAGAGATCGAGGACCGCCGCGCTTCCTTGGCCAAACTGGTCCGAAAATACGCCCCCAGCATCGATGAAGTCCTGGTATGGGCCGGGAACGCCCGGGCCCGTTTCGATGAACTCCAGGACGACTCCACCCGGATCGAGACACTGGACGCCGAGGTGGTCCGGGCCGAGGCGGAACTGCAGAAGCAGGCCGCAAGCATCAGCAAAATCCGGGCCAAGGCGGCGAAAGACCTCTCCAGCCGGGTGAGTGCCGAACTCAAGGCGCTGGCCATGGCAGATGCCACCCTGGTGATCACCCTCGAAGGTGCCGGACAGCTGACACCGCACGGCGCGGACGAGATCTCGTTCCTGCTCCGGCCGCACTCCGGCGCTCCGGCGCGGCCGCTCGGCAAGGGCGCCTCCGGCGGTGAGCTGTCCCGCGTGATGCTCGCCATTGAAGTGGTGCTGGCGGCGGTGGACCCGGTCCCCACCTTCGTGTTCGACGAAGTGGACGCGGGCGTCGGCGGCCGGGCCGCCGTCGAAATCGGACGCCGGCTCGCGATGCTTGCCCGGCACGTACAGGTCCTGGTGGTCACGCACCTGCCGCAGGTGGCGGCGTTCGCTGACCAGCACATCACCGTCACCAAAACGTCGGTCCGGGGAGCCGACGGCGGCACTGTCACCGGATTCACATCCAGTGATGTGCGACTCCTCGATGGCACCGAACGCGTGAAGGAACTCGCCCGCATGCTCGCAGGCCAGGAAGACTCCGAATCGGCGCAGGCACACGCCCAAGAGCTCCTTGACGACGCAAAACTGCTTCCGCAACGGGCCTGACCGGCAGCCAACCCTTGATCCAAAGGGGTGCCGCCGTGCACACTGGATCATTTGGGGAACCAGTTCCTGATCCGGGAAAGGCTCAATTGATGATAGGCTCGAATTCCGTGGTGCAGCGATCAAATTCCCGTGTAAATTCCCGGTTCCCGGGTTCATCCAAGACGACCAAACACATCTTCGTAACCGGTGGTGTGGCGTCCTCGCTCGGTAAGGGACTGACGGCTTCGAGCCTCGGTCACCTCCTGCGGGCACGTGGCTTGTCTGTAACTATGCAGAAGCTCGATCCCTACCTGAACGTGGATCCGGGCACGATGAACCCCTTCCAGCATGGTGAAGTCTTCGTCACGGACGACGGCGCCGAGACGGACCTGGACATCGGGCACTACGAACGCTTCCTGGACGAAAACCTCGAAGGTTCAGCCAACGTCACCACCGGCCAGGTCTACTCCACCGTCATCGCCAAGGAACGCCGCGGCGAATACCTCGGCGACACCGTCCAGGTCATCCCGCACATCACCGATGAGATCAAGCGCCGCATGCGCCTGCCCGCCGAGGGCAAGAACGCCCCGGACGTCATCATCACCGAAATCGGCGGCACTGTGGGAGACATCGAATCCCAGCCGTTCCTCGAATCCGCCCGCCAGGTCCGCCAGGACGTGGGCCGCGGCAACGTGTTCTTCGTCCACGTCTCGCTGGTCCCGTACATCGGACCGTCGCAGGAACTGAAGACCAAGCCGACCCAGCACTCCGTAGCAGCCTTGCGCTCCATCGGCATCCAGCCGGAGGCCATCGTGATCCGCTCGGACCGTGAGATCCCCGAGGCCATGCGCGCCAAGATCGGCCGCATGTGCGACGTCGACCTGGAAGCTGTCATCGGCTGCCCGGACGCCCCCAGCATCTACGACATTCCCAAGACGCTGCACACGCAGGGCCTGGACTCCTATATCGTCCGCGCTCTGGACCTGCCGTTCAAGGATGTGGACTGGACCAGCTGGGACAAGCTGCTCCAGGCAGTGCACAACCCCAAGCACCACGTCGAAATTGCCCTTGTGGGCAAGTACATCGACCTCCCGGACGCCTACCTGTCCGTCACCGAGGCCCTGCGCGCCGGCGGCTTCGCCAACGACACCAAGGTCAAGATCCGCTGGGTCCCGTCGGACGAGTGCGAAACCCATGAGGGCGCCGTCGCGTCCCTCGACGGCGTGGACGCCATCTGTGTTCCCGGCGGCTTCGGCATCCGCGGCCTCGAAGGAAAGCTGGGCGCACTGAAGTACGCCCGCGAATCCAAGCTTCCGGTTTTGGGCCTCTGCCTCGGCCTGCAGTGCATGGTGATCGAATATGCGCGCAACGTGGTTGGCCTGGAGGGCGCATCCTCCAGCGAATTCGAACCCGACTCCAAGTACCCGGTGATCGCAACGATGGAAGAGCAGCTGGACATCGTGGAAGGCAAGGGCGACCTCGGCGGCACCATGCGCCTGGGCCTGTACGAGGCAAAGCTCGACGAAGGTTCCGTCGTCGCGGAAACCTACGGCAAGACCACCGTGAGCGAACGCCACCGCCACCGCTACGAGGTCAACAACAAGTACCGCGAGCAGATTGCGGCCCAGGGTCTCGTGTTCTCCGGAACGTCCCCGGACGGCAAGCTCGTGGAATATGTTGAACTGCCGCGCGAGGTCCACCCGTACTACGTGGCAACCCAGGCGCACCCGGAACTGAGCTCGCGTCCCACCCGCCCCCACCCGCTCTTCAGCGGGCTGATCAAGGCGGCCCTGGACCACCAGAACGCCCAGGACCTGGACGCACAGGACGCGCCGGCTGCCAAGCCGTCACGTACGGTTGCAGCACAATAGAACCGAATAAGTAGAGGACGGCGCGATGCCCGGTACACCTGAGACGACTCCAGCTGCAAAGCAGGTTTCGGATGCACCGAGCCCGCGCCGTCTTTTGTCTACGGAAAAGGTCTACGAGGGCCGGATCTGGGACGTGGTCAGCGACAGCTTCCAGCTGAGCGAGACCGGCGAGGCACTGACCCGTGATTACATCGACCATCCCGGAGCGGTGGCGGTTCTGCCGATGAACGCCGCCGGCGAGGTGCTGCTCATCAGGCAGTACCGGCACCCCGTGGGCATGGACCTCTGGGAAATCCCGGCCGGCCTGCTTGATGTCGAGGGCGAGGACTTTGTGGTGGGCGCTGCCCGCGAACTGGCTGAGGAAGCAGACCTCGCAGCCTCCACCTGGAACGTCCTGGCCGACTTTTTCAACTCACCCGGGTCCTCCAGTGAAGCCATCCGGATCTACCTCGCGCGCGGCCTCACCGAAGTGCCCCATCACGAGCGCCACGAACGGACCGACGAGGAAGCCGAAATCGAATTCCACTGGATCGCGCTCGACGACGCCGTGGCGTCCGTCCTGGCGGGACGGCTGCACAACCCGTCCGCCGTCGTCGGGATCCTGGCAGCAGCCGCTGCCCGTGCCGACGGGTTTGACGGGCTGCGTCCGGGGGACGCGCCCTGGCCTGCGCATCCCAGCCAGCGCTGATGACAGCCCCAACCTCCGCGGAAACTGCTGCCCCGGAAACCGAAGCTCCGCCCGTCCCTCCCCAGGCACCCATCCTCCGCGCCGTCACGGCTTACCTCCAGCACATGGGCGTCGAACGCGGACTGGCCCCGAACACGCTCGCCGCGTACCGGCGCGACCTGGCAAGGTACTCCCGATACCTGACGGCGCAGGGCTGCGAGAGTCCTGACCAGATCACCCGCCACCACGTCACGGGGTTCGTCCTTGCCCTCAATGACGGTTCCGACGGCGGCACCGCCCTGGGCGTCAGGTCCGCGGCCCGGACGGTGGTTGCCGTCCGGGGCCTGCACAAGTTTTGGGCACTGGAAGGGCTGACGACGACGGATCCCGCCAGCGACGTCCATCCGCCGATGCCGGGCAAAAGGCTGCCAAAGGCCATCAGTGTGGACGAGGTCACCCGCATTCTCGAAGCGGCCGGTACGGACACCGCCACAGGGCTCCGGGACCGCGCCCTTCTTGAATTCCTCTATTCCACCGGCGCCCGGATCAGTGAGGCCGTGGGCCTGGACGTTGACGACATCTCACTGCAGGACGATGCGGAAGGACCCGCGATCGTCCGCCTGTTCGGCAAGGGATCCAAGGAACGGCTGGTTCCGCTGGGCTCCTACGGGGCCCGGGCCCTGGACGCTTACCTCGTGCGGGCCCGCCCGCTGCTGGCGGCGAAGGGCAAGGGCACCCCGGCCCTCTTTCTGAACGCGAGGGGTGGCAGGATCAGCCGGCAGAGCGCCTGGACCATCCTGAAGGCGGCGGCAGATAAAGCCAACATCACCAAGGATGTGTCGCCGCACACCCTCCGGCATTCGTTCGCCACCCACCTGCTGGAGGGCGGAGCGGACGTCCGTGTGGTACAGGAACTGCTGGGCCACGCCTCCGTCACCACCACCCAGGTTTATACCCTGGTCACCGCGGACACCCTCCGCGAAATCTACGCCGCCGCGCATCCCAGGGCGCTCGGCTAAGACCGCTATAGGGTAGGGATATGACGTTCGTCCCTGTCACCCTGTGCTTCCTCACCCGCATCGAATCGGGCGTGTTCCAGGTCCTCCTGGGTACGAAGAAGACCGGATTCGGGCTGGGCAAGATTGTTGGTCTGGGCGGCCACGTTGAGCCGGGGGAGAGCGACGCGGAAGCCGCGTGCCGCGAAGTCCAGGAGGAAGCGGGCGTCGTAGTGCTTGAAGCCGACCTGCGCGACGCCGGCGTTGTGGCCTTCCACTTTCCGGCCCGCCCGGAGTGGAACATGCGCACCCGCCTGTTTGTGGCGGAGCGCTGGGACGGCGAGCCCTCCGAGAGTACCGAGATCCGGCCGGAATGGTTCGACGTCGGATCCCTGCCGGTGGAGCGGATGTGGCAGGACGCCGAGCACTGGCTGCCCCGTGCTCTGGGCGGGTCCCTGCTGCGGCTCACCGTGGTCCTGAACGACGACAACGAGACCGTCCGCGAAGTGCTGGACTACTCTACCCGCTGACGCCGAAACACAAACGGCGGGCCGGCCACCCCTTAAGGTGACTGACCCGCCGTCGTTCCGTGCTTGAGCCGGTTACGGCACGTGCCGTTCCTCCGGGCCGTTGTATTCGCTCAGCGGCCGGATCAGGGAGTTCGAGGCAGCCTGTTCCATGATGTGCGCGGTCCAGCCGGTGATCCGGCTGGCTACGAACAGCGGCGTGAACGTGGGGGTGTCGAAGCCCATCAGGTGATAGGTGGGTCCTGCCGGGTAGTCGAGGTTTGGCTTGATGGCTTTGGCCTCGTCCATGGCCTGTTCGAGCCCGTTGTAGAGTCCCAGCAGCTCCGGCCGGCCGTAGTGGGCAATCATCTTGTCCAGGGCGGCTTTCATGGTGGGAACACGGGAATCGCCGTGCTTGTAAACGCGGTGGCCGAAGCCCATGACCTTCTTCTTCTGTGCCAGGGCGTCCTCCATCCAGGCCTTGGCCCGGGCGGCGGCGTCCTCGAGGGATTCCTCGGGCCGGATGCCGATCTCGTCAAAGGTGTGCATGACGGCCTCGTTGGCGCCGCCGTGCAGGGGCCCCTTGAGCGCGCCGATGGCCGCCGTCACGGCCGAATGCAGGTCGGCGAGGGTTGAGGTGACCACCCGTGCGGTGAAGGTTGAGGCGTTGAATGAGTGCTCGGCGTACAGGATCATCGAGACGTTGAAGGCCTCAATGACCTCGTCCACCGGGTCTTCGCCGAATGCCATCCACAGGAAGTTGGCCGAGTAGCCCAGGTCCTCCCGCGGTTCCACCACGTCCTGGCCGCGGCGGCGCCGCTGGTCATAGGCAACGACGGCGGGCATGGCAGCGAAAAGATCCACAGCCTTGGCCATGTTGGCCTCCGGCGAGGAATCCTCAGCAAGCTGATGCCGCGCGCCCAGTACCGACGCCGCCGTCCGGCACACGTCCATGGGGTGGGCCGTGGTGGGCAGTGCGTCGATGACCTTCTTCACCACCGGATCCAGCGCGCGGCCGGCACGCTCGCGGGCAGTGAATTCCGCCAGCTGCTCCGGCGTGGGCAGTTCGCCGTTCCAGAGCAGGTAAGCCACCTCCTCGAAACTGCACTTTGCGGCCAGCTCCTGGACGGGGTAGCCGCGGTACAGCAGCGAGTTGGTGTCGGGGTTGACCTTGGAGACCGCGGTGTAGTCCACCACGACGCCGGCCAGGCCCTTTTTAATATCTTCAGCAGCCATGTTGAACTCCTTCGTTCTTGCGGTTTTCCCGCGGTCCTACCGGACGCCGGGAATCTGGAAGTTGAATACGCCGGTATCGAATTGGTTGTAGGCCTCGTAGTCCACAAGGTCATAGAGACGCGCACGGGTGAGCATGTTTTCCACCTGTGCTTCCTGGGACCCTGTTGCCTTGATCGATTCCAGCGTACGCTCTGCAGCGCCCATGGCAATGCGCAGGAGCGTGACCGGGTAAATCACCATGTTGACGCCCACCGACTGCAGCTGGTCAACGGTGAACAGATCGCTCTTGCCAAACTCGGTCATGTTGGCCAGGACCGGCACGTCCACCGCGTCGCGGATGGCCTGGAACTCGGACAGATCCTTCATGGCCTCCGGGAAGATGGCGTCGGCGCCGGCGTCCACCAGGGCACGGGCCCGCTCCTGGGCGGCCTCGATCCCCTCGACGGCCCGGATGTCGGTCCGGGCCATAACGAGGAAGTTCGGGTCGCGGCGCGCGTCTGCCGCAGCCCGGATACGCTTGGTAGCCGTGTCCAGGTCCACTACGTTCTTGCCGTCCAGGTGGCCGCACCGCTTCGGGTTGAACTGGTCCTCGATGTGGCAGCCGGCCAGCCCGGCGTTTTCGAGTTCCTGGATGCTGCGGGCCACGTTCATGGGCTCACCGAATCCGGTGTCGGCGTCCACCAGGCAGGGCAGGTCGGTCATGCGGGCGATCTGCCCGGCCCGGGTGGCAACCTCGGTCAGGGTAGTCAGGCCGATGTCCGGCAGGCCAAGGTCGTTGGCCAGCACAGCACCGGAGATGTACACGCCGGCGAAGCCCTTTTCCTCGATCAGCCGTGCGGAAAGGGGACTGAATGCGCCGGGGAACTGCACGATGTTGCCGGAGGCGAGCATCTCCCGCAGTGCCACACGCTTCTGTTCCGGCGTTGTTTTGGAGTACAGCATGGGTTCTCCCTGTCAGAGGTTGGAAGTGGGTTGCCTAGAAGAGGCCGGCAGGGGCGTCGCTGAGGTTGATGACGCCGGGGGCGGCGGTGATGTTCAGCTGGTCCAGCTCGCCGGGGCCGAGGTTGGGAAGGTTCTCGGCGGCCGCGAGGAAGCGTTCGATTTCCTCGTCGGCGACGATGCCGGCCGCCAGCGTGCGGAATTTGTTGATGTACTGCTGGCGTGCGAAGGGCCGAGCGCCGAGCGGGTGGGCGTCGGCCACGGCGATCTGGTCGGTGATGACGGTGCCGTCGTTGAGGGTGATCTCCACGGAACCGCCGAAGGCCTTTTCCGAGATGTCCAGTGAGTGGTAGCGGCGGGTCCATTCCGGGTCTTCCTCGGTGGTGACCTTGTGCCACAGCTCCACGGTGTCGGGCCGGCCGGCGCGCTCGGGGGAGTAGGAATCGACGTGGTGCCAGGAGCCGTCCTGCAGGGCGACGGTGAAGATGTACGGGATGGAGTGGTCCAACGTTTCGCGGCTGGCCGTGGGGCTGTACTTCTGGGGGTCGTTGGCGCCGGAGCCGATCACGTAGTGCGTGTGGTGGCTGGTCTTGATCAAGACCGACTTCACGTTGGCGGGGTCGGTGGCTTCCGGGTGCTCCTTGTGCAGCTTGCGGGCCAGGTCGATCCAGGCCTGGGCCTGGTATTCGGCGGAGTGTTCCTTGGTGTAGGTGTCCATGATGGCGCGTTTGGCTTCGCCGGCCTCGGGCAGCGGCACTTCGTAGGAGGCGTCCGGGCCGTCGAGCATCCACGCGATGACGCCGTCTTCGCCTTCGTAGATCGGCACGGGGGAGGTCTGGCCGCGCATGGCGCGGTCCACGGCTTCAACGGCCATCTTGCCGGCGAACGCGGGTGCGTGGGCCTTCCAGGTGGAGATCTCGCCCTTGCGGGACTGGCGGGTGGCGGTGGTGGTGTGCAGCGCCTGGCCGACGGACTGGAAGATGGTCTCGACGTCGAGGCCCAGGAGAGTGCCGATGCCTGCGGCGGCCGACGGGCCGAGGTGGGCTACGTGGTCGATCTTGTGCTTGTGCAGGCAAATGGCCTTCACCAGGTCGACCTGGATTTCGTAGCCGGTGGCGATGCCGCGGATAAGGTCCCGGCCGCTGGCTCCGACGTGCTGCGCGACAGCCAGGATCGGCGGGATGTTGTCGCCGGGGTGCGAGTACTCAGCCGCCAGGAAGGTGTCGTGGTAGTCGAGTTCGCGGACGGCCACACCGTTGGCCCAGGCCGCCCATTCGGGGGAGACCCTGTCGGTGATGCCGAAGACGCCTGAGCCCTTGCCGTTGGTGGTGGGTGCGTGGGTCAGGGCCTGGGCGCGGGCAGCGACGATGGGGCCGCGGTTCAGGGAAGCGATGGCAACGGATGCGTTGTCGATGACCCGGTTGATGACCATTTCGGTGACGTCCGGGGTGACCTCGACGGGGTCGGCGGCGACCTCTGCGATCTTGTGGGCCAGCTGGTCCTCGCGGGCGAGGTTCTCTTCGCTCTTGTAGACACGGACGTGGTTGAGCTTAACCATGGTGCTCCTCATTCGGTGAGTGGGTGGCTTTGACGTGGGAAAGACTGCGGTGCAGATGCAAGGTGGTGGCTGCTTCAGCGAGTTTGGCGTTGCCGGCAGCGATGGCCTCGGCAATGGCCGCATGCTCGGCGGCCGCCGCGTTCAGCCGCTGGGCGTCATCGGCTGCGAGGCGGCGAACCCGGACCAGGTGGACCCGCAGGCTGCGCATTGCCTGGGCGAGATATGAGTTGGAGATGGCGGCGTCAATCGCCTCATCGAGTCGCCCCACCAGCGCGTAGTACGCGTGCCGGGCGGGGTCGTCCTGGCTGATCAGTTCGGGGGCGCGCAGCAGGTCGGCATGGAGCTGTTCGAAAACAACGCGCTCGCCGCGTTCGGCGGCCAGCGCCGCCGCCTTGCCCTCGAGGGTCTCACGCAGCTCGAACATCTCGTCGATGTCTTCGAGGGAGATATCGGTGACGACGACGCCGCGGCCGCCCGCCGCCGTCGTGAGCCCTTCTGCGTTCAGCCGGCTGAGCGCCTCCCGGACAGGGGTGCGGGACACCCCGAGGCGTTCGGATTGTTCCACTTCGGCGAGGACGGTACCTGGCGCGAGGCGCCATTCAATGATGTCTTCGCGGAGTGCAGCATAGGCTTTGTCGCTGGCTCTCAAGGTTTCCTCCCCTCGTTGCGTGGATGATCCTCAGTGTATACACGAAAGGGCATTTCCGCCTAGACCTTTCCCTGTTTGCCTGACTTCAGCCGCTCTTATGTATACAAAACCCTTGTGCCGGGACGGTGCTGCGCATAGCATGGAGGGCAAATGTCAGCGTCGACGGGAGCTCATCATGGTGGGTATGAATTATCAGGAAACCTATGCGCGGAGCCTGGAAAAGCGTGACGAGTTCTGGCTGGAGGCGTCGAGGGCGGTGTCCTGGAGCACGGCACCGACTGCGGCGCTGGATGACTCGGCGGCTCCGCTGTACCGCTGGTTTCCGGACGGCATGCTGAACACCTGCTACAACGCCCTGGACCGGCACATCGAAGCCGGCCGCGGCGACCAGGACGCCCTGATCTACGACTCGGCGATGCTGGGAATCAAGCGCAGCTACACCTATTCCGAACTCACAGCCCTTGTGGCACGATTCGCCGGGGTGTTGCGCTCGCAGGGCGTCGGCAAGGGCGACCGCGTGGTCATCTACATGCCCATGATTCCCGAAGCGGCCATTGCCATGCTGGCGACCGCCCGGCTCGGAGCGGTGCATTCGGTGGTCTTCGGCGGCTTCGCGCCGAAGGAACTGGCGGCGCGGATTGACGACGCCAAGCCATCGGTCATCGTCACCGCCTCGGGCGGCATTGAACCGTCCCGGCGGGTGGAGTATCTGCCGGCCGTCGCCGAAGCCCTGGATCTAAGCAGCGCCGGCACGCTCCCGGTCATCGTCAAAGGCCGGGAAGGCTTCGCTACCGCGATGGCCGACTTCCCGGGATGGCTGGACTGGGACAAAGCCATGGAACACGCTGTTCCGGCCGCACCCGTGGACGTGGCCGCAACGGATCCCCTCTACATCCTTTACACCTCCGGCACCACGGGCACACCCAAGGGTGTGGTGCGGGACAACGGCGGGCACGCCGTCGCCCTGTCGTGGACCATGGCGAACATTTACGACATCGGACCCGGGGACGTGATGTGGACGGCTTCCGACGTGGGGTGGGTGGTGGGCCACTCGTACATTGTTTACGGGCCGCTGCTGGCCGGCGCCACGACGGTGCTGTACGAGGGAAAACCCGTGGGCACTCCCGACGCCGGCGCGTTCTGGCGCGTTGTCCAGGACCATCACGTGAATGTACTGTTCACGGCACCTACGGCCCTCCGGGCCATCCGGAAAGCCGACCCGCAGGCGGCGGAGCTTGCCCGCTACGACATCTCCAGCCTGCGGACGCTGTTTGCGGCGGGAGAACGGCTCGACACCGAAACCTACCGCTGGGCCGGCGAGGTTTTGGGTGTCCCGGTGGTGGACCACTGGTGGCAGACCGAGACCGGGTGGGCTATCTGCGCCAATCCCCGCGGCTTGGAGGATTTGCCCTTCAAGCCCGGGTCACCCACGGTGCCGATGCCAGGCTTTGCGCTGAGCATCGTGGACGGCTCCGGCGAGCCGGTGGAACAGGGGGAGGAAGGCAACATTGTGCTGGGCCTGCCGTTGCCGCCCGGGACCCTGACTACGCTCTGGCGGAACGATGACCGCTACGTGTCCTCCTACCTCGCGGCCTTCGAGGGCAGCTACGTTACGGGTGACAGCGGTTACCGGGACGCCGATGGCTACGTCTTTGTGATGGGCCGCACCGATGACATCATCAACGTGGCAGGCCACCGCCTGTCCACCGGTGCGATTGAGCAGGTCATCTCCAGCCATCCGGCTGTCGCCGAATGCGCCGTCATTGGCGTGGCCGACCCCCTCAAGGGGCAGCGCGCCAGCGGCTACGTGGTCCTCAAAGCCGGAGTGGACGCCGATGAAGACCAGCTTGTCCGTGAGTTGGTGGCCCTGGTGCGGAAAGACATTGGACCGGTGGCCGACTTCAAGCACGCCACGGTGGTGCAGGCCCTGCCTAAGACCCGGTCGGGGAAGATCCTGCGCAAGACGATGCGCCAGATTGCCGACGGCGACGAGTACGTAGTCCCGTCCACGATTGAGGACCCTGACGTCCTGGGCCAGTTGGTGGGCGTGCTGCGGCCGGACGGCGCCGCCTAGGAGCGGTTCCAGCCGTATTCGTTTTCCGGACGGCCCGGCGTCCCGTAGCGGGGTGCGCGGGTGAGGATGCCGGCATCGGCAAGGTATTCCAGGTAGCGGCGGGCCGTCACCCGCGACATGCCCAGTGCGGTCATGACCTCGGTGGCCGAAACGGCGCTCCCTTGCCGCTTCAGGTACTCCTTGACGGAGTCGAGGGTGGAACCGGACAGGCCTTTTGGCAACGGCAGCTCCGACGGCGCCCGGAGGCTCGCGAACGCCTGGTCCACCTCGCTCTGGGACGCCCCGGCCCTGCCTGCCCCGGCTGCCGGGGCCGCCAGCTGTTGCCGGAACAGCCGGTAGCTGCCGAGCTTGTCCGCGAACGTCGCAAAGGTGAACGGCTTGATCAGGTACTGGACCACCCCGATGGCCACGGCACTCCGGACAATCGCCACCTCGCGCACGGCGGTGATCGCGATGATGTCCGCCAGGATCCCTGCGGACCGCATCCGCCGGGCGATGTCGAGGCCATGCAGGTCCGGGAGGTTCATATCCAGCAGGACGAGTTCCACCGGTTGGCCGGCGGCAGCGAGCTCGGTCAGCAGCCTGAGCGCGGACTGGCCGTCCGGTGCGGTACCTGCCAGCGAGAACCCCGGCATCCGCCCCACGTAGGCCGCATGCGCGGCCGACGCCACGGGTTCGTCCTCCACCACCAGGACGCGGATTTCACTCACAGGACCTGCTCCTCTTGATCGATCCCCACGGCTGCCGGCAGAAAGACGTGGAAGCATGCGCCGTGTGTGCCGGTGATGGTCATGGTACCGTCCAGGCGCTGTACGGCCTGGCGGACCAGGGCCAGGCCAATGCCCCGCCCGAAGGGGCCCGCAGCCTTGGTGCTGAAGCCCTGCCGGAAAATGTCCTCCACCGCAGCCGGATCCACGCCCGGGCCGGAGTCCTCCACTGTGATGTCCAGGCCCTCGGCGTCGGACTCAACGGTCAGCTGCACGGACTTCGGCGCCGGGCTGTCCGCGGCGGCGTCGATCGCGTTGTCCAGGAGGTTTCCCAATATGGTGACAAGGTCCTGGACCGCCAGGCCGGCCACGGACGCAGATCCCTGGGCGTCGAGCGTCAGCCTGACCCCGCGTTCGTTCGCTTCCGCAGCCTTTCCCATAATCAGGGCGCTGAGAACGGGCTCGTCCACGGAGTTCACCATCTCGTCCGTGAGTTGCTGGCTCAGTTCCAGGTCCTGGGTGGCAAACTCCAGGGCCTCCCGGGTGCGGCCCAGCTCCAGCAGGGAAACCAGGGTGTGCAGCCGGTTGGCGTGCTCGTGGGTCTGTGCCCGGAGGGCGCCCGACAGCGTGCGCATGGTTTCCAGTTCGCTGCCCAGCGACTCGATCTCAGTCCGGTCACGGATGGTGGCCACTGTACCGAAGACGGCAGGTCGGCGGATGCCGGAGGAGACCGGCTCAACGGCCGGACCCTGGTTCACCACCACGATCCGCGGACCCGTCAGGTGGATCTCATCGTGGGCCGTCCGGCCCGATTCGAAGAGGTCCTTCAGGCTCGGTGCCACCGGCAGGTCCGCCAGCAGCGGCGGCCGGGAAGGATCGTTCTCCGGGCCGCGGGGCTCCAGGCCCAGCAGGTCTGCCGCCTGGTCGTTGAACATCACCACCCTGCCTTTGGTATCGATGAGGATAAGTCCTTCCCGGACGGAGTGAAGCACCGATTCGTAGTAGGCAAAGAGCTGCGCCAACTGCTCGGGCCCCCAGCCGCGGGTCACCCGTCGCAGGTAACGGCCCAACAGCCAGGAGGCCAGCGAGCCGCCCACGAGGAGAGCCCCGCCGAGGGCAAGCAACGCCGGCAACCGGCCGGACAAGGCCACATCGACTGTCCGTACGGTGACCCCCGCGGCAACCAGGGCCTTGACGTTCCCCGCCGAATCCTTGACCGGAACCACAGTCCGCACCGATGGTCCCAGTGTTCCGGCAGTGACTTCGGTAAATACCTCACCGCGCAACGGCGCATCGATGGACCCGATGTACGGCTTGCCGAGCTCCTCGTTCCGGGGATGGGTCCAGCGGGTCCTGTCCGGGGCCATGATGGTGACAAAATCCGCCCCGGAGCCCGCCATCACGTCCAGCGCATAGGGCTGCAGCACTGCGGACGGGTCCGCGGTGCCGGCGGCCTGCAGGACCAGGGGATTGGCTGCGACGGCGGCCGCCACACCGGTCATCCGGCGCCCGGCTTCCTCGTAGCTGCGGTCCCGCGCGTCCACATAGGTGGCTGTGCCCACCACCGCGATGAAGGCCAGCACAATCAGCAGATTGGCAACAAAGAGCCTTCGGGCGATACTCCAGCGGTGGATCATCAATCACCTCCCATGACCAATATGAACGCAACGGTGAGCTGAGTCACGGTGTGCCTAATGATGGATATCACACCGACGGACGCGATGAGCCCAGAGAATGAGCCGCAGCGTCTACCAGATTATCCACATAAGGAGACACACCTTGGCTTCTCAACGAGGAGAGTCAGCAGCGCCTGCAAAGGCCGCCCGAAAGGGCCTGGACAAATCGCATTACCTCTACATGGCCGTCATTGCCGCCGTCATTCTGGGAGCCGTCGTCGGCCTGATGTTCCCGGAGGTCGGCAAATCACTGAAGCCCCTCGGCGACGGCTTCATCAAACTCATCAAGATGATGATCGCACCCATCATCTTCTGCACCATCGTCCTGGGCATCGGCTCCATCGCCAAAGCCGCAACGGTCGGCAAGGTGGGCGGCCTGGCGCTGGTCTACTTCGTGGTCATGTCCACCTTTGCGCTCGCAATCGGCCTGGTGGTGGGCAATCTCATTCACCCCGGTGAGGGCCTCAACCTGACCCCTTATGACCCCAACAAGAAGGCTGCCACGGACAGCACCGTGGACTTCCTGCTGGGCATCATTCCCGGCGACATCCCCGTCCTGCCCACACTCCTCGCGGCCATCCTCGTTGGTTTTGCGCTGCAGAAGATGGGCCCGCAGGGTGCCCCGATCCTCAAGGCCATCGGCCACGGCCAGGCACTCGTCTTCCGGATCCTCATCATGATCATGTGGCTCGCTCCCGTTGGTGCCTTCGGTGCCATCGCTGCTGTTGTCGGCGCCACGGGCTTCCAGGCAATCATCAGCATGTTCACGCTGATGGCCGCCTTCTACATCACGTGTGCCCTGTTCATCGTGGTCATCCTGGGTGGAATCCTCCAGGTTGTTGCCGGTGTGAACATCTTCAAGCTCATGAAGTACCTGGCCCGTGAATACCTGCTGATTTTCTCCACCTCGTCCTCCGAGGCTGCCCTGCCGCGCCTCATCGCCAAAATGGAGCATCTGGGGGTTTCCAAGCCGGTTGTGGGCGTGACCGTACCCACCGGCTACTCCTTCAACCTTGACGGCACCGCCATCTACCTGACCATGGCGTCGCTGTTCGTGGCCAACGCCATGGGCATGCCGATGGATCTCGGAGCACAGGTTTCGCTGCTGATCTTCATGATCATCGCCTCCAAGGGTGCCGCCGGCGTCACCGGTGCCGGCCTGGCCACCCTGGCGGCCGGACTCCAGGCGCACGCACCCCAGCTGCTGGGCGGCGTGGGCATGATTGTCGGCATCGACCGCTTTATGTCCGAGGCCCGCGCACTGACAAACTTCACCGGCAACGCTGTCGCCACCGTCCTGATCGGCACCTGGGTGAAGGAGATCGACGGCGAGCAGGTCACCAATGTCCTGTCCGGCGCCATCCCCTTTGATGAGCAGACCATGATGGCCGGCCACGGCGACCGGATGGCTACGTCCCCCGCAAATCCGGAGGTCACGGCGCACGCCTAAGATGTGCCCCTGAGCCTGCGATGAAACCGCCCGTGCAGCCCGGCTGCACGGGCGGTTTGCATGTGCGGAAGATTAACCTTCGACTTCTACCAGAAGGTCAAGGCTCAGAATGCACACAAAGTCAAGTTCCCTCGAATACCGTGTCGGGGCCTGTAGCCTAGGTGAAAAGCAGGATCGGCGCTGGACCATCAGCGGCAGGAAAAATCACCGTCATCGAAAGTGTGGATAGATACGTGAGCAGCGAACAGGGTTCAGCAACTCTGGAAGGCACGGAACTCGATCTGGAAGACGCCGTGATGGGTCCCACAGGGCGCCCCCACCGCGAATTTCCCGAACCCGCACCGCTGTCATCCCACGGTCCCGCCCGAGTGATCGCCATGGTCAACCAAAAGGGCGGCGTTGGCAAGACCACCTCAACCATCAACCTGGCGGCTGCCCTGGCCGAATACGGCCGCCGGGTGCTGCTGGTTGACTTTGACCCCCAGGGTGCGCTGTCCGCGGGCCTGGGAGTCAATCCCCACGAACTGGACCTGACGGTCTACAACGTCCTGATGGACCGCAAGGTGGACATCCGGGATGCAATCCACCGGACCGGCGTCGAAAACGTCGATCTCCTGCCCGCCAACATCGACCTCTCCGCCGCTGAGGTGCAGCTGGTCAACGAGGTGGCCCGCGAACAGGTCCTGGACAGGGCGCTGAAGAAAGTCGAAGACGACTACGACGTCGTTCTCATCGACTGCCAGCCGTCACTGGGCCTCCTGACGGTCAACGCCCTGACTGCGGCGCATGGCGTGATCATCCCGCTGATCTGCGAGTTCTTTGCGCTCCGTGCGGTGGCCCTGCTGGTGGAGACCATCGACAAAGTCCAGGACCGGCTCAACCCCCGGCTGCAGGTGGACGGCGTCCTCGCCACGATGTACGACGCCCGCACGCTTCACAGCCGGGAAGTCATCGCCCGGCTCGTGGAGGCCTTCGGCGACAAAGTCTTTGAGACGGTCATCAAGCGCTCCATCAAGTTCGCTGACGCCACCGTGGCGGCCGAGCCGATCACAAGCTACGCAGGGAACCACATTGGCGCTGATGCGTACCGGCGCCTGGCCAAGGAATTGATTTCCCGCGGCGGCGCACCCTAGTCAGGTCCGTGGCTGAATCCAAGCCCGGCTTTGAGGTGCGGCTGGCCAACTTTACGGGACCGTTTGACCTCTTGCTGGGCCTCATCGCCAAGCATCAGCTGGACATCACCGAGGTGGCCATCGCCACCGTCACTGATGAGTTCATCAGGTACATCAGGAAGCTCCAGGAGCTGGGTGAGGAATGGGCGCTGGACGAAGCCAGCGAGTTCCTCGTCATCGCCGCCACGCTCCTGGACCTCAAGGCAGCACGGCTGCTGCCGGCCGGCGAAGTGGAAGACGACGAGGACATCGCCCGGCTGGAGGCCCGCGACCTCCTGTTTGCCCGTCTGCTCCAGTACAAGGCGTTCAAGCAGGTGGCCGCGCTGATGGCCGAAAGCCTGGAACAGGAGGCACAGCGGGTTCCACGGCAGGTTGCCCTCGAGGAGCACTTCGCCGCCATGCTGCCGGAGTTGGTGTGGAAACATACGCCACAGCAATTCGCGCGCCTGGCCGAAGCAGCACTGCAGCCCAAGGCACCCAGGCCCACTGAGGTTGGCCTGGCACACCTGCACGGCAGTGCCGTCAGCGTCAGGGAACAGGCTGAAATCCTGGGGCTGCGGCTGCAGCTGGGAAGGCCCCTGTCCTTCCGGGCGCTGATAGCCGACGCCGAATCCACCCTGGTGGTCGTAGCCCGGTTCCTGGCCTTGCTGGAAATGTTCCGTGACCGGGCGGTGTCCTTTGACCAGCTCTCGCCGCTGGGGGACCTCACCGTGCACTGGACGGCAGACGGCACCGGGTGGTCAACAGAAAACCTGAGGGAAGAGTATGAGGAGCAACTGTGACTGAGGACTTTTTAGCCACCCCGGCCGCGGCGGCAGGTGCCGGGGACGAGGACGGGCAGGGAGATCCGGACGTCCACTCGCTTCCCGGAGGCGCCAAGGCTGCCCTGGAGGCGGTCCTGATGGTTCTGGACCAGCCGGCCACCGCCACGGAACTCGCCACCGGCCTTAACCTGACAGTCGCCGTCGTCGAGCAGTTGCTTGCGGAACTGCAGCGGGAGTATAGCGGCTATACTGTTAAAGCCCCGGACATGGACGACGCCAGCGTTGCTGGTTTCAGCTCCAGCCCCCGGGGTTTTGAATTGCGGAGCATCGCCGGTGGCTGGCGGATCTATTCCCGCGCGGATTTTGCCGACATTGTGGGCCGGTTCGTGCTGGAAGGTCAGACAGCCAGGCTGACGCAGGCGGCACTGGAAACACTCGCTGTCATCGCGTATCGACAGCCTGTCTCCAGAGCCAGGGTGTCCGCGATTCGGGGAGTCAATGTCGATTCTGTCGTACGGACATTGACCCAGCGCGGGCTGATCGAAGATTCGGGAAATGATCCCGAATCGGGAGCCGTTCTCTACCGGACCACATCGTACTTTCAGGAACGGATGGGAATCGGGTCCGTGGCCGAGCTGCCGCAGCTCTCACCCCACCTACCGGGGCTTGAAGGCATCGCGGAGTTCTACGACGCCGACAGAATGTAGGCGGGACCATCCCGACTGCGCACAAGAGTATTCATACGGGCAGAAAAATTCTGCATGGCTGGCTAGGGTTGTCCTGGGACAACGTGGCGGTCAACATATAGAAGGACGGGTCATGACACAGGCGGGACGCCAGGGTTCACCACGTAACAGTTCGGGACGCAACAGTTCAGAACGCAATGCCGGGCAGGGCGGCGCCAGCCGCAATCCGGCGCAGGGCGGCTTCCGCGCCGCCGCCGGCAAGCGCAACCCCGGATTCGGCGGCGGCGACCGCCCCTACAAGGCTCCGAAGCCGCGCGAAGAGCGCTTTGTCGATCCCGGCGATGCCCCGGCATCGCCGGCTGGCCGCGGGGACTCTGACTGGAAGGCCTCCGCCTCATCGCGGAAGCCTGCTGCCCGGAAACCGGGCGCCAAAAAAGCCCCCGGCACCCCCGGGGCGCTCAAGCCCAAGCCACGCGCCGGTAAGCCGGGGGCCGCAGCCTCGCGTGCGTTCGGCAGCGAACGCTTCGGCCAGAATCTTGGCCCCGTCCGCAAGCCTTCACGCAAGCGCGGACCACGCGGTCCGGTCCCGCAGTCCGAAGTGCACGACGCCGACGGCACCCGGCTTCAGAAAGTCATGGCCCAGGCAGGGGTGGCATCGCGCCGCGTCTGCGAGGAAATGATCGCCGAAGGCCGGGTTGAGGTTGACGGCCAGGTGGTCACCGAGCTTGGGGTCCGTGTGGATCCCAAGACCGCTGTCATCCACGTGGATGGGCTCCGCATCCAGCTGGACGAGAACCTCGTGTACATGGTCTTCAACAAGCCCAAGGGTGTTGTGTCCACCATGGAAGACCCCGACGGACGGCCCTGCATCAGCGATTTCGTAAGGAAATCCCACCATGGCGAACGACTGTTCCACGTTGGCAGGCTTGACGTCGCCACCGAGGGGCTGCTGCTGCTCACGAACGACGGCGAGCTGGCCAACCGGCTGACCCACCCCTCCTACGAGGTCCCGAAAACCTACCTGGTCCAGGTCCGCGGACCCTTCCCGCAGGGAATCGGCGCCCAGCTGAAGGAAGGCGTGGAACTCGAAGACGGGTTCGCCTCCGTGGACTCCTTCAGGCTGGTGGACTCCACCCCGGGCCACGTCCTCATCGAGGTTGTGCTGCACTCCGGCAAAAACCGGATTGTCCGGCGCCTGTTTGACGCTGTTGGCTTCCCGGTCCTGCGCCTGGTGCGTGTCAAGGTAGGTCCCATCGGGCTGGGCGACCAGCGCCAGGGCAGCATCCGCAACCTTGGCAAGCAGGAAGTCGGCCACCTGCTGGCATCCGTAGGGCTCTGAGGCATGTCCGCATTTCGCTCGCACGGGCGGGGACACCTCAATGGTCCGGTCGTGGTGATCGGCACCGGCCTGCTCGGTACCAGCATCGGGCTGGGCCTTCGGGGGCGCGGCGTGCCGGTGTTCCTCTCCGATCCGTCGCCCACCAACCAGGCCGTTGCCGTGGACATCGGCGCCGGCCAGCCGTTGGGCATGCTCCGGGATGAATCGCCGGAGCTGGTAGTCGTGGCGGCACCGCCGGATGTGACGGCTACGGAAGTAGCCAAGGCGCTGGCCGCCTACCCGGACTCCGTGGTGGTGGACATTGCCAGCGTCAAAGCCGCCATCCTGGCTGAGCTCCAGGGCAGCGGCGCGGACCTGACCCGTTATGTGGGCACGCACCCGATGGCGGGCCGCGAAAAGTCCGGTCCCGTTGCCGCCCGCGGCGAACTCTTTACGTCCATGCCGTGGGTCCTGTGCCCCGGCCCGGAGTCAACCGCTGCTGCCGTGCAGACAGCGCGTTCGCTGGCAACGGATCTTGGCGCGGTAGTTTCCGAGTTTTCGGCTGATGAACACGACCAGGCCGTTGCCCTGGTCTCGCACCTGCCCCAGATCATGTCCTCCCTGCTGGCCAGCCGCCTGCAGGGGACGCCGCTGCACGCTCTGTCCCTCGCCGGCAACGGGCTGCGGGACGTCACCAGGATCGCTGCCAGCGACCCCACCCTGTGGGTCCAGATTCTGGGCGGCAACTCCACGAAAGTGGTGGAGATCCTCTACGGTGTCCGCGAGGACCTTAACCGGCTCATCGGCACCCTGGAGGAGCCCTTGGCACCGGGCGCCCGCCTGGACCTTGCCCAGCTGATCAGCGAAGGCAACGCCGGGCAGGCCCGCATCCCGGGCAAGCACGGCGGTCCGCCGCAGGCGTATTCGTGGCTCACCGTCCTGGTGGATGACACGCCGGGCCAGATCGCCCGGCTCCTCACGGAAATTGGTGAGATTGGCGTCAACCTCGAAGACCTCCACCTTGACCACTCCTCGGGGCAGAACGTCGGCATGGTGGAGATCTCCGTGCTGCCCAACAAGCTTGACCACCTGATCGAAGCACTCAACGACCGCGGATGGCGGGTACTGCAGTAATGACACAGGAACTTCTTCACACCGTGCCCGCCCTGCGCGTCGGCCGGCCTTTGGTGGTCGCCATTGACGGGCCTTCCGGGTCCGGCAAATCCAGCGTCAGCAAGGAAGTGGCCCGCAGGCTGCACCTCGCCTACCTGGACACCGGAGCCATGTACCGGGCCCTCACCTGGTTCTGCGTCACCGGCGGAATTGACCTCGCCGACGCCGCCGCCGTCGAGCAGGCGGCCCGGGACCTCGTCCTGGACATCAGCACCACACCCCAGACGGAGTACGTGCGCGTGGACGGGACCGACGTCACCGATGCCATCCGCGAGCCAGCCATTTCGTCGGCGGTCAGTGCGGTGGCCACCACCCTGGGCGCCCGGACGGAACTGATCCGCCGGCAGCGTGAACTCATCGAAAAGCACCACCGGCGCATGGTGGTGGAAGGGCGGGACATCACCACCGTCGTCGCGCCCGGCGCTGAAGTCCGGATGCTGCTGACCGCCAGCGAGGAAGCCCGGCTGCGCCGCCGCGGCATCCAGCTGGGCGGCACCCAGAGCCCGGAACAGCTGGCCGCGCAGGTGACCCAGCGCGATGCGAAGGACTCCACGGTAGTGAACTTCACCCAGGCAGCCGACGGCGTGGTCACGCTTGATTCGTCGGACCTGGACTTCACCGAGACAGTTGACGCCGCCCTGGTGATCGTGACAAAGGTCCTCAACCGTGACTGACCGCGCCGCGCTTCCCTCCGGCCTGACCATGGCCTGGAGCCGGCCGGTGGGCTGGTTCCTGGACCACGTGGTGTACCGGACGTCAGTCACCGGCCGGCACAACGTACCCACCGGCGGACCGGTCATTTTTGCCGGCAACCACATCAGCTTCCTGGACGGGCCGGTGATGTTCGGCGCGTCCCCGCGCCCCATGCACATCCTCGTCAAGAAAGAGATGTTCAAGGGCTTCCTTGGCCGGATCCTCCATGCCTCCGGCCAACTGCCCGTGGACCGTTCCGGGGACCGGGCAGCACTGCAGCTGGGTAAGGACGTGCTCGACGCCGGCCGTTGCATCGGGATCCTTCCCGAAGGTACGCGGGGGAGCGGGCAGGCAGCGGACATCAACAACGGGGTCGCCTGGCTGGCCCTGAACTCGGGGGCGCCCGTGGTGCCAGTTGCGATCCTCGGCACCCGGACAGGCAGCGAACACCTCGACACCGTACCCAGGCCCGGGCGGCGTTTCCACGTCAGCTTCGGGAACGCCCTCACCCTCAGCCGGAACCCCGGCGAAACAGGCCGTGCTTCAATGGACAGAGCGGGATCGGAAATCCGCGCTGCGCTGGCGGGCCACGTCCAGGACACCATCGAACACAGCGGGCAGCCTTTGCCCGACGCGGATTCCCGCACGAACTTCACAGCAGTAGCCGGGACGCCGGCAGATCACCACTTAAGGAAAGTGCAATGAGCGATACGACTCAAACCTCCGGCCCTTTAGGCGCCGGCGAAGACGAATACACGCCCACCGGCACGGACCAGGTGGCCGAACGGCTGGCCGCCATTGGCGACGACGAAGCGGAGCTTCGCGCCGCCTCGCTCCGGGCCGGCCTGGCGGACTACGACCTCGACGAAGACGATGCGGCCCTCCTCAGCGGGGACTATGACGACGATGACTTCGACGGTCCGGTCAAGCTCGACCCCGTCCTGGCCATCATCGGGCGCCCCAACGTGGGCAAGTCAACGCTGGTCAACCGCATCCTGGGCCGCCGCGAAGCCGTCGTGGAAGATACTCCGGGTGTCACGCGCGACCGCGTCATGTATTCGGCGCACTGGAACGGGCGCAACTTCACCCTGGTGGACACCGGCGGCTGGGAGCATGATGCCCGCGGCATCCATGCGCGCGTGGCGGAACAGGCCGAAATGGCCGTGGAACTGGCCGACGCCGTGCTCTTCGTGGTGGATTCGGCTGTCGGAGCCACTGCCACTGACGAGGGCGTCATGAAGATGCTCCGCCGCAGCAAGAAACCGGTCATCATGGTGGCCAACAAGGTGGATGACTTCGCCCAGGAGGCAGACTCCGCCACCCTGTGGGGCCTGGGCTTCGGCGAACCCTACCCGGTCTCGGCCCTGCACGGCCGCGGCGTGGCGGACCTCCTGGACCATGTCATGGACGTCCTGCCGGAATTCTCCACCATCGAGGGCCTCGAACGCTCGGGCGGACCGCGCCGCATCGCCCTGATCGGCCGCCCCAACGTGGGCAAGTCATCGCTCCTGAACAAGCTCGCGGGCTCCGAACGTGTGGTGGTGGACAACACCGCCGGCACCACCCGGGACCCCGTGGACGAATTCATTGACCTGGGTGACCGGACATGGCGGTTTGTTGATACCGCAGGTATCCGCCGCCGCCAGCACATGGCGCAGGGCGCGGACTACTACGCCTCGCTGCGTACGCAGGCCGCGCTCGAGAAGGCGGAGGTCGCCGTCGTGCTCCTCGCAGTCGATGAGGTGCTCAGCGAACAGGATGTCCGCATCCTGCAGCTGGCCATCGAGTCCGGCCGGGCCCTGGTGCTGGCGTTCAACAAGTGGGACCTGCTCGACGACGAACGCCGCATCTACCTGGAACGCGAGATCGAGCGGGACCTGGCCCATGTGGCCTGGGCCCCGCGGGTCAACATCTCGGCGCTGACCGGCTGGCACAAGGACCGTCTGGTGCCTGCCCTGGACCTCGCCCTGGAAAGCTGGGACAAGCGCATCCCCACCGGCAGGCTGAATGCCTTCCTGGGTGAACTCGTGGCAGCGCACCCGCACCCGGTCCGCGGCGGCAAGCAGCCGCGCATCCTCTTCGGCACGCAGGCATCGAGCCGGCCGCCGAAGTTCGTGCTGTTCACCACCGGATTCCTGGATCCGGGCTACCGCCGCTTCATCACCCGCAGGCTCCGTGAAACCTTCGGTTTCGAAGGCACACCCATCGAAGTGAACATGCGGGTACGCGAAAAGCGCGGCAAACAGCGTTAATTCCGACACACCGGGGGCGTGTGGGTGGCAAAGTGTCACTTGCACCCTCCGGGATCGTGTAAGCTTTTCAAGGTGGTTCGGCCGGACTGCTGAGTTGAAATCCTGGCTAACACTGGGAGTAAACGCAGCGGAGAACGGCGGAACTGACGGGCTGTAGCGCAGCTTGGTAGCGCACTTGACTGGGGGTCAAGGGGTCGCAGGTTCAAATCCTGTCAGCCCGACCATGAAGGGCCGTTTGCCGGTATTTATACCGGCAAACGGCCCTTTTGCGTAGGCGGCCCACCCGCGATGCAGAAATGCTGCCGCCGCTGCCCCTGAAGTTACTTCAGGAACCGGAGCTACTTCAGGAACCTGGATGTCCTGCGGTCGGCCAGGATCTTTCCATGCGTCTGGCACGTAGGGCAGTACTGCAGTGCGGTGTCCGCGAACGAGACTTCCCGGACGGTATCCCCACAGACCGGGCAGGGCTCGCCCGTGCGGGCATGGACCCGCATATGGCTGCGCTTGACGTCCTTGAGTTCACTGGGCGGCTTGCCTGCGGCTTCGGCCAGGGCCGTTCCCAGGATGCCGTGGATCGAATCGTAGAGGACCTGCACCGTGGCGCGGTCCAGGGATTTGGCGATCGCGAACGGGGAAATCCTGGCGGCGTGGAGGATTTCGTCGCTGTAGGCGTTGCCAATCCCGGCAATAACCCCCTGGCTCCGCAGGAGGCCTTTGATCTGCTGGGAACTGGAGCCCAGAATTTCCGCGAGCGTATTGGCGTCGAACCCGTCGCTGAACGGGTCGGGACCGAGTGCCGCAATGCCCGGCACCTCGCGGGGTTCGCGTACTACGTAAACCGCCAGGCTCTTCTTGGTTCCGGCCTCGGTGAGGTCCATGCCATGGCGGCCATTGGGGCCGGTGAACGTGAGCCTGGCGGCGATATGGCTCTTGCCCAGCCGGAGTTGAGTATCGGCGGGGGAGTCGGTGAAACGGACCCAGCCCGCCCGGGCGAGGTGGAAGACGAAGGAAGGCCCCTCGGTGTCGATGCACACGAACTTACCGAAGCGCCGTACACCCGTAACAGTGCTGCCCTCCAGCGCGGTGTACGGCGGATCGGCGGTCTTCAGGACGGCGAACGAGACAATCTGGACCTTCTGGACCACGGAGCCGCGCAGCTGTACGTCCAGGAATCCTGCCAGGCCTGCAACCTCGGGTAGCTCCGGCACGGGACTACCTGGCGTCAGTTTCCTGTGGCTGTGATCTCATGCGTCCCATCATGTCAGAATCATCCTCAAACGCCCGGGGACTTGTGCCTATACTTTCACCGGCGGCTTGTTTCCCAGGCCCCGTTGACATTGGTGATTGACCCGATGAAAGGCCCCTGATGAGCAACATTCCCGAAGACCTGTCCTACACCGCCGAGCACGAGTGGGTAACCGCGCCGAACGCCGACGGCGTGGTCCGTGTGGGCATTACCGATTTCGCCCAGGACGCCCTCGGGGATGTTGTTTACGCCCAGATGCCCGAGGCCGGCAGCAAGGTGACCGCGAATGAAGTGGTGGGCGAGGTGGAATCCACCAAGAGCGTCAGCGACATTTACGCCCCGGTCAGCGGCGAAGTGGTGGCGCGCAACGAATCCCTCGACACCGACTCGGCCCTGATTAACACGGATCCGTACGGTGATGGCTGGCTGATAGAGATCAAGCTCGCCGAAGCCGACGCCGTGGACTCGCTGCTCAGTGCATCGGAGTACGAACAGCAGGTAGGCTAAACGTAACGGGTTTATCCGGTCCGGCCAGGGGGCGTCGTCGCACGTCATCGGCCGGATGCGGGCCCCGCGTCGGAACGGTGCGGTGTATCCCGCGGCAAATGTTGAATGCAGGCATGCGAGCTGCAGCGAAAGAGGAGGAAGCCCATGGTTGGCCACAAGAAGGACCATGCCGAAGGTGAGTACGGCACGGGTGCGGCCAGGGCTTCGGAGACCACCTCGATCCATCTCACCCCTGTCACGGACGAACCCATCATCGCCCCCAGGCTGTCCAGTGAGGAACGCTTGTCCGTCGAGGCGCTGCCCGCCGGATCTGCGCTTTTGGTTGCCCACAGCGGACCGAACGCTGGCGCCCGTTTCCTGCTGGACTCGGACATCACCACTGCCGGCCGGCACCCGGACGCGGACATCTTCCTCGATGACGTCACGGTTTCCCGGCGCCACGTGGAGTTCCGCCGCACTCCCCGGAGCTTTGAAGTGGTGGACACCGGCAGCCTTAACGGAACGTACGTCAACCATGACCGCGTGGACAGTGTTGAACTCAAATCCGGGAACGAAGTCCAGATCGGCAAGTTCCGCCTCACCTTCTACCTGAGCCCTGCCCGCGCAGCAGGCCGCGCCTGATTCAGGGACGCTTGCCTGTGGCAATGGCACAACCGGAACGCCGGGGGCCCCACGTCCTGAACATCGGGGAAGTCCTCGCCCAACTCAGCGCCGACTTCCCCGGTATGAGCGCGTCGAAAATCAGGTTCCTCGAGGAGAAGGGTCTGATCAACCCGCGCCGGACCCCGGCCGGCTACCGGCAGTACGCGGAGAGCGATGTTGAGCGCCTCCGCTTTGTGCTCGCACTCCAGCGCGACCAGTATCTGCCCCTGAAAGTCATCAAGGACTATCTTGATGCGATCGACAGGGGAGAACGCCCCGAGAACCTGCCCCCCGGCGTCGTGGTTTCACCGCGGATCGTCTCCGACGAACTGGCAGCGGAGCTCCAAAACCGAGGACGGAAATTCAGTGAAGAGCAGCTGCGGGCCGAATCGGGTGCGAGCGTCCCGCTGCTCCAATCGCTGCTGAGCTTTGGACTCATCAGCCACAGCAACGGCAAGTTTGATGAGCATGCGCTCCAAGTGGCCAGGGCATGCGTGCAGTTGGAGGGCCACGGCCTGGAGCCGCGCCACCTGCGTCCTTTCCAGGCCGCCGCGGAACGCGAATTCGGGCTCGTGGAGCGGGCGGTTGCCCCGCTGGCGTCCCGTCGCGATTCCGCTTCCCAGGCGCGGGCCGCCGAAGCTGCCCGCGAAATTTCCGACCTCTGCCTGATCCTGCACCGGGCCCTGGTGCAGGACCGCATCTCGCGTATGGACATCTGATGATCGAAGTCGAGATTGTAGGCGTTCGCATCGAACTGCCGTCCAACCAGCCGCTGGTCCTGCTCCGCGAGATGCATGGTGAACGCCATGTGCCGATTTGGATTGGAACCCCCGAAGCCAGCGCCATTGCCCTCGCCCAGCAAGGCGTTGTCCCCCCGCGGCCCATGACCCACGACCTGCTCGTGGACGTGGTGGAATCCCTGGGGCATTCCGTTGTCAGCGTGAATATCGTGGCTGTGGAGGACAACATCTTCTACGGCCAGCTCCAGTTCGAGAACGGCATCACCGTCAGTTCCCGGGCGTCGGATGCACTGGCCATTGCGCTGCGGGCAAAGTGCCGCATCTGGTGCGCTGACTCGGTGATGGACGAAGCCGGGGTGCGCATCACCGAACACGACGAGGGCGAGGACACCGAGCCCGGTCCCACGGTGGACGAGGAGCGGGAACTGCGGCGCTTCCGGGAGTTCCTGGACGACGTGGAACCCGAGGATTTCGACGGCTAAGGTCTCATTAAGGTTAAAGTGGAGGCTGAAAGTTCCGACACGCCCGCGCGATCCGTCCGGGGTCTTTGACCTGCGGCCCCCGCGGGCCTAACGTCGAAGGTATCAAGCTCCCATTGCTTACAGCAGCCCCGCAAGTCACACTGTAAAAGTACGACCCCGCGAAATTACACACATGGACTTCATGCGTGCACTGGCTGGTGCAGTGGTCCCCGGGAGCTTACACGAAGGAGGATCCAGGTGAGTCCCAAAGGCGAAGCAGGCGGACTGAAGCAGCCCACCGCAACTGGTGTGGCTTTGCCGGCAAGTGGTGCCCAGGGCCTCCTGTTTACCGAAGACCTCCCTGTCCTGGACGAAGACGCCGGCTACCGCGGCCCGACCGCCTGCAAAGCAGCCGGCATTACCTACCGCCAGCTGGATTACTGGGCCAGGACCGGCCTCGTTGAACCTGCTGTCCGTGGTGCCGCCGGATCCGGCTCGCAGCGGCTGTACGGTTTCCGGGACATCCTGGTTCTCAAAGTGGTCAAACGACTCCTGGACACGGGCGTCTCCCTTCAGCAGATCCGGTCCGCCGTGGAGCACCTGCGCGAACGCGGCGTGGAGGACCTGGCCCAGATCACGCTGATGAGCGATGGCGCAAGCGTCTACGAATGCACCTCCGCTGACGAAGTAATCGACCTCGTCCAGGGCGGGCAGGGGGTCTTCGGGATCGCCGTTGGCCGCGTCTGGCGCGAAGTTGAAGGCAGCCTTGCCTCCTTGCCGAGCGAGCACGCGGCGGAGCAGTCCTTTCCCGACGACGAGCTGAGCAAACGGCGCGCTGCCCGCAAAACGGGCTAACGCAAGACAATAAAGAGTGGCCACCCGGACCTGAAGGATTCAGGCCCGGGTGGCCACTCTTGTGTCCGGGGTGAGCCCGGGAAAATCAGCGCTGGGTCCGGTTGCGCAAGCCGCTGCCGGCCGCAAGAAGGTTGGCGAGCAGGGTGTCGAACAATGCGGCCGTGGTTTTGGCGGACTCTCCCGGCCAGTGGTGCACGGGGTGGGCGGCGCCCTGGATCTGCTGCCAGTTCGCCTGTTCAGGAATCCGCGGATTCAGGAGCAGCTCGCCGAACATGGACTCCATCTCGGCAAGCCGGTAGGTGTGTTCGGACGAGCCGCTGCGTACGCGGTTGGCCACGATGCCCGCGGCGGAGAGGTTGGGCGCAAATTCCTGTTTGAAGAGCTGGATGGCACGCATGGTCCGCTCCGTGCCGGCCACGGAAAAAAGCCCGGGCTCGGCCACGAGTGCCACTTTGTCGCTCGCGGACCAGGCCATCCGGGTCAGTCCGTTCAGGGATGGCGGGCAGTCGATGAGCACCAGGTCGTAGCCCTCGGCGCCGGCGAGGACGGAGGAAAGCCGGCGGAGATCGCGGCGGCCAAGGTCCGGCCGGTCGTAGATGCCGGTGTAGGCGGAGCCCACGGCGACGTCCAGTACGGCCGGGCCGGATCCGTTCGAGTGCGCCCGCGCGGTCCAGGTACTGCCCGCAACGTTCTCAGCCAGCTTGGCGCGGCGAGGGCTTTTGAGCATCCTGCCGATGTCCAGCTGGTCGCCGGGCTGGACACCCAGGGCCGTGGTCGCATCCGCATGGGGATCCAGATCCACCACCAGTGTGGGAACGCCCGCGGCAAGCGCCGCAGACGCCAATCCTGTGGTGACGGAAGTCTTGCCGACTCCACCCTTGAGGCTGCTGATGCTGACTACTTGCACTTGTGAGACCAAAACCTAACGCCGGATGCCGTGTTGGGGGTAGTGTTTGCTCCGGCAGTGCCGAAGCCGGGCGGCCCCTGCCGCCTTACTCATCATATGTGGCTATGCCGGCGATTACCGCCTCATCGGGGGAAACCGGCATGGCTTTGCGGTCCGGGCGGCGGACCGTTTCTGCCGGCGCCCGTCGATACGCGCGGGACATGACGGAAGTTTGTGTGACTGTGGCCACAATGATTTGTGTTTGCCTGCACAGGTCTTAGACACTGTCACCACCTATCGATACACCCGCGATGATGCAGGAGAAGTATGTTTTCCAAGATTCTGGTGGCCAACCGCGGCGAAATCGCGATCAGGGCCTTCCGCGCCGGCTACGAGCTGGGCGCCAAGACCGTTGCCGTCTTTCCCAACGAGGACCGTAACTCGATCCACCGCCAGAAGGCCGACGAGGCGTATCTGATCGGTGAAGAGGGCCACCCGGTGCGGGCCTACCTGGACGTCGCGGAGGTCGTCCGGGTGGCTAAGGAGTCCGGTGCCGACGCCATCTACCCCGGGTACGGTTTCCTCTCGGAAAACCCGGACCTTGCCCGCGCCGCAAAGGAAGCCGGCATCACGTTTGTCGGACCGCCGGCCGAGGTGCTGGAACTGGCCGGCAACAAAGTGGCGGCCCTGAAGGCCGCTCGTGACGCGGGCGTTCCCGTCCTGAAGTCGAGCGAGCCGTCCAAGGACGTGGACGAACTGATCGCCGCTGCCGACGAAATCGGCTTCCCCATCTTCGCCAAGGCCGTGGCCGGCGGCGGCGGGCGCGGCATGCGCCGTGTAGACACCAGGGAAGCCCTTCCGGAAGCACTGCAGGCGGCCATGCGCGAGGCCGACGCCGCATTCGGTGACCCCACCATGTTCCTGGAACAGGCGGTCCTTCGTCCGCGCCACATCGAGGTGCAGATCCTGGCAGACGCCGAGGGCAATGTCATGCACCTGTTCGAGCGTGACTGCTCCATCCAGCGCCGCCACCAGAAGGTCGTTGAGATCGCACCCGCGCCCAACCTGGACGAAGGCATCCGCCAGGCGCTGTACCGCGACGCCGTGAAGTTTGCCAAGGCCCTGAACTACGTCAACGCCGGAACCGTCGAGTTCCTGGTGGACACGGTGGGCGAACGCGCCGGCCAGCACGTCTTCATCGAAATGAACCCCCGCATCCAGGTGGAACACACCGTCACCGAGGAAGTGACCGACGTGGACCTGGTGCAGGCCCAGCTGCGGATCGCGTCCGGCGAAACCCTCGCGGACCTCGGCCTCTCACAGGAGACGGTCAGGCTCCGGGGCGCAGCACTGCAGTGCCGCATCACCACGGAGGATCCGGCCAACGGGTTCCGTCCCGACGTCGGGAAGATCACCGGGTACCGCTCCGCCGGCGGCGCCGGTGTAAGGCTCGACGGCGGCACCGTTTACTCGGGTGCCGAGATCAGCCCCCACTTCGACTCCATGCTGGTGAAGTTGAGCTGCCGCGGCCGCGACTACCCGGCCGCTGTTGCCCGGGCCCGCCGTGCTCTGGCCGAATTCCGCATCCGAGGCGTCTCTACGAACATCTCGTTCCTGCAGGCGGTGCTGGACGATCCGGACTTCATCGCCGGGAACGTGGCCACCAACTTCATTGACGAGCGGCCCCAGCTCCTGAAGGCCCGGGTCTCTGCTGACCGCGGCACCAAGCTGCTCACCTGGCTGGCCGAGGTCACAGTGAACAAGCCCAACGGCGAGCTCACCGTGCATTCGGATCCGGCGGCGAAGCTGCCTGCCGTGGGTGACCTGCAGCCGGTGTCCGGTTCCCGCCAGCGTCTCCAGGAGCTCGGCCCGGAAGGATTCGCGAAGGCCCTGCGGGAGCAGACGCCTGTCGCCGTTACCGACACCACGTTCCGTGACGCCCACCAGTCGCTGCTGGCGACCCGGGTCCGGACCCGGGACCTCGTGGCGGCAGGTCCGGCAGTCACCGCGCTGCTGCCGGAACTCCTGTCCGTTGAAGCCTGGGGAGGTGCCACCTACGACGTGGCGCTGCGCTTCCTGGGCGAGGACCCTTGGGACCGCCTGGCGGCCCTTCGCAAAGCGCTGCCCAACGTCTGCCTGCAGATGCTGCTGCGCGGCCGGAACACCGTGGGTTACACGCCGTACCCGGAAGAGGTGACGGAGGCTTTCGTCAACGAAGCCGCGGCCACCGGCATCGACATCTTCCGCATCTTCGACGCGCTCAATGACGTGAACCAGATGGCTCCGGCCATCCGCGCGGTCCGGGCCACCGGAACTGCGGTGGCCGAGGTGGCCCTGTGCTACACCGGTGACCTGCTGAACCCGGACGAGAAGCTTTACACGCTGGATTACTACCTGGAACTCGCGCAGCGGATTGTGGACGCCGGCGCACACATCCTGGCCATCAAGGACATGGCAGGCCTGCTCAGGCCCGCAGCAGCCGCCAAGCTTGTGGCAGCCCTGCGCGAGCGGTTCGACCTGCCGGTCCACCTTCACACCCACGACACCGCAGGCGGCCAGCTGGCAACCCTGATGGCGGCAGTTGACGCTGGCGTGGATGCTGTGGACGTCGCGTCGGCGTCGCTGGCCGGCACCACCAGCCAGGTCTCGGCTTCCGCCCTCGTGGCGGCACTGGCCCACACCCCGCGGGACACCGGCCTGGACCTGGATGCCGTCAGCTCCCTGGAGCCATACTGGGAAGCCGTGCGGCGCGTCTATGCACCGTTCGAATCGGGCCTGCCGGGCCCGACCGGCCGGGTCTACAAGCACGAGATCCCGGGCGGACAGCTGTCCAACCTGCGCCAGCAGGCCATTGCGCTGGGACTCGGGGAGCGTTTCGAAGCGATCGAGGACATGTACACCGCCGCGGACCGTATCCTCGGCCACCTGGTCAAGGTCACGCCGTCGTCAAAGGTTGTGGGCGACCTGGCACTGCACCTGGTGGGACTCAACGCGGATCCCGCCGACTTCAACGACAACCCGCAAAACTACGACATCCCCGATTCCGTCATCGGGTTCCTGTCCGGCGAACTCGGCGACCCGCCCGGAGGCTGGCCGGAACCCTTCCGTACCAAGGCACTGCAGGGCCGCCGCATCAAGGTCCGCGACGTAGACCTCAGCCCGGAGGACAGCGCCGCGCTCAAGGGTGATTCCAAAACGCGGCAGGGCACCCTCAACCGGCTGCTCTTCGACGGTCCCACCAAGGACTACCTGAAGAGCGTGGAAACCTACGGCAACATCTCGGTGCTCGACACCAGGGATTACCTCTACGGGCTTCAGCGGGGCGCCGAGCACGAAATTCAGCTCGAAAAGGGTGTCCGGCTGATTGCTTCCCTGGAGGCGGTCTCGGAGGCGGACGAGAAGGGCATGCGTACAGTGATGTGTACGCTGAACGGCCAGTCCCGTCCCGTCGTCGTCCGTGACCGTTCCGTGGTGAGCAACGTCAAGGCAGCCGAGAAGGCCGATCCCGCGCAGCAGGGCCACGTTGCGGCGCCGTTTGCGGGCGCGGTCACGGTGACCGTCAAAGCCGGCGATTCGGTCAACGCGGGCGACACCGTGGCCACCATCGAGGCGATGAAGATGGAAGCATCCATCACGACGCCGGTGGGCGGCAAGGTATCGCGCCTCGCCATATCAGCGGTGGAGCAGGTCCAGGGCGGTGACCTCCTCCTCGTGGTGGAGTAAGGCCTGCAACAACGCGGGGTCACTTCGCGCCAATCCGAGTGCTACGGACGGGCGAGAAGTGACCCCGCGTTTTGGTTCTCGCGTCAGTTAGCTGACGCGTTAGTTGTACTAGACGTTGGAGGTGCGCTTCGCGGCGTACATCTCCTCGATGACCGTTTCGAAGTCCTTCATCACCTGGGCCCGCTTCACTTTCATGGACGGGGTCAGGTGGCCGGACGCCTCGGTGAAGTCCGACGCGACAATCCGGAAGGACTTGATGGCTTCGGCCTGGGACACGGACGTGTTGGCCTGGGTGATGAGATCCTGCACCGCCGCCTTGACCACGGGATTCTCCACCGCCTCTTCAAGGGTGGTGGACTCCGGCAGTCCGTGGCGCTGCAGCCAGCCGGGGAGCGCTTCCTGGTCGAGGGTGACCAGGGCGCCGATGAAGGGCCTGTTGTCACCGACCACCAGGACCTGCGAGACCAACGCGTCAGCGCGGATCTGGTCCTCCAAAAGGGCCGGTATGACGTTCTTGCCGCCGGCCGTGACGATGATTTCCTTCTTCCGGCCGGTGATCCACAGGAAACCGTCCTCATCGAGGCGGCCAATGTCACCGGTGCGCAGCCAGCCGTCGCCGAAGGTTTCCGCTGTCAGGCTTTCGAGGTTGTAGTAGCCCCGCATGACGCAGACTCCCTTGGCAAGGATTTCGCCGTCGTCGGCAATTTTGACCGAGTTGCCCGGCAGGGGCTTGCCCACGGACCCGATCTTGATCAGGGCCGGGGTGTTCACGGAGATGGGGGCGGTGGTTTCCGTCAGGCCGTAGCCCTCCAGGATCTGCAGGCCGATGCCCTGGAAGAAGTGGCCCAGCCGTTCGCCGAGTGGTCCGCCGCCGGACACCGCATGGGAAACATTCCCGCCCATGGCCGCGCGCAGCTTTCCGTACACGAGTTTGTCGAACAGGGTGTGCTTGAGCCTTAGCCCCAGACCCACGTGTCCCGCCTGGCGGGCTTTGGAGAAGGCGATGGCGGTCTCTGCGGCCTTGTGGAAGATGGCGCCCTTGCCGCCGTCCTCCGCCTTGGTCAGCGCCGAGTTGTAGACCTTCTCGAACACGCGTGGGACAGCCAGGATGAACGTGGGCTGATAGCTCTGCAGGTCGGCGAGGAGGTTTTTGATGTCGGGAGTGTGTGCCACGGTGGCGCCGGCGGCAACCGCCAGGACCGAAATGAAGCGCGCAAAAACGTGGGCCAGCGGCAGGAACATGATGGTTTTGGCCTGCTCATTGACGACGTCGCCCAGGATGGCCAGCGTGTTGTCGGAAAGCTCCACGAAGTTGCCGTGTGTGAGCTCGCAGCCCTTGGGCCGGCCGGTGGTGCCGGAAGTGTAGATAACGGTGGCCACGTCAGTGAGGCCCGCGAAGGTCCGACGCTTTTCAAGGTCGGTATCGCTCACATCGCGGCCCGCCTCGCGGACCGCGTCCAGCCCGCCGCCTTCGAGCTGCCAGACGTGCTGGAGAGCAGTGAGCCCCTCGGAACTGGCGGCCTGACGGATGATGTCCTCGTGATGGGCGGACTCGCCGAAGGCGGCGACGGCGCCCGAGTCGCCGAGATTCCAGGCGACCTGCGAGGGCGACGAGGTCTCGTAGATGGGCACCGAGACTGCCCCTGCGAACCAGATGGCGAAGTCCACGAGGGCCCACTCGTAGCGGGTGCGGGACATAATGCCGACACGGTCGCCGGCGGCTACACCGCTTGCGATCAGGCCCTTTGCCAGCGCGGAAACGTCTGCCAGGAACTCCTTTGCGGACACGTCCCGCCAAGAGCCTGCGGAGTCGAGCCGCGAAAACAATGCCGGGTTGCTGGACTTGGCGGCCTGCCGCAGCACCAGATCGGTGATGTTGGTTTCCGGTGGGACAACAACCAGTGGCGGAACACTGAATTCGCGCACTATAGCTCCTTTGATATCCGTTGACCCGCACAGGGTGTCCCTAAAGACTAATACGCCTGCTAAGTGGTCGTGCAGTCACAAACCTACTGGTCAGTAACATAGGAGTCAAAGGGTGCGGGTAGATGCGGGGGCTGCCTGGCGGAACCCGGCCGGGCAGCGCGCCTAGAATGAGTCACTATGTACGCAGCGTCCCCCCGTGAGCAGGCCAGTCCGCCCGGACGGCCAGTGCCTTGGCGGCAACGGCCCCTTGTCCGCCGCCAACAGACCTGGCGCAGTGCGAAGTTCCGCGCGAACCCGAGGCTCGGGCGGAAGGGCCTGGCGATCGGCATCGATATCGGCGGCACCAAAGTGGCCGCCGGCGTGGTGGATGCTGACGGCCGGATCCTCAGCGCGGGGCGGCGGTCCACACCCGGCAGCGATCCGCGCGCCGTGGAACAGGTCATTGTGGAGCTGGTGGACGAGCTGGGCGCCGACCATCGGATCCGGTCCGTGGGCATCGGCGCGGCAGGCTGGATGGATCTCGACGGCGGAACAGTGCTCTTCAGCCCGCACCTCGCTTGGCGCAACGAGCCGCTGCGGGCGAACCTGCAGCGCCTGCTGCGCCGGCCCGTCCTGCTGACGAACGACGCCGATGCTGCCGCGTGGGCGGAATGGCGCTTCGGGGCGGGGCAGGGGGAGAGCAGGCTGGTGTGCATCACGCTCGGCACCGGCATCGGCGGCGCCATGGTGATGGACGGGCGCTTGGAGCGCGGACGGTTTGGAGTCGCGGGCGAATTTGGCCACCAAATCATCATGCCGGGCGGACACCGGTGTGAGTGCGGCAACCGGGGATGCTGGGAACAATATGCCTCAGGCAATGCCCTCGGCCGCGAGGCGAGGATCCTGGCCGCGGCCAATTCGCCCGTCGCCCAGGAGCTGCTGGCCGCGGTGGGAGGGAAACCGGACCTGATCACCGGCGCGATAGTCACCGAACTCGCCCTGGCCGGTGACGCCGCCTGCCGTGAGCTTCTCGACGAAGTGGGCGAGTGGCTCGGCCTGGGCCTGGCGAATCTCGCCGCCTCGCTGGACCCGGGACTGTTCGTGATCGGCGGCGGCCTCTGCTCAGCAGGCGACCTGCTGGTGGAACCGGCCCGCAAAGCATTCGCCAGGAATCTGACCGGCCGCGGCTTCCGCCCCGCCGCCGGCATCGAACTGGCCGCGCTCGGACCCAACGCCGGGCTGATCGGTGCGGCGGACCTCTCGCGGGTCAGCAGCCGCGCCTGAACCTTTTGGAAGGGGGACCTTCCAGACGCGGGACTTTCGCGGGAACTTCTAGGCGCGGGCTTTAGACGCGGGCGCCGTCGTCGTTGTCGTCTTTTTCCTGCGGCAGTTTCATGATCAGGTAGACCACAGCCAGGATGAAGACCGAGACGATGCCCACTATGGCCAGCAGCGGCGCTGACCGCCAGAACATGGCTGACAGGAGCAGTGCAATCGGGCCACCCACGGCGCCAAGCCACGCGAGCATGGTCAGCGGGTCTGTTCCGGAAAGGCTTGGCGGTTCCGCCGGGACAAAATCGCCGCCGTCGTCCTCCACCGCATAGTCCCTCGGACCGTCGTTGCCGTCCGCCCGGTCCTGGTTGTTCCCGCCGCTTCCGGCGGCGGCATCGTTGGACCCTGACTGACCGGTGCCGCCGGTCCGCGCCGCCGCCGCGCGTTCGGCCGCGGACAACTCCGTGGGAGCGCGGCCGGCGAGGCCCAGGGGGTCAAAGTCGCTGAAGACCGCGGGCCGTCCGGAGGTGCCGGCCGGGCCCGGGCCTGGCTTGCCGGGATCTTCCATGCCTGGCTCGTTGTCCGGGCGGTCCGGATCGAAGGGTGCCGTTGCGTCCTCCGCCGTACTTCCGCCCGCAGCGCGGCCGTTCTCGGTGGAGGTGCCCTCCAAGCGGGCAACAAGATCGAGCCATACGGCGTCGTCCTGGTTTGCGCTCTGGTCCGGTGAACCTGAGTCCGGCCTAGTCATGGGCGGCGCCCTCCTTCAGTTCGGCTGCGGCAGCGTTGGCCAGCACAGTCCGGATGAAGTCTACGGACCCGCGGAAAATTTCCGGGGCGTCGTGATCGAGTGTGGCCACGTGGTAGCTGTTCGCGAGGGTGGTCAACGTGAGGGGAGCGTTGACCAGGCCGCCGCGCAAGGCCCGGATGCTTGAGTCCGAGACCACATGGTCCACCGTTGACCGAAACACGCGGACCGGCGCCGTGACGCGGGGGAGCAGCCGGATGGTGTCCTTGAACATTTTGTTGAGTTCGTGGGCGGCGGCCACCGGCGTCCGCGCATAGGCCCCTTCGTCCATGCCGGGCTTCAGGATGTCGTTGGCGATCGCCGGAGTGCTCTTCAGGACAAGCTTCAGGATGCCGGCCAGCGGGGCGCGGGGATCATCGATGACCAGCCCGGGATTGACCAGGATGACGCCGTTGACCGGCCTGGTGGCGGCGATCCGGAGAGCCAGCGCACCACCCATGCTCAGCCCGGCGGCGAAGACATGGTCGCACTGGCCGTCGAGGTCGAGGAAGGCGTCGTCCAGGGCGGAATGCCACTGGGGCCAACGGGTCCGTGCCAACTCCTGCCAGCTGGTGCCGTGGCCCGGCAGCAACGGCATGCGGACGGCGAAGCCGGCATCAGCGAGTGACTGGGCCCAGTGGCGGAGCCCATGCGGGCTCCCCGTGAAACCGTGCGAGAGCACCACCCCGATCCGGGCTCCGTCCCCGGTGGCCGGACTGCTGAAGGGACTGTGGTCCGGAAGGCTGGTCATGAGGTCTCCGAAGTGGGTTGGGTGAGTTCTGCAGTGTGCGCAGGGCCGGCCGTTCCGCCGGAATGGCCACGAGGCGGATGATCACTGGCCGAATGATCACCGGCCGAATGGTCCAGGAAGAACCGGACGGATCGTTTGAAGATTTCCGGAGCGTCAAGGTCCAGGGTGGCCACGTGGCCACTGTTGTGGAGTTCAACCACGTCAACCAGCCGCGGGCCCAGCCGGCGCCGCATCGTGCTTAGGGAGGTGGGGGGCACCACCGCGTCGGCGGTGGACTTGAAGACCTGCACCGGGGCGTTGACTCTGTGCAGCTCGCGGACGGTGGCGCCGAAGAGCTTCTTGAGTTCATGCACTGCCGCCAACGGCGTGAGGGAGTAGTCGCCGTCGTCAGTTGCCGGCGCCGTCGTCTGTTCTTCCTGGATGGGTACCGTGGTCCGCTGGAAGTACTTGAGAACGCCGATGATGCGGACGCGGCGATCGTAGAAGCTGAGACCCGGGTTGACCACCGAAACGCCTGCCACCGGATGCCGGGCAGCGGTCAGCAGCGCGATGGCGCCGCCCATGGACAAGCCGGCCACAAAACACTGGTCCGTGCGGGCGTTCAGTTCCTGGTAGGCAGCTTCGAAGGTTCCGTACCATTCCCGCCAATTGGAGCGTGCAAGCTGTTTCCAGTCAGTTCCGTGGCCCGGAAGGAGGGGAACCGATACTGCGAAACCCTGCGCGGCGAGCTCTTCAGCCCACGGCAACACACTAAGCGGGCTGCCGGTAAAGCCGTGGCAGATGGCAATCCCGGTCCTGGCGTTAGGTCCGTGGCCGGAGTAGCTGAAGGCAGCAGGCCGGGGCGGTGTGCTGCTTTCTGTCATGACTCCATCGTGTCACTCTTCGCGACAAATCTCACTAGAGTAGGGTTTCATTGAGGTGCTGGCCTGACCCAACGGCGGGCTGGCCGGCAGGCTTCGGGAGAGGTTCGACACGTGTTTTATTGGGTCATGAAAAGGATCTTCCTGGGGCCGGTACTGCGGCTTCTTTTCCGCCCCTGGGTCAAGGGCCTGGACAACGTCCCGGCGGAGGGCGCGGCCATCATCGCCTCGAACCACCTGTCATTTTCGGACTCCATCTTTATGCCGCTGATGGTGCGGCGGCCCGTGGTTTTCCTGGCAAAGTCCGAGTACTTCACGGGCACCGGGGTCAAAGGCCGGCTGACGGCAATGTTCTTCAGGCTCACCAATCAACTGCCCATGGACAGGTCCGGCGGGGCAGCGTCCGCGGTGTCGCTGAACGCCGGCATGGACGTCCTCACCGGCGGAGGCCTGCTGGGGATCTACCCCGAGGGGACCCGCAGCCCCGACGCGCGCCTGTACCGCGGCAAAGTGGGCGTGGCAAGGCTCGCCCTGCAGGCCGGCGTGCCGGTCATTCCCGTGGCGATGATCGGCACGGACAAGGTCCAGCCCATCGGGAAACGGCTGCCCAACATCCGCCGGATCGGCATGATCTTCGGGACGCCGCTGGATTTCAGCCAGTACGCGGACCAGGCCGATGACCGCCTGGTGCAGCGCAAGGTCACCGACGAGATCATGTACGAGCTGATGCGGCTCTCCGGACAGGAGTATGTGGACGAATACGCGTCAGTTGTGAAGCTGCGGCTCGCCGGGGCCGAGACCACCGGGGCCGAAACCGCCGGCTCCGAAACCGCCGACCCGGACGGCAAGGACCCGGCCGCAGGCGCACTGTGACGCCGATCTCCCGACGCGTGACGGCCGGGTGTCCCGAAGAGTCCGGCGCGCATTAGTCTTAGATAGTGACTGAGCTATCTGCAAAACCTGCCTTTTCGCTGTCCGGCACCGCCCAGAGCGGAGCTGCCAATTACCCTGGCCTTGATGACTGGCGGGATCTTCCAATTTCCCAGCAGCCGGACTGGCAGGACAAGGATGTCTTTGACGCCTCCGTCCGCGAACTCTCCGTGCTCCCGCCGCTGGTTTTCGCCGGCGAGGTGGACGTCCTGCGCGAGCGGCTGGCAGCTGCCGCCCAAGGCAAGGCGTTCCTTCTTCAGGGCGGTGACTGCGCGGAGACCTTTGAAGCCGCCACCGCGGACAAGATCAGCGCCCGCGTCAAGACCATCCTGCAGATGGCAGTGGTCCTCACGTACGGTGCCGCGATGCCCGTCATCAAAATGGGCCGCATGGCCGGCCAGTTCGCCAAGCCCCGGTCCTCCAACGATGAGACCCGCGACGGCGTGACGTTGCCCGCCTACCGCGGCGACATCGTCAACGGCTACGAATTCACGCCCGAATCCCGCGGCCACGACGCCTCGCGGATGCTCCGGGCGTACCACACGTCCGCGTCCACCCTGAACCTCATCAGGGCCTTCACGCAGGGCGGGTTCGCGGACCTTCGCTCGGTGCACCAGTGGAACAAGGGCTTCACGGAGAACCCCGCGCACGCCCGCTACGAGTCCCTGGCCCGGGACATCGACCGGGCCATCAAGTTCATGGCCTCCTGCGGCGCCGACTTCGAAGCACTCAAGCGCGTGGAATTCTTCGCGAGTCATGAAGCCCTGCTGCTGGACTACGAACGGGCACTGACCCGCATTGACTCCCGCACCGGGTTCCCTTATGACACTTCGGCGCACTTCCTGTGGATCGGGGAGCGGACCCGCGGACTCGAGGACGCCCACGTCGATTTCCTGTCCCGCGTCCGCAACCCCATCGGCGTGAAGCTCGGCCCGTCCACCACCGGGGACGACGCCCTGCGCCTCATCGACAAACTGGACCCGGAACGCGAACCCGGCCGTCTGACCTTCATCACGCGCATGGGTGCGGGCAACATCCGCGAGAAGCTTCCCGCCGTCGTCGAAAAGGTCACCGCCTCCGGCGCGCAGGTGCTCTGGGTCACGGACCCGATGCATGGCAACACCGTCACGTCGCCCAACGGCTACAAGACGCGGAATTTCGACGACGTTATTGACGAAGTGCGCGGGTTCTTCGAAGTGCACCATGCACTGGGCACCGTTCCCGGGGGCCTGCACGTGGAGATGACCGGCGACGACGTTGCTGAGTGCCTCGGCGGTGCCGATCCGGTGGACCAGGAGTCGTTCCTCGATAAGTACGAATCGGTCTGCGACCCCCGGCTGAACCACATGCAGTCCCTCGAGATGGCATTCCTGGTAGCGGGCGCGCTGGCCAAGCACTGACAGCCGGGAGGGTGCCTTCCGGACTTCACGTCACGGGAGGCACCCTATTGGTGTTCCCGGCACCAATTGCCCGCGGAATGGCGGGGCCGGCCCCGCAGCGCACTGCCTAAACAGTGCCTGACGTGACGCAAGGCGGCACGAAATCCCGTTACACCACGGTGAGTGTGATGACGGACCCTTCCGGAACCTCGGTGTTGACGGGGTCCTGGGTGCGGACCGTACCGAAGAAGCCGCCCAGGAAGTTGTTGATCTTCACGTCAAAGCCGAGTTTTCGGAGCTCGCGCTCGGCGTCCACTGCCTGCTTGCCCACGAAGTCAGGCACCTGCACCATTCTGGGTCCCTTGGAGAGGGTCAGTGTCACGGTGCCGCCCTTGGTCAGCGTGCCGTTTGCGGGGGATTGGCTGACCACTGCCCCTTCCGGGATCTTGCGGTCGAAGACCTCCGCGGCGGCGACGTCAGCCTTCAGCCCGGCAGCTTCGATGGCATCGACGGCGTCGTTCTCGTCCTTGCCCACCACTGACGGCACCGGAATGGGCTGCGGGCCTTTTGATATCAGCAGGTTCACCGGAGTGCCGTGCCGGGCGGGGGTTCCCGAGGCCGGATCCTGGGTGAGCACAACACCGGCGGCCACCGCATCGTCATACTGTTCCGCGACGTTGCCCAGGGCCATCTCTGCCTTGTTGAGCGCAACCTTTGCCTGGTCCAGGGTTCCACCGGTCAGTTTTGGCAGCTCAAACAACTGCGGCCCCTTGGAGACAAAGAGCGCCACTGGCTGGAATTTCCTGATCGCCGTACCAGCCGTCGGTTCGGAGCCCACCACAAGCCCCGATGGCACGTCGTCGTCGAAAACGTCGTTGGTCCGGGACTGAAAGCCCGCCTGGCTCAACAACTGCTGTGCTTGTGCCACTGACTTGTTGGCGACGGCGGGAATGGTGGCGGATGCGCCAGGGCCCATGCCGAAGAACCAGCCGGCCCCGGTGGCAAGCAGCGCAATGATGATCAGGGCGACGATCCACAGGATGCCGCGGCGGCGTGGGTTTCCCTCACGCAGGCTCCGGACCGGTGTCGCGGCTGCCCGCAACCGTGCCTTCTCATCCTCACGGTCGAGTTTGCGCTGTGCGCGTTTGCTGAGCGGGGAGGATTCCGGGGCCCCGGCCTGGTCCGCGAAATCCTGTTCGTAGTGGATGCCCTGCGGCTCCGGCGGATACGGATCATCCGGGGGGTACAGGGCATGCGGCGGGTACGGCGCATGCGGTGGCCGCGAGGGCTGCTCGGGCCGTGGCCGGCTCAGGGACGACGACAACACCGCCGTGGGATTGTTGGTCCGCGCGATGATCTCAGTGGCATTGGGCTGTCCGGCCGCGACCGCCGCAGGAGGCCGGAGGTCCAGCTCGGCATTCGTGAGGTTGGTCCGGATGTGGCGCAGCTCCTGGAGGAGCGCATGGCCATCCACGGGCCGGTTTTCGGGATCGTTGGCGGTGCACCATTGAACCAGCTCATCCATTTCGGCGGCGAGCCCCGGCACCAGGGCCGACGGCGGCCCAACTGACTCGTTCACGTGCTGATAGGCCACTTGGATGGGTACTTCGCCGTCGTACGGCTGCTGGCCGGTGAGCATCTCGTACAGCATGATGCCCACCGAGTAGATGTCGCTGCGGGCGTCGGCTGTCTTCCCCAGGACAAGCTCGGGGGCGAGATAGCCCACCGTGCCGATCAGGGCTCCTGTACTGGTGGTCGCGGTCACCGCCCGGGCCAGTCCGAAGTCGCCGATCTTGATCCGGCCGTCGTCGGCGATGAGGACGTTCTCCGGCTTGACGTCGCGATGGATCAGACCGGCGGCATGGGCCTCGCCGAGGCCTTCCACCACGGGATCGATCAGGGCAAGCGCCAGCCGGGGAGGCAGGGCACCCTTCGACCTGATGACGTCGCGCAGCGTATGGCCCTTGATGTACTCCATGACCAGGTACGCCGTCACGCCGTCGTTGCCCTGGTCCAGTACCCCCACAACGTGCGGGTGTGACAGTTTTGCAGCGGCTTTGGCCTCGCGGCCGAGCCGGTCCAGGAAGGTCTCATCCGTAGCGAGGTGGGGATGAAGGACTTTAAGGGCAACATCCCGCTCCAGCCGGAGGTCCGTGGCCAGATAGACCGTGGACATGCCTCCGCGCGCGAGCTTGGAATGGACGGCGTAGCGGTTATCCACCAGCGTTCCAACGAGACGGTCCGACACTTGTTCCTGCACCTTACGATCCTAATCCCGCAACGAAAAGGGTCCGAACCGACGTGCGGTCCGGACCCTTATCGTTATCCCGGGTGTTGGTTTCGGCAACCCCCGGAATGTTGCGCTGTGGTGGCCTAGCCGAAGTTCTTCTGGTGCGCCTTGATGGCGGCAACATATGCCTTGGTGTCGTCGTACATGCCGTACTTGCTCACGGAGTACTGGCCCTGGTAGTAACCGGCGATGGCCGTGTCCACGTCCTTGCTGGTGGCAATCAGCCGCTTGATGATGGCAACACCGGCAGTCGCGTTGTCGTAGGGATCCAGCAGGTTCAGCTTCCGTCCCACCAGGTCGGAGGCCCACTCGCCGGAGGTCGGAATCACCTGCATGGTGCCGATGGCGTTGGCGGGCGAAACCGCGCGCTGGTTGAAGCCCGATTCCTGGTACGCGAAGGCCAGGGCCAGGGACGGCTCCACCCCCATCGCGCGGGCCGTGTCAGCCACGATGGACCGCATCTCATCCCGGGACGGGACCGGTGCGGCGTTCAGCAGGGCCTTGTTCTGGTTGGCGGAGCTGACCACGGCCTCAGGGTAGCTGAAGCCAAGGAACGAGCTCGGCACCAACGGGGTCACGGTGGCTGCCGGAGTGGACGACGCCGGCTGGATGGAGCCGCCCGGGATGACCAGTTTGTTGCCGGGGTAGATGACCGTGGTCATGCTCAGCTGGTTGGCGGACAGGATTTCTGAGAGCTTCACGCCGTGTTTCGAGGCGATGGCGGACAGGGTGTCGCCGGCCTTGATGGTGTACGAACCACCGGGAGCTGCGGCGGGAGCCGCGGGAGCAGGAGCCGGGGC
>NZ_JANFCZ010000003.1 GCF_024391045.1 Pseudarthrobacter sulfonivorans
CAATGTGATCACCTTCCATAAAGGTCAATGGCCTCATATTCAGTTAACGTTATGGCCCTATTTTCGGTTGGCGTCAACACGGCGTCGCGGGCCGCGACGTGCTTGGCAGCAGTGTTATGCGAGCAGCCTGTGAGCTCCGCCTTGGCGCGCAAACGATCCGGCCAGATCGTAGGCAGCAAGAATCTCCATGATTTCTTCATCATGCTTCCTACAGCGCTTCTTCCCGAGCGACTTGGTGCGTCTAGACACCATCACTAAATCCCGGGGAGGAGTCCGCGGTGCTTAAGAAGCGACAGGTCCACTATGGAAGTGGGCCGATCTCATGCAAGCAATGTGCCATCCGGGGGGCCAGCAAAGCTGCGCTGTGTTCCCGATATCAGCGAACCGCTGTAGGCTCTGCCGACCCGTCGCTGGGCCCCACAGGTATTCTTTGCACACTACGCGCCCGGCCGTAAGGCCCGTCAGCTTGACTACTTGATTCACTTTGCGAGTACTCAGGGCAGGAATCTCTCCTACGTGCCTTCGATTGACCAGCTACCTGTCTTTTCCATCGATGCCACATTCGGGTAGCTACCCGGCTTGAAGGCCGTTTGTCACAGTGTCAGTCTGGTTACCAAAGTCGGCTCAGCCAAGATCGACCCGCAGCTTGGTCCACAGCGAAGCGCACGAGGGCAGTTGATTGGGGGGAACATCGTGGGGACAACCCCTGAATTATCACGCCCAGCCCTTCTGGGCGCCTTCAGAATATGCGGTGTCCGGCGGAACAGACTCTGGTTCGCTGTCAACTTGAGCATGCACAAGCCGTTGCGGGTCACAGCAGTTCAGGTCAGGATCTTGGACTCCCCATGGCCATACGCCGAGTCTGAAGTGATCTGGGGAACCTGGAACTCGTCAGGTTGGAACCTTCCAAATTGCGCCAGTCGGCATGGAACGCACCCTCCACTCCTAACCAGGACCAGAGGACCGTCACCCCCTACGTTGTCGCCGCCCGGCTGCAGCGCATCGAAGAAAGGGGTCGTCGGAGTCCAGCCGGTCATGCCAGAGGTTCAGGTAGTGGCACTCCCCTCACCCCACTCGGCTGTGTCGCCCGGCGCCGTCGGTCATCCGAAAGAACGGAGAAACTCATGACAGGAACTAGAACTAGCTTGGCGCGGGGGCGCAGCAAGCTAGTGACCATTGGGGTGACATTGGCGGCCATGGCCGCCGCAATGCTCACGCCTGGAGTGGCCAACGCGGTCACGGACAACCCCGCACCAGCGCCGCTCGTGTCCTTCACATTCGACGACGCCCAGGCCAGCGCGATTACGGCGGCGGCCCCCGTACTTCAGAAGTACGGGCTGACCGGTACGAGCTACGTGGCCACAGGCTGCGTCGGCATGACCACGGTGCCGAACACCTGCCGGGCCAACACCGATGTCCCCTACATGACGTGGGCCCAGATCACGCAGTTGCAGAACACCTACGGCTGGGAAATCGCGTCGCATACGGTTGACCATCAGTGCCTCGTAAGTGTCGGCAACGATTGCCAAGCGACCAAGCTGACGGCGGCACAGGTGGACGCCGAACTGGCTGACAGCAAAGCCGCACTGGCGGCGCAGGGTTTCAACGCGACTGCCTTCGCTGCGCCTTACGGCGACTACGACATGTCTACGGTCGCCGAGGTGGCCAAGTACTACACCTCGATGCGCGGCTTCGCTGATGTTGGCAACAACCCTTGGCCGCTCGGCGACCTCCTGCTGCACAATACGCCAGCCGTTGAGGTGACCACTCCGGTGGCCACGCTAAAGGCGAAGGTCGACGAGGCGATATTGAACAAGACCTGGGCAATCTTCACGTTCCACGACATCAGGACGAGCCCGAGCCAGACCCCTGACGACTACCAGTACGGCACTGCCGAGCTCGACCAGCTGGCCGCGTACGTCAAGACCAAGGTGGACGCCGGCCAGATCAAGAACGTCAACATCAGCAAAGGCCTCGTAACAGGGACGCCGAACCTGATGCCTAATCCGACGTTCAACAACGGACTCGGGGACGGCTGGCGCACGGACGCCCCGACGGCGGTCACGGTCGACTCCGGCAACAACGGCAGCTACCCGGACTCGGCGAAGTCCATCAAGCTCGTCTCCGGTGGTGCCACGGCCGTGCACCTGTTCTCACCGCTGGTCCCCGTTTCATCGACCACAAGCTATTTGTATAAGGCGTTCCTCAACGTAGCGGCGATCACCACCGGCGAGGTTAACTTCTACGTCGACGAGTACAACTCGGCAGGCACGTGGATCTCGGGGCAGTGGAAGAAAGTGGAGAATGCCCGGTGGGTGGAATCGATGAACTTCGCCTACACCCCGACCTCGTCCACAGTCGCCTCGGCCAGCATGCAGGTTGCGGTATCCGGCACGGGCGTCACGGCCTACGTGGACAACGTGCAGATGCTTACGTCCGCTGCTGGTACCACCCCGCCGCCCGCTGCAAAACGGTTGAATGATTTCAACGGTGATGGGAAAACGGACCTTATCGCACGGGACGCCGCCGGGGAACTCTGGTTGTATCCCGGTACAGGAACCGGGGACTGGTTCAAGCGGATCGACCTTGGAGCCGGGTGGAATGTGATGTCCGCGATTGTCAGCACCGGGGACTTTAACGGTGACGGAAAAGCCGACGTGATCGCCCGGGATAAGTCTGGTGAACTGTGGCTCTACCCGGGGAACGGGACCGGAGACTGGTCAACTCGCCAAAACCTCGGGGGCGGGTGGAACGTGATGACTTCCATTGTCGGTCCCGGGGACTTCGATGGAGACGGCAAGCCGGACCTAATCGCACGGGATTCCTCGGGTGAGCTCTGGCTATATCCGAACAACGGCGCCGGTGACTGGTTCAAACGCGTCGATCTTGGGTCGGGGTGGAACATCATGACCTCGATCGCCGCCCCAGGCGACTTCAACAACGATGGAAAGGTAGATCTCGTGGCCCGTGACAGCAGCGGCGAGTTCTGGCTCTACCCCGGCAACGGCAAGAACGAGTGGCTCAAACGAGTCGACCTCGGCGGCGGCTGGAACACCATGACCGCGATTACTGCACCGGGAGACATGAACAGCGACGGACTGCCGGACGTGATCGCCCGCGACAGCACCGGCGAGTTGTGGCTGTACCCGAACAACGGAACCGGCGACTGGTTCAAACGGATCGATCTGGGCTCCGGCTGGAACCCGATGACCGCTATCCTCTGACCAGAGCGAGGCGATGGACCCCGCAGCCGCGGCGGCCTCGTGTGAGCCGGGGTGATCTGCAGGAAGCTGCAGATCACCCCGGCTCATTTAAGTGCTCAAAATCACTACGTGCAAAGGAAGGGCGGACTCCCGGCGTTCCCTCGCTGGCACCAGGGTACTGGAGACACCGCCGGACGTCGTCACCAAGTGAGCTACGTAGAAATTCGTCAGGCATCACAGCCGAACTATAGGGCATCCCCAGTGGCATCCCTGGCCAAATAAATGAGCCAAATGAGGTTAGACGGTGCTCTCCACGGCGTGTTGATGACCCATGCGTCGGTTCAGACGGACATAGGCAAGTCGGCGAGCATATGACATCGCGATGGCCTTTGCATTGCCAACAGCCACGTCGAGCGGACTTAGCAACGAAGGGTCATCGTTGCGGAGTTGCTTATGAAATGCGATTGCCTGGTCGGACTGTTGACGCGCGAGCCGAACACTCCATTGGCTGGCACTGATCCTGAAGGAGGCAAGGGTTTCCTTCAGCGCCACGAAGTCGCCGTGCCGGCAGATACGCACCAGAGTCGCTTCATCAATGAGATAGGGGTGCGAGTTATCCCACCAGCCTTCTTGGGCCAGCACTTCGCGCTTGAACAGCGAGCACGCAGGTTCGCCAAAAATATTTGAGCCGGCAAGAACAGTTGCCCGAATGGCTTGGCGGCCGGAGATGCGGCCATTCACACCTTGCAGGCCGCGCCCTTTCAGGAAGAGCCTGCCGTCGGCATCGACCAAGTCACGGTGAGACGACACCATGACGGTACCGACGTTATCTTCCAGGGCCTTGACCTGAAGTTCCAGTGCATCTGGTGAGATGAGGTCATCACCACAAACCAGCTTCAGGTATTCACCGGTGGCCGCCTTGCTAACGCGATTCCAGTTGGCCTGAGCACCGCCGCCGGCAGGTGTAGGAGTCAGCACCCGAACCTTGGCATTGCCTGCAAACCGGGCAATGACGTCAGCTGTTCCGTCGATCGAGGAGTGGTCGGCAATGACCACCTCGTAGTCATCAAATGTCTGATTTAGCACCGAGTTCAGGGTCTCCTCGATGTACTGGACGTTGTTATACGCCGGGATGACGATCGAGACTTTGGGGCTCATGGGGTGCTTTCCTCAGTGGCTTTCTTCTTGGGGGTCACGGGTTCGGGGCTTCGACGGAAGGAGAAATATTTGTGGCCGAAGTAGTTGATTATTACCGTGACGCAGGTGATGGCGATTTGGGATGGAATCTGGGGGTACCCGAGCACCTCGTGTGCCACAAACAGCAGCGCCATGTTCGTGAAGAACATCGTCAGATTGACCAGAGTAAACCTTCCGAGGTCCAGCCAAAAATGGCCCTCAACTCGGAACACCAGCTTCCGGTACACGAAAAATACGGAGACAAGGGACACGACGAATGCGATGCTCAGTACGGCGGGCGAAGGCAATCCCGGGTACAGCCAGGCAATAACAATGAAGAGGGCGGTGCTGAAGGCCGTGTTGGCCCCGCCCACAAGGATAAATGCCACGCGTTCGTCCTTGATGATCCGCAAGAGGGGGCCGGGGGGGCCGCTCGGGATACCCTTGACAGCCTCGTCAGGCGCTTCAGGCTGCTTCATGGGACCCACCTACTCTCTGAATTTCGGGGCGATAAACCGGCAAAGACACACTCTAGACTACCGAAGTGCGACATGCCGGGCATAATGCGGTCGCCGGACCGGTGATGGGGTAGTGGTGAGCGATCGGTCAGAGGTGCCCCTCAAGGGCCAGTCGCTGAACCTCCTGCACCGTGGTGTTGATTCCCACGGCCAGTGGTGTGACGGGATGTGCGTCGAGTTCCGGCCATACAACGGATTTCATGCGAAGGTCGTGCGCCTGTGCTTTGGCGAAAGGGGATGCGCCCAGCACGATTAGTGGGCGGCGTTTGAAAATGGCACGACAAGCGCCTATTAGGTTTCCGATGGTGTCGGCCCGCTGCGAGGCAAGAATTTTCACCACAGTCTCACCGGGGCCGATGTCCGGACGCTCAAGGCGATCCAATCCATCGGCAATGAGCCGGCTCGCGTCGTCGATAAATAGGTAGTCCCGTAGGGTGTCGAGGGAGACATAAACCGAGACAGGCGCTCCAGTGAGATGGGCCTTCGCAAATACCGAAATTAGGCCTTGGGGCTTCTTCAGGTTCTGGCCTGGACCGTAAAGGTTACTGACGCGGCCAATCAGCGTGCGGACCCCGGTGCGCCGACCGAAGTCCGCCACTGCAGCTTCGGCGCGGAGCTTAGCCAAACCATATGGCGCAAGGGGTTGGACGGGACTTCGTTCGGTGAAGGGAGGACCACTGGAGCCGGCGTAGACTGCGCCAGCGGAGGAGGCCAAGAACATCGCGCCGTTCTGCCCGCCATCGGCGCAGAGCGTTGCCTGGAAGACCTCAAGTGCTTGCGTAAACATGGCAAGTTCCGCCGAGAGGGCATCCGGTGAAGTGCCTGTGACTCCGGCGCCTGCGCACCAGACAATTGTCCAACGGCCTGAGGCCGCTGACTCTCGAAGCGCCTTGGCGCCCGCTTGGAATGCCCTGAGCGCACCATCGGAGTCAGACCAGGGAATCTTACTTGTCAGAACCGGCAGACCCCGCGCCTGGAGTTCTCGTACGACGCCTTTGCCGAGAAGGCCCCCGGCGCCGATCACCCACGTGGACCTAGCCTGCATCAGTAACCGGGCCGGAGTGCAGCTTGGCCGGCGAGGCGGGTATGGTCTTGCCGAGTGGACCCAGGGCAGGGTCACTCACAATCAGGTAGGCGGGCTTTCCCATGGCCATATTAACATTTACGCCTACGTACTCCGCGATGACGCCCAAAGCAAAGAGGATGGCTCCGGTACTGACCAACAGGACGACCATTGTTGACGTCCAGCCTTGCTGCCCGGCTCCGTGGCCGGTGATATATGCGATCACGAAGTAAATGGCGAGTCCAACGCCAGCAAGAGCGAAGAGGGCGCCGACCAGGCTAACCAGGCGTAGCCCACGCGTCCCGCTCGAGATGACCATCCGCCAGAAGTGGGAGAGTAGAGAACGCAGGCGGTAGCCCGAGCGGCGGTCTCCCTCCTCACGCAGCATTACTGGGCAGGTTGCAGTTTTGTCGGCTATCCAGCCCATAGCCACGTCAAGATAAACGCCGTGGCCTGCGTAGGCAGCTACTGAGCGTGCGACTTCACCGGTAACCAGCCGGAAACTCTGGTAGCTCGTGGCGTCATCACTTGAAAGCAAGAAACGGACGGTTCGCTTGGCACTTTTGGAGGCCACGTTCCGCAGGAAACCGTGAGGTGCCGCGTTGCTGGGCATGGCGTACGTAACCGCGGCATTCTCGGCCATGGCTGTATCGAGCAGGTCTTCGATGGCAGCCGGGTCATGCTGCCCGTCCTCGTCCATGGTTACAACCCAATCGCCTCCCGCCGAGGCCATGCCGGCTAGGGTGGCGGCATGCTGCCCGAAGTTCCGGCTGAGCCAGACGCCTCGGACTATGTCGATAGAACTCGTGAGGGAGCGGATGACGGCGGCTGAATTGTCAGGGCCGTGATCAAAGACCAAAAGGACTTCCGAGATTTGGTAATCATGGCCGCCCTTCGTGGTTGACACTCGTTGGTATGGCAGGAGCTCGTTGACGACTCCAACCAGAGTCTTCTCGCCTTGGTACACGGGGATAACGATGGATATGCGATGGGGCGTCGAGCTAGTCTCTGGTTGAGGGAGTGTCATACTAAGAGATTCTAGCGGCTCCCATCCCATCAACGCCGCAGGCGGTTCCCCTTCCGCCCGGACCTCAAGGCCCGTCAGTGGCATGAGGGCTGAGAAAGTTCGCTCAGGTAATATGAGTCTGTCCCTCGCAAGCCAACCTGCGGCGGTCGCATGCCCAAACTGAAGGAACCCGAATTGCAGCCTTTCCTCCCGTCCTCGTCAAACAACAGGAAATGGCTATTGTTGACGGCTGGTTCGGTCGTCGTATTGAGTCTTATCCCACTGATTTTCTACAGCCGATTCTATTTCCAGGACGACACTGAGAATGGCGCCTACGGTGTGTGGTACCACCTTGGAGAAAGCCTGATTCAAGGCAAAATTCCGGTCCTGAACCCTTCAGTTTGGTCCAGCGGCAATTACATTGCCGAGGGGCAATGGGGCACTTGGAACCCACTGGTCATGCTTTTTGGCTTGCTTGCCTACATCAGCCCGAACACTGTCGTGCTGACAACCGTCCTCAAGATCGCCATGTTGGTAACCGCTGGCATGGGAACTTTTGTTCTGGCGCGAAGTTATTCGCTGTCCCCGGAGTGGGCGTTCATCGTCGGTATTGCGGTTCCACTAAATGGTTTTACGATGTACTTCGATGCGCCGTCCTGGGTGACAGGGGCACTTGTGTGGGCCATCTTCCCCTTCTTCTGGGCCGAACTCCGACAGCTCATGGCAGGCAAGAGGAACCCGTTCTGGGCATTCATCACCGGGTACCTGATAGTGACGGTTGGATACGTTGCGGGCACACTGGCCATAGGGTTCATCCTGCTCGCAGTAGGCATCGAGACTCTAATTCGCAAAGCATGGCGTCCGGCCATCCGAATCGCGCTGACCGGACTTTCCATGGCTCTTGTTGCAGTGGTTGTCTTCCTGCCTGGCGTCCTGACTGCGGCTGTTACGACTCGTGGAACAACGGGCATCTGGAACGACGATTACATGAGCATCGACTTCAACAGCCTGCTGATCGCGCCGATTGCTACCGCGTACCCCCAGCTTCTGTCCTGGTGGTGGTCAGGAACAGCTGCGACAAGCCCTGCGGCCTACATCGCCTGGTTCCTCCCGGCCATCGCGTTCGTGAGCTGGAGCAGATTCAAGCAGATCGCCCCTGAACTACGTGACCTTTTCCTTTTTCTGACGGCATCGGTGGCTTTTGTTCTGCTGCCGACGACCATCGGGCCTCTCCGCTACCCCGCCCGCTTCATGCCTTACGTGGCCACAGGTGCAGTTTTACTCGTGATCGTCTCCCTTGCCCGGGCCCGGCGAAGCAACATCGGGCGCCCCTCTCTGTATTTTGCAGTCGGACTAGTGATGTTGGGGTTCTACCTCGGGTGGGCGCAGGTTCCCGCCCGGTTTTCGTCGATTTTCGTTGCAGCAGTGGTTGTAATCGCGGCGTTGATCGCCCTCTGGTGGCTCCTTAACCATCCTGAGGTGCAATCTCACCGCTGGAACAGGGCTGGCTTGAGCGCTATGTCGCTGATTGCTATCGGCGCGCTGCTGGCAACAACAGGGACGACACTCCTACAGCATCGAACTTCCCCCAAGAGCTCGCTGTCGATTGCCAACCAACCCTCAGATGTGTCCACCTATAAGGGCGTGCTCAGCGGTGTAAAGAATGACGTACTCGTTGTCGGCGACGCACTTGACTATCCTCAGGAAAAGGCGACCTGGGAACAAACCCTCATGGCTAATGCCTGGTACCTCAGCGACGCCAGCGTTTTGAACCGCTACCAACTGGTTGGCTTCTCAACTTTCAATGATCTTCTTTGTCTGCGCTACTTAGGCGGTACGTGCCCCGAGCTGGCGGAGAGGCTATTTGAGACCAGAGCCGAGACGGGCTTGAAGCTTGTTGACGAGTTGCAGATAGATAACGTGCAAATTCTCAAGGAATCGTTTGACAAGCCCCAAGTGGGCATGGCATCGAATAACTACGTCTCCCGTGATGAAGAAGTCCGCATCCCTCCTTTGCCCACCGGTTGGCATGTCGCCAACGAAACCGAGGAAACTCTTTTGTGGAGCCGGGACGTTCCCATCGGACCGGCGGGTGGCGTGGCCTGGAGCCAATCCGGAACGCGCGTGAGTGAAGTTTCGAGGAGCGACACTCAGGTAGTCCTGAAGGTGGACGAAGTGCCAGCAGGAGGTGGCCATGTAGCACTTAGCCGGCTGCCATGGCCGGGCTACAGCGTCGAGGGGGCAGAACTTTCGAAACGGCCAGTTGGAGGTTACCTGTTAGGCCTGGAAATCCCTGCGAATTCGGACGGAAAACTTATCACCGTTAGCTTTGAGCCTCCAGGTTGGCGCATTGGAATTCCGGTCTGGGCCGTGGCAGTGGTTGGAATGCTGGTTTGGAGCCTGTTGGCTGTGCGACGCAAACGCAGGGATGCCAAAATACAGCCTGCGGACGGGCACCTTCAGGGGGTGATGTAGCGTTATGACTGAAGTTGGGAGCAACATGAGTTTTCCGTCCTTGACCAAAGTTTTGGTCATCATGCCGGCATGGAACGAACGCGAGTGTATTGGCAATACTGTCCGTGAGGTCATCGAACTGGAACGGAACTACGACGTTCTCGTCGTCGACGACGGATCGGAAGACGGCACCCCCGAACTTGCGGAAGCCGCGGGAGCCCACGTGCTTCGATTGCCATTCAACCTCGGAGTCGGGGGTGCAATGCGGGCTGGGTTCAAATATGCCCACCGAATGGGTTATGACGCCGTCGTCCAAGTTGATGCTGACGGGCAGCACGACCCTAAGGACATCCCGTCAGTAGTCGCCGGACTTGAACATTCTGATATTTCGATCGGTGCCCGGTTCGCGGACAAGGGGGAGTACACAGTCAGCGGGCCTAGGAAATGGGCGATGCGACTGCTGGCGGTCGTAATATCACGGATCGCCGGGACCGAGCTCACTGACGTGACATCCGGGTTTCGTGCCGCGAACACTCGCGCCATATCACAGTATCTGAAGCACTATCCTGCCGAGTACCTGGGCGACACTATCGATTCGCTCGTGGTGGCGATCCGCTCAGGCTGCGTTGTCTCGCAGACCGGGGTTGAGATGCGGCCCCGCCAAGGGGGACAGCCAAGCCACAACCCGGCGAAGTCAGCAATTTACCTGGTCCGGTCGATGCTTGCTCTGTTATTTGCCATGACCCGGGGCAAGGCCCGCTCCTCTCACGAAAGCGATAACTGACCGTGGAAAGCATTGCCGCTCTCATCTTCTCTCTGCTTGTCTTGGGAAGCGTCGTATTCCTGCTCCGCGGTAAGGGCCTACGGGAAAAGTACGCCTTCCTCTGGCTGCTTGTCGCCGTTGGGTGCCTTGTCCTCACTGCAATCCCGGGCATGCTGCGTGGAGTCACTTCCCTCATAGGGGTGCAGGTCCCGTCTAACCTGCTCTTTGCCGTGGGCATCATTTTCCTGACAGGCGTGGCATTGCACCTGTCATGGGAGGTGTCGGTGTTAGAGGAAGAAGCTCGCACTCTCTCGGAGGAAGCCGCAATTAACCGGGTACGTCTGGAGGAGCTGGAGCGTAAGATCGAGTTTTTGGCGGCCACTGTTGGCGATTCGGGCCGGGCAGCACCGACCGCTACGTCTACTACGCCCAGAGGGCAGTCACAACGCCGAACTGATTGATCTCCAGGATTTCAAGGACTAGAAGCCTCCCAGCATGGTGTGGAGCGTACGGAGGAACTTAGTTGAAAATGCGATTTTCCACGCCTATTGACGAGGCGGCCCGCAAATTCCAGCTGTGGATTTGTGTCAATGACCGTGCCTTGCGCCTCATCACGCTGCTGGTCTTCGTGGTCTTCGTTCTGTTCGGGATCACGACGTCGTCCGTCGGTATTTCAGAACTCCGGCAGGATCCGGCCAACCCGTTGGGATGGCAGTTCGGCACGTCCCGCGCCATCCGGTCGGATGAAATTCACGCGTTTTCGGCCATTGTCATCTCCATCCTGGCCACTCACGGCGCCCCAAGCCTGAGTCCGCTGGCCGCTCGGGCAGATCTCGTGCACCGGTTTCCGACCGACGGTTTCTTTGAGCAGTTCGTTTTTTTTGATTCGACCATGCTCCGTGCCGCCACGGTCATTCCAGAACAGATGCTCTTCGCCGCGCACTGGTGGCTGCCGTCGCTCATCCTGCTATTGGCCATGCCAACCTGGTTCCACCAGCTCGGACGCTCCCGCCGGTTCGGCTGGCTCGCCGCGGTACTGATCGTGCTTTCGCCGTCAAGCGCGTGGTGGTCGCTGATGCCGGTAGCGCTGATCGCCTACACGCTGGGTGGCTGTGTGCTGATGATTGCCGCGTTTGAGCGTTTCGCGAAGGGGCAGCGACTCGCTCCGGTATTGCAGGCCGTTGTCGGCGGTATCTTGATAGCGGGCCTTCCCACCTTTTATGCTCCGTGGTCGCTGCTGCTTGGACTGCCAGTCCTCATTGCCTCAACTTTGTGGATCCTGTTTCGCCGTGCCGGCTGGGCGCCCCGTTTAAAATCCACTCTTATCACAGGCGGTACGGCTGCACTGTTTGGCTTTGGAACCCTGCTTGAGAACAGGGAAGGGCTCCAGGCGCTGCTAAACACGGTCTATCCTGGCTCGCGGCGGGTGGAGTCAGACCCACAGCCCTTGGGCCGCCTTCTCGGTGCGCCAGCCCTCGGGCCGTTGCAATACGGTGATCCCGTAGGCATCAACGCTAGCGAATTGTCATCGTCGTTCACCGTTTTCTTCGTCTGGATCCTCGTGATCGTTCTGGCGGCACAATGGCGGTTTGCGTTTAGGGAAAACATCGTCGAATGGACGTTCGGGACGTGGTCTGCGTTATGGATTGTCTGGATTACGGTGGACCTTGGACCCGTCAGTCAAAAGTTTCCGCTGCTCAATCTCGTCACACCGCCGCGGGCAGGTCAGGTGGTGGGCGTGCTCGCGGTTATCCTCCTTGGCCTCCTGCTCAGCCGGTGGATGGCGCCTGTGTCCTGGCGTGTCCCCCTCGTGGCCGGTGCCACATGCGGCCTGGCCACAGGCTATGCGGCGTCCCTGCTGAAGGTGTCGGATTTGCCGTCGCTGTCACCCGCGCTCATACTCGTCGTATCGGTCGGAATCGCCGTCGTGGTTGCCGCCATCACGAAGTATCCGCAGCGACTTTGGCCACTGGCTCTCTGTATTGTGCTGGCGGCGCTGCCAGTGGCCCGGGCGAATCCGGTGCTGGCGGGGCTGGGCGATCTGCGCGCATCGGAGACCGCCCGGGCGATAGCTGCCCAAGCACCTGCAGCAAGATCTGAGGGAAAACTCTGGGCCGCGGATACGCCGTCGCTGAACACCCTCCTTCTGACCAACGGAATGCCTTCGCTCTCGGGGCTCCAGCGGTCCGGCCCGGACGTCGTGGCCTGGCAAAAGCTGGATCGCACATCGGAATTCGCCAACAAGTGGAACCGCGGGGGTGGCTACATCTTCTTCGCTTGGGCTCCCGGCCAGCCGACGTCGTACGAGACAAACGACTTCGACGCTGTCGGGGTGAGTATCGATCCCTGCACTCTCAAGGGCGCGTGGCAGAACCTGGACCGGATCGTCTCTTCCAGGCCGCTTGAGGCACCCTGCCTGACTTTGGACTCTGAACTCCAGTGGCAGGGCAAGGCTGCTTACATCTACGCGGTCCGCTGAGGTTGGGCGGCTTCACCGGAAACCGGTAATATAACGCCCTCAGGCGGAAGAAGCCACCGGCTCGGCCCCGCGCCGCTCCGCGCGGACAGCACGGCGTAGCAGCCAGAGCGCCAGGATCAGGATCCCTGCGAACCCGGCAAGGCACAGCAGCGTTCCGCCAGGGGGCTGCCACGACGGGGCAGTAACCATATCCAGCCACCGGCGGTCCACTGCCCACCCGGTCACATATCGCCTCAGCGTGTGCGCGAAGGTCCAGAATTGGAGGACCGCAACGAGGACCGCCGTCGCATTGAGGATCGCCATGGCCTGCGACGAGAACCCGCGGGCATCCATTCGGTCTAAAGCAAGGCCGCAGACCATCAGCAGCGGTACGAAGACGGCAAGGATGTATCGGCCCTGCCAGATGATCCCGATTGTAGCGACGGCCTGTGCTTGGAGGAGCGGCGGGAGTAACAGTAACGAGGCGAGCAGGAATATCGTTGCGGTCCGCGCGCGGCCTTTGGCCAGTACGAGGGCGGCCATCACGAGCAAAGTTCCGAGCCCCAGCCAGAGCACAAACGCGCCCATGGGTGCAGGGACTTCCAGCCAGCCAAACTGCCCTACATATCCGGTGGCGTAGTCAAACGTCCGGTCCAGCATGATCTCGGCTCCGGTAAGCGGAGACGATCCGGCAGCCTCGAACGGATTGCTGGAAAGGCTGTCATGCCGGGTTATCCAGTACAGCGCGAAGGCGCATGACAGACCAATCGCCGCGGATCCGGTCCACACCCAGGCGTTGCGGCTCAATGCCTTGATCTGCGGCCAAGTGCCCAGAATGCACGCGGTGGTGGCCATAAGCGCCAGCCAGAGGAGGGAGAGACCCTTCGTGTTGGCAAGCACGCAGGCGGCCGCCGTGATGACGGGCACGTAACGCCGGTAGGCTCCGGGGTCAGCGGAGCGTTCCAGAAGCAAGACAAGGTTGGCCAACAGAGCGGCAGACGTGGCGTACTCCAGGGAATTCGGATTCACGGTCCCATTAAGGAAAAGCACCATGGGTGTCATCGCGGCGGCAGTCGCTGCTACGGCCCATTTCCTGCGGCGTAACCGCGAGAGCGCCGAAAAGGCAGAGGCGAGGAACAAACAGCTGAGTAGGGCACTGACGAGGCGCATCCCGTACACAGCGGCGGCGCCGTTATTCAGCAGGGACGGCAGCCCAACGACAGCGTAGTAGAGCGGGTTGTAGTTGCCGGCGGAGGTTCGGGCGTCCACCAGTAAGCTCTTGTCCCCGCTGAAAGGCGGGACGCAGGAAGGAGTAATGTCTTTTTTCTGGGCGAAGCAGCCAAACGTGTCGTAGTAGCCGATGCCTGCCGGTACCGTGACGAGTTGGAAAGCACCGCCGTCGGGCATTTCACGGCCGGTCAGTTCACCACGTACGACAGCCGCCGCCTTGATGGCATGTGCAGGCTCGTCGGGCGCCCCCATCAACGGGGTCGCGAAGGTCCAAGCGCCGGAAAGACCCATCAGCACCAAAAAAATCCACCAGAACGTTCGACGTCGGCCTGTGCCTTTCAGGCGTTCAGCCGGGTGAGTGTCGTCCGCCCTTTCACGTTCCAATGTTCGAGCCACTGCCGCTTGGGTCAACGACCGTTTTCCAGCAGGCCAAGGAGGTAGCTTCCGTAACCACTCTTCATGAGCGGTTCGGCACGTTCCCGGAGCTCGTCGTCGCTGAGGAAGCCAAGGCGCCAGGAGATCTCTTCAGGGGCGCCGATCTTCAGGCCCTGACGGTTTTCCGTCGTCCGGACGAAGTTGGACGCGTCGTTCAGATCGTTGAACGTTCCGGTGTCCAGCCATGCCGTGCCGCGGGGAAGGATTTCAACGTGGAGCTTCTCGCGTTCGAGGTATGTCCGGTTGACGTCCGTAATCTCCAGCTCACCGCGAGCTGACGGTTTCAGGTTCCGGGCGATCTCAACGACGTCGTTGTCGTAGAAGTAGAGACCGGGCACGGCGTAGTGGCTCTTGGGCTTCGCAGGTTTCTCCTCCAGGGAAATGGCTTTGCCGCTGGAATCGAACTCGACCACACCATAAGATTTCGGGTCGGACACCCAATATCCAAAGACAGCGCCGCCATCGATGTTTTCGAAACGGCGCAGCTGGGTACCCATGCCGTGACCATAAAAGATGTTGTCGCCGAGAACCAGCGCCACGGGTTCATTCCCGATGTGCTCGGCTCCGAGCACGAACGCTTGGGCGAGGCCATCGGGGGAGGGCTGCTGCAGATAGCTGAGGTTCACACCAAATTGCGAGCCGTCTCCCAGGAGGCGCTGGAATTGTTCGGCGTCGTGGGGAGTGGTGATGATAAGGATGTCGCGGATGCCTGCCAGAATCAGCGTGGACAGCGGGTAATAGATCATGGGCTTGTCGAAGACCGGCATGAGCTGCTTGCTGACGCCGAGTGTAATGGGATGGAGCCTCGAGCCGGTACCGCCGGCCAAAATGATTCCGCGCATACAGGCCATCTTCTCTGCTAACTCCTGCATCGGCCAAATCCGGTAACCTTTGAAACTATGCAGCGACTACTAGTTACCGGCGGCGCCGGCTTTATCGGCTCCAATTTTGTCCACTACATAATGTCCCACACGGACAACTTCGTGACCGTGCTCGACAAGATGACGTACGCGGGCAATGCTGAGTCGCTCAAGCATCTTCCGGCCGACCGCTTTCGGTTCGTCAAGGGGGACATCTGCGACCAGCCGCTGGTCGATGATCTGGTGGCCACTCACGACGTGGTGGTTCATTACGCAGCGGAGTCGCACAACGACAACTCCCTGCATGACCCGCGGCCATTTCTGGACACCAACATCATCGGGACTTACACGCTCATCGAGGAGGCCCGGAAGCATGGCAAGCGCTTCCACCACATCTCCACCGACGAGGTCTACGGCGACCTGGACCTCGATGACCCGGAGCGGTTCACCGAGGACACCCCCTACAACCCGTCCAGCCCGTACTCCTCCACGAAGGCCGGGTCTGACCTGTTGGTCCGGGCGTGGGTGCGTTCGTTCGGTCTGCAGGCGACCATCAGCAACTGCTCGAACAATTACGGGCCGTACCAGCATGTGGAGAAGTTCATCCCGCGCCAAATCACCAATGTCATCGACGGGATCCGGCCCAAGCTCTACGGCAAGGGCGAAAACGTCCGGGACTGGATCCACGCCAATGATCACTCCTCCGCCGTCCTGGCGATCATCGACAAGGGCATCATCGGGGAGACCTACCTGATCGGCGCCGACGGCGAAAAGAACAACAAGGACGTCGTCGAGCTCATCCTGAAGCACATGGGCCAGCCCTCGGATGCATACGACCATGTGGTCGACCGGCCCGGTCACGATCTGCGCTACGCCATCGACTCCACGAAGCTCCGCGACGAGCTCGGCTGGCAGCCGCAGTTTTCGAACTTCGACGCAGGCATTGAGGACACCATCAATTGGTATCGGGCCAACGAGGACTGGTGGCGGCCCCAAAAGGCCGCCACGGAAGCCAAGTACAAGGAGCAGGGCCAGTAGGAATGGAGTTCCAGAAAAAGCTCTCCGTCACGGAGACCCCAATCCCGGGGGTACTCCTCTTCGACCTGCCGGTCCATGGAGACAATCGCGGCTGGTTCAAAGAGAACTGGCAGCGCGAAAGAATGCTGGCCGCCGGCCTCCCCGATTTCGGGCCGGTCCAGAACAACATCTCTTTCAATGACAAAGCCGGTACCACACGGGGAATCCATGCGGAACCTTGGGACAAGTTCGTCTCGGTGGCTTGTGGACGCATTTTCGGAGCCTGGGTGGATCTGCGGGAAGGCCCCACCTTCGGAGCGGTCTTCACCGCCGAGCTGGATGCTGGCAAAGCGATCTACATTCCACGCGGGGTCGCCAACTCGTACCAGACCCTTGAGGACAACACGTCGTACGTCTACTTGGTCAACGATCACTGGTCCGCGGATGCGGAGTACACATTCCTCAACCTCGCTGACGAGACTGTCCGAATTCCGTGGCCAATTCCACTGGACCGGGCCGAACTTTCAGAAAAGGACAGGGCGCACCCTCGGCTGAAAGACGTGGTGCCCATGCCGCCGCGGCGCACGTTGGTGCTGGGCGCCGGTGGACAGCTGGGCAAAGCCCTGCGGGCCGCGTATGCCGGCGATACGAATGTGGAGTTCGCGGACCGCGGCGACTTTGATGTCGCCGATCCTGCATCGTATGCCGCTCGAAACTGGCGGCGGTACTCCGTCATTATTAACGCGGCTGCCTACACCGCGGTAGACGAAGCGGAAACGGACGAAGGGCGCGGTGCGGCCTGGGCTCTCAACGTGGCTGCCGTCACAGAACTTTCGAGAGTTGCAGTGCGTTACGGAATCGTGCTGGTGCACATATCCAGTGATTACGTTTTTGACGGCACCTTGAAGAGCTACAGTGAGGACGAGAAACCGGCGCCCTTGGGAGTCTACGGCCAAACGAAGGCCGCGGGAGACGCCGTCGCCAGCGTTGTCCCCCGCCATTACATCGTCCGTACAAGCTGGGTTATCGGGGAGGGCAGCAATTTTGTGCGCACTATGACGGTGTTGGCGGCCAAAGGAGTCACCCCGACGGTCGTTGATGACCAGGTGGGCCGGCTAAGCTTCGCCGAGGACCTTGCCGCGGGCATCAAGCACCTCCTGAAGGTTAAGGCGCCTTTTGGCACCTATAACCTGACCAACGACGGCGCGCCCCAGTCGTGGGCGGACGTTGCCGCTGAGGTCTTTGAACTGGTGGGGGCCTCCCGCGGAGATGTCACCGGAGTCTCCACCGAAGAATATTTCCGGGGAAAGGCGGCGGCACCCCGGCCGCTCAACAGCGTCCTTGCTTTGGACAAGATCAAGGCGACCGGATTTGCGCCGGCAGACGCCTCACAGCGGCTGGTGGAATACGTACGCAACGGTCTATAGCGGAACGCCGTTGGAAAGACGGTACCGGTTCGCTGCCGCCGGTGCATCGGTACCGACGAACCTGAACTGGCGGCAGGTCGTTGCATCCGCACTACTTGTATTCAAGAGCTGCTCCACGGGAGTCTGAACGGATCTCTCAGTCCAACTTCCGGGAGCAGCAAAATTCTTGCGTCCAGGCCTGGGTGATTGGCCCACGCGCTTCTAGGCGGACTCTGCCTTGGTCCGTTCTGCCTTCCCGGTAGATGCGGGCTTGCCCGTCTCCTGGGCGTAGTGCTGGGCGTCGTCGCCCTCAGGAAGCAGATGCTTGTGCTCATGGGGGCTCTGGTGGGTCGATTTCCTTCCAAAGACCCAATGCTGGTACAGGTAGAAGTTCCAGATGGTCATGGCAGCTGTGGAAATGACTTTGCCGCCCATGTACCCCAGAATCGTTGGCGTCAGCAATTGCACGATGAGCACAGTTGCCAGGGTATTGGCGACCACCAGTATTCCGTATCGGATCATGCTGACATGGGTCCGATGTGAGGATTCGAATGAGAACTTCCGCTGCACCAGGAAATTGAAGATCAGGCTGCTGACGAAGGCCGTGGCGCTGGCAATACCGACCTCCCAGTGGAAAACCTCGTGCAGCAAAACGAGGAGGCCAAAATCGACACCGAACGAGAGCCCGCCTACGATCAGGTAACGGACGGCGCTGTGGCCAAAGATCTTACCCAGCAGCCCCCGGGTTACTTTCGCCGACGCCTCAGGGCGAACCGTCCGCCTCACGGCTTGGCCTGGCCTGCGGGCGCAAGTCGTTCGCTCGCGCCGGCTGTGGGTGCCGGACCAGGGTTGTGGGGACCCGTGGCCGCAACGGACGGGCCCAGGGGGTTGGCTTCTTGTCCCATTTGGTCGGTTTCCTTTGAGAACACTGCTCCAGCTGCCGAGTTGGAGCGAACATGGCGCAGCAGCAGGAACATGCCCAGCAATGTGCCCGCGGTAAAAACCGTAACGACGGGCAGGGTCCCCAGCGGGGGTTGCCACTGCGGGTTGCCGATCATGTCAATCCAACGAATGTCCATGGCCAGCCCAGTGCTATAGCGCCGCAGGACCCAGACGAACGTCAGGACTTGGCACAACGCGAGCAGGACAACGAGGGTGTTGAGGACGGGCACGGCGGGTGCGGGCCACGGCCTGCGATGCGCATTGTCCAGCGTGACTCCTGCGACCATGAGGCATGGAATGAAAATCGCCAAAATGTAACGTCCCTGCCACACCATTCCCTGTTCGGTGATGATAACCGCCTGCAGCAAAATAGGGAGGACAAGCAGAGCCGAAGAAGCGAAGATCGTGCCGACCCTGTAGCGGCCGCGGCCGTAGATGATTGCCGCGAGGGCCGCGGAGAAGAATACCGCGGTCCACAGGGCCATGACGCCGGTGGGTGCGTCCAGTTCGAGCCATCCGAATTGACCAATGTAGCCCTGCATGAAGAGGAACGTTCTGTCGATCATGATCTCAGCGCCGGCATCAAAGCCCAGCCCGGCGCCGTCGAACGGTTTGCTGTCGAGACTGTTGTGGCTGGCAACCCACCAAAGCGCATAGGCACACGATGCGCCGATCACCACAGCGCCTGCCCAAACTGCCGGACGCCGCAGCAGGGCCCTAAGTTCGGCCGCTGTGCCGAGGATGGCGACGACCAAAACGACGACGAGTAGCCAGAGCAGTGACAGGGCCTTGGTGTTGGCAAGCAGCGCTGCTGCGATTGTTGTAACGGCCACGGGCACAACAATGGAGCGTCCTCGGAGGGAACCCTTCAGTAGGAGAAGCAGGTTTGCCGCGATCGCTGCTGTGGTCCCGTATTCGAGGCTGTTCGGGTTGACGGACCCGTTGAGGAAAAGTGTCATGGGAGTAACACTGGCGGCCAGGGTAATAATTGCCCACTTGTACCGAGGCAATCGGGACAGTGCTGAAAATGCGAAGGCTAAGAAGATACTCGTAAGCAGTGCGCTCACCAGCCGCATACCGTAGACGGCTTTGAATCCGCTGGTGAGCAGCGAGGGCCACCCGACGGCAGCGTAGTAGACAGGGTTGTACAGGCCTGCAGTCGTCAGGCCCGACACTATCTCGGTCGGGTCGCCGGGGATCGCTGGCGAGCACTTCGGTGTTACCGCGAGGTTCCGCACAAAGCACGTGATTTGGTTGGTGTGCTCTATATAACGGGGCACCTGAACTGCAAGGAGGGGCCCGCCCTCGCCTGTCTGAGCACCGACAAGTTCGCCGCGCACCACGGCAGCAGCCTTAACAATGTGAGCCGGCTCGTCAGGGACTGATGAGAGCGGGGACGCCAGCGCCCAGCCGGAGCTCATCACGAAAATGACAAGTAGCGGCCACCAGAACCATCTGCCACCGGGGCGGCGGTCCGGTGAACTCACGATGGCGTGCTTCAAGGTGGGGGCTCCTCAGGGAATAGCGGTCGGCGCCCGTGCTGCTGACGGGTCTGCCTCAAGTCATGGCTCTAAGTAGTCTAAGCCAGTCCCCGCCGCCGCCTGCGCCGGGTCGCCCCCACGGAGGTTCCCCGGACCATCTGTCCGGGGAACCTCCGCGACTCAGGGCACTATTGCCAGGGTGCGGGGAAGGTAACCTTCGCTGGGCTTCATGCCGGTGCCTGAATAGGCCCAGAGGGAGCCGTCCGGCCGCCGTGCCACCAGATCCGGGTTGCCGTCGCTGGTGAGGTTCCAGCCATTGAGGATCCGGTCGTACACGTTCCAGCCGGTTCCGATTCGCACGGTGGCCCCGGGTGTACCAGTGCCGTCTCCGGGGTAGAGCCACAATGTGCCGTCGGGCATGCGGGCCATCAGGTCGTTCTTACCGTCCGCATTGAAGTCGCCGGCGCCGAAGAGCTGGTCGAAGGCGTCCCAACCATAGTCACCGACCTTGACAGCACCCTGATAGCCGCTGTTTATAGCATCGACTTTTCCAGTTCCTTTATACAGCCACAGAGATCCGTTGGGCTTCCGGGCGAGGAGGTCGTTTTTACCGTCGCCGTTGAGATCTCCGACGCCGGTGATCGTGTCGAAGGCGTCCCAGCCGGCCAAGCCAATCTTTATTGCGCCAGCGTAGCCGTTGCTGACCGAGTCCACGCGTCCAGTTCCCGGATACAGCCATAGCGTGCCGTCCGGCTTCCTGGCAACGAGGTCGTTCTTACCGTCGCCGTTGAAGTCGCCCACTCCGGCGAAGGCGTCGAAGGCCTCCCATCCGTAGTCACCGATCTTTTTCGGAGTTCCATAGGCTCCTATCCCATTGCCGGGGTAGAACCACAGGCTCCCGTCGGGTTTGCGGGCGAGTAGGTCTCCCTTTCCATCCCCGTTGAAGTCCTGGACCGACACAAGCGCGTTGAAGGCGCCCCAGCCGTATTCCCCGATCTTGCGGACGGCCTCGTAGCCCTGGTCTTTCATGGCGGTTCCAGCGTATAAGAAGACAGCGCCCGTGGGGTCGCTGGCCACGAAGTCAGCCATCCGGTCGCCGTTCACGTCTCCGGTCCCGACGATGTCGCTATAGATTTGCCAGCCTGTTCCGATCTGGCGTCCATTGACCATTACACCTCGACCAGCATTGGAATAGAACCAGAGGGAGCCGTCCGGCCGGCGGCCACCAAGATCATTGGTTCCGTCGCCGTCGAAGTCTTGGAACGCGACGAGCTGATCGAAGATCTGCCAGCCGAAGTCGATTTTACGGGCGCTTCCAGTCTGGCCAGTGCCCGTTCCCGAGTACAGATACAGGCTGCCATCAGGTGTGCGCGCGACTAGGTCTGCCTTTCCGTCGCCGTCGAAGTCGCGCACGCCCAATACAGAATCGAAGGCGTCCCACCCGTAGTCCCCGATTTTGACCGCCCGCGAGTACCCCTCGCTGGAGGAATTAACGATTCCGGTTCCGGCGTAGAACCATAGCGAGCCGTCCATCTTTCTCGCGACCAGATCGCTGCGCCCATCGCCGTTGTAGTCTCCTACACCCAAGACACGATCATATATTTGCCATCCGGAACCGATCACCCGGCCAGGTGAGTATCCGCCGGCCCCATTCCCCGCGTAGAACCACAACTGTCCGTCCGGCCGGCGGCTTATAAGATCGGCCTGGCCGTCACCATTGAAGTCGCCAGGTGCGATCGTTATGCGGGAACTATCGGATGGTTCGGGCGCAGGGCTTCCACCGGCAAAACGACGGAGGCCCTCGAGGTCACCGTTCCATACGTTTGAGTCACCCGCGAACGGACCGGTGCTGCTGTACTGCCAGATGCTGTAATTGCTCCAGCTGCCGGTCGGAACCGCGCCCGCATTGTTCGAGGGATTCATAGGATAAGACGCGACCCAAAGCGGGTAGTCTCCGAATCCAGAAGGATTGCCGAGGCACTGATTCCACCAGCTCGTGTTGGTGTAGATGACAGGAAGGCGGCCCGTCAGAGACTGCATTGTGCTTCCGAAATCGCGGACCCAGGTACTGAGCTGAGACGGGGACATGTCATAGCAGGTATTTCCCGGCCACCAGCCTGGGATGTCGGTGCGCCCCGCGTAGGGGTTGAACTCGAAATCGAGCACTGGCGGGAGCGTGTACCCGTCGGCCGTCCAGCCCCCACCATTCTGAACAAAGTAGCGGGCCTGCTCGGATCCTGAAGACCAGTTGGGGATTGCGAAATGATAGGCACCGCGGAACATGCCGACATTCCGGGAACCCTGATACTGCGAGCTGAATAGATCGTTCGTCAGGTAGCTGCCTTCGCTGGCCTTGACATAGGCGAACCTGGACCCCATGTTCCACTGCTGCTGCCAGTCGACATTGGGCTGGTGCCCGCTGACGTCCTGGCCCTGAACTCCGAACGTGGGCATCCATGTGCCCTCGGTGCCTAACGACTCCGTTGTCAGCATCCGCACGCTGGCCGAAGGGGAAGACGCTGTCACACGGGCAGAGCGCTGCCCCATCTCTGCGCCTGCTCCCACCGCGGCCGCCATGGACTCGTTGGATGCTGCAGGCAGGGGAGCGGCTGGTGCCGCAACTGCCGGCGCAGCCGGGACAGTAGATTCCGAAGTCACTGGCGAGGAGGATGCTACCGACTCAGGGACCGCCGTCGAAGGCGCCGGGGTCGGCGCAGCGACGGCTGTCGTCGACCCATCAGATGTGGGGGTAGGGCTGGGTTCCAGAGCAAAGGCGGCGCCTGCCAGGCCGGGGCCCGCCACAAGAGCGGCAGCCAGGACTGCTGTCCCCAGGACATGCAGCAGGGGACGGTGATTGTTAGGCTGGTTCCGCTTCATTTAGGCTCCGGGGACAGTAGAGCGCCGTTTTAAGCGCATCACTAGGGGTTGCAGTTCGTGAGACGGCGAACTGGGAATATCGGGCATTAACGCGCCTACCCTAACACTGCAGTGTCTGGTGCAACCAGTGTTCAGGGTGTTGCCAATGTGAAAGGTTTGACCCTTGTTATCCACAACCCTGCACATTTGACTTGGCTGCATGCTTCCGCCTGCCTAGGCTGTACCTCAGTTGAACTGCCTCCACCGGGGGCGGCAGTTGTATTGGGGAACTTATGGATGCCGTGCGCATCGTGGAAGACGAAGTCCGCGAGCTGATCCGACGTCGGGGCCTGGACCCTCTGCGGCAGGCCGGGGAAGTGCGCCGCCTTGTGGAGGCGGCTGTCAGTGACTACGACGAGCGGGCCCTCATGGGACCGCTGCCGCCGATAGGTCCGCTCGAGACCGCACGCAGGTTTGTTTTCGATGCCGTGGCCGGCTTCGGGGTCCTCCAACCGCTCCTGGACGACCCCTCCGTCGAAGAGGTCTGGATCAATGCGCCTAACGAAATCTATGTGGCGCGGAACGGCGAGTCGGAACTAACATCGCTCAGCCTCACGGACCAGCAGGTGCGCGACCTTGTGGAGCGAATGCTGAAGAGTTCGGGCCGGCGACTGGACATGTCATCCCCCTTTGTCGACGCCGCACTCCCTGATGGTTCCAGACTTCACGTTGTCATCCCGGACGTCACCCGCCACCACTGGGCAGTTAACATCCGAAAGTTTGTGGTGAAGGCCAGCAGACTGGAGCACCTGGTTGAGCTGGGTACTCTGACTCCACAGGCCGCCCGATTCCTTGGTGCGGCCGTTTCCAGCGGACTGAACATCCTGGTCTCCGGTGCCACCCAAGCGGGCAAGACCACCATGCTCAACTGCCTGGCTGCGAGCATTGGCAGCCGCGAACGGGTCATCACCGTTGAGGAAATTTTCGAACTTCAGTTTCCGCTCCGGGACGTGGTGGGACTGCAATGCCGGCAGCCCAACCTCGAGGGTGAGGGCGAGATTCCACTGCGCAGACTCGTGAAGGAAGCGCTTCGGATGCGCCCGGACCGGCTGGTGGTTGGGGAAGTTCGTGAAGCCGAGAGCCTGGACATGCTGATTGCTTTAAATAGCGGTTTGCCAGGGATGTGCACCGTCCATGCAAATTCAGCACACGACGCCGTCACCAAGATCTGTACGCTGCCGTTGCTTGCGGGCGACAACATCTCATCGGCCTTCGTCGTGCCTACGGTGGCGTCGTGTATAGACCTGGTGGTCCACTGCAGCCGGCACGCCAATGGTCGCCGGCAGGTCACCGAGATCCTCTCGCTCGGCCGGCGCGTGGAGAACGGCATCATCGAATCCTCCATGGTCTTCGCAATGGCCGACGGCCAGTTGCAGCCGAGAGCCAACAGCATGCCGTCGGCGGAGAAGTTTGCCGGGGCAGGGTACGACGTCGCGGCGCTGCTGGAGCCGCGCTGATGGCGCCGCTGCTCGGGGTACTTGCCGGAACGGGCTTCTTCCTCATCTGGTGGTCGTTCTGGGAAAAGCCGACGCCGGTTAGCCGCCGCCCCAGGGCCAGCCGCATTGAGGACCTGCTGGCCGCCGCGGGAATCGAGAAAGTAACGGCCGCCGGGCTTGTGGCTTCCTGCCTGGGTCTCGGCCTGTTCGTGGTGCTGGTCTTCTTTGTGATCTCGGGGTCCTGGCCCATGTCCGTGTGCTTCGGGTTGTTCGGCGCTTGGCTTCCCGTCAGCATTGTGCGCTGGCGGGCCAGCAGGAGGACGGCTGTGTTGCGCCAACTCTGGCCGGACGTGGTAGATCACCTTCGGTCGGCCATCCGCGCCGGCCTCTCCCTGCCGGAGGCTCTAATCCAGTTGGGGGAGAAGGGGCCGGAAGAACTCCGGCACGTGTTCCGGGACTTCGGTGCGGATTACCGAGCGGGTGGCCAATTTGATGCATCGCTCAACAAGCTCAAAAACCGGCTCGCGGATCCCGTCGCGGACCGGATCATCGAGGCCCTCCGCCTGACCCGTGAAGTGGGTGGCTCCGACTTGGGCAAGCTCCTCGGAACCCTGGCCGAATTCCTGCGTGAGAACGCCCGCACGCGCAGCGAGCTGGAAGCCCGGCAGTCCTGGACCGTTAATGCCGCTCGGCTGGCGGTTGCGGCGCCCTGGATAGTGATGCTCCTGCTGGCCACCCGTCCCGAAGCCGTGGACGCATACAACACCCCCATAGGTGCCGGCGTCCTGCTGGGAGGGCTGGTGGTCTCCCTTGTCTGTTATTCGATCATGCTGCGCATCGGCGCTCTGCCGCAGGACGAAAGGGTGCTCCGATGAGCGGAACCTCAGCGGCCGCCGTTATCTTCGGCATCGTCCTCGGCGTGGGCCTGTGGCTGTTGTTCGTCAGGCTCCCCTTCATGCGTCCACTCAGCTTTGCCGAACGCATTGAGCCGCAGCTGAAGTCGCAGAACCTGGAATCCCGGCTGCTGCGAGTCAGTGGACAGAACGCCACGCCCTTCGGGCCTCTGGAACGAATTGTGCGTCCCTTGCTTCATGACGGCCTCAGCGCCCTCGGCAGGCTCAACCTTGGTTCTAAGGCGCTGACCCGCCGGCTGGCGCAGGCGGGAATCAACAAATCACCCGTGGATTTCCGCGCGGAGCAGCTGCTGTGGGCTGTCGCCGGATTCGTCACATCATTGGCACTGGTGGTGCTGAGCGCAGTGGCCGGCCGCTTCACTCCGTTCCTTGCCGTGGTGGCCGTGCTGGGCAGCGCACTCGGCGGATTTCTCTTCCGCGACTTCTGGCTGGGCGTCCAGATCAGCAAGCGTGAAACCAGGATGATGGCTGAGTTTCCCAGCCTGGCCGAACTGATGGCTCTGGCCGTCGGCGCCGGCGAAAGCGCTACCGGAGCGCTGGACCGGGTATGCCGCAGCGCCAACGGCGAGCTGGCCAAGGAATTTTCCAAGATCCTTGCTGAAACCAGAGCCGGGAAACCCTTGGTGGAAGCGCTGCAGGAGTTCTCGGCACGGACAGACCTCGGCCCGCTCCTCCGATTTGTGGACGGCATCATCGTCGCCGTCGAACGCGGCACACCCTTGGCGGATGTCCTGAGGGCCCAGGCTCGCGATGTCCGGGACACGGCCAAACGGGACCTGATGGAATCGGCGGGCAAAAAGGAAATCGCCATGATGGTGCCCCTTGTCTTCGGTGTCCTTCCTTTAACGGTGGTGTTCGCCGTGTTCCCCGGCATTGCCGCCATCAGCATTGGCCTGTAGCCGTGACTTTCCCGCAGCTGTCACATACCCAACGACGTTTACCCTCTCGACCGCCGTACTACCTACTGAATGGAATCGAAATGAAGAATCTGGGAATCTCGACCAGCCTTTGCCTCGCTTTACTGGCAGGCCTCTGGGCATGGGCAGGCACTCCGGCACTGGGACGAAGTCGTCGTCTGGCCGATGTCGGCGTCGCGGCGTCCGGTGGTCGGGAGGTTGCCGACCACGGCCACGTCCCGGGCACGTCGCCACGTCCGGACCACCCCGAACGTGGCGACGTGCCCGGCTGGGTAATGATCACGCTCATGACTGCCGTCCTCGTCGCGGCACTGCTCGCACTGGCCGGGCCGGCTCTGGAAGCGATGTTCAACCAGGCCATGGAGAAGGTGGGAAGCTAGGGCATGCCGGAGGCTGGCCAGTGCCGCTCCGGTCGGTACTCTCCCGGCGCAGGCGAGGATTGGCGCAGAGAGGAACGGGGGTCCGCCGTGGTGGACTTTGTGCTGGTGGGCGGCCTGCTCACCATGTTCTTCCTGGCCATCATCCAACTGACACTGGTCCTGCACGTCCGTAACACGCTCATTGATGCGGCTGCTTCGGGCGCACGCTACGGAACGCTCGCCGACCGGGGTGCCCCAGATGCGGAGGAACGTGCTGCCAACTTGATCGGAGTTGCACTGAACGCTGAGTTCGCGCAGGACATCAGCACCGCCGAGGTGACGTTCCAGGGACTGCGCACGCTGGAGGTCACCATCAAGGCGCCCATGCCCGTCATCGGGCTCATTGGGCCACGGGACCTCCTGGAGGTGAAGGGCCATGCTGCCATCCAGCCCTGACACGCCGCCTGCCCACGTCGATATCCAGCCCTCCCGCAGCGTTGCGTGTCGCCGGCTTCGGGCCCGCCTCGTGAATCGACTCAACGAGGCTCTGTGCAGGCAGCAAGGTGCTCCGCACTTTCGGAGGTCACAGCCCAATGCGACCGAACATAGCGAAGCGGGTAGCGCGGTCGTGGAGTTCACATTCCTGGCGCTACTTCTGATGGTCCCGCTGGTGTACTTCATCATCACCATTGGCCAGATCCAGGGCGGGTCATTTGCGGTCGTGGGGGCCGCAGACCAGGCGGCGAAAGTATTCGTCGCCCAGCCCGATCCGGTCTCCGGCCAAGCAGCAGCCGAACGGGCAGCCCTTATAGCCCTTGCGGACTTTGGCCATGACGGCGGTACCGCCCAGGTCTCCACACGCTGCGATCCCGCCGACTGTCTGGCCGCGGGAACGGCTGTCACTGTCACCGTGAACCTCACCGTGCCGCTTCCATTCGTGCCCTTCAAGGATGACTTCAGGCTGCAGGCCAGCGAAGTTGAGGCTTCATCCACCCAGTTGGTCGGCCGGTTCAGGTGAGCGCCGGATGAACTGTCCTGAAGTCCTTACAGCGGCACGCAAAGATCCAATGAGCCCCGAGCGCCCGGCAGAAGACGGCCAGATGATGGTGATGATCGTTGGCTACGCCGCGCTCGCCCTGCTTGTGGTCACCGTGGTCATCGGCATCTCCAGCGTCTACCTCGAGCACAAGCGGCTGTTGTCCCTCGCCGACGGTGCGTCGCTCGCCGCCGCTGACAGCTACACCCTGGGGGAAGTAGCGGGGCCGGCCGGTAGCCCCTCCGCCGTCCTCGGGTCCGAACGCGTCCGCAACGTGGCTGCGGACTTCGTCGCCCGGAGCCCGGCGTCGGCCCGGTTCGACCAGCTGGCTGTGTCGCAGGGGACCGGCAGCCCGGACGGTTCCACCGCCGTCGTGGTTCTCAGCTCGGTGGTGCACCCGCCTGTTGTGAACTTCCTGGTGCCGGACGGGATCCGGATCGAAGCAGCATCCACCGCCCGGTCACGGCTCACGCGCTGAGGTGCCACCGCGGATCAGAAGGAGCCCGGGCCTCCGGCCGGATAGCGTAGGCTTAAACAACCATGGCCAATATTGATTTTTCCGCAGAAATCCGCGCCCTTCGCGCCACGTACCACTCCATCGAGCGCGTCAGCGATGTCGAGGCACTGAAGGAAGACATCGCCGAACTGAGCGAACGGGCCGGCGAGCCGGACCTGTGGGACGACCCCGCCGCGGCCCAGAAAATTACCTCCAGGCTCTCGCACCGCCAGTCCGAACTGGAACGGCTGAACAAGCTCGCGGCGCGGATCGACGACCTGGAAGTCCTGGTGGAACTCGGCCAGGACGAAGACGACGCCGACTCCATGGGCGAAGCCGCCGCCGAACTTGAATCAATCCAAAAGTCACTGAAGGACCTGGAAGTAGTCACCCTGCTTTCCGGAGAGTACGACGAACGCGAAGCCGTGGTGTCCATCAGGGCCGGCGCCGGCGGCGTCGATGCAGCCGACTTCGCCGAAATGCTGATGCGCATGTATCTCCGCTGGGCCGAACGCCACGGGTACCCCACCACGGTGATGGACACGTCCTACGCCGAGGAGGCGGGCCTCAAGTCGGCAACTTTCGAAGTCAAGGCCCCCTATGCCTTCGGAACCCTGAGCGTCGAAGCCGGAACGCACCGCCTGGTGCGGATCAGCCCCTTTGACAACCAAGGTCGCCGCCAGACGTCCTTCGCCGCGGTCGAGGTCATCCCTCTGATTGAGTCGACGGACTCCATCGACATTCCGGACAACGAAATCCGCGTGGACGTGTTCCGTTCCTCGGGCCCCGGCGGTCAGTCAGTCAACACCACTGACTCCGCCGTACGCCTCACGCACATCCCCACCGGCACCGTGGTGTCCATGCAAAACGAAAAGTCGCAGCTCCAGAACCGGGCCGCTGCCATGCGCGTTCTGCAGTCCCGCCTCCTGCTGCTGAAGAAGGAACAGGAGGACGCCGAGAAGAAGGCCTTCGCCGGCGACGTCAAGGCTTCCTGGGGCGACCAAATGCGCTCCTACGTCCTGAACCCGTACCAGATGGTCAAGGACCTTCGCACCGAACACGAAGTCGGCAACACCTCTGCAGTGTTCGACGGCGAGATCGACGACTTCATCGACGCCGGCATCCGCTGGCGGACCGACAACCGCAACGCCGAGAAGTAACACCCCTCCGGTGGCCACAGGGGGCGGGGCCCGGAACCCTGATCCCGCGACACACCCCTGAAACCGCTGAAATCCAGCAAAGAGACTGCGTATAGTCGAGGGGCCGGGGCCTCTTATTCCCCTAAACGAATGCCCGCGCGCCGGCTGCAGATCTGGGCTGCATCAGTAGTGCCATGCAGGGTAATTAGGGCCATGATCCGATTCGATAATGTCACCAAGGTCTATGACCAGACGGCCCGGCCTGCGCTGGACGATGTCAGCCTCGAGATAGACCGTGGTGAATTTGCCTTCCTCGTGGGCGCCTCCGGATCCGGAAAGTCCACCTTCCTCCGGCTGGTCCTCAAGGAGGACCGTGCCTCGTCCGGCGCCGTCTACGTCGCCGGCCAGAATGTTGCCAAGATTTCCAGCTGGCGCGTTCCCCGGCTGCGCCGCGGAATCGGCGTCGTCTTCCAGGACTTCCGCCTCCTCCCGCAGAAGAACGTTTTTGCCAACGTCGCCTTCGCCATGCAGGTCATCGGCAAGAGTCGAAGCGTTATCCGCGACACTGTGCCCGAAGTCCTTAAAACGGTGGGCCTGGAAGGCAAGGAAAACCGCCTTCCGCACGAACTTTCCGGCGGTGAGCAGCAACGCGTGGCCATTGCCCGCGCCGTGGTCAACCGCCCGGGGATCCTCCTCGCCGACGAGCCCACCGGCAACCTCGATCCCACCACCTCGATGGGCATCATGGGTGTGCTGGACAAGATCAACCAGAACGGCACCACAGTGGTCATGGCCACGCACGACGACGACATCGTCAACGAAATGCGTAAACGCGTGGTTGAGCTCAAGAACGGTGTTGTGATCCGCGATGAAGCCAAGGCGCTGTACACGTCCATGATTCCTGTGGTGGGCCAGTCGCGCCGGCTGCGCGACGCCAGCGGCCGGGACGAGGAGGCGCCCACCCCGGGTGACCGCCAGCCTGGCGAAGGGGAGGGACAGCGATGAGGCTCGCGTTCATCCTCGGTGAGATCGGAAGTGGCCTGCGCCGCAACGTCTCCATGGTGGTTTCGGTCATCCTGGTCACCTTTGTCTCCCTGACGTTCGTCGGTGCCGCCGGCATGCTGCAGCTTCAGATAAACCAGATGAAGGGCTATTGGTACGACAAAGTCCAGGTGGCAATCTTCCTCTGCAGTGACGGTTCGACGGCGGCTGGTTGCGCCACGGGGCCCGTCACCCCCGAGCAGCAGGACAACCTGAAGACCCTGCTGGAGTCCCCGGCGGTGGCCCAGTACGTCAATGACTTCCAGTTTGAGTCCAAGGAAGAGGCGTACAAGCACTTCAAGGACCAGTTCTCCAACTCTCCGATCGTCGATTCAGTCACGCCGGACCAGCTTCCCGCTTCCTTCCGCATCAACATGAAGGATCCGGAAAAGTACCAGATCATCAGCGAGACCTTCTCTTCGCAGCCGGGTGTCGAAACGGTCATTGACCAGCGCCAGCTTCTGGAGCGGCTGTTCTCGGCCATGAATGCGGCATCGCTCGTGGCTGTGACCATCGCAGGCGTCATGATCGTCTGTGCCATCCTCCTGATCGCCACGACCATCCGGCTGTCGGCCTTCAGCCGCCGCCGGGAAACCGGAATCATGCGCCTCGTGGGGGCATCCAAGATGGTTATCCAACTGCCCTTCATCCTCGAGGGCGTGATAGCCGCGGTCATTGGCGCTGCGCTGGCCTCGGGAACACTGTGGGCCGTCGCGCACTTCTTCCTCGGCGAATACCTGTCGAAGCAGTACCCGGACACGGCCTTCATCTCGCCCGGGCAAACCCTTATTCTTGCGCCTGCCTTGCTGATCCTTGGCGGATCTTTGGCAGGAATTTCGTCGCTCTTGACCTTGCGCAGATATTTGAAGGTTTAGGCTCTGTGCAAACCAACCTAGGAATCCTGATGAACGCATTGCACCGACCTGCGCCCCGCCAACGGGCGGAACGCCCGGCACAGCAGCGCCCGGCAACCGGACACCTGGCAGCTGCCCGTCGCCGCACCGGCCTGATTAGCGGCGTCATGGTTCTTATCCTCGCTGCGAGCCTGGGTGCTTCGGCCCCCGCAGCGTACGCCGACGAGCTGGACGACAAGCGCGCCGCCCTCGAAGCCGAAGCGGCCCGGGTGCAGCAGTCGCTGGAGTTCGTGGATTCCCGCATTGCGAAGGCCGCCGGCGACCTGGTCATCTACCAGGGACAGTTGCCCGGAGCCCAGCAGGCGCTCCTGGAAGCCCAGGGACGCGTGGCCGGTGCCGTCAAGGAGGTCGAGGCCCTGACTGCCCGGGTAGACCTTGCGCAGCAGAACAAAGCCAAAATCACCCAGCAGCTTGAGGCTGATAAGCAGAAGATCTCCGACACCAAGAAGCTGATCGGCCAGATCGCCACCCAGGCTTACAAGTCCGGCGGTGTTCCCTCTAACCTGAGCCTGTTCTTCGGTGCAAACAACGGCGGCAGCCTCACCCAGACCATGGACCTCGCGGACCAGGCCATGCGCAGCCAGAACGCCGCCATGGACAAGCTGTCCCAGCAGAGCGCCACCAACGTGAACTCCCAGGCCAGGCTCGAAGCCGTGGAAGCCGAGATCAAGGACCTCAAGGTCAAGGCGGACGCTGCCCTGGAACGGGAAAAAGCCGCCCGCGACGAGGCCGAAGCCAAGAAGGCACAAGTCGATCAACTGATAGCAGACACCACTCGACTGGACGCCGAACTGCAGGCAGCCAAGCCGGGTATCCAAAGCCAGATGGCGGCCGTTGAGGCCAGCCAGAATGCCGTGGCCAACGAGATCGCCGACCGCGACCGCAGGCTCCGCGAAGCCTGGGAAGCCGAGCAGCGCCGGATCGCCGAAGCTGCCGCGGCGGCTGCCGCCGCCCGGGCCGCTGCACAGGGACAGGCCCCGCCCCCGCAGGTACCGTACGCGCCGGTGACCGGGTCGCCGTCGGCCTTTGGCTTGCGGCACCCGTTCGCGGGTGACGTGCCCATCACCTCGGGCTTCGGCTGGCGCTCAACCCCGCCAGGCACCATCGACTTCTACGGGCAGGGCGGTTACGTCCACACCGGCATCGACTTCGGCGCTGCCTGCGGCACTCCCGTTTACGCTGCGGCGGCAGGCGAGGTCTTCTCCTCCGGCTGGAACTCCGCGGACGGCGGCGGCTGGCGGGTGAAGATCTCCCACGGGGTGGTTCAGGGCAACTCCCTGACTACGATCTACTACCACAACAGCAGCATCGTCGTCTCGAACGGCCAGCAGGTATCCCAGGGCCAGCTCATCGCTTACTCGGGCAGCACCGGTAACTCGACCGGCTGCCACGCGCACTTTGAAACGTGGCTCAACGGGGTGGCCGTCGACCCCATGCGGCTGCTGTAACGCCGGTCCGCGCCTGCCGTACACTGGTATGACTCCGCGCCGGACCGGCCGGAGTCAACCAGGATCCAAGAACTGAGGAGTTTCACCGTGCCCAAAGAAAGTGGCCGTAAAGTGGTGGCCACCAACCGCAAGGCCCGGCATGACTATCTCGTGCTTGACACGTATGAGGCCGGCATTGCCCTGATGGGCACGGAAGTGAAGTCCCTGCGCGAAGGCCACGCCTCCATGGTGGATGGCTTCTGCACCTTCTACAACGACGAGTTGTGGATGGAGGGCATCCATATCCCCGAGTACAACCAGGGCAGCTGGACCAACCACGCAGCCCGGCGCCGGCGCAAGCTGCTGCTGCACCGCGAGGAACTCATCAAAATCTCCCACAAGGTCAGGGAATCGGGTTTTACCATCGTGCCCTTGCAGCTGTACTTCGTGGATGGCCGGGCCAAAGTGGAGATCGGCGTCGCCCGCGGTAAGCGCGAATACGACAAGCGGCAGACGCTGCGGGAACAGCAGGACAACCGCGAAGCGCTGCGTGCCATGCGCGAACGCAACCGCCGGTAAGGTCCGCCCGGCTGGAATGATTTCCGCTGGTGATGCGTTATGATTGGTAGTCCGGCAGGGATGGTGTTCACACCGCTCAGCCGGTTTGGTAACAAAATACGGGGATGATCGGTTTCGACGATGTTAGTCGCGACAGGTGAAGCGGGCCGAGGATGCAGAATTATCTCGTAAACGCTGTCTGCAAAACAATAAGTGCCAAATCTAACGATCGCACTGACTTCGCTCTTGCTGCCTAAGCAGTAAGACAGTCCGTCAGCCCGAGGTTGCTATTGCCCCGGAACCTGGCGTCATTTAGATAGCCACTGCTGTTTACCCCCGTCATCGGGGTGAGCGGGACTCTTAGATGACTGGGCCCGGATCGGCCAGCTGTTTGCAGCGTGGCCGGGGCCGAGAAAATCCGACGCAAACTGCGCCCGGAGAAGCCCTGACAACACGACATCGGACGGGGGTTCAATTCCCCCCATCTCCACATTTTGAAATGTCGCAAGACATGCCAAGAGACCCGGACCCTGCGTCCGGGTCTCTTGGCATTTAAAGCCGTTCGGAACGACCTGCGGTCCGAACGGCAACCCCGCCCGCCGCCGTCGCACGTTCCTGTTCACCGACGGCGTACCCGGCGCGGGACTACGCGCCGCCATGCCGCGGTTGTCCAGAATAGGATCCCGGCAGCACCAAACCCGGCGGCCGGAACCACAAAGGCAGCTTGGAGGTGTGCCATGGAACGGGCCCGGAACCCCAGCCAGGAAGATGACGACGGCGGAGCGTTGGATTCGTATTCGGAAACAGTGATGCGGGTGGCTGAGACCGTCACTCCACACGTAGCTGCCATCGAAATGACCGGCAAGCGAAGGAACGGCAGCTTCCGTCTGGGCGCCGGGTCCGCCGTTCTGTTCACCGAGGACGGCTATCTGCTGACGAATTCACATGTGGTGGCCGGGACGAGCCAGGGCCACGCGGCTTTTGCTGACGGCAGCCGGACCGAACTTGAACTGGTGGGAGTGGATCCGTTGTCCGACCTTGCCGTGGTCCGCGGCCGGGCTCCGAAGGTGGCCCCGGCACAGTTCGGCGATGCAGAAACCCTGCGGGTGGGCCAGCTGGTTATCGCCGTCGGAAATCCCTTGGGCCTGGCGGGGTCAGTCACCGCGGGCGTGGTCAGCGGCTTGGGCCGCGCCATTCCCGTCTGGCAGGGCGGAAACAGGAGGGTGATCGAAGACGTCATCCAGACTGACGCGGCGCTCAATTCCGGCAGCTCCGGCGGGGCACTTGCTGATTCGCACGGCCGGATTGTGGGCATCAATACCGCGGTGGCCGGCGCCGGGCTGGGGCTGGCGGTGCCCATCAACACCACTACGCGGCGAATTATCTCGGCGTTGCTGAAGGACGGTCGCGTCCGGCGCGCTTACCTCGGCGTGGTCAGTACTCCCAGCAGGCTGGGCGCCAGTGACGTGATCAGGACCGGGCGCCGCGACGGACTCAGGGTAGTGGAAGTGCTGGCCGGTTCGCCTGCAGACAGGGCCGGTCTGCGGGCCGGTGACTTCATCATGACAGCCGGTACCCGCCCCGTCAGCAACGCTGAAAGCCTGCAGAAGCTGCTGTTCGCCGACGCGATTGGCAAGCCCCTGCCGGTCAGCGTGCTGAGGGACGGCAAAGAACTGGACCTTGTGGCCTTACCGGAAGAAATGGCCGACGACGGCTAGGGCTACCGGCGTTTCTTCAGGTGTGCCACGGGATCCTGGGCCCCTTCAAGGGGACTCTTGGCCTTCTTCTCGGCCCGTTTTTCCTTGATCGTCTTAACAGGCTTTTTGTTCATCGACTGGTGTGGTGTTTTGTCCGGCATGGCGTGCTCCTTATGACGCGGGACGGGCTGCGTCCCACTTCGTAAATTACGCCTGTTCCGCCCGGAAGGAAATGCCCCCGATCAGGCCGGGGCAGCGACGTCGGCGATACCCACAAAGCGGGTGCCAACGCCGTCGAATTCGCTCCTGATGAAGCCTTCCTGAAGCGGCGGAACGTCGGCAGGGGCATGGTGTTCGCACACAACATACGTGAACTCCGGCCACCATTTCTTGGGCCGGGCCGCTTCCTCATATCCGCAGACGGCGCATTCCAGATGCACCCACACGGGGCGTTTGCCGGTTCGGTTGGCCCGCGACTGAACCAGCCATGCCGGCGGGTTGTCCAGGATTTCGCCCAGCTCGGCCTCGGAAAGGCGTTTGGGAATTCCGTGGCGCTGGGCCATTTCCATCGGTACATCAAGGGCAATTGCCGCGTCGCGTCTGCTAATCATCAGAATCAACGATACGGGACCGAACCAAACCGGACCCCTCCAGTACGGCAGGGACCCGCCCCACCTACGATGCCAGCGCTATGCCGATCGCCGCCGCGGTGAAGCCCGCTCCCAGGTTGACGCCGACGTTGAGGGCGGCGGCACCGAAGCGCGATTCACTCAGGAGCCGCACCGTCGCCGTCGTCCAGGAACTGAACGTGGTCAGCCCGCCGGCAAAACCGGTCGCGACGGCGGTCTGCCACTCGGGTGCCAGGCCGAGCCTTCCGGTGATACCGATGGACAGCCCAATAATGAGGCAGCCGGTGACATTGACTACCAGCGTGGCCCACGGCCAGTGCCGGGGTGTGCCGGCGGTGCCAGGCCGCGAGGTGCGGTGTGCGAACCAGCTGTCGATGGCGAAACGCAGCAGGGCGCCCGCTACACCGAATACTCCCACGAGGGCGGCTGCCATCACTTGGCTGCCCCCGTCACCGGACTGCGGCCTTTCACGATGCCAACCGGTCTGCCACGAGCCGCCCCGTCCGCCACCCGGCGGCGGCAGCCCCCAAGCCGAGCAGCAGCGACATCCCCAGATAAACCAGCCACACCGGGTGTTCCGCGGCCCGGGCCAGATGGTCGATTGAGAAAATCACTGCCGAGAAGGTGGTGAAGGAGCCGAGCAGTCCCGGGCCCAGGCCGGCGCGGACCCAAAAAGCGGTGTGCGGGCGGGCGATCCACACGGTGGTGAGGGCGGCCAGGACAAAACTCCCGGCCACGTTGATGCCCAGTGTTGTCCACGGTACGGCCGCGGCGGTGTCCGGGAACGCGAGGCCCAGGCCGTACCGGAGCTCCGTCCCGGCCAGCCCTCCGACGGCGACGGCCAGCCAGGCCCGCCAGTCAGGCATCCCGCCGTGCCTCATTCACCGGTCGCCGAGAATGCAGCCGGGGTGGGGCCGGACGGTCTGCACCCAGAGCGCGGCCGTGATTTCGTCCGCGAGATCGTAGTCCCGGGTCCTGCCCGCGTTACTGATCCGCACCACCAAAGCACCGCCGAACGGCTTGCGGCCCAGGACCTCCACTTCGGCGTCGAGATCAATTTCTTCCGCAGCGAGGTACCGCAGCAGGTCCGGGTTCTCGTCGCTGATCCGCGTGATCCGGCCGGTGTGGCCCTGATCAAGCTCGCCGAGCAGGTGCGCCTCCGGCATCAGGACGGCACCGTCCGCCGTTGGGATCGGATCCCCGTGCGGGTCACGCTCAGGGTTGCCCAGTTTGGCCGCCATACGCTCGATGAAGGTATCCGACACAGCGTGTTCCAGCAGTTCGGCTTCGTCGTGGACTTCGTCCCAGCTGTATCCGAGCTCCTGCACGAGGTATGTCTCAATGAGGCGGTGACGGCGCACCATGGACAGGGCCAGTCGGATCCCGTCCGCAGTGAGGGTGACGGCGCTGTAGGGTTTGTGGTCCACCAGGCCCTGGTCCTTGAGTTTGCGGACCATCTCCGAGACCGAGGAGTTGGCCACGCCCAGGCGCTGAGCCAGCTGCGTGGACGTGATGGGCTTGTCCTGCCACTCGGTGAAGCTGTAGATGACCTTGACGTAGTCCTCGATCGAGGAAGAGGGGGCGCTGGTCTTCACGACGTCAAGCCTACCCGGTGGCCTGCAGCCGTCACGCCTTCACCGCACGCCAGGTCAGGGTGAGGTACGGGAGGGTGATGTCCTCGACAGTGCCGTGCCCAAGGTGCTCGTGCAGGTACCAGTCCAAATTGGCCAGGACCTTTTGCCGCGTGGCCGCGCCGGCACGGAGATAGTAGCTGCGCGACTTGGTCAGCTCCATGATGTTCTCGGTCCCGAGGCGGTCCTCCCAGGGGGTCACGTGGCTCTCCAAGCCGGCGAATTCGGGGCCCACCAGCGGCCGGAAACCGGGTTTATAGACGTCCCCCGCGTGCATTATCCGTGACAGCCTGTGCACCCAGGGAACCGACGTGTCCAGCTGGTTCCAGATCAGCCCCAGCGTTCCGCCCGGCCGCAGGATCCGTGCGAGTTCGGTGCTGGCCGGCAGCGGATCGCACCAGTGCCATGCCTGGGCAACGCTTACGAGGTCGAACGCCGCGTCTCGAAGGCCTGTCGCCTCTGCGGTTCCCTGCGTCGCCGCGACCTCCGGATAGTGCGCCCGCAGCTGTTCGAGCATGTCAGCGGAAGGGTCGACAGCGGCGACGGTGAGGCCGTGCGCCAGCAGGAGCGCGGCGAATTTCCCGGTCCCGGCGCCCACGTCCACGGCGTCGCGGGCCGCTGCCGGGACCAGCCAGTTCACAGAATCGGCCGGGTAGCCCGGGCGTACGCGCTGATAGTGTGCGCCGCCGTCCTGGAAGCTCTGTCCGAGTTCCAGTCGTCGTCCGTGGTCGAGCCTGGGGCCACCCCGTGCCACGTGTGGCCTCCTTCAGCTGAATTCCATGGGTATCCTCCGAATTTACCTGATACCGGGGAACTGCCCGCAGCCGGGCGGGCGGTGTTTACTGGAGGAGTGAGCTTCCCTCCGACGACACGTGCCCAGAGACTCGTCCTTTGGATCTCGATTCTCGCCTCCTTCGTTTCCTTCCTGGACAGCAGCGTCATCAACGTGGCCCTCCCGGCCATATCCCGCGACCTGGGCGGCGGACTGACAACCCAGCAATGGGTGGTGGACGCCTACCTCATCACTCTCGGCTCGCTCATCCTGCTGGCGGGCTCCCTCTCCGACGTTCTCGGACGCATCCTCATCCTGCGCGCCGGACTGCTTGGTTTCGGAGTGACGTCACTGATGTGCGCGTTCGCCCCCACCGCCGAGGTTCTGATCATTTCCCGGGCCCTGCAGGGCATTGCCGGGGCCCTGCTCGTGCCCAGTTCGCTGGCCCTCATCACGTCGCACTTTGACGGGGCGTCCCGGGCCAAAGCCATTGGGCAGTGGACCGCCGGCACCACCGTGGCCTTCATCGCCGGGCCGCTTGTGGGTGGCGTCCTGGTGGATTCCGTCGGGTGGAGGTGGGTATTTGGCATCAATGCTGTGCCGATTGCGGCGACGGTGTGGCTTCTGGCCGTGCTTCGTGCCGCCGACGTCCGCGAGGCAGGCGTGCGCATCGACTATCCCGGAGCCGTGCTCTGCGTGCTAGGACTGGCCGGGCCCGTCTATGCCCTGATCGAGCAGGGCACGCAAGGGTGGGCCAGTCCGGGGATCCTGCTGCCATTGATCCTGGGCGTCGCCTGTTTTGCGGCGTTTATCTGGCGGCAGGCAACAGCGAAGCAGCCGCTGATGCCATTGAGTCTCTTCGCCGTCAGGAACTTTGCGGCAGGCAACATTGCCACCATGTTCATCTATGCCGCGCTCTCCATCGGCGGATTCATCATTGTGCTCTTCCTGCAGCAGGTGGCCGGATTCCCGGCAACATTTGCCGCCCTCGCCCTGTTGCCGGTGAGCCTGCTGAACATCTTCCTGTCGTCCTGGTTCGGTTCACTGGCCGGCCGCTACGGCCCGCGCTGGTTCATGGCCCTGGGCCCGGCCGGCGCGGGCCTCGGCTACTTCCTGATGCTGACATCGCAAACACCCGTCAATTACTGGAATCAACTCCTGCCGGGCATCATCCTCTTCGGGGTAGGACTTTCGGCAACCGTTGCTCCACTGACCGCGGCGATACTGGGCTCGATTTCTGAACAGCAATCCGGAATCGGCTCGGCGGTCAACAATGCGGTAGCCCGCGTAGCGGGCCTGGTCGGCATCGCCTTCGTGGGACTCATCGCCGGGAACCAGCTCAACCTGGACGGATTCCACCGGGTGCTGATCGCCACCGGCATCCTCCTGGTCATCGGTGGCGTCGTCTCGGCTCTGGGCATCCGGAACCCGGCCCGGGACGTGGCACCCAGACAGAGGACCGCCCGCGCTTAGCCGGGACCTTAGTCGTCGAGGCAGGGGGCAGCCCCGGCGGTGCCGGGCGTGTTCGGTGCCCAGTCCGGGTACGTGCGGGTGTCATTGGCTGGAACCCAGCGGCCCGAATCCACCACGTAGTCCCAGCCCAGCCCCGTACGGCGCAGCTGTTCGAGGCCGGCGAGCAGCCGTTCGGCGTCCTCCAACCGGGAACCCACACCAAAGCTGGCGCGCAACGAACCGGACGGGAGGCCGAGGCGCTTCAGCAGCGGGTGAGCGCAAAACCGGCCGTCGCGCAGGCCTACACCGTGCTCCGCCGAAAGGTACGCGGCCACCAGCCCGGCGTCGTACCCGGCCACCGAGAAGTTGACCACACCGATGGTTCCGGTGCCGGGGTCGGCGTCCGCGAAGATCTGGTGCACCGTGACGCCCTCGAGCTTTTGGAGGCCCTCCACCAGGTAGGACCGGATGGCAGACTCGTGGGCATGCCAGAGGTCCTGGTCCAGGGACGCTATGACCTGGGTGGCGCGGGCCAGCGTGGCTGCACCCAGGACGTTGGGGGAGCCGCCCTCGTGGCGGGCCGGACCAGTGGCCCAGCTGACGCCGTCGAGCTTTGCCTCCTTGACGGCCCCGCCGCCTGCCAGGTGCGGGGTGCCGGCGTCGAGCCAGTCCGTGCGGCCCACCAGCACACCGGCGCCAAACGGCGCGTAGAGCTTGTGGCCGGAGAAGGCGAGGTAGTCGACGTCGTCGGCGCTGATGTTGATGCGGCGGTGCGGTGCGAGCTGGGCGGCGTCCACCACGATCCTGGCGCCGTGTTCGTGGGCCAGCGCGGCCAGTGCCCGGATGGGGAGGATCTCGCCGGTGACGTTGGAGGCACCGGTGACGGCGAGCAGGCTGACGTGGCCCTCCTGAAGTTCGGCCAGCAGGGCTGCGATGGTGCCGGCGATGGTGGGAGCGGCCACCACGCTGCGGTGCGGTACGCCCTGCCACGGCAGGAGGTTGGCGTGGTGCTCGATGTCCAGGTACAGGACGTCGCCGGCGGGCCGGCCCTCGGTGTGCGGCAGGCAACCCGCCAGCAGATTCAGTGAGTCAGTGGTGTTGCGGGTGAAGATGACCGAGTCATCAGGCCGGCCGCCCACGAAATCCCGCACGATGTTCCGCGCGTTCTCATAGACGGACGTGCTGATCTGTGACGCATAGCCCGCGCCCCGGTGAACGCTGGCGTAGAACGGCAGGATCTCGTTGAGGTAGGCCGACACCACGGAGAGGGCCGGAGCTGAGGCGCCGTAATCGAGGTTGGCGTACCGGACATGGCCGCCCTGGATCAGCGGTGCCTGGATTTCAGCGCCGGTGACAGCGGAGAGCGGACGTCCTGCGATAGCGGCAAGGTCGCCGGCGAGCACATCGGCGGGGTTGTTTCGGACGGCGGGGGAGACAGTGGCAGTTGTCACGGAGACCTCACTTTAAAAGGACTCCCGGCTCCGGGAATCCGCGCTTGCCGGGTCCATTGAGGACCGGCCTGGTCGTCACCCGGGGCACCCCGCCGCGAATGGAGGGTTGCCGGCCAGCAAACCGGGGTTTAGCGCTGGCACTCGTGACCTGTTAAAAAGCGTAGGACATCGCCGCGACAGCGGAAAAGCCCGGCGGAAATGTTAAGCCGTTTGTTACGCACGCTTGAGGAATGGGAGTTTTATCGAACTAACAACGGCTGGCGCCCTCAAAAGGGGGCGCCAGCCGTCGGAAATTCGGAATTACGGGATCTACAGGAGATCGTCCAGATCCGGGTTCAGCCGCTTGAGTACCTCGGAGTGCAGGATGGAGTTGGTGGCAAGGGCGTTGCCGCCGAACGGTCCGTCCTGGCCTTCGAGAGACGTGAAACGTCCGCCGGCTTCCACCACGATAGGGACCAGCGCAGCCATGTCGTACAGGTTCAGCTCGGGCTCGCAGGCAATGTCGACGGAGCCTTCAGCCACCATGCAATAGGACCAGAAGTCCCCGTACGCCCGGGTGCGCCAGACGTCCTCGGTCAGGCCCAGGAACTCATTTAGGTTGCCGCGTTCCTTCCAGCCGCCCAGGCTGGAGTAGGACAGCGACGCATCGGCGAGATTGGACACATTCGAGACCCGCAGCCGGGTTGCTGCCGCTAAGGACTTGCCCATGTAGGCGCCGGCTCCCTTGGCGGCCCACCAGCGTTTGCCCAAAGCCGGCGCGCTGACGACGCCCACCACGGGCTCGCCCTCGTCAACGAGCGCGATCAGGGTGGCCCACACAGGCACGCCGCGAACAAAGTTCTTTGTGCCGTCGATCGGATCTATGATCCAGCGCCGGGACCCGTGGCCCGAGCTGCCGAATTCCTCGCCCAGGACAGCGTCCCGGGGGCGTGAACGGGACAGCTGGCCGCGGATGGCCTCTTCTGCCGACTTGTCCGCATCCGTGACCGGCGTCAGGTCAGGCTTGGTCTCGATGTGCAGGTCCAGCGCCTTGAAACGGCTCATGGTCTGGTCATCAACGGAATCGGCCAGCACGTGGGCCAGGCGCAGGTCATCGTTGTAGCTCGAAGCGGGTTGGATCATGCTTCCAAACTACCGTCTATCGGCCTTAGGGTCGGGGATCTCGGCTCCAGGAGGCTAGCTGATGCTGCCCAGTTCTTTGGTTTCCTGGCCTTCCAGGCGCGGGTCGGTGCCCAGCAGCCGCCGGAGGGAGGCGAGCCGGGCCGGGCCGGTGGGACCGGCATGCCCTTCGGCTACCCACGAGTCCAGCCCGCAGTTGACGGCTGCGGCGTTGTGTTTGCAGCCCCGCTCACAGGCATCCGTACCGGGCTCCAGGTCCGGGAAGGACCGCAGGATCCGGTCGGCATCCACGTGGGCGAGGCCGAACGAGCGGATGCCAGGGGTGTCGATGATCCAGCTTCCGGCCGGAGCGCCCGCCAGTTTCAAGGCAATGGCCGACGACGACGTGTGGCGGCCGCGGCCCGTCACCGCATTCACGCCGCCGGTAGCCCGTTCGGCTCCGGTGAGTGCGTTGACCATGGTGGACTTGCCCACACCGGAATGCCCGAGCATCACGGTGACTTTGCCGTCCAGGTAGGCGCGGAGCTGCGCAACGGCGTCACCGTCCAGCCGGGCCGACAGGCCGTCGTCTGAGCGCGCATCAATGCCCGAGGCGGCGGAATCGGCTGTCCGGCTGATGATGACCGGAAAGTCGAGGTGCTCATAGTTCGCCAACAGTTCCGCGGGATCCTTGACGTCCGCCTTGGTGACGAGCAGCAGCGGCTCAATGCCGGCGTCGTACGCTGCCACCAGTGCGCGGTCGATGAATCCGGTGCGGGGCTCCGGGTTGGCGGCTGCCACCACCACCACCAGCTGGTCTGCGTTGGCCACCACCGCCCGCTCGATGGGATCAGTGTCATCGGCGCTGCGTCGCAGCAGGGTGCGGCGGTCCTGGATCCGCACCAGCCGTGCCAGGGTGTCCGGGTCCCCGGAGACGTCTCCGACGAGCGAGACGAAGTCGCCGGCCACCACGGGGGAGCGGCGCAGTTCCCGGGCGCGGGCGGCGATGATGGTCCGTTCATTCCCGGAGTCCTCGCCAACGACCGCGGTGTAGCGGCCGCGATCAACGGTGATGATCCGGCCCGTGACGGCGTCGTCGTGGCTGGGACGGTCCTTGGTGCGCGGCCTGGATCCCTTTTTGCTGGGCCGGATCCGGACATCGGACTCATCCCAGGAATCAGTGCTGCGGGCCACCGCTGGAACCTTTCATGCAGTTGGCGGGGTCTGAGCTTTGGGCCACCATGTCGGCCCACATCTGCGGGAACTCGGGCATAGTCTTGGCGGTGGTGCCGATGTCCTGCACCTCGAGGCCAGGCACTGCCAGCCCCAGGATGGCCCCGGCGGTAGCCATCCGGTGATCGGCATAGCTGTGCACGACGCCGGCGTGCAGCTTGGCCGGGCGGATCACCAGACCGTCGGTGGTCTCCTCGGCGTCGCCGCCGAGGCGGTTGATTTCCGTGACGAGCGCTGCCAGCCGGTCCGTCTCGTGGCCGCGCAGGTGGGCGATGCCCGTGAGTCGGGAAGGACCTGTGGCCAGCGCGCAGAGTGCTGCCACGGTGGGGGCGAGTTCGCTGGTTTCGTCGAAATCCGCGCCCTTGATTTCGGCTCCGCCGGTAACCGTCAGGACTCCGTCAACGAGGCTGACATCCGCGCCCATGTTGGCCAGGATGGTGCGCCACTGGTCTCCCACCTGGGTGGTTTGGGCGGGCCAGTTCGGGATCCGCACCGTGCCTTTCGTGGCGAGGGCGGCCGCCAGGAATGGCCCCGCGTTGGACAGGTCCTGCTCGATGCGCTGGTCAAACGCACGGATAGGTCCCGGGGCCACAACCCAGTGGTTGGGCGTGGAATCGTCAACGGACACCCCGGCGCCCCGCAGCACGGCCACCGTCATGTTGATGTGGTCCAGGCTGGGGACGGGGTTGCCCACGTGTTCCAGATGAAGGCCTTCGATGAACCGCGCGCCCACCAGCAGCAGGGCCGACACGAACTGCGACGACCCGCTGGCATCGATCACCAGGTGCCCGCCGCGGACTTCCCCCGTGCCTTCAACGGTGAACGGCAGCGCGGAGGGGGCCCCGCCGTCGTCCGTTGTCAGGGTGACGCCGAGCCCCCTGAGCGCCCCGATGATGGCGCCCATGGGGCGCTTCCGGGCATGCGGGTCACCGTCGAAAACGCTCGCACCTTTCCGCAGCGCCGCCAGCGGCGGGACAAAACGCATGACCGTTCCGGCCAGGCCGCAATCGATGTGCGTGCGTGATGCCTCCGCATTCTGGCTCAGTGGCGTAACTTCAAGGTCCGGCCCGTAAGCGCCGTCCCCGGGCACCTCCTTGACGGTGGCGCCCAGCTGCCGGAGCGCGTCGATCATCAGGGCAGAGTCTCGGGAATGCAGGGGCGCCCGGAGCCGGGAAGGCCCGTCGGCGAGTGCGGCCAGGACAAGGAACCTGTTGGTGAGGGACTTTGAACCCGGCACCGTGACCGTGGCATTGATGGGACGGCCGGCAAACGGGGCAGGCCAGTTCGGGATGGGATCGCCGGAATCGGGGAGTGCTGGCGGGGTGGAACCGGTCATGCGGCCTTATGCCCCCGTTGCGTGCACTGCACGGCGAACAGCTTTGTCCGCTTTGTGGAGCTTCTTGCCGGTGGTCTTCCGTGCCCCCGCAGCAGTCCTCCGGGCGTCAGCTGCGATGTGCTCGGCACGCCAGGCGAGGCCGGGTTTCCCGGCGGTGTCCACCGAGGCCAGCAGGGCGCCTCCGCTGAGGGAAACGTTCTTCAGCAGCTGGTTTCGGCGGGCCTGGCGGCCTTGCTTGGTGCTGATATCGGCGCTGCGCCACTCCACGAAAGTGTTCAGGAGGGATATGACCGTCAGCACGGTGGCCGAAAGGCGGCTGAACTTGCCAAGCCCGAACAGGACGCCGGCACCCACCTGGGTTCCTCCGATCACCCTGGCCAGCATCTTCTCGTCAGCCTGGAAAGGCAGCGAGGCGGCGGCCTTCTGCAGGAGCGGAGAGAGCTGCTGCGCGGTGTCATCGGCGTTCTTCAGCTTGTCCAGTCCTGCGAAAACGAAACTGGAGGCCAGCATGGGCCGGGCAAGGGTGCGGACAAAGGACATGAATTTCCTCCTGGCTGGACGAACCGCGTCGGATGCGGCGGAGTCCGTCCTAGTCTTGCACTTTTGAGGAATATTTGCCCGCCACCAAAGGTTATGGATTGCAGGTCCGTCGAACACCGGCGGCAGTAGGTTTAGCTGGCCAGATACGTTGCCGGGAGCGCTGGCCTATCTCAAGCTGGCTTGGAAGAGAACGGAGTGGCCCTTGAGGTTGCTGAAAGACGGGCTGGAGCCATCCGGTCCCCTCACGCTGCAGGCTCTGGAATCAGATCCTCCGGAGTACGGAAGGCCGCGCCCCAAGGCCGTCACAGTAGACTTGGGCGCAATGAGTACCGTGGATCCGGCCGTTGAGGCCATGTATAGGGCAACGCCGAGCGGCGCCAAAACCAGCGGCGACGCGAGTGCCGGTTCGCCCGTGTCTGCAGGGGAGCCGCAGGCGGCTGAGTCGGCACCTGAGACGGCAGGGCCGGAAGTGGCCCCGGCGGCAGGGCCCGGCGAGGTTGAGCCGGGTTCGGATGAGCAGGCCGTGGACGTCGCCACTGAGTCAACCGAGGACCGCCGCATCCGCTTTGAGCGCGATGCCATGCAGTATGTGGACCAGCTCTACTCGGCCGCCATGCGCATGGCGAGGAATCCAGCTGATGCAGAGGATCTGGTCCAGGAGGCTTACACCAAGGCGTTCTCCGCCTTCCATCAGTACAAGCCGGGCACCAACCTCAAGGCGTGGCTGTACCGGATCCTCACCAACACGTACATCAACCTGTACCGCAAGCGGCAGCGCGAACCGCTGCAGTCCAACTCGGACACCATCGAGGACTGGCAGCTGGCCAGGGCGGAATCGCACACCTCACGCGGGTTGCGGTCGGCGGAAGCTGAGGCACTGGACCATCTGCCGGACTCTGACGTCAAGCGGGCACTGCAGTCCATCCCCGAGGAGTTCCGGCTCGCGGTGTACTTTGCTGACGTCGAAGGCTTCGCGTACAAGGAAATTTCGGACATCATGAACACGCCCATCGGCACGGTGATGTCCCGGCTCCACCGCGGCCGGAAAATGTTGCGGGACCTGCTGGCGGACTATGCCGCCGACCGAGGATTCAAAGGCGCCGTCGAATCACAGGACACGGCCGCGAACACACAACAGGAGAACAGGAAATGAGCGACTGCCAAGGATTGGGTGACTGCGACGACACGCGGATGCAACGCATCTACGAGTACCTCGATGGAGCCTTGACCCGCGAGGACATTACTGAAATCAAGCACCACCTTGATGACTGTCCTGAATGCACCGAGCAGTATGACTTGGAGTGTGTTATCCGCAACATGGTCAAGCGCTCCTGTACCGAAGCCGCTCCGGACAACCTGAAGAACGCCATCCTGGACCGGATCCACTCCATCCGCCCGGTGGATGCCTGATTCGTGCGTGACTGATTCGCAGACAGCGGCGGCCTTTAGCTGCGGTTTTGCCTGAACCCGATAGCAGGTGAAAGACGAAGGACCCCGGAAGCCAGGTGGCTACCGGGGTCCTTCGCTTAAACCGTTACTCCAAGCATTGGCTTAGGTGTTGGGGCGCTTCCCGTGGTTAGCGCCGCCACGCTTACGGTCACGACGTTTACGTGCACGCTTGCTCATAGCTGGCCTCCTTAAATGTTGGTACTCAAAAGAGCTGCCCTCAAGTCTCCCACACCATGGGACACGCCGCGAAACCCGAAACGCTTCCCCGTCAACATGGGTGACCTGCGTTTCAGCCCGGCAGGGAGTTGCGGATGGAAATGCGCGCCTGATCGAGCACCGTCCTGACAGTTTCCAAGGTGACAGCACTGATTGGTTGCCTGCTGGCCTGAAGGCGAAGCTCCACACGGAGATCGTCCCGGAACGCCTGGAGCAGCATCTCGGCTTCTTTGAGCTCGCGGATCCCCTCGGATGTGTGGCGGCTGCCAGCCTTCCTGAAGTCGGCGGCCCGGGCCGTGGTCCGCGCGGCCTCGGCAGTGGCGGCCAAGTCTGCGCGCAGTCCGCGCATGTTGGCCCGGATGTCCGCCCGGAGGTTGTCCGCCAACCTCCGCACTGACGCTGAGATGTCATTTTCGACGCCGGCGAGTTCGTCTCGGCGCTTGTTCAGTTCCGCAATCCCCGCCGCAGTGATGCGGTAGTTGGTGCGACGGCCTGCTGTTTCGGTGGCAACCAGGCCTTCTTCCTCGAGTTTCCCCAGGCGCGGGTAGATGGTTCCGGCGCTGGGGGAGTAGGTGCCGCCGAACCGCTCGCTGAGCGCCTTGATCAGTTCATAACCGTGCTTGGGGCCGGATTCCAGCAGGGCGAGCAGGTAGAGCCGCAGCGCACCATGGGCGAATACCGGGGGCATTAGTGTCCGGCTTCCGGACGGTGCGCGTCGTCGTTCCGTGCGGGCTGCCCATGGAAAATGGACGTCTTTCCGGACACTGAGTTGGTGCGGACCAGCATCAGTTTGCGGTCTGGACCTGCAATGGTTTCCACCTTGCCGCCGGGCTGGGAGTACTGGCGATCGTCGATCACCACCATCCCGCTGGCGGATTTCGCCACGATGTCCACGCCGACGTCGTGCGGTAGCCGGATGGTGACATCGCCCGAAACGGAGTTGGCGCCGAAATCGTTCGTGAAGCTGAGCAGGTCGAAGCTCATGTCCCCGCTGACGGTATTCGCGCGGATGTTCGTGAACCGGCCGGAGGCCGTTACCTCGCCGGAGACACTCTTGGCGGTAAGGACGCCGTCGTGGTTTCGCGCAATGACCTCGCCGCTGACGGTGTTGACGTGCAGCTGACCGGACGTCCCGTCCGCCATGACCGAACCCGAGACAGTGTTCAGGCGGGTGTGCCCGCTGGTGCCGGACACCAGGCCGTCGCCGCTCACGGTGCCGGCCTCCACCTCAAGGCTTGCGGGCACCGCGATGCTGATGACTGCGGAGTTGTTGCTGTTGTGGTTCACCGTGCCCATCAGGTTCTTAAACCATCCCTGGGGGCCGTGCAGCTGATGGCGGACTTCGAGCCTACCGTCCGTCAGGGATACGGCAACAGGATCGCCCTGGACGTCACTGATCTCCAGCCGGACAACGGTGTCCGCGTGGGTGACGATGTCGAACCGGCCGCGGACCATGCCCAGCTTCAGGGACGTGACTTCGTCAACATCGATGACCTGGGGACCCGTGACGGTCCAGTTGTTCTCTGACATGTGTCCTCCAAAACCGCGATATATCGTGATTGATGACCCCACGCTACAACCGGGCACGCCGGATGGTCAAGATATATCGCGAATTCGAAGCCGCCGCCGGGGAGTTGCCGCCGGGGACGCAGAGCGAGAGCGTTCGGGAAAAGACCGCGTTAAGTGAGAGAGCGTTGCCGGGCTACTCGGGGGTGTCGATCTTGAGCCACTGGAACCAGCCCCGGTGCAGGACCAGCCAGGCCATCAGGCCATAACCGGCCTGGCCCGGGGTCCCGCTGTTGGCCGCGAGGTCCTGGCGCCACTGCTCGTGGTTCAGGAGCGGCGAAAACGTGTCCACATAAAGATGCTTGCGCCTCGTGGTCACGTCCGCGAATGCCGTGTTCAATTCGGCGAGGCGGCGGTTCTGGGCAGGATCCAGGGTAGGCGGCGGACCCACCACGAAAACTTCGATCCTGTTCTGCGAGGCGGTATCGAGGATGTTGGCGAGGTTCAGGCGGCTGCGGGCCGTGGAGAGGCCGAATTCGATGTCCCGTCCCGAGAGACCGATCACCAGCCGGTTCTCATGCTGGTCGCCGAACCGCCGGCCGGCTTCTTCCAGCCACCGGGCGGCCAGTCCTTCCGTTCCCTCCTGGGGACAGGGGAGGGCGTAGCTTTCCATGGCCACGCCGTCCTGCGGAGTCCGGGCCAGTACACGGCCCAGCCAGCCAAGCGCCCTCGGATCGCCAAGTCCGGCCAGCAGTTCGTCTCCAACAGCTGCGATCCGCAGCTTCCTGTCTTCCACAAGTCCCTCTTTACGTCCGTGCCAGCTGTTGCCAGCCGGCGTGGCTATGGTTCATCCCATTAAACAGAACTGCCCGGCCGGAGTCTGGTATTTCGACGTCCGGCCGGGCAGCCCGCTGTATTACTTCCGTGCAAATGCCAGCTTCAGGAGCGTGTCCTGCTCTTTCGCGTGGCGCTTCATCGATCCGGCAGCCGTGGCGGCCGAGGCGGGACGCGACACCAGGCGTACACGGCGGTCCAGCATCTCCGGGAGGTGCAGGCCCATGAACGGCCATGGTCCCTGGTTGGCGGGCTCGTCCTGCGCCCACACAACCTCGGCGTTCGGGTACTTGGCCAGTTCCGCGGCAATCTCCTCGTGCGGCAGCGGGTACAGCTGCTCCACGCGGATGATCGCGGTGGTCTTGTCATCGGTCTTCTGCCGGGTGGACAGAAGGTCGTAGTACAGGCGGCCGGAGACCAGGAGTACGCGTTCGACGGCGTTCGCGGCCAGCTGCTCATGGTCACCGATGACGGGGCGGAAGCCGCCGGTGGTGAAGTCCTCCACGGACGAGGCGGCTGCCTTCAGGCGCAGCAGTTGCTTCGGTGTGAAGATGATCAGCGGCTTGCGCGGGCGGCTGTACGCCTGGCGGCGCAGCAGGTGGAAGTGCGACGCTGCCGTGGTGGGGTTGGCGACGATCATGTTCTGTTCGGCGCACATCTGCAGGAAGCGTTCGATGCGGGCCGAGGAGTGGTCCGGGCCCTGGCCTTCGTAGCCGTGCGGCAGCATCAGGACGAGCGAGGAGCGCTGGCCCCACTTCTGCTCGGCCGAGGAGATGAACTCATCGATGATGGTCTGCGCGCCGTTGACGAAGTCACCGAACTGCGCCTCCCACAGCACGAGGGCATCGGGCCGCTCCACCGAGTAGCCGTATTCGAAGCCCATGGCCGCGTATTCGGACAGCAGGGAGTCGTAGATCCACAGCTTGGCCTGGTCGTCGGAGAGGTTGCCCAGGGGCAGCCACTCGTTGCCGTTGGCGCGGTCGTGGAACACGGCGTGGCGCTGCACGAACGTACCGCGGCGTGAGTCCTGGCCGGCGAGCCGGACCGGTACGCCTTCCATGATCAGTGAGCCAAAGGCGGCGATTTCGCCGAAGCCCCAGTCAATGCCGCCTTCACGGGACATCTGCTCGCGCTTTTCGAGCAGCTGCTTGAGTTTGGCATGGACCGTGAAGCCCTCGGGGATTTCGATGTGCGCATGGCCAATCCGCGCCAGGGTCTCGGACGAGATGGCCGTGGATGCCGGCGCGTTGATGCCCGAATCGGCCTGCTGGGCGATGGGACGCTCGATGTCCGAGACAGCTGCGGAATCCGCCGTGATGATGGGGATCGGGGAGGTCTGGGCCGCGTGAGTTTCGGCGAAGACCCGTTCCAGCCGTTCCTGGTAATCGCGGAGCAGCTGCTCTGCCTCTTCCTCGGTGATGTCGCCGCGGCCGATCAGGGCCTCGGTGTACAGCTTGCGGACGGAGCGCTTGGCTTCGATCAGGTTGTACATCATGGGCTGGGTCATCGAGGGGTCGTCGCCCTCGTTGTGGCCACGGCGGCGGTAGCACACCATGTCGATCACAACGTCCTTGTGGAAGCGCTGGCGGAACTCGTAGGCGAGCTGGCCAATGCGGACCACGGCCTCGGGATCGTCACCGTTCACGTGGAATACCGGTGCCTGGATCATCTTGGCGACGTCCGTGGAGTACGTGGACGAGCGCGAGGACGACGGGGCGGTGGTGAAGCCCACCTGGTTGTTGACCACCACGTGGATGGTGCCGCCGGTGCGGTAGCCGCGCAGCTGGGACAGGTTCAGCGTTTCGGCAACCACGCCCTGGCCCGCGAACGCAGCGTCGCCGTGGACCATGATGGGCAGGACCGGGAAGGCCTCGCCCTGGTCCAGGCGGTCCTGCTTGGCGCGGACAATGCCCTCAAGCACGGAATCAACGGCCTCGAGGTGGGACGGGTTCGCAGCCAGGTAAACCTTGGTCTCGTTGCCGTTCTCGGACGTGAAGGTGCCTTCGGTGCCGAGGTGGTACTTGACGTCGCCCGAGCCCTGCACGGAGCGGGGATCCTGGGTGCCTTCGAACTCACGGAACACCTGGGCGTAGGTCTTGCCGGCGATGTTGGTGAGGACGTTCAGCCGGCCGCGGTGGGCCATGCCGATGGCAACCTCATCCAGGCCGTCGTCAGCGGCCTCGGAAATGACGGCGTCCAGCAGCGGAATCAGCGATTCGCCGCCTTCGAGGGAGAAGCGCTTCTGGCCCACGAACTTGGTCTGCAGGAAGGTTTCGAACGCTTCGGCGGCATTGAGCCTGGACACGATGCGCAGCTGCTCTTCGCGGCTGGGCTTCGAGTACGGGTGCTCCAGCTGGTCCTGGAACCACTTGCGCTCTGCCGGCTCCTGGATGTGCATGTATTCGATGCCCGTGGTGCGGCAGTAGGCGTCCCGGAGCACCCCGAGGATGTCGCGGAATTTGAGCATGGGGGCACCACCGAAGCCGCCGGTGGGCCACTCGCGGTCCAGGTCCCAGAGGGTCAGCCCGTAGGTGAGGACATCGAGGTCAGGGTGCTTGCGCTGGCGGTACTCCAGGGGATCGGTGTCCGCCATCAGGTGGCCGCGCACGCGGAAGGCGTGGATCAGCTGCTGGATCCGGGCAACCTTGTTGATCTCGTCAGCAGGGTCCACCTGCAGGTCAGGGCTCCAGCGCACGGGCTCGTACGGGATGCGCAGGGATTCAAAGATTTCGTCGTAGAAGTTCTGGGCGCCCAGGAGCAGCTGGTGCACCAGCTTGAGGAACTCGCCGCTGCCGGCACCCTGGATGACGCGGTGGTCATAGGTGGAGGTCAGCGTGAGGACCTTGCTGATGGCGTTCTGCGCGATGATCTTTTCGCTCGCGCCCTGGAACTCGGCCGGGTAGTCCAGCGCGCCGACACCGATGATGGCGGCCTGGCCCTTGGAGAGGCGCGGCACGGAGTGGACGGTGCCGATGCCGCCCGGGTTGGTGAGGGATACCGTGGTGCCCGAGTGGTCATCAGCGGTCAATTTGCCCGCGCGGGCACGCTTGATCAGGTCCTCGTAGGTGTGCCAGAACTCGGAGAAGTTGAGGGTCTCCGCCTTCTTGATGTTGGGCACCATGAGCAGGCGGGTACCGTCCGGCTTGGGCATGTCAATGGCGATGCCGAAGTTGACGTGGGCCGGCTGGACGGCAACGGGCTTGCCGTCAACTTCGTCGTAGTAGACGTTCATGGACGGGAACTGCGAGAGCGCCCGGATGACGGCGTAGCCAATGAGGTGCGTGAAGGAGACCTTGCCGCCGCGCGCGCGGGCCAGGTTGGAGTTGATGACCACGCGGTTGTCGATCAGCAGCTTGGCCGGAATGGCACGAACGCTGGTGGCCGTGGGTACCTCGAGGCTGGTGATCATGTTGGTGGCGATCGCCTTGGCCGGCCCGCGGAGGACTGAGACCACGTCCTCTTCGGGGGCGGTGGGTGCCTTGACATTCTTGGGCAGCTGCGCGGGGATGGGCTGGACAGTGGCGCCGGGCTCGGTCGTCTTCGCGCCATCGCGGGCGACCGTAGCGGGGGCCTTCTTGGTCGGCGCCGGGGCGGCGGCCGGTGCTGCGGGCTGTGCCGCCGGCGCCGGTGCCGGGGCAGATGCAGCAGGTGCCGCAGCCGGAGCTACGGCAGGCATTTCACGAGTGGCGGGATTGGCTGCGGCGGCTGCCGGGCTCCCGTTGGAAGATGATTCGCTGCCCGAGTCGAAGGATTCAAACAAGGGCCACCACTTGGTGTCCACAGTGTTTCTGTCCTTTTGGTATTGCTCGTACAGTTCGTCAACGAGCCACTCGTTTCCGCCAAATTCCTCTGGTAGACGGTGGCTAGGCTGCTCTGGCACTTGAAATACGCCTCTTCCATGAGTTTGATGTCCCTCTGGCCGCCAAGTGCTTCAGCACAACAATCGAACCAGTTTCTGCGTCCTGAACCCGGACCTTTGCCAGTCTAATGAGCATTCCGTGTTAACTGCCAATAACGGTGACTCAAATCATGGAATGACATGGAGATCGCGAATTGTGGCGGACGGGAGCGGTCCACGGGCACACGGAAGGCGCAATCCGCTCCTGTAGACTGAACTTCTTATGGACAGTAAATCTAGGTGCCGGCCTGGGGGCTGTCAGCGGAGCATGAACCACAACTTCGCGCAGTCCACCCGAAGAGCCGGCAAACCCCGAACACGCGCCCATCACTCTCTCCCGGTCCATGCCGGCGGAGCCTTACTGGAAACAGGGTCCGCCTCGGCCGACCATCCTCCGCCGGGAAGTTTCCCCCGGATCCACGCCACGTCCCCCGGCCTTCGGGCGGGATGCTGAATGGAGTGGTTACTCCTCGCGGCAGGCCTCCTGCTGATCGCCGGCACCGGCTTCTTCGTCGCCGTCGAATTTTCCCTGATAGCGCTTGACCAGGCCACGGTGCAGAAAGCCATCGACAACGGTGACGCCGGTGCGGTGCCGCTGCTCAAATGCCTGAAATCCCTCTCAACCCAGCTATCCAGCTGCCAACTCGGCATCACCCTCACCACCCTCCTGACCGGCTATGTGATGGAACCGTCAGTGGGGCGGCTCCTCGAAGGACCGCTGGCCGCCGTCGGTGTTCCCCCGCTGGCTGCGGCTTCCGTTTCCCTGGTTATTGCCATGGGACTGGCCACCCTGCTGTCCATGCTCCTCGGTGAGCTGGTGCCGAAAAACATGGCCATCGCGCTGTCCTTCCAGGTGGGCAAGGCCTTGGCGCGTCCGCAGCTGATTTTTACCGCCATCTTCAAGCCCGCCATCGTGCTGCTGAACGGGTTTTCCAACAAGGTCCTGAACGTCTTCGGCCTTGAAGCCAAGGAAGAAATTTCCGGCGCCCGGACACCGGCCGAACTGGCCTCCCTCGTGCGGCGTTCTGCCGCCATGGGAACGCTCGATGCCGGGACCGCCAACTTTGTGGCGCGGACCCTGAACTTCTCGGCCCGGACGGCCGCCGATGTGATGACACCGCGCATCCGGGTGGAAACCATCGACGCCGACCAGCCGGTTGCGGACATCCTGGACGCCGCCCGGCGCACCGGGTATTCCCGCTTTCCCGTCATCGGCGACTCCGCAGACGACATTAGGGGCCTGGTCCACGTCAAGAAGGCAGTTGCCGTGCCGTGGGACCGGCGCGCCAACCTGGAAGCGGGCGCCATCATGACCGACGTCCTCAGGGTGCCGGAGACCATCCACCTCGATGCGCTCCTGGCGGAACTGAGGGAAGGAAACCTGCAACTCGCCGTCGTGCTTGATGAATACGGCGGAACCGCCGGAATCACCACCCTCGAAGACCTTGTGGAAGAAATCGTGGGCGAGGTGGCCGACGAGCATGACAAGGTGCGGCCAGGACTGCTTCAAAGCGCCTCCGGGGACTGGTATTTCCCCGGGCTGCTGCGCCCGGACGAACTTTTCGAACAGATTCCAGGACTCGCTGTCCCGGATGAGGCCGCTTACGAGACCGTGGGCGGGTATGTCATGAGTAAGCTGGGCCGCATCGCCGTCGTGGGGGACACCGTCCCGGTTGGCGGCGGAACGCTCAGCGTGACGCGCATGGACGGCAGGCGGATCGAACGGATCTGCTTCCATCCGGTAGCCCCGGAACCCGAGTCCACTGACGACAGGAAGAGCTCATGAGCGACTGGGCAGGCATCGCCTGGCTGGTGGTCCTCCTGCTGGGCAACGCGTTTTTTGTCGGCGCTGAGTTCGCGGTGATGTCAGCGAGGCGCAGCCAGATCGAACCCCTCGCCGATGCCGGTTCCAAACGGGCGCAGACCACGCTGCGGGCAATGGAAAATGTCTCGCTGATGCTGGCGTGTGCGCAGCTGGGTATTACCGTCTGCTCTCTGCTGATCCTCCAGGTGGCCGAACCGGCCATCCACCACCTCATGGCCGCCCCGCTGGAGGCTGTGGGACTGCCGGTGGAGTTTGCCGACGTCGTGGCGTTTGCCATCGCCCTGTTCGTCGTGACCTTCCTGCACGTGACGTTCGGTGAGATGGTGCCGAAGAACATCTCGGTATCGGTGGCGGACAAGGCGGCCTTGCTCCTCGCGCCGCCGCTGATATTCGTGGCGCGCCGGGTGAAACCCGTCATCGTCGCCCTGAACTGGTCCGCCAACCACATCCTCAAACTCCTGCGGATCGAACCCAAGGACGAGGTGAACTCGTCCTTCACGCTTGAAGAGGTCCAGTCGATCGTGCAGGAATCCACCCGTCACGGACTGGTGGATGACGATGCCGGACTCATTACGGGCGCCCTGGAGTTTTCCGAATACACGGCGGCGGACATCATGGTGCCGGTGGAGAAGCTGGTCATGCTGAAGGAGGCCACCACGCCGGTGGAGTTCGAAAAAGCTGTCAGCCGGACGGGCTTCTCCAGATTCCCGATGGTGGACGTGGATGGCATGCTGTCCGGCTACCTCCACGTGAAGGACGTGCTCTCCATTCCGGAGGAGGACTACCAGCACCCCATCGCCGAGTCGAGGATCCGCTCGCTGGCGAACCTCGCGCTGGACGACGAGGTGGAAACGGCCATGTCGGTCATGCAGCGCACAGGTTCGCACCTTGCCCGCGTTATCGGCGCGGACGGCCACACCCATGGAGTGCTGTTCCTGGAGGACGTGATTGAACAGCTTGTTGGTGAGATCCGGGACGCCACCCAGGCCACCGGAATCAGGCGGCTTGGCCAGCCCAACGGCAGCTAAACCGGGGCCTGGGCAGCTGTGCCAGCTTAGTCGGGCGGGGAACAGGCGTTCTCCGCCCGGCTGATCTAAATAGGAATCATTCCCAATTAGCGTTAGACTTTGGGGAGTCGCTAAAGTCCGTCCCCTTTGATCTGAGGTTTCCGTGCGTCACCCCGCAGCCATCCGAACATCCCTTGCCGCCCTCGCGGGCTTCAGCCTCCTGCTGACTGCGTGTGGCGCCGGTGGCGGTGCACCGTCGGCGTCGCCCGGAGCAGGGGGGTCGCCCGGGATCATCAACGTTGTGGCGTCCACCAATGTCTACGGGGACATCGCCAGTGTGATCGGCGGCGACAAAGTCAACGTCACAGCCATCATCACCAAGACCAGCCAGGACCCGCATTCCTACGAAGCCACAGCGCAGGACCGGCTGGCCGTCTCCAAAGCGGAACTGGTGATCGAGAACGGCGGCGGTTATGACGGCTTCCTCCACAAGATGGCCGACGACAGCAACATTGCGCACGGCAACATCCTGACCGCGGTGGACGTCGCCGGCCTGGCCCCGGAGGAGAGTCATGCCGCGACGGCCTCCGCCATCGATTCGCACGACCATCAGCACGGTGCGTTCAACGAACACGTCTGGTACAGCCTGGACGCCATGGGCAAGCTGGCCGATTCGGTGGCGGCCAAGCTGGGCGAACAGGAACCGGCATCAGCCGCACAGTTCACCGCCAACGCCGCAGCCTTCAAATCGGGCGTGGACGGACTGAACGCCAGGCTCGCTGCGTTGAGGGCAAAGTCGTCCGGCGCACCCGTGGCTGTGACAGAGCCGGTTCCGATGTACCTCCTCGAAGCCGCCGGGCTGGAAAACCTGACCCCGGAGGATTACACCGCTGCCATCGAGGAAGGATCCGACGTCCCGCCGGCAGTGCTGAAAGCCGCCACCGATCTGGCCGGATCCGGAAGCATCAGGTTCCTTGCCTACAACGAACAGACAGCGGGACCGCAAACCCAGGCACTCAAGAAAGCCGCCCAGGCGGCCGGGGTCCCCGTGGTTGATTTCAGCGAAACCCTGCCCGCGGGCAAGACGTACCTGCAATGGATGACGGACAATGTGGACAACATCAGCAAAGTTTTGGAGAAAAATAGTTGAAACCGGTGGTGAGCCTCCGCGGGGCGTCCCTGCAGTTCGGCAAGCGAACGCTCTGGGAGGGCCTCGACCTGGACATCCGGCCCGGCGAGTTCTTCGCCGTGCTGGGTCCGAACGGCAGCGGAAAGACCAGCTTCCTCAAGGTCCTGCTTGGACTGCAGAACCTGCAAGCCGGCACCGCAACGTTGGGCGACCGGCACGTGGAACGCGGGAGCAGCCTGATCGGCTACATCCCGCAACAGAAGTCGTTCGCTCCGGACACGCCCATGCGGGCCCGCGACCTGGTGGGACTCGGGGTGGACGGGCACCGCTGGGGCCTGCGGCTGGGCGTCTCCCGGATCAACCGCAGGATTGATGAACTCCTCGAACTCGTCGGCGCCACCGACTACGCAAAGGTTCCGGTGGGCCAGCTCTCCGGGGGCGAGCAGCAGCGCCTTCGGGTGGCCCAGGCCCTGGCCACCGATCCCAAGGTCCTCCTGTGCGACGAGCCTTTGCTCTCCCTGGACCTGCACCACCAGCAGGCCGTCAGTTCACTCATTAACAAGCAATGCCATGAGCAGAACAGCGCCGTGGTGTTTGTCACCCACGAAATCAACCCGGTCATCGACTACGTTGATCGGGTGCTTTACCTGGCGGGCGGCCGCTTCATGGTGGGAACGCCTGAGGAGGTCATGACCACGGAGGTCCTCTCGGAACTTTATGGCAGCCACGTGGAGGTCATCCACGCGAACGGGCGCATCGTCGTCGTCGGCCTGCCCGACGCCACCACCCACCACCACGACGACGTCCACGGCGATGTCCGCGCCGCGGTGGGGGAGGTTGCCTGATGGATGCGGACAGCATCTTCGCAGCGATCTTCAGCTTCGACAACTACGGCGAGCTCCTGGCGCTCGTGCAGAACTCCATCTGGGCAGGCGCCGTCCTGGGCCTGCTGGGCGGCCTGATGGGTACCTTCGTGATGAAGCGGGATTTGGCCTTCGCCGTCCACGGGATCTCCGAACTTTCCTTCGCGGGCGCAGCCTTTGCGCTGCTGATCGGCGCCGACATTGTGTTCGGCTCCCTCATCGGCTCGGTGGCGGCGGCGCTGCTCCTGGGCCTCATGGGGGTCCGGGCGCGGGACAAAAACTCGATTATCGGCGTGATCATGCCCTTTGGCCTGGGCCTGGGCATCCTGTTCCTGTCCCTTTACCAGGGCCGCGCAGCCAACAAGTTCGGCCTCCTGACCGGGCAGATCGTCTCCGTGGACACTGTCCAGCTGCAGGTCCTCGCCGGTGCTGCCGTGGCGGTGATCGCGGCGCTGGTGCTCATCTGGCGGCCGCTGAACTTCGCCAGCGTGGACCCCGAACTCGCTGAGGCCCGCGGCGTGCCCGTCCGGACCCTCGCGATCGTTTTTATGGTCCTGCTGGGTGTGAGCGTGGCGCTGTCCATCCAGGTGGTGGGGGCGCTGCTGGTGCTTGCGCTGCTGATCACGCCGGCAGCGGCCGCACTGCGGGTGACGTCCTCGCCCGTGCCCCTGGTGCTCCTCAGCGTCATTTTTGCCGTCACGGCAACGGTGGGCGGCATCCTGCTTGCCCTCGGCGGCCGCATCCCGATCAGCCCCTACGTCACCACGCTGTCATTCCTGATCTACGTGGTGTGCCGGGTCATCGGCGGCGCCCGCGCCAAAAAAGGCATCAACGGCCGGCTTGTGCACAGCCGCTGACGCGGTTGGGGTGCTGTCAGAGTTTGCCGGCGGCCCGGAGCAGGGTGCAGTCGGGGCAGAGGCCGAAGATCTCCACGGTGTGCGCCACCTCGGTATAGCCATGTTCGGCGGCGGTCCTCGCAGCCCAGGTTTCCACGGCCGGGGCCTCGACCTCCACCGCCTTGCCGCAGTTGCGGCAGAGCAGGTGGTGATGGTGCCCTGTCACGGCGCAGCGGCGGTAGACGGCCTCGCCCTCACCGTTGCGGAGCACGTCCACCAGGCCGTCGTCGGCGAGGGACTGGAGGATCCGGTAGGCCGTTGCCAGTGATACCGAGACGCCCTTGTTTTGCAGGATGCGGTAGAGCTCCTGGGTACTGACGAAGTCGTCCAGGTCGTCCAGGGCGGTGCTGACCGCCACTCGCTGCTTCGTGACGCGCTGCTCCTTGCCGGCATTCGCGCCAGAACCGGTGGCGGCGCCGGAGGGGGCATTCGACGGCGTCGCGTCAGCTTTGGTGCCGAACGGCATGGAGATACTCGCTTCCCTAAGGGACGATGGCAATCATCAAGATTACCAGCCGGCGCCCTGCGGGCCGCCCCTTGGAACTCCCGGAGCCGGAACCTAGGCTGGCGCTATGAAGCTGACTAAATACACCCACGCCTGTGTCCGGCTCGAAAAGGACGAAAAGGTCCTGGTGCTTGATCCGGGAACGTTCTCCGAGACAGCCGAGGCCCTGGATGGAGCCCATGCCGTGCTCATCACCCATGAGCACCCTGACCACGTGGACGTCCCGGCCATGACCCGGGCGCTCGGAACGGCGGCCGGCCTTGCCGTGTTCGCGCCGGCCGGCGTGGCTGCCACGCTGCGCCAGGAAGCGCCGCACGCCACAGACCGGATCCACACCGTCCAACCCGGCGCCGCGTTTGATGCCGCCGGGTTCGATGTTCGCAGCTTCGGCGGCCAGCACGCGCTGATCCATCCGCAGATCCCGTTGGTGGCCAACATCGGATACCTGGTGGAAGGAAACGTCTACCACCCGGGCGATTCGTTCATTGTCCCGGACGGACTCACCGTTCAGACCCTTCTGGTTCCAATCCACGCACCGTGGAGCAAGGCGGCCGAAGTGGTGGATTTCGTCATCAGCGTCCGCGCCCCGCAGGCTTTCCAGATCCACGACGGCCTGCTGAACGAGACCGGCCTGACGATGGTGGAAGGCCATGTGGCCCGCCTGGGCGGAAAATACGGCACCACCTTCACGCACCTCGCCCCGCGGGAATCGGTTGAGGTCTGACCGGCTAAGCGTCCCAGCGGCCGGTCTCGAAAAACCGGCGGATGATGTTCTCATAGGGCCCGGGGTCCAGGCCCTGGGCTGAGAGCCACTCCGGATTGTAGTAGTTGCCCGCATAGCGGTCGCCGCCGTCGCACATCAGCGACACGATGCTGCCGCGCTGCCCGTCGGCGACCATTTCTGCCACCAATTGCCAGACGCCCCACAGGTTGGTGCCGGTGGAGGGCCCGGCATGCAGGCCGGCGAGGGTGTACAGGTGGCGCATGGCCGCGACGGAGGCGGCATCGGGGACCTGGATCATGTGGTCGATGACGGCGGGAACGAAGCTGGGTTCGATCCGCGGGCGGCCGATGCCCTCGATGCGTGACGGCAGGCCGGTCACCCCATCCGAACCGTTCAGCCAGCCGGGATAAAAGGCCGAATTCTCGGGGTCCACGACTGCCAGGCGGGTGTCGTGGCCGCGGTAGCGCAGGTACCGGCCAATGGTGGCGCTGCTGCCGCCCGTCCCGGCGCCCACCACGATCCAGCGGGGGATGGGGTGTTCCTCCAAGGCGAGCTGCCCAAAGATGGACTCCGCGATGTTGTTGTTGCCGCGCCAGTCCGTGGCCCGCTCCGCGTACGTGAACTGGTCCATGTAGTGGCCGTTGGACGTGGCAGCTGCTTCCGCCGCGGCGGCGTAAACTTCGGCGGCATGCTCAACCAACAGGCAGGAGCCGCCGAACCGTTCTATCAGCTCGATCTTTTCCGGGCTGGTGGTGCGGGTCATGACGGCCACGAACGGCAATCCCAGGAGCTGCGCGAAGTAGGCCTCCGAGACCGCGGTGCTGCCGCTTGACGCCTCCACAATGGTGGTCCCCTCGCGGATCCAACCGTTGACCAGGCCGAAGAGGAACAACGAACGCGCCAGCCGGTGCTTAAGGCTCCCCGACCGGTGCGTGGATTCGTCCTTCAGGTAGAGCTGGACGCCCCAGTGCCGGGGGAGCGGTACCGAGTACAGGTGGGTATCGGCGGACCGGTTGCTTTCGGCTTTGATTTTCCGGATGGCCTCATCGGCCCATGGCCGGTCCGCGCGTGCGTTCTTCACCGGACCAACTCTAGCCGCGCGGGCCGGCTGGCCCTTCCTGCCCGCGGCCCGGCCGCAGCTAAAGTTGGAGCAGCGACTGCACCACTCACAACAGCACCACACACAACGGACAAGGAGCACCATGGGCCTTCTGATGGATGTACCGGGCCTGCAGGCCTTGCTCGCCTCGGGCCGGCGCACGGTCCTGCTCGATGTCCGCTGGGCGTTGGGGGACCCGCACGGCCGCGAACACTACCTCGAAGCACACCTCCCCGGAGCTGTCTTCGTCGACCTTGCCACCGAGCTCGCCGCGCCCGCGGTTCCGGCGCGCGGACGGCACCCCTTGCCGCCTGCCGCGGAATTCCAGGCCAGCGCCAGGCGCTGGGGAATCAACGCAGGCGACGTTGTGGTGGCCTACGACAACACCGGCAACCTGGCAGCGGCCCGCGCCTGGTGGATGTTGCGCAGTGCCGGTTTCCCGGACGTCCACCTGCTCGACGGCGGCCTGGCCGCCTGGCAGGATGCGGGACTGCCGCTGGAATCGGGGTCCGTTGAGGCAGTGCCGGGCGATGTTTCATTCAGCGGCGTGGGCATGCCCGCCATTGACTCGGCAGCGGCCGCGGAGTGGGCGGGCACCGGCATCCTCCTCGACGCCCGCGCCGGGGAGCGGTACCGCGGCGAGTTCGAACCCGTTGATCCGCGCGCAGGGCACATCCCCGGAGCCGTGTCCGCGCCGACGACCGAGAACCTGGACGACTCCGGACGCTTCCTGCCGGCGCCGGAGCTGCGGCAACGGTTTGCTGAGCTGGGCATCAGCGGCGACGTCCCGGTGGCCGTGTACTGCGGATCCGGCGTGACCGCCGCCCACGAGGTGGCCGCGCTGGAAATCGCAGGGATTCGCGCCGCCCTCTATCCGGGCTCGTTCTCCGAATGGTCGAATAACCCCGACCTTCCCGTCGCCACCGGACAAGCGGCAGGTACGGCTGCAGGGACGACCGCCGGAACATGACGGACCCATGCCGCGGGCCCGAGTGGAAATGCCGCAGCATGCGGGGGTAGCGTCGAAGGCATGACCCCAGGACGCCCCGTACCGCCGCCCCTTGCCCGCCCTGTCTTGCCCGCTGACAACTCCGTTCCCGGTTCCGCCGCCGGCCTGTTCGCTGCCGCGTATGGTGCTGTCTCCGGCCACAGCGGCCTCGTGCCGCTGACGCTGGCCCGGCGCGCCCCCAAAGCGGACGACGTGGAAATCGCCATCGAATTCTGCGGACTGTGCCATTCAGACGTGCACGCCACCCGCGGTGAATGGGGCGCCCAGAACTATCCGTTGGTCCCCGGACACGAAATAGTGGGCACAGTGAGCCGCGTCGGCTCAGCCGTGACCGACTTCGCCCCGGGCGACCGGGTGGGTGTGGGGTGCATGGTTGATTCCTGCCGTGAATGCGAGAGCTGCCTGGACGGCCTCGAGCAGTACTGCGAAAACGGCATGACCGGAACATACGGCGCCAAAGATGCACGGAACGGCGACGCGATCACCCAGGGCGGCTACGCCACCTCCGTGGTGGTCGACCGCCGCTACGTGGTCCGCGTGCCCGCCAGCCTCGACCCCGCCGCCGTCGCCCCGTTGCTCTGCGCCGGCGTCACCACGTTCTCTCCGCTCCGCCACTTCGATGTGGAGGAAGGCGACGTGGTGGGTGTCGTAGGCCTGGGCGGACTCGGCCACATGGCCGTGAAGCTCGCCAAGGCCATGGGTGCCGTGGTCAAGGTCTTCACCACGTCCGAAGCGAAGGTTCCGGCTGCCCTGGAGCTCGGCGCCGACGAGGTCATCCTGTCCCGCGACGAGGACGCCATGGCCGCAGCAAACCGCAGCATCGACCTCATTATCGACACCGTGGCCGCACCGCACGACCTGAACCCGTTCTTCCGCACCCTGCGCGTCGACGGGGCGCTCTTCCAACTCGGCCTGCCGTCCGAAGCCATGCCGCCCGTCAACCCCGGGTCCCTGATACGGCGCCGCATCGCCTATGCGGGTTCGTTGATCGGAGGCATCGCCGAAACCCAGGAAATGCTGGACTTCTGTGCGGAGCACAACGTGGTGGCAGACATCGAGCTGGTGCGCGCCGACCAGCTGAATGAGGCCTACGACCGAATGGTGGCAGGCGACGTAAAATACCGGTTTGTGCTGGATACCAGCACCCTGCAGGCCCCGGCCGAGGAGGCAGACGCATGAGCACCCTGTTCACCAAGATCATCAACGGCGAGATCCCGGGACGCTTCGTCTGGCGCGAGGCCGATGTTGCGGCGTTCCTGACCACGGGCCCGCTGGCCGACGGACACACCCTGGTGGTCCCCACCGAAGAGGTTGACCGCTGGACCGATGCCTCCCCGGAAACGCTCGCGAAGGTCATGGAAGTGGCCCGCCGGATTGGCGCCGTCCAGCTGGAGATTTTCCCTGCCGAACGGGCCGGCCTGATCGTGGCCGGATACGAAATCAACCACATGCACGTCCATGTGTGGCCGTCCCGAAGCATGGCCGACTTCGATTTTGGCTCGGTGGACCACAACCCGGACCCGGCAGTGCTGGACGCCAACGCGGAAAAGCTGCGGGCAGGGCTCCGGGCGGCCGGCTACGGGGAGTTTGTGCCCGAAAGCTAAAGGGCAGGACTCGCGCCGGCCCGCCGGGCTTCGGCCCGAAGGCTAAGCCGGCGCGAGTGCCTTGTTCAGGACGGCCCGGATCCGCTTTTCGGAGACCGAGTAGGCCGTCCCGAGTTCGACGGCGAAAAGGCTCACCCTCAGCTCCTCGATCATCCAGCGGACATGGGTCAGCTCGGCACCTATCCGCCGGCCGGGCAGCAGAGCCGATACGGCGTCGTCGTAGTCGTCCTCGAGCCGCTGGACGGCGGCCATGTTCAGGGCATCCCGCTGGACATTGCCGGGCAGCCGTTCGAGGCGTTTTTCGATGGCCGCAAGGTACCGGGGGAGCTGGCTCAGCTGGGCGAACCCGGTGCGGGCCACAAAGCCCGGGAACACCAGCTGCTCAAGCTGGGCTTTGATGTCGTTGAGCGCGCTGATCAGGGCCAGGCTGGTGGTTCCTTTGAGCTGCTTTTCGATCCGCCGGGTGCTGGCCAGGATGCGCTCCACCACGGCAGTCACGCTGAACACCGTGTCGATCAGTTCCGCGCGGACCTGCTCGTAGAGCGCGTCGAAGGACTCTTTGTCCCAGGGGACCTCGGCCGGGGTCAGCTTGTCTATGGCAGCCAGGGCACAGTCAGCGATCAGGGCTGAGACTGAACCGTGCGGGTTCTGGCTAAAGGTGAGCTTTTCGGTGTTGTTGAGGTGCTCCAGCACGTAGCGGTCCGGCGCGGGAACCCGCAGTGCCAGCAGCCGGATGACCCCGCCGCGCATGGCCGCCAGCTGTTCCGAGGACGTCTGGAACACGCGCAGCGCAACCGACGTTCCTTCGTCCACCAGCGCAGGATAGCCGGTGACGGTGTGGCCGTTGACGTTGTTGCTCACCTGCCGTTGCAGGGTTCCGAAGGTCCACTCGGTCAGCCCGCTCCGCTCCCTGAAACCTGCACCGTTGCCGGCCGCAGTGGCCCCCGCAGGGACACCGGACGACGACGCCGTCCGGCCTGAGCTGCCCGACGCGGACTTTGCGGATGACCGCGGCGTCGTGGTCCCCGGAGTTGCCCCCAGGGACTCTGCGATGGCGCGGCGCGTTGCCGGCGCCAGGTGTTCCTGGAGGGCGGCGAGGTCCTTGCCCTCGTCCAGCACCTTGCCCTTGCTGTCCACCACTTTGAAGCTCACCCGCAAGTGCGACGGCACGGCATCCCAATTCCAGGATCCGGGCGGGATGACCTGGCCGCGGATCCGGCGCAGCGCCAGTTCCAGCGAGGCTTCGAGTTCGTCGTGGGCCGGGTCAAAGTCCGCTTCAAGGGCGGCCACTGCCTGGCGGGCCACATCCGGGGCCGGGACGAAGTTCTTCCGGATCTGTTTGGGCAGGGATTTGATCAGGGCCGTCACGAGTTCCACCCGCTGGCCCGGGATCAGCCAGCGGAACGCCTTGTCGTCCAGCTGGTTGAGGAACAGCACCGGCACTTCGGCCGTGACGCCGTCAGACGGGTTGGGCGGCGAGCCCGGCGCCACCGGGTGGAACTCGTAGGTCAGCGGCAGCTCAAAGCCCTTGTGCAGGAGCGTCCTGGGGTAGGCGGCTTCATCCAGGTTGTCGGCTTCGTCGTTGAGCAGCAGCGACTTGTCGTAGTCCAGGAGGTCCGGGTTCTTCTGCCTGGCGTCCTTCCACCACTTGTCGAAGTGCCGCTCGGACACCACGTCGGGGCCGATCCGGGCGTCGTAGAACTCAAACAGCGTCTCGTCGTCCACCAGCAGGTCGCGGCGGCGCATCCGCGCCTCAAGCTCCTCCACTTCGAGGAGGAGGGCACGGTTGCGGTGGAAGAACTTGTGGTGGGTTTTCCAGTCGCCTTCCACCAGGGCGTGCCGGATGAACAGCTCCCGGGCCAGCACCGGATCCACCCTGCTGTAGTTGATCCGGCGCTGCGGGATGATGGGCACCCCGTAGAGCGTGACTTTCTCATACGCCATGACGGAGCCCATTTTGGTGGACCAGTGCGGCTCGCTGTAACTGCGCTTCACCAGGTCCGGGGCCACCTGTTCGGCCCACAGGGGATCAAACTTGGCTGCGACTCTCGCCCAGAGCCGGCTGGTCTCGACCAGTTCGGCCGCCATTACGAACGTGGGGGACTTTTTGAACAGGGCGGAGCCAGGGAAGATCGCGAAGCGGCTGCCGCGGGCACCGGCATACTCGCGCTTGCGGTCGTCAAGGATCCCGATGTGGCTCAGCAGCCCGGAGAGCAGGCTGATGTGGATGCCTTCGTGGTTGCCCACGGGATCGGCCAGCCGTTTGTTGTCCAGGCTGATGCCCAGGGGACGGGCCAGCTGCCGGAGCTGGGCGAACAGGTCCTGCCATTCCCTGACCCGCAGGTAGTTGATGAACTCGTTGCGGCAGAGCCGGCGGAACTGGGTGGAGGAGAGCTCCTGCTGCTTCTCCTGGAGGTAGTTCCAGAGGTTGAGGAATCCGGTGAAGTCTGAGTTCTCGTCGCGGAAACGGGCGTGCTTTTCCGCCGCAAGCTGCTGCTTGTCGGTGGGCCTTTCGCGCGGGTCCTGGATGGTCAAAGCCGCCGCCAGGATCATCACTTCACGGACACAGCCCCGCTTTCCGGCCTCAACGATCATCCGGCCGAGCCGCGGATCCACCGGCAGCTGGGCAAGCTTCTGTCCGACGGGGGTCAGCCCGCCACCGCCCCTGCCGGACTGCCGTCCGGTGCCCCTGCCGCCGTCGTCGGCGCTTTCCTGCGGCCGGGCGGCACTCAGGGCGCCCAGCTCACGCAGGAGCGTGACGCCGTCGTTGATGGCGCGCGACTCGGGCGGCTCCACGAACGGGAAGCTTTCCACGTCCTTGGGCCCGCGGGCGACGCCCATGGCCGTCATCTGCAGGATGACGGCCGCAAGGTTGGTGCGCAGGATCTCCGGGTCCGTGAACTGCGGCCGGGACTCGAAGTCGTCCTCGGAATAGAGCCGGATGGCAATGCCGTCGGACACGCGGCCGCACCGGCCCGACCGCTGGTTGGCCGAGGCCTGGGAGACACGTTCAATGGGCAGCCGCTGGACCTTGGTGCGGTGCGAGTAGCGCGAGATGCGCGCGGTGCCGGTATCGATGACGTACTTAATGCCGGGGACAGTCAGGGACGTCTCGGCAACGTTGGTGGCCAGCACAATGCGGCGCTTGCTGCCAGGGTGGAACACCTTGTGCTGTTCCTGCAGGCTAAGCCGGGCGAACAGGGGCAGGATTTCCGTTCCGGCCAACCGGCGGTTGGACTGGATCCTCGATTGGAGTGCATCAGCGGCATCGCGGATTTCGCGCTCGCCGGAGAAGAAGACCAGGATGTCCCCGGGCGCTTCGTCGGCGAGTTCGTCCACGGCGTCGCAGACGGCGTCGAGGGGATCTCGGTCCTCCTCGAGTTCGTCATCCGAGGCGTTGTCTTCATCGTCACCGGTTGCAGCTCCGCCGGCGGGCTGGGACAGCGGCCGGTAGCGGATCTCCACCGGGAATGTGCGGCCGGAAACTTCGATGATGGGGGCGGGCTCTTCCTCGGAACCGAAGTGCTTGGCGAACCGTTCAGGATCGATCGTGGCGGAGGTGATGATGATCTTGAGGTCGGGACGCTGCGGCAGGATGCGCTTGAGGTAGCCCAGGATGAAATCGATGTTGAGGCTGCGCTCGTGGGCCTCGTCAATAATGATGGCGTTGTATTTGCGGAGCAGCTTGTCGCGCTGGATTTCCGCGAGTAGGATGCCGTCCGTCATCAGCTTGACCTTGGTGGACCGGCTGACTTCGCCCGTGAACCGCACCTGGAAGCCGACTTCCTGGCCCATCTCCACGCCCAGTTCCTCGGCGATCCGCTCGGCAACCGTGCGCGCTGCGAGCCGCCGGGGTTGGGTGTGCCCGATCATGCCGTTATCGCCCAGGCCGAGCTCAAGGCACATCTTCGGGATCTGGGTGGTTTTACCCGAACCCGTCTCGCCGGCAATGATGGTCACCTGATTCGCTGCAATGGCAGCCATCAGGTCCTCGCGGCGCTCGGAAACGGGCAGCTCGGCAGGATAGGAGATATGAAATGTCATGGCTGCAGCCAGTCTACTGGGAGGGCGCCCGATTTCCGGCCCTCCGCGACGGGAAAGCCGTAGCCTACCTGGACTGTTCCGAGGCCGCCCGTGTGCTGTCGATGAGGACCCGCCAGGGCCCGGTTACCTGCTGTTCCGGCAAGGCCGCGCGCCGTTGGCCTGCCCTGATGGCGTAGATGAATCTGTCCGGCTGGCTGGCCTCCGCTTCGGCGGCTGCCGCCCGGACAGTCTTGGGTACGGCATCCCACGGGCACGCTTCGACGATCGGCTGCCATTCGCTCATGGCGCTTTCCGTCTTGGCCGTAACGGTCCACACCCGTGTCAGCGCGGCGATCCCGCCGGTTCGCTCCACACTAATTTTCATGGCCGGTTCCTGGGCTTCCCTGCAGCCTGGCTGCCACTGGCCCGGCAGCCAAGCCTTGTCCTAGATCTTGACCTTCACAGTTTCCCACGCCTTCCGGACGGCGTCATGTTCGGCGGAACCGGAACCGAACAATTCGACGGCGGAAGCCGCCGTCGCCCGCGCAAATACGCTGAAGGTGACGGTGGCCGGCAGGGAACCGCCGATGAGGGTGTCGTACCAGATGCGGCCCGGAGCTTCCCAGGCGTGGCCGCCCAGGGCCTCCGCGACGAGGTAGAACGCCCGGTTGGGGATGCCGGAGTTGATATGGACGCCGCCGTTGTCCGCGCTGGTCCGTACGTACGAATCCATCGAGTCCGGCTGGGGGTCCTTGCCCAGCACGTCGTCGTCATAGGCGGTGCCGGGGGCCTTCATGGACCGCAGGGCCACGCCTTGCACCTGTGCCGTGAAGAGTCCTTCGCCGATCAGCCAGCTGGCCTGGCCAACGGACTGCTTCTTCACGAACTGCTCAACGAGCGCGCCGAAGACATCGGAGAGGGACTCGTTGATGGCGCCGGCCTGGTTCCGGTAGGCGATCCCGGCCGAAAATTGCGTGACACCGTGCGTGAGTTCGTGCCCGATGACACTGAGCGAACGTGTAAACCGTTGGAAGACCTGGCCGTCACCGTCACCGAAGACCATCTGCCGGCCGTCCCAAAAGGCGTTGTCATAGAGCTTTCCGAAGTGCACGCTTGCATCCAGGGGCAGGCCTCGGCCGTCGATGGAGTCGCGGCCGAACACGTCCGCGTACAGCCGGTGGGTGTGCCCGAGACCGTCGTAGGCCTCATCCGAGGGCAGGTCTCCCGTCTCCGGATCGCCCTCCTTGCGGACGAGTTTTCCGGGCAGGGTCTCGGAACCGCCGGCGTCGTAGATGCTTCGGCTGGGCAGACCTGGCCGGACATCACGGAGGCTCGGCGGAGCGACGGGTTGCGGCGCTGTCCGGGCGGACTGGACCGACCGTACATGGCTCAGCGCCTCCTTGGCCGCCCGGGCTGCCGCGATGAGTTCGGGCGCGTCCTGGCGGGCCAGCCGCCGCAGGATGTAGGGCGGGATGATGAAGCACCGGCCGGCGGCTAGGTGCCGTCCCGACGGGCGGTGGCCTGCCGGACCCTGGGCCGTCAGGTGTTGGTCTGATGCGCGCATGAAGTACCCCCTCGGATTGTGGCATCAGCCTACGAGGAGGCGCCGACATTTTGACGCAGGCACACGCGGTCAGGCCGTGAAGGGTCCCAGACGAAAAGAACCCCACCGCACATGGTGCGGTGGGGTTCTCATAGGTGCCCTCGATAGGATTCGAACCTACGACCTTCTGCTCCGGAGGCAGACGCTCTATCCCCTGAGCTACGAGGGCAATTCAGGGATCCTGCCGTTGCTGGCGGGACGTCCTAGAGCTTAGCAGGAAGGTGGCCCGCAATGAAAAACGTGGCCCGGCGATCCTGCCCGGAGTGTCGGATCCAAGCCAACCGGTCCTCTCAGTAGCCGGAAAATGAGTCCACGTGCACGCGGCGCACACCGGCAGCCCTGACCGCACGGCGCAGCGAAGCGACGCTCCCGGGGGACCCGGAAACGTAGACGGCGCGCTCTGCAATATCCGGAACAAGGGCCTTCAAAGAGGGTCCGTCCAACCGGGCCCCGGATACAGATCCCGCCGTAGCGGCGGTCCCGGCATCGGCAGCAAACGACGGCGGGGCGGAACCGTCGGCGAGGCGGGCCACCACCCTGGCTCCGGACGCCGCCAGCTCGCTGGCGTAGGAAATCTCCCCGGCGTTCCGGGCCAGGAGCAGGAGAACCACATCCCGGTCCCTGCCGGCACCCGAGGCCAGATGCGCCAGGTACGGGGTGATGCCGATGCCGGCGGCGATGAGCAACACCGGCGCACGGGGATCGCGGGGCAGCACAAAATCGCCGCCCACGGCTGTCGCTGCCACACGGTCACCGGGTGTCAGGGCGAGGAGCGCCTTTTTGGCGGCGGACAGGGGCTCAGAGGTCCGCACGCCAAACGTCACCGTCTCCGAAGCCGGCGCGCTGGTCAGGCTGAACACCCGGCGTCGGCCTTTACCGTCCGATTCGGCGTGCGGCAGATCCAGTTCCATGTACTGCCCCGGCACAAAACGGACCGGACGGGACGGGCGGAAGACGAACTCCGTGGTGCTGGGGGTAAGGGCCCGGGAGCCTGAGAAGGTCAGCTGCACCCCGCCCCGCTGGCCCGCCAGGAACGCCAGCAGGTTGCCGGCCAGCAGCGCCAGTTCGGGGGAGTTGGCAAGGAAGCCAAAGTTGTAGGGCACTGCAAACAGCACGCCCACTGCGGCGGCAAGCGCGAGCTGCTGCCAGCGGCGCGGCGGCAGTGTCAGCGGCTCGGTCAGCATAAAGCCGACGAAGAAGAGCAGCGGCCGTTGCGCGAGGGCCTGCCACAGACCGCCGCCCAGGCTTGTCCCTGCCTGCAGCAGTTCCGAGGTCACAATCGAGGTGGCCACCAGAAGGAAGACGGCCGCCATCAGGTATTTCCGGGTGCGGTACAGCACCAGCAGGATGCCGGGCACCAGGAGCCACAGCATGGCGGGGGTCGCTGCCCACCAGGTGGCGATGTTCAGCCCCGTCAGGCCCGTTACGAAGGCCCCCGCAGCGGCAGGGTTGAAGATGTGCCGGCCCCGCCAGGCAAGCGCGTATTTGGAGGCGGAAGCCAGCCAACAGGCCAGGACAACACCCGCCACATCCAGGGGCGCGAAGGATGGCCAGAAAAGGAAGTACAGCAGCAACCCGGTGATCAGCGACGATTCCGAGTGCGGACGCACGTGGAACACCGCAGCCAGGGCCCGGTTGGAGGCATAGGTCATGCCGAGGCACAGGGCCAGGTGCACCAACATCCCGGGGATGCCGAAGGTCAGCCAGCCCAGGCCGTCAAGGACCAGGCTGTACACGGCCAGGGCAGCGAGCACCAGCAGGATCAGCCGGTACATCGTGTACTTGCCCAACAGGGTGTTCAGCCGGCCGGCCGGTGAAACGGCCTTGGGGGTATCAACGGGGCTCATGTGAACAGTGTCCCTTCAAATCCGGCCGAATAGGCGGCACTTCCATCCGAAAATACTGTCAGCCAGGAAAAATCGAAAACACCCTCCAGGTCGGCACCCGGGACGAAGAACAGGGCCGTGGCCAGCGCGTCCGCCAGCATGGTGCTCTCCGCCATGGTCCACGTGGCCACGGCCGTGGTGACGGGCCGGCCGGTGGTGCCGTCCAGGACATGATGCAGGCCGTCACCCCACACACGGCGGTTGGAGGCCGAGGCGCAGAGCGCTCCGCCGGCGACCGGCACCGTGCCGATGGCCTTGGTTGGATCGTACGGGTGCTCCAGGGCGACCGTGATGACGTCCGGACCGCTGTGCAGAAGGTCTCCGCTGGCATCAATGAGGAAGCTGTCGTGGCCGTGTGAACGGAGCTCCGCCGCCAGGAGATCCACCAGCTGACCCTTTCCGGCGGCGCCGATGTCCAGCACCACGGGCACATGGTTGGTGAGGACCGTGCCGTCCCAGTCCAGGGCATCCTCCCAGCGGGGTGCTGCCGCGGGCGGGCCTGCAGGCCGCAGCGAGTAGCCGGCGTCGTAGCCCAGCTGCTCAAGGGTGCCGCCGATCAATGGGGTCATCGCCCCTGCCGAGATGTCATAGAGGGAGCGGTACAAGCGGCCAAGCGGTGCAGCCTCCGGCGGAAACTTGTGCCGCCCCGGCTTGCGGGCCATGGCACTGACGGTGGAGTCCGGCCGGAACCGTGACCACTCGCCGTCGTACGCTTCCACCACCGCGAGGAGCCGTGCGCGGACACGGGCCGAAAGCGGCCCCGGCGTGGAGATTTCCCAACGGGTGCCGATCCCGTCAAAGCGGAATTCCTCCCAGCCGGGCTGCGGCATGGCCTAGTGGGCCTCCGACTTGATCTTTTCGACCGCCTGGTTGAACCCGCCGCTGGTCAGGGAGGAGCCCGCCACCTTGGACACCTTCAGCTGGTCAATGCTCTTGCCCACCACCTGCGAGGCGATCCCGCCGGCGAACTCGCCCTGGAATTTGCGGGTGTTCGGGTTGGAGGGGTGCTGGGTGATGTTGACGGCCGTGACCGTCCCGGACGCGAGCGTCAGTTCCACACCCACGGTTTCGGTGCCGTTCGGTGACACATAGTTGCCGTCGGCGCTGTACGTCCCGTCCTTGTAGGCGGAACCGCTGCCGGCCAGCGACGACGAGGTCCCGGACGGCGTGGTGGCGCCGGCGGAGTTGCCGGCCGAGGGTGGCGTTGCCCCCTGTGACGGCGTTGGCGCGCAGCCGGCGACTGTTCCGACGAGGGAAAGGCCGGCGATTCCGGCGAAAACACTCTTGCGGACTGACGGTCTCATAACGGGGCTCGTTTCGTGGGCTGGGTGCTTACGGTGTACTCAACGTCGCAAACAGCGTAATGGTTCAGCCTGTGAATCCGCCGGACGGCCGCTGCAGGCCATGATGCTTGCCGCGGAGGCCATCCAAGTCACCCTCCGCCGCTCAAATTCCTCCACGTGGCGGGCGCCGGTAGGCTAGAGGGGTGACTCCCGAAGAACTCTCCCTCGCCATATCCGCCTGCCTGAAAGCTGCCGTCGACGCCGGCGAGATCGGGCTGTCCGCATCAGCTGTTCCTGCTGAGGTGCGCGTGGAGCGACCGAAGAACCGGGACCACGGTGACTGGGCCACCAATATCGCCCTGCAGCTGGCCAAGCAGGCCGGCATCAATCCGCGCGAATTTGCCACCATCCTGAGCGCCCGGCTGAAAGCCATCGACGGCGTCTCGGCCGTGGACATCGCAGGTCCGGGCTTCCTGAACATCACCGTGGACGCCGCTGCCGCCGGTGCGCTCGCGAAAGCCATCGTGGAAGCCGGCCCGGAATACGGCACCAACACCGCGCTCGCCGGCCACACCGTCAACATGGAATTTGTTTCGGCGAACCCCACCGGCCCCCTGCACATCGGCCACACCCGCTGGGCCGCTCTGGGCGATGCCATCGCCCGGGTCCTGCGCGCTTCCGGTGCCGACGTCACCGCGGAGTACTACATCAACGACGCCGGCACGCAGATGAACACCTTCGCGCAGTCGGTCTACAACCGGCTCCACGGCCTCCCGGTGCCGGACGGCGGTTACCCGGGACAGTACATCGCGGACCTCGGCCATGAGGTACTCAGCGAACATCCGGACATCCGTGAACTGACTGAAGTCGCCGCGATTCCCGTGATCCGTGCTGCGGCCTACGAGGCCCAGATGAAGGACATCCAGGCCACGCTCGCGGACTTCGGCGTCGAATTCGACGTGTTCTTCTCCGAGCAGGAACTGCACGACGCCGGCGCGATCGGAAGTGCCGTTGCCCGCCTTCGCGAACAGGGCCACGTGTTCGACGACGGCGGTGCGGTCTGGCTGCGGACCACGGACTTCGGCGACGACAAGGACCGCGTCATGATCCGGGCCAACGGTGAGCCCACCTACTTCGCCGCGGATGCCGCCTATTACCTGTCCAAGAAGGACCGCGGCTTTACCGAGAAGATCTACCTCCTCGGTGCGGACCACCACGGCTATATCAACCGGCTGAAGGCCATCGCGGCCGCGGCGGGTGATGATCCCGAGGTCAACATCGAGGTCCTCATCGGCCAGCTGGTGTCCGTCAACGGCGCCAAGCTGTCCAAGCGCGCCGGCAATATCATCGAGCTCAAGGACCTCATCGACTGGCTTGGCAAGGACGCCGTCCGCTATTCGCTGGCGCGCTTCCCGGCGGATTCGCCGCTGACGCTGGATCCGGAACTGCTCAAGAAGCACAGCAACGAGAACCCTGTCTTCTACGTCCAGTACGCCCACGCACGTACCCGCGGCGCTGCACGCAACGCCGTGGCAGCAGGGGTGGAGCGCCGTGTGGACGGCAACGACTGCTTTGAAGCCTCGCTGCTGGACCACGCCACCGAAAACGAACTGCTCTCCTACCTGGGCAGCTACCCCTCCATCGTGGCCAAGGCCGCCGAGCTGCGCGAGCCGCACCGCATCGCCCGCCACCTTGAGGTCATCGCCGGCGCCTACCACCGCTGGTACGACGCCTGCCGCATCGCCCCCATGGGGGATGAGCCCGTAACGGACGTCAACCGCACGCGCCTTTGGCTCAACGATGCCACCAGCCAGGTCCTGGCCAACGGGCTGGACCTCCTTGGCGTCTCCGCGCCGGAACGGATGTGACGGCAGTGAACACCAACAACCGGGCCGCATCCCCGTTGGCCCCTGAGTGGCTTGCCGTTCCGGCAGATCTGAACGCCCTGCACCAGCCGCTGTGGGCCGGGGATGTTGACCGCAACGACGACGGCGAACTCGCCATCGACGGCATCCCGGTCAGCGAGCTGCAAAGGCAGTACGGAACGCCACTGTTTGTGATGAGCGAGGGTGATTTCCGGGCGCGTGCCCGCGCCTTCAGTGACGCGTTCAACAACGCGTTCGCTGATATCTGCGGGGGAGTGGACGTCTATTACGCCGGCAAATCGTTCCTCTGCAGCTCCGTGGTGCGGTGGGTCGAGGAGGAAGGCCTGCGGCTGGACACGGCCTCCGGCGGGGAACTGGCAGTCGCTGCGCGGGCCGGCATTCCCGGTGCGGACGTGGCGCTGCACGGCAACAACAAGTCCGACGGCGAAATCCACCGCGCCCTTGACATGAAGCTTGGCCGGATCGTGGTGGACAGCCTCGACGAGCTCCAGCGGGTGGCCAAGATTGCGGAAGGCCGCGGCGAGCAGGCCAAGGTCATGCTGCGGCTGACGCCAGGTGTGCACGCCCACACCCACGAGTTCATCGCCACCGCCCACGAGGACCAGAAATTTGGCCTTTCCATGGCGGCCGACAGCACAGACCAGGCGGGTCTGTCCGCGGCGGAAGAGGCCGTCGCGGCAGCAACCGGCTATGCCGGCATCGAACTTCTCGGACTGCACTGCCACATCGGATCCCAGATCTTTGAGCCTGACGGTTTCGCGGTGGCCGCGGAGAAGCTCCTCCGGTTCCTTGCCGCCATGCAGGAAAAGTACTCCATCGTGCTGCCCGAGCTGGACCTCGGCGGCGGCTACGGCATTGCCTACACTCCGGTGGACACCCCCCGCCCCGCAGCGGAGATCGCGGAGGCGATGGCCGCCGTCGTGCGTTCCACGTGCGCGGACCTCGGCATCACGTCGCCCCGGATCTCCATCGAACCGGGCCGTGCCATCGTGGGCAGCACCACGTTCACACTCTATGAGGTGGGCACCCTCAAGACCGTCCGCGTCGACGCCGACACCACCGCAACCGCCGGAAACCAGCCGGAAAACGTTACGTACCCGCGCCGCTATGTGTCAGTTGACGGCGGCATGAGCGACAACGCCCGCCCGGTGCTCTACGACGCGGATTATTCCGCCATTCTCGCCTCGCGCACGTCAACCGCCGCGCCGGAACTGTCCCGCGTGGTGGGCAAACATTGCGAGAGCGGCGACATAGTTGTTAGAGATGTATATCTGCCCGAGGACGTGGCAGCCGGTGATCTGCTTGCTGTACCGGGTACCGGCGCCTACTGCTGGGCCCTTTCGAGCAACTACAACTATCTGGCCCGGCCGGGCGTTGTCGCGGTGCGCGACGGATCTGCCCGGCTGATTGTCCGCGGGGAAACCGAAGAAGATTTGCTCAACCGCGACATGGGAGTCTGAATGACTGAATTGCGAACCCTGAAGGTGGCCCTCCTGGGCTGTGGCAACGTTGGGGCCCAGGTTGCGCGGATTCTCCTTGAGGACGCCGACACCCTCGCCGCCCGCACCGGCGCACGCTTGCAGCTGAGCGGCATCGCCGTGCGCAACGTGAACGCCAAGCGCGACGTCGAACTGCCGCAGGAACTGTTCACCACCGACGCCGAAACCCTCGTCAAGGACGCCGACCTGGTCATCGAGCTCATGGGCGGCATCGAGCCGGCCCGCACGCTGATCCTCTCCGCGCTCAGCAACGGCGCCTGCGTGGTCACCGGCAACAAGGCCCTGCTGGCCCAGGACGGCCCCACCCTTTACGAAGAAGCCGACAAGGCCGGCGTACAGCTGTCCTACGAAGCCGCCGTGGCAGGGGCCATCCCCATCCTGCGCCCCATCCGCGACAGCCTGTCCGGCGACCGGATTACCCGCGTGCTGGGCATCGTCAACGGCACCACCAACTTCATCCTTGACCAGATGGACACTACCGGCGCCCAGTTCGCCGACGCCCTCGCCGAAGCCCAGCGCCTCGGCTACGCGGAAGCAGACCCTACCGCCGACGTCGAAGGCCACGACGCGGCCGCCAAGGCAGCCATCCTTGCGACACTGTCCTTCCACACCCGCTTCGCCCTGGAAAACGTCCACTGCGAAGGCATCACGTCCGTCACCGCTGCTGACATCGCCGCGGCCAAGGACGCAGGCTTTGTCATCAAGCTGCTGGCGATTGCTGAAAAGCTCGTGGATTCCGACGGCGGGGAAGGCGTTTCGGTGCGCGTGCACCCCACGCTGCTGCCCCGTGAGCACCCGCTGGCCGCCGTCCGCGGCGCCTTCAACGCAGTATTCATCGAGGCCGAAAATGCCGGCGAACTGATGTTCTACGGCCAGGGCGCCGGCGGAACCCCGACGGCGTCTGCCGTCCTGGGCGACCTCGTCTCCGCGGCACGCCGCGTGGTGCTGGGCGGCCCCCAGCGGACCGAGACCACCACCGGGCACATCCCGGCGCTTCCCATCGAAGCGGCCACCACGAGCTACTACATCGGCCTGGACGTTGCGGACCAGCCCGGTGTGCTGGCACGCATCGCCCAGCTCTTCGCTGAGCACGGTGTATCCATCGAAACCATGCGGCAGACCATCCACACGGACGCCGGTTCCAACCGGGAATCGGCCGAACTGCGGATCGTCACGCACCGGGCATCAGAGGCCGCCCTCGCGGCCACCGTCGAGGCCGTGAAGGGCCTGGACGTCATCAATTCAGTTACATCCGTTCTGCGGGTAGAAGGAGTCTAAGTGGCTCACCAATGGCGCGGCGTCATCCGCGAATACGCTGACCGTCTGCCCGTAACGGAAGCCACCAGGATCATCACCCTGGGCGAGGGCGGCACCCCGCTGGTCCACGCGCAGAAGCTCTCCGAACTGACCGGGTCCACTGTGTACCTGAAGGTCGAAGGCATGAACCCCACCGGCTCCTTCAAGGACCGCGGCATGACCATGGCCATGACCGCCGCCGTCGAATCCGGTGCCAAAGCCGTGGTGTGCGCCTCCACCGGCAACACGTCCGCGTCTGCCGCCGCTTACGCCACCGCCGCCGGCCTCAAGTGCGCCGTGCTGGTCCCCGAGGGCAAGATCTCCATGGGCAAGCTGAGCCAGGCCATCGCGCACGGCGCGACGCTGCTGCAGGTTGACGGCAACTTCGACAACTGCCTGGACATCGCCCGGAAGCTGGGGGAGTCCTACCCGGTGTTCCTGGTCAACTCCGTCAACCCCGCCCGCATCCAGGGCCAGAAGACGGGCGCTTTCGAAATCGTGGACGCACTGGGTGACGCCCCGGACATCCACGTCCTGCCGGTCGGTAACGCGGGAAACATCACGGCGTACTGGAAGGGGTACAAGGAGTACTCGGCCCCGTTCGAGTCCGCCACCGCCGGGACCCTTTCGGCCGTGTCCACCAGGACTCCGCAGATGTGGGGCTTCCAGGCCGCCGGTGCCGCCCCGTTCGTGGCCGGGCATCCCATCACGGAGCCGGACACCATTGCCACCGCCATCCGGATCGGCAACCCCGCCTCCTGGGACGGCGCCATTGCGGCCCGTGACGAGTCCGGCGGCTTCATCGACGCCGTGACCGACGAACAGATCCTCGAGGCCCACCGCTGGCTGTCCGCCCGCGAAGGCGTGTTTGTGGAACCGGGCTCCGCTGCCGGCGTCGCGGGGCTCCTCAAGAAGCACGCCGCCGGGGAAGTTCCTGCCGGCAAGACCATCGTCATAACGGTGACCGGCCACGGTCTGAAGGACCCCCAGTGGGCCCTGCGCACCGAGGACGGCAGCGAAGTGCAGCCCGTCAAGGTCTCCAACGACGTCGTTACCGTTGCAGCTGAACTGGGACTGGAAGAAAAGTAGCCTTGGAAACCACCACGCCCGCCCCCGCTGTCCTGCCCCTCATCGAAGCAGGACAGCGGGTCACCGTCAGGGTCCCCGCCACCAGCGCCAACCTCGGCCCGGGATATGACAGCCTGGGCCTCGCCCTGGCCCTGCACGACACCCTGACGGTGGAAAGCCTCGAAACCGACGAGCTGGAGTTTGAGCTCAGCGGCGAGGGGGCGGACTCCTTGCCGCGCGACGCCAGCCACCTCGTGGTCCGTGCCATGGAAGCCGCCTTCTCACGCCTGGGTTACCGGCACGGCGGGCTCCGGATTACGGCAACCAACGTCAACCCCCATGGCCGCGGACTCGGCTCTTCCGCATCCGCGGTGGTGGCCGCAGTCTCCGCCGCCAATGCCCTGGTGCCGGCGGCCATGCAGCGCGGACGCGAGTGGATCCTGCAGCTGACCAGTGAGATGGAAGGCCACCCTGACAACGTCGCGCCCGCGATTTACGGCGGACTGGCGCTGTCATGGCAGGACAGTGACCAGTACAGGAGTACGTGCGCCACGGTGGCCGCTCCGGTCATCCCCATCGTCGCGGTGCCGGACTTTGAACTGTCCACCGAGGCGGCCCGGGCCTTGCTGCCTGCCTCCGTGGGCCATCACGCCGCAGCGATGAACTCCGGCCGGGCCGCGCTGCTCATCCACGCGCTGACCCAAAAGCCCGAATTCCTGCTTGCCGGCACCGAGGATTATCTCCACCAGAGCTACCGCGCAGAGGCCATGCGCCCCAGCGCGGCGCTGATCAGGGCCCTGCGTGGCGCCGGCCATGCGGCCGTGGTGTCCGGTGCGGGACCCACCGTGCTGGTCCTCGCCAACGGCGAAGGTGAAGCCGCGGACATACTGGCGCAGATCGAAGCATTCACAGCGGCCAACACGCCGGACATCGGCTGGCGCGTGCTGAAGCTGGCAGTGGACGTCGAAGGTGCTAAGGTGGAACTGCACCGGCGGTAATTCCGCCTATCTGATCCGCAACTGCATTTCAGTTGTAACCGGTCGTCTACTGCGCAATATTTTCCGGTGTCACCTGCTTGGTCTGTCGCAGGAATATGCAGCCTTTACATCTGCCCCTGAATTGTCAGTCCGGCGCCCCGCCATTAATCGGTGCGTGAGGTGAATCAGTATCCGGCCCTGCTGGCCGAAATCCAACCGGCAAGGCCGAAAATCCCGGCTGCAGATCTGAACTGCAGCCCAGATCAAATCATCGCGTCCAGCTCCCAGTCTGGACGCCGTCGAGGGGGAAGGATCCTTCGTGACCGAAACCACTGAGCTGTCTTCAGCTGTGGACACACCAACTTCTGCTGCCGGATCGTCAACGGCCGCACCCGCAAAGAGCAGCGGCCTTGCCGGCCTGAAGCTCGCCCAGCTGCAGGCGCTAGCCAGCCAGCTGGGGATCTCGGGCGGATCCCGCATGCGCAAGGGGGACCTGGTCACTGCCATTTCCGCCCACCGCGCAGGCACTTCGGCCACTAAGGCTCCGGCCAAGGCTGCTGAGAAGGCCACTGACAACCACGTTGCCTCTGCCGCTCCGGTGGCAGCCGCTCCCGCGGCAGGTGCGGGCGAAACCGCCGAGGCACCCGCCGCTGATGCAACCCGCGCCCGCGGCCGTGGCCGCAGCCGCCGCGCCGTCAGCGACGGCGTCGTGGCAGCTCCTGCCGCCGCCGCCCCGGAAGCACCGGTCGCTGCGCCCGCTGAAGCGCCGGTGGCCGCGCCCGCCGAGTCCGGCGAAGCAGCCGAAGGTTCCGCCGACCGCCGCCAGCCGCGCACCCGCAACCGCCGCCGCGGCGAAGCTGCCGCACAGGCAACCGCTCCGCAGGCCGGCGAGGTCACCGAAGCGCCGGCCGAGCAGCCTGCAGCCGAACAGCGCCAGGCCGACCGCACGGAAACCCAGCGCACGGAAACCCAGGGCACTGAATCCGGCGACGGCCAGCGCACCGAACGTCGTGAAAGCGGCCGCACCCGCAGCGGCCGTGACACCAGCGCCCGCGAAACCACCGACGGCGGCCGCGACAATGCAGGCAGCCGCGAGGCCGGCCAGCGTGAAGGCACCCGCCGCGACGACAACCGCGACAACTCCCGCGACCACGATGACTCGGACAGCGGCAGCCGTCGGAACCGCCGTAACCGGCGCGACCGCAACGACCGCAATGACCGCTCCGGCGGCCAGGACAACCGGGAAAACGCCCGCAACGACCGTTTCCGCGACCGCAACGACCGCCGTCGGGGACGCGCCCAGGGACCGGACGTCGACGACGTCGAGGTCACCGATGACGACGTCCTGCTGCCCGTAGCGGGCATCCTGGACGTCCTGGAGAACTACGCGTTCATCCGCACCTCCGGCTACCTGCCCGGCGCGAACGACGTCTACGTTTCCCTCGCCCAGGTCAAGAAGTACAACCTGCGCAAGGGCGACGCCGTGGTGGGCGCCATCCGTGCCCCCCGCGAAGGCGAAGACCGCAGCCAGCAGTCCGCACGGCAGAAGTTCAACGCCCTGGTGCGCGTCACGTCCGTTAACGGCAAGACGCCGGAAGAGCTCAAGGACCGCGTTGAATTCGCCAAGCTGGTTCCGCTGTACCCGTCCGAGCGCCTGCGCCTGGAGACCGACCCCAAAAAGATCGGCCCCCGCGTCATCGACCTGGTTGCCCCGATCGGAAAAGGCCAGCGCGGCCTGATCGTCTCCCCGCCGAAGGCCGGCAAGACGCTCATCCTGCAGTCCATCGCCAACGCCATCACCACCAACAATCCTGAGGTCCACCTCATGATGGTGCTCGTTGACGAACGTCCCGAAGAAGTCACGGACATGCAGCGCACGGTCAAGGGCGAAGTCATTGCCTCGACCTTCGACCGTCCCGCCGACGACCACACCACCGTGGCCGAACTCTCCATCGAACGCGCCAAGCGCCTCGTGGAAATGGGCATGGACGTGGTGGTCCTGCTGGACTCCATGACCCGACTGGGCCGCGCCTACAACCTGGCAGCACCGGCCTCCGGCCGCATCCTGTCCGGTGGCGTCGATTCAGCAGCCCTGTACCCGCCGAAGCGCTTCTTCGGTGCGGCCCGGAACATCGAAAACGGCGGCTCGCTGACCATTCTGGCCACCGCCCTCGTGGAGACCGGTTCCAAGATGGACGAGGTCATCTTCGAAGAGTTCAAGGGCACCGGCAACATGGAACTGCGCCTGTCCCGCCAGTTGGCGGACAAGCGCATCTTCCCGGCGGTGGACGTCAACGCGTCCGGCACCCGCCGCGAAGAGAACCTGCTTTCTCCCGAGGAAGTCAAGATCATGTGGAAGCTACGCCGTGTCCTCTCCGGACTCGAAACGCAGCAGAGCCTTGAGCTGCTGACCAACAAGATCCGGGAGACCCAGAGCAACGTTGAGTTCCTGATGCAGGTTCAGAAGACGACGCTGGGTGCGAAGTCGGATAACGACAAGTAGCTGAGTTACCGGGGTGGGGCCGTCGCATATTTTTGCCGGCCCCGCCCCTTCGCGTTGAGGCTGACGTACTGCGTACGTCAGCCTCAACGCTCCGACAGGCCCGATGCCACTCCCTGGCCGGCAAAAATATGCGACGACGGCCGCACGTCACCTGACGCTGAACGCGTCATTAGACTTGTAAGAGTCGAAAGAGGTTTTGAAATGTTTGAGTCCGTACAGGGCCTGCTTGATGAGCACGACTCCATCCAGGCGCAGCTGGGGGATCCTGCTGTTTATGCTGACCAGCGGCTTGCCCGGAAACTGGGGCGGCGGTCTGCGCAGCTGAACGGCATTGTTGAGGCCTATCACAAGTGGGAAGGCCTGCGCGATGACCTCGCTGCGGCGCAGGAGATGGCTGCCGAGGATCCCGAGTTCGCTGCCGAGGTTCCTGAACTGGAAGCGGCCCTGGAGACTGCGTCGGCCAAACTGCGGCGCCTGCTCATCCCGCGCGACCCTGACGACGCCCGCAACGTGATCCTTGAGGTCAAGGGCGGTGAAGGCGGCGACGAAGCTGCCCTTTTCGCCGGCGACCTCCTGCGGATGTACACCCGGTACGCCGAGTCACGCGGCTGGAAGACCGAACTTATTTCCGCCACCGAGTCTGACCTCGGCGGCTACAAAGACGTCCAGATGGCCGTCAAGGGAAACTCGAACGATCCCGCCGAAGGCGTCTACGCGCGGCTGAAGTTCGAAGGCGGTGTGCACCGCGTGCAGCGTGTCCCCGTCACGGAGTCGCAGGGCCGCATCCACACGTCCGCCGCCGGCGTCCTGGTACTGCCCGAAGTGGACGAGCCCGAAGAACTGGACATCAACCAGAACGACCTCAAGATCGACGTCTACCGCTCCTCGGGACCCGGCGGACAGTCTGTTAACACCACGGACTCCGCCGTCCGTATTACGCACCTGCCCACTGGCATTGTGGTGGCCATGCAGAACGAGAAGTCCCAGCTCCAGAACCGTGAGGCGGGCATGCGCGTGCTCCGCGCCCGCATCCTGGCCCACCAGCAGGAAATCATCGACGCCGAAAATTCGGCCCAGCGGAAGTCCCAGATCCGCACTATGGACCGTTCGGAGCGCATCCGTACCTACAACTACCCGGAAAACCGCATCGCGGACCACCGCACCGGCTACAAGGCGTACAACCTGGACCAGGTCATGAACGGCGACCTGGAACCGGTCATCCAGTCAGCCATCGAGATGGACGAACAGGCTCGCCTGGACGCCATCGGCGACTAGACAGTTGTTGGGAACTGCACAGATATGACAACCGGCTCGGAACAGTCGCTGGCGGCTGCCGTCAGAGCGGCCACGGCAGTCCTTCAGGCCGCCGGCGTTCCCAGTCCCCGCGTCGACGCTGAACTGCTCGCGGATCACCTGCTCGGCGTGGGGCTCGGCCGGCTCCGGGCGATGATGCTGGGGGACACACCGGCGCCCGAGGGGTACGCCGAACTCGTCGCCGAGCGGGCACAGCGCATCCCGCTGCAGCACATTACGGGCGTGGCCCACTTCAGGTACCTGGAACTCGCCGTCGGGCCGGGCGTTTTTATCCCCCGCCCGGAAACGGAATCCGTGGTCCAACTGGTCATCGACCATGTCAAGGGCATGGTCCGCCCGCGGATCGTGGACCTGGGGACAGGGTCCGGGGCCATTGCCGGCTCCATCGCCCACGAGGTTCCCGGCGCCGAGGTGTATGCCGTGGAGTACAGCACCCTCGCGCACGCATGGGCGGAGAAGAACCTCGCCCCGCTGGGGGTGGCGCTCACCCTGGGGGACCTGCGGAACGCTTTGCCGGACCTTAACGGAACCTTCGACGTCGTGGTTTCCAACCCGCCGTACATCCCCGCCGAAGCGATCCCCAACGAACCCGAAGTAGCCCTGCACGACCCTCCCGAAGCCCTGTACGGCGGAGGAGCCGACGGCATGGAACTTCCGACGGCGGCGGCTGCCTCGGCCGCCCGGCTGCTGGTTCCCGGCGGCTACTTTGTGATGGAACACGCGGAAGTCCAGGCCGCCTGGATTGCCCGCATGATGGAGCGCACCGGTGCCTGGACAAAGATCACCACGCACCTGGACCTGAACGGCAAGGAACGCGCCACCAGCGCCGTGCTTGCCGGTCCGCGCCACGACTGATGAAAGAATAGGCCAGTGACCACAACCTACAACTGCACGTCAGAAGACCAGCGCGCCCTGGGGCTGGAGCACGCCCAGCGCGCCATCAGCGAGAAGAAGTGCGTGGTCCTGCCCACCGATACCGTCTACGGGATCGGGGCCGATGCCTTCTCGCCGCAGGCCGTCACCATGCTGTTGGTCTCCAAAGGGCGCAGCCGCGCCATGCCGCCGCCGGTGCTGATTCCCCGGATCAACGCCCTTGACGGGCTGGCCACGAATATTTCCACGGACGCCCGCAAGCTGGCTGAGGCGTTCTGGCCTGGCGGACTGACGCTGATCCTGCACGCACAGCCGTCGCTGGACTGGGACCTCGGCGACACCCAGGGAACCGTGGCCCTTCGGATGCCCGCCGATGAAGTGGCCCAGGAACTCCTCACCCTCACCGGACCGCTGGCGGTTTCCTCCGCCAACCGGACCGGCCAGGCACCGGCGCAGACCGCCGCCGAAGCGCGCGCCCAACTGGCCGATTCGGTGGAGGTCTACCTCGAGGGTGGCTTCCGCCCGGTCGAAGGCACGGACGCTGTCCCCTCCACCATTGTGGACGCCACCGGGCCCGTTTTGCGGGTAGTGCGTGACGGCGCCGTTTCCCTGGAACGGCTCCGGGAACACGTCCCGGGCGTCCTGGGCCTGGGGGAGAGCCCGGCCGTCGGGGCTGAGGCAACTGAGGCTGAAGTTACTGGAGCTGCGGATTCTCAGCCTGCGGACGCGGCGCCCGCCGAAGACGCGGGAGACGGCATACCGGACGAGCGGGAAACCGCAGCGCCCGCCGAAAAGGATCCGGAGGCATGATCCTTGGCCGTGACCGCTTAAACCTCCTGGACGTTGAGGTCACCGCCGTGCCGGAAAACCGCATGGCAGAGGTCCTCACCGGACTCATCGCAGCCGGGGGCCGACGCACGGTGGTCGGACACAACCTGCACAGCTGCTACCTCTATCACACGCTTCCGGCATTCCGGGAGCTCTACGATTCAGCCGACGTTGTGCTCATGGACGGCGCACCCGTGTACGCGCTTTGGAAGCGGCAGGGACACGCCGCCGCGCCCGATGCCAGCTTCCGCGTGGGGTCGACGGACTGGATCAAGCACCTGGGTTCCGTGCAGGGCCTGGACCGCGTGGCTGTGGTTGGAACCAACGTGCCCAGCAACGCGCTGGCATGCCGCAGGCTGGAGACGCTCTTGCCCGGCACCAAGGTTCTCGGCTGGGCCGGGGAAAACTGGGGCCCGGAAAAGGAAGCAGCCATCGTCGATGAACTTCAGGCCTTCGCCCCGAACCTTGTCCTCGTCGGGCTGGGCATGCCATTGCAGGAGAACTTCCTGTGGCAGCGCCGCAATGACCTTCCTGAAGCTGTGTACGGTGCCGTCGGCGGAGCGCTGGACCAGATCTCAGGACACCAAGTGCTGGCACCGCGGTGGCTTGGCCGCCTCGGGTTCGAATGGCTCTGGCGGCTCATGATCTCCCCGCGCAGGGTTTTCGGCCGGGTGTTCATCGAGCCCTGGAAACTGGCTGCCGTCCTGGCCGGCAGGAAATTTCGATCCACGCAAGCAGGGGCCAGCAAATGACCAAGAACGTTGTCGCCGTGGTTGTCACCTATAACCGGCGCGAACTCCTCGAAACCACTCTTCACGGCATCACGTCCGGAACCGTTCAGCCCGCCGCCGTTGTCATCGTGGATAACGCCTCCACCGATGAAACGGCAGAATTCCTGGCTTCCTACAGCGGCCCGGTCCCCACCGACACCATCCGGCTCCGGCAGAACCTGGGCGGCGCCGGCGGTTTTGTTGTGGGCATGGAACGGGCCGTCCTGGACCATGGAGCGGACTACGTCTGGATCATGGACGACGACACGGAACCGCAGCCCGACGCCCTCGCAGAGGCCCTGGCCGCCTCGCGCGCCTACGCCGCCGTCGCCGGGGATGAACCAAGCTTTGTTGCCAGCCGTGTTGTCTGGACCGACGGACGTGACCATCCGATGAATCGGATGCGGCCGCGGCTCGGCGCCAGCGAGCAGGACCGTGACCGCGCCGTCCGGGCCGGGGGAGTGCAGATCAGGACGGCATCGTTCGTCTCAATCCTGATCGACGCCGGCGAGATCCGCCGTCATGGCCTTCCCATTGCCGACTACTTCATCTGGAACGACGATCTGGAGTACACTGCCCGGATCTCCCGCCGCCGGAATGCCATCTCGGTGGAGAAATCCGTGGCAAGCCATCACACCAAGTCCTTCGGGGATGCCGGTGCCGATCCCGGTGCTCGCTTCTACTACGAGGTGCGGAACAAGTTGTGGGTCTACACCCGCTCAGCAGCACTCACCCCGTGGGAGAAGCTGCTTTATTCGGGGGCATCAGTGCGCAACTGGACCCGGACCATCGCCGTCTCACCAAACAAGCGGCTGCTCCTCACAGGCCTCCTGCGGGGGCTGCTGCACGGTCTGAAAGCCCCCCGAAGCAACGAACAGGTACTCAACGGAATCTATCCGCTCCGCGACGTGTGCCTCACCGGGAGGCCCGCCGCATGATCATGTACCTGCTGATGGGGCTGACCGCTGCGGTGGTGTCCTACGGGGCCACCTGGGCGGCACGCGTCGTGGGCAACCGGCTCGAACTCCACATGCCCATCCGCAGCCGCGACATGCACTCGACGCCGGTGTCCCGGCTCGGCGGCGTGGCCATCTTCCTGGGCGTGCTGGTGGGGCTCATCGTGGCCAGCCAGTCCTTCTTCGTCAAAGACATTTACCGGAACAACTTCTCACCCTGGGGGGTGCTTGCCGGCGCGACGCTGATCGTGCTGGTGGGCGTGGCGGATGACCTCCTGGACATCCGCTGGTGGGTGAAGCTCATCGGCCAAAGCGCCGCGGCCCTGGTGGTTGCCATCTGGGGTGTCCGGATGACCATTGTGCCGTGGGTGCCGGAGCCGATTTTCCTTCATAACGACATGCTCCGGATAGTGCTGACGGCCGGGCTGATTGTCACCACCATGAACGCCTTCAATTTCATTGACGGCCTGGACGGACTGGCAGCCGGCGCGGCCATCATCGGCGGGACCGCCTTCTTCTTCACTGCGTACTGGGTGCACCGCAATGCCGTCCTGCTGGACTACTCGGACCTCGCCACCCTGCTCACCGCCGTTTTGGTCGGCAGTTGCATCGGCTTCCTGCCGCACAACTGGTTCCCGTCCAAGATCTTCATGGGTGATTCGGGGGCCATGCTCATCGGCCTGCTGTTCTCCGCCGCCAGTATCGTGGCCACAGGCCAAATCACTTCCGGCATGTACGACAGGGCCAACGGTATTTCGACGGTCATCCCCATCCTGCTGCCGTTCGCCGTACTGTTTCTGCCGCTGCTTGACCTGGGACTCGCTGTGATCCGGCGGACGGCGAAGGGACGCTCACCCTGGTCCGCGGACCGCGGCCACCTCCATCACAAACTGATGGACATCGGCTACTCACACCGGACCGCGGTCATCCTTATGTATCTGTGGACCGCGGTGGTGTCCTTTGGCGGCCTGGCCTTCGCGGTGTTCCCGTGGCAAATTGTCCTGGCGGTGGACCTTTTCGCCACCCTGGTCATGGGACTGGTGACGGCATGGCCCTACCTCCGGCGGAGGAGCGACGAACCGGCCGCGGCACCGGGTTCGGAATAATTTCTATCTCGTGTAGAATTTAGGGGCAGCCAAAGCTGCCCCTCCAAACCAGCCCCAGGGCGCCGACGATTGGAATCTCATGACGTCCAACGCGGACCCCGGACCTACGTCCGGCAACGGATCCGCTGGCGTCTCCGGTCCCACTCAATCGCTGTGGCTTCGCCTGCTGGCGCTGAGTTCAGCCGCCGGCGTGGCTGCCATCATTCTGGCCGGCATTCCTGCCGTCATTATGAACGGGGCCGACGGCGTCCTGTCCAGTACGTTGGGCGGCCTCCTCGTGATGGTGTTCTTTGCCATCAGCCTGCTGGTAGGGCACTTCATCGGACGCAATAATCCGTCAGGCGCGATCGGAATGTTCGTGGCCACCTACTTTGTCAAAGTGGTCGGGTTCGCGGTTGTCCTTTTCCTGATCGGCGCCCCCGCCTGGCTGCACGGCCGCTGGTTCCTGATTGGCGCCGTCGCCACTGTTGTGCTGTGGCAGGCGGCCGAAATCTATGGTTTCAGCAAAGCGCGCCTGCAAATTTACAACGATCCCGAACCGAAGGAGCCCAACGATGTCTGATCGGAAACGACTGGCAAATAATGGTTCCCCCGCGTCCGGAAATACATCCTCCGCGCCCGGAGTCTCACCCGATAACAGTGATGGTGGCTACAACGCCGGCATGGCTGTCTTCAGCTACATTATTGGCGGAATCATCGTCTGGAGTTTGATAGGGTGGGGTCTGGATAATCTGTGGGGAACCCGCTGGATTGTGCTCGCAGGCGCTCTGCTTGGAGCTCTCGGAGGATTTTATCTTTCCCACATGCACGGCCTTACCAGTTCCAGAAACAGCACTGGTAAGAGCGGCGCGGATAGCGGCCCGTCCGCGGACGGAAACACTAATGCCAAATAATTTCACATGGGGAACTGCGGAGCAAGAATCCGCTGCACCCAGCCCAACGCCCAATGACGGACACTGCAGAGAGGAATCGCGTTGATCGCGCTTGCGCTCCCGGCCCAAGATTCAGGAGATTTTGCCCCTCCTGGTATCGAACAAATGCACCTGCCGGCGATCCTGCCGTGGGGGGCGGCAGACGGATTCTCCAAGCAGATGCTGCTGGTAATCCTGTCGGTCGTCATTATCGCCACATTCTTCCTGCTGGCTGCGCGGAAGCAGCAGCTTGTCCCCGGCAAGCTCCAGTTCGCTGGTGAAATGGCTTATGGCTTTGTCCGTAACGGCATTGCCAAGGACATTATCGGCGGCAAAGACTTCATGAAGTACGTCCCGCTGTTGTTCAGCCTGTTCTTCTTCATTCTGGTGAACAACATTTACGGTGCCATTCCCGTACTCCAGCTGCCCAGCTTCTCCCATGTTGGCGGCGCCTATGTCCTCGCGGGCATCGTGTACATCACCTGGATCGTCATCGGCGTCCGGAAGAACGGCCTCAAGTACTTCAAACTCGCCACCGTTCCCACCGGTGTCCCGATGTACATCCTGCCGATCGTCGTTCCGATCGAAATCATCTCGAACTTCCTGGTACGGCCCGTAACGCACAGCCTGCGTCTCTTTGCCACCATGCTGGCAGGCCACCTCATCGTCATGATCGCCGGATCCGGCATCGAGTTCCTGATCATGCAGGAAAGCGTCCTCCTCAAGGGAGCCTCGGTCCTCGTCCTGGCCGGCTCCGTCGCCATGTACATGCTGGAAGCACTGATCATGGCCTTGCAGGCCTACGTCTTTACGCTGCTGACCGCCATCTACATTGAAGGCGCACTGCACGCGGACAGCCACTAAGGCACCCACAGTCTTCCCCTCACGGGGATGAAGCAACCCAAACAACCTGCCACACGGGTGGCATCTTGAAAGGAAGAAAAATGGAAGGCTCCATCAACGGCTCCCTCAACCTCATCGGCTACGGCCTCTCCGCCATCGGCGGTGGTATCGGTGTTGGTCTCGTGTTCGCGGCTTACATCAACGGTGTGGCACGTCAGCCGGAAGCCCAGCGCGTCCTGCAGCCGATCGCATTCCTCGGCCTCGCGCTGACTGAAGCCCTCGCCATCCTCGGCCTGGTCTTCGCTTTCGTTCTCAAGTAAACCTTCAGAACCTAGCGAACATCCAGAACCGAGTAGAAAAGGACGGGTGAATTATGAACCAGGTGATCATCTCAGCCGCCACAGAGGGCGAGACTAACCCACTGGTACCCAACGTCTGGGAAATGGGCGTTGTCCTCGTCGGCTTTGCTGTCCTCATGTTCATCGTGGTCAAGTTCGTTGTCCCGATGTTCGAGAAGACGTTTGCAGAGCGCGCCGAGGCCATTGAAGGCGGCATTGCCAAGGCTGAAAAGGCCCAGGCAGAGGCATCGGCCGCCCTCGAGGAGTATAAGCAGCAGCTCACGGACGCCCGCGCGGAAGCCAACCGCATCCGCGAGGAAGCCCGTGCAGAAGGCGCCCAGATCCTTGCTGATCTGAAGGAAAAGGCAGCTGCTGAATCGGCCCGCATCACTGCGCAGGCCCACGTGCAGATCGAATCGGAGCGTCAGGCCGCAGTAGTGTCCCTGCGTTCCGAGGTGGGCACGCTGGCCACCACGCTGGCAGGCCGCATTGTTGGCGAAGCACTCAACGACGACGAGCGTTCCGCCCGTGTTGTTGACCGTTTCCTGGCAGATCTGGAGACCCAGAACGCAGGTGTAGCCAAGTAATGTCAGGTGTATCGAGCCAATCGCTGACCACGGCCCTGACCACGCTGGAAGCCAAGCTTCCGCTGGCCTCGCTGCAGTTGGCTAGGGAACTCTTCGGAATCCTGGGTACGGTGGACAGTTCGGCCGGCTTGCGCCGTGCCCTGACTGACCCGTCGCGTACCGGTGACGAGAAGTCGGCGCTGATCAAGCAGCTCGTTGGCGGAAAAGTCTCCGCGGACGCAGCGGACATCGCGGGCGGACTGGCCAGTTCACGCTGGGCATCGGCCCGAGATATCGGCGATGCACTCGAGACGCTTGGCGCGACGGTGGTAATCGCCGTCGCTGAAAACAAGTCGGCCGTTTCTGCCTCCGGTGTCTCTGGGCTGGAAGAGCTGGAGAACGATCTGTTCTCCTTCAACCAGGCCGTTGCCTCCGACCACGAGGTACAACGTGCTCTGTCGGAGCCGCAGGCCAGTGCTGCCGCGAAGATCAGGCTTGCTGAAAAGCTGGTTCCCGGTGCAAGCGAGGAAGCAAAAGTCCTCATTGCCCAGGCAGTGTCTGCGCCGCGCGGCATCAAGCCGACCAACCTGGTAGCCCGGTTCGCCGAGCTGGCAGCTAAGCGGCAGCAGCGCTGGATTGCGACGGTCAGCGTTACGCGTCCTTTGACTGAGGCGCAGTTTGCCCGCCTGCAGGCAGGGCTTAACGCCCTGTATGGCCGCGAGCTCAAGGTCAACGTCAGCGTTGATCCTGAACTGATCGGTGGAATCCGCGTCCAGGTAGGTGACGAAGTGCTTGACGCTTCGGTCATCACCCGGCTGGGTGAACTCCACCGCCAGCTGGCCGGTTAGCCGGACAAGCACAACTTAACGAAACGAAACCCCGGTCATCGTGAGCAACGATGATCACGAAAACAGGAGAGCAGGGACTGCAGATGGCCGAATTGACCATCAACGCCGACGACGTCCGTAATGCGTTGAACGAGTTCGCGGCGTCCTACGAACCCGGAAACGCCGAGCGCGTAGAGGTCGGCCGTGTAACAACCGCAGGTGACGGCATCGCCCGTGTTGAGGGCCTTCCCTCGGTCATGGCGAACGAGCTGCTTCGCTTCGAAGACGGCACCCTGGGCCTCGCCCAGAACCTCGACGTCCGCGAAATCGGCGTCATCGTGCTCGGTGACTTCACCGGCATCGAAGAGGGCCAGGAAGTTCACCGCACCGGACAGGTTCTGTCCGTGCCGGTCGGCGACGCCTTCCTCGGCCGCGTGGTTGACCCGCTGGGCCAGCCCATCGACGACCTCGGCGAGATCAAGTCTGAGACCACCCGTGCGCTGGAACTCCAAGCACCCGGCGTGACCCAGCGTAAGTCGGTCCACGAGCCGATGCAGACCGGCCTCAAGGCCATCGACGCCATGATCCCGATCGGCCGCGGCCAGCGCCAGCTGATCATTGGTGACCGCCAGACCGGTAAGTCGGCCATCGCCATTGACACCATCATCAACCAGAAGGCCAACTGGGCTTCGGGCGATGTGAACAAGCAGGTTCGCTGCATCTACGTGGCCATCGGTCAGAAGGCGTCCACCATCGCGGCCGTCCGTCAGACCCTTGAGGACAACGGCGCCCTGGAATACACCACCATCGTGGCTTCCCCCGCGTCCGACCCCGCCGGCTTCAAGTACCTGGCGCCCTACGCCGGTTCGGCCATCGGGCAGCACTGGATGTACGGCGGCAAGCACGTCCTCATCGTGTTCGATGACCTCTCCAAGCAGGCTGAGGCCTACCGCGCGGTATCGCTGCTGCTGCGCCGCCCGCCGGGACGCGAAGCCTACCCGGGCGACGTCTTCTACTTGCACTCCCGTCTGCTTGAGCGTTGTGCCAAGCTCTCCGACGAGCTCGGTGCAGGCTCGATGACCGGTCTGCCGCTCATCGAAACCAAGGCGAACGACGTTTCGGCTTACATCCCGACCAACGTGATCTCCATTACCGATGGCCAGATCTTCCTGCAGTCGGACCTCTTCAACGCCAACCAGCGCCCGGCCGTCGACGTGGGTGTCTCTGTGTCCCGCGTTGGTGGTGCTGCACAGGTCAAGTCCATGAAGAAGGTCTCCGGTACGTTGAAGCTGGAACTGGCCCAGTACCGTGACATGCAGGCTTTCGCCATGTTCGCGTCGGACCTCGACGCCGCATCGCGTCAGCAGCTGACCCGTGGCGCACGCCTGATGGAACTGCTCAAGCAGGGCCAGTACTCGCCGTTCCCGGTCGAGAACCAGGTTGTTTCCATCTGGGCCGGCACCAACGGCCACCTGGACGAGGTTCCGGTTGAGGACATCAACCGCTTCGAGAGCGAGTTCCTGGAGCACCTGAAGCACAAGTCCTCCATCCTGACCACGTTGGCGCAGACTAACGTTATGGACGATGACACCGCTGAAGCACTGAAGGCCGCAATCGTGGACTTCAAGAAGGGCTTCTTCGGCGAGGGCGACAGCCTGCTGGTAGGTGCCGGCCACGAGGAGCACGACGCTATCTCGGAAGCCGAAGTCGACCAGGAAAAAATCGTCAAGCAGAAGCGCTAGTTTCGCTGGCAGGGACTGCCGGGACCTTCACCGGTTCCGGCAGTCCCGGCCACCGGGATCTTAGGAAAGGATAAGTATGGGAGCCCAGATTCGGGTCTACCGCCAGAAGATCAGCTCGACCACGTCGATGCGCAAGATCTTCAAGGCGATGGAACTGATCGCTACCTCGCGCATTGGCAAGGCCCGCGCACGCGTAGCGGCTTCACTGCCTTACGCAAACGCGATCACGCGTGCCGTTTCTGCTGTCGCAAGCCAGAGCGAAATCGACCACCCGCTGGTCACCGAGCCGGAGCAGATCCGCCGCGCCGCCGTCCTGGTCATCACCTCGGACCGTGGCCTCGCTGGATCATATTCGGCAACGGTGCTCAAGCAGGCGGAAGGCCTGATTGAGCTGCTGCACGAAGAGGGCAAGGAAGTCAAGACTTACGTCATGGGCCGCAAGGCGCAGGCGTACTTTGATTTCCGGAACCGTCCCTTCGAGCGCGCATGGACCGGCAACACGGACGCTCCGGTGTTCGCAGTTGCGCGCGAAGTCGGCGCTGCCTTGCTTGAGGATTTTGCCACCGCCTACGAAGAGGGCGGCGTGGATGAGATCCATGTCGTTTACACCCGCTTCAAGTCCATGGTGACCCAGGAGCCGACGGTTATCCGTCTGTTGCCGCTCGAGGTTGTCGAAGAGCAGGCTGCGTCCGAATCGGACCTCCTGCCGCTCTACGAGTTCGAACCGGAAGCGGAGCAGGTTCTTGATGCTCTCTTGCCGCGCTACATCGAGTCACGCATTTTCGCCGCCATGCTCCAGGCCGCAGCTTCCGAGCTCGCAGCCCGTCAGCGGGCGATGAAGTCCGCCGGCGACAACGCCACGGACCTCATTAAGAAGTACACGCGTCTGCGCAACACTGCCCGCCAGGCTGAAATTACGCAGGAGCTTTCCGAAATCGTTGCCGGTGCCGACGCCTTGAGCGCGTCCTAACCTGCACGATCCGGTCCAGCTATACCTGCACCAAAGAAACAAACTTAGATCCACGCCATCTACTGAGTGAAGTGAGAGAGATGACTGCCACTGCTACCGAACACGTAGCCGCAACGTCCGGTGCTACCGGCCGTATTGCACGTGTTATTGGCCCGGTTGTCGACGTCGAATTCCCGGCTGACGCAATCCCCTCGATTTACAACGCCCTCACCACCGAGGTAACCCTCAACGGTGAGACCCGCACCATCACGTTCGAGGTTGCCCTGCACCTGGGTGACAACCTGATCCGTGCCATCTCCCTGCAGGCCACCGACGGACTTGTCCGCGGGACCAACGTAGTGGACACCGGTTCCCCCATCACCGTGCCTGTGGGCGACGGCGTCAAGGGCCACATCTTCAACGTCCTCGGCAAGCCCCTGGACGTCCACGAGTCCGAAATCCAGGCTTCGGACTACTGGCCGATCCACCGCAAGGCTCCCGCCTTCGCAACCCTCGAAGGTTCCACCGAGATGCTGGAAACCGGCATCAAGGTCATCGACCTTCTCACCCCGTACATCAAGGGTGGCAAGATCGGCCTGTTCGGCGGCGCCGGCGTCGGCAAGACGGTTCTGATCCAGGAAATGATCACCCGTGTGGCCCGCAACTTCGGTGGTACTTCGGTATTCGCCGGTGTTGGCGAGCGTACCCGTGAAGGTAACGACCTCTGGGTTGAAATGGAAGAGGCAGGGGTCCTCAAGGACACCGCCCTTGTGTTCGGCCAGATGGATGAGCCGCCGGGAACGCGTCTGCGCGTTGCACTGTCCGCACTGACCATGGCGGAGTACTTCCGCGATGTGCAGAACCAGGACGTGCTGTTGTTCATCGACAACATCTTCCGCTTCACCCAGGCAGGTTCCGAGGTTTCCACCCTCCTCGGCCGCATGCCGTCGGCTGTGGGCTACCAGCCCAACCTTGCTGACGAGATGGGTCTCCTCCAGGAGCGCATCACGTCCACCAAGGGCCACTCCATCACCTCGATGCAGGCCATCTACGTTCCCGCGGATGACTACACCGACCCGGCTCCGGCCACGACCTTCGCACACCTCGACGCGACCACGGAACTTTCCCGTGAAATCGCCTCCCGTGGTCTGTACCCGGCCGTTGACCCGCTGACGTCGACCTCCCGCATCCTGGATCCGCAGTACATCGGTCATGATCACTACAACACGGCTGTCCGCGTGAAGCAGATCCTGCAGAAGAACAAAGAACTCCAGGACATCATCGCCATCCTTGGTGTTGACGAGCTCTCGGAAGAGGACAAGATCGTCGTGTCGCGTGCACGCCGCATCCAGCAGTTCCTTTCCCAGAACACCTACACCGCCAAGCAGTTCACCGGCGTGGAGGGCTCCACGGTTTCCATCAAGGACACCGTTGAAGGCTTCACCGCGATCTGCGACGGCGACCTCGACCACATTGCAGAGCAGGCGTTCTTCAACGTGGGTGGCCTGGATGACGTTGAGCGCCAGTGGGCCAAGATCCAGGAACAGACCAAGTAATATGGCTGAGCTTGAGGTTGAGATTGTCGCAGCGGATCACTTCGTGTGGTCCGGAGCGGCCAAGATGGTCAAGGCCCGCACCAGCGATGGTGAAATCGGAATCCTGCCCGGCCACTCGCCCCTGCTGGCGATCCTGGCCGAAGGTGAACTGGCCATCGAGCCGGTTTCCGGGGACCGTATTGCCGTTGTTGTTGACGGCGGATTCTTTTCCGTCGACAACAACCGCGTGGTGATTGTTGCTGACAACGCCCAGCTGGGCGACGCGGCTACTGCTGGGATCCGCTAGCACCAACCAGATGGACGCCCAGACTCTCTCGTTCATCGCCCTGGCAATCACTTTCGGATTGCTGATATTTGCACTGTGCCTCGTGGGGGTGCGCCGCTTCAATCTGCGGCGCGCCCTCGGCACGGTGGACGCCTCCATTTGCACGGCTGGAAACAGCTGGCAGATGGGGGTTTGTCGTTATCAGGACAACGACCTTGAATGGTTCCGCCTCGCGTCCCTCAGCCTGCGTCCCAAACACAAGTTCAGGCGGAGCTCCCTTGAGCTTCTGGGCCGCCGCAAGCCAACTGAGGCCGAGGCAGTCAAAGTCCAGCCCGACGTCGTGATCGTGGAACTGCGGTGCGAGGGCCAGGAACTGCGGCTGGCCATGAAGTTCGATGCCTACACGGGATTATCGTCCTGGCTGGAAGCCGGGCCGGTCATCGGCGTCGGCACCTGGCGCTAGTCGCGTGGACTGGATCTCGGATGTCCGTCTGACGGACGGCCCACTGTACTGGTCCGCCTGGGTTCTTGGCGCTGCCGCTGCGCTCCACCTGGTCTGGCGCCCGTACGCCCTTGGACGCCGCCGCTGGTTCATCAGCGTGGCCGCCGCGCTGGCTGCCGCCGTGGGACTGGTGCTCCTGGTGCACTGGATCCTCATTTACCTCACGTCGGTTTTTCCTGACGAACTGCCCTCGCTCGTGCTGGCCTGGGTGTTTGCTGCGGTAGGGGGACTGTTGCTGGTTCTGCTCCGCCTGCCTTGGGAGTCATGGGGGCGCCGTGCCCTCGACGTTGTTGCCCTGCTGGCCGTGGTGCTGCTGGCCGCGGTGCAGGTCAACGCCTATTTTGGACTCAACCGTACGGTTGCCGACCTCACTGGAACGGCACTGACACGCATCCAGCCCCTGGAACCCGCACTTCAGCGCCAGCCGGGGCAGTCCGGTCAACCCCTCGCAGGATGGACGCCCGCCGGCGATCTGCCCGCCGATGGCGTCCTCAGGACGGTATCGATTCCCGGCACCGTCTCCGGACTGCAGGCCCGCACCTCCTACGTCTACCTTCCGCCGGCGTACTTTGCCGCGAACCGCCCCAGCCTTCCGGTCCTGGTGCTCGTTGCCGGCCAGCCCGGCGGTCCGGCGGACTGGCTCTCTGGGGGTGCATTGCTGCCACGGATGGCGGATTTCGCAGCCCGGCACGGGGGAGTGGCGCCGGTAGTGGTGGTGGCTGATCCCAACGGCAGCCAGTCTGCCAACAATCTCTGTATGGACAGCGACCTTGCCAAGGCGGACACCTACCTCTCCGTGGACGTTCCGCGCTGGATAGATGCAACGCTGGACGTGGATACCGATCCCGTGCAACGGGCTGTGGGCGGCTTCAGCTTCGGGGCCACCTGTGCCGTCCAGATGGCGACGCGCCATCCAGACGTTTATACGGGATTCCTATCCTTCGCCAGCGAGCGGGAGCCTGCACTCGCCAAGGAACGCCAGAAGACCGTTGATGCTGCGTTCCATGGAGACACCGCCGCCTTCGATGCCCAGGTGCCGTTGACCCTGATGAAGGAACGCCGCTACGACGGCAACGTTGCCTACTTCGCGGCCGGCGCTACAGATCCGGAGTTCGTGGCGAACCTGGAAACCCTGGCGACGGCCGCCCGTGCGGCTGGATTCACCGTGGAGTCCGACGTCGTCCAACGGACAGGACACTCCTGGGACATGCTGACTCCCGGCATGGATAATGGGCTTGAGCTGCTGGCAAAGCACTGGGGGTGGGAGCACTGAACGCCGTCCGCGAAAGAAGCGCCCCGGCCCTGTTCTGGTCCACGGTGGGGCTCCCGGCCGTTCAGCGACTCGCCGGCTACCTTCGTTCCGTGCCTCTGACGCTATGCATTCTCGGCATTTTCCTGGCTGCAGGTTTCCTGACTGACAGCTTCCTCGGTGGGCCGCCGGAGGAACTCCTGCCCGTGGCGGGGGTTAGCGCCCCCGGCCTGCGGGCGGGCCACTGGTGGTCGCTGGTGACCTCCCTGTTCTTCGCCACCAATCCGCTGGCATACGTGGTGGCTTCCCTGATGATTCTTCTGCTGCTGGGCCTGGCGGAAAAGAAGCTGGGCAAACTCCGGACCGCCGCCCTCCTGCTGGGGGGCCAGTTCGCCGCTGTCACAGTGTTCCTGCTCGTCACCCAGTTGGCTCGGTACGCCGGTGACGGGTGGCTGGGGCTGATGACGGACAGTGCCCTGATTGGTCCGTACGCCGCCGTACTGGCGGTGTCCATGGCGTCCAGCCGCAAACTGCCGGTGCTCTGGCGGCGCCGGCTTCGGACCGCAGTGCTCTCGGTCGCCTTGCTGCTGGTCCTGTACGTGGGGCATGCCGAAACGGTTATCGGACTCGTGGGCGCCTTGGTGGGTCTTGCTGCGAGCTGGTGGGCTGAAACTGAGCATGGGCCCCTCCACGCGCCCCGCTCGACCGGCCGTGAGACCAGGAACCTGCTCGCGCTCACAGTGGCGGTGTTCGCTGTGGGACCCATCCTCACCACGATCACCCGGACTCCGACCGGCCCGCTGGCGCTGCTGCGGGACGTGCTCCTGAATCCCGTGCCCACCCTCGGCCAGCTCGAAGCGAACTGCGGTCCCACAGTGGAGGCCTCGTGCCTGGAAATCGGGCGTGCGGGCTTTGCCGGTCCCTTCGGGCTTGCCCTCACGGTGGTCCCGGTGATTCTTCTCCTGATCTGCGCCGACGGCATGCGCCGGGGGCGCAGTATGGCACTGCGGATTACGTTGGTCATCCAGTTGGCGATCACAGCCCTGGCAGCCGTGTACCTCGCCCTGTTCGCCCTTATTCCGCACTATCCCTCCCGCCCGCAGACAGCGGCCATGGGTTCCGGCTTTGCCCATATCCTGCCCCTGGTGACGGTGCCCCTGGTGCTGGCCGTGCTGCTTTGGGTTAACCGGTGGCAGTTCCGGGTGGAGACCGTTCCCTCCGCCCGGCACAGATTGGCGTTGGTGGTTGGCGGCGTCTGGCTGGTCCTGGCCGGCGGTTACACCGTGGCGTGGCTGGCTGCCGGTGGAATGATGCGCGACGGCGGCCCGTTGGGATTGCTCGCGGAGCTGGCCAGGCAGTACCTCCCCGTGCCCTTACCTAACCTCTACCGCAGGGTCTTTGCCGAGCGGGACAGCATCGAGGCGCTCATCTTTGCCTATTCCGGGCCGATTTTCTGGCTGGTGGCGCTGGCCGGAGTCTGGTCCGTGCTGGTGGGACGGCACCACGGCAGCGATTCCGGGCATAATGACAGAGCCACGGTCCGCCAGCTGCTGCATGAGGGCGGCGAATCACTGTCATGGATGGCGCTCTGGGAGCCCAACCGGTATTGGTTCAGCCCGGACGGCAACGGTGCCGTAGCGTACCAGCAGCATGGAACCGTGGCCCTGACGCTGGCAGGACCTTTCGGGGCAGCGGACAGCCGGGCAGCGACGGCCACCGGCTTCATCGATTACTGCGGCAGCCGTGCGTTGGCGCCGGCCTTCTATTCGTGCGACGGGACGCTGTGGCCGGTGCTGCAGGAGCGCGGATTCCAACGCGTCCCGGTGGCGCAGGAAACCAGGCTGGCGGTCCGTGAGCTCGACTTCAAGGGCAAGGAATGGCAGAACGTACGCACAGCACGCAACCGCGCGGCCAAGATGGGCATCACCGCCGTTTGGGGGACGTACCACGGCCTTCCGTCCGCCCTGCGCGCCCGGCTCAGCGAAGTCTCGGAGGAGTGGGCGGCAGCCAAAACGATCCCGGAAATGGGCTTTACCCTGGGCGGCATGGATGAACTGATGGACGAGGAAGTGCTCTGCTGCCTCGCCGTGGATCCGGAAGGGAACGTGCACGGGGTCACCAGCTGGCTGCCCGTATACGACGGCGGGAAGCTGGTGAGCCGCACGCTGGATGTGATGCGCCGGGGTGCTGAAGGATTTCCCGGGGTGATGGAATTCCTGATAGCCGCCGCCGTGGTGGAGTTGCGGGAAACGGTGGAGGTCATATCGCTCTCCGGGTCACCGCTCGCCAGCCTGCCCGACGACGACCCGTCCCCTGACCACGTGCCGGCGGAAAACCTGCTGCGCATCCTTGATGTGGTGGGCCATGCACTGGAGCCCGTCTACGGGTTCCGGTCCCTGGCAGCCTTCAAATCACGATTCCAGCCGGAGTACCGGACCCTGTACTTGTACTATCAGGACCCGCTGCAGCTGCCTGCCATCGGCCGTGCGCTGACCCGCGCGTATTTGCCCGGCCTTTCGCTGCGCCAGGGGGCCCGGCTGGTCCGCGAACTCGTGGGTTGAGACGGACTACAGCCGGCCCTGCGCGGCAGATGGGACCACACGCCGCCTGAGTACCCGGGGAATCAGTATCGGCCCCTTAGCGCCAGCCGAGCTGCGGCGCCACATCCTTCAGGATCGATTCGATGACGTGGGCGTTGTAGTCCACGCCGAGCTGGTTCGGGACCGTGAGGAGCAGGGTGTCCGCCGCGGCGATGGCCTCGTCTTCGGCCAGCATCACGGCTAACTCGTCCGGGGCCCCGGCGTAGGACCGGCCAAAGACCGCCCGCGTCTTCTCGTCGATGTTGCCCACCTGGTCGGAGCTGTGGCGATCGCGGGCGAAGTACTGCCAATCGCGGTCGTCGGTCAGTGCGAAGATGCTGCGGCTGACCGAGACGCGCGGCTCCCGCTCGTGCCCCGACTCCGTCCAGGCCTGCCGGTAGAGCTGGATCTGCTCGGCCTGCTGGACGTGGAACGGTTTGCCGCTCTCGTCATCCTTCAGCGTCGAGCTCTGCAGGTTCATGCCAAGCTTCGCCGCCCAGACGGCCGTGGCGTTTGAGCCGGAACCCCACCAGATGCGTTCGCGCAGGCCCTCCGAGAACGGCTCCACCCGCAGCAGGCCCGGAGGGTTCGGGAACATCGGCCGCGGGTTCGGTGCCGCGAATCCCTCGCCGCTGAGCACCTCAAGCAGACGCTCGGTGTGCCGGCGGCCCATGTCGGCATCCGACTCGCCCTCTGCGGGTGCGAAGCCGAAGTGGCGCCAGCCGTCGATGACCTGCTCGGGTGACCCCCTGCTGATGCCCAGCTGCAGCCGGCCGCCCGAGATCAGGTCCGCCGCTCCGGCGTCCTCCGCCATGTAGAGGGGATTCTCGTAACGCATATCGATGACGCCGGTACCAATCTCGATGCGGCTTGTCCGCGCCCCGATCGCAGCGAGCAGCGGAAACGGCGAGGCGTATTGCTGCGCGAAGTGGTGGACGCGGAAGTAGGCGCCGTCGGCGCCCAGCTCCTCAGCTGCAACCGCGAGGTCGATGGCCTGCAGCAGCGCATCCGACGCCGTGCGCGTACCGGACTGCGGGTGGTCGGTCCAGTGGCCGAAGGACAGGAATCCGATGTTCTTCACACCCGCACCAACCATGGTGGCGGCGGTTCTTATTCCCGCGCTTCCTCAGCCGCCGGAATCGCCGAGCATTCGGGCGCACTGCGGGACTAGCCGCATTCGGGCTGCAGCGCGGCAATGATTTTGCCGCTCACCGAAGCCAGCGCATCCTGTTCGTCACGCGTGAGGTGGTCGAAGAAGCGGGTGCGGACAAAGTCCACATGACCGGGCGCCGCGAGCTCGATGGCATTTCTGCCGTCCCGGGTAATCTCCACGTCCAAGCCACGGGCGTCGGAGGAACAGTGCTTTCGCTTCAGCAGGCCTCTCGCTTCCATCCGCTTCAGCAGGTGGGACAGCCGGCTGCGGTCCCAGCCGAGGGACCTGGCCAGATCGCGGGCACGCACCACCCCGTCCGCCTGTTCGGAAAGCGGGACCAGCACCGCAAATTCGGCCCCGGAAAGCTGCGATTCCTGCACCAGCTGGCGGTCCATGGCGGCCACCAGCTGCTGCGATGCCTCAAGGAATCCGCGCCAGACCCCCGTCTCGCGCTCGTCCAGCCAATTCGTGTTCTTCGTCACAAGTTCTCCCACTCTCTGATGCTTCAAAAGCCGGCGGCCGCGACGTCGTCCCGTTGGGGTGTCGTCGCGGCCGCACGGTGAGCTCGGCAGCAGTGCCGGGATGCTTTAGCGGATGGTTGCGAAGCCCTTGGCCCACGAGACCAACTGGTCAACCATCGGGGCCAGGGTGCCTGCGTTCTGCTCAGTCGGCTTGAACTCGGAGAAGTTCTCGAAGTCATTGAACAGGGAGAACATGACCTGGTTGCGCACGTGCGCAACTTGGAGCTCGGAGAGGATCTCGCGCAAGTGCTCGACGGCGCGGGCGCCGCCGGCGGAGCCATAGGACACGAAGCCTGCGACCTTGTCATTGAACTCAGCGTTCAGGTAGGACATGGCGTTGGTGAGCACCGGACCGGCAGTGTGGTTGTACTCGTGCACCACAAAGATAAAGCCGTCGAATTCGCTGATCTTGGCCGACCAGGCCTTGGTGGCCGCGTTCTGGTAGTTCTGGTAGGCGGCGGGGTAGGCCTCGTCAAGCAGGGGCAGGTTGAAGTCGGCGATGTCCACCAGCTCCACGTCCGCGTCCGAGCGGCCGGCAACCTGGGCCAGAACCCACTCGGCGACGGACTTGTTCACGCTGCCCGGCCGGCTGGCCCCCGTGATAATGGCAATCCTGGGCAGGCCGCTGCCCTTCAGCGGATCGGCTGACAGAGCAGCCTCCGGGACCACCGCGACGGGAGCCTTGGCGGGAGCGGTACTCACAACCGGGGCTGCCGACGCCGCGGAATGGCCGGGCTTGGACTTGCGGGAAAAGATTTTGAACCAGGACATGGCGCCTCACCATTCGGAATAGTTGATGTTTCAATTATTCTACGCACCAATTTGATGATGCGTCAACAAAATCCCGTTCCTCCGCAACCGGGCGCTCGGTGCCCTCGACGCCTCCAAACAAAAGAATCCCCGGCACGAATGCCGGGGATTCTTTTGTTTGGAGGCCGCTTCGAGGCTGCCTCCGGGGGCTTACTAGACCAGCGTTACGCCGGTGGCCTGGGGGCCCTTGGCGCCCTGACCGATTTCGAACTGAACACGCTGGTTCTCGTCGAGGGTCTTGAAGCCACCGGTCTGGATCTCAGAGTAGTGAACGAAGACATCGCCATCGGAGTCATCCGGGGTGATGAAGCCGAAGCCCTTTTCAGCGTTGAACCACTTGACGGTTCCCTGTGCCATTTATTTCTCCTCATTGTGGAACTTGTCTAAGCCCGGCACACCTCGTGCCGAGCTTGGTCACTCCGCGAGAAGAATCCTTTACCGCCGTCCCGAAGGGGACGGGCTGTGCAGGAGCTTCACGCTCGCAACATGTCTTGCGAGCATGAAAAAACACCTACACAAAGACTGATCTAAGAATTTCATGCCCTCTCCGTCTGGTCAACGGTCTGTCACCCTAAATGCGACAAATTTCGGTAACGAACGGATGAATCCCCTTGTCAGGGGTCGGTGCCTCCCGCGCCGCCCGGGCCGGTGCGGCACCGGACGTCAGAAAAGCCGGGATTCGGTGTCGTCCACACCGCGCATGGCGTCGTAGTCGAGCGTGATGCAGTCAATGCCGCGGTCGTTGGCGAGCACTTTGGCCTGGGGCTTGATCTGCTGGGCTGCGAAGATTCCACGCACTGGCGCCAGCAGCGGATCCCGGTTCAGCAGTTCCAGGTAGCGGGTCAGCTGCTCGACGCCGTCAATGTCGCCCCGCCGTTTGAGCTCGATGGCCACAGTGGCGCCGTTGGCGTCCCGGGCCAGGATGTCCACCGGCCCGATGGCGGTGAAGTACTCGCGCCGGATGAGCGAGAAGCCCGTGCCGAGCGTTTCGATCTGGTCCGCGAGCAGGCGTTGCAGGTCCGCCTCGACGCCGTCCTTGATCAGGCCGGGGTCCACCCCCAGGTCATGGGAGGACTCATGGATGTGTTCGTGGATGTTGATGATGAGCCGGTCATCGGTTTTGGCGGACTGGACCGTCCACTGCTCCGTGACGCCAAGTTCCAGGTCAACGTCCTCCGGCGTGGAAACGCGCAGCGATGCCGGCGGGCTCATCCAGTTCAGCGGCTTGTAGGAACCGCCGTCTGAATGGACCAGCACCGAGCCGTCCGCCTTGACCAGGAGGAGCCGGGTGGCAAGGGGGAGATGGGCTTTGAGCCGGCCTACATAATCAACTGAGCATCGGGCTATCACAAGTCGCACGCCGTACACACTACCGGTGCTGGGGCAGAATGGAGGCATGCCCCGTTCCAACCGTCCCCGCCGCCCTGCCTCCGGAAAAGGCGCGGCCGCACGGCCCGGCGCCGCTGGAAGGGCGGCCGGAAAGAAGGGTAACGGGGACGTTCCCGAACTCGACCTGGAGCGGGCGCGGGCCGGCATTGCGCGGCGGGAAAGCGCTCCCGACGGCGAGTGGATGGTCCGGACCATGACCGCCAGGAACGCAGAAAAGACGTACATCTGCCCCGGCTGTTCCACCGCAGTGGTTCCCGGCCTGGCGCATCTGGTGGTGTGGCAGGACGACCATATCTTCGGCGCCGCCGCCGGGCTCGCCGAGCGCCGCCACTGGCACACCAACTGCTGGCTGTCCCGGACCTACCGCTACCGCTGACCCTTTATTTCCGGGACGGGCCCTGCAACGCTGCCGCGGGGCCGCGCGGTGTCCGGACTCGCTAAGCTGGCAGGCATGACTTTTGATCCGGCGTCGTACGAATTCACCCAGCCTGCAGGCCCCGCTCCCATCCGCGCTTCCACTGTCCTTCCGGCGAAGCGGGAAAACATCGAACTGCACACCGAGGACGGCCATAGGCTGGTTGGGGAGCTTGCCGTGCCGGAATCCGGTCCCATCACTGCGACGCTGATCACGCTGCATCCCCTCCCCACGCACGGCGGCTTCATGGACTCCCATGTCTACCGGAAGGCGTCCTACCGGCTCCCGGCGCTGGCGGGCGTGGCAGTGCTCCGGTTCAACACCCGCGGCACGGAATCACCGCGCGGCACCAGCGCAGGTTCGTTTGAAGAGGGGATCGGTGAACGCCTCGACGTGGAGGCGGCGGTGCGTTTCGCCGTCGAACGCCAGCTGCCCAACCGCTGGCTGGTGGGCTGGTCCTTCGGGACCGAACTGGCGCTGATGTACGGTGCCGTGGAACCGGTGGCAAGCCAGGTGGAGGGCGCCGTGCTGCTGTCACCGCCGCTGCACCGGGCCACCGACGAACACCTGCGGATGTGGGCATCGGCCGGGAAGCCGCTGACCGTCCTTGTGCCCGAGCACGACGACTACCTCCAGCCCGCGGCGGCGGCAGAACGCTTCAGCCTGGTGCCGCAGGCCCGGGTGGTGGGGGTCGACGGCGCCAAGCATCTGTGGGTGGGCGAGAAGTACGCGTCCCGCGTCCTGAACGAGATCGTAGATGAGGTGACCGAGGCAGGCTCCGGTCCCAACGGCCTGCCGACGGAGTGGAACGGCCCCGTGGCCACCTCGGCGGCCTGAGGCCTGCAGCCCGGGACCCTGCTCCCCGGGACCCTGCTGCCGGGGGACCGGGTGCCGTGCCTGGTCTTAGTGCTTGTCCTGGCGGGCGATGTAAATCTCCTTGACCAGCAGCAGGGTGGCGGCCGCCGTGGGGATGGCGATCAGGGCCCCCAGCACGCCAAGCAGGCTGCCTCCGGCAATGACGGAGATGACAGCCACGGCGCCCGGTACCGCAACCGCTTTCTGCATGATGCGCGGGGAGATGAAGTACGCCTCGAACTGGAGATAGGCGAAGTAGCAGATCCCGAAGACGGCGGCCGTCTGCCAGCCCTCGGTGAGCGAGATCAGGACCACCACGATGCCTGCGATCATGCCGCCCACCAGCGGGACAAACGCGAGAAGCGCCACCACAAAGGCCAGCAGGAGGGCAAACGGAACCCCCACGATGGACATCACAATGAAGGCGAACGTGGCATTCAACAGGGCAACACAGGCCTGCCCGATGACGTAGTTGCCCACCGAACGGGTGATTTCCTCGGAAAGGGCGGCCACGCGGGGCCTGCGCGAGCGGGGTGCCAGCCGGTATCCCCATTTCTTCATGGAGGGAAGGGCGGCCAGGAAATAGAGGCTCAGCACCAGCACAATCAGGGCACCAAAGAGCCCGTTGGCCAGGGTGGATCCGAAACCCACCACCCCGCCGAATATTCCGCCCATGGCGGCCGGGTCATTGACGAATTTCTCCAGCTCCACGGTGATGCGGTCACGGATCCCGAACTGGTTGTCAACGCTCTTGAAAAAGTCTGAGTCCAGGAAGTCCCGGACCCAGGTGGGCGCCTGGGCAATAATCTGGGTGACCTGTTCCACGATGGTGGGTATCAGGGTGGCGAAGAAGCCGGCCACGGCGCCGATCAGGACCGCGACGGACACCAGGATGCCGGCCGGGCGGGGGATCTTCCGGTTCTCCAACCAGCCCACCACCGGTTCCAGGCCCAAGGCGATGAACAGGGCAGCTACAATCCACAGCAGCAGCTGGGTGGTGTTGGAACCGATCCAATAGACCAGGAGCGCAAGGCCCACGCCCACGGTTCCCATGAAGCCCAGGTACAGCGGATGCTGGGGGGAAATGCGGGGCCCGGGACTGCCGAACTGCGGTGCGGCATCGCCCGCCGCGGCGGCTTCCTCCTCCGCAACGTGGTACTCCGGCGGAAGGTCCGGGGGCATTTCAAAACGGAGCCGTGGCTGGGCGCCGGGCAGCGGCTGGCGCAGGCGCCGCACCAGGGACCCCACGGCCGCGGCTGCCCGCCCCGCCGGTTTCCGCGATGTCCCCGGCCCGGACGGAGCAGTGCCGGCCGCCGAGTGATTTTCGTGTCCTGCTGAGGACTCGTCGGTCTTGTCAGTCACTGGTTTTTGGAGCCTGTTCCGTGCGTGGCACCGCTTTCGCGGGCGGGTGTGATGATCATCGCAAACACTATCAGCAGCCTTGCTAACCGTTGCGGGGACGCCCGGCGGACACTTAAATCGTTGCCCGCCGGAGGGTGTCCCGGCGGCCGCATCCGGGGTCCTGGTAACAAAACCGTTACTATTGAAGGCAAACCCCCGCTGATGATAGGTGTTTCCTTTGCGTTTCAAGACTGCAGTCGCACTCGTGCTGCTCGGCCTCCTGACACTTCTGGCCGGTATCGGCCAGAAAACCATCTGGGCTCCGTCCGAGACCTTCACGGCCTCGGCACCCTCGGACGCCGCCAAGGCACCACTGACCGTCATTGACCAGAAACTGCGCACCCAGCAGGGCGGAACAGTGAAGATCAACGTGGAGGGCGACGGCAACTTCCTCCTGGCGGTCGGCCGGCCCGACGACGTTGCCGCCTGGGTAGGCAAAACGGCGCACAACACCGTCACCGGGGTTTCAGAGAAGAAGGACGCCCTGGTGGTGGAGCATGCCGACGGCGACGCCACAGCCCCGAATCCGGCCGGATCAGACCTTTGGGTGTCCACTGAAAGCGCAAGCGGTGAACTGCAGTACTCGTGGACGCCTCCGGCGGACGGCGAGTGGTCCCTCATGCTGGCAACGGACGGCACCCAGCCTGCGCCGTCGGCCATCTCCATGACCTTCCCGAATGACACCTCCACCCCCTGGGCCGTTCCGCTGATGGTCATCGGCGGCCTCCTGATCCTCGCCGGCATTGCCCTGTCCATCCTCTCCGCACGCAAGCGCGACGGTGAAGGCGACGGTCAGGGCAGCCCCTTCGCGCGGCGTGCGCGTGCCAAGGCCGAGTCGAAGTCCGGCCGGCTGGGCATGGTGTCCGGCGGCATGGTCACCGCCGCCGTCACGGCAGTGGTAGTGGCCGGAACGGGCCTCGCAGCCAATGCGGCCACCTCGCCCGCCCCGGCCCCCACCGCGGGAGCGGCCACCGCTCCCGTCCAGCCGGCCTCGCCTGTCCTGCTGGACGCCCAGTTCCGGCGCATCCTTGAGCAGGTCTCCAGCGCTACGGACGCCGGTGACGGCGCAAAGGATGCCGCCAAGCTCGCAGACCGCGTGGGCGGCACGGAGCTTGAGGTGCGCACGCAGAATTACAAGATCCGCTCCCAGGTGGGCACGTACGAGGCCCGGATGCCGGTGCGCTCCACCAAGCTCCTCACCACCGTGGTCACCAGCGACCGCAGCTGGCCCCGCTCCGTCCTTGCCGTGACGCAGGGTGAGGGCAACGTGGTCCCGCAGCTCCTGACCCTCGTGCAGCCCTCGGCTCGGGAGAACTACAAGCTGACAGAGACCACCCCGCTGCAGCCGGGAACCACCTTCCCCGCCATCAGCCGCGACGGCACGCAGACAATGGCTGCCAGTGACAAGGACGGCCTGCTGTACAGCGGCGAAGAAGCCCTCGCCGGGCTGGCAGACCGCCTGACCAACCCCGAGTCCAGCTTCAAGGACAAGGTGGTGGAAGGCGAGTCCTCGCCGTACATCGCCGACACCCTCTCCTACCAGGCCGAGGTTGTTTCCTCCGGCGCCAACGGTAACTTCTCCTTCACCCACAAGGTGGTGCCGGAAAGCACTGTTGTGTTCCGCACTGCCGACGGCGGCGCCCTGGTGATGGGCCGGATCAACTTCGGCTTCGACGGCACGCCCAAGGCGTCCGGTGACAAGCTCACCATCGGTGACGACGCCGCAGCGCTCGCGGGCGGCAAGGAAACCACCACCGGCATGGTGCTGAACTTTGCTGAATCGATGGCCGTCTACGTGCCGCCGGCAGGATCAACCGATCCCATGCGGCTGGTCGCCGCCACGCGCGGCCTGGTGGGCGCAAGCTTCAAGTAACCGCCCAATAAGCGTTCGTTACTCCTGGCAGCGGCCGGAGTGGCTAGAGTGGAAAGCATGAGTTCGCCAGCTTCCCGCCCTGTCCCTCCAGCCGCTGCCAACCTGCTTAACCTGCGCGGCGCCGTCGACCTTTCATCCCTCAAGCAGCGCCCGGCGTCCCCCGCCGGCAGCGGCGCTCCGGGCGCCCCGGCAGCCAGCGGAACCGCCGCCAACGGAACCGCAGATGCGGGGACCGCGCCGCTGCGGGTCACCGTCACCGAAGGAAACTTCCAGGACCTCGTGGAGCTTTCCGCCCAGGTTCCTGTTGTCTTCGCCCTCTGGGCTACCTATTCGCCGGAGTCGGCCGCGATGGTGGACTCCCTGGAACAGGTCATCAACGGCTACGGGGGCCGGCTGGTGCTCGGCGCCGCGGACATTGATGCCTTCCCGCAGCTGGCACAGGCCTTCCAGGTCCAGGCCGTCCCCACCGCGGTGGCAGTGATCAAGGGCCAGCCGGTGCCGCTCTTCCAGGGCGGTGCCGACGACGCCCAGATCCGGCCGCTGCTGGATGAACTGCTCAAGGTTGCGGCGGCAAACGGGGTGACCGGGAGCCTGGGTGCCGGCGCACCCCAGGACGCCGAACCGGCACCGCTGCCCCCACTGCATCAGGCGGCGTTCGACGCCATCGAAGCGGGGGACTACGAAGCCGCCGCCGTGGCCTACCGCCAGGCATTGCTGGAAATGCCCTCGGACGCCGACGCCAAGGCGGGCCTGGCGCAGGTGGAGCTGATGGCACGGCTGCAACCGCTGTCTGCCCAGGACACCGAAGGCCTGCGCGCCCTCGCGGCCAACGAACCCGACAAACTTGACGCCCAGCTCGGCGTCGCGGATCTTGACGTGGCCGGCGGCCATGTGGAGGACGCGCTGAACCGCGTGGTCAGCTTCATCGGGCGGAACTTCGGCCCGGAACGGGAGACGGCCCGCCTGCGGCTCCTCGAGCTCTTTGACGTGGTGGGCACGCACGATGACCGCGTAGCCAAGGCCCGGCAGGCCCTCGCCCGGGTGCTGTTCTAGATGTCCGCACTGTTCCAGCCGCTGCAGCTCCGGTCGCTTGAGCTCGCCCACCGGGGCTGGGTCTCGCCGATGTGCCAATACAGCTGCGATCCCGACGACGCCCCGGGGGTTCCGACCGACTGGCACCTCATGCATCTGGGCTCCTTCGCCGTGGGCGGTGCCGCGCTGATCCTCACCGAGGCGGCGGCAGTGAACCCGGCGGGCCGCATCAGTCCACGGGACGCCGGAATCTACAACGACGCACAGGCTGAGGCCTGGGCCCGGATCAACGCTTTTGTGCACCGCCATGGCGTTGCCGGCACGAAAACGGGGGTCCAGTTGGCCCACGCCGGCCGGAAGGCGTCCACCTACTGGCCGTTCTCCGGGCAGCGGGGGAGTGTGCCCGAATCCGACGGCGGCTGGACCACCGTGGGGCCGTCGGCGTCCGCGTTCGAAGGGTACGCCGAGCCCGCCGCGATGACCGCGGAGCAGATCAAGGACGTCATCGGCGACTTTGCCGCGGCTGCCGTGCGAGCCGTGGAAGCAGGGTTCGACACCATGGAAATCCACGGTGCGCACGGTTACCTGCTGCACCAGTTCCAGAGCCCGCTGATCAATACCCGGACCGACTCCTGGGGCGGGGACGAGGCCGGACGCAACCGCCTGACACTCGCCGTCGTTGATGCCGTGCGCGCGGTTATTCCGGACGGCATGCCGCTGCTGCTGCGCATCTCCGCCACCGACTGGGCAGAAAACGGGATCGACATCGGGGCGTCGGTGCGCCTCGCCAAGGAAGCCCACGAACACGGCGTGGACCTCATTGATGTCTCCAGCGGGGGCGCAGTGGCCCACCAGCAGATCAAGCCCGGCCCCGGCTACCAGACCGGATTCTCGGCACGGATCCGGCGTGAAACCGGCGTTCGCACCGGCACCGTGGGACTCCTGACCTCTGCCGGACAGGCCGAACACGCCGTGGCCACTGCCCAGGCGGACGGCGTGTTTATTGCCAGGGCCGCCCTCCGCGACCCGCACTGGTGGCTCCGGGCGGCCTTCGAACTGGGCTACGACATCACCTGGGCCCCGCAGTACGAGCGTGCCGTGCCCCGGCATTCGTTCTAGGCGCTTGTCCTACGCCTTGGGACCTACTCCTGCGGGAGGACCCGGGCACGGGAGCGGCAGGACTAGGCTGGCGGTATGACTGCTCCGCAACCAGACCCGGCGCAACCGGGCCCGATTCCAGCACTGTCCATCCGCGGCCTTGCCAAGCGGTTCGGTGACAAGATTGCCGTGGACGGCATCAGCCTCGACGTTCCGGCAGGCTCATTTTTCGGCATTGTCGGACCCAATGGCGCCGGAAAAACCACCACCCTGTCCATGGCCACGGGACTGCTGCGGCCCGACTTCGGCACGACAGTGGTCCACGGGGTCGACGTCTGGGCCAGGCCGTTGGAAGCCAAGCGGCTCATGGGGATCCTCCCTGACGGGGTCCGCCTCTTTGACCGGCTCACGGGCGAGCAACTGGTCACCTATGCCGGGCTGTTGCGTGGCATGGACAAGGACGTTGTGGCGTCGCGCGTGGCGGAACTGTTGTCAGCGCTGGACCTGGCCCAGGACGCCGGGAAGCTGGTGGTGGACTACTCGGCTGGCATGACCAAGAAGATCGCCCTGGCCTCGGCGCTGATCCACGCTCCGCGGCTGCTGGTGCTGGATGAGCCCTTCGAAGCCGTTGACCCCGTCTCCGCGGCAAACATCCGCTCCATTCTGGACAGCTACGTCTCGTCCGGGGGAACGGTCATCGTCTCCAGCCACGTGATGGACCTTGTCCAGCGCATGTGCGACAACGTTGCCGTGGTGGCCGCCGGACGCCTGCTGGCTGCAGGGACCGTGGACGAAGTCCGCGCCGGCGCATCCCTGGAGGACAGGTTCGTCCAGCTGGTGGGCGGACGGAGCCACACGGAGGGCCTGGAATGGTTGCGCACCTTTTAAGGCTCAAACTGACCCTGCTGCGAAATGGCCTGCGGCGCAGCCCCTGGCAGCTGGTGGGCTTGGCGGTCGGCGGCCTGTACGCGCTCGGAATTGTCGGTTCACTGGTTGTGGCCCTGCTGGTGTTGAGGCAGGAAGGCCACGAGCTGGCGCAGACTGCCGTCGTCCTCGGCGGTTCGGCGGCCCTTCTGGGCTGGGGCATTCTGCCGGTGGCTACTGCATCAGCAGACATGACGCTCGACCCTGCACGCTTCACCACCTTCGCGGTTCCGATGCGGCAACTCCTGGCCGGCCTGGCACTGGGCGGCCTGATCGGAATTCCGGGTGTCGCCACCACGCTGGTAGCCCTGGCAACGGTATGGACGTGGTCCCACGGCATCGTTTCCGCGCTGGCGGCGCTGGTTGGCGCGGTCCTGGGTGTCTTGACCTGTGTTGTGCTGTCAAAGGTGGTCACCACAGCCACCGCGAGCCTTGCTTCGTCGCGCCGTTTCAAGGACATCAGTGCGGTGATCTTTATGGTTCCGCTGGTCCTCCTGGGCCCCATCGCGGCCGGTGTGTCGCAAGGGATCACGGCGTCCGCCGGTTTCCTGCCGGACTTTGCGCGAACTCTTGCGTGGACGCCACTGGGTGCTGTGTGGTCCCTGGGCGGGGATGTTGCTGCCGGACAGCCGGGAGCGGCAGCCCTGAAGCTCCTGATTGCACTGGCCACCCTTGCCGGTTTGGCCTGGTGCTGGAAAGTGCTCCTTGAGCGCGCCCTCGTTAATCCCCCGTACGCCGGCGGCGGGAACCGGAAAGGCGGCAAGCTGGGACTGTTCGCCGTCCTGCCTGCAACGCCGACGGGTGCCGTAACGGCCCGGGCGCTCACCTATTGGTTCCGCGACCCCAGGTACGGCGGATCGCTGATCGTTATCCCGCTGCTCGCCGTGGTGATGTTCTTCCAGGGAAGTCAGGGCAGCGGCTTCGGGCTCCTCGCGGTCATGGGCCCGCTGACGGCATTTTTGATGGCGTGGTCCATCTCGGCTGATGTCTCGTACGACAACACCGCCTTCGCGCTCCATCTCACCACCGGGGTGAGCGGTGTCGCGGACCGGTTGGGACGGGCCCTGGCCTGCCTGACCCTGGCGGTCCCGGTGGTTCTGATATTCGCAGTGGTGCCCTTCGTCTTCACGGGCACCTGGGAGTGGCTGCCCGGAGTCCTGGGGCTGTCGGCGGGTATCCTGCTGACCGGCCTCGGTCTCTCCTCGGTACTGTCCGCCCGCTACAACATTGCCGTTCCGTTGCCCGGTGACAGCCCTTTCAAGAAGCCACCGGGCAACGTCGGACAGACCATGGCGGTCCAGTTTGGCGGCATGGGGGTGCTGGCCATCCTGGTCCTGCCCGAGGCCGTGCTGATCATCGCGCAGAGTGTGACCGGCGATGTCCTCTTCGGCTGGCTGAACCTGGTGGTTGGCCCGGTCCTGGGACTGGTACTTTTCGGAGTGGGCATCAGGATTGGCGGGCGCTGGCTGGACCGGCGGGGGCCGGAAATGCTTGCCCAACTGACCGTGAACCGCTGACACGGCAGAACAGCAGGAAACAGGACTCCAGAAAGGGTGGCCGCAGTGGAAGTAGTGATCCTTCCGGGCAGCAAACAGATCGGGAAACTTGCCGCAGACGCTGTCGAGGCACTCCTGCTGCGCAAGCCCAACGCTGTCCTGGGGCTGGCCACCGGTTCCTCGCCCCTGCCTGTCTACGACGAACTGGCTGCCCGGCACGAGCGCGGACTGGACTTCAGCGCCGCGCACGCCTTTGCCCTGGATGAATATGTGGGCCTCGCGCCCGGGCATCCGGAATCGTACCGGGAAGTCATCAGGCGCGAGTTCACCAGCCGGGTGAACATCCTTCCGGAGAACGTCCACACCCCCGACGGGTCCGCGGCTGACATCCCGGCGGAATGCCGGGCCTACGAGGACCGGATGCAGGCCGTAGGCGGCGTGGACCTCCAGATCCTGGGCGTGGGAACGGACGGCCATATCGGCTTCAACGAGCCGGGCTCATCGCTCGCGTCCCGGACCCGCATCAAGACCCTGATTGAGCAGACTCGGCGCGATAACGCACGGTTCTTCTCCGGGCTTGCCGACGTGCCCCACCACGTTCTGACGCAGGGACTGGGCACCATCCTGGAAGCCCGGCACGTTGTCCTGGTGGCCACGGGAGCGCAGAAGTCGCCCGTGGTGCGCGACTTCGTGGAAGGGCCTGTCTCCGCGATCTGCCCGGCGTCGGTCCTCCAGTTCCACCCGCACGCCACTATCCTGGTGGACGAGGCCGCGGCGTCTTCGCTGCGGCTCGCCGACTTTTACCGGCACACCCATGACCACAAACCTTCCTGGCAGGGGCTGTAACACTTCCCACATTCCGGCGGCCGCCCCCCGGCGGTTTCCGGGGGAACGGACGACGGCGGCGGGTGCGGCGGGAGCGAAACGGACCTCCCGGCGTCGAACGGCCGCCGTCCCGGGACGCTAAGATGGATGCCATGACTAGCATGACGGACCCTCTCGAAAACGACCCGATGCGCGAGCTTTCCGGGGCTGGAACGTCCACGGCCACTATTGAGCGCGAAGAGCTGCGCCAGGAAGTGGAACCCGGTGACCGGGAACGCTTCTCACACTATGTGCGCAAGGAAAAGATCATGGAGTCCGCGCTGACGGGCGAGCCCGTCATTGCCCTGTGTGGCAAAGTGTGGACGCCCGGCCGGGACCCGCAGAAGTTCCCGGTCTGCCCCATGTGCAAAGAGGTTTATGACGGCCTCCGCCCGGGCAACGACGGCGGCAAGGGTCCCGGAGGGGACTCAGGCACCAACAAATAGTGACGGAGACGCTCTTTGGCGGCCCCACCCTGCCTCCGGCCTACCCGGAACGCGCAGCCTGGGGAACCGCCCCGAAACTCCGTGCCTGGCAGCAGGAAGCCCTTGATATCTACTTCACCCGTGCGCCCCGGGACTTCCTGGCCGTAGCCACGCCCGGCGCCGGTAAGACCACCTTCGCCCTGCGTGTCGCATCCATGCTGATCGAGTCGGGGACGGTCAACCGCGTCACCATCGTGGCGCCAACGGACCACCTGAAGCGTCAGTGGGCCGATGCCGCCGCCAAAGTAGGTATCGCCATCGATCCCAACTTCAAGAATTCGGACGGCCAGCACGGCCGGGGGTTCATTGGCGTGGCCGTCACGTATGCGCAGGTGGCGAGCAAGCCTATGCTGCACCGGGCCAAGACGGAGGCTGCCCGCACGCTGGTGATCCTCGATGAGATCCACCACGGCGGCGAGGCCCTGTCGTGGGGTGACGGCCTGCGGGAAGCGTTTGATCCCGCCGCCCGGCGGCTGTCCCTGACGGGCACGCCCTTCCGCTCGGACACCTCGCCCATACCCTTCGTGGAATACGCGGAGGACCGGGACGGCATCCGCCGCTCGAAGGCCGATTACACCTACGGCTACGGGAACGCCCTGCGTGACCATGTGGTGCGGCCGGTCATGTTTATGGCCTACTCGGGCCAGATGCGGTGGCGCACCAGCGCCGGCGAAGAGATGGCGGCCTCCCTAGGCGAAGCAGCTGTCACGAAAGACATCACCGCCCACGCCTGGCGGACTGCGTTGAACCCGACAGGTGAATGGATCCCCGCGGTCCTGGCCGGCGCGGACAAGCGCCTGAGCGAAGTGCGGCGTTCGGTTCCGGATGCCGGCGGACTGGTCATCGCCACCGACCACGAGGACGCCAGGGCCTACGCCGGGCAGCTGAAGCGGATCACCGGCGAATCACCCACCGTGATTCTCTCCGACGATGCCAAGGCCTCGGAGAAGATCGAAGAGTTCACCGCGAGCGAGAAACGGTGGATGGTTGCCGTCCGCATGGTGTCTGAAGGGGTGGACGTACCCCGGCTCTCCGTGGGTGTCTACGCGACGTCCACCTCCACTCCGCTGTTCTTCGCGCAGGCCGTGGGACGTTTCGTCCGTGCCCGGAAGCGTGGCGAGACCGCATCGGTGTTCCTCCCGTCCGTGCCCACGCTGATGGCGCTGGCCAACTCCATGGAAATGGAGCGGGACCACGCGCTGGACCGTCCCGAGAAGGAAGACGGTGACGGTCTCTTCAACCCTGAAGATTCCCTGATGGCCGAGGCCAACCGGGAGGACAAGGCGTCGGACAGCCTCACCAAGGGCAAGTTCGAGGCACTCGATTCCCAGGCGTCGTTTGACCGCGTGCTGTTCGACGGCGGCGAATTCGGGACCGGGGGAGAGGTAGGCTCCGAGGAGGAACTGGACTTTCTGGGTATCCCCGGTCTGCTGGACGCCGAACAGGTGGGAACGTTGCTGCGGCAGCGCCAGCACGATCAGCTCAACCGGAAGAACCGGCGCGCGCCAGCGGCGGAGCAGGCGCCTGCCCCTGCCATTCCTGACCACCGGATGCTGATGGACCTGCGTAACGAGCTGGCCAAAAACGTGGCTGCCTGGGCTGCACGAACCGGGACTCCGCACGGTGTGGTGCACACTAAGCTCCGAACCGTCTGCGGCGGCCCGCCCGTAGCGCAGGCCAACGAGGAACAGCTGCAGTCGCGGCTGCGGAAGCTCCAGGACTGGTTCATCGGCCGCAAGTAGCCGCGGGCCGGCATGCCTTAAGATCTGGAATGCCTTAAGCAAAGGTGGGCCCGGCGCACAGCGCCGGGCCCACCTTGCTATTCGAACTGTTAGGACTGCCTCAGGAGACGTCCACGCCACCAAGTTCCATTTCGGCCACGGCATCGTCGAGATCCTCGGCGATGCCCGCCGTCAGGGAACGGATGACCGTCACGGAGTAGCCCGCCTGGACGGCATCAAGGGCCGTTGCCATGACGCAGTAGTCGGTGGCGATCCCCACCACCACCACGTCCTCGACATCGTGGCTTTGGAGCCAGTCGTCCAGGCCGATGGCGTCATCGGCCGGCGCATAGGCGTCTGCGTCAGCCGGCAGGGAGCCGGGCTGCCGGTCGCCCGTGGGCACGGCATCCTCAGGAGCCAGCAGTCCCTCGAAGCCGGAATAGGCCGCCGTAAACTGGCCCTTCTGGAAATAGGCCTGGATGTATTCGGTGTCCAGGTCAGGGTGGAGTTCGGCGCCGCGGGTGCCGGCAACGCAATGCGGCGGCCAGCTGTCCTTGAAGTCGGGCGTCTCGGAGAAGTGCGCGCCGGGATCAATATGCCAGTCCTGGGTGGCCACAATATGGTCGAACTCGCGGTGGTGGGCATCCACGTACTCGCTGATCGCGCCGGCCACCTCAGCCCCTCCGGCCACAGCGAGGGAACCGCCCTCGCAGAAGTCGTTCTGAACGTCAACGATAATCAGGGCGCGGGACATCGGTCCTCCTCAGTTTTCTTCATAGAGAGTAGGGATGGCAGGCTCTCCACGCTGCAGGCGGTTGACCACCGGCGGCAGTTCGGCCATGGTGTCGGCGTGCCGCTGCCTGGCCCGGACCACACCCTCGGATCCCGTCCACCCGGGCAGCAGCTCGCCGTTCTTCATAAACTGCTGCAGCAGCGGCCGGTCGTTCCCGTCGTCCTCGGGCCGGTGGCCGATGCCCACAATTTCCTGGGTGGCGATGCCGCGCTCGTTGAGCTTGCGCAGTGCATACTTCCGGCCGCCCATGCTGGTCTTGTTCTTGGCGGCCTTGGCTACCGGGACGAAATTGCCGGCATCGTCCGCGCGGCTGACCAGCTTGTACACCATGCTGGCGGTGGGCGCGCCGGAACCTGTCACCAGGGACGTGCCCACCCCGTAGGAATCAACAGGGGCCGACTGCAGCGCCGCGATGGCGAACTCGTCCAGGTCCGAGGTGACCATGATCCTGGTGTGCTCATTGCCCAACTGGTCGAGCAGCTGGCGCACCGACGACGCCTGGGCTATCAGGTCGCCTGAGTCCAGCCGGACACCGCCCAGGTTTGGCCCCGCCAACTCGACGGCGGCACGGACCGCCGCTTCGACGTCGTACGTATCCACCAGGAGGGACGTGCCCACGCCCAGGGACGCGAGCTGCGCCTCAAAGGCGTCCCGCTCGGTGTCGTGGAGGAGCGTGAAGGAGTGAGCGGCGGTACCCACGCTCTTGATGCCGTAGCGGAAGGCCGCCTCAAGGTTTGAAGTGCTGTGGAACCCTGCGATGACGGCGGCCCGGGCGGCCGCAACCGCAGACTCCTCATGCGTGCGGCGGGAGCCCATCTCGATGCAGGGCCGGTTGCCCGCCGCCGTGATCATCCGCGACGCCGCCGAAGCGATGGCGGAGTCATGGTTCAGCACGGACAGCACGTACGTCTCCAGCATGCAGGCCTCGGCAAACGTCGACTCCACAATCAGGATGGGCGAGTTGGGGAAATACGCCTCGCCCTCGGCGTAGCCCCAGATGTCCCCGCTGAACCGGTAATTCGCCAGGTAGTCCAGGGTGTCCTGGTTCACCACCCCCGTGCGGCCCAGGAAATCGAGCTCGGCTTCACCGAACCGGAAATCGGCGATGCCTTCCAGGAGCCGGCCCGTGCCCCCCACAATCCCGTACCGCCGGCCGTCCGGGAGGCGCCGGGCAAAGGCCTCGAAAACCGACCGGCGGTGCGCGGCCCCCGAATGGAGCGACGCCTGCAGCATGGTCAGCTCATAGTGGTCTGTGTACAGGGACGTGCGGGGATGGTCCCAGCCGGCAGAGGTACTCACAAAATTCACTCTAGTCCCCACCGGCTCCCACGTCTCGCTCCGCTTCGCCGCGGGCCCCTCGCCGGCGTGGCCCCACCCACCGGCTCCCACGTCTCGCTCCGCTTCGCCGCGGGCCCCTCGCCGGCGTGGCCCCACCCACCGGCTCCCACGTCTCGCTCCGCTTCGCCGCGGGCCCCTCGCCGGCGTGGGCCCCTTATCCCCATAGAATGGACAGATGAGCTTAAGCGTTGCGCCCGGCCCCGCTACCAGGGAGGGCACCCGGACCGGTACAGAGTCGTCCACAGACACCCTGACCGCCCCGGACATCCCCTGGAACCTGGTGATCTGGAATGATCCCGTCAACCTGATGAGCTACGTGAGCTACGTCTTCCAGAGTTATTTCGGCTACCCGGAGAGCAAAGCCAACAAGCTGATGATGGAAGTCCATAAAAAAGGACGGTCCATCGTTGCGCACGGCAGCAAGGAACAGGTTGAACGCCACGCTGTTGCCATGCACGGCTATGGCCTCTGGGCCACCGTGGAAAAAGCAACCGGCGGCAACAGCGGGAAGTCAGGGAAATCCGGCGGGTCCGGGCAGGGCAAGGGGAAACGTGGCTAAGGCATTCAAATACGGGCTCAAGGGCATCACCGGGTTCCTTGAGCCTGCCGAACGTGAGTTGCTCCGCAGCCTGATCAGCGACGTCATCTCCATGCTCCAGCCGGCCGAACACGCCAGCCAGGATCCGCTCGCGGCCCTGATCGGCCTGGACATGGATGTCAAGGAACCAACGGACCGCGCCGTGAAGCGGCTCCTGCCCAACGTCATGAAGGACGACGACGGCGCGTCCCTGGAGTTCCGCCAGCTCACCGAGCGCTCGCTGCGGGAAACCAAAATTGGCGCGCTGCGGGCCGCCGCACTGGATCTCGACAAGGACGACATCGTCCTGACGGCGGACGCGGCCAGGCACTGGTCCATGGCCCTGAACGATGTCCGCCTGGTGCTGGCCGAACGCCTGGACATCCGGGACGAGGCAGACGCCGAGCATGTACACCGGATGCAGGACTGGTCCCAGGCCGAGGACGTGGAAAGCTACCTCGCCCTGGTGTACAACTTCACTACCTGGCTGCAGGAGTCCTTGGTGCAGGCCATGCTCCAGTCCTTGGATTCACGCGCCTGACCCTGCGGCCTGCTGTCCGCTGATCCGCCGGCGCGGGCCGCAGTGTGACAAATTCGACATGAGTGCGCCGCCACAATGTGATGGCTGCGGCCGCAGGGAAGACCTATCCTCGAATAATCATGACTACAGCCTCGAGCACGGACCCGGTAGCCGCAGCAGCACGGGAGACCGCAGCCAGCAACAGCGCCGGCCTGGTGGGATCCCGCCCTCTTGGCGTCTTTGATTCGGGCGTCGGCGGGCTGACCGTGGCGCGGTCCATCATCGACCAACTGCCCAACGAGTCCATCCTGTACGTGGGGGACACCGCCAACGGACCGTACGGGCCGTTGCCCATCGCCGAAGTCAGGGCGAACGCCCTGGGCGTGATGGACGAACTGGTGGACTCCGGTGTCAAGCTGCTCACCATTGCCTGCAACTCGGCGTCAGCCGCTGTCCTCCGGGACGCCCGCGAGAGGTACACCGCCAAGTACGGCATCCCCGTCATCGAAGTCATCCAGCCCGCGGTCCGGCGGGCAGTTGCCGCCACCCGGACCGGGCGCGTCGGCGTCATCGGAACCTCGGCCACCGTAGGCTCCCGCGCGTACGAGGACACCTTCGCGGCCGCGCCGGACCTGGCCATCACGTCCGTGGCCTGCCCGGCGTTCGTCAGCTATGTGGAAGCCGGCATCACCACCGGCCCCGAGCTTCTCGCCGTCGCCGAAGAATACCTGGCCCCGCTGAAAGCCGCCGGGGTGGACACCGTGGTCCTTGGCTGCACGCACTACCCGCTCCTGACCGGTGTGATTTCGTTTGTGATGGGCGACGCCGTGACCCTCGTGTCCAGCGCCGAGGAAACGGCCAAGGACGTGTACCGGGCATTGGCCAACCACAACCTGCAGCGCACCACCGCAGCCCCGCCGGAGCATCACTTCATCGCCACCGGTGACGCCGCCCAGTTTGAGACCCTGGCCCGCAGGTTCCTGGGCCCCGAAGTCCTCTCCGTACGGCACGTGGACCACGTTGCGGCGCAGTACCCCACCGGGAGCCTGGCCCGCATCACCCCGGAAATGATCGAGGCCGCCCAGCGCGCCAGTGCCCGCCCCGGGCGCACGGGCCAGCGGATTTCCAACTTCGTTGGCGCCCACCGCGCCGGAGGTCCCGCCCAGTGAAACTGACCATCGTGGGCTGTACGGGATCGTTTCCCGGTCCCGGCTCGCCGGCGTCGTGCTATCTCCTGACCGCCAACGACGGCGAGCGGACGTGGAAGATCGTCATGGACCTCGGCAGCGGCGCACTGGGCGCCATCCAGCGGTACACGGACCTGGAGGACATCGACGCGATCTTCCTCACCCACCTGCACCCGGACCATTGCATGGACCTCTGCGGACTGCATGTGGCCGTCCGCTGGAAGCCCGGCGGCTGGGGGCGCGGACGGATCCCGGTGTGGGGTCCCGCCGCAACGGCGGACCGGATGGCCACGGCATACGGGCTGGAACTGGACCCGGGGATGCACGAGGAATTCGACTTCACCAACTGGACCGAGCGGAAGCCCGTCACCGTGGGCCCCTTCACCGTGACACCGTTTGCGGTCAACCACCCGGTGGAGGAAGCCTACGCCCTCCGCGTGGACGTCACCGAGCCGGACAAGGACGGCAACCCCGTCAGCCGGGTCCTGACGTATTCGGGCGATACCGACTCCTGTTCCGGCCTGGAAGAGGCTGCCAAGGACGCGGACATCTTCCTGTGCGAAGCCGCATTTGAGGAGGGCCGCGACGACGCCATCAAGGATGTGCACCTGACCGGCAAGCGTGCGGGGGAGGCCGCAGCTGCCGCCGGGGCCCGCAGGCTGCTGCTCACCCACATCCCGGTGTGGACCTCGCCGAGCATCGTCATGGCCGAGGCCAAGGAAGTGTTTGGGCAGCACGTGGCAGTAGCTGTGGCCGGAGTGCACTACACGATCTAGGCCTCCCGCTTACGGGCGTCACCGGAGCGGCCCGGGCCCGTCGGGCCGCTATGCTGCGAGTCGATAAGCTAATGGCATGACTTCTGAAGCAACTGCAGTGCCCGTAGTGCGCGCCGACGGCCGCGCCCCCGACCAGCTCCGCCCCATCAGCATCACCCGCGGATGGTCCAAGCAGGCCGAGGGATCGGCCCTCATCGAGTTCGGCAACACCCGGGTGCTGTGCACGGCTTCCCTCACAGCAGGCGTACCGCGCTGGCTCAAGGGCGAAGGCCGCGGCTGGGTGACCGCCGAATACGCCATGCTTCCCCGGGCCACCAACACCCGCTCCGACCGTGAATCGGTCAAGGGCAAGATCGGCGGCCGGACGCATGAAATCTCCCGCCTGATCGGCCGTTCGCTGCGCTCCATCATCGACACCAAGGCCCTGGGCGAGAACACGATTGTTCTGGACTGTGACGTCCTCCAGGCCGACGGCGGCACCCGCACCGCGGCCATCACGGGCGCCTATGTGGCCCTGGCCGACGCCATCCGCTTTGCCCGCGACAACAAACTCATCGCGAAGAACGCCCAGCCCCTCGTGGACACCATTGCCGCCGTGTCGGTGGGCATCATCGACGGCATCCCCATGCTGGACCTGCCCTATGTCGAAGACGTCCGCGCCGAGACTGACATGAACGTTGTGGTCACCGGATCCGGGAAGTTTGTCGAAGTCCAGGGCACCGCCGAAGGTGCCCCCTTCGACCGTGACGAGCTTAACCAACTGCTCGATCTTGCCCTGCTGGGCACTACCCAGCTGGCGGCGATCCAGCGCGAAACCCTCGCGGACGCGCTGTGAGCATGGCAGCTCGCGGGGGTGCCTCGCCTGAACAGGGGGTGCCGGACCGGGTGGTGCAGGGCGGCGTGCTGCCGGAAAACACAGCACCGCGGCTGGTGCTCGCCACCCACAACAAGGGCAAGCTTCGGGAACTCCGCGAACTCCTGCGCGGTCAGGTTCCCGGGCTCGACGTCGATACGCAGGTGGTGGACGCCGCTGCGGCAGGTGCCCCCGACGTCGTCGAGACGGGCGTGACGTTCGCCGAGAATTCGCTGCTGAAGGCGAGGGCGGTGGCGGAGGCCACCGGTCTGGTGTCCATCGCGGACGATTCTGGCCTGGCCGTGGACGTCCTCGGCGGGGCGCCCGGGATTTTTTCGGCACGGTGGGCCGGGCGGCACGGCGATGATGCCGCCAACCTCAGGCTCCTGCTCGACCAGCTCTCCGACGTACCGGACGCGCACCGCGGCGCGGCCTTCGTCTGCGCTGCGGCGCTGGCCGTTCCGTCGGCAGGCGGCAGCGGACACGAGGTGGTGGAATACGGCCAGCTCGAGGGCATCCTGCTGCGCGAGCCGCGCGGTGACGGCGGCTTCGGCTATGACCCTGTCCTCCAGCCGGTGGGCGAGGACCGCAGCTGCGCCGAGCTCCTGCCGGCAGAGAAGAACGCCATCAGCCATCGCGGTAAGGCCTTCCGGGCTCTCCTGCCTGCGATCGTCGAGGCCCTGGCCCGCCGGTAGCGGCGGGGCCCACACCCGCGACCGGGACGACTAAGGGAGCCACACACCTGGGTGGCTCCCTTAGTCATTTCCGGAGTCCGCGCGGAGATTGTCCCGGGATCTCAGTCCAGGTTGGTTTTGCGTTCCTCCACGGGCTCGTGCTCTTCGATGAATTCGTCCACGGGATCCGTGCCGAAGCGGGCCGCCTGGCGCTTCGCGGACATGCCCCGGAGAACCTCGATGGCGATCGGTACCACGGAAACCAGCACGATGGCGATGAAGATGATGTCAATGTTGTTGCCCACCCAGCTGAACTGGCCCAGCCAGGCACCCAGGAGCGTGACGCCGCCGCCCCACAGCACGGCGCCGATGACGTTGTAGAGGAAGAATTTCTTCTTGTCCATCTGTGCCACGCCCACGATGACGGGCACGAAGGTCCTGATGATGGGGACAAAACGCGCCAGGATCAGTGCCTTGCCGCCGTGCTTTTCGAAGAACGCGTGCGCGCTCTCCACGTTCTCGCGCTTGAAGAGCCTGGACTCGGGCTTGTTGAAGATGGCGGGCCCGGCCTTGGAACCGATCAGATAGCCGGCCTGGTTCCCGAGGATGGCAGCCACGATGATCAGGGCGCACATGCCCCACAGGTTGAATTTGATGGCGCCGGTGGACACCAGCAGGCCCGCGGTGAACAGCATCGAATCACCGGGCAGGAAGAATCCCACCAGGAGGCCTGTTTCGGCGAACACAATGGCGCAGACCACCAGGACCACCCAGGGCCCGAGCGGCGAGTCGCGAAGGAAGACATCGGGGTTCAGCCAGTCGGGCAGGAACGAGGCCAGCTGTGGCTGGACGGGTCCTGCACCGCCCAGCATGGGCACGGCAAGGTCGCTGATCGCATGAAAGTTCACCTCCCTAGGGTACTGGACCAACGTGACAGCACGTCCGCCGGGCAGGTGATATCCGCGACAGGGCCGCCCCGGTGACAGGGGAACGGCCCTGCCCGGCGGTAAAGTATGGGCCGTGGGACTGGACTTTACGGCGATCGATTTCGAAACGGCCAATGGCTTCCGGGGCTCGCCGTGCGCGGTGGGTCTGACGAAGGTCCGGGGCGGACGCGTTGTGGAGGAAGCATCCTGGCTGATGCGGCCGCCCGCAAACCACGACCACTTCGACTTCCACAACGTCCGGATCCACGGGATCCGCTCCGAGGACGTTGCCGGCCTTCCCCGCTTCGGTGAGCTGTTCCCGGAGATCGGTGCTTTCATCGGCGGCGACATCCTGGCCGCCCACAACGCCGCCTTTGACCTGGGCGTGATCCGTTCCGGCCTTGAGGTGTCAGGCCTCGCCGGTCCGGCCTACGAATACGTCTGCACCGTGATGCTGTCCCGGCGCTGTTATTCACTGGTGTCCAACTCGCTGCCGTTCGCAGCCGAGGAAGCCGGCGTTCCGCTGGTCAACCATCACGATGCCGCCGAGGACGCACGGGCCTGTGCCGGCATCCTGATCGACATCGCGGCGCGCAACAATGCCAACAGCATTGCCGAGTTGTATCTTTCGCTGGGCCTCGAGCTGCCCCGGCAGGACTCCTTCGACCCGGCGTACGACGAGCTATCCAAACCCAGCCTCGCCGCACTCTCCGGCCCTGCGGCCTGCCGCAGCGGAGCGCCCGTGCGCCCTTTTCTGTCCGGCTGGCCGGAGGAAGGTGCCAACCCCCTCCCGAACGCCGACGCCGAGCCCTCCCACCCGCTGTACGGCCAGACAGTGGTCTTCACCGGGCAGCTGGCCATGGCCCGGCCGGAGGCGAAAGTGCGATCGGCCGAGCTGGGTGCCCGGCCGGAAAGCCGGGTGACCGCGCGTACCACCGTGCTGGTGGTGGGCGACGGTTTTGTGGCCTCGGACCTGCGGTCCGGGCGGCTCACGGGCAAGGCCCGGCGTGTCCTGGAGCTCCACGACCGTGGCCAGCCCATTGAGGTTCTGTCCGAAGGGGAGTTCCTGCAGATGGTGGGCGGCTACGCCGGCGCCGCGGCAGTATAGGGAAGCGCCCCGGTTCATCCGGCGCAACAAATCTTCCCAGCAGCGGGGCCGGCTCCTAGCCTTGCAGGATGAGCCAACCTATGCACGGCCGCGGCAGCGGTATCAGCTGGTCTGCTGTGTTTGCCTTTCCCAATCCGGTTAATGAGTACGCAGCCCGGATCACCGCGGGGCTGGTGGTGCTGCTAGCCGGCGCCACTTTGCTGACCGGTTCGGGCTGGGGGCTCGTCCTGATCGCTGCGGGGTTCTGGCTGCGGGTACTTTTCGGGCCGCGCTTTTCGCCGCTGGCGCTGCTGTCCGTCAAACTCCTCGCTCCGCGGCTGGGCCGCGCCCGCCTGGTGCCCGGGCCGCCCAAGCGTTTTGCGCAGGGCATGGGCACCGTGGTCTCCAGCACTGCCCTTCTGCTGTTTGCCGCCGGCGCCGCCCCTGCCGCCTGGATTGCGCTGGCGGTCCTCATCGCGGCGGCCTCCCTGGAAGCCTTTGCCGGATTCTGCCTGGGGTGCGTGATCTTTGGTGTCCTGCAGCGCCGGGGCGTGATCCCGGCGGACATCTGCGAGGCCTGCAACAACGTGGCCCTCAGGCGGTCGTAACCCCCACCAGCAGATCGGCCATGCCCCGGATGACCTCAGGGGCCTCGAGGGCGTCGAGCCATTCCGGGGGCAGGGCCTGCTCGCCGTAAAAGGCGCCCAGGATGTTGCCGGCGATGGAACCCGTGGAGTCGCTGTCGCCGCTGTGGTTGACTGCCAGCGCCACGGCCGCCCGGAAATGGTCTGCGGGCGATGCCCCGGAGTCCCTGCGTGGTGCGGTGGCCAGGACCGCGTAAAGCCCGACGGCGAACGCTTCCTCTGCCACCCAGCCCTCGCCGAGTTCGCGCACGAGTTCCTCCGGCGCGAGGACGCCACCTTCCGCATGGCGGATCGCTGCTTCGAGGCGTGCCGGGAGCTCTGCCGCCACTTCCTCCAGCCCGCGCACCTCCTCCAGGACCGCCGTCGCCGCTTCCTGCAGGCCGGCGCCGGACACCAGCAGGTGGATGAGCAGGCTGAAGCCGCCGGCACTCTGCCGCGCGGACGGATGGCCATGGGTCAGGGAGGCGGCATCCGCACTCAACTTGTAGACGGCGTCGGACGCGATATGGGGAATCAGGCCAAAGGGCGCTGAGCGCATCACGGTTCCGCAGCCCTTCGAGTCCGGGTTCACCGGCCGGTAGACCGTACCCATCTCGCCGGTGGCCAGGCCGCTGAGGCAGGCGTTCCCCGGGGCCCTGCGGTGCCGCAGCACCTCGTTGCCGTCGATCCAGCGCTTCGGCTGCACCGGGGCGGACGACGGCACCGGCACCCCCTGGGTGTCCAGCCAGCGCAGGTACGCCAGCCACACGCACGCATTCACGTCCGCGCCCACGCCGTCATTGGCCCATTCCAGCGCCTCCACCAGGCCGTCCACCGTGTACAGCGTCATTTGCGTGTCGTCCGAAAAGTGCGTGCCGCCGTCGAACATTGCGAGGTCCGTCACGCCGGCCGTGCCGAAGCGGCCGCGGATCGTCTCGATGGAGTCGAACTCCACGGCGTAGCCCAGCGAGTCTCCCAGGGCGCCACCCAGGAGGCAGCCGTGGATGCGGGACTTCAGCGAGGGCGCGCCGGCGCCCGGATCGATGCTCATACCAGCCAATTTACCGTGATGCGGAAGCCGGACGCGCCCGGTGCCGCGCGGTCCATCAACTAAGCTCAGACTCAGCCAATGCCCAGAATTCCTTGGCACAATGCAGAGGCCGCGCCGGAACTTCCCGCCGGCAGCCAGACTTTGCCGCGCAGCGACGCCCCCGACGATTAAGGACTCCCCGCCATGACCACGCCTGTTTCCGTCCACCACGGTTCCGCCTCCGGGCCGGCAGCCGGCAACGGCACCGACGTCCGGCCCGGGCTGGTGTCCAGGCTGTCCGCCGAAGCGTTCGGCAGCCTCTTCATCGTGGTGACCGGCCTGGGCGTGCCCCTTTTCTCCATTCCGCAATCCAGCCCGCTGCCGGCCGCGCTCGCCGCGGGACTGGCCGTGACGGCGGCCATGCTTGCCTTCGGCTACGTTTCCGGCGGCCACTTCAACCCGGCCGTGACGGTGGGGCACGCCGTCGCCGGACGGATCCGCCTCGGCGACGCCGCAGCGTACATCGGAGCCCAGCTGGTGGGGGCGCTGCTGGGCGCGCTGGCGCTGTTCGGCATCCTCCGGACCCTGCCGGGAATCCAGGACAGCAGGACCGCATTCGACACCGTGACCGCCGGCTTTGGTGAGCACTCCATCATCCAGGCTCCCATGGCCGCCGTGCTCCTGCTGGAAGTCCTCGGAGCTGCCATCCTGGTGGCCGTCTTCCTGGGCACCACCACCCGCAACAACCTGAACCGGCCGGCCGCCGCCGTTGCCGTGGGCCTGGCCTTTGCGGTGTTGCTGCAGCTGGGACTCTCGGTGGGCAACGCACCCTTCAACCCGGCCCGGGCCACCGCCTCCGCCATCTTCAGCTCCAGCTGGTCCCTCGAGCAGCTGTGGCTGTTCTGGGTGGCGCCGCTCGTGGGTGCCGGCATCGCAGGGCTGGTCTTCCGTGGCTTCGGTGCCCAGGATGCTCCGGCCGCTTCGGCGGCTGACAGCGACGCTGCTGATGTTGACGGTGTAGAGGACGTTGCCGATGTAGACGATGTTGATCGCGAAATTGAATTCGCCGACGCCGATGCCCCGGCAGTCCAGGGAGCGGCCGCGCAGGAGCAGTCCCGCCGGGACGAGGCACAGGAATTTTTTGACGGAAAGCGCGGCTAGAAGCACTGGCCGGCGCCGGCCGCGGCGGGTTTGCCGCGGCTGTTGCCTTAACTGTCAGTGCCAGCCGATAGCGTAGGAATATGCGGTTACTGCACACATCGGACTGGCATTTGGGCCGGTCGTTCCACGGGGTCGGAATGCTGGACGCCCAACGGTCCTTCGTTGATCAGCTCGTCAGCGCCGTCTCCGCGCAGGGGATTGATGTTGTCCTGATCGCCGGTGACGTCTACGACCGCGCCCTGCCGGGTGTCGACGTCGTGCGCCTCCTGGATGACGCCCTGGTCCGGCTCACCGCGTCAGGCGCCACGGTGGTGCTGACCAGCGGCAACCACGACTCCGCCATCCGGCTGGGCTTCGCTTCCCGGCTGCTCGAACGCGGTGGCGTACACCTGCGGACCAGGCTGGCGGACCTGGACCAGCCGCTGGTCCTGCCCTTGGAGCCGGGCGGTGATGCGCCGGGTGCCGCCCTGGCCATCTACGGCATTCCGTGGCTGGAGCCGCGACTGGTCGCCGAGCAACTCGGGGCCGAACCGGCCAGCCACTTCGCAGTGACCCGCGCCGCCACTGACCGTATCCGGGCTGACCTGTCCCGGCGCAACGCAGAAGGAACGGTCCACTCCGTGGTCCTCGCCCACACGTTCGCCAGCGGCGGCATCAGCTCGGACAGCGAGCGGGACCTTAGCATCGGGGGAGTCGGCGCGGTCCCGCTGGACCTGTTCGACGACTTCAGCTACACGGCCTTGGGGCACCTTCACGGCCGGCAGACGCTGTCCTCGACCGTCAGGTATTCAGGCTCACCCCTGGCCTACTCGTTCTCCGAGGCCAAGCACGTCAAGGGAGGGTGGCTTATCGACGTCGGCCCCGGCGGCGTCACGGCTGTCTCGGAACTCTCCTGGGAGGCCCCGCGGAAGCTGGCGGTGCTCCGCGGCCGGATTTCCGACCTGCTGGAGTCCGGTGAGCATGCCTGGGCCGAGGACGCATACTGCCAGATCACGCTGACCGATGCCCAGCGCCCCCGGCAGGCCATGGAGCGGCTGCGCGTCCGCTTTCCGGACACGCTGGTCCTGGGTTTTGAGCCGGAGGGCGGTTCGGCCAGGGCGTCCGCGAGTTACAGCACCCGCCTCGCCGAAGCCCGGGATGACCTTGAAGTGTGCTGCGGATTCCTGGATCACGTCCGGGGCCGGGACGCGGACGACGCCGAGCGGCTGGCCATTGCCGCCGCCTTGGATGACGTGCGTCTCCGGGAGGCATCGCTGTGAGGATCCACCGCCTGGCCATTTCCGCCTTCGGACCGTTTGCCGGCACCGAAGAGATCGACTTTGACAGGCTCAGCGCCCACGGCCTATTCCTCCTGAACGGACCCACCGGGGCCGGAAAAACCAGTGTGCTCGATGCCGTCTGCTTCGCGCTCTATGGATCCGTGCCCGGCGCCCGCCAGGACGGCAAACGGCTCCGCAGCGACCACGCCGAACCTTCCCGGGAGCCTTCGGTCACCTGTGAGTTTTCGGCACAGGGACGGCACTTTGAAGTCACCAGGTCTCCGGCCTGGGACAAACCCAGCGCCCGCGGCAAGAACGGCTTCACCACGCAGCAGGCCAAAACCCTGTTGCGGGAACGCGTCGGCGGAGCGTGGACGGAGAGGTCCGGGCGCAATGACGAGGCCGGTGCCGAGATTACGGCGCTGTTGGGCATGGACCGGGAGCAGTTCACCAGGGTGGTCATGCTGCCCCAGGGCGACTTTGCTGCCTTTCTGAGGTCCAAGGCGAGCGATCGCCTGGACCTGCTGCAGAAGCTTTTCGGCACACAGCGGTTCGAAGCGCTGGAGCAGGAACTGTCAGCCCGGGCGCAGGCGGCACGGAACGATGTCGCGAAGCTGAACGGGGAACTTGAGCTGCTCGCCTCACGTGCGGAAGCCGAGGCCGCAGCACTGTTTGACGGCACACCCGCGGAAGAAACTTCTGCCGGAGATGCAGCTGTGGGGGAGCCGGACGGGCCGGCCCCGGAGGAACCGGGCGCCCGGATCGGCTGGCTGCAGGCCGGCGTGACCCGGCGCGCCCGGGGGTTGTCCGCAGCAGCGGAGGCTGCGGCGGCAAGGAGCAAACTCGCGGCGGGCCGGCTCGAAAGGGAAACAGCCCGTTGCGAACGCCGGCGCAGGCTCGATGCGGCCACGGCACGGAAGGCAGCCGTCGAGGCGGGCCTGGCCGGACTGGAAACGAAGGCGGCGACGCTCGAACGGCACCGCCGCGCCGAGGTACTCACCGGGCAGCTCCAGGCTGTCCAGTCGAGTGAATCCCAGGTTCGGAACGCTGCCGGTGCCCTCGATGCCGCCGTCACGATCCTGCGGCTGGCGGCGGGCGAGGACCCCGAACTGGAACACCTTGACCTTTCCGCTGCGGATGCGTCTGGTGCCGTCGACCCCCTGACCGGCCTTGACGTTGCGGGCGAACTGAGCCGGATCCGGTCCCTGCTGGCAGTGGTTGAGGCGCGGCTGCCCGACGAAGAGCGGCTGCACTCGCTGGCCACCAGGGGCAAGTCCCTGGCGGTGCAGCAGCAGGAACTCAGCCAAACGGATGCTGAACTGGCCGGGCTCATCGGAGACCTGCGGGCGGAGAAATCGGACCTCACGGCCGGACTGGAGCCCGTGGAACTGCTGGCCGCAGCTGCCGAATTGCGGGCCAAGGAAGCGGCTGCCGCGGAAGAGCTCCTGGACGTTGTCCGGCGGCACCAAACGGCAGTTGCGGAACAGGTGCACGCGGCGCAGCGCCATGGTGCATCCCGGGAACTCCAGCTGGAGACGAAGGCCCGCTGGCTGGACCTGAGGGAGGAAAGGCTGGCCAACGCTGCCGCGGAACTCGCGGCCCACCTGGCGGAAGGGGACGCCTGCCCGGTTTGCGGCAGTGAGGACCACCCGGCCCCTGCGGCAGCCGCGGCATCTGCCCTGGGGCTCAGCCAGGCCGAGGAGGCCGCGCAACACGCCTACGAGGAGGCGGAAGCCAAACTTGCGGCGGACAGTACCGCGTTGGGTGAGGCAAGCCAGCTGGTTGCCGTCCTCGCGGGACAGGGCGGCGGCACCCCGGAGGATGACGCCGTCCATGCAGTGGCAGCAGCACGTCTGGCCGCCGACCAATCCCGGCATGCCGTGAAGGAACTGGCCGAGCTGAAGCAACGGATTGATGAGGTGGAGGCCCGGATCAAGGCGGCGGAGGCTGCCAGGCAAAGGGGCGCCGAAGAGCTCGCCCAAGCTGCTGCTTCGGCCGTTGAGGTGGCGGAGAACCTGGCCTCGCTGGACCAGGCCCTGTCCGGCCTGCGCGGCGGCCACAGCAGCCTGACGCGGCGCCTGCGGTCTTTGCAGGACGCCGCCGCCACACTGGAGAAAGCCGTGGGGGCCCGGGCCCAGCTGGAGAAGGCCAACGCCCGCGCCGAGGAAGCGCGCCTCGAACTCGAACGGGCGTTGCCGGATGCCGGTTTCGGCACCGCCGACGAAGCCCGGGCGCACTTGCTGGCAGCTGCGGAGGCAACGGCCCTGCAGGGTGAGGTCCGGGCCAGCTACGACGAACAGGCACGGATTGCCGAGCTGTTCGCATCCGAGGACCTGGTGCTGGCGTTGGAGGAAGCCACCACAGCCCCAGTCGAAGACGAGGACTTGGTGGCTCGGCTCCAGGCGGCGGCCGCGGAGGCGAGCCGGGAGGCCCGCGACGCCGACCTCGCCGCCGGTATGGCGGGACGCTGTGTCGAGTCGCTTGCTGCTATCGGCAGCGAGTACCGGCAGCTCGCCGGATCGGCACAGGAGCCCAGGGAACATGCCCAGCTGCTCACGGCGCTGGCCGAGACCGCGGCCGGGCGCGGCGAGAACACCTACCGCATGAGCCTCAACAGCTACGTCCTCGCGGCACGGCTGGAGCAGGTGGCGCTGGCTGCATCGGAACGCCTCGTGGCCATGAGCGACGGCCGCTACCTGCTGCAGCATTCGGATGCCAAAGCTGCACGCGGCGCCAAATCCGGGTTGGGGCTTGAAGTGGTGGACCAGTGGACCGGGCACCGCCGGGACACCTCCACACTTTCCGGCGGCGAATCCTTCATGGCCTCGCTCTCCCTCGCCCTGGGCCTGGCTGACGTTGTCCAGCAGGAATCCGGCGGCATCCAGATCGATACCCTCTTTGTGGATGAAGGCTTCGGCAGCCTCGATGAGCAGTCGCTGGAACAGGTCATGGACGCGCTCGAGGGCCTTCGCGACGGCGGACGCGTTGTGGGCCTTGTCAGCCACGTGGGGGAAATGAAGCAGCGAATCGGAACACAGCTCCAGGTCATCAAGGGACGGAACGGTTCCACGCTGCGGATCTCCGACGCCGCGGAAGTGCTGGTATAAGCCGGGTATAATTGGACAGTTACCGGGTTTCGCGCATCGGGAGGAGGGACGATGCGCACGAGTGAATGTGCCCGGAAACTTGAACCCAACACCCCTTCCTTCCGTCATCTCCCCAACGGAATCAGCCCTATCCGCCAGTGAACCGGCTTCCGCCACTGCCCCTGCGTCTGCTGCCCCGGCTTCCGCCGCTGCCCCGGCGCGCGCGGGCCGGTTCGCCAGGCTCCCACAGCTGGCCGGCCGCGGTTTCATCCCGCTCGGCCTCTTCGCCCGGGTGCCCCTGGCCATGCTCACGGTAGGCGCCCTGACCCTGGTTACCTCGGCCACCGGCTCCTACGCCGTGGGCGGCATGGCGGCCGGAGCCGTGGGAATCGGAGCTGCCTTCGGAGCGCCGGTTTTCGGTGCCCTGGCAGACCGCCACGGGCAGCGCCCCGTGCTCCTGGTGGCGGCAGTCCTCAACGCATTAGCCGTCGTTGCCCTCATCAGTACAGCCTGGATTCCGGCCGACGGGTCCTTCCCTGCCGCGCTTGCCGGGGCAGCCTTCCTCGTCGGTGCAACCTGCCCGCAGGTCGGCCCGCTCGCCCGCGTCCGCTGGATGGCGCTGGTTTCCCGGCAAGGCGGCAAGGACGCCGGCCGTGACCTCGATACAGCATTGTCCTACGAGGGGACAGCCGACGAACTGACCTTCGTCCTGGGCCCGGCCCTGGTGGGGATCCTTGCCAGCATGGTGGCCCCCTGGCTGCCGCTGGCCCTGGCCGTTGTCATGACCCTGACACTGGTCCCGGCTTTTGCCCTGCACCCCACGCACAAAGCGGTGCCTTTGAAGCGGACGGCCGGAGCCAAGGCCGCCAGGATACCTGCCGCCGTCGCCCTTCCTGCCCTGGCCATGGTGGCCATGGGCACGTTCTTCGGATCAACCCAGACGGCACTGAGCTCCTTTTCCGCAAGCTTCGCCAGCTCCGAGGTCGCCGGGCTGCTGTACTCGGTCATGGGCGTGAGCTCCGCTGCCGCCGCCCTGTCCGTGGCCTACTGGTCCAGGCGTTTCAAGCCTGTGTCCCGCTGGATGGTCAGTGCGGCAGCCATGTCGGGCCTCGCGCTGCTGCTCGCGGTGCCGGATTCCCTGGGCGGCATGATCGGTGTCCTGCTGGTCCTTGGCCTGCCGGTGGGACCGGTCATGGTCACTGTCTTCACCATCGGCGGAATCGTGGCTCCCGCCGAGAGGCTGGGAACGGTCATGACTGCCCTGGCCAGCGGGATTGTGGCGGGCACAGCGCTGGGCGCCTTCCTGGCGGGCCAGCTTGCCCAGGCGGACGGCTACCAGGCAGCTTTTGTGGTGCCTGTTGTTGCCGCCGGGGCGCTGTTTGTGCTTGGTCTGGCAGCTGCCGTCCTGCTTCGGAACCGGGCGCGCCGCGGGGCGGACGCCTAGGCCCGCAGAATGCTGACGGCGTCCTCGTCGGTCAGTTGTTCGAAGTGCCGGTAGAAGCTTCCCACCGCGCGGAACTTACCGGGCAGGTGCAGGCACAGGACCGCATCGCAAACCTGGGACACGGCGGTGTAAGCCTCCACCGACCCCACGGGGGCGGCCGCCACTACAGTTCCTGCGCCGGCTGACCGTACGGCCTCCACTGCTGCGCGCATCGTCGCTCCGGTGGCGAGTCCGTCGTCGACCAGGAGGACTGTCTTGCCCGTCAGATCGTGGCTGATCGAAGGATAGGTTTCCGCCCGCCGAAGGAGTTCCGCCCGCTCACGGGCCTCCACTTCGTTGAGCCATTCCTGCCGGACACCATGCTCCAAAACCCGGGCTATCAGAGGCCGGTTGAGTAGCCGCACAATGCGGCCACCGGACCATGCCAGGGCACCATACGCAGTTTCTTCGTGTCCGGGAATGCCGAGCTTTCTGACCAGGACCGCGCCAAGAGGAAGATAGAGAGCCTTGGCTGCTGCGGCCGCAACCGGGATGCCCCCGCGGGCCAGCCCCAGCACTATGGCGTCAGGGCGTTCGCGGAACTGCGTTAGCACGGACGCCAGTTGCTCACCGGCATCCGTGCGATCCTCAAAACGCGTGCTCATCGGTCCCTCTCCGGCTGTCCCGCCCCGCTTCCAGCCTACCTTCTGCGGCTGCGGCGGGATGCCGGCGGGACCTGCTACCGCGGCCTTGGCGTCAGAAAAGTGCGGCAGTCACGGCCGCGGTGACGTCGTGGATCACGGCGGTCCGTTGCGGAACGTCAGCCAGGCCGGTGCCCTTGGTGTAAACCACCAGGGCGTAGCTCCCCGCCGAGTTGGCCAGGATGGCGGCGTCATGGAGTTCGTCGTCCAGGAGTCCGTATTTGTGGAACACGGTCACCCCCGCCGGGACGGCTGCCGGAATGAGGTCTTCGAAGTTCGTGTGCTGCATGTAGGACAGAAGCTGGTCCGTGTGCTCCGGGTCAAGGAGCCGGCCCTCGTACAACTCCGTCAGGAGGTGGGCCATGTCGGCGGTGGAGAGCGTGTTCACCTGAGGGTCATACGAAATGCCGAGGGCGGCCGCATAGGCCGACAGATTGTCCAGGCCTACCGCATCCATGAGCAGGCTCCAGGAGTCGTTGTTGCTGTCCTGGATCATGGCCTGGATCTGGAATCCCGCGGTGAAGGCGCCGAGCGTGTCCTCGAGCGATGCCGAGCCCTCCTCCACCATGCTGTAGAAGGCCGCAGCAGTCAGGACCTTGGCCGTGCTCGCGGCCTCGAAGGGTGCCGCCACGCCGTATTGATGCAGTTGACCGCTTACCGTATCCATCAGCGCGACGCCCACCTGGTACTCGCTGTTGGCGGCGACAATCGCGTCGATAGTGTTGCCGAGGGCCGCGTCGATGGGTGCGGCGACTGCTGCGCCCGCTGCCCCGGCGCCTGCCCCGGAGCGGGCGATGGCGTGAGCGGTTCCTGCAGCCTGCGATGAACCGGCCGCCGACGGCACGGCATGTGCCAGGCTGTAGACACTGGCAATAAGCGCTACGGCAAGGAACGCGGCGACGGCCGCCAGGACGGACCGGCGCCGCGTGGCGTTGGAGGGCCCGCGGGAGCGCAGTTTGTGTGGATCGTGCATCTGCCGATCCAAGCAGGGGAACCTATGCGGGAGCTAAGAAACACCTGTCAGGTGGTAGACACGTGCTTGCTAGACACCCAGGAACGAAATGGCGCCCTGCTTGAAGACCCGGCTGGTGATGGCGTTGGTGTGGTTCCGGCCCGGGAGCACCAGTTGCTCGGCCATCGACCCGGCCCGGCGGCCCAGCTCGGCCAGCTGGGGCATGGTGGTGGCGCGTTCGTCCTTGTCGCCGGCCACCAGCAGCATGGGCATGTGCGGGACGGCTTCGGCGGGGTCGAAAGGCTCGGCCTTGATGGCTTCCACCAGCGACAGCAACGCGAAAATGTTGTTGCTTGGCAGGAGCATGGCCATCTTCAGCAGCCCTGCTGTGGACTCGTCGGCAATGGGGGTGCCGTCGGCGAGGTACCGCTGGGCCGCGATGAGATCGAAGGCAGCCAGGGGATCGGCGATGTTCGGTCCGCCCAGGACCATCCGGTGCACCAGCTCGGGCTGCGTGGCGCCGAATTCCCAGGCCAGCCGGGAACCCAGTGAATAGCCCACCACATCAACCCCGCTGGCGGGGTCACCTTCGTGCGCAGGCCGCACGCCGGCGTCGAACACTATCTGCAGCAAATCCGCCCGGATCCGGCTCGGCGAGTAGGAATCGAGATCCTCCGGTGCGCCGCTGCGGCCGTGGCCCGGCAGGTCCACCGTGATGACCCGGCGTCCGGCGTCCAGGAAGGCAGCCAGCCAGCCGGTGTCCTCCCAGTTCAGCTTGCTGGAGGATGAGAAGCCGTGGATCAGCAGGACGGGCCGGAGCCCCGCGTCACTGGCCGGATCATGCACCTCCACGTACAGCTGGGGGTCGGTGCCCTCAACAGTGTGCGAATGCATATCGCCGGTGTGCCTGCCGCTCATAATGTCAGTCCTCGTCAAGTACGGCGCTCAGGCGGGGCCCGGCGCGTCAGTGCGTCATTCCCGCACCACTTTACCTGCCTGCGGACCGGGCACTTCAACCGCGGACGCCCCGGGTGCGGGCCCTCCCAACCGGGTGGCAGCAGGTGTCGTTTTCAGCGCTCAGAAGAACACCTGCTGCTACTTACTTGGGCTGGCGTTCACGCCCGGCCAGCCGGGCACCGACCCAGCAGGCTGCGGCGAGGCAGACCACCAGGGCGAAGGTGGAAAGCAACTGGATGCGGCTGCTTTCGGCGCTGAAACCGACGGCGAAGATCAAGGCCAGCAACGCCAGCCCGAAGACCGTCAGGCCCGGGAAGCCCTTCATCCTGAGCGGCAGGTCGGTGCGGTCCCGGTCGGCCCGCCGCCGGAGGATCAGCTGCGAGACCAGGGCCGTGCCCCACACCACCAGGCACGTTGATCCGACAAGCTGGAACAGGGCCGGCAGGATCCGGTCCGGGAACAGGAGTTCCAGGACGGTGGCGAAGAAGCCGAACGCCACCGAGACGCCCACCGCGATCATGGGGACGCTGGCGCCGGTCAGGCGCGACAGGAAGCGGGGCGCCTCGCCGCGTGCGGCCAGTGAGTACACCATGCGGGAGGCTCCGTAGAGGTTTGCGTTCAGGGCGGAGAGAAGCGCGACGACGGCCACCAGGGTGATTGCCGTACCGGCACCTGGGATCCGGGCCGCGTTAAGCACCCCGGCGAAGGGCGAAGCGAGGCCCTCGGAGCTGACCGGCAGGACCGCTGCGATCACAAACACCGATCCGATGTAAAAGATCAGGATGCGCCACAGCACGGTCCGGACTGCCCTGCCCACGCTGTGTTCAGGGTCCTCCGTCTCCGCGGCGGCAACGGCCACGATCTCGGTCCCGCCGAAGGCGAAGATCACCACGAACAGTGCCGTGGCGATGCCGCCGAGTCCGGCGGGGGCGAAATCGGACGTGATGTTGGCCAGTCCCGGCGAGGCCACCTCGGGGAGGATGCCCAGGAGCAGCGCAGCACCGACGCCCAGGAACAGCACGATGGCGGCAACCTTGAGGATGGCGAACCAGAATTCGAACTCGCCGAAGTTCCGGACCCCGGTCAGGTTGATGGCGGTGAACGCCACCATGAAGATCAGCGCCAGGGCCCAGACCGGGACGACAGGCCAGACGGTAAACAGGAGGCCTGCGGCGCCGAGGGCCTCCGCGGCGATGACAACCACCAGCTGGAGCCACCACAGCCAGCCCACCGTGGCGCCTGCGGTTTTGCCCATTGCCCGCTCGGCGTAGACGGAGAAGGCGCCGCTGGTGGGGTTCGCCGCGGCCATTTCGCCCAGCGCCCACATGACCAGGATGATCAGCGTCCCCGCTACCAGGTAGGACACCAGCACGGCCGGTCCCGCTGCGTGCACGCCGGCTCCGGAGCCCAGGAAGAGCCCGGCGCCAATCGCACTCCCGAGTCCCATCATGGTGAGCTGACGGGGCTTCATGGCATGGCCGAGGTGGGACTCCGGACGCACAGCCGTGGACTTCGATGTCATGCGAGTAAACCTTCTTGGGGATAGGGGTGCCCTCAAAAGGGACCTAATGAACTTACCTCCTCCGCAGCGTGTCCGGCGAAACATTTTGATTCGCCGGAAACTGGTCGTAGAATCAGTTCTAGTCAATCTGACTCTAACTACACGAGGATGTGCCCCGGCCCGGCAGCCGGCGGGAGAAGGCGGGTGAGCAAGCATGTACACAGGTTCAGCCAACGTTTCCGAACGTGCCACAGCGGCACCACTGCTTGCCATTTCCACCGTCATCTTCGCCCTGCGGCCCAGCGAATCCTCGGGCCGCCCCACGCTGTGGATTCCGCTGGTCCGCCGGATCCGTGAACCGTACAAAGGGTTGTGGGCCCTTCCCGGCGGCCCGCTGACGCACAGCGAGTCCCTGCAGGACGCGGCCTCACGCAACCTGCAGGAAACCACCGGGCTGGCCCCCAGCTACGTGGAGCAGCTCTACGCCTTTGGCGGCCTGCACCGGTCGCCCTCGCAGCGGGTGGTCTCGATCGTCTACTGGGCGCTGGTCCAGCCCACCGAAGCCGCCCTGGCTGACGAATCGGAAAACGTGAAGTGGTTCCGCGCCGACAAGGTGGGCGGACTGGCTTTCGACCACAACGCCATCGTCGACTACGCGCTGTGGCGGCTGCGCAACAAGCTCGCCTACGGCTCGGTGGCCTACCACTTCCTGGGCGAGTACTTCACGCTCGCCCAGGTCCGGGAGGTCTACGAAGCAGTCCTGGACACCCGCCTGGACCCGGCCAACTTCCGCCGCCAACTCAAATCCACGCCGGAGATCGAAGCAACCGGCGAATACCTCCAAGGCGGCAAGCACCGCCCGCCCCGCCTTTACCGCTTCACCGGCCGCCCCGGCCTCGACCCCGATAACAGGAGCACACCATGAGCAGCGTCAACACAGCCATCCAGCTGATCACGCGCCAGCAGGCTGAAAGCGCTGCGGGCGCGGCCAGCACCTGCAGCCCCGCCCTGGCCAAGGGTCCGTGGGAGTACGATCTTGCCGAGGCGCTCGCCGGTGCCCCCGCGTACGGACCCGGCGCCTCCAGCTCCGACGTGGCTCCCGCCGCGACCCCCCGCCAGGGCCAGCTGCCGGAGGAGTACAAGCTTGCCAGCGAAGCCGAGCTGGACGTCCGCATCCGTGCGGCCAAAGACAAACTGGGCGACCGTGCAGTGGTCCTCGGCCACTTCTACCAGCGCGACGAAGTCATCCAGTACGCGGACTTCGTCGGCGACTCCTTCCAGCTGGCCAACGCGGCGCTCACCAGGCCCGACGCCGAAGCCATCATCTTCTGCGGCGTGCACTTCATGGCCGAGACCGCAGACATCCTCTCCACCCCGGACCAGGCCGTCATCCTGCCCAACCTCGCCGCCGGCTGCTCCATGGCGGACATGGCAGACGCCGACTCGGTGGAGGAATGCTGGGAGCAGCTTGAGGAGATCTTCGGGACCGAGGCCGACGCCGAAGGCCGTGTTCCGGTCATCCCAGTCACCTACATGAACTCCTCCGCAGTCCTGAAGGCTTTCTGCGGCCGTAACGGCGGCATCGTCTGCACGTCCTCCAACGCGAAGGTTGTCCTGGAATGGGCCTTCGAACGGGGCCAGCGCGTCCTGTTCTTCCCCGACCAGCACCTGGGCCGCAACACTGCCAAGGCCCTGGGCGTTCCCCTGGAACAGATGCCAATGTGGAATCCGCGCCAGGAACTCGGCGGCAACGACGAGCAGGTGCTGCTCGATTCCCGCGTCATCCTGTGGCACGGCTTCTGCTCGGTCCACAAGCGTTTCAACGTGGGCCAGATCGAAAAGGCCCGTGCCGAGTTCCCCGGCGTCAACGTGATTGTGCACCCCGAATGCCCCATGGAGGTGGTGGACGCCGCCGATTCCGCGGGATCCACCGATTTCATCAAAAAGGCCATCGCCGCAGCCACAGAGCCAGCGACGTTCGCCATTGGCACCGAAATCAACATGGTCAACCGGCTCGCCGCCGAGTATCCGCAGCACACCATTTTCTGCCTGGACCCGGTCATCTGCCCCTGCTCCACCATGTACCGGATCCACCCCGGCTACCTCGCCTGGGTCCTGGAAGAGCTTGTCGAAGGGCGCATCGTCAACCGCATCACAGTGGACGACGCCGTTCAGGACAACGCCAAGACCGCCCTCGAGCGCATGCTCGCCGCCCGCCCGCTGTAACACCGGAACCGAATCGAGCCCGCCATGACAGCAGAGAGCCCAGCCCGAGGGCCGCGTCCCCAACGTCTGATCGTCGTCGGGAGCGGCATTGCGGGGCTCTACGCCGCGCTGCTCGCCGCCGATGCCGGCGCAGAGGTGGTCCTGCTGACCAAAGGCGCGCTCGCGGACAGCAACACGTTCTACGCCCAGGGCGGGATCTCCGCCGTACTGGACGAGCCGGCGCCCGGCGACACCGTGGCCGCGCACATCGCGGACACCCTCAAGGCCGGTGCGGGGCACTGCAACGAGGAAGCTGTCCGGGTTCTCTGCACTGAGGCAAGGGTGGACATCGCCGGGCTGCAGCGATTCGGCGTGCGTTTTGACCTGGAGGACGACGGCGACCCCGCCCTGGGTCTCGAAGCCGCCCACTCGGCACCGCGCATCCTGCATGCCGGTGGCGACGCCACCGGGGCCGGCGTGGCCCGGGCACTCATCCAGACCGTCCTGGCCGCCGAAGCCGCGGGCAGGATACAGGTCATCGGGCGTGCGCAGGTGACGTCCCTGCTGCAGGGTGGCGGCCGAGTAAGGGGGGTTAACTTCCTCCACAACGGGCGGGAACTGGGTGTCCACGGTGACGCCGTCCTGCTCGCCACCGGGGGAGCAGGACGGCTTTTCGCCCAGACCACCAACCCTGCCGTCGCCACTGCGGACGGACTGGCCCTCGCCTGGCGCGCCGGAGCCGCCGTGGCGGACCTCGAATTCTTCCAGTTCCACCCCACCTGCATGGTGCGGCCCGCCGTCCGGGAAACCGGAGGCAGCGAAGCAGGAGCCACGGCTGAGCCCCTCCTGATCTCCGAAGCTGTCCGCGGCGAAGGTGCCATCCTGGTGGACGCCACCGGCGAACGGTTCATGCCCGCGTACCACCCTGACGCCGAGCTGGCCCCGCGGGACGTCGTCTCCCGGAGCATTGCCCTGCACCTCGCCGGCCTCGGTGACCCCAACGGCCACGTCTTCCTCGACGCACGCGTGATCGAGGCCAGCCGCGGCCCGGGCTTCCTCGCCAAGCGGTTCCCCACCCTCAGCGCCCGCACCCTGGAAGCCGGGATTGACTGGACCCGCGAACCGGTCCCCGTTGCTCCGGCAGCGCACTACTGGATGGGCGGCGTGGTCACCGACCTCCACGGACGTACTTCCGTGCCCGGGTTGTTGGCCGCAGGGGAGGTGGCCTGCACCGGGGTCCAGGGGGCCAACCGCTTGGCCAGCAACTCGCTACTTGAGGGACTCGTTTTTGGGCGCCGGGCGGTTGATGCGTTCCTTGCGGACGCGTTGAGTGGGGTGTCGCCCGACGCTGTTCCTCCGCTCGCTGTCTCGGCCGCTGGCGGCCTCCCCTTGACGCTCGCTTCCGGAACACCCTCGGTCGACGATGCTGCACTCGCGTTGCGTGCGGCCACCGAAAACGGACCGGTTGCCATTGACGCGTCAGCGTCCGGTCCTTGGCGGATTGAAACCGTTCCGGCACCCGGGCCGGTTGAGAGGTCCTTTGCCGCGCCGGGGCCGTTTTCGCGGGATGCACTTCGACGGCTCATGACTGCCAAAGCCGGGGTAATTCGGGACGGGGTGCTGCTGCGGGAGGCAGGCACTGAATTGGCTGCCTGGGCCGATGTGTGGAACCCCCTGAACGTTCCGGACTCGCTGGATCCCAGTGCCCACGAGGACGCCAACCTGCTGCTGGCGGCGCGGCTGCTGGTGCATGCCGCCCGGGAGCGGCGGGAGTCCCTCGGTGCGCACTACCGCAGCGACGGGCAGATGGCACCTGCCGCCGTCGAACCTTTTGATCAGCGTTACACCATGAGCCGGAAAGCGAGCCTCGTTCAATGACCAGCCTGACCCTCCCCGCAGCACCCGTCCGGGACATCCTGGAACGGGCCTTTGCCGAGGACGCGCCCAGCGGAGACATCACCTCACAGCTGCTTATCCCGGCTGAGGCCCGCGCCACCGCCGTCCTCAATGCCCGGGTACCCGGGGTATTCAGCGGCGGAACCGTGTTCCGCGATGCCATGAAACTGGTTGACCCGGACACCGACGTGGAGCTGCTGATTGCCGACGGGGAAACGTTCGACGCCGGCACGCACCTCGCACGCGTCAGCGGCAGCGCCCGCTCAGTGCTCCTCGCCGAACGCGTCGCGCTCAACCTGGTCCAGCGCATGTGCGCCATCGCCACCAAGACGGCCGAATTCGTGGAACGTGCGGGCGGCACCAAGGCCCGCATCACCGACACCCGCAAAACCACCCCCGGCCTGCGGGTCCTTGAGCGGTACGCCGTGCGGTGCGGTGGGGGAGCGAACCACCGCTACAGCCTGTCCGACGCCGTCCTGGCCAAGGACAACCACCTCGCCGTGATGACCGGGGGAGATCCCGCCAGGCTCACCACCCTGCTGGCCGCTGCGAAAGCCCAGCTGGGGCACACCACACACTTCGAGGTGGAGGTGGACAGCGCCGAGCAGATCGAACCGGTGCTGGCCGCCGGGGTGGACACCATCATGCTGGACAACTTCACCATCGAAGAGCTCCGTGCCGGTGTAAAACAGGTCGACGGTCGGGCCATCGTGGAGGCCAGCGGGAACGTGAACCTGGGAACCGTCGCGGAAATCGCCGCCGCCGGGGTGGACGTCATCTCCATCGGCGGCCTCACCCACAGTGTCGCCGCACTGGACCTGGGCCTGGACGTCGAACTGAGGGCCGGCTGATACGGCCATGATCTTCCTCGACGCCGCCGCCACCACCCCCGTCCGCCGCGAGGTCCTGGAGGCCATGTGGCCGTACCTCAGCGGCGAATTCGGCAACCCCTCCAGCCATCACACGCTGGGTGAGGCCGCTGCATCAGCGCTCGCGGCCGCCCGCGCGACAGTAGCCAAAGTGCTCGGCTGCCGGCCGGGAGCAGTCACCTTCACCTCAGGCGGCACGGAGGCGGACAACCTCGCGGTCAAAGGCATCGCCTTGGCCCGGCAGGCCGCAAATCCGGCACTCAACCGGGTGGTGATCAGCGCCGTCGAACATCCCGCAGTGGAAGAGTCGGCGCGGTACCTTGAACGGTTCCACGGGTTCACCGTGGACGTAGTGCCGGTGGACAGCACCGGCCTGGTGACGCCCCTGGCGCTCGCAGCTGCGCTCCGGCCGGAGACCGCACTGGTGAGCATCATGTACGCCAACAATGAAGTGGGCACCATCCAACCGGTGACGGAACTGGCGGAACTGGCACGGACCCAGGGCATCCCGTTCCATACTGACGCCGTGCAGGCTGCCGGGTGGCTGCCCCTGGACGTCAAAGCGCTCGGCGTGGACGCGCTCAGCATCTCCGGCCACAAACTGGGGGCTCCCAAAGGCTGTGGCGTGCTGTTTATCCGTGGCCGGACCCGGATCGAGCCGTTGCTCCACGGGGGTGGCCAGGAGCGAGGCAGGCGGTCCGGCACGGAGAACGTGGCCGGAGCCGTGGGCCTGGCTACCGCGCTGACCCTGGCGCAGGCCGCCCAGCTGCAGACCGCCCACCATGTGACGGCACTGCGGGACGGCTTCATCCGGGACGTCCTCGACGCCGTTCCGGGCGCTGTCCTGACCGGTCACCCCACCGAGCGGCTGCCGTCCGTGGCCTCGTTCTGTTTTCCCGGGACCAGCGGCGAATCCGTGCTCCTGGAGCTGGAACGGCAGGGCGTGGTGTGCTCAAGCGGCTCCGCGTGCGCTGCGGGCTCCGACGCGCCCTCACCCGTCCTCACCGCACTGGGCATCGACGCCGAAGTCGCGCAGACGGCAGTGCGGTTCAGCTTCGAGTCCACCGTCAGCGGCACAGACGTGGCGGCCGCCGCCGAAGCCGTGGGCGCCGCCGTCGGAAGCGTCCGGACCCTCGGCCGCAGCTGACGTCGCGCTGGGTGGAGCGGGTCAGATGTGGCGGGCGCGGCGGAAGATCCAGTGCCGCAGCAGCGTAAACCGCACGGCCGTGGCAAAGAATCCGGAGAGCGTGGTGGTCCACAGTTCCTCAGACACGGTGGCGGCCGGATGCACCGCGTGCAGGATCCCCAGGCTGCTCCCGGTTATGACCAGCGCGATGACGATGAGGATCAGCCCGTTCAGGTGATCCTGCGCCCGCTTCCGGCTGGACGTGATCTTGAAGGTCAGGCGGCGGTTCAGGGCCGTGTTCATCACGGATGTCACGATGAGCGCCGCCGCATTGGCGAGCTGGGGATCAATCCATTGCCGCAACAGCGCGTACAGTGCCAGGGAGGATGCGGTGCAGATGACGCCCACGCCGGTGAAGCGGATGAGCTGACGGACGGCCGGAAACCTGAAGATTCCGGGGTAATGCCGTGTGGTCGGCGGCCGTCGGACGGGCTGCTGCGTCAGCTGGGCGCCGGGCGCAGCAGGGGATTCCATGTTTCAAGCCTGACACATCAGGCGGCGGTTTCCTCCCAGGACGCCGCTTTGACCGGGTTGGTGAGTTCGCCGATACCCTCCACGCGGCACACCACCGTGTCGCCCGGCTGGATCCGGGCGCATTCGGCCGGAAAGCCCGTGAGCACCAGATCGCCCGCATGCAGGGTCATAAAGGAAGTCAGGTACACCAGGATTTCGTCCACCTTCCAGCCGAGGTCGGCGCTGCTGGCGGCCTTGAGTTCGGTTCCGTTGTGGATGATGCCAATGGAGAGATCGGCGTCATCGAGTCCCGTGACAATCCAGGGACCGGCGGGCGTGAAGGTGTCCTGGCTCTTCGCGCTGATCCACAGGTCATCCGACTTCTGCAGGTCCCGCGCGGAGACGTCGTTGCCGATGGTGAAGCCGAGGACGGCGCTCCGGGCGGTTTCCAGCGTCAGGCCGCGGACGGTGCGGCCGACGACGACGGTCAGCTCGGCCTCCGGGTCAACGTAGCCAACAGTGGAACTCAGTTCAATCGCGTCGCCGGGGCCGATGACGCTGGTGGCAGCCTTGTGAAAGGCCTGCGGCGGAAGGTCCCGGCCGGGCTGGCCGGTGTTGTGCGCCATGCCCAGGACGTTGGCTGGAACAGACGGCGCAAGGAACGTGAACGAGTCCTGGTCCACGGCGGCCCCGGCCTCCCAGCCTGGCCGCGCCGGACTGTTGGCATTGGCCCGGGAGCCCGGGAAAGGTGAATCCACAACAGTCCAGGAACGGCCGGCCGCCGAACCGAAATCCGGGGCGTCGTTGGCCACGAAGAAATGCTCGTCCGCGGCAACCGGGGACAGGGGGCGGACGCGGGCAAGGCGGCAGGGTGCGCTGGAAGTCATGAAGACATCCTACGTCCTCCGGACAGTGTTCGACGGCGGCCCCTGCGGACGGGTGCGGCCTTGAGGAGTGCTCGCGGCCTTTGGGACGGCGAAGGCCGGTTCAGTACAGCTCGCCCACCGGGATTTCGACCGCCAGCCGGTTGGACGGACCGGGCAGCGGGCAGGCCCAGGCATCGTTGTAAGCGCAGGACGGGTTGTAGGCGAAGTTGAAGTCCAGGACAAACTCGGCACCAGGCCCGGAACCGCGGACGCCATGGAAGGAGCCTTTAATGGTGTCCAGCAGGTACCGGCCGGCCCCGTAGGTACCGCCGGGGCGGCCGGCCGTGGCATCGCGGAACGGCACGAAAATGCCGCCCCCGTAACCGTGCAGCTTCCAGACGCCGAGCTGGCCGAGTTCGGGGAGGTCGAACGTGCCGAGCCGGATGAACCGAATCACGCCGTCGGTGGTGGTCTCGGCGGTCATCTCCCGCCCCGCACCTTCAGGAGTCAGCGGTACGTAGAAGCGGTACACAGGATCGTAGTCCGCCGTCTTCAGGCCGGAGAACTGCGCTTTGTCCTCAGGGGTGAGGGGGGACGCGGGGTGGGTCCCGAACATGCGGTCCCGTTCATGGCGCCACAGGGAATGCGCCTCGGCGGGATCATCGGCGGCGATTCCTCGCACAGTCTCGTACAGGGCGAACGTCCGGAGCCGCCAGTCCGCGATGTCGAGGGCAGAAATATCCGCCAAGCTTGGGTCTTCTGTGCCAGAATGCTCATCCCTCATGCTCCCCAGCCTAGCCCCTTGGTTTCGGGGAAGGGCCGACGGCGACACGAGCCGTCTGCCCCAGGGTCGGCCGCGGCCTCCCGATAGGCTGGTTGCATGACAAGCAGGGCGACATCCTGGGCACTTCGGACCGCGGCGCTAGTGGTGACCGGGACCCTCGCGGCCGGGTGCAGTGCACCTGGCGGCAGTGGTCCCGCATGGACTGCGCAGCCAAATGCCTCGTCCGGTGCCTCCCCGGACGGGACCAGCACCGGTGGCGGCTCGCCGGCGGCGGAGCCTGCCCCGACGTCAAGCGGGTCGGCCGCGGCGACTCCCGGCCCGGCCGCCACCGCGGCCGCCTGGAAGACCTTCACCGACCCCGGCCGGACTGTCAGTTTCGACCTTCCCGAAGAATGGATCGCCCAGTCCGTCACCCCTGAGGACGGGGCCCTGCCCGGGGCGTTGAAGATCGAGGTGAAAAAGCAGGACGGCACCTTCATGGCTGCTTTGCGGACCGGGCTGGCGCCGTCGGAAGCCGCATGCCCGGACAGCGGCAAGAAACCCTATGTGGTCATCAGCAGCGTTCCCGTGTCACTGCCCGGCCTCGCGGGCGAAGGCACCATCGCGCCGCATGCTGTGTACCGCGTGATCCAGGGCTACCGGTACTTCGGTTCCTATGGCATCACGAACATTGTGGGCGGGGCGGACGGGCAGGCCTGCGAACTGCGAAATGTGGTCCGCGGCCCGGCCGGCAAAGGGGACTACTCGTTCGGGGACGTTGCAGTGCTGAAGGCCTTTGCGCCCGATGAGAAAGTGGCACCCGCCAAAACCTTTGACACGCTGGGGCAGGCCGCCAAGTATGTTGACGAGAGCCCGGACTTCGCGAATGTGCAGCGGATGCTAATGTCCTTGGAGATCAAAAACTAGACCGCCTCCGGCGCCACCAGCGCCGGGCCAGAGCGGCTGTTCTGCCACTACCTCACACCCCGGAGATACATGGAACGCACCGTTGCCGCACGCATGGTCTTTATGACCGTGGCGGATACCAAGGCAGCATTGGCCATCGCCGTAGCCAAGAACCCCGGCTACACCTCCTTTGAAGAAACCCTCACCATCACGGCGGACGGAGCCCCGGTCCCGGCCCGCGAACTCGCTGACTTTCACGGCGGCCGGCTCCACTACATGGAGTTTGCTGAGCCGGCCGAAGTGACGGTTGAGTACGCTGCAACGGTGACGGGGAGGGCGGAGCCGGAGGAGTCAACACTTGCCGAGCTCATCCGGTACGTCCGGCCGAGCCGCTACGCGGAATCCGACAGGCTCCTTCCCACGGCCTACGCCGAGTTTGGCGGCCTGCACGGAGTTGAACTGCTCCACGCCGTCAGGAACTGGGTCTACGGCGAGTTGAGGTACATCAGCGGTTCTTCCCGGGGAACCGACGGCGCCGTGGAAACCCTCCTGCACCGGCGCGGGGTATGCCGGGACTTCGCTCACCTGGCCATCGCACTCCTGCGCTCGAAGGACGTCCCGGCACGGCTCGCGGCAGTTTATGCGCCGGGTCTGACCCCGATGGATTTCCACGCCGTGGCGGAAGCCCACGTTGATGGCGCCTGGCATGTCATCGACCCCACCGGGCTTGCCCCGCGGGAGTCGATGCTGCGGATCACCGCGGGCCGGGACTCATCCGACACGGCATTCCTGTCCACCGTGGGCGGACGCCTGACCCTGAACGAGCTGCGGGTCAGTGCCGTGGTCAACGGGCAGCTGCCCGCCGAGGATCCGGCCAGCATGGTGGTTCTGGCCTAACTGTTCGGGCTAGCCGTTCCGGCCTTCCGGTCACCTGACCGGTTTGGCGACCACCGAAGCACGGAGCTTGTCCGTCAGCCGCCGGAGCTCTTTCAGTTCGGCAGCTGTCAGGGCCGGCCCCACCAGACTGGAGATGTCCCGGACGTGCTCGCGGCCAATCTCCTTCTGCAGGTCGGCCCCTTGTTCGGTCAGCTTCAACAGCACGCCCCGGCCGTCGTCCGGCGCCGGCATCCGGACGATGAGGCCACGTTTTTCCAGCCTCTCCACCAGCCTGCTCAGGCTTGACTGGCTCAGGAGGACATGGTCGTTGAGCTCATTGAGGCGCAGCCACCCGGACGGACATCGGGACAGCGTGAACAGGACGTCGTACTCGTTGATGGCCACATTCTTGAACGCTTTGCCGGACTGGAGCCTGCGCATGACGGCAACCTGTGCCCGGAACAGGGATTCCCAGGTTTCCGCGGCGAGGCGGCTCGGAGTTTCCTTCGCATCGGCAGTCATTACGCCTCCGAAGAAGCTGTTTCGTTGGCCTGGGACGCCATCAGCGCAGCGACGCGGCCGGCGTGGGTGGGGGGATCCGGCACGTGTGCCGGCTTCAGGGCTGCGTACTCCTTGCGCAGGACCGGCAGGACTTCCTCGCCGAAGAGATCCAGCTGCTCGAGGACGGTCTTCAGCGGCAGGCCCGCATGGTCAATCAGGAACAGTTGGCGCTGGTAATCGCCGAAGTACTCGCGGAACGTCAGGGTCTTTTCGATGACTTCCTGCGGGCTGCCCACGGTAAGGGGAGTCTGCGAGGTGAAGTCCTCCATGGACGGGCCGTGGCCGTACACAGGTGCGTTGTCAAAGTAGGGCCGGAATTCCTTGACGGCATCCTGGGAGTTCTTGCGCATGAAGAATTGTCCGCCGAGACCCACGATCGCCTGGTCAGCCTTGCCGTGGCCGTAGTGTTCGTAGCGCTCACGGTACAGGCCGATCAGCTGCTGGTAGTGCTCCTTGGGCCAGAAGATGTTGTTCGCGAAGAAGCCGTCGCCGTAGTAGGCGGCCACTTCAGCGATCTGCGGCGTGCGGATGGAGCCATGCCACACAAAGGGCGCGACGCCGTCGAGCGGGCGCGGCGTGGAGGTGAAGTTCTGCAGCGGGGTCCGGAACTTGCCGGACCAGTTAACTGTGTCCTCATCCCAGAGGCGGCGCAGCAGGCTGTAGTTCTCGATGGCCAGTTCCACGCCGTCCTGGATGTTCTTGCCGAACCAGGGGTACACGGGTGCGGTGTTGCCGCGGCCCAGGACCAGGTCCACGCGTCCGTCCGCAAGGTGCTGCAGCATGGCGAAGTCTTCAGCGATCTTGACGGGATCATTGGTGGTGATCAGCGTGGTGGCCGTGGAGAGGATGATCCGCTCGGTCTGGGCGGCGATGTAAGCCAGGGTGGTGGTGGGGGAGGACGAGAAGAACGGGCGGTTGTGGTGCTCGCCGATGGCGTACACGTCCATGCCGATCTCTTCGACCTTCTTGGCGATGGCCACGGACGCCTTGATGCGGTCGTTCTCCGTGGGTGTCAGGCCGGTGGTGGGGTCAGCGGTGATGTCGCTGACGCTGAATACGCCGATCTGCATGGTTGGCCTTCCGTTCGTGGGCTTTTCTGGGCTTGTTAACAAGATACCAGATGTGCATGCATTTGCATGTATCGATCTGTACAACGTTTCGCGGTCCCGAAAATTCCCGCGTTGCGGCCGCGCCCAAATGCCCGGCGCCCGGGCGCCCGGAGTGCCGTTAGTGCCAACTTCAGGCCCCCAGCCTGGACGGTCATGCCGGCCGGGCCGGGTGGACCGGCCGCGCCTTGCGGATGTTGAGGAAAAGGGCTTTCCCGATTTCGGCGAAACCTTTGGCATGTGGCCCGAATCACTCTAGATTGTGGAGCAGGAAAGCGCATTCCAAGAACCACTACCTCACGAAATGGGCGGCAGGGTTCTGGCGGCCCGTGGTGTTCGTCGTCGCCCTCGTTCTTTTGTGGTGGCTGGTCACGGCGCAGCAGTGGGTGGTTCCCTTCATCCTTCCCAGCCCACAGGACACCCTCAACGCCCTGACCGGTAACGGCATCTAGCTCGTCCAGCACACCGGGGTGACAACGCTGGAAACCGTCCTCGGATTTGTCATCGCCATTGTCCTGGGTGAACTGGTCGCGGTCCTGATGGTCTATTCGCGGTCGTTGGAGAAGACCATGTACCCGATAATCCTCTTTGCCCAGGCCATCCCGAAGATTGCCATTGCACCCCTGTTCGTCGTCTGGCTTGGCTTTGGCCTGGAGCCCAGGATCTGGGTGGCGGTTCTGATGGCTTTCTTCCCCATCGTTGTATCCGGCATGGCAGGCCACCGGTCCGTCGATCCGGAAATCCTGGAGCTCACCTCGACCATGGGCGCCAATCCGTTCAAGACATTCCTCAAGGTCCGGCTGCCGGCGTCGCTGCCGCAACTGTTCTCCGGTCTTAAGGTGGCGGCCACCCTGGCCGTGACGGGTGCCGTCGTCGGGGAATTCGTGGGAGCCAATGACGGCCTCGGCTATGTCATTCTCCAAGCCAACGGCAATATCGACACCGCCATGCTCTTCGCAGCCTTGATCATCATGTCCGTCCTGGGCATCCTGCTCTTCGCCATCATCCAGGTTGCCGAATGGTTCCTCGTCCCCTGGCAGGCGTCCCGGCGCACCGGCGGCGCCTCCACCAACGGCTAAGTCCCACACCCGCAGTCCAACTCAACGGAGAGAACGCTATGAAACACATCCGCACAGCCGTCCTGGCCGCCATCGCGGCGGGATCACTTGCCCTCACCGCCTGCGGGGGAGGCACGCCGGCCGGAGGCGCCCAGTCCGAGGGTTCCGGCGAGGCCAAGCCGGTGACCCTGATGTTGAACTGGTACCCCTACGGCGAGCACGCCGCGTTCTATTACGGGGTCCAGGAAGGCATCTTCAAGAAACACGGAATCGACCTGACCATCAAGGCGGGCCAGGGATCCACCAAGACCGTCCAGGCAACCGGCCAGGGCCAGATGGACTTTGGCTGGGCCGACACGCCGGCCCTCCTGGCCAACGTGGACAAGGGGGTCAAAGTGAAAAGCCTCGGCGTTTACCTGCAAACCACCCCGTCCGCAGTGCAGATCTTCAAGGACTCGGGCATTGAAACCGTGGCGGACCTGAAAGGCAAAACCATCGCGACCTCCGCCGGCGATGCCCCCACCGTCACTTTCCCGCTCTTCCTGAAGGCGGCCGGCCTGGCGGAAACCGACGTCAAGCAGCAAGACCTCGACGCCGCGGGCAAGGTGGCAGCCGCCCTGTCGAACAAGGTCGACGGGCTGATCGGGTTCGCGCATGACCAGGGCCCCACCATCGCTGCCAAGAGCGGCAAGGCCATGACCTACCTGCGGTATGCCGACCAGGGCATCAACTTCTACTCCAACGGACTTATCTCCTCGGACGCTTACCTGGCCAAAAACCCCGAGCTCGCCAAGGAAATGATGGCAGCCGTCTCGGAATCGTTCACCGCGGCAATCGCCAAGCCGGAGGCGGCGGCCAAGTCGATGGAAGGCAAGGATCCCCAGGTTCCGGATCATGCGGTGGTGCTGGAGCAGTGGACGCAAACCATCAAGCTGCTGAGCACGCCGGCAACTGCGGGCAAGAAACCGGGAACCAACGATCCCGCCGACTGGGCCGCCACCATCAAGACCCTCGCCGGAGCCGGCCTCATCGGAGAAGGCAGCGACGCGTCCAAATACTTCGATTCGCAGTACCAGCCCAAGTGAAAGCTGAGGACAACATGACAGCCCTTTTGCAGGAGAAGCCGGTGACTACCACCAAGCCGGTTGTGACCATCGAGAACTTCAACATCACGTACTCCACCAAGCGCAGCCGGATGACTGCCCTCGACGGCATCAACCTAACGGTTGAACAGGGCGAATTCCTTTCCATTGCAGGGCCTTCGGGTTGCGGAAAGTCCACCCTGCTTAAGGTCGTGGCCGGCTTGACCGCAGCGACCAGCGGCCAGGCCCAACGGCGCGGCCAGCAGATCAAGGGGCCGCGCCGTGACATTGGCTACGTCTTCCAGCGGGCAGCGCTGCTCGAGTGGCGGAACGTCAGGGGAAACATCCTGCTCCAGGCCGAAATGCGGGGCATGGACAAGGCCAAGGCGGCGCGCCGGGCCGATGAGCTGATCGAGATGACCGGCCTCGGGGGATTTGAGAAGTCCTTTCCGCATGAGCTCTCCGGCGGTATGCAGCAGCGGGTTTCGCTCTGCAGGGCCCTCCTGCACGAGCCTGACGTCCTGCTGATGGACGAACCCTTCGGCGCTCTGGACGCCCTGACCCGGGAACGCATGGACATCGAACTGCACCGGATCTGGCGGGAGACCGGCACAACCGTCATCCTGGTGACCCACTCCGTGGCCGAGGCCGCCTTCCTAGCCAACCGCGTGGTGGTCATGAGTGCGCGGCCCGGCACCATCCTGGAAACGCTTGATGTTCCTCTTGGGTCGTACCGCGACTATGCGGCCACCATGGAGGACCCGGACTTCGTCAGGGTTTCGGCACGCGTGCGCGAACTGCTGGGGGCTTCACACACAGCCGAATAGTGGATCACGGGCGCTGTCCAGGCGCCTGACCCAGAAGGCAGGGAGGGGAGCAGATCAGCTCCCCTCCCTGCTGCCTTCAGCGGCGGAAGCGCCTTGCCTGAAGCGGTCTTGAAAGGTGCGGCTACTCGGCGTCGCCCGCAGCGGCGCGGCGCCCGCTGACTTTGGGAATCGCACCGGTGGTCCAGTCACTGAACTCTGTGTCGACGTCGTCCGGTGCTCCGTACTCAGGATTCCCCTGCATGGCGCGGAGCAGCATTTTGCGTTCCCGCCGCCCTTCCACGAGCCGGTACAGCACGGGGACCAGCACCAGTGTCAGGGCGGTGGAGGACACCAGGCCGCCGATGACCACCACTGCAAGCGGCTGGGAGATGAAGCCGCCGCCCCCCGTCAGGCCCAGCGCCATCGGCGTCAGGGCGAAAACGGTGGCCAGGGCAGTCATCAGGATGGGGCGCAGGCGCTGCCGCGCACCGTGGGTGATGGCGTCCGCAACGGTCATTCCGGGCAAACCGTTGCGTGGCTGCCGGTACTGGTTGATGAGGTCAATGAGCACAATGGCGTTGGTGACCACGATGCCTACCAGCATCAGCATGCCGATCAGTGAGGGCAGGCCCAGGGGCACCCCGGTCGCCAGCAGCAGCGCAACGGCCCCGGTGGCCGCAAAGGGAACGGAGACCAGCAGGATCAGCGGCTGGATCAGGGACTTGAAGGTGGCCACCATGATGACGTACACAATGGCAATGGCTGCCAGGAGCGCCAGGCCCAACTGACGGAACGACTCCGCCTGCTGGGTGGTGGCGCCGCCAAGTTCGGCGGTAACCCCGGCGGGCAGGCTGACCTCCGCGAGGCGCTTCTGCACCTCCGCGTTCACCGCGCCGAGGTTGGAGCCCGACGGCGTGACTGACACTTTGGCGGTCCGCTGGCCGTTGCTGGAGGTAATGGACAGGGGGACGTCCACCTGCTCCACGGAGGCGATGCTGCCAAGGGTCACAGGTCCGGCGGCGGCCGGCAACGCAATATTGCGCACCGCATCGATGCTGGCGAACCGGGTACCCTTGCCGATCTGTACCGGGAAGTCGGTGGTCTCGATCCGCACCGTGCCGGCGGGCACAGGGCTGATGGTGGCGGCCAGGACGCCGGCCACCTGCGATTCATTCAGCCCGGCTGCGGCAGTTTTGGCCCGGTTCACCTTGACCTGGACCACCGGCTGGCTGGCCGCAAGGTTGGTGGTCACCTCACTGGTCTCGGGGATGCCGGTCATGGCGTCCACCATGGCGTCGCTGGCCGTCCGAAGGTCCCCGGAGGTCGCCGCCTTGATGGTGATGTCCACGGAAGACGACGTGCCAAAGCCGCCCTGCTGGGAGCCGACAGTAACCTTCCCGGCATCGGCAACCCCGGCCAATTTGGTGCGGACCGTTTCCTGAAGCTTTGCCTGGTTCACTTTCTCATCCGTCACCACTGTGAAGGTGGAGTTGGAGGACCCGGAGGAGGTGAGGGCGGCGAAGCCTGCCTGCGCGTTGCCGGACGTGACCTGGACGTTCTTGACGCCGTCAATGCCGCGGAGGACTTCCTCAAGCCGTACCGCCGCAGAGCTCGTATCGGCAAGGCTTGTGCCGGCGGGCAGCACCTGCCGGACGGTCATGCTGTTTTGGCCGGAATCCCCGAGGAGGTTGGTGGCCAGAAGCGGCGTCATGGCACCCGTCCCGCCAAGCACCAGGAGGGCGGCAACCAACGTCCACACGGGATGCTTCTGGGTCTTGCCCAAAATGGGGAGGTAAGCGCGCTGCAACAGGCTCTTCTGTTCCGACGCGTGCGCCTTGGCCCGGGCGGCAGCGGCGGCTTCACGGGCGGCCGCCGATCCGGGAGCGGCTACGGCCGGGCTCTTGAGGAACCAGTAGGCGAGGACGGGAACGATCGTCAACGAGACCAGCAGGGATGCCAGCAGCGCCATGGTGACCGTCAGCGCGAAGGGACGGAACAGTTCCCCGGCGAGTTCCCCCACGAACGCAATGGGGAGGAACACGGCCACGGTGGTCAGCGTCGAAGCGGTGATGGCACCGGCCACTTCGCGGATGGCGGTGACGATGGCGGTGACCTTGTCCTCGCCGTAGCTGAGGTGCCGCTTGATGTTCTCGATCACCACAATGGAGTCATCCACCACACGGCCGATCGCAATGGTGAGACCGCCCAAGGTCAGGATGTTCAGCGAATAGCCGGTTGCGGAGAGCCCGATGAACGTCACCAGGAGCGAAAGCGGAATGGAAACGGCCGTCACCAGGGTTGAGCGCGCAGACATCAGGAAGACCAGGATGACGGCCACGGCGAAGCCCAGGCCCAGCAGCCCCTCGGTGGTGAGGTCCTTGATGGACTTCTCGATGAACGGGGCCTGATCGAACACCGCGGTGAATTTGGCGTTGGAGCCCAGTTCCGCCTCGAGGGCCGGCAGCGAATCGTTCACGGCGTGGGAAATGCCCACCGTGTCGCCTTCGGGCTTCTTGGTGATGGACACCGCCAGCGTTTCCTGGCCGTTGGTCCGGGTGATCGAGGTGCGATCGTTGTCGCGCAGGCTCACATCCGCCACAGTGCCGATGGTTGCCCCGTTTTTGGCGCCGCCCAGCGGGAGGGACTTGATGGCGTCCAGGGAGTCCACCGGGCTGCCGATCTGCAGGGACAGGGTCTTGCCCTGGTCCTCGATGGTGCCTGCCGGGACCAGCGATCCGTTGTTCCCCAGCGCAGTCCGGATGGACTCGATGGAGGCGCCGTTGGCGGCCATGGCGTCGGGCCGCGGGAGTACTTCGATGTGCTGGCTGGCGCCGCCGGTCACATCGGCGCCGCGGACGCCGTCGATCTTCTGGAGCCTGGGCACGGAGAGCCGCTGAAGGTCGGCGTTCAGCTCGCTCAGTGGCTTGTCGGAGGACACCGCAAGGGACACGATGGGAAAGTCGCTGATGCTGCCGGCGATGGCTTGCGGCTGGACGTCCGCCGGCAGGGACCGCTTGGCGTTGGAGATGGCGCGGTCGATCTGGTTCCGGGCCCGGTCAAGGTTCGTCCCGTAGTTGAAGACCAGGGTGATCTGCGACGAGCCGTTGCGTGACGTGGAGGACGTGGACTCCAGGCCCTCCACGCCGTTCAAGGCCGTTTCCAGGGGCGCGCTGACCTGCTTGTCCACCACTTCCGGCGAGGCGCCGGGCATGGGGGTCAGCACCGTGATCTGCGGGAACTCGATGGACGGGATGAGTTCCTGCTTCAGCGATGACATGGTGATCACGCCGAACACCGAGGCGAAGACGGTGATCAGCGCGATCAGTGCCCGGTTTGCCAGTGAAAGTTGTGCTAGCCGGAACATCGCATGGTCTCCTGTGGGGGATTAACGGACTGCGGGGACCGGACCTGCCTGCCAGACCGGTGGTGCGTCAGTGGTTTGCGGGAACGCTTTCCAGCTGGAGTGCCTTGGCGGTGGCAACTTCGAGCTCGGCGGCGAGGTCCGGGTTTTCATCCAGCTTCACGCCGTAACCGGGCATCATGTCCTTCAGCTTGCCCTGCCAGCCCTTGAAGTTCTTCGGGAAGGCTTTCTGCAGCAGCTCGATCATGATGGGGACAGCCGTGGACGCGCCGGGCGAGGCACCCAGGAGGGCGCCGATCGTGCCGTCGCGGCCGGCGATGACCTCGGTGCCGAACTGCAGCACGCCGCCCTTCTTCGGGTCCTTCTTGATGATCTGTACGCGCTGGCCGGCGGTGATCAGTTCCCAGTCGCCGTCCTTGGCCTCGGGGTAGTACTCACGGAGCGCTTCGACCTTGTCGCCGTGGCGCTTGGCCACTTCCTTGACGAGGTAGGCGGTGAGGTCCATGTTGTCCTTGGCCACGGCAAGCATCGGAATGATGTTGCTGGGGCGGATGGACAGCGGCAGGTCCAGGTAGGAGCCGTTCTTCAGGAAGTTGGTGGAGAAGCCGGCGTACGGGCCGAACAGCAGTGAGCGTTTTCCGTTGACGTAACGGGTATCCAGGTGGGGAACGGACATGGGCGGGGCGCCCACGGAGGCCTGTCCGTAAACTTTGGCGCTGTGCTGGGCTGCCAACGATTCGTCGGTGCAGCGGAAGAACTGGCCGGACACGGGGAAGCCGCCATACCCCTTGCTCTCCGGAATGCCGGAAGCCTGCAGGAGGTGCAGCGCACCGCCGCCCGCACCCACAAACACAAACTTGGCGTGGATTTTCCCGTGCTCACCGGATGCCGGGTATTTCAGCGTCAGGTCCCAGCCGCCGTCGGACGCTTTGGAGATCCCGGTGACGTCGTGGCCGTAGTTGACCTCGACGCCGTTGTTGCCCAGGTAGGTGGTGAGTTCGCGGGTCAGTGCTCCGAAATCGACGTCGGTGCCCTCGGCTGCGCGGGTGGCGGCGATCTGCTGCTTGGGGTCGCGGCCCTTGACGATCAGCGGAGCCCATTTGGCGATCCGGGAGTGGTCCTCGGAGTACTCCATGCTGCGGAACAGGGTGTGGGACTTGAGCGCTTCGTAGCGGGTCTTGAGGAACTTGGTGTTGTTCTCACCGATCACAAAGCTCATGTGCGGGACGGTGTTGATGAAGCCCTTGGGTGAGCCGATCAGCTGGTTTTCGACGAGGTGGGACCAGAACTGCCGCGACAGCTGAAACTGTTCGTTGATCAGCAGGGCTTTGGCAGGGTTCACCGAGCCGTCTTTGGCTGCGGGGGAGTAGTTGAGCTCGCACAGTGCTGCGTGCCCCGTGCCGGCGTTGTTCCAGGGATCGGAGCTTTCCAGGCCGGGCTGGTCCAGGCGTTCAAACAGGGAAATGGTCCAGTTCGGCTCAAGCTGCTTGATGAACGCACCGAGGGTGGCGCTCATGATGCCGCCGCCAATCAGGACGACGTCGGCATGTTGGGTCTTTGATATGAAGGTCACAATCAGTCTCCGATAGCAGCGGCTCTGGCTGTCACAGAATATCCCTGCCCGGCCCTCTTACTGAAATTGGGCCCGTGCGTCAAGGCTTTAGCTGCACCTTCGTGAAAACTTCACTTAGCACCGGGGACGCCGGGTAGCTGCTGACACGGTCCGACAGCGCCAGCGCCGAAATAGGGAAGGCGATGGGAACTGCCGGGACGGTGGCCGCGATCTGGGCGTTGATGGTGTGATATTGGTCATCGCGTTCCTTGCCGGCAGGCAGGCCCCGCGCCCGGTTGATCTTGGAAAAGACCTGCGGGTCCTGGTAACCGAACTCACCGTTCTTTTCGCCGAAGAGCGGCCCCACGAAGTTTTCCGCATCCGAGTAGGCGCCGTTCCAGCCGAGCAGGTGCAGGGCGTGATCCCCCGGGGACTGGACTTTCTGGAGATAGCCGTCGGACCAGTCCACCGGGACGGGCTTGATGTTAAACCCGACGGCGGTCAGTTGCCTGCTGAGTTCCGCGTAGATTTTCTCCGGCGTGGGGAGGTAGGGCCGGGTGGCGTTGAGGGGGTAGTAGAACCGCAGTTCCTCCCCGGCGTAGCCGGCTTCGGCAAGGTTGGCCTTCGCCTTGGCCGGATCGTGGCCCAGCTCGGGAGCTTCGTTGTTGAAACCGCTGATCTTGGGCGGGACGAATTGTGTGGCCTTGGCGGTGTTGTCGATGAAGAACTTGCGGATCAGGGTGTCCTTGTCGATGGCCATCTCGACCGCCTGGCGGATCTTCAGGTTCTGCAGGATGGGGACTTCCTGGTTCATGCCCAGGTACATGACAGAGAACGGGTCGCGCTGGACGATCTGCATGCCCCGTTTGACGAGCTGATCGAAGTTCCCGACCGTGACGGCGTCGTAACCGTCGATCTTGCCATCCAGCAGGGCCTGCAGGCGCGTCTGCGGGTGGTCGTAGGTGACGAAGTTGATGGTGGCGATCTGGCCACGCTCACCCCAGTACCCCTTGTGCGTCACCAGCCGGACGCTGGTTTCGTCCCAGGCGGCCAGGCTGAACGGCCCGGTGCCCACCGGGTTGGTGGCAAACGCCGAAACCGGGTTGCCGTTCCGGGTCTGGTTGAGGACGTCTGCAGTGCCTGAGGTGAGCGCTGCGGGGGAGGCGATGGCAAAGGCCGGCAGGGTCAGTGCCTGAAGGAAGGCAGTGAACGGCTGGGTGAGGTCGATCCGGACGGTGTCAGCAGTTTCGGCCGTGCAGCTCTTGAAAATGGAAAGGGCCGCGTCATCGGAATGGGCTTTGAACACGCTCTTGAAGGAGATTCCCGGAGCTTGCTTGCGCAGGTCCGCCGGGAACGCGAACCAGCGGTTGAAGTTCTGGCAGACGGCGTCGGCGTTGAATGGCGTGCCGTCGTGGAAGAACACGTCGGTCCGCAGCTTGAAGGTGTAGGTGCGGCCTTCGTTCGAGTCGGCCCATTCCGTCGCCAGCAACGGGGTGGGCTTTCCGGTGGTCTGGTCCACTCCCACCAGGCCTTCGAGGATCTGCCGTGTGATCCGGTAGCTTTCCACATCGCTGGAGAGGGCCGGGTCGAGGCCCAACGGCTGGGATGCTGTGCCGAACGTGAACGTTTCGGTGGGTTCCGATGCCGTCGCGGAAGGTGTGGCTGATGTTGACGACGGTGACGGCGACGGGGTGCCTGTGCAGGCCGTCAGGCCTAAGGCCATAAAAACGGCGCCGGTCTTGATGACCGTTCGCCGCGATGTACTGCTGGGCACTCGTCTATCACCTCTGGGCTGTTCCTGGCCGGCGCCGCCAAGTGGGGGCCAGGGACATAGTCTAATTGACGGGCCTTGGTGTTCCCGGCAGCCGCATCGCTCCCGGCATGGGAGCGGCCCGTTCCTCCTCGGAACGGGCCGCTTCCTACTGCGGTGCCGGGCGTGGCCGGCGGTGGATCCCCCTTGGATTACTTGGGCATCAGCACCGAGTCGACCAGGTAGACCGTGGCGTTTTTGGTCTTGACGCCGCCGCAGATGACGTTGGCGCCGTCCACCTGGAGCGCGTTGCCGCTGCCCGTCACGGTGACCGAACCGCCCTGGACGGTGGCGTGCGTGCCCGCGATCTTGTCCGGAGTGATCTGGCCGGGGACTACGTGGTAGGTGAGGATCTTGCTCAGCAGGGCGTCATCTGTCTTGAGGGTCTCGATGGTTGCCGGGTCGATCTTTGCGAACGCGTCGTCCACCGGCGCGAAGACTGTAAATTCGCCGCCGTTGAGCGTGTCCACCAGGTTGACCTTGGGGTTCAGCTTGCCGGAGACAGCCGCGGTGAGCGTGGTCAGGATCGGGTTGTTGGAGGCGGCGACTGCCACCGGGTCAAGGGCCATGCCGGCAACTGACCCTGCGCCGGTGGGGACCTTCTCGGCGTAGCCTGCGCAGCCCGGACCCACCAGGTTTGCGGCAGGGTCCATGGCGGTTGAGCTGGCGGTCATGGACGGCGACGGGGCCATGCTGGACGTCGTCGGCGCGGCTGACGGGGCAGCCGTGCTCGGTGCCGTCGTGGTGGATCCGCCGCATGCCGTAAGGCTCAGCAGGGCTGCAGCTGCAACGCCTGCGACGGTGAAGGTTGTGCGCTTGATTGACTGCATTTCGGTTCTCCTTGTTTATTGGTTTCTGCCGATTTCTTGCCTGCCGCAGGCGTGGAGCCTGATGCGTGACCTGTTCCGACTGTCGGGCACCTGCCCTGGGCTGGTGTCTCATGGGGTATTCGGGCGGAGTTCCGGAATGGATGGGTGGAATGAAAAGACTTCTTCAATCAATGCTCGTCGTTGAGTCGCGGGGTTAAATGCAGAGTTCCCGGGCCGCGGGGCCCGGGAACTCTGTGTATGTGTGCGCAAGGGGGGACTTGAACCCCCACGCCCGAAGGCACAGGAACCTAAATCCTGCGTGTCTGCCAATTTCACCACTCGCGCGTGGCAGCTGACGTAGTTCCTGCTCCAACCAGCGGACCGGGATGGGGACAAAACGTACGACGGCGGATGCCAGTACCCATTGTAGCGTCGGCCGGGTGCCGGTTCTGTCAGCCCCGGTGCCGTGGCGTCAGCGCAGGAAAGTCTGCGCTACGCGTCCAGTTTGAGGTCGCGCCGCAGTTTTGCCACGTGTCCGGTGGCTCGGACGTTGTATTGGGCCAATGCCACTTTGCCGTCGGGATCGATCACGATGGTGGAGCGGATCAGCCCCTCATAGGTCCGGCCGTAGTTCTTCTTTTCGCCCCATGCCCCGTACGCCTCTGCCACAGCATGGTCCGCGTCTGAAAGGAGCGGGAAACTGAGGTCTTCGTTGGCGGCAAACGTGGCCAGCTTTTCGACCGAATCGGGGGAGACGCCCAGGACGCGGTAGCCGGCGGCCGTGAAGGAGGCCAGATTGTCGCGGAAGTCGCACGCCTGTGTGGTGCAGCCGGGGGTGGAAGCTGCCGGGTAGAAAAAGACAATGGTGCCTGCGGCCGGGCCGGAAGCCAGGCTTACGTCCTGACCGGTCGAATCCTTCAAAGTGAAGCCGGGCGCCACTGCACCGGGCAAAAGTTTTTCAGCCAATGTTGATCTCCTTGTTGCAAGCGGGACATCCCACCCTAGTAAGCATCGGGAATCGGTGCTAGCCAGCCGTAGCTATACTTGCAGGTATGCCTGACATGGATCGCTGGCCCACAGGGCGTTTACTGTCCACTGCCGCGCGCCTCGTGGAACACTCCTGGAATGAAAAGCTCAGCGCCATCGGCCTGACGCATGCAGGTGTCATTGCCATTGAGGTGCTTGCGGCCCAGGGCCCCATGACGCAGGCCCAGCTCGCACAGTTTGTACGGGTGCAGGCACAGACCATGGGAAAGACGCTCACGCGGCTGGAGGCCCACGGCCACATCGCAAGGGTGCGCAGCACCTCCGACCGGCGCAGCCAGGTGGTATCCCTTACTGACAGCGGCCGGGAAGCGGCGGACGCCGCCGTCGAGATGGAGCGTTCGGTACTGGCCGCGGCCACCATCGATCCTGAACTTCTGCGGCATGAGCTCCAGGCTGTTGTCCGCGAGCTGGCCAGTCAGTTCTCCTCGCCGGCAACCCGTGCCCTGGTGGACGGCCCCCCGCTCGGCTAGAACTATTGGATCGGACTCTGGCCGATTCGGGGAAGATTACCGGCATTGCACCTGCGGAGTCCGCGCGGTGGTGCCGGTTTTTTGTTGGTGAATGTTGCGTTGGCAGATGTCGGGGATAAAAGAAACAGCCCCAGGCAGTAACCAAAGCCTTGGAAGGCTTCTGCGGCTCAAGGTCGCGTGTGCGGCCTGAATGCTCTCAGGGTACCGGATATTTATCCACTGACTAGATGAACTTTCGGCAGGGTTTTAGCGAGGATCTATTGCTGGGGCTGAACGGTGAGCACGACAATGTCCGGTTCGTTTGGATCGGGACTGGTGACGTTCAGGATGTAGTAATAGTCCCCGTCATTCCCTGTGGCCTGGCAAGTCGTCGTCGGGCCGATTGCCTCGCCCCGCCGCTGGCAGTTCTTTTCGATCTTCATCTCAAAGTCGACCTTTGAGACCACTGACTTGAGTTCGTCAAGGCTGATTGTTTTGCCTGCATCCCAGCGCTTGGAGATGCTGGGGCACGGGTTGGGACTCATGCATAGTAAGCGCTCGGGCCGGACAATGTCCGACTCTTTCTTCCAGTCGGCAGGGATGGCGAAGCGATCGACCCGGGCGACAACATCTGCAGTAACCCTGTCTTCGGCAGCCCGGACCGCAAAGAGCACAGCCGTCACGGCGAGTACCAGCACCGCGATGACAACAGCGGTGATTGCTGTTTTTTGCTTCACTGTGATCCCCCAAAGCCATCAGTGTAGGCGTCCCCGCCGGACAACCGGCTTGGTGATGTCTGCATAGTATCCTCATGTGGCAGCTTTGTTAGTTGAATTGTCATAGCCGGCCCGTATCGCACCCCCGCTTACTTTCGACCGGGCAGGGCTCAAGGCCGGACACAGGGAACCCATCCAGGCGCTCCGGGATGGGTTCGATGTGAGCTACCAGGGCACCTTCTTTGATCCCTGCCTTCCTTCCGGGGGTGACCCGCGCTGGACGCCCTGCCTCAAATGCGCCGACTGCAAGGCTGAGATGGAAAGCGCCGATGATCTGATGCTGGTGCGCCGGATGAACCGGGCCCGCCGGGCAAAGCTCATGGGTGCCGGAATCAAGACCATGTCCATGTTCGCCGCCGCGGACCTGCCCGACGTCGGCATCAAGATGAACCCCGAGTGGCAAATTGTGCTCCCGCGGGGCACACGGCCATGGGGGACAGGAGACTAATGGGTTGGTGGGACGACGAAACAGGCGCCGAACGTGTGGCCAAAATTAAAGGACAGAACCAGGCAGCCGAACACGCCCGCCGCCAATCGTCCAAAGATAGAGGAGCGCGAGAACAAGAAGCAGGAGCGGTGGGAAGCGGAGAATCTCCGGTACCAGCGCGCAGAATATGCGGCGGAACTTGCCGCGTGGACGAAGAACCCGACAGAGTACCAATCACGGCGGTCTGGATCATCCTCAAACTCACATTAGGGGAAGACCCGGCGAAGATCCATCGCGGACACATCTTTAACACGATACGGGTCGGCAAGGTTCTCTACCTGATGGCGCGCGACCTGGGGCTCAAAGCTGCCGTACTGCTCGAATCGGCGGCGCGGAACCATCCGCTCGTGGACGGCACCAAGCGGACCTCCTGGACACTGATGGTGCTGTTCCTGTGGCTGAACGGCTACCGGCACGACTTCAGTAGGGATGACGCCTTCGATCTGGTCGTCGGAGTCGCTGAAGGACGGCTGAGCCTGGGGGACTCCAGCGCCCGCATTGGCGCCCGGCTGGTGGCCAGGACGGCCTAGGGGGTTGCGGAACGAGTCGGTCCACCGCTTCGCGCAGCAGGATCCGCGTGCTCCCCAAAGTGACACTTCGGTCGCAAACGCGGAAAACAAAACCCCGCCTTCACATGCCGTTCGGCTTGTAAAGACGGGGTTTCCTTTGGTGCACCCCCCGGGACTTGAACCCGGAACCCATTGATTAAGAGTCAATTGCTCTGCCAATTGAGCTAGAGGTGCATCTCTTTGCGGTGATCTTCGTGGCTTTTTGTTTCCCCGTTGATCTCCGCAACGACATGAAACTCTACACGAACTTCCGGTGCATGTGAAATCGAGCGGGTGGAACCGGGGACGGTCAGCCGGATGGGGCCAGAACCAGCACAAAATCAGGGTTTTGGTTGTTGGTGAGCAGCCAAAATCCGCCGTCGGGGGTTCGGATGACGTCCCGGATCCTCCCGTACTCTCCTGTGAAATAGGCCACAGGAGGGCCGGCGTCCTCGCCGCTGAGGGCGACGGTCCAGAGGCGCTGCCCGCGGAGGGCTCCCAGGTAGGCCGTCGAACCGGCAATCTCCAGGCCGCTGGGTGAAGAATCCGCCGTGGACGGCCACACGACCTTGGCATCGAGGTACCCGGTGCGGTGTGGCGCCCCGGTGACCTCGGGCCACCCGTAATTTCCGCCCGGCACGATGAGGTTGAGCTCGTCATCCACGTCCGGACCGAATTCGCTGGCCCACAGGCGCCCTCCGCTGTCCCAGGCCAGTCCCTGGACATTCCTGTGCCCGAGGCTATAGACGACGTTGCCGAAGGGGTTGCCAGGGGCGGGCTGTCCGTCCGGAGTGATTCTGAGGATCTTCCCGCCCAGCGCGTCGGGGTCCTGCGGCTGCTCCCGGCGCTGGGAGTCGCCGGTTCCAACGTAGAGGAAACCGTCCGGCCCAAACCGGATTCTGCCGCCGTTGTGGGTTGAAGCTTTGGGAATGCCGGTGAAAATCACCTGCGGGTCATCAAAGGTCAGGGACCCGCCGGGCGCCTCCGTCAGCTTGACGCGGGCGATGCGGTTGTCCTGGGACGAGGTGTAGTACATGTACAGGTAGCTGTCGGTGGCGAAGCCGGGGGAGAGGGCAAGGCCCAGCAGGCCGCCTTCCCCGCCGGGGCTGACCCCGGGGACCTGGCCCAGCGTCGTGGCGCGGCCATCCTTCACTGCCTTGAGAAGCGCAGAGTCCCGCTCGGAGATGATGGCCGTGCCGTTCGGCAGAAATACGGCTGCCCAGGGAATAGTGAGCTGCAGGTCAAGGCGCTTCAGGATTTTCGGTGCAGCAGCCGGGACCGCGCTGCCGGTCCCGCGGCCCGCGGCGCTCCCCATCCCCGCGCTGTTCCCCGTCCCCGCGCTGCTCCCCATCGGGGCATCTTGTCCGCTCCCCGTGCAGCCGGACAGAAGCACTGCCAGACATAGTGCCATGGCGCCGCTGGGGAGTCCGCCGGCCCGGAACGCCCGGGCCGGCATTTGGCTGTGGTCAGAGGCGGTTCCGCCGGGGAGCCCGGAATCCGGCTGCCTCCGCGTGGGCCGCCGACTCGAACCAGACGTCTGCCGCGGTCTGCTCATAGTCCGGATGCCCTTCCTCGTAGTAGACCATCGTGCCGGCGTTGGCCTTCACCGCGTATTCAGCGGGGCCGCTGCCGTCCGGGCCCGGCGAGGCCGAGCCGGCACCGTAGGGCTCCTCCGCGGCGAGGTGGCCGCTTGGCTCGGACGCCGGGGCGGAGAAGCCGGCGGGCGACGCTGCCTGCGCGGCCGGCCGGGCATCCCCTTCGTATGCTTCCTGGCCGGCCATCGCGGTTTCATCAGCGTTCGGGCCGTCGGGCAGATTTTCCGTCAGGTCGTCCGCAGCTGCCGTTTCGGCGCCGGGAAGCGTGGGAGCGTGGGGATCGGTGTACTCGGCGTGATGCATGTAGTGGGCGCTCTCGGTGGCCTCCGGGACGGCAGCTGGAGCCGACGCTTCGGCCAGCGGCGTGGCGGCCGCGGCTGAGGCACCAGCTGCCGCCGCGCCGGCTGCCGCAGCTCCGGCCGGCCTGGTTGTGGCCGAGTGGCCCGGATGCGCGGACCCATCAGTTTCTGACCACTGAGTTTCCCACTCGTCCTCCGCCCGGCTGCCCGTGGATGCCGCGCCGCTTGTGGGTCCTGCGCCTCCCGTGGATGCCGCACCACCTGTGGGTGCCGCACCGCTGTAGGCATCCGCTCCGGCCGCGGCCTCGTGGGGTGCGGCGGGCTCCGATAGCGCCTCGGTTTCCCGGGAGGCCATGGGCTCCTGGGCCGTCAGGGGTTCAGCAGCAAAGGTCTCTGCGGAAGGCAGGGTCTCCTGGGGCTCCAAGGGCTCGGCCGCCTGGAATTCGTTGGCGGGCCCGGATTCGAAGCCGGCTGTCTTTTCGCCGACAGAGCCGGGTGAACTGGCAGGTTCCCGGCGACCGACCGTTCCGGACCGCTCCAGGTCGTCGTCGGCCGTGGTCGGGGGAACGGGTTCCGACGGGCTGCCGAAACCTGCAGCGCCGGGAAGGCCTGCAGTGCCGGCGGCTTCCGCCGAGGCCGCAGCACTGCCCCCGGACAAGCCGCCTTCGGCCCGGCGGGAAGGCACGCCGTCCCCACCGGGAGCGCTGCCCTTGTTCGCGGAGTTGCTGCGGTTCAGCAGCCACCACACAATGCCGACAATCACTACGATCGCGATGATCCAGAAGACAAAATCCATAGCGGGGCCTTTCAGTCCGGATGGCATGGTTGCCGTGTCACCGACGGTACGTGGGTGCGAACGGCACTGTCTAGGTCGTAACAGGGCCACGGCGGGCAGAGCCACGCCGGAACTGGACTCCGTACACCGCGTGCGGCCATCCCACCGGCAGTCGCAGCCCGCGCCATCCCAGGTTTTGAAACGCGAGTCCCTCTATGTGATCGAACGATTCCGGAAATAGCCCAAAAACGGAGCTGCAGGGTCTTCCGAAACAGCATCAGAGCCCTAGACTTTGAGCCATGAGTGCCGATGCCCAAGCGACAACTGAGAACAAGCCTGATATCAAGCCCCGCAGCCGGGTCGTCACCGACGGTATCCACGCCGCGCCGGCGCGTGGCATGTTCCGTGCCGTGGGCATGGGCGATGACGACTTCGCGAAGCCGCAGATCGGCGTCGCGAGTTCGTGGAACGAAATCACCCCGTGCAACCTGTCCCTGAACCGGCTGGCCCAGGGCGCCAAGGAAGGCGTCTTCGCCGGCGGCGGCTTTCCGATGCAGTTCGGCACCATCTCCGTGTCCGACGGCATCTCGATGGGCCACGAGGGCATGCACTTCTCCCTGGTCTCCCGTGAAGTGATCGCCGACTCCGTGGAAACCGTCATGCAGGCCGAGCGGATTGACGGCTCCGTTCTCCTGGCCGGATGTGACAAATCCCTGCCGGGCATGCTGATGGCAGCAGCCCGCCTGGACCTCGCCAGCGTATTCCTTTACGCGGGCTCCATCATGCCGGGTTGGGTCAAGCTCGAGGACGGCTCTGAAAAGGAAGTCACCCTGATTGACGCCTTCGAGGCTGTGGGTGCCTGCGCGGCCGGCAAGATGAGCATGGCAGACCTCACCCGTATCGAAAAGGCCATCTGCCCCGGCGAAGGCGCCTGCGGCGGCATGTACACGGCCAACACCATGGCCTGCATCGGCGAGGCCCTGGGGATGTCGCTCCCCGGATCCGCCGCACCGCCGTCGGCAGACCGCCGTCGTGATGAATTCGCCCGCAAGTCCGGAGAAGCAGTGGTTAACCTGCTCCGCCTGGGCATCACCGCCCGCGACATCCTGACCAAGGAGGCCTTCGAGAACGCCATTGCCGTGACCATGGCCTTCGGCGGCTCCACCAACGCTGTCCTGCACCTGCTCGCCATCGCCCGTGAGGCCGAGGTGGAGCTGACCCTGGATGACTTCAACCGGATCGGCGACAGGATCCCGCACCTGGGCGACCTGAAGCCGTTCGGCCGCTACGTGATGACCGACGTCGACAGGATCGGTGGTGTGCCTGTCATCATGCGGGCACTGCTCGACGCCGGCCTGCTGCACGGCGACTGCCTCACCGTCACCGGCAAGACCGTCGCGGAAAACCTCGCGGCGATCAATCCGCCGGATCTGGACGGTAAGATCCTGCGCGCCATGGACAATCCGATTCACAAGACCGGCGGCATCACCATCCTGCATGGTTCCATGGCCCCTGAAGGCGCCGTGGTCAAGAGCGCCGGCTTCGACGCCGACGTCTTCGAAGGCACCGCGCGGGTGTTCGAACGTGAGCAGGGCGCCCTGGATGCACTGGACCACGGCAAGATCAAGGCCGGTGACGTCGTCGTCATCCGGTACGAAGGCCCCAAGGGCGGCCCGGGCATGCGCGAAATGCTCGCCATCACCGGTGCCATCAAGGGCGCCGGGCTGGGCAAGGACGTCCTGCTGCTGACTGACGGCCGCTTCTCCGGCGGGACCACCGGACTCTGCATCGGCCACGTCGCGCCGGAAGCGGCCGACGGCGGCCCCATCGCCTTTGTCCGGGACGGCGACCGGATCCGTGTGGACATCGCGGCGCGTTCGTTCGACCTCCTGGTGGACGACGCCGAGCTCGAGGCCCGCAAGGAGGGCTGGGAGCCACTGCCGGCCAAATTCACTAAGGGTGTGCTCGCCAAGTACGCCAAGCTGGTGCACAGTGCCTCGACCGGCGCCTACTGCGGCTGACGCCTTCCCAACTGACTGGCAGATAACGTCGCGAAAAGCCCATTTGGGGGCGTTAACTGCGAGTCAGTTGGGGAGAACGACCAATTAGTGGACAATGGAGTCCACATGGTGAGATGTGCACCACCCTCGTTGACATGCATCTCACCCAGAGGGAAAACTGAACGCATGATCGCAAACGTTATGAGCTGCGCCGCTGCAACAGCAGTCGTCGTCCTTACCAAGCGCGTGGCAGCATAGCCCGACTGGTAAACGTACCGTCACGCGCAACCCCTCGAAGAGCCCACAGGCTGAGGGGTTTTTTTATTTTCCGCAGTTCGAGATAACAAAAGATCCACAAGGAAGAGTCCGATGAGCAAAGGATCGCCGATCAGCCCCTCGCTGATGGCTACCAAGTCCGCTGGAGCCCCCAAGGCTCCGGAACGTGCCGACCGAACGGCTGACCACGCCGTTTCCGTCACTGATGTTGCCGCCGTCTCTCCTGTCCTTGGGCCGAACAACGTTGTACCCCCAACGGTGATGACCGGCTCAGAAGCTATTGTCCGCTCGCTCGAAGAACTCGGCGTGGACGATATTTTTGGTTTGCCCGGTGGCGCGATCCTGCCTACCTATGACCCCTTGATGGCCTCCAGGATGAATCACGTCCTGGTCCGTCACGAACAGGGAGCCGGCCACGCCGCGCAAGGCTATGCCATGGTTACCGGGCGGGTGGGCGTCTGCATCGCCACCTCCGGCCCCGGTGCCACCAACCTCGTTACCGCCATCATGGATGCCCACATGGACTCCGTGCCGCTGGTGGCCATTACCGGCCAGGTGTCCAGCGGTGTGATCGGCACCGACGCATTCCAGGAAGCCGACATTGTGGGCATCACCATGCCCATCACCAAGCACTCGTTCCTGGTGACGGACCCCAACGACATCCCGCATGTGATGGCCGAAGCGTTCCACCTGGCCTCCACGGGACGTCCCGGTCCGGTGCTGGTGGACGTGGCCAAGGATGCCCAGCAGGGCAAGATGACGTTTTCCTGGCCACCGAAAATCGACCTCCCCGGCTACCGGCCGGTGACCCGCGGCCACAACAAGCAGGTCCGCGAGGCCGCGAAGCTGATCGCCGCAGCCACCAAGCCGGTCCTGTACGTGGGCGGCGGTGTGGTCAAGGCCCACGCTTCGGCCGAACTCCGCGAACTTGCCGAGCTGACCGGCGCCCCCGTTGTCACCACCCTGATGGCCCGTGGAGTCTTTCCGGACTCCCACCCGCAGCACGTGGGCATGCCCGGCATGCACGGCACGGTCTCGGCCGTCACTGCGCTGCAGCAGTCGGATCTCCTGATCACGCTCGGCGCACGCTTCGACGACCGCGTCACGGGCGTGCTGAAGACGTTCGCTCCGAATGCCAAGGTGATCCACGCCGACATCGATCCCGCGGAAATCTCGAAGAACCGCACAGCCGACGTGCCCATCGTGGGCTCGGTCAAGGAGATCATCCCCGAACTTTCCGAGGCCATCCGGTCACAGTTCGAGACAACAGGCACCCCCGACCTCACTACGTGGTGGGCCTTCCTGAACAACCTCAAGGAAACCTACCCGCTGGGCTGGACCGAGCCGGAAGACGGCCTCACCGCCCCGCAGCGCGTCATTGAGCGCATCGGTGCACTGACCGGTCCTGAAGGCGTCTATGTTGCCGGCGTGGGCCAGCACCAGATGTGGGCCGCTCAGTTCATCAAATACGAGCGCCCGCATGCCTGGCTGAACTCCGGCGGTGCCGGCACCATGGGTTATGCCGTTCCTGCCGCCATGGGTGCCAAGGTGGGGGAGCCGGACCGCGTGGTCTGGGCGATCGACGGCGACGGCTGCTTCCAGATGACCAACCAGGAACTGGCCACTTGCGCGATCAACAAGATCCCCATCAAGGTTGCCGTCATCAACAACTCCTCGCTGGGCATGGTGCGCCAGTGGCAGACCCTCTTCTACGAGGGCCGCTACTCCAACACCGACCTGAACACCGGCCACGAGACCGTCCGGATCCCGGACTTCGTCAAGTTGGCCGACGCGTACGGCTGCGCTTCGTTCCGTTGTGAGCGGGACGAGGACATCGACGCGACCATCCAGAAGGCCCTCGAGATCAATGACCGTCCCGTGGTCATCGACTTCGTGGTGAGCCCCGACTCCATGGTGTGGCCGATGGTGCCCGCCGGCGTAAGCAACGACCAGATCCAGGTTGCCCGCAACATGACCCCGGTATGGGAAGAGGAGGACTGAACATGACCCGCCACACACTGTCCGTTCTGGTTGAAGACAAGCCCGGTGTACTCACGCGCGTCGCGAGCCTGTTCGCCCGCCGTGCCTTTAACATCAACTCCCTTGCCGTGGGCCCGACGGAGGTTCCGGGCATGTCCCGGATGACCGTCGTCGTCGACGCCGACGGTGACCTCATTGAACAGGTCACCAAGCAGCTCAATAAACTGGTCAACGTGATCAAGATTGTTGAGCTCACCCCCGAATCTTCCGTACAGCGCGACCACATCCTGGTCAAGGTACGTGCGGATGCCGCAACTCGTCTGCAGGTGACCCAGGCTGCAGACCTGTTCCGCGCTTCAGTGGTTGACGTCTCCACAGACTCAGTGGTCATTGAAGCAACAGGCCATCCCGAAAAGCTCACGGCACTGCTTTCAGTGCTTGAGCCCTTCGGCGTCCGCGAAATTGTGCAGTCCGGCACCCTGGCCGTTGGACGGGGATCCCGCTCCATGAGTGATCGGGCCCTACGCTCCGCGTAAAGCACAGCCTAAAGGCACAGCCTAGGCCGCTCCCGGCGCCCGAGCAGTACCGCAGCAAGTTTTTACACCAAAGAAACCACTCAAAAGGAGTTACGCAAGTGACTGAAATGTTTTACGACGACGACGCCGACCTGTCCATCATCCAGGGCCGCAAGGTTGCCATCGTCGGCTATGGCTCCCAGGGCCACGCCCACGCGCTGAACCTGCGCGACTCCGGCGTTGAAGTTGTTATCGCCCTCAAGGAAGGCTCGTCCTCGATCGCCAAGGCACAGGATGCAGGCTTCACGGTCAAGACCGTCGCCGACGCCGCCGAATGGGCCGACGTCATCATGATCCTGGCACCGGACCAGCACCAGCGCGCCATCTACAACGACTCCATCAAGGACAAGCTGACCGCCGGCAAGGCCCTGGCCTTCGCGCACGGCTTCAACATCCGCTTCGGCTACATCGAAGCCCCCGAGGGCGTCGACGTCATCCTGATCGCTCCGAAGGCTCCGGGCCACACCGTGCGCCGCGAGTTCGAAGCCGGCCGTGGCATCCCGGACATCATCGCCGTCGAGCAGGACGCGTCCGGTTCCGCCTGGGAGCTGGCCAAGTCCTACGCCAAGGCCATCGGCGGCACCCGTGCAGGCGTCATCAAGACCACCTTCACTGAAGAGACCGAAACCGACCTGTTCGGCGAGCAGTCCGTCCTCTGCGGCGGCGTGTCCCAGCTGGTCCAGTACGGCTTCGAAACCCTGACCGAAGCCGGCTACCAGCCGCAGATCGCTTACTTCGAGGTACTGCACGAGCTCAAGCTCATCGTTGACCTCATGTGGGAGGGCGGCATCGCCAAGCAGCGCTGGAGCGTCTCGGACACGGCCGAATACGGCGACTACGTTTCCGGACCGCGCGTCATCACCCCCGAGGTGAAGGAAAACATGAAGGCTGTCCTCGCGGACATCCAGAGCGGCGCCTTCGCCAAGCGGTTCATCGAGGACCAGGACAACGGCGCTGTCGAGTTCAAGGCGCTGCGTGCCAAGGCCGAACAGCACCCCATCGAGGAAGTTGGCCGCGAGCTGCGCTCCCTGTTCGCCTGGCAGCAGCAGGACGCTGACTACGTAGAAGGCTCAGCAGCCCGCTAAGGCTGCACTGCAGGCGCCCTGCAGGGTGCCCTCGTGAGGCCGGGTTCACTTAACAATGTGAGCCCGGCCTTTCCGTACGCCTAGACTTGTTCCATCCCAAGGACTGCAACGCAGAGGATCACCCGTGTCAAAACCCGTAGTACTGCTCGCCGAAGAACTTTCACCCGCCACCGTCGAGGCCCTGGGCCCGGACTTCGAAATCCGCCAGACTGACGGCTCCGACCGCTCCCAGCTGCTGTCCGCCATCGTGGACGTGGACGCCATCCTGGTCCGTTCCGCCACCCAGGTGGATGCCGAAGCCATTGCCGCAGCCAAGAACCTCAAAGTCATCGCCCGTGCAGGCGTGGGCCTGGACAACGTTGACATCAAGGCTGCTACCCAGGCCGGTGTGATGGTTGTTAACGCCCCCACGTCGAACATCGTTTCCGCTGCCGAACTGACGGTGGGCCACATCCTGAGCCTGGCCCGCCACATCCCGCAGGCCAGCGCCGCCCTCAAAGAGGGCGAATGGAAGCGGTCCAAGTACACCGGCATCGAACTGTACGAGAAGAAGGTCGGCATCATCGGCCTGGGCAGGATCGGCGCACTCGTGGCGGCCCGCCTGAAGGGGTTCGACACCAAGATCCTCGCCTACGATCCCTACATCACGTCCGCCCGCGCCGCCCAGCTGGGCGTACAGCTGGTCACCTTGGACGAACTGCTGGCACAGTCGGACTTCATCACCATCCACATGCCCAAGACGCCCGAGACGGTGGGCATGCTCGGGGCCGACGCGTTCAAGAAGATGAAGAAGACGGCCTACGTCATCAACGTCGCCCGTGGCGGCCTGGTAGACGAGGAAGCCCTCCACGCCGCGCTGAAGGACGGCGAGATCGCCGGCGCCGGAGTGGACGTCTTCGTCAAGGAACCCAGCACCGACCTGCCGTTCTTCGAGATGGACAACGTGGTGGTCACCCCGCATCTGGGTGCCTCCACCGACGAAGCCCAGGAGAAGGCGGGCGTCTCGGTGGCCAAGTCCGTGCGCCTGGCCCTCGCCGGTGAACTGGTGCCCGACGCCGTCAACGTCGCCGGCGGCGTCATCGCCCCGGACGTGCGCCCCGGCATCCCGCTGATCGAAAAGCTGGGCCGGATCTTCACCGCACTCACGCATGCCTCCCTGACCCAGTTCGATGTTGAAGTAGCTGGCGAAATCGCCTCCCTGGACGTCAAGGTCCTGGAACTTGCGGCACTCAAGGGCGTCTTCGCGGACATCGTGACCGAACAGGTGTCCTACGTCAACGCCCCGGTCATCGCCGAGCAGCGGGGCATCAACGTCCGGCTGATCACCACGCCGGACACGGAGTCCTACCGTAACCTCCTCACCCTGCGTGGAGCCCTCAGCGACGGGACGCAGATTTCTGTCGCCGGTACACTGACCGGCCCCAAGCAGGTCCAGAAACTGGTCGGCATCAACGGCTACGACGTCGAGATCCCCATCAGCGAACACCTCGTGGTGGTTTCCTACGCCGACCGGCCTGGTGTGATCGGTACCATCGGCCACATCCTGGGCATGAACAACATCAACATCGCCGGCATGCAGGTTGCCCGCCAGGCCGAGGGCGGCCAGGTCCTCGCCCTGCTGACCATCGACTCGGCCGTGCCGCAGCAAGTGCTGGACGCCATCAAGGCAGGCATCGGCGCCGAGATGGTCCGCGAAGTCGATTTGGAAGATTAGGAGCATCACCAAAGTGAACAACGCGTGACCGGAGCTTGGCCCGGCCACGTATGATTGGCCGGTCTGCGTACAATGGCTAGGTCCTGTTTCAGGACAGCGCCGGCAGACCGGCCAATAATTTTTGCACACCACCCAGCTGAAAATCCACGATGTCCGCCGCCCGCGGACCGTGGTGTGCGCACGCAATCCAGGTTTCAGGGAGCCCAATGAACGCCGTCCAGAGGTTCATCAGAAGCAAAGTGCTGCTGTTGACCGCGGCCATCTTGATCGCAGCCATGTGCTTGTCGGTCCTCGTCCAAGGCCAGTCACAAGCAGCCCTCAAGAGGACGGTGGATGAGAACTCTCGCGGACTCTACGACGTCCTCGTGCAAGCCAAGGCAGGGTCCTCCGCGCTGATGCAGCCGGAGATCGCCAACGGCGGAGGGGGCATCGGTTTCGACCAGCTCGACGCCATCCGGAAGCTGTCCGGAACCTCCGTTGCCGCCCCCATCAGCCTGGTGTCCCGCGTGACGCAGAACCTGGAAGCGCCGCGCCTCGATGCCATGGACTTCCTGGGCTACAACGCCGGCCTGGCCGGCACCGCCACCGCCGATCAGGCGGCCGGCGCGACTGACCCCGCGAAGTGGCCCGCGGCCGAATCTGTCCTGAGTGACACCCCAAAGAAGTACCGCCTCACCGCCAGTGCAGTCAGTTCCGACGGCGTCTCCGAACAGGTGCTCTTCAAGTCCTCCGCCGAAGGTTCGCTGGGCAAAGCCAAGCTCGTCCAGGAGCAGACGGCCGGCGGCCCCAGCATCCGGATCGCAGCACCGGCAGGCGAGACCGGCATCAAGTTCCCGGCCCCGGCCGGCGGCTCCGAGCACAACCTCTTCAACCTGTCCGTGTCCCTGCCCCTGTCACCCGAGGTGACCGAGTCCGTCGTCGCCGTCGACCCTGTGGCTGAGCGGGCTCTGCTTGGCTCCGCCGGCGACTTCCTCGCACCCCTGGAGAAGGCTCCGCCCGCCGACGCCCGCAACGCCGGGGCGATCGGCCGGCACTTCGAAAGCCTCTTCACCAACGGCATCAGCATGCAGGAACTCCAGGACGGTCCCGATTTCCTGGGCGTCAAGCTCAAGTACTGGGCCCCGCTGATGACCCAGTACCAGCAGGCCAAGCGCACGGGCCAGCTCACCGCGGACTCCCAGGGCATCCCGCTGATTGTGCGCTCCGGAACGTCCCTTGACTTGAAGTACAACGTCAAGATCGAAGAGATCGACGCGGCCGGCAAGGTGGTCAAGGACGTTGGCACGGCTACCCGGTCACTGGGCAAGGACTACCTGCCCTTCGTGTCCAAGGACCCCTTCGCCCTGTCCTGGCCCGGTTCCACCGACCATTCATCGCTTCTGGGCCCACAGAGCAACTTCAACCAGGGCCTGTACACGCCGGCCACCTGGAGCACGGACTTTGCCGCGGCGCCCAAGTACACCGACGGCGACGCAGCTTCCAACGGCGCTGTCCAGAAGACGGCTACCCCGGGCGACTGGGTGACCGTGAACAGGCTGCCGGAGAAGAGCGCCAGCGGCGCCCCGGTGGACCAGACCCAGCGGGCGCCCGTTGATGAAAGGTCCTACCGCGAGGACCTGGCCACGGGGGAGAAGCTCGCAGCTCCGTTGGCCATGGTGTACGGCACGTTCGACCCCGCCGCCGTCGGCGCTGCCGCCGGTGACGTCAACCGCCTCCCGCTCGGGGGCTACGATCCGACGCCGCTGACCCTCACGAAGGATGCCAACGGCAAGGCCGTGGCCGCCACGGACCTCAAGCCGTCGCTCAGCGCCACGGGGCTGGCCAGCCAGTCCGCCGGTGCGATCACCGACTTCTACGGCCTCGCCGCAGCCCGCGGCTACAAGAGCAACGCCGCCGTGATCGACGCCGTCCGGGTCCGGGCCAAGGCCCCGGGCAGCTGGAAGGAAGCCCAGCCGGAGGTCGAGAAGCTCGCCGCCGAGATCCGCGAGATGGGCCTGGAAGCAACCGTGGTTGCGGGCTCGGCCCGTGAGGACGCCAACATTTTGGTCCCGGGGTATTCGAAGGACGACGCCGGCAAGGAATCCGCGCTGGGCACGGTCAAACAGTCCTGGGTGCGCCAGAACGCCGCCGACGCCGTCTCGGGTTCGCTGACCGGAACCAACGTCACCCTGCTGTTCCTGACCCTGTGCGGCGCGGCACTGCTGACCGGTGCCTCCACCGTCAGCTACATCCGGAAACGCAGACGCGAAGCCGGCACTCTGCGTGCCATGGGCTGGACCCAGCGGCGGATCCGGTCCTGGGTGCTGGAAGAGTTCGGTGTCGGTGCGGCCCTGCTCGCGGCCGCCGGGATCGTGTTGAGCCTGGTGAGCTGGAGCCTGACCACAGCGGTCGTGTCCGCCGCAGTCCTGGCCCTCTACGCAGCGGCAGCCGTCTTCGCGGCGCAGCAGCTGCGGCACCGGGACGAAATTGACCAGGAACCACAGCATGACGAACGGCTGATCCCCGTCGATTCACCGCTGACGTTCGCCAACCGCCAACTCAGCACCAACAAGTTCAACACCTTGTCACTCGCTGTGGCAGTGGGCGTGTTCGGAGCTGCGGTGGGTGGACTGGTAGCCCTGCTGATCGACATCCCACGTGCTGCCGGCGCCAGCGCGCTGAGCGGCCTGGCCGCGGCCAGCGTCGCCCTGCCCAGCATGCTGCTGGCCCTGGCCGGCGTCGCCGTTGGGCTGACACTGACCCTGGTGACAGGCAGGTTTGAGCTCAACGCCAAGCGCCAGTACCTGGGCATCCTTGAAGCGATGGGCTGGAACCCGGACATGCTCCGGCAGGTCCGCCTGTTCGAAAACGCCCTCGTGGGCACGGTGGCGCTTCCGCTGGGCGTCCTGGGCGCCCTGGGCATCGGCCTGCTGCTCGCCCCCTATGCCGCACTGTGGGCCGGCGTTGCCGGACTTGTGGCTGTACTTTGCTGGATACCGATTGCAACGAAAGTGGTCCAATGACAAACCAGACGAATGTTCACCGGAGCCGGAGGTCCGGCTCCGCTGAGACACCCCTGCAGACCCGCGCCAACACCATCGTCAAGTCCGCGGACCACGGGACCCCGCTGGAATTGAGCGATATCACCATCCGCTACGGCGGCGGTAAGGGCGGTGCCGAAGCGGTCAGCGTGGTGGAGGGCTTCGACCTCACCCTGCACGCCGGCGAGATGCACTGTGTCGCGGGCCGAAGCGGCTCCGGCAAGACCAGCATCCTGACGGTCGGAGCCGGCCTGACGCTGCCGACGTCGGGCCGCGTTTTCTGGGAAGGTGATTCGCTCGAAAGCATGGGCGACGACGAAATCGCCGACCGCCGTCGTGCCCTGATCGGTTATGTGGACCAGGGCGGCGCCCTGATCGACGGCATGAGCGCCCTGGAAAACGTCCTGCTGCCCGCTGTGCCCGACGGCGAGGTGGACCAGCGCCGTGACATGGCCAAGGACCTCCTGGACCTGGTGGGCCTCGGCCGGCGCATGCGTCACCGCCCCGCCCAGCTCTCCGGCGGTGAACGCCAGCGCGTGGCGATCGCCCGTGCCCTGATCCTGGGCACCCGCGTGCTGGTGGTGGATGAACCCACCGCCAGCCTCGACAGGGCGTCCGCGAACCGCATTATCAGCATCCTCAAGGACACCACCTCGGACGGCATCGCGGTGCTGGTCGCTTCGCACGACCATGAACTGGTCCGCCTGAGCGATACGCTGACTGAACTCATCTAGCCTGCCCCTTCGCACCGAAAGTACCGTCCGCACGTGACTGCTTCAGAGAAATCCCCGTTCTACATCACCACGGCCATCACGTACCCGAATGGCGTGCCCCACATCGGGCACGCCTACGAGTACATTGCCACCGATGCCATGGCCCGCTTCAAGCGGCTGGACGGGCACGAGGTGATGTTCCTGACGGGCACCGACGAGCACGGCATGAAGATTGCCCAGGCGGCCGAGAAGGAGGGCATCACGCCCAAGGAGCTGGTGGACCGCAACGCCGAGGTGTACAAGGCGGCACACGCCGCGCTGGGTATCACGTACGACCGCTTCATCCGCACCACGGATGCTGACCACTACGCGGCGTCGCAGGCCATCTGGAAGAAGATGGAAGCCAACGGCGACATCTACCTGTCCAAGTACGAGGGCTGGTATTCGGTTCGGGACGAAGCGTTCTACGTGGAAGATGACACCGTAGTTAAGGACGACGGCGTGCGCTACTCGAAAGAGACGGACACCGAAGTCACCTGGACGGCGGAAGAGAGCTACTTCTTCCGGCTGTCCGCCTACCAGGACCGCCTGCTTGCACTGTATGAGGCCCGGCCCGAATTCGGAGCGCCGCAGTCCCGCTTCAACGAGGTCATCAGCTTCGTCCGCCGCGGACTCGAAGACCTTTCCATCAGCCGCACCACCTTTGACTGGGGCGTCCCGGTGCCCGGAAACGACAAGCACGTGATGTACGTGTGGGTGGATGCACTGACCAACTACCTGACCGGCGTCGGATACCCGGACATCGAGTCCGAGTCCTTCCGCAAGTTCTGGCCTGCGGACGTCCACGTCATCGGGAAGGACATCTCCCGGTTCCACGCCATCTACTGGCCCGCGTTCCTCATGAGCGCCGGCCTTGAGCTGCCCAAGCGGGTCATGATCCATGGCTTCCTCCACAACAACGGTGTGAAGATGTCCAAGTCGCTGGGCAACGTGGTGGCCCCTGCAGATTTTGTGGCACAGTACGGCCTTGACCAGGTCCGCTTCTTCTTCCTCCGCGAGGTCCCGTTCGGTGCCGACGGCAGCTACAACCACGAGGCCATCGTGGGGCGCATGAACTCCGACCTCGCCAACAACTTCGGCAACCTCGCACAACGGTCACTGTCCATGGTGGCGAAAAACTGCGAAGGCAAGGTCCCGGTACCGGGAGCGTTCACTGCTGAAGACACCACGATCCTGGCTCAGGCCAACGGGCTCCTGGAGACCGCCAGGGCAGCCTTCGAAAAGCAGGAGTTCAGCCGCGCCCTCGAAGCGATCTGGGGCGTGCTGGGTGACACCAACGCCTACTTCGCGGAACAGGCACCGTGGGTGCTGCGGAAGACCGACGTCGGCCGCATGAATACCGTACTGTTCGTCACCCTGGAAGTGCTGCGGATTGTGTCCATCCTGGCGCAGCCGGTGATGCCCCGTGCCATGGCCGCTCTGCTCGATACCCTCGGCCAGCCCGAGGGTGAAGCCCGCCAGTTCGCGGCGCTCACCACGCCCATCGTCGCCGGAACGCCCCTGCCGGCACCTTCTCCGGTGTTCCCCAAGTACGAGGAACCGGCCGAAGCCTAGGTAGGACCGGGCTGACTACTTGTTGGTACCCGACCTGAGTACGGTTCGGGTAAAAGGCAGTATGAGCAGTCCCGGAATGCGGGTAACGAGTACTCGAGACACGGCCCAAGTGCGCTGCATAGCCTTGTCGGGTTAGCAAACTGATGATTCGCATCTGGGAGAACCGTCGTTCCGATGCTCGCTGTTTGCCTTTTTGCGGCCCTGTACCGGAACGCCGTTTCTCCTCCGTCTGATCAGTTTGGACCAGACAATGGATGGAGACGGAAATGAAACGGATCCTTGCCGCCATAGGTGTCACAGGCCTCGCGTTACTCGGTGCCACCGCTCCGGCAATAGCAGGTGATAACGAAAAAGGTGATCACAAGGTCACCATCTGCCACGCCACCGGCTCGGACAACAACCCCTATGTGTCGATGACGGTCGACCTGAACGCACTCAAGGGCCACGCGGACCACTGGGGTGACATCATCCCGGCCAACGACGGGAAGGCCATACCTGAGGGCCAGAACCTCGACAAGATGGACATCTGGAAAGCCGGCTGCACTGTCCCCGAAGACCACGGCAACGGAAACGGCGACCACGACCACACGATCACCATCTGCCACGCCACGGGCTGGGAAAACAAGCCCTATGTGCAGGTCACGGTTGACTACAAAGGACTGAAGGATCACGCCCAGCACGGCGATGACATCATTCCCCCGACCGACAAGTGGGGAGGCCAAAACTGGGATGATACCGGCCGGGCGACCTACGAAAACGACTGTGTGCCCTGCCCGACCGAAGAAGAGACCCCTCCGGTAGAGACTCCGCCGGTGACCCCTCCGGTCGAGACACCGCCGGCGGAAACCCCTCCGGCGGAGACCCCTCCAGCGGTAACTCCTCCGGTGGCCCCGGTTGAGGTCCCCACGGGAGCCGTCGCAGCGCCACCTGTCGCAGTAGCGGCTGCGGTGACAACCAACACCGGGTTCAATGTCCAGACCGCGGTGGCATCAACTGATACCGGGCTTGCTCCCTGGGCGGCCGGGCTGATTGTGATGATGCTCGCCGCTGCCGGAGTTGCTGCCCGCAAGGTGCTGCAGGAAGGCAGCCTTTCCGGAAACCGCAAGCACTAATCGCGGAAACTGACGCCCGCGAGGGCATTGGTTAAATCCTGGCAGGTGCCGTGGCCACAACGGCACGGCACCTGCCGCCAACCAGGCGCACTCCCGCCGAACATGCGAGGGAACCATGGACAGCGACCCTCAGGCACCCGCTGCAGATCCACCCACCACCACCCGCCCGTCGGGGCCGGATCCGAAAACTCCGCGGCGGATTTTCCATGCCCGGAGCATTCTGTTCATAGTCCTTTGCGGGCTCGTTGCATTTCTCGCGGTCTCATTCCTTCCCCAGATAACGGGACCGGCGACGTCGCCGCAAACGCATATTGTCCAGCCACTTCCCACGGCCCTGTCCGTGCCGACACCAACGCCTACCCCCACACCTGCCCCAACGGCCGCGCCGTCCCCGCCGGCGGCTCCCGTCCCGGCCGGTCCGGCCGCCGCCGCGCCCCAGCGGCTGATCTACCCTGCGGCGGACATGGACGTGCCGATCCACCCTCTGGAGCCGAGCGCTGCGGACCAGGCAAGCCAGTCCATCGTCCCGCCAGACACCATGGACGGCTACTGGCTCACCCCCTACGGAGTACCCGGCGCCGGCTCCGCCAACACCACCTATGTGGCCGGCCATGACTGGGTGGACCGTGATGCCCCCTTCAACCGGCTGAGCACGAGGGCTGCCGCGGGTGACAAACTGACCGTGGTGACAGCTACGGGGGAACTGTCCTACCGGGTGGATACTGTTGCCACGTATGACAAGGCAGGGCTGAAGGACAGTCCCATCTGGCAGGTGGTCCCCAACCGGCTGGTCCTGATTTCCTGTTATACGGATGATCCCTGGGGCAAGAACGTAGTGGTGGTTGCATCGCCCGATCCGCAAGCCCCCGTTCACTGATGCGGCCTGACTCCGGGCATCGTCTCACTGATTGAGACTGATTGTCCGGCATGCGGATTACCTTAATATTCTTGAAGCATGAGCGCATCCATCAATCTCGCAGTCATTCCCGGTGACGGCATCGGCCCCGAGGTCATCGCCGAGGCACTGAAGGTCCTCGAAAAGGCAGTCGCAGCCGAAGGCGTAACCCTCGAGCAGACCCACTACAAGCTTGGTGCCGAGCACTGGCTGGCGACAGGGGAGACCCTGCCGGATGAGGTCCTGGCAGACCTGCGCACGCGGGACGCGATCCTCTTCGGGGCCGTGGGCGCTGCCCCCGGGGATACCCGCATTCCGTCCGGGATCATCGAGCGTGAAATGCTCCTTAAACTACGTTTCAGCCTGGACCACTACGTCAACCTGCGGCCCTCACGCCTCTATGGAACTGTGGGCAGCCCCCTGGCCAAGCCCGGCGTCATCGATTTCATTGTGGTCAGGGAGGGCACCGAAGGCCCGTACGTGGGCAACGGCGGCAGCCTGCGGGCCGGCACTGTGCACGAGGTGGCCACCGAAGTTTCACTGAACACGGCACACGGTGTGGAGCGGGTCGTCCGCGATGCCTTCCGCCGCGCCGGCGCACGGGAACGCAAGCATGTGACCTTGGTCCACAAGCACAACGTCCTGGTCTACGCAGGCCACCTGTGGAAGCGCACCGTCGAAGCTGTGGCGCAGGAATTCCCGGAGGTCACGCATGATTACCTGCATGTTGATGCGGCCACCATCTTTATGGTCACGGACCCGTCCCGCTTTGACGTGATCGTCACGGACAACCTCTTCGGCGACATCCTCACCGACCTGGCCGCGGCCATCACGGGCGGCATCGGGCTGGCCGCTTCCGGCAACATCAACATGGACCGCACCGCACCGTCCATGTTCGAACCGGTCCACGGCTCCGCCCCCGACATTGCGGGCCAGCAGAAGGCCGATCCCACTGCGGCGATCCTGTCGGCAGCGCTCCTGCTGGACCACCTCGGCTATGCCGGTGCGGCACGGAAGATCGAGGCGGCAGTGATCGCCGACGTCGAAAACCGCGACGGCGTCTCCCGGAGCACCAGCGTCGTCGGAGACGCCATCGCCGCAGCACTGTAGGCACGCTCCGGGGGTGCTGCCGACGGGACCCCTTACGCGGGCGTAAGCTTGTTTCGAATCACCAAATGCTGCCCCCGCGGTTCAGTGCTGAACCGCGTTCACGGGCGGCCGATCGTGGAGGAACCATGACCCAGACTGCCCATGGCGTCGAATTCAACCAGCAGCTCTCGGCAACCCCGAAGTCAGCTGAAGAGCGTGCAGCCATCCTGGCGAACCCGGGATTTGGCAACTACTTCACCGACCACACCGCCGTGGTGGATTACTCGGTCGATGAACAGGGCTCCGGCGGCTGGCACAACCCCAGGATCGAGGCTTACGGGCCCATCTCCCTGGACCCGTCCGCCGCGGTGCTCCACTACGGCCAGGAGATCTTCGAGGGACTCAAGGCTTACCGCCACGCCGACGGTTCCGTTTGGACGTTCCGGCCGGAGGCGAACGCGGCACGCCTGAACAAGTCGGCACGCCGGCTCGCGTTGCCTGAGCTGCCCGTCGAGTACTTCCTGGGCGCCATCCGGGAGCTCGTGACTGTTGACAAGGAGTGGGTGCCTGCCGGTGACGGTGAGGCGCTGTACCTGCGGCCGTTCATGATCGCCACCGAGGCGTTCCTGGGTGTCCGGGCCGCCCGTGAAGTCTCCTTCCGTGTGATCGCCTCGCCGGCAGGGAACTACTTCGGCGGCGAGCTGAAGCCGGTGTCCATCTGGATTTCCCGCGAATACGCCCGCGCCGGCCGCGGCGGTACCGGGGCCGCCAAGTGCGGCGGCAACTACGCCGCATCCCTGATCGCCCAGCAGGAAGCAGAAGCCAACGGCTGCAAGCAGGTGCTGTTCCTGGACCACTTCAACGACGACGCCGTGGAAGAACTCGGCGGCATGAATGTGTTCTTCGTCCTGAAGGACGGCTCCCTGGCGACGCCGGCGCTGACCGGCACCATCTTGGAAGGCGTCACCCGCTCTTCGGTGATGCAGGTGGCCAAGGACATGGGCCGTGAGGTCGCCGAGCGCAAGATCACCCTTGCCGAATGGCGTGACGGCGTGGCCTCCGGCGAGATCACCGAGGTCTTTGCGTGCGGTACCGCCGCCGTGATCACCCCGATCGGCGTCCTGAAGGACAACACGGAATTCATCGGCTCGGAGGACGCCAAAGCGGGGGAGACCACCATGGCCATCCGTGAGCAGCTCCTCGGCATCCAGACCGGAACCGTGCCGGACCGTCACGGTTGGCTGACGCGCCTGGCCTGAGCGCCGCATCAATCGCCCTCACCACCACAAGGCGGGGTCACCTAACGCCCGAAACTCCCTTCGGGACGGGCGTTAAGTGACCCCGCCTTGCTGTTTCCCGGCGTTAGCGGCGGGCGGCCTTCCGGGCAGCGTTCTTGAGTGCCTTGCGGGAGACGGGCTTCAGGGCCTTGCGTGCGGCTTCGTCGGCCAGGGCCTGGTTGCGGCGGGCATCGATGATGTCGTTCCACAGCGTGGTGGCAAAAACGCCGCCGTCCTGGGCGTAGACGTCGTAGGGGTAGCCGGCAAAGATGGCCGCCGTGGTGCTGCCGGTGGGCAGGTCCTTCCCGGTTTCCTTCGCGACGGCGTCGCCCACGGCCCACGTACGGGTCAGGTGGTGCGTGAGGTTCTCCTGGACGAAAGTGTTGGCGTCGCCGGCGGCAGCAGCACGCTTCAGGAGTTCCGCGAGGTCATCCGCCAGGAATTTGGCGGCCCATTCTTCGACGGGAGCGGTACCTGACCTGAAGTCCTCCGCGACACCCTCGACAGCATCGTTCCAGTCGGTGGTTTCGCGGAACTTCTTCCACGTTGGGAACCACACGATGCTGCCCGTCGCATGGTTGTGGATGTGCTGCAGGCCCTTGTTTTTCTCGGTAGCCGCGTGGTCATGCCCGGCAGAGTCTGCCTCGGCCAGGAGGTCTGCAAGGGAGGTGGGTGTGGCGCTCATAGTGTTTGGTGTCGGCTTCCTGCTGGAGATCGTGTGGTCTTCACCCGTGGACAACCCCGGCTGGGCGCTGTTCTATTCCGCGGTGTTCTTTTCCGCGCTGTTCTATTCCGCTCCTTCCTCATCCCGCAGCCGTGCCGCCCGTGCCCAGGCAGGGAGTCGGTGCAAAGATGGAATGGTGACTTCAGCCACCAGCCCCGTCCTGCAGCGCAGCTCAGCCCTGACCCGGTTCATCCTGGCGCCCAACCCCGGGCCGATGAGCCTCGACGGCACCAACTCCTACGTCATCTCGGCCAAGGACGCCGAGGCTTCGGTGGTTGTGGACCCGGGCCCCGCGGACGAGGGACACCTCCGCCGGCTGGCCGGCACCGGCCGTGTGGAGCTGATCCTGGTGACGCACCGCCACGCAGACCACACAGCGGGCTCGGTGCGGCTGCAGGAACTTACCGGCGCCCCGGTGCGGGCAGCGGATCCCCGGCACTGCCATGGCGCCGATCCGCTGCGGCACGGTGAAACCATCCGGGCGGCAGGGGTGTCCATCCAAGTCGTGGCCACGCCGGGGCACACCTCGGATTCGGTGTGCTTCCACCTTCCCGACGACGGCGCGCTCGGCTCGGTGCTGACCGGCGACACCATCCTGGGCCGGGGGACCACCATGCTGGACTACCCGGATGGCGCACTGGGCGATTATCTCGAATCCCTGGACCGGCTTGAAGCCTTTGGCGGAGCCGGTGTCCTGCCGGCCCACGGGCCCGTGCTTCCTTCCCTTGAAGCCGTGACCCGCGCCTACCGCGGGCATCGCCTCGAACGGCTGGCACAGATCCGCGAAGCGCTGGAAGGGCTGGGCCGGGACGCCACCGCGGCGGCCGTGACGGACGTGGTTTACGCGGATGTCGACGCTTCCGTCCGGCGGGCCGCCGAGATGTCGGTGGCGGCCCAGCTTGATTACCTCCGGGGACGATCCGAGGGCTGACCGGAATACCGGAACAAGTGGCGCCGGTCAGGACTGTAGGCTATTCACCATGCGTATTGCCCGGTTTGTAGTCGATTCTGATCCCCTCTACGGCGTCGTTGACGGCGAGTCCGGCAGTGAAGAGATCACTGTCATTAATGGCGACCCGTTCTTCAACGGTGTGGAACGGACCCACGTCAAGCACAAGCTCGAGGATGTCCGGCTCCTGGCCCCCATCATTCCGCGCAGCAAGGTCATCGGCGTCGGCCGGAACTTCGTGGAGCATGCCGCCGAGCTGGGCAACGAAGTCCCCGCCCAGCCCTTGCTGTTCCTGAAGCCCAACACCGCCGTCGTGGGACCCAACGATCCCATCGTGCTGCCGGACTTCTCCGAGGAAGTCTCCTTCGAAGCGGAGCTCTGCGTCGTGATCGGACGGATCTGCAAGGACGTCCCGGAGGAACGCGTCGACGACGTGATCTTCGGCTACACCTGCGGCAATGACCTCACGGCACGCGACGTCCAGAAGACCGATCTCCAGTGGGCCCGCGCCAAGGGCTTCGATACCTCGGCGCCGCTGGGCCCGTGGATCGAGACCGAACTGGACACCGAAGACCTGCACATCCAGGGCCGGCTCAACGGTGAACTGCGCCAGGACGGAAGCACCAGCCAGATGATCCGCGGCGTCCGCGAACTGGTCTCCATCGTCTCACGGGCCTTCACGCTGCTGCCCGGCGACGTCATCATGACCGGCACCCCCGCGGGTGTGGGGCTGGTGCAGGCCGGAGACCGCTACGAGGTGGAGATCGAAGGCATCGGTCGCCTCTCCAACCCTGTGGTCCGCCGCTGACCAACGCCGCGGTCCGCCGGACGGGACAACGCTGCGGCAGGCGGTAAAGTTGGAGCCACTATGACTACTGCTTCTGCGTCCAATGCTGCCTCCGTCCCGACCGTCACTGCCGATACCCCGGTGCGCGTCCGGTTCTGCCCTTCGCCTACCGGAACACCGCACGTCGGGCTGATCCGGACGGCTCTGTTCAATTGGGCCCACGCCAAGCACACCAAGGGCACCTTTGTGTTCCGGATTGAGGACACGGACGCAGCCCGTGACTCGGAAGAGAGCTACCAGCAGTTGCTGGAGGCCCTGAAGTGGCTGGGCATTACGTGGGAAGAGGGCGTGGAGGTCGGCGGTCCGCATGAGCCGTACCGGCAGTCGCAGCGGCTGGACCTGTACAAGGACGTCGTCGCAAAACTCCTCGAGGCCGGTTACGCCTATGAATGCTATTCCTCGCCCGAGGAGGTGGAGGCGCGCCACCGTGCCGCCGGCCGCGATCCCAAGCTCGGCTACGACAACTTCGACCGCGAACTCACCGACGAGCAGCTGGCAGCCTTCAAGGCCGAGGGCCGCCAGCCCGTCCTGCGGGTCCGGATGCCTGACGAGGACGTGGTCTTCACCGATCTGGTCCGCGGCGACATCACCTTCAAAGCCGGCAGCATCCCGGACTACGTCATTGTCCGGGCCGACGGCTCGCCGCTGTACACACTGGTTAACCCCGTTGATGATGCGCTCATGGGCATCACCCACGTCCTGCGCGGTGAGGACCTGCTTTCCTCCACCCCCCGCCAGGTGGTGCTGATCCGCTACCTCATCGAAATCGGCGTCGCCAGCTACCTGCCGCTCTTCGGCCACCTCCCGTACGTCATGGGGGAGGGCAACAAGAAGCTCTCCAAGCGGGACCCGCAGTCCAACCTCTTCCTGCTGCGCGACCGCGGGTTCATCCCGGAGGGCCTGCTGAACTACCTTTCGCTGCTCGGCTGGAGCCTCTCGGCCGATGAGGACATCTTCACGGTGGACCAGCTGATCGAAAACTTCGATGTCCAGGACGTGCTCGCCAACCCGGCACGCTTCGACATCAAGAAGGCGGAGGCCATCAACGGCACCCACATCCGCATGCTCAACCCCGAAGACTTCCGTGGCCGGCTTGTCCCGTACCTGCGGACCGCCGGATTCGTGGGGGACGAGCTCACGGCGCGCCAGGCGGAGATCCTCACCGAAGCCGCACCGCTGATCCAGGAACGTGTCACCCTGCTGGGCGAGGCGCCGGAGATGCTCGGGTTCCTGTTCAAGGCTGACGACGCAATCGACATCGCCGATGATGCCCGCAAGGGCCTGCCCGCAAACCTGGCCGAAGTCCTTGACGCCGCGTTGGCGGCCCTTGAGCCCGTCCAGCAGTGGACCCCGGAGAACATCCAGGCGGCGCTGAAGCAGGCGCTCGTCGAGGACCTCGGCATCAAACCCCGGCTGGCCTTTGGCCCGGTGCGCACTGCCATCTCCGGGCGCCGCATTTCCCCGCCCCTCTTTGAATCCATGGTGATCCTGGGCAAGGACTCGTCCCTGAGCCGGCTCCGGACCTTCCGCGGCTGATGACTATTACGGGCATGGAGGCCGGGGGAGTCCTGAAGACACCGTTCGGGACCGTTCGGGGCGTCCTGTTTGACATCGATGACACCCTGGTGGACCTCGAATACGCGATGACCACGGCCTTGCGCGAAGTCAGTGAACACCTCCTGCCCGGCCTGGACCAGACCGGATGGGAGCGTTTCGGCCGGATCTTCACCCACGAAACAACGCACTACTACGACCGGTACCTGGCAGGGGAGCTGACGTTTAACGACCAGCGCCTCCTGCGGGGCAGGGCCGCCTTGGGCCACTTCGGGGTGGAACTTGCGGACGGCGAAGAGTCGCACCGTTGGCTGACTGCCTACAGCCGACTCCAGCCCTCCTATGTCCGGGCCTTCGACGACGTGCTGCCCCTCCTTGACTTGTTGGACAACGCAGGGATCCCCTATGGCGCCGTGAGCAACAACGTGCACGACTACCAGCGCGCCAAGCTCGACGGCGCGGGGTTGGCGCGGGTGAACCGCCTGGTTGGCACGGACACCGTGGGGGTGGCCAAGCCCGAGCCCGCAATTTATCTTGAAGGCGTCCGTCTCCTGGGCACCGTTGCGGCGGAAACCCTCTACGTGGGCGACAACAGGATGCTGGACGCTGAAGGTTCGACGGCGGCGGGACTCGTGGGCGTCTGGCTCAACAGGGCAGGGGAGACTGCGGCCGGGTTCGAGGGCCACGAGGTCACCTCGCTGTCTCAGCTGCTGGCCTGACTTCCCGCCCCGCGTACGGACAGTCTCCGGCCCCGCAGCATCAGGTAGGCGCTCACGGAGCCAAGCACCAGCACAGCCACCAGTCCAAGGGCCACGGTGGTGTCGGCCTTGCCCACGGCATTAGCCGGCGAAACCGCAGCTGCGCCCGAGTACAGGGTGTCGGTACCGGCGGCGACCCGGGCGTTGCCGTCAGCAAGCTTCCCCGCCCCGGAAGCCAATTCCTCGGACCCCGAGGCCAGCTTCGAATTGCCGGCGGCAAGCTCTGACGCGCCTGTAGCCAAGGCCTGTGAGCCCGTCAGGAGGCCGGGGTTGCCGGGGTCAGCGGGATCGCCCTTGATGCCCGTGTTCAGCGCGGACGTTCCTTCCGCCAACCGCGAGCTGCCTGAGGTAATCCTTGCCACGGCGTTGATCAGGCCAGGATGCTCCGGGTCGCCGGGAACACCATCCATGCCGGTCCGGATCTGCGATGTTCCGGCGGCAAGCAGTTCGGTGCCCAGCACGACACCCGGATTGGCAGGATCACGGCTGTTGAGCTTTTCACCGAGCGTGGCGAATCCTGCGGTGAGCCGACCCGTTCCCGCATGCAGTTGAACGGTGCCATCGTTGAGTTTGCCGGCGCCTGCCTGCAGCGCAGAGGCACCGGCATCGAGTTTGTGGGCGCCGGCCGTGATCTTGGCGATCTTGTCCTTCACGACGGCGAGCGGGACCAGACCCTGCAGGGGATCCGAGGCGGCAGCGTCAAGAAGCTCGAGGGCCTGTGCCAAGGCTGCGGTGCCGGTTCCTGCTTCGGGGGAGTTGTTTGCACCGCGGTACCCCTTGAGCTGCCCGGTTCCGGCCGCCAGCTCGCCGGCTCCCGAAGCCAGCCGGGCAGCCCCGGCATCCAAGGCGCCGGCACCGTCGGCCAGGTTGTTGTCGGCATTTCCGCCTGCTGTGGCCGTGAGGGCCGCGGCCAGTTGCGACGCGCCGGCGGCGAGTTTGCGGGCGCCGTCGTCCACTTTGTAGACGCCGGGAGCAAGTTTGTTGTTGACGTCGTTCTCGATTTTTACGGCGCCGGCGGTGAGTTCACCGGCGCCGGCCTCCAGCCGCTCGGCACCCGGGGCAAGTTTTTCGGTGACGCCGAGGAACACTTTGTTGGCGCCGGAGGACACTTGGCCCGCGCCGTCCCCGGCCTTCCCGGCGCCGTTTGCGAGCTGGCCTGCGCCGTCCTTGAGTTGCGACGCGCCGGCGGCCGCCTGCCCTGCACCGTCACGAAGTTTGGCGGATCCGTCCGTTATCCGGCCGGTCACCAGCGTGTAGAAGCCAAGGAAAGCAACAAGGATCAGAGCAAGGATTGCGATGGCTATCTTTTGGGCCCGGGTCCTGACAGGGGTGTGGATGGAAGCTGCGGCACGACTTTGTGGCACGGATAGTCCTCTCGACGATTTGTTACCAGTCAGTAACTTACCGAGAGTAAACTTGCGGGGGGCTGATGGCAAGGGTCCGAGACGCGGCCGGGTGATGGGGATGCCGGCCCCGGCGCCCGGGGCTTGGCGCGCCGGCCGGTCCCTCGATTTGTGCCAACGAAAAGTCTCGGGTAGAGTAATTTCTCGTGCTGAGGCGCACGGAGCGCAGGTTGAAGCCTAAAACTCCGGCCCGAAAGTATCATTGGGATATGGTGTAATTGGCAACACTACGGTTTCTGGTACCGTCATTCTAGGTTCGAGTCCTGGTATCCCAGCTCTGATATGCCGCCCGTTTCGGCGGTAAATCAGGGGTTTCAAGCAGGTTCGCCAATTTGAAACACACGCTGAGTTTGTGAAATACTCTCTTAGCAATCCGGCTTCCGGCCGGATGGAAGTGCAAGCTTCCAGGAAGTACGCGGCCCCATCGTATAGCGGCCTAGTACGCTGCCCTCTCACGGCGGTAACGCGGGTTCGAATCCCGCTGGGGTCACGATAGGACGGTCCCGGGCATCAGCCCGGGACCGTTTTTCTTTGGCTGAATATGTGATGCCCGGCCGGGATCGCCACCTGAACTGGCATGATGATGCTGTGACCTCCTCCGACGGTTCGCCACCTCAGCCCCCGCCGCCGCCTCACCGCGCACCACGCAGCCAGCCTGCCCGGCCGGCGAACCAGGATGCGTTGGCTGCCGTGGAACTGCTCGAAGCTGTTCGGGAGGACCTCGCCGCCGTATCACTGCCACTCGCACTGCCAGGCGTGGCGCAGTCCCGTACGGAGGTCCGGAACTCGGTGGCCCAACTGGAGGACTACATCCTCCCGCGTTACCGCAGCTTGGACGCACCGCTGCTCGCCGTCGTCGGAGGTTCCACCGGCGCCGGGAAGTCCACATTGGTGAACGCCCTCGTGGGGCACCCGGTCACCCGTTCCGGGGCCATCAGGCCCACCACGCGGCAACCCATCCTGCTGCACCACCCCGCCGATGCCGGCTGGTTCGAGGGCCAACGGGTGCTTCCCACCCTCAGCCGGATCCGGGGCACCCTTTCAACCGAACCACTCCCCGCCAGCCGCGCGGGCGCAACACCGGATGCGGAGGCAATTTCCTCCCTTGTGCTCGTGGCCGACCCATCGGTTCCGCAGGGTATCGCCCTGCTGGATGCGCCCGACGTTGATTCCATTTCGGATGACAACCGCAGGTTGGCCGGGCAACTGCTGGCCGCTGCCGACCTGTGGGTCTTTGTCACCACGGCCAACCGGTATGCGGATGCGGTTCCTTGGAAGCTGCTGTTGAATGCGTCCTCGAGGGACATTATGGTTGCCGTCGTCCTAGACCGTGTGCCGGCAGAGGCCGAAGCCGAAGTCAGTGCCGATTTGCGCGGGTTGCTTCAGAAGGAGGGCCTGGGGGAGGCCAGGCTGTTTGTTGTGCGTGAGACGGACCTGGATGGCCTGGGCATGCTGCCGCCTGATTCCGTGCAGCCGCTGCAGGTGTGGCTGCGGGACCTCGCCGCTGATGCAGCGGGACGCTCGGAGATCGCCCGCCGGACGTTGAACGGCACGGTAAAGGCCCTGGCCGCGAAGGTCAGTGCTGTGGCCGCCGCGGTCCGGGAGCAGGAGCGTGCCGCGGCGTCCCTCCGGGCCGATGCGGAGGGCGCGTACCGGGATGCCGCGGCCAGAATCCTGGATGCCACCAAGGACGGGGCGCTGCTGCGCGGCGAAGTGCTGGCGCGCTGGCAGGACTTCGTTGGCACAGGAGAGTTCTTCCGGGCCCTGGAGCAGAACATCGGCCGGCTGCGGGACCGGTTGGGAGCGTTCTTCCGGGGCGAGCCCACGCCGGCGGTCCGGGTTGAAGTGGCCATCGAAACAGGCCTTCAAGCGGTCATCCTGGATGAAGCCGCCAACGCGGGCGAAGACACGGACCAGCGCTGGCGCTCGGACCCGGCCGGCCGCGCGTTGTTGGCTGCCGATGACCTGTCCGGAACGGCCCCAGGCTTCGCCGACGCCGCTGCCGCAGAGATCAGGGCCTGGCAGGCGGGCCTGTTGGAACTGATCCGTACGGAGGGGCAGGGGAAGCGCACCCAGGCCCGCTGGCTCTCGTTCGGGATCAATGGATTGGGCGCCGCACTGATGATTGTGGTGTTTTCCATGACGGCCGGACTCACGGGGCTGGAGATCGGCGTGGCGGGCGGCACCGCCGTTGTGGGCCAGAGGCTGCTTGAGGCAGTCTTCGGGGAAGACGCCGTCCGGAGGCTTGCCCAGACGGCCCGCGATGACCTCCATGCCCGCTGCCGGCTGCTCCTGGCAGCGGAGCAGCGGAAGTTCCTGGACCGCCTCCCGCCCGGCGGTACGGATGCGTCGCATACCTTGGCGGACTATTCCAGCAACCTCGCCCGGCTGGCGGAGCGGACGTGAGCCGGCACGGTGTGGCCCGTGAAGTCTCGCAGCTGGACCGCAGACTAGCCGCCTTGAACGACGCCCGAGAGCTGGCCGAGGGCGTCCTGCCCGATGCGGCCCTGGAGGACGCGTTCCGGCTGCTGGAACGGGCAAGTTCCCGGCGGTCGCTGTCTGCCGACCACACCGTGGTGGGCTTCTTCGGCGCCACCGGCAGCGGAAAATCGTCCCTGTTCAACGCGGTCAGCGGCGCGGAAATCGCGACGGCGGCAGCCCGCCGTCCCACCACGTCGGAACCTTTGGCGGGTGTTTGGGGAGCTGACGGCAGCGAACCGCTGCTGGACTGGCTGGAAGTACGCAGCCGGCACCACGCCGACCCCGTCCCCGGATTCGCGGACGAGGGCACCGGGTTGATCCTGCTGGACCTTCCCGATTTCGACTCCACCCGGGCGGCCAACCGTGAGATCGTCGAGCGGATGGTGGGCCTCGTGGACGTGCTGGTGTGGGTGCTCGACCCGCAAAAGTACGCCGATGCCGCGGTGCACAACGACTTCCTGAAGCCGATGGCCGCCCACGGGGCGGTGACGCTGGTGGTCCTGAACCAGGTGGACAGGTTGCCTGACCGGGATGTCGGGCCGGTGCTGGAGTCACTCAAGGGCATACTGGCCCGCGACGGGCTGGGGAAGGTCCAGGTCCTGGGTGCCTCCGCCCTGGACGGGACGGGTGTGGACAAGGTGCGGCGCGCCATCCGGGACGTGGCCACCCAGCGCCAGGCCCTGTCGCAGCGGCTCGCGGCGGACGTCACGCGAGCCTCCCGCCAACTGCACGATGTGTCCGGCGTGGGGGATGCGGCCGGAGTCAGGCCGGCGTCCACTTCACGGCTCACCGACGAACTGGCCGCGGCGGCGAACGTACCCCTGGTGGTGAATGCCGTCGCCACGTCCTACCGGATGGAATCGACCCGCCGCACCGGCTGGCCGGTCACCCGGTGGCTGCTCAGGTTCAAGGCTGATCCGCTGCGGAGGCTTAACCTGAGGAGTTCCTCGCCGTCCCGGCTGAACCGGACGTCGCTCCCTCCTGCAGGCGCCCCGGAACGGGCCCGCACGGACGCCGCCGTCCGCGAGTTCGCGGACGCTGCCAGCGATGGAGCGCCCGGGCCGTGGCGGGCGGCCATCCGTGGTGCCGCCCGTGAAGGGCGGGATGCGCTGCCGGATGCGTTGGATCAGGCCATCGCCGGAACAGACCTGCTGACCTTCCGGAAGTCCTGGTGGTGGAGCGTGTTCAATGCGGTTCAGTGGCTGGCGCTGGCCGTAGTGGTCGGTGGCCTGGGCTGGCTTGGCGTCCTGGCCGGACTTGCATATTTTCAGCTGCCGGTGCCGGAGGTGCCTAGGGTTGAGGGCTGGCCCGTTCCCACCCTCATGATCGCGGGCGGCGTGGTGCTGGGGATCTTCCTGGCCATCACCGGAAAGGCCATCGGCGCGGGAACGGCCAGGACACGGGCAGCCAAAGCACGGAGACGGCTCAGGGCCGCCGTCGGGAAGGTTGCCGGGGACCTGGTGGTGGAGCCCGTGGAGATTGAGGTGAGCAGGCTAAGTTCCTTCAACGCCGCGCTCAAGGCCGCGGGGAGACCATAGCGCTATTGCGTGAGGGCAGCGGCGGCGTCCCGGACTTTGATCAGGGTCCGCAGGTTCCGGGTGGTGGTGCTTGCTTTGAACTTCGCTTTGGCCGAGATCTTGCTGAACGGGCTGTCCAGCGTCCCGCCGGCGGGAGCGAGCCACGCGAGGGCTTCCGGGCCGAGCCGCCTCTGTTTGGTGCCGTCCAGCGCCGCCCCGGCCGCGTCCAGCTCATCGAGCCTGGCCGTGTCCGAGGACAGCGTGATGTACGTGTGCGTGGCCTTGTCGTCCTCCGGATATGGACAGGCAGCCACGAGCTCGGCGACGCGTTGGGACGTCAGCACCACCACCCAGGCGTCATAGCCGAAGGCGTCGCGCAGGCATTTTTCGAACCGCTGCTTGACCGCTGCAGGCTTTTCTCCGCTGGCGAGGACAACATTTCCGCTGGCCAGCAGGGTTTTGACGTCCTCAAACCCGGCCGCTGCGAGGGCGTCCTTGAGCTCGGCCATCTTGATGTTGATCCCGCCCACGTTGATACCGCGGAGAAAGACTGCGTAGCTGTTCATGCGGACAGCTTAGCGATGGCATGCCCCACTGACGCCACGGGAGGAGACGATGCGGCGGCGTGTCAGTCGTTGTTCTTGCGCAGCGCCTCGGTCAGGAGACGGGCCGCGTTGCAGACCACCTCTGCGTGGAGCCTGCCGGGCTGGCGGGTCAGGCGTTCAATCGGCCCGGAGATCGAGACCGCGGCGATAACACGCCCGGACGGACCCCGGACGGGGGCCGAGACTGACGCAACCCCCGGCTCACGTTCGCCGAGGCTCTGTCCCCAGCCCCGGCGTCGTACGCCTGCCAGAACGGTGGGCGTAAAGCGGGCGGACTGCAGGCCCTCAAGCAGCCGGTCATGGTCTTCCCAGGCCAGCAGCACCTGGGCGGCCGAGCCTGCCTTCATGGACAGCTGGGTGCCCACCGGGATGGTGTCTCGCAGCCCAATGGGCCGCTCGGCGGAAGCCACACAGACGCGCCACTCTCCCTGCCGGCGGAAAATTTGCGAGCTTTCGCCGGTGGCGTCGCGCAGCTGCATCAGGATGGGCCCGGCAGAGGCAATGAGCCGGTCCTCGCCGGCGGCCGAGGCCAGCTCCACGAGGCGGCTGCCCAGGACGAAACGGCCCTGGATGTCCCGGGCGACCAGGCGGTGATGGATCAGGGCCAGGGCAAGCCGGTGGACCGTGGGCCGCGCCAGCCCGGTGGCAGCCACCAGCTGTGCCAAAGTGGTGGGCCCGGCCTCCAAGGCGTCCAGCACCTGGGCCGCTTTATCAATGACGCCGACGCCGCTAGAATTGTCCATGTAATGATATTGCCGTCTCATTATCTGAGATGCAAATCTTTCGGGTGGCATATTGCACACCGCTGCTGGTTCAGTGGAGCTTAACAGCCAAAACATGCAGGGAAGGGAGCTGGCCGTGGCGAAAACACTGGCCGAGAAAGTCTGGGACGCACATGTGGTGCGCAAAGGCGACGGCGAGGGAGCCAATGCCCAGCCCGACCTTCTCTTCATCGATCTCCACCTTGTCCACGAAGTGACGTCCCCGCAGGCGTTCGAGGGGCTCCGTCTGGCCGGCCGCAAGCTGCGCCGCCCGGACCTCACCATCGCCACCGAGGACCACAACACGCCGACGCTGGACATCGACAAACCCATCGCCGACCTCACCAGCCGTACCCAGATCCAAACCCTGCGCAACAACTGCGCCGAGTTCGGCGTCCGGCTGCACTCGCTCGGCGACGCCGAGCAGGGCATTGTGCATGTGGTGGGCCCGCAGCTGGGCCTGACCCAGCCCGGCATGACGGTGGTCTGCGGCGACTCACACACGTCAACGCACGGCGCCTTCGGTGCCCTGGCCATGGGCATCGGCACCTCCGAGGTGGAGCACGTCATGGCCACCCAGACGCTGTCCCTGAAGCCGTTCAAGACCATGGCCATCAACGTTGAGGGCACCCTGCGTCCGGGCGTCACGGCCAAGGACATCATCCTCGCGGTCATTGCCAAGATCGGCACCGGCGGGGGGCAGGGCTACGTCCTGGAATACCGCGGCTCCGCCATCCGTGCGCTGTCCATGGAAGCCCGGATGACAATCTGCAACATGTCAATCGAAGCCGGCGCCCGTGCAGGCCTGGTGGCCCCGGACCAGACCACCTACGACTACATGTTCGGCCGCCCGCACGCCCCCCAGGGAGCGGACTGGGATGCCGCCGTCGAGTACTGGAACACGCTGCGTACCGACGACGACGCCACCTTCGACGTCGAGGTGGACCTGGACGCCGACACGCTGGAGCCCTTTGTCACCTGGGGCACTAACCCCGGCCAGGGCGTCTCGCTTTCGGCAAAGGTGCCGGCGCCCGAGGACTTTGGTGACGAAAACGCCAAGGCTGCCGCCGAGCGTGCCCTCCAGTACATGGGCCTGACAGCGGGCACCCCCATGAAGGACATCCGGGTGGACACCGTCTTCCTGGGTTCCTGCACGAACTCGCGCATGGAGGATCTGCGCGCCGCTGCGGACATCATCCGCGGCCGGCAGAAAGACCCCAACATCCGCATGCTGGTGGTCCCCGGTTCGGCCCGGGTGCGGCTCGAAGCCGAGGCCGAGGGCCTGGACAAGGTGTTCAAGGACTTCGGTGCGGAGTGGCGCTTCGCGGGCTGCTCCATGTGCCTGGGCATGAACCCGGACCAGCTCGAGGTGGGGGAGCGCTGCGCCTCAACCTCGAACCGCAACTTCGAAGGCCGGCAGGGAAAAGGCGGGCGCACGCACCTCGTGTCCCCGGTAGTGGCAGCCGCCACAGCGATCCGGGGAACGCTGAGCTCGCCGTCGGACCTTGATCCGGCCCCCGAATCCGCCGCCACCCGCACCGACGCCGCCTAGGAGACCGCCATGGAAAAGTTCACCACCCACACCGGCATCGGCGTTCCGCTGCGCCAGAGCAACGTTGACACGGACCAGATCATCCCGGCCGTGTACCTCAAGCGGATCACCCGCACCGGCTTCGAAGACGCGCTGTTCTCCGCCTGGCGCAAGGACCCGGCCTTCATCCTCAACCAGGCCCCGTTCAACGCCGGTTCGGTCCTGGTGGCAGGTCCGGACTTCGGCACCGGGTCCTCCCGCGAGCACGCCGTCTGGGCCCTGAAGGATTACGGCTTCAAGACCGTCCTCTCGTCCCGTTTCGCGGACATCTTCCGTGGCAACTCCGGCAAGCAGGGCCTCCTTGCGGCTGAACTGGCCCAGGACGACATCGAGCTGATCTGGAAAGAGCTCGAGAACGCCCCGGGCACGGAAGTCACCGTTGACCTGGTGTCCAAAACCGTCAGTTGCGGCAACATCGTGGCCCCGTTCGAGATCGACGACTACACCCGCTGGCGGCTCCTCGAGGGCTTGGACGACATCGGCCTGACGCTCCAGCACGAAGGGGATATTACGGCCTACGAAGCCACCCGTCCCGCCTTCAAACCCACCACTCTGCCGGCGCGGCTGTCCTGAGCTCCTGAGGGGGCGACGCGGGGTCATTTGATGCGCTTGGAGCGTCTCCGGAAGCGCATCAAATGACCCCGCGTTGCGTCTGACCTGACGGGTCCGGCGGCGGGCGCAGCGCCGGAACCCGGCACGCCGTATTTCGGTTCGGTAACGTGACCTCCTATGCTTAGCTGGAGCCTCTGCAAGGATTTAGGGGCGAGCAATCGTAAGGAAACCGGTATATGAGTAGTGTTCTGACAATCCGCGGCGGAGTCCCGCTTACAGGCCGCGTCACCGTCCGTGGGGCCAAGAATCTTGTTCCCAAAGCGATGGTGGCAGCCTTGCTGGGCAACGAACCGTCGGTATTGCGGAACGTTCCGGAGATCAAGGACGTCGAGGTTGTCACGTCCCTGCTCCAGCTGCACGGAGTGACAGTTGTTAAAGACCCTGTCAGCGGGGACCTCACCCTGGATCCCAAGGCGGCCAAGACCGCGCCGAGCACCGCGATTGATGCCCATGCGGGCGATTCGCGCATCCCGATCCTGCTCTGCGGACCGCTTATCCACGCGATCGGCGAGGCCTTCATTCCTGATCTGGGCGGCTGCAAAATCGGCGACCGGCCCATCGACTACCACCTCAACGTCCTGCGCCAGTTTGGCGCCGTTGTGGAGAAGCGCCCGGGCGGCATCCACATTTCCGCGCCCCGGGGCCTGCAGGGAGCCAAGATCTCCCTCCCGTATCCCTCGGTCGGGGCCACGGAGCAAGTACTGCTCAGTGCCACCCGCGCCGAAGGAATCACTGAACTTTCCGGCGCCGCCACCGAGCCCGAAATCATTGACCTCATCGCCGTGCTGCAGAAGATGGGCGCCATCATCAGCGTCCAGACGGACCGCACCATCCGCATCGAAGGCGTCAAGGACCTGGGCGGCTACAACCACCGGGCACTCTCGGACCGCAACGAATCGGCGTCGTGGGCGTCGGCGGCGTTGGTCACCCGAGGCGACATCTTCGTCGAGGGTGCCTCGCAGCGGGACATGATGACCTTCCTGAATACCTACCGCAAGGTGGGCGGCGGCATGGACATCGGCGATGACGGCATCCGCTTTTACCACAAGGGCGGCAAACTCAATCCGCTGGTGCTGGAAACGGACGTGCACCCGGGTTTCATGACGGACTGGCAGCAGCCGCTTGTCGTGGCGCTGACCCAGGCTGAGGGAGTCTCGATCGTGCACGAGACCGTGTACGAAAACCGGTTTGGCTTCACCGATGCGCTCATTCGGATGGGGGCCAGCATCCAGGTGCACCGTGAATGCCTGGGCAGCGTGCCGTGCCGTTTCGGCCAGCGGAACTTCCTCCACTCGGCCGTCATCTCCGGCCCGACCCAGCTCAAAGGCACCGACATCGACGTTCCGGACCTGCGCGGCGGCTTCAGCCACCTGATCGCTGCCCTGGCCGCCACCGGCACATCCCGCGTGACCGGCATTGACATCATCAACAGGGGCTACGAGCGGTTCACCGAAAAACTGGCCGGCCTCGGCGCGGACTTCGACATCACTTCGTCGAAGTAGCGGAGGACCCATGAAGGAAACGGCCAAGAGTCGGGCCACATTCGTTGTGGTCGCAGGCATCGTTCGGACGGTGCTCAACGGCATGATGAACAAAAAGTGGGAGGGCCTGGAAAACCTCCCGGCGGGCGGTTTTATTGCGGCGCCCAACCACTGCACCGAAATCGATCCGCTCATTGTGGGACACCTCCTGTACAACCAGAAGCGCGCGCCCCATTTCCTGGCCAAGGCCGGGCTGTTCAAGATTCCGGTGGTGGGTGCGGTTCTGCGCGCCACCCGCCAGATCCCGGTGGAACGCTCGACGGCGGGAGCGAACCGGTCGCTGCAGCTCGCCCAGGAAATCGTGGCCGACGGCGGCGCCATCATCATCTACCCTGAGGGGACCCTCACCCGCGATCCGGACCTGTGGCCGATGAAGGGCCACACCGGCGCAGCACGCCTCGCCCTCGAAGGCGGCATCCCCGTGGTGCCCATCGCGCACTGGGGCGCCCACGAGGTCTTCCCGCGGTACGCGAAGCGCTTCCACCTTTTTCCCCGCAAGACGTCGCGGGTGGTGGTCGGCAAGCCCGTGGACCTCAGTCCTTTTATGGGCAAAGCCTTGGACAAGGCCACCCTGACCGCCGCCACCGACGCCATCATGGACGCCGTGACGGAATTGCTGGCCGGCATCCGGGGCCAGGTACCTCCTGCCGAGCGGTGGGATCCAGCCAAGCACAACCAGTCCACGCACGGCCGTTTTGAGGATTTGAAACGGCCTGACGGCGCAGCGGATGCCACGTGACCGCTGAAGGAGGCCGCCCCGGATCGGCCCGGTCCGTCGCCGTCCTGGGCGCAGGTTCCTGGGGAACCACGTTCGCGAAGATCCTCGCTGACGCCGCCCGGTCAGCCGGCGTGGAACGAACCATCCGGCTGTGGGGCCGGCGCAGTGAAGTGGTGGAGCAGATCAACTCCTCCCACCGCAACGAGCAGTACCTGAAGGACACGGAGTTGCCCGCCAGGATCACCGCGTCCCTGGATGTGCGTGAGGTGTTGGCCGGCGCGGACCTGGTGGTCCTGGCGGTGCCGGCGCAGTCGCTGCGCCTTCAGCTCCGCGAATGGAAGCCCCTGATTGCCCCGGACGCGGTAGTGGTGTCCCTGATGAAGGGCCTGGAACTCGGGACGGATTCCCGCATGAGCCAGGTGATCAGCGATGAGCTCGGGATTCCCGATGAACGCATCGCGGTAGTTTCGGGCCCGAACCTCGCCATGGAGATCGCCCGGGAAGAACCTACGGCGTCCGTTGTGGCCTGCAGCGATGAGGCGACCGCGGGCTGGATCGCCAGGACCTGCACGGCGCCCTACTTCCGCCCCTATACCACCGGCGACGTGGTGGGCGTGGAGATTGGCGGGATCGTTAAGAACGTCATTGCCCTGGCTGTCGGCATTTGCGAGGGCAAGCAGATGGGGGACAACACCAAGGCTTCCGTGATCACGCGGGGCCTGGCTGAAACGTCCAGGCTGGCCCTGGCCCTCGGCGGTGAGGCCCGGACCATGGCCGGACTCGCCGGACTGGGGGACCTGGTGGCAACCTGCTCCTCGTCGTTGTCGCGGAACCATACGGCCGGCCGGCTGCTCGGCCAGGGTCTCACCCTGGAGGAGCTGGCCCTGAAAATGACGCAGACGGCCGAAGGCATTAAGTCGGGCCAGGCCGTGAACGACCTCGCGGGCAAGCTGGGCGTGGAAATGCCCATCACCGCCGCCGTCGTAGCTGTGCTCGCCGGCAAACTGTCCGTTGACCAACTGGGTCCGCTGCTGCTGGCCCGGGACCTGAAACCTGAAGGCGATTACTGAGATGCATGACGACAACCTGGCCGCACCGGAATCCGCGCGCCGGGCGAAACCCCGCGTAGCGGTACTTTTTGGCGGCCGGTCCAGCGAACATGCGGTCAGCTGCGTGACGGCTGCCGGCGTCCTGGGCGCCATCAACAAAGACAAGTACGACGTCATCCCCATTGGCATCGCCAAGTCCGGGCAATGGGTCCTGGCTGCGGCGGACACTGCCCGGTGGTCCCTGTCAGCGGCGTCGCTGCCGGAAGTCCCGGCGTCGTCCGAAACCGTAACCCTCGCCGAAATCGGCGGGGAGCACCAGCTGATTGTGGCCTCGCCGGACACGGTTCCCCGCGAACTCGGCACCGTGGATGTCGTGTTCCCGCTGCTCCACGGACCGTTCGGCGAGGACGGAACCATCCAAGGACTCCTGGAGCTCTCCGACACGCGGTACGTGGGGGCCGGCGTGCTCGCGTCCGCAGTGGGCATGGACAAGCACTACATGAAGGTGATTTTCGAAGCCGCCGGACTTCGGGTGGGACCTTACGTTACGGTCACTGACCGTCAGTGGCTCAACGACGCCGAAGCTGTCCGCAAGCAGGTGGACCGCCTGGGCTTCCCGGTGTTCGTCAAGCCGGCGCGGGCCGGATCGTCGATGGGGATCTCCAAGGTGGATTCGCTGGAGCAACTCGACGCCGCAGTAGAGGAAGCCCGCCGCCACGACCGCAAGCTGGTCATTGAAGCCGGCATTGTGGGACGGGAAATTGAGTGTGCCGTCCTGGAAGGGCGCGGCACGTCAGCGCCGCGCACCTCCATGCCCGGCGAGATCTCCGTGGCCGGGGGCGGCCACGATTTCTATGACTTCAACGCCAAATACGTTGAGGACGACGCCGCATCGCTCAGCTGCCCGGCCGATATCCCGGAGGAGGCGATTGCCCGCGTGCGTGAACTCGCCGCAGTCGCGTTCGACGCCGTCGGGGCGGAGGGTCTGAGCCGCGTTGACTTCTTCTACACCGCCGAGGGCGAGCTGATTATCAACGAGATCAACACCATGCCGGGGTTTACGCCCAAGAGCATGTACCCGCAGATGTGGGCAGCGTCCGGCCTGGACTACGCGGACCTCATCGACGAGCTGATCTACCTGGCCCTGAACCGGAAGACCGGCCTGCGCTGACCACCTACTTGCTGGTGGGCAGGTTCTGCAGGTCTTCCTGGCCCACACAGTTCCCGGTGGCGGGGATCTTTGCCGCAGCCCCCGAAAGATCCGCGAGGACGGTGGCCGAACTGATGGTCTCCTGATCCTTCGTGAGAAGGATCTCGGTGGCCGGTTTGCGGCCGAAGGTGGTCAGGGTCCACGCGGAGTCCGCCTCCTTGATGACCCAGTCCACGCCGTTGACGCTTACGCAGCGGTCCGTCGTGGGCCCTGGAACGTTGACCCCGCAGCGGAGGATCACCTGGGAGGGGTCGCCCCAGGCGGCGGTGGCCTGGCTGTTTGTCTTCCGCAGTTTCGCGTCACCGATGGCATCCGGGAGGGCCACCATCATCGGCGCGCACGCCGGGTTGGCGGCGTCTGCGGCCGGGGCCACGTCCACGGCCGGGGAGCAGCCGGTGAGGCCCAGCAGGGCAACTCCGGCCAGGGCGCCGGTCAGCAGGTTCACGGACAGTCGGGCAGGGACGGGCAGACGCGGATGGTGCATCCTTCAAGCCTAACGCCGCCGCGACCTTGCACCGGACGCGGGCCGCCGGTACAGGATGAGCATTGTCGGTGCCGGGCTGTAGCGTAGGGGCGTGCCTGAAAAACCGCTCACCGAAGAACCCCCCGCCGTCTCAGCCCTGTCCGAGTCCGGGCTCCTGGCCCGGATCTTCCCGCGGCTGGACATCGGCGGGGCGCACGCGTCGGCCACGCTGCTGGGTCCGGGGGATGACGCCGCGCTGGTGGCGGCACCGGATGGCCGGACGCTGATCTCCATTGACACCCAGGTCCAGGACCAGGACTTCCGGCTGCAGTGGAACAACGGCTACCGGACCACGGGCTTTGACGTCGGGTGGAAGGCTGCAGCCCAGAACCTGAGCGACATCAACGCCATGGGCGGCAAGGCGACGTCGCTGGTGGTCAGCCTCACGCTGCCGCCGGAGACACCCGTCAGCTGGGTGGAGGACCTGGCCGACGGACTCACCGCGGGAATCCGGGAGCTTGGGGCCACTGACTGCTCCGTCGCGGGCGGCGACCTTGGCCGGGGAACGGAAATTTCCGTGACCGTGGCGGTGCTGGGCACGCTCGACGGCGGAAATCCCGTGCTGCGCTCCGGGGCGGCCCCCGGTGATATCCTGGCCTTGGCGGGGACGGTTGGCCGGGCCGCGGCCGGGCTCGCGCTGCTGGAATCCGCCATCCCCATGAACTCCCTGAGCACGCTCCAGCGCGCCCTCGTTGAAACCCAGTGCCGCCCGAGGCCGCCACTCGCAGCGGGCCCCCGGGCCCGGGAGGCGGGCGCCAGCGCCATGATGGATATCTCGGACGGGCTGGTGCGCGACGCCGGCCGCCTCGCCGCCGCCAGCGGCGTGGTGCTGGACCTGGACCCGCTGGAACTGAAACGGCAGGCGGAAAGCCTCCGCCCGGCGTCGGACGCCCTCACAGCGGACCCGCAGGTGTGGGTGCTGGGCGGCGGAGAAGACCACGGCCTGCTTGCCACATTTCCTGCCGGCATTCAGCTTCCGTCCGGATTCACTGCGATAGGCTCAGTACAAGCCCCGGGGACCCAGACTGGCCCGGGTGTCACAATTGCGGGCCGCGTCGCTGGCGCCAGGGGATGGGATCACTTTGCAGACTAAGGTTGCCGCGAATGCCCAAGCGATGAAGCGTTGGCTGGACAAGGCCGAAACGTCCATCGGCAACCATAGCGACCGCATCAATGCCATCAACATTTTCCCCGTGGCAGACGGCGATACCGGTACCAACCTGTACCTCACCGTCCGGGCGGCAGCCCGTGCCCTGCACGGCGACCCCGCAATCGAAGAGGCCGCCGGTCCGGCAGATCCGGGCCAGACGGATGTGGGGGCGGTGCTGGCGCATGCCGGCCGTGCGGCGATGGAGCAGGCCCGCGGCAACTCCGGCACACTTTTCTCGGTATTTCTTTGTGCCGCTGCGGAGCCGTTGGCCGGACACACCCGCCTAACGTCGGCCTTGCTGGCTGCGGCGCTGAACCGCGCCCAAATCCGGGCGTGGTCAGCCTTGAGCGATCCCGTGCCGGGCACCATGCTGTCCGTGATGGAGGCCGCTGCCCGGGCCGCCGCGGCAGTGGATGCCGGCCATAACGGTGACGACAGCAATCTTGCCCTGGCCAAGACCCTGGACGCCGCCGTCAGGGGGGCGCTGGAGGCTGTGGTCAGCACGGAGAGCCAGCTGGCCGCCCTGGAAGCCGCCCATGTTGTCGACGCCGGGGGTGTTGGCATGCTGCTGATCCTCGATTGCCTCCGCTCGGCTGTCCTGGGCGAGGGCCTGCAGAGCGAACTCCTCGACGGCCTGCACGGCTACGACGTCCAAGACCCCCACATCCATGCGAGCATGCCGGATGACGACGGCGTTGAGGTTATGTGCACCATCAGCCTCTCACCGCTGAACGCCGCCACTCTCCGGCAACGGCTGGACGAGCTCGGCGACTCCGTCATCATGAGCCAGGTGGGCAGCGCCGCGGATCCCGACGGCAACTACCGCTGGCGCGTCCACGTCCACGTCCCGGACGCCAAGCCCGCCGTGGCCCTCATCCGCTCCCTGGGCCACCCTTCGGAGCTCACCGTCAGCGAACTCGCCGTAGCCCGAGATCCCGAACCGGCTCCAGCGAGCTCCTCCGGACATGAGCGCTGAACTCGGCCAGCGCCTGGAACGCCTGATCGGAAAACGCTCAGCCTCGGCCATTGAGAAACATTTGGGCATCAGCACCGTGGGCGGCCTGCTGAACTACTTCCCCCGCCGCTACCTGAACCGGGGCGAGCTGACGCCCATTGGCGAGCTGCCCGTGGACGAGGAAGTCACCCTCATTGCCCGGGTCCTCTCCAACAGCACCCGCAAGATGCACACCCGGCGCGGATCCATTACCGATGTCATCATCACGGACGACGCCGCATCGCATGGCCGTCCGCGCCTCGCCTCCGTGGGTCCCGGCAGCGGTCACGGCACCCTGAAAATCACTTTCTTCAGCGGCTACCGGGCGCAGGCCGAACTCCTGCCCGGCCGGCGTGTGATGTTCTCCGGCAAAGTGACCCGCTACGGCGCCTCCCTGGGCCTGACCAATCCGGACTTCAACCTCCTGGACGAGGACCCGGACATGCCCGGCATGGACCCCGAAAAGCTCGCGGCCATGCCCGTCCCGGTGTACCCCGCCACGGCAAAGCTCACCAGCTGGTCGATCCAGAAAGTGATTTCCACACTGCTGCAAACAGTCGACCTGGAGGCGCTGCCGGATCCGCTGCCGGACGGCATTGCGCGCAGGGAGGATTTCCTGCCGCTGGCCGAGGCTTACCGGCTCATCCACGCTCCCGAAACGCAGGCCGACTGGAAGCGGGCCCAGGACCGTCTCCGGTTCCAGGAAGCCCTGGTCCTGCAGGCTGCACTGGCCCGGCGCCGCGCACAGCTCGCGGCCGAGGAAGCCACCGCCCGGCGCCCCGCCGCGGACGGTCTCCTGACTGCCTTCGACCGGCAGCTGCCGTTCACGCTGACGGCAGGCCAGGCTGCCGTGGGAAAAACTCTGGCGGCCGAACTCGCGCAGGACAGCCCCATGAACCGGCTCCTGCAGGGGGAAGTGGGCTCCGGCAAGACCATTGTGGCGCTGCGGGCCATGCTGCAGGTCGTGGATGCCGGCGGGCAGGCGGCACTGCTGGCGCCCACCGAGGTCCTCGCTGCCCAGCACTTCGAATCCATCCGCCGTACCCTGGGCTCCCTCTCCCGCGATCCCATGCTGTCCTCGGACGGACTCCTCGGAAGCCTCGCCGAAGGCGCCGTGCAGGTCACGCTGCTCACCGGCTCCATGCCTGCCGCCGCGCGAAAACGGGCCATGCTCGATGCCGCCTCCGGCGCGGCCGGAATTGTGATCGGAACCCACGCCCTGCTGAGCGACAATGTTGCGTTCTATGACCTGGGCTTGATCGTGGTGGACGAACAGCACCGGTTCGGCGTGGAGCAGCGCGACGTCCTCCGGTCCAAGGCCAACAAACCGCCGCACCTGCTGGTCATGACGGCCACGCCCATTCCCCGGACCGTGGCCATGACGGTCTTCGGCGACCTCGAGACCTCCATCCTGGATGAGCTTCCTGCCGGCCGGGCGCCGATCTCAACCTTCGTGGTGGGCCTGGTTGAAAACCCCGGCTGGGCAGGGCGCATCTGGTCGCGTTCGCGCGAGGAAATCGACGCCGGGCACCAGGTCTATGTGGTGTGCCCGAGGATCGGAACGGACGACGACGGCGATTTCAGTCCCGGGGAAGCGGAACCTTCTGCGGCTGCCCTGGCAGGCGACGCCGGTGAACGTGAACTCGCGTCCGTGACCGCCGTCGTCGAACAATTGCTCCAGGAGCCGGCATTGTCCGGCGTGCCGCTGGGACCGATGCACGGCCGCCTTGACACTGAGGTGAAGAATGCAGCGATGGCCGATTTCACGGCCAACCGGACCAAGCTCCTGGTTGCCACCACTGTGATCGAGGTCGGCGTGGATGTCCACAACGCCACACTGATGGTGATCCTCGACGCCGACCGTTTTGGCATCTCCCAACTTCACCAGTTGCGCGGACGGGTGGGCCGCGGCGGATTGCCCGGAACGTGCCTGCTGGTCACCAGGCTGGAACCGGGGCACCCGAGCCGTCGCCGGCTGGACGCGGTGGCCGCCACCACTGACGGCTTCGAACTGTCCCAGGAGGACCTCAAGCTGCGGCGCGAGGGCGACATCCTGGGCGCGTCCCAGTCCGGCGGCCGCTCCACCCTGAAACTGTTGCGTGTGCTGGAACATGAGGACATCATTGCCCGGGCAAGGCAGGACGCCCAGGCTGTGGTGGGCGCGGACCCGACGCTGGCACGGCATCCCCGCCTGGCTGAGGCCATCAACCAATACCTGAATCCCGAGAAGGAGGCGTTCCTTGAGCGCGGATAGGACGCGGGCATGAGCCGCATCATTGCGGGCGCCGCCGGAGGGACGCCGCTGGCCAGCGTCCCGGGGTCCATGACCCGGCCCACCACGGACCGCGTCAAGGAGGCGTTGTTCTCCCGCCTCGACGCATTCGGGATTATTGCCGGCGCCCGCGTCCTGGACCTTTACGCGGGATCCGGGTCGCTCGGGGTGGAAAGCGGCAGCAGGGGAGCCGGCACCGTGGACCTGGTGGAATTCGATGCCAAAGCCAGCTCTGTCTGCCAGCGCAATGCCGACCTGCTCAACGGTGTGGTGGCTCGCAAGGCCGTCACCGTCCACCGCTCCAAGGTGGAACCGTTCCTGGACCGCACGGCGGAGGATGCCCGCTGGGACCTTGTCTTCCTGGATCCGCCATATCCGCTGGACGAGGTTGCCCTGTCCGCGGTCCTGGCCAAACTCGCACCCCACCTCGCCCCGGCTGCAGTGGTGGTGGTGGAACGTTCCTCGCGCTCACCGGAACCAGGCTGGCCGGCGGGCGTTGAGCGGTTTGCTGAGCGGAAGTACGGCGAAACCAAGCTCTGGTTCGCGGAGCCCTCCGTAAGTCCGGAGGACTGAGAATCAGCCGCCGATCCGGTCCAGGTCCACGCCCGCCAGAACCGTGGCCGGGTGGGGGCCGCGGGCGGTCAGCTCGGCGGTCCAGCCCCCGGGCCACGGTGTCTGCGTTCCAATGAGGATGATGTTCCCGGGATAGCGGCCCGCGAACATGCCGGTTTCCGCGAACGCGGCAACGTCTGTCATGGCGCGGCGCATCGCGGCGACCTGGCTCCGCACCAGCGTGAGGGCAGGCTCGTCGCCCACGTTGACGATCAGGACGCCACCGGGGGCGAGCCGTGCGCGGGCCTCCTCGTAGAACCCGGTGCAGGCGATATGCTCCGGGGCCTCCGGCCCGGAGAAAATGTCCAGGATGACGACGTCGAAGCGCAGCTCCGCGGGCAGCGTGGCCAGCGACTCGCGGGCATCGCCGATGACCGTGTAGAGGTCGGTTCCGGCCGGCAGGGGGAGTTGCTGCAGGACATAGTCGAGGAGTTCACGCTCAAGTTCCACGGCGTACTGCGGTGAGCCGGGCCGGGTCGCCTGGATGTAGCGGGCCAGTGTCAGTGCGCCCGCGCCGAGGTGCAGCGACGTGATCGGCTGGCCTGCGGGCGTGGCCAGGTCCACGACGTGGCCGATCCGGCGCAGGTATTCGTAAAAGATCTCCTCCGGGTGGGTCAGGTTGACGTGGGACTGTTCGGCCCCGCCGATGCTGAGGACGTAGGCGCCGTCGGTAAAGGCATCGGGCTCGATGGCGGCATGCTGCCCTGTGGTTCGCAGAAACCTGGTGGACCGGGCGCCGCCGGGCCCGGGCATCACAGTTTCCCGCTGAGCGACGCCAGCCGGGCGGCGGCCTCCTCGAGGACGTCCACCTTCTTGCAGAACGCGAACCTGAGCAGGCTGCGGGTCCGCTCGGCCCCCTCGGGGTGGCAGAAGACGGGTACGGGGATTGCTGCGACCCCCACCAGGGCGGGGAGGCGGCGGGCGAGGTCCACGGAGTCGGCGATTCCGAGGGGCGCGGTGTCCACGTTGACGAAATAGGTGCCCTGCGGGGTGAAGACATCGAAGCCCGCGGCGCGGAGCCCTTCGCTCAGGATGTCGCGCTTCTTCTGCAGCGTTGCTGAAATCCCCTGGTAGAACCCGTCCGGCAGCGCCAGCCCGGTGGCGATTGCTGCCTGGAAGGGCGAACCGGAACTGTAGGTCAGGAACTGCTTGACGGTGCGCACGGCTGCCACCAGGTGTTCGGGCCCGGTCAGCCAGCCGATTTTCCAGCCGGTGAAGGAAAAGGTCTTACCTGCCGAGGAAATCGTGAGGGTCCGGTCCGCGGCCCCTGGCAAGGTGGCTACCGGGATGTGCCTGGTTCCGAAGGTCAGGTGCTCGTAGACCTCATCGGTGATGATGAGGCAGTCATGCTTTCGGGCAAGCTCGACCACGCGCTCGAGGACATGGCGGGGAAATACCGCGCCCGTAGGATTGTGCGGGTTGTTCAGCAGGACCACCCGGGTACGGTCAGTGAACGCCGCCTCGAGGGCTGCCATGTCGGGGTAGAAGTCAGGGGCGAGCAGCGGGGCGGTGGTGTGGGTGGCACCGGACAGCCCAATGACGGCGCCGTACGAGTCGTAGAACGGCTCGAACGTCAGCACCTCGTCTCCGGGCCCGACGAACGCCAGCAGGGCGGCGGCGATGGCCTCGGTGGCGCCCGTGGTGACAATGACCTCCGTCTGCGGGTCCAGGGTCACGTCATAGAACCGGCTCTGGTGGACGGCGACCGCCTCACGCAGTTCCGGGATGCCCTTCCCTGGTGCGTACTGGTTGGCCCCCGCCCCGATGGCGGCCATTGCCGCGGCCTTGATCTCAGCGGGGCCGTCCTCGTCCGGAAAGCCCTGGCCCAGGTTGATGGCGCCGGTCTGTGCCGCCAGGGTGGTCATCTCCTCGAAGATGGTGACGCCCAACTGGCCGGCAGGTCCAAGAAGGTTCGCGCCGGCCGCTGCCCGCTGCCACGGAGCCGGCGCTGCGGGCATGGAAAGTTCCCGTGGTGGATGCATGCAGTCATGGTATCCCGGCCTTCCGATGGGGTAGGTTCGGTGCATGAGACGCGCTGTCTGCCCCGGTTCCTATGACCCTATCCACAACGGTCACCTTGAGGTCATTGCCCGTGCGGCCGGCCTGTTCGATGAAGTGATTGTGGCTGTTTCCACCAACTACGCCAAGAAGTACAGGTTCAGCCTGGGCGACCGCATCGACATGGCCCGGGAAACCCTGGCCTCGCTGCAGGGCATTGTGGTGGAGCCGGTAGGGGAGGGCCTCCTGGCCGAGTATTGCCGCCAGCGTGGTGTGTCGGCGATTGTGAAGGGCCTCCGGTCGTCGTCGGATTTTGATTACGAACTCCCGATGGCCACCATGAACCGCCAGCTGAGCGGCGTTGAAACGGTCTTCCTGCCGGCCGAGGCACACTACCTCCACCTGTCCTCCACCCTCATCAAGGAAGTGGCGGACTTGGGCGGCAAAGTGTCCGACTACGTCCCGCGTTCCGTGCAAAAAAGACTGCTCTCGGGCGAGTCGGCCCAGGACCTGCTGTCAAGAGGGTAGGCTTGTCCGGTACTTCGGCGGCTGTCCAACGTCCGGTTTGAGTCCCTGCGGCTCTTCAGGCTAAGATGGTACGTCGGTCATATGTTCAACAGGAGTTCTCATTAAACGAGATGCTAGTTCGCCCTTGGCGTTCGACGTCAAGGATCTCGGGCGCAGCCCGGGCAGTATGCGGACGCTGAAAGAACATGTACCCGCGCCAAAGGATTTTGGCGTGGCACTCATTGGCGTTCAGGAAGGCTCGGATATCGAGCTTGACCTGAGGCTTGAGGCCGTACACGAAGGAATTCTGGTATCAGGAACCGCGCTCGCTGAAGTTACGGGCGAATGCGGCCGATGCCTGGATCCCCTTGCGTATGACCTTGAGGTCAATGTGCAAGAACTTTTCTTCTATGAAAGCGTCCAGCTTTCGGACGAGGAAGACGAAGAAGAGCAACGTCGAGTCGAGCACGATCTGATCGATCTTGAGCCGGTGTTGCGGGACGCAGTTGTAACCATGCTGCCGTTCCAGCCGGTGTGCCGGGAAGACTGCCAGGGCCTTTGCTCCGAATGCGGAGTACGCCTGGAAGACGAGCCGGGGCATCACCACGAGGTTGTAGATCCTCGCTGGGCCGCCCTGGCTGACTTGGCTAAGCCTGACCGGCAAAACTGATTTGTACGTGTTTGTCTAGAGAGAAATGAGTTAGCCGTGGCTGTCCCGAAGCGGAAAATGTCTCGCTCGAATACCCGCGCCCGCCGCTCCCAGTGGAAGGCAACCGCCCCCCACCTGGTGAAGACTGTCGAGAACGGCCAGGTTACTTACAGCCTGCCGCACCAGGCAAAGGTCGTAACCGACTCGGCTGGCACTGCGCTGTTCCTTGAGTACAAGGGCCGCAAGGTCGCAGACGTCTAATCGGCCCCCACGGCTGAGATGATGTCTTCAACTGAAGAGCTTCTGAAGCGTCTCGGTGTCTCCATTGACGCCGGGACGCTTCGTCTTGCTCTGACACACCGTTCCTACGCCTACGAAAACGGCGGCATCCCTACGAACGAGCGGCTCGAGTTCCTCGGCGACTCCATCCTGGGTTTCTCCGTGACGGACGCGCTGTACCGGGACAACCCGACGCTACCCGAAGGTGACCTCGCGAAACGCCGCTCGGCGGTAGTCAGTACCCGTGCACTGGCGGGTATCGGGCGAAGCCTGGGCATCGGCGACTACATTTACCTGGGACAGGGCGAAAAGCTCACCGAGGGCAAGAACAAGGCCTCCATCCTCGCGGACACCATGGAAGCACTGATCGGTGCCACCTATGTGTCCAACGACATCGAGACCGCACGCCAGCTGGTCATGCGGCTGATCGGCCCGCTCCTGAAGGACGCGGCCGCCCTCGGCGCCGGAACCGACTGGAAGACCAGCATCCAGGAGTTGGCAGCCAGCCGTCAGCTCGGCACCATCTTTTATGCGGTCGAGGGGGCAGGGCCTGACCACGCCCGCACGTTCAAAGCTGTCCTGAACATCGGCGGCAAGCCCTACGGCAGTGGAGCCGGCCATTCGAAGAAGGAAGCGGAACAGGAAGCTGCCGCGGACGCCTGGCGTGCCCTGTCCGCAACCAAGGAAGCTGCGGCGGGCGGATCAGCTGAGTCCGTAGCCGGCGCCTAGGCCCGGCATTGCCCGAACTGCCTGAAGTCGAAGTGGTGCGCCGCGGGCTGGTGAGCTGGGTCCGGGGCCGGACCATCACCTCCGTTGACGTCCTGGACCCCCGGTCGCTCCGTCGCCACGCCCTGGGCCCTGAGGACTTCATCGGCAACCTCCAGGGCACCACGGTGGATGATGTGGTACGTCGCGGAAAGTTCCTGTGGATGCCTTTGCGCGAAGCCGGATCCGCGGCCGCTGCCGCAGGTGACGCCGCCACGGCCGTGCCCCGCGTCGCCCTGATGGCGCACCTTGGCATGAGCGGCCAACTGCTGATGCAGGATCCATCAGTACCGGACGAAAAACACCTGAAAGTTCGGCTCAGGCTCAGTCCGGGCAACGGCATGCCGGACCAGCTCCGGTTTGTGGACCAGCGCATCTTTGGTGGTCTGTTCGTGACGGACCTGGTTCCCACGGACGACGGCGGCCCGGGCGGTCTCGCTGAATCGCCGCGTCCACTCATTGCCGCTGAGGCGGCGCACATCGCCCGGGATCCCCTGGATCCCGCTTTTTCCGTCGAACTCTTCTACAGCCGGCTCAGGAAACGCAGGACCGGCCTCAAACGCGCCCTTTTGGATCAGGGACTGGTTTCGGGCATCGGCAACATCTATGCGGACGAGTCTCTCTGGCGTGCCGGCCTGCATTACGCCCGGCCCACGGACAAGCTTCGCCGCTCCGAGGCCGAGCGCGTGATCACCAGCGCCCGCGATGTCATGCGCGACGCCCTCGCCGCCGGGGGAACCAGCTTCGACTCCCTGTACGTGAACGTCAACGGCGCCTCAGGGTATTTCGACCGCTCCCTGAACGCCTACGGCAGGGAAGGGCAGCCGTGCACCCGGTGCGCCGCCGTCGGAATTAACTCGACCATCCGGCGCGAGCAGTTCATGAACCGCTCGTCGTACACATGCCCCGTATGCCAGCCGCGCCCACGGAACGGGCGCTGGTAGGCCGAGGCAAAAGTGTGCGGATTCTGCGGTTCCGCACTGCGGGTTCCCTTGGCAGACTGGGCAGCCAAGCGGTAGGCCGCGTCGGCGGCCATCCGGGCCCTATCCCTCGGCAGAACCAGGCAAGCCCTTGTATCTCTCAATGTCGGACCGCACGGGCGGCCGGAAGGACCCGCAGACAGCCTTGCCTGCCGCGGCGGCGACTGCATTTCGGGTGTCGCCGGTGATCATCTGGCTCGGCATCGTCAGCATGATGACCGACATTTCCTCCGAATCCGTGGCCGCCATCCTGCCTCTGTATGTCACCGGTTTTTTGGGGCTCTCCACCATCGCCTTCGGAATCATCGATGGCATCAACCAAGGTGCAAGCGCCGTGGTGCGGATCGCCGCAGGGTGGGTCTCAGACCGCAGCGGACAACCGAAGCTGGTGGCGGCGGCCGGGTATGGCCTCTCCGCTGTAGCCCGGGTCGGCTTCCTCTTCGCCGGCGGTTTCTGGACACTGGCCGGAATCGTCACAGGAGACAGGATCGGGAAAGGCATCAGAACGGCCCCTCGCGATGCCTTGATATCGGCGGCGGCCCAGCCCGAGTACCTTGCCAGGTCGTTCGGGGTCCACCGGATGTTGGACAGCATAGGTGCCGCGGCGGGTCCGCTGCTGGCATTTGTGATTCTGGTGCTGATCCCCAACGGCTTCAGCACGGTATTCATTGTCTCGCTCGCATTTGCCGTGGTGGGCGTTACCGTCCTGGTCCTCATGGTCCCCGGCCGCGTGCGGGAGGCCACTTCCGAGCCCGGGGGTACCCGGCGTCCGCGGTTCCGATGGTCCCGGCTGCGCTGGGTCACCCTGAAGCAGCGGGCGCTGCCGCGGCTTCTGGTTACGGCCGGACTGTTAGGTGTCCTCACCATCGGCGACGGCTTCATCTACCTGCTCCTGCAGAACAGGGGTTCCTTTGACGTCCAGTGGTTTCCACTGCTGTATGTGGGAACCAACGTGGTCTTCCTCCTGTTTGCCATCCCGCTCGGGAAGCTCGCCGACCGCTGGGGCCGGATCCCCGTATTCCTGGGCGGCCACCTGGCCTTGCTGGCCTGTTACATCCTCGCGGCCCTCCCCTTCGGCGGCCTGGGATCCACGCTTGGGTGCCTGGTCCTGTTGGGACTGTTCTATGCCGCCACCGACGGCGTCCTGGCCGCGATAGTCACCCAGCTCTCGCCGCCGGCCACCGTTGCCACCGCCCTGGGTGCCGCGCAAACGGTGGTGGCTCTCAGCCGGATGGCCGCAGCTGCGGCCTTCGGCGTGCTCTGGTTTGTGCTGGGTCCCGTCACGGCCATGACCTTGGTGGCCGGGCTGTTGGCGGCGGGAATAGTAGCCGGGATGGTCCTCATGGGCGGTCCCCGTCGGACCCTGGCGGCATGATGACTGCCAAACGCCGCTGGCAGATCCTGCTGACCGTGGTGCTCCTGGTGGCCGGGAGCACAGTGGCGTACACCGTCTCGGCGTTCCAAACGGCACAAAGTAGCCAAGGCGCGGAATCGCAAGTGGATTCAGTGACGGCTCAATCCCTTCCCGCCGAGTCCTTCATCATGTTTCGAAATACGGCGCCCGGACAAGGATTCGGACAGGCCGCCACCGTGGCACTGGCTGACCCGTCAGGGCAGCGGGCCCTCAGCGGCCGCAGTTGTGACCGCGTCTATGCCGTCCGGGATCTGGGCATCTGCCTGCTCACGAAGAACGAGATTCCCACCAGCTTTGAAGCCACCGTCTTCGACGGTTCACTGGCGGCTGTGCAATCATGGCCGTTGGCCGGAGTTCCCAGTCGCACCCGCATCAGTGCTGACGGGACCCTGCTGGCCACTACAGTCTTTGTCTCCGGGCATTCATACTCCAGCACCGGATTTTCTACCGAAACGGTCGTCCGCGGCCGCGACGGCACCGTCCATGGAAACCTAGAACAGTTTGCGCTCATTCTCGACGGCTCGCAGATCAAAGCCTCTGACCGGAATATCTGGGGTGTGACTTTCGTGCCGGGCCAGCCGGACGCGTTTTATGCCACGGCCTCCTCCCAAGGGAAAATCTGGCTGGTGCGCGGGAGCCTTAAGGAGCGGACCCTGACCGTGACCGGCACTGGCATCGAGTGTCCGTCAGTGTCGCCCGACGGAACGAGGATCGCCTACAAGAAGAGTGTCACTGGCTCCCTGGTAGGTCACCGCAACATCGCCGTCCTCGACCTTGCGACGGGCACCGAAACGATCCTCGCCGAACAGCGCGACATCGACGACCAGATGGAGTGGCTGGACGCCAGCACCGTTGTCTACGGTGTTCCGCGTGACGACTCCGGGCAGGACAGCGACGTGTGGTCCGCTTCCATCGATCCGGGGGTACCGCCCTCACTCCTCATCGAGCATGCCTGGTCGCCGGCGGTGGTCCGGCGATAGGGCCCGGATCATCCCGGCGTACGGCCGCCGTAGTGTTCGGCCAGCTTCGCCAGGCCTTCGTCCAGCGAGACGGCGGGGTTCCAGTCGAGGAGGGCGCGGGTCTGGCGCTGGTCGAACCAGTGGGCGGTGGAGAGCTGCTCGGCAAGGAACCGTGTCATGGGCGGCTCCTCGTCCCTGCCAAGGCGGAGCCAGACCTTTTCCACCATGGATCCCGCCGCACGCGCCAGCCTGCCCGGTACCCGCCAGGCTGGTGACGGCACTCCGCCCGCCGCGCAGATGCCGGCCAGCAGCTCACCAATGGGGCGGGGCTCGCCGTTGCTGACCACGAGCGCCCGGCCGTGGACATGGTCCATGCGGTGCAGTGCGGCGACGATGGCCGAGGCCGCGTTGTCCACGTAGGTGGTGTCGATGAGCGCGGCGCCGGCGTCGAGCAGGGGCAGGCGGCCGTGGGCGGCGCGGTCCAGCACGCGTTCCACCAGCTGGGTGTCGCCGGGCCCCCAGACGATGTGGGGGCGTACCGCAGCGACCCGGAACTCCGGTGAGTCGGCAGCCAGTGCCAGCAGTTCGGCTTCAGCCTTCGTGCGGGAGTAATCTCCATGTGCGCGGGCCGGGTCAGCCGGATCGGCCCCAAGGCCGGCGATGGCGGCCCCTGAATTGGCCACGGACGGGGAGGACACGAACACCAGGTCCCGCACGCCTGCCTCGCGGGCGGCCAGCAGTACGAGGCGGGTCCCGTCCACGTTGACCTCGTCGAACTCAACGGCCCGGCCGGTGAAGGAGACCTTTGCTGCCAGGTGGATGACGCCGTCGGCACCGGCAACGGCACGGTGGACGGCGTCGCGGTCCGTCACGGACCCCAAAAGGTCCGTGGCGCCGTCGACCGCTGCAGCACGGCGTTGGAACGTTGTGACGGCGTGGCCCTGCCGCACCAGCAGCGTGGCCACCTCGCGTCCGAGCAGCCCGCTCGCGCCGGTGACGAGGACCTTCACGGGGTGCCCGGACGGCCGCCGGCCAAAACACGGGTCGCCCATCGCGACAGGCGCGTCCTGTCAATCTTGGCGTTGTGCCGGATATCGGTTGGCTGGGCGGGGACTGCAAGCACCGCGGCGACGCTGACACCCGCCAGGCGTGCCGCGTCCCGTACCCTTCCGGCGAGTTGCGGGGCGGCAGGACCGGCCCGGCGGGCAGGGGGCACGGTCTCGACGACGGCGACCACAGCCTGCGTACCGGCGGGACCGACCCCCACCACCGCGGCCAGCCCGACGTCGTCCAGGCGCTCGATGGCTTGCTCGGCGCCCACAGGCGTCGTCACCGACCCTGGTGCCGTCACGACGTGCGCCAGGCGGCCCTCCACCCAGAGCCGGCCCGCTGTGTCCAAGTGCCCGACGTCGCCGGTACGGTGCCAGCCAGGGGTCCTGATGCTCTCCCGCTGGGTCAGCCACAGCCTGTCGTAGGCCTCCTTGACATGGGGTGCGCTGACGAGGATTTCGCCGGTTACCCCCGCTTCGGTGACGGGGTGGTTTCCGGAGGCAGTCCCGTCCTCGGCGAGGGGGATCAGCGCTACCCGGGCGCCGGACACCGGCAGGCCCACGCACACGCCGTTGCCGGCGCCGGCCATGGTCCCGGCCTCGGCGTCCTTCTGGGCGGCGCGGATCTGCTCCAGGCTGATGTCGGTGACGGGCAGCGCTTCGGTCATCCCGTAGGGGGTATGGAGCGAGGCCTGGGGCAGCAACTGCTGCACCTCCGTGAGGAGGGGTTCCGGGATGGGTGCCCCGGCGGAGAGCAGCAGTTCCACGCGCTTCAGCGCTTCGCTCCCGGCATGGCCGAGGCTGCCCCGCGTCGCGAGCACGTTCCGGAGGGCTGCGGGCGACGCGAAAACCACGGTGGCGTCCACGGCCGCGGCGGCGGCTGCCAGCGCGGTGGCCGTCAGAGTGCGGGGTGCGGTGACGTCCATGGCGGGTGTCACCGAAACGGCTCCGAGGGCCGGTCCAAGGAGGGCAAACGGTGCAAAGGCCGCGACGAGGCGCGCACCGGGACGGATTCCGAACGTCGCAGCCACGGTATCCCGCATCGCGACGAGCTGGCGGCGCGTGTAGAGCACGCCTTTGGCGGGACCCGTGGAGCCGGAGGTGAAGAGCACCGCCGCGGGCGCGTCGGGCGCCGGATCCGGATGGTTCGACGGCGGTTCCTGGCTGAGGCTCCTGCCTCGCCCGGCGAGGGCTGCCAGGGAGGTTTCGACGCCGAGGAGCCGACGGCGGGCGGCCGGCAGCCCGCGCACACTGATGCGCCGCCCGGGCCAGCCGAGCACCGAAGCAGCCGCCAGGGCCTTGTCGATTCCGATGAGGAAATCCGGCGTTGCGCCCTTCACGGCGCGGCTCAGGCCGCGTGTACCCAGGCCGGCGTCTGCCACCACCACCACGGCGCCCAGCCGGAGGCAGGCGTAGAGCACCACGGTCAAATCCACCCCCGGCGGAACCATCAGGCTCACCCTGCTCTGCGGCCCCACACCGATTTCCCGCAGTCCTGCCGCAAGGACGGAGATGCTTTGGTCCAATTCCCGCCATGTGAGCGAGCGTGAGGCGGTGCCGTCCGCGGCCATTTCGACGACGGCGGGGTCCCCGCCGTCGGGTCCTGCTGCCAGTTCGGTGAGCGGCGCCCAGAGGGGCGGAACAGGGGTGCCCGCCTGGTGGGTTCCCGCGGGGTCTTCCGGTTCCGGGGCGCCGGGCGGTACGTCCGTCAGCTGAAGACCGGCCGCAGCAGTGTCGCGGCCGAGACCGGCGAGCCAGTCAAAGACGGGGACGGCAATGTCCCGGTCTTCGGCAACGAGATGGCCGGCACCCTCGAAGCGGTGCACCTTCGCATGCGGCAGTCTGCCGATGAGGTCCTTGAGGTACCGGTCGGAAAAGATCGGGTCCTGCGGCCCCCAGAGCATCAGGGCGGGAACGGTCAACCCGCGCAGCCCTTCGGCGACGGTCTGGAGCGCCGGGTAGCTGGGATCGGACGGGTCAGCCGGGATGTCGGCGACAAAGTTTCCCACACCGGCGCGGCGGTCGGCGCTGCGGTAGGGGGCCATGAAGTCGCTGCGGATGTCCGCGGACAGGGGCGGACGGGCCAGGGCATGGGTCACGCGCAGGAATGCGTCCGACGTCGTCGTTCCCCAGCGATGGACGGCGGGGTGCAGGGCAAGCCGCAGCGCCGCAGGGATGGGGGAGCCGGAGGGCTGGTGGACGGCCGTGTTGGTCAGCACCACGCCGGCGAGCTGCTCCTGATGTTGCAGTGCCCAGCCGAGGCTGACGACCCCGCCCCAGTCGTGGCCGACGGTCACCACCGGCCCGTCCAGCTCCAAGGCGGCCGTGAGGTCACCCAGGTCGTTGATGCGGTCGGCCAGGCGCCGGAATGTGCCGGTGCGCTCGGAGAAACCCATATCCAGCTGATCCACGGCCACCACGCGCCACGGATGGGCGGGGTCGGCCCCGGCTGCCACCAGGGTGCGCCACAGGAAGGACCACGTCGGGTTGCCGTGCACGCAGAGCAGCGTGCCGGCCGTGACCAGGCCGCTGTGCGCCAGCTGTGCGCCGTTGTCGAGCAAGTGCCACGTGCGCACCGTTCCGGGGCTATCCGCGGCGGAGGTGGACGCCACCTGGATTTCCCGGGACCACTCCGGGTCGACGCCGGGCCAGTCGGCCGTCACCACTGGATTTCCAGCAGTGCGGTGTTCAGTCCGGAGCCGACGCCCATGCACAGCACCCTGTCGCCGGTGCCGAGGGTCTGGGCCTCTGCAGCAAGGGTCATGGGCAGGGAAGCCGGGCCCACATTGCCCCAGTGCGGAAAGGTGATGGGAACCTTTTCCGGATCCAGGCCCACTGCTTCGATGATGGCCTGGGTGTAGGCGTTGCTGACCTGATGCGTGACGTAGCGGTCCATCGACGCCCAGTCCCACTCCGGCTGAGCCTCGTGCCAGGCATCGACTACCAACTGCAGGCCGCCGTCGAGCAGGCCCTTGGTGTCGGTGGTCATGCCGTCGATGCCGCCCACGCACAGCTCGTGGTGCTCTGTGCCCGCACGCATCACACCGCCTATGATCCGGTGCGCCCCGGGGTGCTGGTCCGCCGGGCCCAGGACAGCTGCGGCGGCTCCGGAACCCAGCGTGAGCGTGGCGAACTCACGGCCGAAGTCCTCGCGCGTGGTCTCGGGCCGCTGCAGCCGGGCCAGGGTGGCCTCCTGCGTGGCCTGGGCATCTTCACCGTTGACGATCATGGCGTACTTGATCTGGCCGGAGTCGATCATGTTGGCCGCCAGGGTTAGGCCGTTGACGAAGCCGAGGCACGCGTTGGCGAGGTCAAAGTTCATGGCCGACGACGGCAGGCTGAGGCCGTGATGGATCTTCACCGCCACGGACGGTTCGAGGCTGCGCCGCGTGACGGAGGTGTTGATCAGCAGCCCCACCTCGGAGGCCTCGACGCCGGATTCGGCCAAAGCTTTCGCGCCGGCCTCGATGGCGGCGTCGTCGAACGCGGTACCGGGTGCCCACCAGCGCCGGTGGGTGATGCCTGCCACCCGTTCAAGCAGCCGTGGGGGAAACTTCAAGCGCCGCAGAGTGGGGGCCAGTCTTCGGTCGAAATCCGCGGAACTGACGATCTTTGGAGCTTCGACGCTGCTCACCGAAAGCAACGCGGTGTTGTTGTGCCGGAATGTTGCATTCCCTGTCAAATTTAAGCCCCTATTCGTGTCTGTACTGCGCTCCGGCGGCTGACCGCACCATCGAGCACCAGCCCAAGTGCTTAACTATGCCGGGTCCGGGGCAGTTCCTGCACATGCCACCGGCGTCGGCTCCGCACGGATCAGCGCAGAATTGTCGCACCCCCGCAGTAGATTGTAAGTAGTAGGGGCTATCCCACCGATACCCGTGCCCACGCTTTGCCCATACCGTTGCCTATACCTCTGCCCCTACCAGTGCCCCGTCCGCCGAGCAGGAGACCCGAAACACTTTGCACCTCAAGAGCCTTACCGTCCGGGGATTCAAGTCGTTCGCGTCGGCCACGACGTTCGACTTTGAGCCGGGCGTCACGGCCGTGGTGGGACCCAACGGCTCCGGGAAGTCCAATGTGGTGGACGCCCTGTCCTGGGTGATGGGGGAGCAGGGCGCCAAAACGCTGCGCGGCGGCAAGATGGAGGACGTCATCTTCGCCGGGACGTCCGGCCGGCCGCCGCTGGGCCGGGCGCACGTCTCCCTGACCATCGACAACACTGACGGGGCGCTGCCCATTGAGTACAGCGAGGTCACCATCTCGCGGACTCTGTTCCGCACGGGCGGCTCCGAGTACGCCATCAACGGGGCCGGCTGTCGCCTGCTCGATATCCAGGAGCTGCTGTCCGATTCAGGGCTGGGCCGGGAAATGCACGTCATTGTGGGCCAGGGGCAGCTCGACAAGGTCCTGCATGCCACTCCGGAGGACCGCCGGGGTTTCATCGAGGAAGCCGCGGGAATCCTGAAACACCGCCGCCGCAAGGAAAAAACCGTACGCAAGCTCGAGGCCATGCAGGCAAACCTGCAGCGCCTGAGCGATCTCACCGGCGAGATCCGGCGGCAGCTGACGCCGCTGGGCAAACAGGCCGATGTGGCACGCCGCGCCCAGCGGGTCCAGTTCGACGTCCGGGACGCACGCGCGCGGCTGTTGGCCGATGACCTCGCCCGCGAGCAAAATTCGCTGGCCCGGGACGTCGCCGACGAGGCAGCACTGAAGGCCCGCAGGGCCGCCGTGGAACAGGAACTGGAAACCGGGCGCCGCCGGCAGGCAGCGGTGGAACAACTCGCCGCAGAGGCCACGCCCAAGCTCAACGAGGCCAGGGACACGTGGTACCGGCTGAACGCATCACGGGAACGCCTCCGCTCCCTTGGCGCGCTGGCCCGGGAGCGGGGCAGGCTTCTCGGCGCCGCGGACGCTGAACCCTACTCGGGCCGGGACCCGGAGCAGTTGGAACGGCAAGCCGCCCGGGTGCGGGACGAACTGACGGAGCTTGAGCGCCAAATCCTGGACCGGCGCAGCGCACTGGAATCCGCCACCGCCGCCAAGTCCGAGGCCGAAAGCGCCGCGGCCGCAGAGGATAAGCGGCTCACGGCCGTCCTCCGTGCGGCAGCGGACCGCCGCGAAGGTCTCGCGAAGCTCGCCGGCCAGGCGGGTGCGGCCAGGTCGCGGGTCGAGTCGGCCCAGGCTGAACTGGGCAGGCTCCGCGAATCACTGGCGGCCGGGCAGGACCGCCGCAGCAAGGCCCAGTCCGAGTTCACTGCGCTCGAAAACCAAGTCGCGGGCGTCGAGGAAGGCGAGGAGACCCTCGACGCCGACTACGAGGACGCCAGCGCCGAACTCGACGCCGTGGTCCAGGAGCTTGCCGCGCTGACCGCCGCCGGAAGGGAAGCTGTCCGGGAACGCGACGCCCTGGTGGCCCGGCGCGATGCGCTCCAGCTCGGACTCAAGCGCCAGGACGGAGCGGCCCATGTGCTCGGCGCAGGCATCGACGGCGTCGCAGGCCCGCTGGCGGCGGCGCTCGCCGTTGAAACGGGCTACGAAACGGCCATCGCGGCGGCCCTCGGCGATGCGTCCGAAGCGATCCTGGTTCGGGATCCCGCAGTGGCGGCCACCGTGGTGCAACTGCTGAAAGAAGACGACGCCGGCCGCGCCGCACTGCTCCTCGAATCGGCGGCACAACTGGGCCGCCCAGACTCCGCACCGGGGGGTGCTTTGCCTGCCGGTGCCCGCTGGGCCGTCGATCTGGTCTCCGCGGGCGATGCTCACGGCCCGGCGGTGGCGGCGCTCCTGGCGGGATCCGCCGTCGTCGACGATTTCGCGGCCGCCCGTGCGCTGGTCGCTGACCGGCCGGACCTGACCGCAGTCACCACGGCGGGCGATGTCCTGACGGCGCTGACCGTCACCGGAGGATCCGCGAAGGCGCCGTCGCTGCTTGAGGTGCAGGCCGCCGTCGACGACGCCGAAACCCGGCTTGCCGCCGTCACCGCCGATCTTGAGCGGAACCGGTTTGCCCTGGCCGGCGCCGAAGCGCGGCGCATCAAAGCCCAGTCCCGGGCCGACGAGGCCCTGGACCGGCTCCATGAATCGGACGCCCGGCTGGCGGCCGTGGCCGAACGGCTGGGGCACCTGAACTCGATCCTGCGCAGCGCGGTCGGCGAAAGCGACAGGCTTGCCGCGTCCCTTGCCAGGGCTGAGGCCAACGTCCGGACCGAAGAGGAAGCGCTCGCTGCCATCGCCGCCCGCCTGACCGCGGCGCAGGAAGCGCCGGCGGAGGAAGAACCGTCCACGGAGCAGCGCGATGCCCTGGCCCGGACGGCATCGCTGGCCCGGTCTGCCGAGATGGAGTCCCGGCTGTCGCTCCGCAGCACCGAAGAGCAGCTGACAGCCACCCGGAACCGGGCAGTTTCGCTCGAACGGGCCGCCGCCACCGAGCGCAGGGCCCGGGAAGAGGCCGAGGAACGGGCACGCCGCCGGCGGCTTCAGGCTCGGCGGGCGGCCGCAGTGTCGGGGGGCGTCGAACTGGCCATCCAATTCATCGACGTCTCCGTGGAACTGGCGCGTGAGGAACGTGATCTCGCTGAAGAGAACCGGGAGCAGCGGGACCGGGAACTGCAGGCGATCCGGACCGGCAACGATTCGCTGGCACGGGAGCTTGCGGTGCTGACTGATTCGGTCCACCGGGACGAACTGGTCCGCGCCCAGCACCGGGCACGCATCGAGGCGCTGGAGACACGGTCCATCGACGAACTCGGCATCACCCCCGATGTTCTCCTGGCGGACTTCGGACCCGACGTTCCGGTGCCGGTTCCGGCGGAGGACCAAGCCGACAAATGGGCCGCGCTGCGGGCACCGGTGGACGAAGACGGCACCCCGGTGGTTGAGGGGAAGCCGTTTGTCCGCGAGGAACAGGAGAAGCGCCTCAGGAAAGCCGAGCGGGACCTCGCCGCGCTGGGCAAGGTCAACCCGCTGGCGCTGGAGGAATTTGCGGCCCTCGAGGAGCGGCACCAGTTCCTCAGCTCCCAGCTTGAGGACCTGAGGTCCAGCCGGAAGGACCTGCTGGACATCATCAAGGAAGTGGATGAGCGGGTCCAGCGGGTTTTTGCCGAGGCCTTCGAGGACACCCAGGCCCAGTTCGTCCACGTTTTTGGCCGGCTTTTCCCGGGCGGTGAAGGTCGGCTGGTCCTGACCGACCCGTCAGACATGCTCACCACGGGCATTGAGGTGGAGGCCCGGCCGGCCGGCAAGAAGATCAAGCGGCTCTCCCTGCTCTCCGGCGGGGAGCGGTCCCTCACCGCCGTCGCCCTGCTGGTGGCCATCTTCAAGGCCCGCCCCTCGCCGTTCTACGTGATGGACGAGGTGGAAGCAGCCCTGGACGACACCAACCTGGGCCGGCTCATCACCATCTTTGAGGAACTCCGGGAATCCAGCCAGCTGATCGTGATCACGCACCAGAAGCGCACCATGGAAGTCGCCGATGCCCTGTACGGCGTCACCATGCGCGGCGACGGCGTGTCCACCGTCATCAGCCAGCGGCTGGGCGCAGACGTCTAGCTGTATTGCCCATGGAGGTTGGCGGCGCCATGGGCGCAACCGGCGTTTATGAGAAGCTAGGGGAGTGAATGACATCCTCCCCATTATTCTGTCCATCCTTGCTGCCCTGGTGGTTATTGGCGGGCTGATCCCGGTCCTGGTGAAGACGCGGAAGAACATCAGGCAGTACCCGGAGACGCGGGACGCCAACGATCCGGTCGCCCGCCAGGGCGGGGGTACGCTGCTGGAGGACGCGCCCGTGGTTCCGGCGGAACGGCAGGCGCCCGCCGGCGTCGACCTGGAGGACCTCGAAACAGTTGACGTCCCGGACGACGTCGCGGGCCTCGAAACCATCCCGGTCGAGACCCCGCTCCCGGTGGCCGGACGCCTCACCCGCCTTCGGGAGCGACTGGTCCGGTCCAACAACATCCTGGGCAAGGGGCTGCTGGCCCTGCTCTCCAGTGACAAGATCGACGAAAATGTCTGGGACGAAGTTGAGGAAACCCTCCTGCTGGCGGACCTGGGCACCGAACCCACCACGCAGCTGGTTGACGCCCTGCGCGAACGAGTGAAGGTCCTTGGCACCCGGACCCCCGAGCAGGTCAAGGCACTGCTTCGTGAGGAACTCATCAAACTTGTGGACCCGACCATGGACCGCAGCCTGCAAACCCAGCGGCACGGCGACAAACCGGCCATTGTCCTGGTGGTTGGCGTCAACGGCGTGGGCAAAACCACCACGGTGGGCAAGCTCGCCCGCGTCCTCGTGGCCGAGGACAAAGACGTCCTGCTGGGCGCGGCGGACACCTTCCGCGCTGCCGCGGCGGAGCAGCTGGCCACCTGGGGACAGCGTGTGGGGGTACCCACCGTAAAGTCCGACGTCGACGGCGCAGACCCCGCGTCCGTCGCCTATGAGGCGGTCAAGGCAGGCATCGACCAGGAAGTCGACGTCGTCATGATCGACACAGCCGGGCGCCTGCAGAACAAGACCGGCTTGATGGACGAACTCGGCAAGGTCAAGCGCGTCATTGAAAAGCTGGCCGAAGTGGACGAGGTGCTGCTGGTACTTGACGCCACCACCGGCCAGAACGGCCTCAACCAGGCCCGGGTCTTCGCCGAAGTGGTGAACATCAGCGGCATCGTCCTGACCAAGCTCGACGGCACCGCCAAGGGCGGCATCGTGGTGGCCATCCAAAAGACCCTCGGTGTGCCGGTGAAGCTCATTGGCCTGGGCGAAGGAGCCGACGACCTGGCACCGTTCGACGCCGAAGGCTTTGTGGACGCACTGCTGAACTGATCCCGGCTCCGACATCGAGGGGTGAGCTTTCACCGCTAAGCGCACGCTTTAGCGGTGAAAGCTCACCCCTCGATGCGTTTTATGGGCTCGCGCGTGACTGACCAGCAGGCTGCCGCCACCACCAGGACAGCGCCGGTGACCCCAAAGGCCCAGCCGTAGCCCAGCCGGTCCGCCAGGACTCCCACCAGGACCGGGCCGGCAATGGTGCCGATGTCTGTCGTCATCTGGTACGCGGCCAGGACTTTCCCGCCGGACCGCTCGTTCCCGATAACATCCGCGACGGCGGCCTGCTGGGCGGGGCCCAGGAGGCCCGAACCCACGCCGGCCACGGCGGAGGCAGCCAGGAACCAGCCCAGCTCGGCGGTGAATCCTATGCCGGCCGTCGCCACCCCTGCCACAAGAAGCCCGGCCAGCATCATCGGCTTGCGGCCCAGGCTGTCGGCCAGCCGTCCGGAAAATGTCAGTGCCGCCGCGTTTCCGCCGGCAAACACGGCCAAGGCCAGTCCGGCGGTTTCAGGACCGGCACCGAGCACCGCAACGGCAAAGAGCGGAACGGTGGCCATCCGGACCCCGAATGTTGCCCACCCGTTGGCAAAGCTGGACACCAGCACCGAGCGGTAGGCACCCACACCGAGGGCGTCGCCAAAACGCATCGCGGGGGTCCTGTCGCCGGCAGAGCGCGCTGAAGACGGTGTGTGGCTGAGCTGGGTTTGCACCACAATGGCAGCCAGCACCAGCGCGGCGGCGTAGCACAGGAACGGTACCCGCAGCCCGAACCCGGCCAGCAGGCCGCCCACCACCGGGCCCAGGACACTGCCCACCAGGAACGCGGAAGCGTAAGCCCCGGACACCCGGCCACGGCTTTCCGGCGGTGCCAGCCGCACCACCAGCGCCATGGAAGCCACGGTAAACATCACGGACCCCACCCCACCGAGGCCGCGGAAAACCAGCAGCTGCCAATAGTTCTGGGCGAAGGCGCAGGCCGCCGTCGAGACTGCCACGATGAGCAGGCCGGACACATAGACGGGGCGTTCGCCGAGCCGGCCGATCAGGGCACCGCCGGCCGGTGCGAACACCAGGCGCATGAAAGCGAAGATGCTTACGATCACCGCGGCGGCCGTCGCGCCGACGTCGAATGTTGTGGCAAATTGCGGCAGCACGGGTGCAACGAGGCCGAAACCCAGGGCGATGAGGAAGGCGGCGGCAAGCATCACCTTGACGTCGCGCGGCAGCCCGGGCCGGTCCGGGCGGACGAGGGCGCGAATCCTTGATGTGGCGCGGCTCAAAGGGCGGCTGCCGTCATAGTGCTGGTTTCCTTGCAGGGCAGTGGGCGCGGGGCCGGTGGAAGTGGTGAAACATAACCGTAACAAGCCAGATATGCACCATTTACTTCCTAGAGGTTGTTGTAACAAACCAGCAATGAAATACCTCAGCGGTAGAAACACGGCACGGACAAACTCTTTTCAGGACGCAAAAGGCGTTGGCAGGCGGAACACATCCGCAGCATCGATGAGAGGGAGGACGTGCACCATGGAACTTACCGCAGGTCACGTATGGCTCATGGTGGCAGCAGCACTCGTGCTGTTCATGACACCGGGTCTGGCATTTTTCTACGGCGGCATGACACGTGCCAAAGCTGCGCTGAACATGATGATGATGAGCTTCATCTCCATTGGCATGGTCGGAGTGGTCTGGGTGCTCTGGGGCGCTTCGATGAGCTCCGGCGAAGGCTTCATCCAGATCGTCGGAAACCCGTTCGCCACCTTCGGCCTTGAAGGCATCACCAGCCCGGACGGCCTCATCAAGGTCGGCTACGCGGCTACCTTCGCCATCATCACCGTGGCACTGATCAGCGGCGCCATCGCCGACCGCGCCAAGTTCGGCGCCTGGACTGTCTTTGTGCCCGTCTGGGTCACGCTGGTCTACTGCCCCTTGGCGTACATGATCTGGGGCGGCGGGCTGTTCGGCCCCGAGGGCGCCATTGGACAGGCGCTCGGCCCTGCCATCGACTTCGCCGGCGGCACGGTGGTCCACATCAACGCCGGCGTCGCGGCCCTCATCCTCGTCCTCATCATCGGCAACCGCCGCGGCTTCGGCAAAGACCCGAACCACCGCCCCCACAACATCCCGTTCGTCATGCTGGGCGCAGCCATCCTCTGGTTCGGCTGGTTCGGCTTCAACGCCGGTGCCGCTACCACCGCCGAGCAGGGCGGCCTGATCTGGATCAACACGCTGGCAGCTCCCGCCGCGGCCATGCTGGGCTGGCTCGTTACCGAACGCATCCGCGACGGCCACCCCACCTCCCTGGGTGCCGCCTCCGGTGTGGTCGCGGGCCTCGTGGCCATCACCCCGGCCTGTGCCAACGTCAGCCCTGTCGGTGCCCTCGGCCTCGGTGTGGTCGCCGGCGTGGCTTCCGCCCTGGCCGTCGGACTCAAGTTCCGCTGGGGCTTTGATGACTCCCTGGACGTTGTCGGCGTCCACCTGGTCTCCGGCATCATCGGCACGGTTGCCCTGGGCTTCATCGCCCTGCCCACCGACGGTGTGGGCGGCGGCCTCTTCTACGGCGGCGGATTCGCCCAGCTGTGGGCCCAGCTCGCAGCGGCCGGCATCGCCATTGCCTACTCGGCGATCCTCACCTCGATCATCGCGCTGGCCATCCACAAGACCATGGGCTTCCGCGTCTCGCAGGAGCAGGAAACGGTGGGCGTGGACCTCAGCCTGCACGCCGAGACGGCATACGAATTCGGTGTTGGGGGCCAGGGCGGCAGCTTCCAGCCCCTGCACGAATTGATCACCGGGAAGTCCAAGGCCAGTGAAGCTGAACTGTCCGGAGCCCGGAAGACGGAGCCGGCTGCCGGCAAGGAAAGCGTGGAAGCATGAAATTAATTACAGCCATCGTCCGCCCGGAGAAGCTGGAAGCCATCCGGGAAGGCCTCGAGGCGTACGGAGTTCAGGGACTGACGGTCAGTGCGGCCAGCGGCTATGGTCGCCAGCGCGGATACACCGAGGTGTACCGCGGCGCCGAGTACAACGTGGACCTCCTGCCCAAGATCCGGGTGGAAGTACTGGCCACTGACGAACAGGCTGATGACATCCTCGACGTCATCATCGCCAGCTCCAACACCGGACGGGCAGGCGACGGCAAGGTATGGACGGTGGACGTCTTCGAGGCAGTCAGGGTCCGCACCGGCGAACGCGGAGTGGCCGCGATCTAACGGCCGGGGCACCAGAGACAATAACGGACAGAGCGGACAGGGAACCAGGTTCCCTGCCCGCTCTGTCCGTTATGACTTACTCTGCCGGCACCGAACCCGGCCAGCCCGCCGGACCCGCCGATCCGGCGTCGTACTCTTCCAGCGGAACTGTACCGCGCTGCCAGGCCTTGAGCACCGGCTCAACGATCCGCCAACAGTCCTCAGCCGTATCCCCGCGGACCGACAGCAGGGGATCACCGTTCAGTACCCCCTCCAGCACTTCGCCGTATGGCAAGAGTTCGGAATCGCTGAGCTCCGCGTTCAGGGTGACCCGGCCCAGCGAGAAAATATTGCCCGGACCGTTGACGTCGACGTCGAACTGCAGGGTGTCCGGCCCGAATCCGATCCGCAGCTGGTTGGGGGAGTCCACGCCGGTGAATCCACCCGGAAGGTGCGGGACCGGGAGGAACGTGACAACAGCCTCCTTGCGTTTCTCGCCGAGGGCCTTGCCCGAGCGCAGGATGAAGGGGACTCCCTTCCAGCGCCAGTTGTCGATGTCCACCCGGACCTCTGCCAGGGTTTCCGTTTCCCGGGCCGGATCGACGCCCTGCTCATTGACATAGTCCGGGACTTTCTTGCCCGCGATCGAACCCGCTGTGTACCTGGCGCGGTGGGTGGATTTCGCGTAGGGGGCGCTGATGCTGCTGGCCCGCAGCACTGTTGCCACCGCGTCCCGCAGATCGCGCTCGCCGATGGTGGCAGGCGGCTCGATGGCCATCAACGCCATGATCTGCAGCAGGTGGCTCTGGATCATGTCCCGCAGCGCCCCGGCGGAGTCGTAATACCGTGCCCGCCCCTCCAGGGCCAGGTCCTCGTCGAAGACGATCTCCACCTTCTCAACGTGTTCACGGTTCCAGACCGGCTCCAGGAAATTGTTCGCGAACCGCAGGCCCAGGATGTTCAGTACGGTGGCTTTGCCCAGGAAATGGTCCACCCGGTGGATGTGGTCCTCCGGCACGAGACCCGCGAGCGTGTGGTTCAGCGAGCGGGCCGACGCCTCACTGGAGCCAAAAGGCTTCTCCATGACCAGCCGGGTCCCGGGCGGCACCTGGTCGCGGTGCAGGGACTCGCAGGCCAGTTGGCTTATCCGGGGCGGCAAAGCGAAATAGATGGCGGTGGGTCCTTCCATGGTGGCCAGCAAGGCTGCCAGTGCACCGTCCGCGGTGACATCAACCTGATGGTAGGCGGTGGCTTTCTCCAGGGCTTTGAGCGCTTTCTTGCCGGCCGGGTCCGCTTCCTTCTCTGCGGCGGCGAAGCTGTCGTGGACCCGGGCCTGCCACTGGTCGGGGCTCCAGGCGTCGGAGCCGGCCCCCACCAAGGTCAGCCCCTCGGCACGGCCTTTCGCCACCAGGCGGGCCAGGCCAGGAAGGAGCAGGCGGCCGGTCAGATCCCCGGAGGCACCCAGGATGAGCAGGGTTTTTACACTCGTTTGGCTCGTCACCTTGCCAGCATGCCATCATGCAGGCCCGTCTTGGTACCCTAGATAGTCGAGTCCCCCCTGTAACTCCACTGAAAGAAGTACGCGGCGCGTGTTCAATTCACTCTCTGACCGGTTGACAGCAACCTTCAAGAACCTCCGTGGCAAGGGCCGCCTCACCGAGGCTGATGTTGATGCCACAGTCCGCGAGATCCGCCGTGCCCTCCTGGATGCCGATGTTGCCGTGCCCGTGGTACGCGAGTTCACCGGCCGCGTCCGCGAACGTGCCCTGGGCGCCGAGGTCTCCGGCGCGCTGAACCCCAGCCAGCAGATCGTCAAGATCGTCAATGAAGAGCTGGTGGAGATCCTAGGCGGCGAGACCCGCCGCATCCGCCTCGCCAAGAACGGCCCCACCATCATCATGCTGGCAGGCCTCCAGGGTGCGGGTAAGACCACCCTGGCCGGCAAGCTCTCCAAGTGGCTTAAGGCCCAGGGCCACAGCCCCATGCTGGTGGCCTGTGACCTCCAGCGCCCCAACGCCGTCACCCAGCTTCAGGTGGTGGGCAAGCGCGCCGGCGTTCCCGTGTTCGCGCCGCACCCGGGCGCCACGTCCACTGAGCTGGACCACCCCGCCGGTGACCCGGTTGCCGTAGCCCGTGCCGGCGTCGAGGAAGCCAAGCGCACCCTGCACGACGTCGTCATCGTTGACACCGCCGGCCGCCTTGGTGTTGATGCCGAGATGATGGAGCAGGCGCGCCAGATCCGCCGCGCCATCGTGCCCAACGAAGTCCTGTTCGTGATCGACTCGATGATCGGCCAGGACGCCGTGAACACGGCGATGGCTTTCGATGAAGGCGTCAACTTCACCGGCATCGTGCTGTCAAAGCTCGACGGCGACGCCCGCGGCGGTGCCGCGCTGTCCGTTGCGTCGGTCACCGGCAAGCCGGTGATGTTCGCGTCCACCGGTGAAGGTGTGGACGACTTTGAGCTCTTCCACCCGGACCGTATGGCCTCCCGCATCCTGGACATGGGTGACGTCCTTACGCTGATCGAGCAGGCCGAGAAGAACTGGGACAAGGACGAAGCAGCCCGGATGGCGAAGAAGTTCGCCGACCAGGAAGACTTCACCCTGGACGACTTCCTGGCGCAGATGCAGCAGATCCGCAACATGGGTTCAATGAAGAAGATGCTCATGATGATGCCGGGTGCGCAGAACATCCGCCAGCAGCTGGAGAACTTCGACGAGCGCGAGATCGACCGCGTGGAGGCGATCGTCCGTTCCATGACGCCGCACGAGCGCGTGGCTCCGAAAATCATCAACGGCTCCCGCCGCGCACGCATCGCCAAGGGTTCGGGCGTGCACGTGTCGGAGGTCAACGGCCTGCTGGAACGTTTCGCCCAGGCGCAGAAGATGATGAAGAAGATGGCCCAGGGCGGCATGCCGGGCATGCCCGGGATGCCAGGCCTGGGTGGCCCCGGCGGCGCACGGAAGGGCGGCAAGAACGCCCCGAAGAAGAAGGCACGTTCGGGCAACCCGGCCAAGGCCGCGCAGGAGCTCAAGGATGCCGAGGCCCGGCGTGCCGGGGCGGCGAAGGCCCTCCCCACAGGCGCGGCGTTCGGCCAGCAGTCCGGCGATTTTGATCCCTCGCAGCTGAACCTGCCCAAGGGCTTCGACAAGTTCCTCGGCAAGTAATCACCCCCACCCAACTGTGTAGCAGCACATGTCCTTATGAGGGCTCAGAACGACATGTGCTGCGACTCAGTTGGGATGTCAGCGCCGTGGAAGCCGTGGAATAGGGTTGGGTCATGTTCAAGCAGAGAATAGTGTTCGTGCACGGCGCCGGACCGTTCGGTGCCGCGGCCTGGCCGCGGCAGCACGGCATGGCGTTAAAATACGATGCACTGTTTCTGCGGCGGCACGGGTTCGACCCCGTTGCTGAACCGGTGGAGTCCTCCTTCGAGGCGGACACCGCCATCGTCCTGAGATCCCTGGCCGATGATGGCCGCGGGGCGGCAGGCGGACATGTCGTGGCGCATGCCGAGGGCGCCATTTCCGCCATGATGGCAGCCGTCCAGCGCCCGGACCTTGTGTTTTCCCTGACGCTCGTGGAACCGGCGTGCCTGTCGCTGACTGCTGAACTGCCCGCCACCGCCGCGCACCGTATCCTCATGGAACCCCTTTTCGACGTCAGGCATGAACTGGGCGACGACGACTTCCAGCGCGAGTACGTGCGGCGCATGTTTGCCGTGGATCTCCATGAGCCGGCGTCCACGGAGGAGAAACGGTCGGCGCGCAGGCTCCGGTTGCAGGCACCGTCCTGGGAAGCTCCGCTGCACATTGTGCCGGGCGTCCCCACCATGGTGCTGACCGGCGGCTGGGAACCGCTCTACGAGGAGATCGCCGGTTACCTGACCGAGACCGGCGCCCTGCACCGCATTGCTGCAGGCGGGCACCGGCCCCAAGACTCGGTCGAAGGTGACCGCGCCATCCGGTCCTTTATTGCCGACGTCAGCCGGTCACACTCAGTCCAGGCTTCCTGAAGGGACTGTCCGTGCGGCTGTCCCTGCGGCGTTCACCGCCGCCGGACGCTGCAGTTCGGGCAAGTAGACTTTCCCGCCCCGTGCCAGGAACTCCTCGCTCTTTTCGCGCATCCCGCTGTTGATTCCGGCAATGGCGGCCTGCGCATCGGCAGAGCCGTATTCGTCCCGGATGTCCTGGCTGATCCGCATGGAGCAGAACTTGGGGCCGCACATCGAACAGAAATGGGCGGTCTTGGCGGGCTCTGCCGGCAGGGTCTCGTCGTGGAAGGCCTCAGCCGTGACCGGATCCAGTGACAGCGCGAACTGGTCCCGCCAGCGGAATTCAAACCTGGCCTTGGACAGGGCGTCGTCCCGTTCGTGCGCGCCGGGGTGGCCCTTTGCGAGGTCTGCCGCGTGGGCGGCAATCTTGTAGGTGATCACGCCCGTCTTCACGTCGTCCTTGTTGGGCAGGCCCAGATGTTCCTTGGGCGTCACGTAGCAAAGCATGGCGGTTCCGTACCGGGCAATTTCGGTGGCCCCGATGGCGGAGGTGATGTGGTCATAGCCGGGGGCGATGTCGGTCACCAGCGGTCCAAGGGTATAGAAAGGGGCGCCCTTGCAGAGTTCCTGCTGACGCTCCACGTTTTCCCGGACCAGGTGGAGCGGAACGTGGCCGGGCCCTTCCACCATGACCTGCACGTCAAATTCCCAGGCTCGCTGCGTCAGCTCGGCCAGGGTATCCAGCTCGGCGAACTGGGCGGCGTCGTTGGCGTCCGCCGTGGAACCGGGGCGGAGGCCGTCACCCAGGGAGAAGGCGACGTCGTATTTGGCGAAGATTTCACACAGCTCATCGAAGTGCGTGTACAGGAAGTTCTCCTGGTGGTGGGCCAGGCACCAGCCGGCCATGATCGATCCGCCGCGGGAGACAATGCCCGTCACCCGGTTGGCGGTGAGGGGCACATAACGCAGCAGGACACCGGCGTGGATGGTCATGTAGTCCACGCCCTGCTCACACTGTTCGATCACAGTGTCCCGGAAGATTTCCCAGGTCAGCCTGTTGGCCTCGCCATTGACCTTCTCCAATGCCTGGTAAATGGGCACGGTGCCGATCGGGACGGGCGAGTTGCGGATGATCCATTCGCGCGTCGTGTGGATATCGTCGCCGGTGGACAGGTCCATCACCGTGTCCGCGCCCCACTGTGTGGCCCACTGGAGCTTGTCCACCTCCTCGGCAATCGAGCTGGTGACGGCCGAGTTGCCAATGTTGGCGTTGATTTTCACCAGGAAGGCTTTGCCGATGATCATGGGCTCGGATTCCGGGTGGTTGATGTTGGTGGGGATGATGGCACGGCCTGCAGCCACTTCGCTGCGGACCAGTTCCACGTCGCAGTTTTCGCGGAGGGCCACGAACTGCATCTCCGGGGTCACCACACCCTGCCGGGCGTAGTGCATCTGCGTGACAGTTTGGCCGACGACGGCGCGGCGGGGCACCGGCCGTGCACCCTTCCACTCCGCGGAGGCCGCACCGCGGCGCACAGCCGATTTGCCGTCGTCGAGCAGGTTCCGTGCCCTGCCGTTGTAGGGCTCGGTGTCACCGCGGGACTCGATCCAGGCCCGCCGGAACGGGTTGAGGCCCACTACCGGATCACTGCCGGGACCGGCGGTGCGGTACACCCGGAAGGGGGAGTTGGCTTCGCCGTTGGGGGACGGTTCGAGGGCGATGTCCGTGACCGGGACCCTGATCCCGGAAGCTTTATCGGTGACGAACGCCAGCGAGCGGGACTGCAACGACCGGGTTCTTGGTGTTTCGGGGCCTTCGGGTTGGAACTCCGACACTGCCATTTCCGCCCCCGCAAGGATGGTGGCTGTCGCATTTTGGGCAGGAACGGGCCATGCTTTTTGCGTACTCAATGGAATACTCACTTCCTTCGCCGGCATTACCCGGACAGGTTCAACGGTCGCAGGCTGCGTCAGCCCGATCTCAGCCCCTGCAAGGGCCCCCGTGTGGTCAAGACGAAGCTACCACAGCCCTTGACGACCGGGCAGAAACACTTGAATTAAATTGAAGCTTCAAGTAAAATAAACACCAGAACGGCTTTCAAACCCGAAGGCCAATGGACCGGGAGCGTGCACATGACCGCAGAAGCCACCAGCCAGGACCTGCTTCCTGCCGACCTTTCCATGGGCACGGTGATGCTCAAGGTAGGCGACATGAAGGTGATGGGCGACTACTACCAGCGGGCGTTGGGGCTGGAAGTCGTCGCTGAAGCGGACGGCGGCCTGTACCTCGGGCGCCGGCGGCGCCCCCTGGTCCACCTGGCACCAGCCCCGTCGCTGCATCTGCCGGGCAGGGGAGAGGCGGGCCTGTTCCACACGGCCCTGCTCTTTGAAGACCAGTCCGCGCTGGCCGCGACTGTGGCCACCGCCGCCCAGTATGACCCGCGACTCTTCACCGGCAGTGCTGACCACCTGGTCAGCGAGGCCTTCTACTTCAACGACCCCGAGGGCAACGGCATCGAGCTCTATTGGGACCGGCCCCGGAAGAACTGGTCCTGGAACGGCACCGAAGTGGTGATGGACAGCCTGGCCCTGCCGCCCCAGCGCTACCTTGAGCAGCACCTTTCCCAGGAATCGCTGGACGGCCAGCTTGCCACAGGCGCCGGCGTGGGCCACATCCACCTCCAGGTGGGTGACGTTCAGTCCGCGCACAAGTTCTACGTGGACACCCTGGGCTTCGAAAAGACCGCAGGCTGGCACGGGCAGGCCCTGTTTGTTTCGGCCGGCGGCTATCACCACCACATGGCCATGAACGTGTGGAACAGCCGCGGCGCCGGTCCCCGGAAGGACACCCTGGGCCTGGGAGAGGTGCTGATCGAAGTGCCAACAGGAGACGACGTCGGTGCCCTCGCCGACCGCCTGAAGGTCGCCGGGCTGGCGTCCCACCACACCGGAGCCGAACTGCGGTTCGAGGATCCGTGGCGCAACAATATCCGGGTTGCCGTCCGGTAGGCAGCCCTGGCCGGAAGTGCGCCCCGCCATGCACTAGGCTGATTTTGAACGGCCGGGGCTGCACTCGATGCTGCCCGCCAGGGCCGCAACGTCGACGGAATGAGGGCTGTTCCCATGGGCTTCACTGAAATTTTTGTTGCAACCCACGACGCCGCACTGAAACGTGCCGGCATCCTTGACGCCGGCGGCTCGCCGTCGGGTTCCGCGCTGCGGATTCCGGGAGTCAGTGACTTTGAGATCGAACAGCTTGGCGACCTCGCCGGTACGGCCGTGCACGCCGGCGGTGAGGGCTATGAACTCGCCATGGTGGACGTTTCCAGCGACTCCCTCCTCGGAGTTCCGCCGGCCATGGTCCGGGCCCTCGCGGACCTCCTCAGCTACGAGACCGAGGGTGAAGGCAACGTGCTGGACGACGTCGCCGAGAATTGGGCGGCCCAGGACGACATGCCCTTCGGGGCAGCCGACGCGCGCACCTATGTGCAGCAGCTCGCGGAGCTCGCCAGTGGAATCGACGACGCCGATCGCACCGGGTTGTACGTCTGGTCGTCCTAGCGGCCTGCCGTCCCCGGGCCCGCGCCGCGGGCCTGGACCCGTGCCAAGTCGAAATCCTGACGCTGATCTGGCACAATAAACAGGTACTCGATCTGCGTGGCCCCTCTCTCCGCGTTCGGATCCTGTCCTTCGAACCCTCAAGTATGGCCCGCCCCACGGGTGCAGAACGTCGGTTCACCCCTTTTCTGAAACAGGAGTGACCACAAAAGTGGCCGTAAAGATTCGCCTTAAGCGCTTCGGCAAGATGCGCGCACCGTACTACCGCATCGTCGTCATGGACTCCCGCGCCAAGCGCGATGGCCGTGCCATCGAAGAGATCGGCAAGTACCACCCCACCGAAGAGCCGTCATACATCGAGGTCGCTTCCGAGCGTGCCCAGTACTGGCTCTCCGTTGGCGCCCAGCCCACCGAGCAGGTTGCCGCGATCCTGAAGATCACCGGTGACTGGCAGAAGTTCAAGGGCCTGCCGGGTCAGGAAGGCACCCTGAAGACCAAGGCTCCCAAGGCTGCCTTCGTTGCACCGGAGAAGGGTTCCGTTATTATTCCGGAAGCCATCACCAAGAAGGCAAAGCAGTCTGACGCAGCAGAGGCTCCGGCCGAAGCAGAAGCCACCGAGGCTGAGTAGATTGCTGGCAGAAGCGCTCGAACACCTGGTCCGGGGAATCGTTGATTCACCGGAAGATGTCAAGGTCAGCTCGAAGAACAACCGGCGCGGGGACACCCTCGAGGTCCGTGTTCATCAGGATGACCTGGGACGGGTGATCGGCCGCCAAGGCCGCACCGCACGTGCACTGCGCACGGTTGTGGCGGCTCTGGCAGACGGCGAACCGGTAAGGGTCGACGTCGTCGACACCGACCGCCGCCGCTAAGCGCTCGGCAACAACAGCTTTATTGCTCCGGCCCTTCCACCCCTGGCGGTGGAGGGGCCGGAGTGCTTTTATCAACCAGTGCTTTTAACACAACACCGTGGGTCATCCCACAACCGGAACAGAGGAACAGATGCAGCTTCAGGTGGCGCGAATCGGGAAACCGCACGGAATCCGCGGGGAAGTGACGGTCCAGGTGCTCACTGATGCTCCCGCCGACCGTTTTGTCCCGGGGACCGAGTTTGTGGTGGAGCCGGCCTCGGCCGGGCCGCTGACGGTTGAAAGCGCGCGCTGGAACAAGGACATCCTCCTGCTCGCTTTCGAACAAATTGAAACCCGGAACCAAGCTGAAACCCTCCGCGGCGCGAAGCTGTTCATCGAAACCGAAGAGCTGGACGAGGACGATGATGAAGGCTGGTACGAGCACGAACTGGTCGGCCTTGAGGCCCGGGTAGGCTCGCAGGTGGTGGGCAGGGTTGCCGCCCTGCACACCATGCCCGTTCAGGACCTACTGGTGGTCGAAGACGCCGACGGCAAGGAAATTCTCATCCCGTTTGTTGAGCAGATCGTCCCGGAAGTCAACATTGCCGAGGGGTTTGTGCTGCTCACGCCGCCGGACGGACTGTTCGAAATCAACACCGACGAAGCTGCCGCCGGCGAACCGGAAGACAACGCGTAGATGAGAGTCGACGTCGTCAGTATCTTCCCTGAATACCTGGCGCCCCTGGAGCTCTCGCTCATCGGCAAGGCCCGGCAGGACGGCCTGCTGGACCTGCGGGTCCACGACCTGCGGAGTTTCACCACCGACAAACACCGCACCGTGGACGACACCCCATATGGCGGCGGCGCCGGCATGGTGATGAAGGCCGAACCGTGGGCCCAGGCGCTGGCTTCGGTGGCTGAGGCCAGCGCGGACAGGGCAGCCGCGCCGGTGCTGATCGTGCCGTCACCGGCGGGGGAGCGGTTTACCCAGGCGCTGGCCTATGAGCTCGCGGAAGAGGACCAGCTCGTTTTTGCCTGCGGCCGTTATGAAGGCATTGATGAGCGCGTCATCGAATGGGCAGCGGAGCACTTTACGGTCCGGACCGTCAGCCTGGGCGATTACGTCCTCAATGGCGGTGAAGTAGCCGTCCTGGCCATGGTTGAGGCCATCGGGCGGCTGCTGCCGGGTGTGGTGGGCAACCCCGAATCCCTGGTGGAGGAATCGCACTCTGACGGACTGCTGGAATATCCCGTGTACACCAAGCCCTCCGTTTGGCGGGATCGGGAGGTTCCTGCGGTGCTGCTGAGCGGCAACCACGGGAAGATCGCGCAGTGGCGCCGTCACGAACAGTATCGGCGGACGGCTGAACGCCGCCCTGACCTCCTGGAAACGTTCGACGCCGGCAAGCTGCCCCGCGCCGACCGGACTGCTCTTGCCGGCCTCGGCTACGACGTCGTCGACGGCCGCCTCCATCCCCGCCCGTCCGCAGCAGGTGCAGGCAGTGCCGGCAGCCAACCCGATCCCGGCGTGGACCCTTCGGCCTGAGCATCCGCCCCGGCCTGAGCATCCGCTTCGAATCGGGGGCAATTGGCTCAAGGCACGCTAGTGTGGCAAAATTAGTCCTTGTGTCTGCTGGGTCCGCACCTGCCACAGGGGGAGCGCAACCAACAGCTTAGACAACCCGGTACTTTCAAGCAGTGAAGGCACCGGACCACTTAACTTTCGGCGGTAAATTGCCGGGGCGCCCTGCGTTCCCGGGTTTGGCCGCCGTGACCCAAAGTGAATGACCCGTGGCGTTCACCAGGAGTGCAATTATGCATATTCTCGATTCCGTAGATGCAGCCTCGCTGCGCACCGATGTTCCCGAGTTCCGCGCAGGTGACACCCTCAAGGTGCACGTGAACATCATCGAAGGCAAGAACTCCCGTGTCCAGGTCTTCCAGGGCTTCGTCCTGGGCCGCCAGGGCGACGGCGTCCGCGAAACCTTCACGGTCCGCAAGGTCTCCTTCGGCGTCGGCGTGGAGCGTACCTTCCCGGTTCACTCCCCGATCATCGACAAGATCGAGCTCGTTACCAAGGGTGACGTGCGCCGCGCCAAGCTTTACTACATGCGTGAACTGCGCGGTAAGGCTGCGAAGATCAAGGAAAAGCGCGACTTCCAGACCGCCAAGTAAGTCCCCGGGACCTACAAAGCAGGCCCCAGCCGTGCCAGGCCAGCGCCAGAGCCACTAGCAACAGCGCCCCAGGAATACGGATCATGGACCAGACAAAACGCCAGCCCAGAAGAATGGGCTGGCGTTTTGCGTTCCTGGCGCTGATCCTCGCCGTGGGCATCAGCGGACTGGTGCGTTCGCTCTGGCTGGACGTCTACTTCATTCCCTCCGACTCCATGGAACCCGTGCTTGAAGGCGGCGACCGCATCCTGGTCTCCAGGACCGATTTCCGCGATGAACCCATCCGCCGCGGCGACATCGTCGTGTTTGACGGCAGGGGATCTTTTGCCCCGCTGAACAGCGGAAAAGGTCCGCTGGTAGAGTCCCTCACCGCAACGAGTCAGTGGCTGGGCCTGACCGGGAGTGACACCACCTACGTCAAAAGGGTCATCGGGCTCCCCGGCGATACCGTGGTCTGCTGCGATGCCGGCGGAAAGCTCACCGTGAACGGGACGGCCCTTGAGGAACCGTACGTCTTTGCGGGTGACAGGCCGAGCACCCAGAAGTTCACCGCCGTGGTCCCCGAGGGACGGCTGTGGCTCATGGGCGACCACCGCTCGGTCTCCGCTGATTCACGCAGCCTGCTCGGCGCACCCGGCGGCGGTATGGTGCCGCTGGCCAGGGTAATCGGCAGGCCGGTCCACATCATCTGGCCGCTTGATAGATTTGCTGAAGTACCACGGCCGTACGCGGCAGGACCTACCACAGAGAACGGACCGTAGATGCCCGAGAACAACACGCCGACACCCGGGACGCCGCGTGACGGCGCCGAGGGAACCGCGGATCAGTCAGCGCCGGACACCGGCGCTGACGCATCGCGGTCACCGGGGGCACAGGGCCGGCGTTCGGCGCCTTCGAAGGCTAACGATGGGGTGCCCGGACAGATATTTGTCTGGCTGAAGGAGGTTGCCACCGTGGTGGTGATCGCCGTGGTGCTGTCCTTCCTGATCAAGACTTTCCTGTTCCGGGCGTTCTATATCCCGTCCGAGTCCATGGTGAACACGCTGGACGTGAACGACAGAATCTTTGTCAACCTGCTGGTCCCCGAGCCGTTCGCGCTCTCGCGGGGTGATGTGGTGGTCTTCCGCGATACCCAGGGCTGGCTGGCAGCTGCCCCGGCGAAGGAGTCCGGCCCGTTTACGTGGGTCCAGGATGGCCTCACGTTCGTGGGGCTGCTGCCGGACAGTTCTGAACAGCACCTGGTTAAACGCGTCATCGGGCTCCCGGGTGACCACGTGATCTGCTGTGACGACGCCGGTAAACTGACGGTTAACGGAACGCCGATTAATGAAACCTATGTCAACGCCGCGGAGGTGCCGCAGGTCCGCCCCTTCGACGTGGTCGTTCCGGAGGGAAAGGTATGGGTCATGGGCGATAACCGCAACCATTCGGCTGATTCCCGCTCCCATCTGGACACCAACGGCGGATTCGTGAACCTTTCGGACGTGGAGGGCAAGGCGGCCGTCATCGCGTGGCCGCTCAACCGGATTTCTGTGCTGGACAATTACCCCGACGTCTTTCGGAATGTGCCTGCGGGGGGATAACTGTGTCTACAGCCGCCCCGGCTCCTCTGGGCCCTCCCGTTAAAGCAATTCCCGTCAAAGCAGTTCCCGTTAGAGCGGCGACCCGCCCGGCCGCAGGCCCCCGCTCCAAAGCGCCTACGCTTCGATACGAGCGAACCTTTAAGGCCCAGGGTGCCCGATACCTGGCCGGCGTCGACGAAGTGGGTCGGGGGGCCCTCGCGGGACCTGTGAGCGTCGGAATCGCCGTCGTGGACCTCCTTACCCAGAAGTCCCTCCCCGGCGTGCGTGACAGCAAACTGCTCAGCCCCCCGGAGCGGGAGCGGCTGGCACCCTTGGTCCGGAACTGGAGTGTGGCTTCGGCAGTGGGCCACGCCTCAGCGGCTGAAATTGACGCCCTGGGCATCATTGCGGCCCTGCGGCTCGCCGGGACCCGGGCATGGTTGGAGATCCTCACAGCAGGTGTGAGCCCGGACGTTGTGCTGCTCGATGGCAGCCACAACTGGCTCTCACCGGCAGGACAGCTGTCCTTGTTCGAGGAGCCTGTGACTGAGAATGGCTGCGAGGCGCCGGTGCACACCAAGGTGAAGGCAGACATGCAGTGCCAAAGCGTGGCTGCTGCCAGTGTAATCGCCAAAGTGGAACGCGACCAGCAGATGCGCGGCCTGCATACCGAATTTCCCGGTTTTGGATGGGACGTCAACAAGGGGTACGCCACGGCCATTCACCGCGACGCCCTGCGCCTGGCCGGCCCCACCCCCTACCACCGGGTCAGCTGGAATCTCCTCGGCGGCGACCTCTGATACCCGGTGCGGGGCTGGATCGCGCGGTGCTGTGCCCGGGGAGTCCCCGATGGTGCAAGATGGAAGCATGAGTGCTGAAGATCTTGAAAACTATGAAACCGACATGGAGCTGCAGCTCTACCGTGAATACCGGGACGTCGTCGGGCTCTTCAGCTACGTTGTCGAAACGGAGCGTCGCTTCTACCTCGCCAACCATGTTGACCTCCAGGCCCGGAGTGCGGATGGCGAGGTCTACTTCGACCTGACCCTGCAGGACGCCTGGGTGTGGGACGTGTACCGCTCGGCACGGTTTGTGAAGACAGTCCGGGTACTGACCTTCAAGGATGTCAACGTCGAAGAATTGCCGCGCAATGAAGAACTGGCCCTGCCGAAGGACGTTGACCTCGGCAACTGACGCCGGCTGACGGGCCACTTCTCCTCCCCACCTTCCCAATCAGGGCAGTTTCCGCCGGGGTTACCCACATAGCTGAATTTTTTTCGGCCGCCCGCCGTCATGCCCTGCAGGCTTGAGGCGGAGGTAGAAATGAAAGCCAAAGACCTGTTGGGCCAGCGCGGCGAGGAGCTCGCCGCCGGCTATCTTGAATCGCTGGGCATGCTGGTGGTGGAGCGCAATTGGCGCTGTACCGAAGGCGAAATAGACATCGTGGCTCTGGACGGGGACGCACTCGTGATCGCCGAGGTGAAGACCCGGCGGTCCCTGGACTACGGCCATCCCTTTGAAGCTGTGGGTGCGGCCAAGCTGGCCCGCCTGCACCGGCTCGGATCCGCGTGGTGCCGGGACCGCGAACTTCGGATGCCGTTGCGTCGGGTTGATGTGGTTGCCGTGGTGGACGACGGCGGCGGCGATCCCTTGGTGGAACACCTCAAGGGGGTGGGGTAGGTGGCGCTCGGACGGACCTACTCGGTGGCGCTGGTGGGATTGAACGGATACATCGTCGAAGTCGAAGCAGACATCGGACAGACGCTGCCGGCCTTTGTAATCCTCGGCCTGCCGGACGCAGCCCTCAACGAAGCCAAAGAGCGCATCCGGTCGGCCGCCAAGAATTCCGGAATTCCTTTGAGCAGGCGCAAGATCACGGCCAACCTCATTCCCGCGTCGCTGCCCAAACGCGGTTCGGGTTTTGATCTGGCCGTCACAATGGCGGTCCTCCGGGCAGCGAACGATATCAAGCCCACCGAGCGCACGGTCTTCATCGCCGAACTGGGCCTGGACGGAAGGCTGCGGCCCGTACGGGGTATCCTGCCCGCAGTGATGGCAGCCGTGCAGGCGGGTTACCAGGACGTGGTGGTGGCTCAGGCCAACCTCGCCGAAGCCTCGCTCGTCCCGGGTGCCTCCGTCAGGGGATACCGGACCCTTGCCAGGCTTGCCCTCGATTTCGGCGCCGATCCGCAGGAACTGGCGCTGGACTTCGAACCCGAGGATGAATCAGGCCTTGGGGATTCCGTACCAGGTGCCGCACTGGTGCCGGACATGGCCGATGTCTCCGGCCAGGGCGATGCCCGACGCGCGCTGGAGGTGGCCGCGGCCGGGGCACACCACCTGCTGTTGACCGGACCGCCCGGCGCGGGAAAGACCATGCTGGCGGAACGACTGCCGGGGCTCTTGCCGGATCTGGCCGATAACGAGGCCATGGAAGTTACGGCCATCCACTCGCTGTGCGGCCTGCCCTCGTCCACCGCTCAGCTCCTGCGGCGTCCGCCGTTTGAGAACCCCCACCATTCGGCCACTGCCGCCGCGATCATTGGCGGCGGTTCCGGGTTGCCCCGCCCAGGTGCCGCGTCGCGGGCCCACCGCGGGGTGCTATTCCTGGACGAGGCGCCGGAATACGAACGGCGTGTCCTGGACGCATTGCGGCAGCCTCTGGAGAGCGGCGAGCTGGTCATTCACCGGTCGGCCGGCACGGCCGCGTATCCGGCCCGCTTCCAGCTGGTCCTGGCCGCGAACCCCTGCCCGTGTGGCAAGGCCTCAGGAAAGGGCCTGGACTGCACCTGCACGCCCATGATGAGGCGCCGCTATGTTGCCAGGATGTCAGGGCCGCTGCTGGACCGGGTGGACATCCAGCTGCAGGTGGAGCGCGTTTCACTCGCTGACTTCGGGCAGGCAGGAGCGGAGGAGGACACCGCCGCCGTGGCAGCACGGGTGTGCCAGGCCCGCCAGCGGCAGGCAGAGCGGCTGGAGCCGTTGGGCCTGGAAACGAACTCCCAGGTCCCGGGCCGCGTTCTGCGCGGAGCGCTCCGGCTCCCCGCCGCGGCCACCCGGATCCTGGACCATTCCCTGGAGCGGGGTGTCCTGACGGCCAGGGGCTACGACAGGGTCCTGCGCCTCGCCTGGACATTGGCGGATCTATCGGACCGTGACGCACCGGACACCAATGACATCGGTCAGGCCCTCGGCCTGCGCCAGGCTGCCTCGGCAGCTGCCTGAAAGGACACACCTGACCATGGATAACGAACGGATTGCCCGGGCCGCACTGTCCCGGCTCATGGAACCCCAGGACGCGGCGGGCCTCGCACTCGTGCAGGTGGCCGGCGCCCAGGATGCCCTCCGGATTGCCACCGGCCAGGCCACCGCGGGGCCGGCACTCGAACAGGAGATCACGGGCCTGCTCGCTGACAACGGCGCCGGAGCCGGCTGGGGCGGCCTCACGGCGGCCCGGAAACGGTGGGCGCCGCGCATCCCCGACCTTGCCCCCGAACGCGATCTGGCCACCATGGCCCGCCTTGGCGGCCGGGTCATCATTCCATCGGATGAGCTTTGGCCCGGACAACTCGGCGATCTGGGCATGCAGGAGCCCCTCTGCCTCTGGTGGCGCGGCGTGGAACAAGAGCTGCCTGCCCTGGTCCGCAGTGTGGCGCTGGTGGGTTCCCGCGACAGCACCAGCTACGGTGCGTCGGTGACCGGAGACCTGGCGTACTCGCTCGCACAACGGGGCTTCACCGTGGTTTCCGGAGGCGCGTACGGCATCGACGCCCACGCCCACCGGGCAGCGCTCGCCGGGGGAGCGGGGCCAATGCCCACCATTGCCGTCATGGCGGGAGGCGTTGACCGGTTCTACCCGTCCGGCAACGAAGACCTCCTTCGTGCCGTCTGCAACCAGGGAGCGGTGATCGCGGAGGTCCCGCCGGGATCGGCACCCACCCGCTACCGTTTTCTGCAGCGGAACAGGCTCATCGCTGCTTTGGCCGCTGTCACCGTGGTGGTGGAAGCCCGGTGGCGTTCCGGAGCGCTGAACACCGCACACCACGCCGAGAGCCTTGGCCGGGCGGTCGGTGCAGTGCCGGGCTCCGTTCACAGCGCAAATTCGGCCGGCTGCCATCGGCTGCTCCGTGACGGCGGCGCAGTCTGCGTCACCGACGCCGCCGAGATCGCCGAGCTGGCGTCACCCAGCGGTGATGGCCTTGCCGAGCCCGGCACCGCGCATGCGGCTGAGCACGACGGCCTGACGCTGGAAGACCTCATCCTCCTGGACGCCTTGCCATTGCGGTCCACCACGTCGGTGGAGAAACTCTGTGCTGTGGCCGGCCTGAGCGTCGAGTCCGTTCGTGCCGGGCTGGGCAGACTGGGGCTGCTGGGACTGGCGGTGTCGGAGCGGGGAGGCTGGAAGCGGGCCAAGGATTCCGGCTGATTGGCTGTGTCACGGACATAAAACATCCAACCTTCTGGGACAGTGGAACGGTGACAAGTCAGGAACTTCCCCCGCCGTTTGAGCGGGCGCTGGCCGGCTTCGGACGGTATCTGGAAGCCGAGCGGGCACGGTCCGATCACACCCGCCGGGCGTACCTCTCGGACTTGCGAAGCTTCTTGGAATACGCCGTCACGGAAGGCATTACCGATTTGGCGGCATTGGAACTGGGAACTTTCCGCAGCTGGTTGGGCGCCCAAAGCCAGGCCGGGATGTCTCGTTCAACCCTGGCGAGGAGATCGGCCACGGCAAGGTCCTTCACCACCTGGGCCATGCGGGAAGAATTCATCGCCGTGGACCCTGCCCTCCGACTGAGGGCACCCAAAGCCGAAAAGTCACTGCCGGGCGTCCTGCAGTCCCAGCAGCTCCTGCGACTGCTCGGCAGCCTGGAGGAAGCCGCCGCAGAGGGCTCGCCACTTCCGGTGCGCAACCGCGCCATGGTGGAAGTCCTGTACGCCACGGGCCTTCGGGTGGGGGAGTTGGCCGGCCTCGACGTGGACGATCTCAATCCCGACCGCCGCACCCTCCGCGTTATCGGCAAAGGCAACAAGGAACGGACCGTCCCCTATGGTGTTCCGGCGGCAGTCGCCGTCGACGATTGGCTCCGCCGGGGCAGGCCGCACCTGGCGACGGACCGCAGCGGCCCCGCCCTGTTCCTTGGTTTACGGGGCAACCGCGTTGACCAGCGGCAGGTCCGGACCGTGGTCAAGGACCTCTTCGACGCCCTCGGGGACACCTCGGCAACCGGGCCGCACGCCCTCAGGCACTCCGCAGCCACGCATCTGCTCGATGGCGGCGCGGACCTAAGGGCGGTCCAGGAAATCCTGGGCCACAGCAGCCTGGCCACCACACAGATCTACACCCATGTCTCGGTGGAACGCCTGCGCAAAAGCTACCAGCAGGCCCACCCGAGGGCCTGACGGAGGGCACCCGCAACCCGTGCCGGGAGACCGAAGACCGCTCCCGGCTCGGGTTCCGAATCGCACTGGCGTAATTACGCAGCGTACGGCACAATAAGAGTCACGTCCGGCAACTTTCAAGTCTCGCTTGAAGCTCCTTCGCTTCGCGCGTCACCCTAAGTCCGGACACAGTTTAATAATCAGGCAGGAACACCGCCGCTGGAATCAGGGCACAGGCAGTTTCATCCGGGCAGAGGTCGTTGGGGAAGACGTACCTACAGCTATGGAGGATGGAATGTCTGTTGCAATGACCCGCGGTGTGCTGTTCGTTCACTCGGCCCCTACGGCCTTGTGCCCGCATGTCGAGTGGGCCATCGGATCCGTCGTGGATAAGCGGACGGATCTTGAGTGGACCCCTCAGCCTGCCGCGCCCGGAATGTTCCGTGCCGAGCTCTCCTGGACAGGTACCCCAGGGACCGGTTCGGTGCTTGCGTCGTCCCTGCGCGGGTGGGCGCACCTCCGCTATGAGGTCACGGAGGAGCCCAGCCAGGGCGTTGACGGGGGCCGCTGGTCCCACACCCCCGAGCTGGGCATATTCCACGCCACCACGGACGTCCACGGCAACATCATGGTGTCGGAGGACAGGATCCGCTACGCCTACGAATCAGGCGCCGGCGATCCCTCGGCTGTTTACCACGAGCTCTCCCTGGCCCTCGGTGAGGCCTGGGATGAGGAACTCGAACCTTTCCGCCACGCGGCGGAAGGCGCGCCGGTCCGCTGGCTGCACCAGGTCGGCTGACACCCGCAGTACCACGCGCCGGAACGCGGCCGGAAGGCCGCCGTCGCCGCCCGCCGTCGTGCTTTTCCATCTCCATAGCAAAGAGGAGGCCCCGCTATTGTGCAGTGCACAATGGCGGGGCCTCCTCTGGCGTCAGCGGTGTTGTTGCTAGACGCTGCGGATCGCGATGACGGCGTTGTGGCCGCCGAATCCAAACGAGTTGCTGAGGGCCACAATGTCGCCCGCCGGAAGTTCGCGCGGCGTCTTGGTGACGACGTCGAGCGGGATTTCAGGATCCTGATTCTCGAGGTTGATGGTCACCGGGGCCTTGCGTTCGTAGACGGCCAAAACCGTGAGGACTGCCTCCACCGCACCTGAAGCGCCCAGGAGGTGCCCCATCTGTGACTTGGTGGCGGAGACTGCTACGTTTTCGATGTGGTTCCCCAGGGCGGCATGAAGAGCGGTGTACTCGGGCTTGTCGCCCACGGGAGTGGAGGTGGCGTGCGCGTTGACGTGGACCACGTCCTCGGCCTGGACGCGGCCGTCGAACATGGCGGCCTTGAGCGCGCGGGTGGCGCCCAGTCCCTGGGGGTCCGGAGCCGTGATGTGGTACGCGTCGGCGGTCACGGATGTGCCGGCCAATTCGCCGTAGATGCGCGCGCCCCGGGCGAGGGCGTGCTCCTCGGCCTCCAGGACCAGCGCCCCGGCGCCCTCGCCCATCACAAAGCCGTCACGGCCGAGGTCGTACGGGCGGGAGGCACCCTGGGGGTCGTCGTTCCGGCGGGAAAGCGCCTGCATGGAGGCGAACGCAGCAAGGGGCATGGGGTGGATGGCTGCTTCGGCGCCGCCGCACATCACCACATCGGCCTTACCGGAACGGATCAGGTCCAGGCCCAGGTGCAGGGCCTCGGTGCCGGAGGCGCAGGCGGACACTGGCGTGTGGGCCCCGGCGCGGGCGCCGAGGTCGAGGCTGACGGCTGCTGCGACGCCGTTGGGCATCAGCATCGGCACTGTCATGGGGAGGACGCGGCGGGGGCCCTTTTCCTTCAGGGTGTCCCAGGCGTCCAGCAGGGTCCATACACCGCCGATGCCGGTGGCGAAGGCGACTGCAAGGCGGTCGTGGTCGATTTCCGTGATGCCGGAATCAGCCCAGGCTTCGCGCGCAGCGATGACGCCAAACTGGGTGGAAGGGTCCATGCGCTTGGCTTCAACGCGGCTCAGGACATCCAGGGCCGGGGTGGTGCAGCGCGCTGCGAAGTGGACGGGCAGTTCGTACTTGGCAACCCACTCGTCCTCCAGGGTGCGGGCACCGGAGACGCCCTTCAATGCGTTCTTCCACATTGTCGGTACGTCGCCGCCAATGGGCGTGGTGGCACCCAGACCGGTAATGACTACTTTGCGTGTCATTGGATCACTCTCTGTCGGTGGGCAGGCCGTATCCGGTAACTCCGGCGGGGTCCCGCGTGTTGGGCAGTTGGCTGCCCGGAAAATAGGGTGGACTGCCGGCACGCCTTGTGGGCGGACCGGCAGTCCTGCCAGCCGTAAGGGGCTGAAGCCTTGACTAAGCCTGTGCGCCGGCGATGAAGCTCACGGCGTCGCCCACGGTCTTGAGGTTCTTGACCTCTTCGTCCGGGATGCGCACGCCGAACTTCTCTTCGGCGTTGACCACAATGGTCATCATGGAGATGGAGTCGATGTCCAGGTCCTCCGTGAAGGACTTGTCCAGTTCAACAGCCTCGGGGGCAAGACCGGTTTCTTCGTTGACGATTTCAGCCAAGCCGGCCAGGATCTCTTCATTGCTAGCCATTGACGGCTCCTTTTCTTGTTATTGCCGGCAGGGGATGCCGGAAATGGTTCAGCCCGCGGGGGTGCGGCCTGTGTGGGGCGTATTAAGGAAGGACGATTACCTGGGCACCGAAGACCAGTCCGGCGCCGAACCCGATCTGCAGCGCGAGGCCGCCGCTGAGCTCAGGGTTTTCCTGGAGCAGGCGGTGGGTGGCCAGGGGGATGGAGGCCGCCGACGTGTTGCCGGCGTCGGCGATGTCCCGGGCCACAACGACGGACTCGGGGAGCTTGAGCTTCTTGACCATCTCATCGATGATCCGCATGTTGGCCTGGTGCGGAATGAAGGCGACGAGGTCTTCGGCTTTGATGCCGGCCACCACGAGGGCCTGCTCGGCCATCTTGGCCATTTCCCAGACTGCCCAGCGGAAGACGGTCTGGCCGTCCTGGCGAAGGGTCGGGTAGAGCTCCTGCGCCTCTTCGAGGAGGGCGAAGTCGCCGGATTCATCGGACTGGCGGGCGGCCATGCTGAGGTCGCGGACATCCAGCATGGAACGCGTCATGCCGATCGCGTCCCACTTGCTGCCGTCCGAGCCCCACACGGAGGGTCCGATGCCCGGGATGTCCGAAGGGCCGATGACAACCGCGCCTGCGCCGTCACCCAACAGGAAGGAGATGGTGCGTTCCCGGTTGTCGATGACGTCTGAGAGCTTCTCTGCACCAACCACCAGGACATACGTTGCGGCACCCGAACGCACCAAAGCATCTGCCTGCGCAATGCCGTAGCAGTACCCTGCACACGCGGCTGAGATATCGAAGGCGGGTGCCGGCGTCGCGCCGATGCGGTCTGCCACCGCGGCGGCAGCCGACGGCGTGGCGTAGGGGTGCGTCACGGTGGAAACGATGACGGCGCCGAGCTGGGAGGCCTCGATGCCTGCCTTCTGCAGGGCCTCCTGCGCTGCGCCGGCCGCCATGTCAATGACGCTGACCTCAGCCGGGGCGCGGTGGCGGGTAATGATGCCGGTGCGCTGGCGGATCCATTCGTCGGAAGAATCAATCCACTGGCAGACGTCTTCGTTGGTGACGATGACGTCCGGCCGGTAGGCACCCAGACCGAGGATGCGGCTGTACTGGTTGACGGGAAGCTGGTTCAGCGTGGGAACGCTCATGCGTCGCCCTCCAATTCTGCGAAGAGTGCCAGTGCGGCCGTGAGGTCGTCCGGGGTTTTAACAGCAACGGTCTTGACGCCGGGCATGCCGCGCTTGGCCAGGCCCGCCAGGGTTCCCGCCGGCGCGAGTTCGATCAGGCCGGTGACGCCGCGCTGCACGAGCGTTTCCATGCACAGGTCCCAGCGTACCGGCCGGGACACCTGGGCAATCAGGCTTTCGACGGCGGCTCCGCCGTCGATCACTTCCGCGCCGTCGAAGTTGGACAGCAGCGGCACCTGCGGCTTCTGCGGCTTGAGCTCCGGCCTCAGTGCCTCGAGGGCGCTCACCGCAGGGGACATGTGTGAGGTGTGGAACGCCCCGGCCACCTTCAGCGGGATGACGCGTGCTTTGGCCGGCGGGTTGTCGGCCAGGGCCTTGAGCTGGTCAAAGGTTCCAGCGGCGACTGTCTGGCCGGCGCCGTTGACGTTGGCCGGGGTGGCTCCGGACGCTTCGATGGCGGCCAGTACCTCAGCCGGGTCCCCGCCCACCACGGCGCTCATGCCGGTAGGTGTCACGGCCGCAGCCGCAGCCATGCTGTTGGCGCGTTCCCGGACGAACGTCATGGCTTCCTGATCGGTGAGTACTCCGGCCAGGGCAGCAGCGGTGATCTCCCCTACGGAGTGGCCGGCAAGAATGACCGGGAGGGTGCCCAGCTCAACGTCGAACAGGGATTTTGCGGCGATCAGCCCGGCGGCGACGATCAGGGGCTGCGCAACGGCGGTGTCCTTGATGGTTTCCTCATCCGAGGTGGTCCCATGGGCGGTCAGGTCGATGCCTGCAATCTCGCTGAGGGAGGCCAGCTGGCCTGCTACCGAAGGCAGTTCCAGCCAGGGGGCCAGAAAACCCGGGGTCTGTGAGCCCTGTCCAGGGCAGACTATTGCAAGCACTTAACCAGCTTTCCAAATTGCGGTGTCATTCAGCGGTGTTTCTCTGCACCAAGCTCAAGGGGTCAGATTGTAGGAAGTCTACAACGCCTCAGGTCTGATTCCGCGCCGCGTGACGTTCGGTGGGCGCTTTGGGCGGGGTTGCGAGACGCCCCACTACCAGGGCTGCCTGCAGCACAAACGCCTCACGGGGGAGGAGCGGATCCCAGCCGGTCACGTCGCAGACGCGCTTGAGCCGGTATCTGACGGTGTTGGCGTGGACGAACAGTTCCCGCGCCGTCGCCTCCAGCGAATGGCCCAATTCAAGGTACGTCCCCAGCGTCTCCACCAGGCCGTTCGAGGCGGCCACCAGCGGACGGTAGATGTTCTTGACGAGGGAACGGCGTGCGGCTTCGTCACCGGAGATGACGCGTTCGGGCAGCAGGTCGTCGGCGGCAACCGGCCGGGGCGCGGACGGCCAGGCACGGGCGGCGGTCAGGCCGGCGAAAGCCGACTGCGCGGACCCGCTGGCCTCCAGCAGGGAGCCGGCCTCCGCGCCGTAGACCACCGGTCCCGGCGCGAACATTTCGCTGAGCTTCAGGTACGCGGTCTCCCGGTCCTGGAGGCCGCCCAGGATCAGGATCAGCCGGTCACCCTGGATGCCCACCAACGCGTCTTCGGCGTAGCGGCCGGCCAGGCGGCGGAGTTCGCTGACGTAGCTCGCGCTTGGCTCGGACGGGGAATTTCCTACCATGACAGTGAACCGTTCCTGTGCTTTCCAGCCCAGGGCAGCAATCCTGGACCGCAGCGCGTCGGTGTTTTCACCGCGCAGGATGGCGTCCACGATCAGGGCCTCGAGCCTGGTGTCCCAGGAGCCGCGCGATTCGGCGGCCCTTGCGTACACGTCCGCGGCCGCGAACGCTACCTCCCGCGAGTACCGCAGTACAGCCTCGCGCAGGGACGGCTGGTCCGCTTCGGGGGCGATGACGGGCACCTGGTCCTCCACGACTTCCACCACGATCCGGATGAGCTGGAGGGCCTTCTGGAGGCTGATGGACCTGGTCAGCTCCGTTGGGGCAGTGCCAAAGACGTCGGAGAGGATCCACGACGGCGAACTGGGCCGCTCGTACCAGGTGACAAACGCTGCGATGCCGTTCTGCGCCACCATGCCCAAGGCCGAACGCTCGTCGGAGCTGAGGCGCGAGTACCAAGGGAGTGACTTCTCCAGCTGCCGGAGTGTGGTGGTGGACAGTTGGCCGACACTCGCCCTGAGTTTCTTCAGGGTCTCGGACTTCTCCGGCGTGGTGTTGCGCGCGGCTGGTTTGCGCTTCGCAGCAGGGGTGGTTGGCTCGGGCATCTTCTGAGCATACGGTGCCCGCTGCGCAAGCTCCATTTTGTGCAAAGGCTACAACGGCGGCGGACCTGCGTCACAGGCGGAAGCCTGCACGGCAAACGCAAGGGAACGACGACGGCGGCCCTCACCTTTTGGTGGGGGCCGCCGTCGTCGTTCTGTGCGTCCGCGGAGTTTTTGTCCGGATAAAGGGCCGATCAGGGCCGTTTGGTGGTGTTAGCTGGACAAAAACTCACAGGGGGCGGATCAGGATTCGCCGCCTGCGTTGCCGGTGGAACCGGCGTTGACGTTGTGCAGCTTGTACTTCTCGATGGCCTGGGCCGGGGCCTGGGCATCAACCTCACCGCGGCGGGCCAGCATCTCCAGGGAACGGACCACGATGGAGTGGGTGTCGTTCTTGAAGAAGCGGCGGGCTGCGGCGCGGGTGTCGGAGAAGCCGAAGCCGTCCGCGCCGAGCGTTGCGAACTCGTTCGGCACAAACTGGCGGATCTGGTCCGGGACGGCCTTCATGTAGTCCGTGACGGCAACCACAGGGCCGGTGGCGCCCGCGAGCTGCTGGGTAACGAACGGTACGCGGGCAGGCTTGCCCGGGTTGAGGAACGCTTCTTCCTCGGCGGCCATGCCGTCGCGGCGCAGTTCGTTCCAGGAC
>NZ_JANFCZ010000030.1 GCF_024391045.1 Pseudarthrobacter sulfonivorans
ACCGTACCAACGCGTCATCGACTCCGGAATCCTCACCCAAGCCAAAGCCGCTGAACTCGCGGCACTGATGGAGGCCACCAACCCGGCCGACCTCACCACCATTCAGACCAAGCTGATCGCCCTCGCAGCAGCCAAAACCCGGGCCCTGGAAGACTCATCCACGCGAGCACAAATAGCTGAGGCAAGCACAACACTTTCGCGAGCATCTTGACATGAGTCGTTACGGGGTTGTGTTTGGGAGAATGAAGCCATGGCGAAGAGCTCAAGCGCGGCCGGCACCAAAGTCACGATTTACGACATCGCAAAAGTTGCCGGCGTCAATCCCTCCACAGTGTCCCGGGCACTGGGGAAACCGGAACGGGTCAGCGCCAAAACCCGGAAACTCGTGGAGGAGGCCGCCGCGGAGCTCAACTTCCGGGCCAACCCGTTGGCCCGTGCCCTGCTGAATGGCCGTACCGGCACCATCGGGCTCATCGTCGCGGACATCACCAACCCCAGTTATTTCGACATGATCCGGGGCGCCCAGTCCGCCGCGGCCGCAAACGGGTTGACCTTGGTGCTGGCAGAGTCGGCCGAGTCGGCATCAACGGAACTGATGGTCGCCCAGCGGATCCAGCCCTCCACGGACGGCATCATTCTGGCCAGCCCCCGCATGTCCGATCCGGAGATCCGGGCACTCAACAATACCAAGCCCGTCGCCGTCATCAACCGCAGCGTTGAGAGCGTTGATTCGGTAGTCCCCGACGTCGAACCGGGCATCGCAGAAGCGGTCCGCCATCTTGCCTCCGGCGGCCACCGTAAGATCGCCTTCCTGAGCGGACCTGACGCCTCCTGGATCTCGGGCCGCCGCTGGGACAGCCTGCGGGCCGCCTGCGAATGGACCGGTCGCGAGGCCCTGCTCATCCCCACCACAGCGCCCACAGCCGAAGGTGGCCGGCGTGCGGCGAGGGAAGTGGTCGCCTCCGGCGCCACCGCCGCGCTGTGCTACAACGATGTCCTGGCCATCGGACTGATGAGGGAACTCCAGGCAGCACAAGTGAAGATACCCGACGAATTCAGCGTCATCGGCTTTGACAACATTTTTGGCTCCGACTTCACCACACCGGCCCTGACCACCATTGCCTCGCCCTTCAGCGAGGCCGGAACTACGGCGCTGTCGTTGATTCTGGCGGCCCTGCCCAGCGACGGGTCCGACCCGCTGCCGGCGCCGCCGGGACGCGCGGCCCTGCCCACCAGCCTGATTGTGCGCGGATCAAGCGGCCGGCTGCTCGCCGGCTGACCGGGCCGAACCTGCTCTGGTTGGGACACCGGATCGTTGCTAGCGTGGCGTCATGAACCCCTCAAAGACCCCGGCCGAAATCCTCACCGTTGCCGGTGCCGAGGTCCGCATCTCGAGTCCGGACAAGGTGGTGTTCCCCGGGCCCGGGCTGACGAAGCTTGATCTGGTTCGCTACTATCTGTCCGTCGCGGATGGTGCACTGCGCGGCGCGGGAGGCCGCCCCATGGTTCTCAAACGCTTCCCGAAAGGCATCGACAGTGAGCCGTTCTTCCAAAAGCGTGTGCCGGAAAACCACCCCGACTATATCGGCACGGCAACACTGCACTACGCCTCCGGCACTTCAGCCGAGGAAGCCGTCATCCGGGATGCTGCCGGGCTCGCCTGGGTGGTGAATCTCGGCTGCCTGGACCTCAACCCGCACCCGGTGCGCGCCGAGGACCTCGAGCACCCCGACGAACTCCGGGTGGACCTCGATCCGATGCCGGGGGTGGACTGGAGCCAGATCGTGGACGTCGCCTACGTGGCACGCGAGGTGCTCGACGACGTCGGGCTCGTTGGGTGGCCGAAGACGAGCGGGTCACGGGGCCTCCATATCCTGGTGCGGATGGCGCCGCAGTGGTCCTACCGCGACGTACGCCTCGCCGCCGAGACCCTTGCGCGTGAGGTGGAGAACCGGGCTCCCGGGCTCGCCACCGCGCGCTGGTGGAAGGAGGAACGCGGCGAGAGTGTGTTTGTCGACTTCAACCAGAACGCAAAGGACCGCACCGTGGCGTCCGCGTACTCCGTGCGTCCCCTGCCCGATGCCCGGGTCTCCACGCCGCTGACCTGGGACGAGGTCCGTTCGGCCCGTCCGGAACAGTTCACCGTCCTGACGGTTCCGGGGCGCTTCGCCGATCTGGGCGACCCGCACGCGGGGATCGACGACGCCGTGGGCTCGCTGGAGGGGCTCCTCACCCTCGCGAAGGAGCTGGGCCCCGCCGAAAAGGCGCCGCGTGCCGGCGACGGTTCCGGTCGGCGGCAGTCGGTGATGCCGCTGGTGGAGGTGGCCCGCACCCGGACCAAGCCCGAGGCCCTCGCGGCGCTCGACGAGTGGAAGGCCATGCACCCGGGGCTTGTTCCGGCCCTGCATCCCGCCGATGTGCTGGTGGACGGCATGCGCGGATCGAGTTCGCTCTGGTACCGGGTGCGGGTCAACCTGCAGCACATTCCCGAGGCGCAGCGTCCGCCGCAGGAGGCGCTCATTGCTGACTACGATCCGTGGGCAGGCAAGGTATGGCCGGGGCGGCCGGCCTCGTGACGACTCATTTCGCGCCGGCCCGGGAGGTCACATTCACCCGTGATCCTTTCCGGTCCCGGACGTAGAATTTTCGCATCAGAAGGCGCCGCCGTCGCAGCGGCAACCATGACCTGAGGAGTACTCCATGAGCCGTGAAACATCCAGCTCCCCTGCTGCCACCGCCGCGCAGGCCATCTTCCGGGTTGCCCTCGGCAGCGTGCTTATGGCCCACGGATCCCAGAAGCTGTTCGGGTGGTTCGGCGGCGGAGGGCTCGAAGGCACCAGCAAGGGCATGCACGCCATGGGCTTCCGGCCCGCAAAATCCAGTGCCGTGCTCGCGGGCGTTGGAGAAGCGGGAGCAGGCTGTGCCCTTGCCCTAGGGCTGGCGACTCCGGCGGCGGGAGCCGCCGCTGCCACCACCATGGCCGTCGCGGCCAGCGTCCATGCTCCCGGCGGATTCTTCGCCACCGAAGGCGGCCTTGAGTACCCGGCGGTGCTGGCCGTGGCGGCAGCGGCGTTCACCCTCGGGGGCCCGGGCGCCTTCTCCCTGGACGAGCTCAGCGGCCACATCCTTGACCGGCCCTGGATGCGGGCGTTCGCCCTGGCCACCATACCGGCGGTCGCCGCCGTCCAAATCTATCGGCGGCACCAGGCCCTGGCCGCCGACACAGCCACACCGGACGCCGGCGCCGCAACCAGCGAAAACTGAGCTGTCGTCCGCAGGCGAACCCGTTCACGTTGGAGGTCCCCTTATGCTGCGGCTTCATCCATCGCTGGTGCACAGCCTGGACAGGCAGCTGGCCCGCGGCCCGGACGACTGGGAACAGACATTCCGCCAGATGGCCCTCTTTGACCTGGCAGAGGACATCCAGTTCGGCTTCTTCCTTGCCTATTACCGGAACTTCGCCATTCCATCCGGCGCGGCCACGCTTGTGGGGAACGGCGAAATACCCGCCCGGCCCATGAAGCGCTCCATCGACACCGGCCTGGTGATCTACGAACTCATCGCCTCCGGGCTGGACTCCGAACGCGGCCGCAAAATGGTGGAACTGCTGAACCGCGTCCACCGGCACGTTCCGGGCAGTCAGGAGGATTTCCTGTATGTGCTCATGACCCTCCTGGTGGTTCCGATCCGCTGGACCGAGCGCCACGGCTGGCGCAAACCGACGCAGACGGAACGGGACGCCGCGACGCGCTTCTTCCGCGAACTGGGCACGAGAATCCATATCGCCGACATTCCTGGCACGTTCGAAGCGGCCGGAAGGTTTTTCGACGATTACGAGCGCCGCAGGATAGCGCCCAGCAGTGCCGGCAGGACGCTGATGGGCGCCACCGTCCAGGTATTTCAAAGCATGCAGCCAAGGGTCCTCCATCCCGTCACCACCCGCATGATCGCCACCATGCTTGACGACGCGCCCCTGGCCGCGGCCCTCGGGCTCCCCCGCAGCACGTGGTGGTCACGCCTCGCGCTCAACGCCGGGCTGGGCGTGCGGAACGCCATCCGGCGCCGCACTCCGTTGAAGACCGTTGCCAGCTTCGTTCCCGGCGGCGCTGCCCCGCCGATCTATCCGGATGGCTATGACCTGGCCGGTATCGGACCGGTGAACGTGATGCGCCGCGGGGACGGCACCACGTCCTGATTCAGCGAGCGGCTTGTCGTGCGTCGGTGAAACTCGGCTGCGGGGCAGGAACCGCGCCCGACGGCGGGACTCGGGTGCCGTCGTCGTGCGCCTGTTCCGTTGCCGCAGGCAAATATCCGCCAGCCTCTGGACCTTTGGGCGGCGCCCAATCAGACTGGCTACAACAGCTGGCCCGGCTGGCCGGAATATCCTGTATCTTGCCCGGTCAGGAAGGGGTAGCTGCGTTCCGGGGCTTTACCGCGACGCCTGTTCCATCCCCTTCGAAAGGACCTGGTTATGCCGGACTTCGCAGCATACTTTCCGCTTATTGCCACCATTGTGGGGGTGCTGATCGCCGTTGGGTTTATTTGGGTGGCAACCAAGCTGATGTGGAAAGTGGCTGAACCCAACGAAGCCCTCATCATCTCCGGGCTGACCCGCGGAACCCTTGAAACCCGTGCCGGAATGGATTTCAAAATCGTCACCGGCAAGGGCGCGCTGGTCCTGCCCGGCCTCCAGACCGTGCGGACCCTGTCGCTGACCCTGAATGAAACTGAGCTTAAGGTCTCCTGCGTCACCTCCCAGGGCATCCAGGTGGTGGTGGAGGGCGTGGTCATCTACAAGATCGGCGACGCCCCGCCCTTTATTGCCAACGCGGCCCGGCGCTTCCTGGGGCAGCAGCCCAAGATGCAGAGCCAGGTGTACAACGTTTTTGAGGGCCACCTGCGCTCCATCATCGGCAGCATGACCATGGAGGAAATCATCCGCGAGCGGGACAAGCTCGGTTCGCAGGTCCGCAGTGCGAGCGGGGTGGAGATGGAAAAACTGGGGCTCGTGGTCGATTCCCTGCAGATCAAGGACCTGCAGGACCCCACCGGCTACATCCAGAACATCGCCAAGCCGCACATCGCCCAGGTGAAAATGGAGGCCCGGATCGCCGAAGCCACCCGCAACCGCGAGGCGGCCGAGAAGGAAGCGGAGGCGGCGGCGTTGATCGCGGACGCGCAGAGCGTCTCAGCCATTCGGCAGTCGGTCGCGCAGGCCAACGCCGAGCGCGCCAGGGCCAACGCCGCCCAGGCCGGACCGCTGGCCGACGCCACGGCCCGGCAGCAGGTGGTGGTCCAGGAAACCGAGGTGGCCAAGCTGGAGGCGGACCGGGAAGAGCAGAAGCTCCAGACCACCGTCCGGAAACCCGCAGACGCGAAGGCCTATGCCAAGCGAACGGACGCCGAAGGCCAGAAAGCGGCGGACATCAGCGCCGCCGAGGCACTGGCACGCCGCACCGAACTGGAGGCCCAGGCCAACGCCCGGCGGACGGAACTGCAGGCCCAGGCAAATGCCACCGCCGCGGCAGCCGCGGCGGGAGCCACCAAGGTCACCGGCGAGGCCGAAGCCGCGGCCACCAGGGCCAAGGGTGATGCGGCAGCCTCGGCGATCAAGGCCAAGGCGCTCGCTGAAGCGGACGGAATCAAGGCGCGGGCCGAAGCCCTGGGGACCAACCAGGACGCGGTGATTTCGCAGCAGCTCGCAGAGAACATGCCCGCCATCATCGCGGCAGCGGCCGAGCCCTTCTCGCATGTGGGCCAGATGACCGTCCTGAACGGCGGCGAAGGCGTGAACAAGATGCTGGGCGGGATCCTCGCGCAGGCGGGCGACTACCTCCCCGCGTTGGCGTCGGCGCTCAAGAAAGGCCAGGAAGCCAAGCGCCCGCCCAAGACTCCCGGCGCGTAGGGCAGCGGATGCACAAGGACGTTGACCGGAGCCTGACAGGCAAGGTCGGGCGCGTGACCGGGCGGATCGGGCCCGGCACCATCGGCGAAGTCATGCTGCCGTATCTCGGCGGCATCATGGCCTTCCACGCCCACCCGTTTGATAAGACCAGCGGCTTCGCAGTGGGTGACGAGGTCCTGGTGATTTATTTCGAACCGCCCCAAACGGTCTACGTGGACGAGCTTCCGGACGTGTTGCGGCACGGGAGCTAAGCCGCCGGCCAGCGGGATCCGGGGCTTTCGCCCCTGTTGCCGGGGCATCCCGTGAAGGTCTACTTGGAGGCACAGAGACCACCGCATTTCGGCAAGGGATGATCATGACCAACATCAGCATTCTCGGCAGCGGACACATGGCCCGGGCACTGGCCAAGGCGATGCTGAGGGGGAACCACCCGGTACAGATCCTGGGGCGGGACGGCGCGAAAACCAGGGACCTGGTCGAGAGCCTCGGACCGGGCGCCACAGGGGGCGTGACCGGTGCCGCCATCACAGGAGCCATCGTCTTCCTGGCAGTTCCGCACAAGGATGTGCATAACGCGATCCTGGAAATCGGTGACTCGCTGGACGGCAAGGTTGTGGTGGATATCAGCAACCCGGTGGACGTCTCCACTTTCGACCGGCTCACCACGGAACCCGGCACGTCCGCGGGCGAAGAGACAGCCCGCCTGCTGGAGGGGCGCGCGGATGTGGTGAAGGCTTTCAATACGACGTTCGCCTCCACGTTGGAGAACGGACAGGTCGACGGGCAGCATCTGGACGTCTTCATTGCCGGCGACTCGGAGCAGGCCAAAGAGAAGGTCAGCGCTGTGGCGGCTTCCGCAGGATTACGCCCCATAGACGTCGGCCCCCTGCGGCGTTCGCGCGAACTGGAGGCCATCATGCTGGTTGTCATGGGTCTGCAGGTCAGCCCCGAGCACCAACACTTCAATTGGGACACCGCGCTCCGGATCTTTCCGTAAGCAGCCGATATGCCGGCCGGGAGCAGGTCATGGATGCTGTGAGCCATGTTCCGGAGCGGGACGACGCCAATACCGGCCTGGTTGTTGATCTCACGCAGTTGGCGTCGGCGTCGCTGGCCACCGTGGGCGGCAAAGCCCTCAGCCTCGGCCGCCTCGCCGCCGCGGACTTCCCGATGCCGGGAGGTTTCTGCCTGACCACGGCCGGCTACCGCAAGGCCGCACCGGCAGAAATGGCTGCCATCGCGGCACAACTGGACGAGGCTGCCTTAGGGGTCGCCGCCGGCCTGCCGGACGAGGACCGCAACGCGCTCGCGAGGCGTGGCCGCGAGATGATGGCAGCAGCGCCGATACCGCCCGACGTCGGGACCGCCATCCGCGCTGCGTACGCTGCGATGGGCGGCGGGTCCGTGGCGGTGCGTTCGTCCGCCACTGCCGAGGACCTGCCTTTCGCCAGTTTCGCCGGGCAGCAGGATTCCTTCATGGACGTCGCGGGGGGCGACGCTGTGGTGGAGGCCGTCCGGCGCTGCTGGGCCTCCCTCTGGACTGACCGGGCGGTGGCCTACCGGACAACGAACGGGATCGCGCACCGCGAGGTGAGTCTCGCCGTCGTCGTTCAGCACATGGTCCGCGCTGCCGCCGCAGGCGTGCTGTTCACTGCCAATCCGGTGACCGGAACACGGACCGAGACCATCATTGATGCCAGCCCGGGGCCGGGCCAGGCGGTGGTTTCCGGCGCGGTGAACCCGGATCATTTTGTGCTGGAGACGGCATCCGGCCGGATGCTCCAGCAGCCCGAGGGACGGGCGGCAAGCCTGTCCGGGCCGCAGGTCCGGGGACTGGCGTCCCTCGGTGACGCCGCACAGCAGCTTCTCGGCGCCCCGCAGGACGTGGAATGGGTGATCGGCCCTGTCGGCAAGGCCTGGCTGACCCAGTCGAGGCCCATCACCACGCTCTACCCGCTCCCGGACGACGATCCGCTCGGCGCTCAGACCGGCCGGGACGGCGCAACGGTGGCAGGCTCCGGTGCGGATACGCGCGTTTACTTGTGCGGCACGCTCCTGCAGGGCCTCACCCGCCCCATCACGCCGATGGGACTCTCTGTCCTGGGCCGGATGAGGGGCAGCAACAGCGCGTGGCATTACGCCAACCCGGGTTTGCGGATGTACGTCGAATTGACGCCGCTCATCCGCAACAAATCCGGCCGCAAGACACTGATGAAGGTGCTGCCGCTCGCAGACGGCAGGTCCGCCGCCGTCTTCCCTGCGCTCCTGGACGATCCGCGGTTCAGCATTGTCGCTCGGTCCCGCAAGACATCCGGCCGCAAGGGCCACCGGTCCCCCACCGGGACGCAAGCCAGGGGTGCTGAGGCCACCCGGAGCCTGGGCCAGCTCGTCGGGCTCATTCCCGCCATGGTCCGGGCCCTGCTGACGCCGGGCCGGGAACTGCGGAGGGCCCGGCGCTACCAGGACCGCCTCGCCCAGAAACTGGTCCTCCCGTTGCCTGCTACTGCGGCCCGGCGGCTCCAGCACACTGAGGACATTTTGGTCACCTCGATCGACGGGTTGATGCAGGCCACGCTGCCGGCGCCGTCCGTGGGGTACCTGATGCTGGCCGCCGCCCAGACCGGGCTGCGGGAGTTCCTGTCCAAGTACGGCCACCGGGCCGTGGCGGAGATCGATCTGGGGATGCCGCGGTGGTCCGAGGAGCCGGACCACCTCCTGGGAATGATCTCGAACTACCTGCGCGTCGAAGACCCCGGCCAGGCGCCGGACCGCCAATTCGCCAGGGCCGCGGACCACGCGGAGGCCCGGATCAGGGAGTTGGCGGAGCGTGCAGGGACCAGGAACCCGCTGCGCGGGCGGCTGGTGTCGTTCTGTCTGCGCCGTACGCGGCAGCTGGCCGGCCTGCGGGAACTGCCCAAGTTCTATATTGTGATGGTGCTCGCCGAGATGCACCGCCAGCTCACCGAAATCGGCGCGGACCTTGCGGGGAACGGAACCATCGACGCCGCCGGTGATGTGTTCTTCCTGGACTTCGACGAACTGCGCGTGGGACTCCGGGGTGCGGACCTCAAGGGAATCGTCTCCCGCCGCCGTCAGCTGTACGACGTCGAACTCCGGCGGCGGCGCGTTCCTCGCCTTCTGCTCTCGGACGGCACCGACGTCGAAGCTGCCGCGATGCTTCAACCGGATGCCGGCGACCATCTGACGGGGACACCTGCCTCTGCGGGCAGTGCCACCGGGAACGTCAGGGTGATTATGGATCCGGTGGGCGCCCACCTGGAACCCGGTGACATTCTGGTGGCACCCTCCACGGACCCTGGCTGGACGCCGCTCTTCATGACAGCGGGCGCCCTGGTCATGGAGATGGGCGGCGTCATCTCGCACGGGGCCGTGGTGGCCCGCGAGTACGGCATCCCGGCGGTGGTGGGTGTCGCTGATGCCACCACGCGGCTGCGCGACGGCCAGAGCGTCACGGTGGACGGGGCCGCGGGAACCGTTACGTGGTGAGGTGGTCCCGAAGGAACAGCCGAATTTCATGTCTGAGCAGGGCCGAGCCACGCCTGGCCGCACCACCGCCCGTGCGGTGCCCGCCGGAATTTTCTCCAGGGGTGCATCCAAGGACAGCCTCGGGCCGGTAGTAAGGGGTGTAAGCACAACCACTGCCCCACAGTGGGGCTCTCAGAGGAGTTGGAAATGCGCAAGAAAATCTTTGCCGCCGCCGGGACCATTTCGCTGCTGGCAGCACTCGCCCTCGCAGCCCCGGCCCAGGCCGGCAATGGGCATCATCGCGACGACGAGGGCACAGCCAAATTGTCCGTCCTCCACGGCGTGCCCGGACTGACCGTGGATGTCTGGGTCGATGGCAAGCTCACCTTGGATAACTTCAAGCCGGGTACTTTAGCCGGCCCGTTGAACGTCCCTGACGGGGACCACCGGATCGCCATTACCGGAGCCGACGCTACGAGCGCCGAGAACGCGGTGATCGGCCCCGTCACGGTGAATCTGGAAGAAGGCCAGGACTATACAGCGGTTGCGCACCTGGCCGCTGACGGCACCCCCACTGCCACTCTCTTCACCAATGACACCGCGCCCAGCCCGGAGGGAAAGGGCAAGCTGACAGTCCGGCACGTCGCTTTGGCTCCGGCCGTCGACGTGCTGGCTGGCGGGACCGCCGTCATCGAAGGACTCACCAACCCGGACCAAGAGACCCTCATCCTCAAGGCCGGAACTGTTTCTGCCTCGGTCGCAGCCGCGGGTACCACTGCACCGGTAATCGGCCCCGCGGACGTCAACGTCGCCGCGGGCAAGAACACCATCGTCTACGCCTGGGGCAGCCTCGCCAAGAACAATCTTGATCTGGCCGTCCAGGTAGTGAATTCCTCATCGTGCGGCCAGGAGGACTAGCCTCCTCCAGTTCCCCAGCCATCCATCACCCGTTGGGGCCGTGTAGACCGCGGCCCCAACGGCACGCGCGGGTGCAATCGGAAAGCAGGGGCGCCGGGCCATGGCGCAGCCCGCCGGACAGCGGCATAATGTGGTTCATCAGCGGCCGTTGGGCCCAAAGGAGAACCTATGGAAGCTGGCACGGCGAATGATTGGGATCCTGTCCTCGATCACGCGTTTGCCAGTGGCGATGAGCGTGTCCTCGCGGAAGCGTACCGGCGGTTGAGCCCATTGGTATACACGCTGGCACTGAGATCGTTGGGAGAGCGTACCGCAGCCGACGACGTGACGCAGGAAGTCTTCATTCGGGCTTGGAAATCCAGAACCAGCTATCGTCCCGAGGCTGCGCGGGTGCCGGCCTGGCTAATTGGGATCACGCGCAACGCCATTTCTGACGCGTTGTCCGCGCGGTCCCGCCAGCTTCATCTTGAGCATGCGGTCATCCATATGGCAGCTGACCCCACCGGCGGAGGGGAAAGCGGGCTCGTCGAGGAAGTAGCTGATCGCCTGGCCCTGGACGAGGAATTGCAGCATTTAGGGGATCCACAGCAGGCAATAATGAGGCTCGCGTTCTACGAGGACCTGACACATGACCAGATTTCATCCCGGCTGAACCTCCCGCTGGGCACCGTCAAAAGCCACATCCGGCGCAGCCTCACCCGGTTGCGCACCCGCCTGGAGGTGGAACATGGAACACCTTGATCCCGATCTTCTCAGCCTGTTGGCACTCGGAGAGCCTGTGGCTACGGCAACTGAAGCGGGCCACGTGGCCGGCTGCGTGACATGCAGCGAAACCCTCAGAGGTTTTCAACACACCGTGCGCGCAGCTACCCTCGACCTCGCAGGCATCAAACTTGAACAACCCGGTAGCCAGAACTGGACCGCCATCCACAACGCCCTCGGACTCCCCTCGGCGCTGGCGGCAGATCCTCTCGCGTCAGACCCTCTCAGCCTGGGGCCCGGCTATCACGCCGCCCCGCTGGTGACGCCTCACGTCAGCCCAGGCGAGGATGAATCACCCCTGAAACACGGTAAGCAAACAGCAGCCTCGAAGACGCCCCTGCAGGCCGGCCCCGGCATCCGTCGTTGGGCCCATCCCTGGCCTTGGATTGCTGTCGCTGCGGCCGGTTTGGTTCTCGGTACCGCTCTCGGCTGGACCGCAGCCGGAGTGCTCGGACCCACCAGCGCTCCTTCACCCTCATCGACGCAAACGGCTTCCTCCGACGTCGTGCTCGCCCAAACGGCCCTGACTCCGCTGGCCGCGCACACCGGCAGCGGAGAAGCGCAAGTCAGAGAACTCCCCGATGGAACCCGCCAACTGATGATCCGGCTGTCCAATGACCGCATCAATGGATTCCGGGGAGTATGGGTCGGCTCCGCCGACCTCACCAGAATGGTCAGCCTAGGTGTCCTCGACGCTGACTCAGGCTCTTTCACTATCCCCGACGGCGTCAGCCTGGACCAATACCCAGTCGTCGACATTTCCAACCAGCCGTACAACGGGGACCCGGCTCACTCCGACGACAGCATCGCCCGGGGAACACTGAACCCAGGACACTAACCGGGCTAGCCGCGTCATGTCAGGCCGAACCTCGTCCATCCTCTATCCGGGCGATTCGGACGCCCCAACACCGCTGTCGCCGGCTTGCCTAATGGCCGCGGCGGCCCGCCCACAGCCCGTGCAGCAGCGGAAGCACGGAGGCCACCATGAGCACGTTGCCCAGTGCCTGATCGTCTGCCCGGACCACGGAGCCTGCAATGAGCAGCGCGCCGAATATCACTGCCGACGTGGTCCGCTGCATCGTGCGGTTTAGCCGTGCCACGTGCCGTTCGAGGCGCGGATTGCCCACTGATACGGACCCGTCCTCGATCCGGGTGATAAGCCCGTCCAATCGTTTCGGCAGCTGCAGGGCAACCCCCGCGATGTCGAGCGCCTGCTGGGCCACGTCCTGCACGATGTTGCCACGCTCGTCGCGCAGCAGCCGGGCTGCGTAGGGTTCCACCGAGTCCCATAGATTGAACCGTGCATCCAACGAACTGCACACCCCCGAAGTCAGTGACATGGCGCGGATGATGAGCAGGAAGTTCTCCGGCAGCTGGAACGGCAGAGAGCGGACGAGGTCGCCGAACTCCACCGCAAAATCAACGAACTCCCTCGGGTCCACCTCACGGAGCTCTGCGAACCCCATTCCGCCGAACCTGGCGAAGAGGTGCATCATCGCGCGCTCCAGCTCGGCCGTGTTGGCCGAGGGCACCAGGACACCCACATCGCTGATCGCGGCTACCAGGCCCTTGCCGTCACGGGACGCGGCCGCGATGAGCAGCTTCCGCAGGCCCTGCCGCGTACGTGGCGGAACCTCGCCCATCATGCCGAAGTCGATGAACGTCAGCTTCCATGGGCGTCCAGCAGCGCCAGCAGCGCCTGCGGTATTCGGCGTCACGAAGATATTGCCGGGGTGCGGATCTGCGTGGAAAAAGCCCTCCGTGAACATCTGATCAAACATGACAGAGGCGAACACCGGGGCGACCTCCGCTGGATCGATTCCGGCCGCTACGAGCCCTGCCAGGTCGGTGATCTTGATCGCCGTGACGTCTTCCAAGGTGAGCACACGGCGGGTGGTCCGCTCCCAGACGACGTGGGGCACTGTCACCCTGTCGTCGTCGGAAAAATCGGCCGCGAAGCGCTCGGCATTCACTGCCTCGTGCAGGTAATCGATCTCTTCAAAACTGGTTTGCGCAAACTCCTCCACCAGTGCGGGCAGGTCCGCACGGGCGGACACCAGCCGCACGTGGCTGAGCCAGCGGCCCACTCTGCGAAGTGCCGCCAGGTCGACGTCGACGATCGCCTCGATGCCCGGCCGCTGCACCTTCAGCACCACGCTGTGAAGTCCCGCATCAGCAGCGGTAGCGGGCAGGAGTTTTGCCCGGTGCGCCTGTCCGAGGGAGGCTGCAGCGATCGGCGTTTCCTCCACCGAGGCGAAGACCTGGCCCAGCGGCGCCCCCAGCTCCGCCTCGGCAAGGGCCCGGATGGCGGCGAACGGGACGGCAGGAACCTCGTCCTGCAGTCCTTCCAGCTCACGGGTGATCTCCGGTGGAAGAACGTCGAGCCTGGACGACAGGAACTGACCGACCTTGATCATCAGACCACCAAGGTTCACTGCGAGCGCGTGGAAACGCTGCGCGAAGCTCCGCATCCTCCTGGTCCTGGTGCGCTCGGCAACCCTGGCCAGCCCGATCCGCGGGAGGAACAGCTCAAACCACCAGGTCACCGCGAGGTGCCACGCGGCGAAGCGCAGGATGCGGCGATACCGGGCGCGGTGGTCCCCGGCGCGCTTATCCCCGGAGCGATTGCCCCGGGCGCGGTTGTCCCCGGCGCGGTTGTCCCCGGCGCCGGATACCGGGTCGGCCCGGTCCCGCCGAACCGACGGCACCCGCTTCAGTCCCGGGCGAGGATCGAGTACAGCCGGCGACGTGCCTCATCGAGCACCCTGACGGCCTCCTGCACCTGCTTGGGCGAGCCGCTGCGACCCACCTGGGCCGCCGCCTGAGCGAGCTCGATGCCGGCCTTGGGCAGCGCCGCAAACCCTGCTGCCGGTTCAGCTGATTCCCAGAGCGCTGACGCATCGGCGCCCGCCACTTCTTCCCGGCCGGTTTCGGTCAGCGAGTATGTCTTGCGGCCATTGGATTCCTCGGCACTGATTAACCCTTCGTCCACCAGCAACTGCAGCGTTGGGTACACGGAGCCGGCGCTCGGCTTCCAGCTGCCGCCGCTGCGATCCTCGATCTCACTGATCATCTGGTATCCGTGCATCGGCCGCTCCGCAAGGAGTGCCAAAATGGCCGACCTCACTTCGCCACGGCCCGCCCGGGTGCCCGAGCGCTTCTCAAACCTTGATCGCAATTCCTCGACGGCCTGCCACATGCCGTCAATGTGCGCGCCGCCAAATCCGCCCGCCGGGTACGAATTATGCATCATGCTCTCCTCTGCGAGTCGCGAACGATAGTCAACGATACATCCGATATTCCCGTGACCAACAGGGAAAAATGCCCCGGCCCGGGAGCCGGTCTCGCGGGTGCGGACCCGGATCTTCCGATGATTCCAGCTGCATCCCGGGAATGGATGGCAGCATTAAGGCATGACTCCTGCTCACGGATTTTCCAGTCACTTCCGGCGTCCCCGGCCCATCAAGCCCAAGGCCGGCCAGGAGTCGGTGTGGGACTACCCGCGGCCGCCAAGGGTCGAGCCCCGATCTGAACGGGTCATCGTGCGGCTTGGCGGGCAGGTGATTGCCGACACCGCGGATGTACTGCGCGTCCTGGAGACGAGTCACCCGCCTGTCTATTACCTGCCGCTGGACTCGTTTCCGGCCGGTGTGCTGGTCCCGGTCGACGGAACCACATTCTGTGAGTTCAAAGGAGAAGCGCACTACTTCGACGTCGTTGCCGGTGGAATCACTGTCCCCCGTGCCGGGTGGACCTACCCGGCACCCGCCCCGGGTTTTGAGGCGCTCAGTACCAGGGTGGCCTTATACCCGGGCCGTATGGACTCCTGTGAAGTCGACGGTGAGCAGGTGACGTTCCAGGAAGGTGACTTCTATGGCGGCTGGATCACCAAACAGATTGTTGGACCGTTCAAGGGCGGCCCGGGCACGGCAGGGTGGTGAGCTGGCTCCTGCCGGACGCTGACGGGAGCTTCGCTTACATGGATGCCGTCATGTAGAGGCCTGGCAGGAGCTCCGGGTGGGCCGGCACAAAGAGCGCGAACACGATTAGCGCGGCGCCGGTGATCCGGCTAAGCGCGCGACCGTGTTTCCACGTCTTCTCCAGGAAGATGACTACTGTGAGCGCTGCCATCCATGCCAGGTTCATCACCCCGACAGCGATCAGCACCACCATGAGCCCCCAGCAGCAGCCCACGCAATACGCACCGTGGTACATGCCGACGCGGACATCCCGCAGGCGCCCTTTGTACCCGGATACGTGCAGCAGGAACGCTACGGGCGACCGGCAGTGCCTGAGGCAGAAATCCTTCAACGGCGTCAACTGGTAGGCGCCGGCCACGGCGAGCACACCGGCCCCCACCCAGTGCGCGGTTTCCGGGGCGCCCTCAGCCAGCATCGCGGCGAGGGCGGCCGCCGCATACGCGGCGGCTCCGAATCCGAGCCACGTCAGAAGGTAACCGCCCACCAGCCCGGTACTCCGGAGGGCCCGGAGCCGGCGGCTGCGGACGGCCCGGATTGATCTGAGGTAGGTCGACGTGAGCGGCGCAAGCGCCGGCAGCATCATGGCGGCCATCATCAGCGTCCACACACCCAGGAAGCCAGAGAGTCCCAGGCCCATCGTCCCCGGACCTGCGGGCATGTCCGCGAAACCTGCGAAGGTGAAGTACCACGCCAGTGCGGCGCAGGCTATCAACGCCAATTCTGCGGCACGGTGGCTGGCTGCCAGGCCGGTCCCGCCGGGCACTTAAGCGGACCAGGCGAAGGGGGCGGAGTAGGAGTTCTTCCCGACGTTGTCCCAGGTCATGCCGAACACGTCGACGCGGGCAGTGCTGGAAGTGCCGGCGGCCAGGGTGTCGGCCGGGAACCCGACGCCGCTGACTTTGACTCCTTGTCCTGTGGCGTCCAATGGAGATACGAAGTCTTCGACCACCATGTCCACTGCGCTGCCGACGCGGACCTGGTGGACGCGTCCGTCGTCGGCGTAGGCCATTTCCATGGACTCGATTCCCGCCATTTCACCGATCAGCGGGGCGAGTCCCTCCATCGGTCCGCCGACCTGTCCGCCGAACACTGCACCAAGGGCGCTGGCCTGCTCGGCGGAGGCGCTGGCATCCATCAGCACCCCAAGCTTCCAGCCTCCCGCACTCATCAAGGCAGGGGCATCGGCTACGACGCAGACCGTCAGACCGCCGACGTCGACACCGTCCACTTCGCCGGTTTCCACATGGAACGCCAAGGCCACGTTGCAGCGTTCGTTATCCGCCGGAGCGGTCAGCCCTGACATGGTGCAAGGGCAGGCCATGTCGCAGTTGCAATTCTCAAAATACGTACCCTCGACATGCCACGACATGTGGGGCTCCTTTCGAAGAGGCACCCCCAAATCAAAGTCTCCTCGCGGCCCAGAACAGTGTCAACGGCCGCAGGAAGCATGCCGCCTGCGGCCCAACGTCGTCTTAGGGCGTCAGGATGACAAAGCCCGACGGCGGGACGGTGACACTGATTGCCAGCCCGTTCCGTGCCTCGGCGGCCACCTCCATCCCCTGCTGGCCGGCATCGGTCGAGTAGGCGTACAGAAACTTGCTGCCGGCACTGTGAAGGCGCGAGTCAACGGTGACCCACGCCGTCCGCGGCGTTGCCAGGTCTGTGTTGAGGGCACAGACCACTTCGCGGTTCGAGAGGATCCGGCTCCACGCGACGATGGACGTCATCCGGCCCTGGCCGATCCGGTCCGGATACCAGAACGCTGCCCCGTCCTCGGAGATGGGACGCAGGAACTGCCGGCCACGCCGCAGGGCGAGTTCGTTCTTCCGGACATCCAGCACCGCGGCAAGCTGCCGGTAGGTCTCGGCCGATTCATCGAAAAAGTGCCTGTCCCGGCTCTGGAAAGAGCCGAACCCGCTGGCGAACATCGTCTCCCGGATATAGCGGTCGGCTTTATAGCTGTCATTCGGGCTGGTGTTGACCGGCGTCGGGAAGCTTCCGTTGAAACGCTGCTCGCTGCCGTAATAGATACAGGGAATCCCCAGCGTCGTTGCGTTCATGGCCAGGACGGAAAGTTCCAGGGCACGTCCGATGTCATCGGCGGCGTAGCGCGCCTTGTGGTCCCTGCCCATGCGGACCAGGTCGTGATCGTCGACGTTGGTCACCACATGGCTGCGGAACCAGGTGTGGGTTGCTTTGTCCACCTGGGCCGAGTTCCGGAAGAGGTCGAAGTAATCGCGCGGGTTGGCCCAGCCTTTTGCGGTATCTGCCAGAAGTCCCTGGACATCGGCGAGGCCCAAGGCTGCATCCAGCCCCGTTTCGTCCCTCGTTTTGATGGCGTAGCCGCGGTCGCCGGTGATTTCTCCCACCAGGAAGAAGGAGTCCTTGCCGATGGTCTGGGCGAATTCGTGGATCTCCGACGTGAAAAACCGCGTAGCCCCGTGGTCCATATGTTTGACAGTATCGACGCGGAATCCGTCCAGGTCGGCGTACGCAATCCAGTACTCGTAGGCTTCCGTGAGGATGCGCATCGCCTCGGACGGGCTGTAGCCGGACACGTCCCCGGTACCCTGGTGGATGTCTTTCAGGCCTTCGAAGTCACCTTCGGTGGTCTCCGGCACGGCGTCCCAATTGTTGATCTTCCCCTTGCAGGTGAAGACACCCTCATCCTGAAGCTCCTGCGGCCAGACGGCGCTCTCCGCCTCGGGCGGGTTGACCCTGCCGGGAAAGGGCAGGGTGGCGGCGCCGGTGGGATCCCGCCATCCCCGCACCGGATAGGCGGCACCGGTCCACGGCGGCTCGAAAAACCCGCCGGACTGATCCACCGTGTCGTATTGGAAAACGTCGGCGGAGTGGTTCAGGATCACATCCAGGATGACGAAGAGCCCGGCCTGGTGGGCTTCGGTGACGAGATCCTTAAAGTCCTGGTCGGTGCCGAAATGCGGGTCGATGTGAAGGAAGTTCTGTACCCCGTAGCCGTGATAATCGTCCACCCCGGGCCGCTGCCGCAGCACCGGGCTGATCCACAGTGTGGTGATGCCAAGCCGCTTCAGGTAGCCAAGCTTCGAAGTGATCCCCTTCAGGGTGCCACCAAGCCATTGGGTGCCGGCCGATTCCCACGCCTGGACGTCGGTCTGGGTCCGGACGGCGTTGCCGGCGTCGGCCGGAGAGAACATCTGCGCGGTTCCCTGGACGACGGTGCCGGCGGCATCTTTGTAGCCGTCCTCCTGGCCGTTGGAGAACCGGTCGGTCAGCAGGAAGTAGATGACCTGGTCGGACCAGTCGAGGGGCGACGGATGGTAATGGTTTTGTTTCAGGATCTGTGCCCACTGAATATCTTTGATCGAAAGCATCATTGCCTCACCATCATTGCGGGATCTTGCAGGGGGAATACGGCATGCGCCGCTTTCCAGGTGAATGCCCCGCACAACGTCGGACGGGCTCCCACCGGTATCAAACAGCCCTAGTATGGCGACTGCGGCCGCAGCACGGAAGAGGGCCGCGCAGCCTGTCCCGTGGTCCGGCGGCGCCTTGCTATGGCGCCCGCGCCCCGGTACTGCCAAGATGGCAGCATGGACCCGCAGGACCTGGAGACGGCTGCTTTGACTGCACCGGTGGTACTGGTTGTCATGGGCGTCTCCGGGTCCGGCAAATCCACCGTTGGCGCACTCCTGGCCGGCCGCCTGGGCTGGGCCTTCGAGGAAGGCGATGCCCTGCACCCCCAGGCGAATATCGACAAGATGGCCGCGGGACATCCCCTGACGGATGAAGACAGATATCCGTGGCTGGAAAGGGTTGCCGGGTGGGTCGACCGGGTGCTGGATCACGGGGAGAACGGGGTCATCACCTGTTCGGCGCTCAAGCGCTCGTACCGGAAGATCATCAACCGACGGCGATCCGGCGTCGTCTTCGTTTTCCTGTCCGGCTCCGAGACGACGATCGGCGCGCGCCTGGCCGAGCGGCACGGGCATTTTATGCCCGCGAGCCTGTTGGCGAGTCAGTTCGCCGACCTCGAGGAGCTATCCCAGGATGAGCCCGGAATCCGAGTGGACGTCGGGCCGAATCCCGGAGTGATTGCCCAACGAATCATGGATCAGCTCGGCCTGCAGCCAAGCTGATCGGAGGAGTGCCATGAACGGAATTCCCAGCCTCTACGGGCCCACTGCCCGGGTCGCCGCAGACAGCACCACGGACCTCATGAATCAGCCATGGAACGGCCATGACACGCAGGTTCTTGTCGTGGCAGCCATCGGCATTGCGATTGTCGTCCTCCTGATCGTCTGGGCGAAGATGCACGCCTTTCTGGCCCTTAGTATCGGTGCACTCTTTGTCGGTATCGCTTCGGGTATTGCGCTGGACAAGGTGACCACCTCCTACGAAAACGGGGTCGGCGGTGTGCTGGGTTACGTCGGCGTCCTGATCGCGCTGGGGGCGATGCTGGGCAAGCTCCTGGCGGATTCCGGCGGTGCGGACAAGATCGTGGACACTCTTCTGCATGGCAGGCCGGCAACGCTGCCGTGGAAGATGGCACTTATCGCCGGCATCATTGGCATCCCCATGTTTTTCGAGATCGGCCTTGTGCTGCTCATACCGGTTGTGATGCTGGCCGTGCACCGGTCCAAGGGTCCTGCAATGCTGCTTGGCATTCCGGCCCTGGCGGGTCTGTCGGTGCTCCACGGCTTCATACCGCCGCACCCGGGTCCATTGGCGGCGATCGGCATCCTGCATGCCAACGTCGGCGTGACTCTTGCTTTCGGCCTGCTAATTGCGATTCCAACCGTGATTATCGCCGGTCCCTTGTTTGGCCGTTTAGCCGCACGGATGGTCCCCATTGGTGCCGCCGGGGCGGGACTTGCCGTGACAGTCGGATCCGGCGGCACCCCGCAAGCCTCGGAGCCCCAGGTTTCAGCTTCGCCCGCCGCGAGTCCGCGCCGCGGCGACCGGCGGGATGGCGACGCTCCTGACGGCGACGCTCCTGACGGCGACGCGCCCCTCGGGAAGGCGCAGGATCCCGATGCCACCAGCAGTCCATCCTTCGCCTGGACCCTGGTCACCCTGCTGTCCCCGCTGGTGCTTATGCTGATCAAAGCCGGCGCGGACATTTGGATGGACAAAGGCAACCCGGTACGGCCGCTGCTGGACTTCATCGGCGATCCGGTGTTTGCGCTGCTCGTGGCGGTGCTTCTGGCCATGGTCACCTTCGGCACCAGGGTGGGCTTCTCGGCGTCGGTCCTGACGAAGAAGATCGGCCAGAGCCTGTTGCCGATCGTCGGCGTTATGCTCATCGTCGGCGCAGGCGGCGGCTTCAAGCAGGTACTGGTCGACGGCGGCACGGGAACCGCCATCGCCAAGATCGCCGTGGCCGCCAGCCTGTCAGCCCTGGTACTGGGATGGATCATCGCTGTGCTGATCCGGCTGGCCACAGGCTCGGCGACGGTGGCCACGGTAACGGCAGCAGGAATCATCGCACCCGTGGCAGCCGGGCTGCCGCCGGCTCAAATAGCGCTGGTTGTGCTCGCCATCGGTGCCGGATCGCTGTTCTTTTCCCATGTCAACGATGCAGGATTCTGGCTGGTCAAGGAGTACTTCGGGCTGACCGTGGGACAAACGATCAAGACCTGGTCCGTCATGGAAACGCTGATCTCGGTCGTAGGCTTCGTGCTCACCTTGCTGCTGTCCGCCGTCGTTTAAGCAGCTCCCGGCGGCTCCGCTCCCGGTGGTTCCTGTTTCAGCAGGTGGACCACGGTCGTTTCAGTCCGGGCGGGATCGGGTGTCGGATCCCCGTAGATCTCCCAGGAGTGCCCGGCTGACTCCCGACGATTCGCCGCCATCCAGGCGTCGATGGCGCTGTAGGCCTCGTTCAGGCGGGTGTACGGCCCGTAGTGGACTGCCATGGCTGCTTCACCGCCGGGTGTTTCCACCGCGCACACCTCGCCCACTGGTTCGAAGGGGCGCGTGACTTCGACGCCAAAGTCGCACAGGATGAGCTCGTCGGGCTGGTCCGGGTGGTGGTAGACGAAGATGTTGTGGCCGTCAGTCCACAACCCCGGCTGGCTGCGAATGAAGTCCCAGACCTTGCCCACGGCCGGCTCCCACGCCGCGCCGACTTCTCCCGGTGCGACCGTGCGCCGGACAGCGGCCAGGGTGCGGGGGCGAACAGTCTGGACAGTGACTGGAACGGTCATGTGCGGATTTTACCTCCCGGCACGCTGCTCAGGCCTGGCTTCTGACTATGGAAGTGCCTGCCCGGAAGCCATCGCCAACCTTGCGTTCAACGCTTCCTGCCGCCGACACCCGGCACAGACGCGACCTGCTTCATCCACGCCGCGACCTGGCGTTCGCCGAGGTCCTCCATGGATTCGAGCTCCGCACCCCGCGTCGACTTGCCCATCCCCACCGGCGTCACCGGGGGCACAAGCTCGAGTGCCGCGCCGTTGATAAACATGAGCTTGACATGGCCGGCAAAACCGCCGCAGCTGAAACACCAGCCGTCGCCGACGCCGTAGTACGACATTCCCCACTTCACGGAGCGCTGAAGGCCGCTGCGCCTTTGGCGGTGGCCGGTAGGCTGAACGCGAAGATTCCCCCTGCTTGGCACGGGGTCAATGCAGCTTCGGCAATGGGAGGCTTGGGTTAGTGGACTGGCTGCGCGCAATGGCGGTGCGGCGGCTGTGAGCTGTGCTCCCCCACCGGGCGTTCAAAAATGAGGCGAGCTTTACTGTGCATCGCCGCGGTCACGTGCGTTGCACTCGGATTGGGCGTTCGCACGCTCAGCGATGCCGCATGGACCGGCCCCGCCGGTGACGGCCTGTACGCCGTTCTGGTCTATATCCTTGTAGCCATCCTGATCCCGTCGAAGCCCAAGGCAGTGATTGCGGCCGCAGCCCTCACGGTCTGTGTGATGATCGAGCTCTTTCAGCTCACCGGCCTACCTGCCCAACTCGGAGCAGCCTGGCCGCCCGTTCGGCTGGTCCTCGGAACCACCTTCGGCACCGCGGATTTGTTGGCCTACGCTGCGGGTGCCGCCGCCGCGTACGCGGTGGACCGGACCGCGGACGCAGTGGTGAACAGGACTCGGCCTCACCTTCGTGGTTCTTGACCCGCCGGTTTCCCGCCTCGCGTTCTGACGTTCCTGCAACGGCCGCTACTCGAAGAGCTCAACGCGCGGTTCGCCCTGAACGCCGCCTTGCTGCATGGCTTCTTTCAGATCGTCCCGGCCGAAAAACGCCCTGGCGGTGTCCGCGCTGTCGAAATGATGAATGACGAGGATATTGTCAGGGTCGTCGACCATCCGGTGCACCGACTCCTGCGTAACTCCGCCGTCTTTCTGCGCGCCGGAGAATGAATCGTAGACTTTGCGCCAGGCTTCGTAGTCGGCGACGCGGTGAAGAATAGTTGCAACTGTCATGGTGCTTCTCCTTTGAAGCGTAGGGTGCTGCTCCTCCGGACCGGTCCTGGGCTGTGATCGTCCTAACCCGTGATCGCCGACGGCGTGTGCACCTTCCTCTGCCGCGACCCGGATGGGCCGTCCAAGGCTGTATTACTCCCGCCCGGGCGGGCTGTCAACGGCGTGGGCCATGCCTCGCGGTTGACGGTAATTAATTCAGCTTCCATCCCGGAGAAATTCAACTGACTGTCATCTTTGGCTGCTACTGTCCCGCCATGGATGAACTGTTGCTGGTACCTGGTTCTGCTGCACACGATTTGTCGGACCGGGCAGGGTTCGACGACGACTTCCTTGGTGTGCCCGTGCCGGTCCCGGCTTTGGCGGGCGTCGAAACGGTCATTCTGGCTTACACGCACTTCTCGGTGCTCATGCGGCTGGATAAGCGGCTGGCAGCGGTCACGGCCCTCGGGATGGACGGCCGGAAGCTGATGGACCTGGAACGGTCCGGGATCCCCTGGCGGCTGGACCCCAGGCTGGCTGAGGACCAGCAGACCGGTGAACGGCTCTACGCCCGGAACAACATCGACCGGGGCCACCTCGTCCGGCGCGCTTCCGCCGTCTGGGGTGATACGCCCGCGGAGGCGGCGCGGGCGAACGAGGATACGTTCCACTACACCAACGCAGCACCGCAGGCGGCAAAGTTCAACCAGGGACTGGACCTGTGGCTGGGCCTGGAGTCCTACCTGCAGGAACATGCCGCCGACTACGGCCGGCGGCTGGTCGTGTTCACCGGGCCGATCTTCGGGGACAGTGATCCGGTGTACCGGGGCGTGGACATTCCGCTGCTCTTCTTCAAAGTCGCCGTATTCCTCCAGGGCGGGAATCTCGCCGCGACCGGCTACGTCGTGGACCAGACACCGCAGCTGGCGGACCTCCCTGACGTGCCGCGGCCCGGCGTCGCCGATGAGGCTCCACCGCTCGGTCCGTTCCGGACCTATCAAGTGCCCGTCCGGGACATCGCAGCCCTCACCGGGCTGGAACTCGACCAGCTCGTGGCCGTCGACCGAATGCCCATCGCGTCCGAACTGCCCACGGCGCGGGTGACTTCCACCTGGCGCGAGCTGCTCTCCCCCGAATGCCTGGATCTCGACTTCGACCTACACGGCGACTAGCCGGACCGCGAACAAGGATGGGCACGAGCCGCCGGAACAGGACGACATGTGGGTCAGAACGACGGGGCGCCGGGCTTGTCAAGAGGGTAGTCGCGCTGGATCTCGGCCACCTTCGGATCGTTCTCGTCCGCACCGTAGTCCGAGCTTCGAGTGATGTCCAGGCCCGCCGGTAGCTTGATGGCACGGAACACAACGGACAGGACGGCTGCAACGATCAGGTTAATCGCGAATGCCACCACAGCGATGTAGACCTGGATGTCGGTGCCGGGGATGGCCGCGATGGACCCGCCGAAGTGGGCTTTCGTGGCGGGGTTGACCACGTTGTAGGCCGCGACAGTGCCGTAGATGATTCCGACTGCCCAGCCGATGAACAGCGCCCACCGGTGGAACCACCGGGTGTAGAGGCCCGCCACGATGGCCGGGAAGGTCTGCAGGATCCAGATGCCGCCGAGGAGCTGCATGTTGATTGCGGCAGACTGGTCCATGGCGATGACGAAGACCAGGGCGCCGAATTTCACCACAAGGGATGCGATTTTGGAGACTTTGGCTTCCTGCCGGGGTTCGGCGTCCGGTCTAATCAGATCCCGGTAAATGTTGCGGGTGAACAGGTTGGCCGCGGCGATTGACATGATCGCGGCAGGGACAAGGGCGCCGATGGCGATGGCGGCCAGGGCGATGCCCGCGAACCAGTTCGGGAAGTGGTCCAGGAACAGCTGCGGCACAACCAGTTGCGGATTGACCGCGCCGTTCAGGTCAATGGGTTTGGTGCCGGCATAAATTGCTGCGTAGCCCAGCAGTGCCAGGAATCCCAGCATCAGCGAGTACAGCGGCAGCACCGCGGCATTTTTGCGGATCGTGTTCCGGCTCTTGGTCGCCAGGACGCCGGTGATGGAATGCGGGTACATAAACAGTGCCAGAGCCGAGCCTAACGCCAGCGTCCAGTAGGCGGAATAGCTCGTGGCACCCGGGATGAAGACTCCGGCGGGTTTGCCGGTGGCCGGATTTGTGGCGCCCAGCTTCGTCTCGGCGGCGTCGAAAATAGCGCCCCAGCCACCGAATTTGATCGGCAGGTAGATGACGGCAACGATCACTGCCAGATAGATAAGGAGATCTTTCACGACGGCGATCAGGGCGGGGGCCCGCAGGCCGGACGTGTAGGTATAGGCAGCCAGCACCACAAACGCGATGATCAGCGGCATGTCGGTCAGCAAGGGGTTCTCCGCGCTGCCCAGGCCAAGGACTGTCAGCACGGCTTTGATGCCGACCAGCTGCAGGGCAATGTAGGGCATGGTAGCGACGATGCCGGTGATGGCGACGGCCAGGGAGAGGGCTTTGCTGCCGTACCGGCCGCCCACGAAGTCAGCCGGTGTGACGAAGCCATGCCGGTGGGAGACGGACCACAACCGGCTCATGAGGAGGAACACGATCGGGTAGAGGACGATCGTGTACGGTACCGCGAAGAAGCCACTCACTGCGCCGGTGGCCCACATGGCCGCCGGGACTGCCACAAAGGTATAGGCCGTATAGAGGTCGCCGCCGAGCAGGAACCATGTCACCCAGGTGCCGAAACCGCGGCCCCCAAGCCCCCACTCGTCCAGACTGTGCAGCCCTGTCGCCTCCTGCCGGCGCCAACGCGCTGCAACGAACCCCAAAGCAGCCACGACAACGAAGAGAACGATCACAATGATTAGGGCAACAAGGTTTACGGGCCGGTCCGGAACGGCCAGCGGGACAATGGCGGTGCTCATCGCTCCTCCCCCGCACCGGTCGCGCCCCGCACAGCTTCGCGGCGACGTCGGTCTTCCTTGGTAACCAGCCGGTACGAAGTCCCCACCAGAGCCGCTGTAACGGGAATCCACATCATCTGATACCAGTAGAAGAACGGCATTCCGGCCAAGCGCGGCTCATCGAGTGAGTACGCGGGCACGAACAACGGCACCACAATCGCGATAGCCAGCAGGATTCCCGCGATGACGTACGGACCGAATCTCGCGGGCCCACGTGTTGGTGCATCAGGACTGGACATCGACGCCTCCTCATCGAGACGGGCCGCCGGAGCGGGAAGGGAATCCCGGGACGTGCCGGCGGTCTCCGGGCCGCGTGTCGGCGCGGTCCTTACCTGCCAGAATAGGCACCTCCGATGGCGTCCAACAGAGCAATTTGCCCCGGGTTTGGAATTATTGGGCTCGACGGCTGCACGGAGTCCTTGGCCACTCTGTATCCTGCTCTCACCGATCTGACGCTCGGGTGCTGGATCAGCGTGTCCATCCTTGACATAGCGGGCGGGTTTCAAGCCCGTCGCGGTAGCTAGCCCCACAGCCGGCCAACGGCCTTGCGCGTGGAATGTCAGTGCGTCAGCGGTCGATACCTCCAACTGGCTCCGACCACGTGAGGCGCGTTCCGAGCTCAAGTCCCGCTGGTTCCGGCAAGCAGTCCGCGCAGTTGGGCGACCGGGTCCGGGACTTCGGGCCCGTGGGAGAAGAGCATTCTTGTGGGTTGCGTTTCGCTCAGCCTGCGCAGCGATTCTTCGGCTTGGGCGGCATCCGATGTGAACTGCGATGGCGCACGGGCGACAGCACCGGTCAGCGTACCTAGGGCGTCGCCGACGAACAGCACGCCTCCATCCTCGTCCAGCAGGCTGATGTGGCCACTCGTGTGTCCAGGCGTCTGGAGTACGCGCAGGCCACCAACGTGGTCCCCTTCCCGCAGTGGTCGGAGTGGATCAGCGGATGGAATGTTGGGAATGTCAGGTGCGCCGGCCCAGACCGCTGCTCCCGGAGCCTTTGAGACCACCTCGTCCAAACCGCCGACGTGGTCCGGGTGCGAATGGGTCAGGACGATATCAGTGACATCTGACCATGGCGCATTGACTCGCTGCAGTGCCTGGTCGATGGCGAACGCGCTGCCCTCTGGACCGGCGTCGATCAAAATCAGCCGGTCAGGGGCCCCAACAAGGAAGCAGCGCACGTCCAGGTCCATCTCATAAGGCCCGGCAATGCCCGCAGGCAGGTGGATCTGCTGAATGACGGGCTCCACAAAGAAGCGGGAGTCCGAAGCGCCGGACTTTTTGAATTGTTCCTCGACCATGAGGGAATCGTCTCACCGCCCGTCCACTTCTGGAAGACGCAACCTGGGCACCTCCGGATCGATCATGGAATGGACCGGGCACCTTTCACCCGCCGTCTCCGGGCATAGCCAAATCCTCCAATCACCGCCTTGGCCTGGCTCTGACTCGAAGTCACCGCGCATTCCCCGTGTCAGTGGGAGAAATTTGCTGAAATCTCGGCGAGGGTGCGCCCCTTCGTCTCAGGTGCGAGCCATTGGGAGAGGATTGCGCCGAGTAATGCGACGGCGGCGGCTACCACCATGCTTGGGCCCAAGCCGATGTTGCTGATCGCCCATGGCAGGGCGAAGGTGCCAAGTGCGGCTCCGATGCGGCTGAAAGCCGCGGCGAAGCCCATGCCGATGCCGCGCAAGGGGGCGGGGAATACCTCGGCCGGATAGACCTGGGTCAATGTGGTGTAGCCGGCATTGAAGAAAGAGAACGCGAGGAACAGGGCGAGCACGAGGATCGCTGGTGCGTCCGCCCAGACGCCGATGACCAGCAGGATGCCGGCGCAGAGCCACTGTCCGGGTACGGTGAGGATTCGGCGCCCCAACTTGTCAATCAGAAGCACGGTGGTGACAACGCCCGCGGCCGCAAGTGCGGACAGGCCAACTCCACCGGCCCAGCCGCCGCCGAAGCCGAATTGGCTGAGCACGTCGTCGGCGAAGGTCGCGATCGCAAAGTACGGAGTGACCGCGCAGAACCAGAAACCCGCGGTGAAGAGGGTGGTGCGCCAGTGCTCCTTCGAGAACAACATTCCAAAGGAAGCGTTCTTGATTTTGGTCCTGTCCTTCGCGGCTTGGGCCTCCTGGATCATCCTCAGATCGATCTCCTCGGTGATGCTGTTGTGCATCTGTGGCGATTCGACGTATTTATGGGCGATCGCGAGTGCTTCCTCACGCCGCCCCTTCGTGATGAGCCAGCTCGGCGATTCGGGGAGGCCTATGCGCGCGATGAACAGGACGAACGCCAGTATCGTGCTCGTGCCGATGACAAGGCGCCAGGGGGTGCCGGCGTCGTGCAGGAGGGTGCCAATGATGAATGCCATCATGAAACCGACGTACCAGGCGATCAGGGTCAGCCCGAGCAACCGCCCGCGGAGCTTTGGAGGGGAGAACTCTGAAAGCAGTGGGCCGCCGATTGAGTACTCGCCGCCGATGGCGACGCCCATCAGGAATCGGATGAGAGCCAGCTGGATCACGGCGCCGTCTCCGGAGGTCACGAAGAACTGGGCCGCTGAGGCGGCCAGGAACAGGCCCATGTCCACCAGGAACATGGGCTTGCGGCCGAACTTGTCAGTCGCCCAGCCTGCCAGCGGGGAGCCGACGAAGATGCCCGCCAGCGGCCCTGCAGCAATCATGCCCAGCGACAGTGCGTCCAGCTGGAGATCGGACCGCATGGGTCCGGTGACGGGGCCGATGATTCCGAGGATGTAACCGTCGAGGAACATCCCGCCGATGAAGACCGCGACGAGCCGCACCATGAAGCGGCGTTTGAACTTGGAGCTGGTCTCTTTTGATGTGGGGGTGTCGACGGAGGCCGTCGTCCTGGTCGGATGGGTCATTGAGATTTGTTCCCTTCTGCCTTCAGCACAAGCCACGGACGGCACAAGAGCGCCGTCCCTAGACGCACGGACAGCCGCAGCCCTTAGCGATCGTCAAATCGCGAAACCTACAACGCTTCTGGGTTGGCCTGTTCCGCATTGAACAATTCGCTTCGTAATATGCAACAGTGTGTGGCAGATCACAGGCCCAGTCAATCGTTTTCGTTGGATTACGCCCCGCAACGTACCGAGAAGGAATCCACTCAGTTCCGGAAACAGCGCGATCGCCTGATTCGTCAACAGCTGAACCGGCAAGAAGGCCCAGGAGGGGGTGTCGCCGGAGGAGCGGCCTGAAATCGATACGCCGCGCACACCTCTGATGGCGAGGTGTGGAGAAGCGTACGTCCTGACGGCGACGAGCCGTCATCGCCATACAGCCAAGGATTCCTGCAGGCCGCCGCCTACTATTGGGACCGTTGGTCTCGGTCGGCTGGGTCAGACTGGCAAACCTGAGAGCACCTGGCCAACGGTGAAATAAAATTCCGCAGGTCGGCCGGCGTCAGTCCTCGTGCCGAAGGACGGCGCCCAATCATGCCGGCCGGGAACTATCCGGTTCCCACCGACGTCTCGAAACATCTACGCCTCAAAACCCTAGTGATACGAGACGAACCGACTAGACGAACCCCTCGCTCCGCGACTGCCTCCGCGCCATTTCTCGAGCACAACGCCGCCAACGAGCGCCGAAAGTCACGGTTACGGTCTTTCAGAACCGTGAAGTCAAGATTTGTACACACTCAAACGTCCAAAAGACCACTGACCTGTGGTAACACTGTGCCCGAGGTGGGAATCGAACCGGACTCTGGCCCTTGCAAACACTGGGCTCCTGCGGAAACATGCCGAATCCCGCCCAGTCCGCCACCAGTACAACCCGATCCGAAGCCCAGCGTGTGCACGTTGTGCACATCCCTTTTTTTGCTTTGCGGCAGCACACCGGCAGACGCCAGCGACCACCCGAACCACCACGACGAGGAGCCAGTACCGACGTGGCCGAGTCATGACATTCGGCCATCAATCGAGGGTCCATATACTTCACCCGTTCCCTTCCATCCGCCGGCGATTTCCTACTTAGCTCATGGGGCGTTGGACGTCACAGGGCATGACCGCACCGACCGAACACGAGGCCCTACCAAACAATGATGTTATTGTCACCATTCGGTGACATACTGGATTCAGCACAGGAGGCTGCCATGACACTGGAAAGCAAAATCGAGACCCCCGCAGCAGCCGGGGCCATCATCCGCGCCCGCCGCACAGCCCGCGGGCTGTCCCAGCAAAGTCTTGCCGACATGGCCGGCGTGTCTCGGAAGTTTCTCATCGATCTGGAAGCGGGCCACGACCGCGCCGAACTCGGCAAAACCCTGGCCGTCATGGCCGCCCTCGGCCTGTCCCTGGCCGCCACTGACACCATCCCCCGCGGCAGCGACTTCGACCCGGCACGGCGCGATTACGCGACAATCTTCATCCGGCTTCTCGCCGAGCGGGACTTTGAGTTCGCGATCAAGATGCTCGCCGACTACGCCACCGCATCCCTGACCGCCGGCACCCCGCTGCTCCAGCGCAGCCCCCGCCTCAAAGACCCGCACTGGTCAGCAGCCCTCGCGGGAATCACCAACTACACCGCGCACCGCCTCGGCCAACCAGCGCCATCCTGGACACGGCGGATCAAGCCACTCGACAGGGCATGGCTTCCGGCAGAGTCCTACCGCACCGTCCGAACACCCATGAAGGAACTCACCCGCACCGAGACCCCGCCGGAACTCGCCGCGTTGAACGTCTTTATCCGCGAACGCAGCTTGGCCACGGCATGACCGGCGGAGAACTCACCGCCAGACAAATCCGGGCCCTCCTCCAGGAACTCGCCCGACGCCTCAAGGCCCGCGGCGTCCACGGCGACATCAAACTCGTAGGCGGCGCTGCGCTCATCCTGCAAGGCATCGGCAACCGCCCCACCGCCGACGTTGACGCCAGCTACGCCGACCCACACGCCATCCATGCAGTCGTCGCCGACATGGCCGCGGATTACGACCTCGCGCCCGACTGGCTCAACACCAACGCCTCAGCCTTCGTCCCCGACAACGCCACCTGGGTCGACATCGAACAGCTCGACGGACTCACCATCCACGCCGCAGACACCGAAACGCTCCTGGCCATGAAAATCGCCGCCGAACGCGATAAAGACACCCTCGACATCGCCCGTCTCCTGCGCCGACTCAACATCACAGAAGCCGCCGACGCCGTCAACCTCGCCTACGACAAGTACGGCGAGCACTCCATCCCCCTCGCCGCCGGACGCGACAACTACCTCATCGTCGTCGACGACGCCCTCGACGCAACCACCACCCTCGAACCCCAGCCCGAACCCAACGAATAATCCATACGTAGGGACTGGCTGAATAACGATGGATCTACCGTTGTTCAGCCAGTCCCGCAGAATACCGCCTAAATGCCGTAAGCGGGTGGAACGTCGTACTCCGTGGCCCTTGGGAGGAGCTTCGGTGGGAAGTGCGGCCCGACGGATAGCCAATCGTTGCTGATCTCCGTGGCCTTGGCGGCGTGCAGCACGAGTTGGGCAGCGAGGGCAGAACCAGAAATTTTTGCGTAGGCGAGGGCGGTTTCCCCGATTGTCTCGGTGTGCTCGAGAAGCGGCAATAGATGCGCAGAAGTGATGTTGCTGAGCTCACCTACGCGTTCGCCGTCGAGCCGCACCTCGACAAACGGCCGCTCAACGCCGTTCTTCAGAATGCGGTTCGCCCTGTGCAGACTTACTAGCAGTAGACCGACCCCTCCTGGTGGAACGTGGTTGCAAAGGATGTCGAAATGGTCCTCTTCCTTGAGGACTTGAATCGCTGACCCCCAGGGTACAAGGGTGTTGACGCCAGTCGGCGCCTCGTTGAGCGGCGCAATCAGCTCTGGCTCAGGCAGTGCCACGGTAACTCGGGCTTGGAGCCGCTCAACGCCGTCGTACGCCCAGATGCGGGCTGTCGTGGCGGCAATGAGCCCACTGGCAATGATCCTCCTGATCGGTTGGGCATAGCGGATCGCGTCTTCACGACTGAGATAGCCGAGAACCTGGTTCCGCCAACGAACGCTGATGGCATTCATGTCATACGGATTGTCCGGCTCGGCCACGAGTTCGATCTGAACGCCTTCACATTCGCTGTCGCGCCCTACAGCGACCGGCGCCTTACTGGCGCGGAGTGCGGATTTGATCGCCTTGCCGTACGCGTGCTCTCCCACGACTTCGACATTCGGCCATTCCGAACGGCCGAGCGAGACCTGGTACCGCCCCCGGCCTGGGGAAGCGGCTCGAGCGACCGGCAAAATCGGTGCCTGCCCTTCAAAGGCAGCCAGCTGTGGCACGGCGTGATTCCCCGGTGCCTCGATCCTGGCATCAGGAACTGCGATTCCTTGAGCGGCGCTGACCGGACTCCCGGCCCAGTTCGCGTCCTCCCATGCTTGCCGGTCACGGCGCCGCTTCCGCAACAGGAACATCAGCCCGACAATCCCCGCGCCCAGCAGGAATCCCGCGGGCGAGGATACTGTCACCATCAGCACCAACATCCCGAACAAGGTCCACTGGGCAATCGTCCCGGTCTTCTCTAGCGCGGGCACACCGCGCCCGCCGCGTGTCAGCTTAGCCGGGCTCTGACCGACCCGCTCCAGGATCCGCGCCGCCTGTCCCAGGGTCAGGTGCCTCAGGCTCGGGCGCTTGCCCGTCGCACGTGCGACGGCCGCGCGAACGAAGTCACGCTGGAACTTCGATGCCGCGGCCGTCCCATCGGCAGCGAGCAGGTCCCGCCAGGCCTCGTCGCTGATGATCTGATGCACGACCTCCCGGCGAGTCGGCTGAGAGGCCCGGACAGCGGAGTTCCGTGTCGAGCGGCGGTTCGAACTGGAGGTCACATACGAGACGCCCGTTCCGGGGATCCTCGCTGTGCTGGTCGTGCGGCCCGTCGTGGACTTCGTAACCCGGAACGCGCCTGCCCCGATGCTCGCACTCACCCCGCGCTTCGACGCCGTGATCCTCACAGGCCCGAGGCTCTTTGACTTGCGGTAACGGAACCCCAACTCGCACCCCCAAAATATGCAATCCCGAGGAATCACCTGTCCCCCGTAAGGGAGATTCTAAGCCTCAGCATTCCCGAATGGGGACGGGGCCCGCCAGAGTCAGAACGCATGGTCTCATCGAATCCCAATTCGCCGGGCCAATTTGTGGAGCCCACAAGATTCGAACCCTGACCCATCGCATGTGAGGTTGTGCCAATGTAAGTCGACCGCATCGAAATCGCCGCACTCGGCGCGACCACTAACACCTCGAATTGCCGCGAAGAAAGTCCGGACCCACACACGTGCACGCTGCCGACGACTTGTCCGCCAGCCGCCGGGACCCCAAAGACGTTCCCGCCGAACCAGCAATGTCATGTCTCCCGAAACAGAAAAATGCATGAAGAGTGATGGCAGAACCATGCGGAAGGGACCAAAATGCAGGCCGAAAAACCGCGCGTGCACAAAGGTGTGCACAATGTGCACACCCCCTTTGGCCGGACAAACACACGAAGAGCGTCTTTCTGCCTGGTTCGCAGCAAGCGGCCATCCGTGGAAGATCCTCGAAGAAAATACGGCTCCGTCATGTCGTCACCACAACGCCTCACCATGAACAAGTGAAGGCCAACAACTGGCCACCGGAACAGCAAGAAGGGACGACACATACCCCTAGATCGCAGCAAGCGGAAGGCCCGCAAGCCAGGACCCTGCCCCCGCCCCCACACACAACCGAACAGGCGACCGCGGCGCCAGGCCCAGACCGCGGACAGCGTCAGAGGGACCCGCGGAGGGTCAATGTCCACACATTAAAGCAAAAACCCCTCTGAGGAGGGGTTATGCGTGCCCGAGGTGGGACTCGAACCGGGTTCCGGGCCTTGAATTTCCGCCACTCCCCCGCAAACATCCGCAATCCGGCCCAGTCCGGCACCAGTACGACCCGATCCGAAGCCCAGGGTGTGCACATTGTGCACACCCTCTTTTTGCCTACCTTGCACCCCGTTCAGGGGATGTCCCACAGATTTTCGGACGCCGGAAGATTCGGCCGTCTTCCCTTCGGCGGGACATGGCTCAGCCGGAATTCGACACACGAAGTTGGCCGAGCATGTCTGCGCGGACCAAGCTAGGGGTCGGGATTCCCTGTGACGACGAACGCTGCACATGGCATAACGCCGACGACACCAATACCAACATCAACACCAACACCAACACCAAGGAGATTGCAGCATGACGATCAATGACCGAACCGAAGAAGTGCAGGAACTGCTGAACAGTCACATGCGCCGCAAGGACGTGCTGGAGCGGATCCTCTTCGAATCGCTGAATGCCGAGCCAGCGAGTCAAGAGCAGGTGAAGCGGTTCCTCACAGCTGCACCACCCGAGGTCTTCGTGCTGCTCGACGGCCTCCTCTCACCGCCCTCGCCGGCGGCCGCATGGGCGAGTCATTACACGAGAACCGAATCGTGCAAGGCTTCGTCGGCATGGCCACGGCGTGCCGGAAGCGTGACCGTCGATGAGCGCCCACTGGCAGGATGCCCATCGGCCGACGTCGGCCGCTCGTTGACGGCGAAGACCGCGGCCTTGGGTAGGCGGCCGCCGGTGCCCCCGGTGCCCCCACCAAGGGCACCAGTTCAGGTGGGACTGGTCCCTTTAGGCGGCCGTCGACACCAGTTCCCGCACACGATTGGCTACTTCCTTGATTCGCTCAATGGCGAGCCAGACCGGCATCATCTGGAGCTCGGCCGTCTCGGTAGCCCCGCCGATTGGCAAGTCATCCGGTGACAGGTAAGCCGGCAGCACAAGTTCGATGCGCCACCAGTCCAGAATCGCCCTCTCCACGGACATTGCGTCGCTTCCCATCTCAAAATGTTCGAGATGCGCCACCTCCCACCCAAGCCGTTGGAAGGATCGGAGCCGGTCGGTGCCCACGCCTGTGATGCCAACCTTCAAGGCGCCTAGCCTTTCGTTCACGATCAGGTAGGTCGTCCCCCGCAGATGTGGTTTGAAGCCGCCCTCGCAGCAATATCGACATCCGCGGCTTCCCTCACCCATTACTGAAGTCCAGACAGAGGTTTCACGGCCGCAGCGGCAGAGGCATGCCCATGGCACTTTCATGCCAGGATAAGGCTCAACGGGTGTGTAACCCGCTGCGCGCACCCTGGCCTCTGCTGCGGGGGCTTTGCCTGCCCGTATGGCGGCGGCCTGGACAGGGCGCGAGCATGTCCAACACCCCCGGATTCCCAGGGCAACGTTTGTGCATGAGGGACTCACTGTGCTGCCGCACTCGAGGCACCGCGACTTCCAAGGCTTGTTCGCGCCGGGATACGGTTCGAGTGGCTGCAACTGCATGTCCTGCATGGTCTTCAGGGCCGTAGGTTGAAACTCCTGCATGGCTTTCAAGCCCCTGGCCTGTGTTGCGCACTTCGTGCACCGGGACTTGCCCTGCTTTGTGACCGTGTAGTTGGGCGTACTCTCATGTCCGCAGGTCACACAGGCGCAGAACCATGGATCAAGCCGTCCGGGGAAAGGTGCCAGCGGCCGCCAGCCGGCCGCCAACATGACTGCACTGGCACTATCTTCGGTGAGTGGTGGCCGTCCGGAGCAGGTCCGACACAGCTTTGACCTGCCTGCGCTCTGAGACACGTTATGAAATGAGGGCGAGCTCTCGGAGCCGCAGTCCATGCACCGGCTGCGCCAGCCCTTGTGGGATCCCGGGTACGGTTCCAGCGGTTCCCAGCAGGCTGCACTCATCCCCGCGGCAGCCTTGGCCGCGTTGGCAGCCGCTTTGGTGCTTTGCGTGCGTTGCTCTGCCGCCACTCGTTTTGCCGTATAACACGGGCATGAGTCGCGTGGCGCATGTCCCCGTTCCACAGGATCCAGACGAAGTGTGACTTCCTGTCCACACTCCAGATGCACCGCCCGCCACGGGCCCATGATCTTGCCTGGATAGTCCTCTACGGCCTCATAGCCGCATTTGAGCAGCCGTGCGGTGGCTGTTTCGTTGGTCAAGCGGCGAGGCACCTGGGTCCTTTCGGCGGGACTGTAGCGGGTGTCCGGATTCTAACGGGATGGACCGACATTAGTTGTGAGGGCAACTGGCGTAGAAGGCATGGAGGTGGGGGCGTTGCCCTTCGCAGGGATCCATCCTGACAAGGCCACCCGGTATGGCCCGTCGGGCACGGTTCCGGCGGTCTGCACCTTCGGGCGCCGAAATACTCCGTAGAGGTCAATGAGCGTCGCGGCTGGCCATCCTCCTGCAGACCACCTCGACTTTTTCCAGCGCCCTGGCGAGGGGGATCCGTTCCTGCTCGACGCGCGGGTGGCCGGTGTGCTGCGGATCGAGGAGACGCAGGTACACCTCCCTTTCTTCTGGGCGGAGCCTCTCCGCCGGCCTCGGGCTGCCGGACTGGAGCGCCCTGCCTGTTTGGTCCAGGTCGGTGCCGAAGATCTCGTAGGCCTCGTAGTCCTCCGGGCCCATGAGGATCGAGTCGATGTCGCGGCCGAAGTCGGCCCGGTAGCCGTCCAGGATCTCGTAGCCGTCGCGGTCGATGTCGCCCCAGTACACCAGCACGGGGGCATCACGGATCCACGGGAATGATGCGGGCGTCTTCCCGCCCTTGCCGACCCCCTCAACAGAGATGCCGCCAGCCAGGGCCGGGAAGTGGATTGCGGTGTCCTTGTTCTCCGAGATGACCACGACCTCGGGCAGGTAGGCCGGTGCGAAGCTGTCGCCGGCCGTCGCCGAGTCGTGGACACGCCCGCCGGCGGCGAGGTGGCCGGGGTCGAGATAGGTGAAGTGGATTCGGGGCGGGTGGCCCGGCAGCAGGCCGAGGTCCTCGAGCCCGGTGAGCGCCTGAACCCCGCGGCGGTGGGACTGCAGCCACTTCGCATGGACGCCCGGGATCGGGACCTGGCGCGGGGTCACACCGAGGTTGGCGCGGCCAGGGTCCCCCCGGTACCAGTCAGCGACAGACAGGAGCAGCCCGAAATCGACCTCCCCGTATGCGTCGAGGGTACGGAGCGTCTTCCCGACGTCGTCCAAGGGCGGATACTTATCACGCAGGACGCCGAGCCGCAGGCGGGCACGGGCGAGCCTGTCGGCCCAGTCTCCGGCTGCGAGGGCCGCGGCATGGTCGATGGATACCACCCGCGCGTGGGTGGGAACCAACTGCGTTGTCCCGCCTTTTGCTGTGCGGTTCTCGTAGTCGAGGACTACCTCGTGTGCCTTTGCCCAGTCCTGCAATTGCACCGTCTGTGCGTGCACCGCGGAGTAGTCGGCCCGAAGGTCTGCTGCCGCCGGCCGGCCCAGGGCGAAGGCATGCGGAAACGCAGCCTCGTCCCCGACGAGATGGCTATGCCACTTCCCGCTCAGCCGACGGCGGATGTCTTCGGTTACGGCCTGCGTTGTCTTCATGCTCCGCCCCCGGCTCCAGGGTCGTCGGGGAGATCGCTGATGTACGAGTACCCCCGCGCGTTTTTGGTGACGGTCAGGAGCAGGTCCATGTGCGGCTCAAGCGCCGTGACCTTGTCCAGCGGGGCGCCGATGATGAGCTGAAACCCCAGGTTCTGCCAGGCCCGGACGGACCGGCCCGCGAACTCGCTGTCCGCCTTCACGAACCCCTCGTCGAGGAACACCGGAGCGAACGTGGGCCGGGAGCGGGTCTCGTCCCCCAGCTGATAGCGCAGGGCCGACCCGACGACGAAGGCCACCAGTTCCTGGGTTTCGCCGCCGGACTTGTCAACCAGCCAGTCGTAGGTGGCGATCTCGCGGCGGGTGTCCTTGTCCAGGCACGCCGCGGTGATGACGACGTGCTGGCGCACATCGAGGTAGCGGTCGCGCTGGGACGTCGAGGATTTGGTGTGGCCCTCCGGGATGCGGATGCGGGCCATGAACTCGCTCAGCTTCTTGAACCTCGCCTCGATCTGGTCTTCGGTGAGCTCCAGGGCCAGGCCCGAGGACAACTCCCGCAGGCCGCGGCGGAACTTGCCGAGGTCTTCGCTCTGAAGCCGGCGGAGGCTGATCTGAAGCACGCCGCCTTTGTTCCCGAACGGCAGCGTTTCCAAAATCCTGTTGATCGGCAGGAGACGGTCCTCGATGTCTGCCAGGGCGGTGTCGAAGGCGTCGTTGAGCCGCAGCAGGTCATCGCTGGACCACGCAGCTAGTTCACGCCGCCACTTGTTGCGGCGTTCATAGAGCCCCTCGGACTGGATCCGGTCGAGGATCTCGCGGTAGCCGTCGGCCGAGTCGGCGGTGGTGCCCAGATTGTTCTCGGTCCAGTTGCTCTTGTACGCCTCGAACATGGTCACCATCGCGTTGGTCGCACTCTTTGCGTTGCGCCGGGCAGCCTCGGATTCCTCCCTGAGCCGCCTGCGCAGGGCTGTGATGCTCTGCTCGAATGACTTCAGGCTCGTGGCCTCCCAGTTGCTGGTGAACAGCTCGTCCAGGTACTCCTGCTGGGCCTCGGTAACCGTGGCCGTCTGCCGGTCGACAATGTCGTCCGCCGCGGCCTGCACGGTGTCCTGCCGCGTCACAAGGGAGCTCCAGTCGGGCTGCAGCTTCTCCAGATCACGTTCTGCCAGCACCCTGTCCCGGTTCGCCTGCCTGTGAAGGGGCCTGATGCGCTCACCCTCGGCTTCAAGCGCATCGAGGATCGCGTTGGTGGTCCGCAGCCCGCGGATGGCGTCCTCAAGCTCTGCGATCTGCCGGTCGATACCAAGGTGGTCGATGGCGGCCCAGTTGCTGTCCTGGACGAACAGGTGAGCGTCCCGCTGCCGCCGCAGGTCGGCCCGGCTCTCCAGTACGTCCCGGACTCGGACGTTGGTCTCGACGATCTCCGGCTCCAGCTCGGCCAGCAGCTCCGCGATGTCCTTGAGTCGGCGTTCGTTGGAAAACCCGATGATGTTGCCCTCACCTGATTCTCCATGGGCGCCCCGGTCCCCCGAACGGGTCTGCCCGGACTTAGTCACCCGCGGCCCGGCGCCGGCCAGTGCTGCCGCGTCGGCCACGCACAGGTGGTCGATGCCGCTGCCCGCTACCCGGTCCTGAACCCAGCGTGAGAACGGCGAGTCCAGGAACGCGAGCTTGCCCGAGATCCGGGTGGGGTCTCCGCGCCAATCCTCGTGCTCGGCCAGGGTCACTGCCTGGTACTGGATGCGCGGCCTGATCGTAACTCCGTCGATGGCTTCAGACAGCCGGTCACGGGTGTGACGGTCGACCAGCACCGTCCGGGCGAGGCCGCCGAGCGTCGTTTCGATCGCTTTGCGCCAGGTCTCCTCCCCCGGCAGGAGATCAATGAGCTCCGCGACGAACGGCAGATCACGCATCGGATCCAGGCCCGCCGCCTCTGCCATCCGCAGCCGGGCGTTGTGCAGCCCCCGCGGGACCATCCCGGTTCTGCCTGTGAGGGATGCCGCCTCCTCCATGAGGTCCGTGCGACGGGCCGTGAGCGGAGCCAGGACCTCACGGGCACGCCCTTCCTGCTCGTCCAATGCACTTTCGCGGGCACCGAAACCGGACAGGAAGTCGGCGGCGGCGGATTGCGCCTCGGCGAACTGCCCGGCCGTCTCGGGCACAACGAGGTTGATGGCCTCGGTCTTCATCTGGAACTTGAGATTCGCCTGGTAGACCGCGTCGCGGCTGCTCTCAAGGTCCGCAATCTTGAGGCGGCGTTCCTCGATCGCGCTACCGCCATTGGCGTCCTTGTCCCGGGCAATCTGTACAAGGCGCGCCCCGTACTCGGATTCGTCGGACTGTGCCTGGGCGAAGGCGCGGCTGGCCGCGGCGTGGTCGCGGCGGTTCGCCAGCACCGCGTCGTCAAGAAGGCCGCGTTCGGCGCGGAGCTTCCACAGGCGGAACGATGAGGGTCCATCGTCGTCGGCGCCGAAGTGGCGGATCAGCAGTTCCCTTGCTTCGGCATCCGCCAGCTCCGTCTGGAGGGCGGGAAGGCGCTGCAGGACCTTGACCTTGTTGGCTTCATCCACCATCTTCGAGTACGACGCCTCCAGATTGGCGAAATGCAGAATCGCCTGGTCGGCGGCCTGGTACGTAACGGGTTCCTCCAGCACCATCGTCTTGTACAGCCCGTCCACCCGTTTGACCTCCATCCCGGCCTGGAGACGTGCGAGAAGCCGCATGGCTTTGCGGCCGCCGTCGGCGCCGCCGATGCCGAGGCGGGTGTGCAGGGTTCCTTCAAATTCCCAGAAGGTGTTGAACGTCGCCAGCCCCGGTACGGCTGCCTTCAGTGCCCGCTTGTCGAAGCGGCTGGCGGCCAGCGGCGCGAGCTTGGACGTGTCGAAATAGCCCTCGTAGGCGGCGAAGGTCGTGATGACGTCGCCGTTGACGGACGCGCCGGCCTTGACGAAGTAGATTCGCATCGCCGTATAGCGCCGGCCCTGATCGTTGACGAAGGTCGCGGCCAGGGCACCCCAGACCGGCGTCATGCCGGCACCGCGCAGCACCAGGTCGAGCATCTCGTCGGAGCCGTCGACCCGGTTGGCGTCCATCTTGCCGCGGAGGTAGGTCAGCAGGTTCCGCTGCTCCGCCGACCGTGCCCGGCCCCCGGCGTCGTTGGATGCCCCGTTGAACGGAGTGTTGGAGGGCATCATCAGGGCGATGTAGGCATCCAGGACCGTTGACTTCCCGGTGCCGCTCGCTCCGGACAACAGCGTGGATCCTGGTGAAAACCGCACCTCGGTGCGGCCGTGGAAGCCGCCCCAGTTCACCATCTGGAGGGCCTCGACCCGCCATTGGGCGTGCTCCGCCGCGGCTACCTGCAGGTCGGGTATTTCCAGTTCGAGGGTCATGCCTTGTCTTTCCCGAGGTCGGTCAGCAGGTCAGGTTCATCGTCTTCTTCAACTCCGTCGTAGTCGGTGCCGTCGCTGGGGCTGTCACGCTCCGGCGCGGTGCCGTTCTGCTCCACGAGCCACGTCCACAGAGTGCGCAGCTTCTCGACCGGCATGAGGATCTCGATGATGGGAGAGATCCGGAACCTGTCGGGGTCGGCGGTCTTCAGGAGCAGGCCGGCCGTGGCCAGCCCGTCAATCGCCTTCAGCGTGCGTTTCTGGTCCATGGCGCGGTGGGTCGTGTGCTCGGGGCGCTGGTCGGCCACTTCATCGAGCAGCGTCTGACGGTCCACAAAGACGAAGTCCTCGCCCTCCTGACGCTGGGAGAAGAGCCTCTGCCGCAGGTAGACCATCATGATGGTCTCCTCTTTCGTGTGGGACACGTCCCGCAGCAGCGACGGAAGCGAATCACCCGTCTCCGACACCGCCTGCCGTTTGAACACGATCTGGTGGCCCCGGTCGATGAAGAGCTCGAAGAACAGCTCGTTGAGGCGGCCCCGGATCACGTCCTCGTTGGCCAGGAGAACCTGCCAGTGGTCGGGGTGACGCTCCGCCGAGAGGTAACGGTGCTTCAGGAGCGCATGGAGGCATCTGCGCTGGTCCGGGAACAGGGTCGAAGCATCGCTCTCGAACATGGACAGCGAGCTCTCCGCGCCGTCCTCGTCCCCGGCCGGCGGGTCCTCGGACAGGAAGTCCAGGGGGTCCACGGAGTCTTCGTCGATCTCGGCGACGTCCGTCATTGGCGTGCTCCTTCGGTATCAGTGTCCTTCGCATCCCCTGCGGGTTGGATCGTGGCGGACGGCATCAGGAATGTGCGCGTGCTGCCGTCAGGCCGTACTGCCGTCACAGCCTCGCGCTGGTCGGGATCGGTAACGGCCCCGAGCCCGGTGAAAAGGTGCAGGAGCCCGAGGATCTCGACCGGCCGGCGGAGGTCCCCGGGCAGGGAGTTGAACAGTTCCGCTGCGGACTCAAGCTCCCCGTTGGCGGCTTTTTCCTCAATCCGGCGGCGCAGCTGATCCAGTGACGGGCCGCCCTGCCTGCGGATGTCCTCCAGGGACAGCGCCGCCGGCGCCTCATCCGAGACGTCCGCGAGCGGTTCAGGAGCGCGCTGGCTGTCCGGGTCGTACGTCTTGAAGCGCAGGGCCGCGATGTCCAGGCCCGGCGGGATCAACTGAACACCGACGTGGTCGCGGGCGCGTGCCGACTGCATCCAGGCCCGCATTTCCCGGTCGATGCCGCGCAGGACCATGTCGAGCTCGCGGTTGCGGATGTGGTCGTAGTTCTCGATGTGTTCCCGGAGGGTGGCAGTGAGGCGCTGGCGCTGGTCCAGGACGTCGGCGATGCCGCGGCGGATGATCTCCACTGCCGTGCGCATCTGGCGCTGTTCATCGGCAAGGAGTCGGCCGGCCCCGGGGTGGGCCAGGATGGCTTCCAGGTCGGAGCGTAGCCTGGTCAGCCAGTCAGGTTTGCGCAGGAGCTCCAGCGCGCCGGCAAAAGCCCTGCCTTCCGCCGTGCCGGTCAGCAGGCTGGTCGCCTGCGCCAGGTAATCGTCGACCACTTCCCCGACGGGGCGCTCTTCTTCACGGAACCGCTTGGTGATGCCCCGGTGCATCTCCCGCACGGCCTCCTCGACCCGGCGGAAGTCGGACGGCAGGCCGTCGAGCTCGCGGAGCACGTTGGAGAACTGCTCGGACAGCTCCGCCTCCGAGGATTCCCGTAGCTCGCCGCCGGCGGCCAGGTGGTCGTACTCTTCCTGCAGGATCTCGATCTCTTCGGCGAGCCGGCGCTTGCGCTCCTCGCGGTCCGGGTTGGCTGCCTGGGCGGCGTCCGAGATGACCCGCCGCATGGTTTCGATGCGCGACACAGAGACGTTGAGCTGGGTCCGGCTCGCCCGGATCACATAGTCCAGGGCCTGCCTGGCGTCGCCGGTGAGCTGGTAGGTTTCCTGCCCGCGCCCTGGGTCCCGGTACAGCCACCGCTCACGCACCCACTGCATGGCGAGGGCCTTGCCACCCGTTGACGGCACTGTGTACCCGCCCGCGCGCAGCTCGTCCAGCAGGGCTTCGACCCGGGTGTGCAGCTGTTCGACCGGAACGGGCTGGGAATCGTCGGGGAAGACAGCCGACAGCAGTGGCATGGCGATGACGGCGGATTTACGGTCGAGCAGCTTCAGGGTCGGCGTGTTGAGGGCAGCCTCAATGCGCGCGACACCGCCTTCGATGTCAGTTGCCATGCCGCACTCCTATCGTCGATGAAGCCCAGGTCAGCGCCGCCAGCTGCCCGCCGCGGGACGTGTTGCTTCTATTTGCCTCAGCGCGTGACCGCTCGGCGGACAGTTCAGCAGCGTGGGGCAGCCGCTTGCTCGGCGTCGGTTTGAACCCGCTCCAGTTTCGGCTTCGAGTTCCGCGACTCGGCCGTCTGAGGTTGTGAGGTCCTGCGTGAGAGAACTGCTCTCCTCCTCGGCGACTCGGAGACGGCCGGTGAGAGTCTCCCGCTCGTAGCATCCGGTTCACGGCGTCGCGCAGCGCGCCCACTGCCTGGCGCTGTCGCGGATCTACTGATTCACCGGTCATGCGGGCACCGTACACACGAGGTCCGACAATGTCCGTCGCGGGTTCGAGCAGAGGCCTTGGCCGCCGCCGCAAGTCCCCCCGCCTGTTGGTATCGGCTTAATCGCCCCGGGATATCTGACTGGTAACTCCACGCGGCCAGCATGTCTGGCCGAACCGCCGCCAGCTGTGTGTGTCCTTCCATGGTGCCCATCGGTTTACCACCTCTCTGTGGTGCAGGGTCAATGGGGAGAGCTAACCACAGATCCCACGAGAATCCAAGCAGCAGTCTTGACTATTGTCCAGAATAGGTATATAAGACACAACCTTCAGCGTTCGTTGCCTCAAAACACAACCTTCATCGGAAGGCTCTGGGATGAGTGGCGGTGCCGCCACCCTGAGGGGCGAGACCCCGAGCCATGGATCGCGTCCTGGGTGGGTACATAAAACCCCGGTGACCCGCTCGTCCTGATCCTGACTGGCTGCACGTAGTTGGCCGGTGTAGCTGCGCATTCATGCCGGGCCCCCGGGGTAATCACAGCGCCCAGTCGCCCGGTGTGGTGCGCCGTGTGCTCGCCCGACTGTGCGCCTTGACAGACAGCTCTCGTGCCCCCTCGCCGCCTGCAACTTCTGATGAGGCGGCGTCGGATAAGTGAGCTCGATTTTGCGAGGCCCTTAGCCGCCAACGTTGCACGTAAAGACCGAGTATTGGCCAGTTGATGTCTGCTTGGAAATTTCCCGGCCGTCCCGCAGAATGTGGCAGGTGATGCTGCTCGTGCCTGCTCCGGCCTGGGCGATGACGCCGGGCGACCAGAACTCGTTACTGGATTCAAACCCGAGGGCATAGAAGTCATGGGACTTCTCCACCGGCCCCCAGACTTCGTCCGATGACTGTTCCTGGCCCTTCTTGCTCCCGACGAAGTTCGTGTAAATGATGGTACCGATCGGTCCGTCTGCCTCGACGACGTACGTCACGTGGCCCTGTTTCGGTGCCGGCGGCGGTGGGGGCGGAGGAGGCGACGCTGTGATCGTCGGCTTGGGTATCGCGGAAGGCGTGGTCGTCGGTGAGGGCTTGGGCGGATTAGCCGGGTTGGGTTTCAACTGGAGAAAGACCAAGTCTTTTCTGGTCACCGTGCTGCCAGGGGCTGGGCTCTGATGAGACCACAAAGTTGCTGTCGAAGTCCCCTGAACCGACTGACGTGTATTTCCCGTCCACGTCCGCGGAGCTGAGGGTAATCACAGCGTTAGCTAGAGTCTTTCCCCCGACGTCCGGAAGGGAAATATCCTCAGACGTGGCAGTAGGGGAAGGACTGGGTACAGCACGCGGTGCCGACCCACACCCCTGCGAGGACCATCAAAACCAAAACAGTGCCTGCAATCGCCTTCAAATTCTCCCCCAACTAAGTCTTCCACCAGGGCCCAGCCGGCACCCTGATTGGCCCACGGGAGCTGGCCCCCATTGGATCTAAGGCCTTCTGGTTCTGCTCTACAGCGAGTACGGCTACCCCGCATTGCCTTGTCGAGCTTGGCTTGCCTGATCTTCACGCTGGCCGCAAACGCAACCAGCCGCAGCTGAGATTCGCGGTATTTGTCCATGCATCAGCGGTAACCTTTTTAAAGCTGTCATAGCAGACGCTTATGAAACCACGGAACCCCGACGGGCATTGCAAGCGCTGTCTTCAGGGTGCCCGCCGAGACTATGCAGCCGCAGCGAATGCCACTGCCCAACAGTCTGGGCGGAACCCTCAGGCGCTAGGTAAAGTGGCCGCGCTAACTGCGCGGAATTCTAGTCCAACGCGTCTGGAAAATAGAGCCATCTTTTGCTGATTCTTGAAGAACGCCATCGCATGTCCACTTGAGTTCTCTACCTCGTGCGTATCGACGATGAGGCCCACAAGGCGCTCAATATCTGGGGTGTTGTCCGAAATCCATCCCTCGACATCCCATTCAAAATTCGAGAAAGCTACGCCTTTTGATCGCGCCGTCTGCATAAACAACGCACAGGCCATGTACAAGGAGTTCTTCGCTATGTTCGCCCCACGCTTTTCAAGGGTTTTGCTGAAATTGTCGAGTGCCATTCCAAAACTGCGCCAAAAACGCACTGCGTTGTACATATTTGCGGGCTCAAGGTTTCGTGGGAACAACTCGAGATACGGGTTCGCTTTTATGTCGAGCCACATTCGACCCAATTCACGCTTGGCACGTGTTGCGTTGTCAATGCTTGAGAGGCAAGCCAGCGCGCGCGTAGCTTCCTCGAGATCAAACGCAAATTTATGCTCTTCACTTTCAAGTGACTGGCCACTACGGAAAGTATAAAGAATTCCCTCGGCATGCAATATCTCGCTCAGTTCTAGCTGGTACGGATCCAGCGCAACGAACTCCCGGTTTGTGACTTGGTTTTGAGTATTAGTTTTGCGCGTCACTTGTTTTCCGAAGTCAGCATCGTGCCCCGCTGTCGAAATTACGCGAACGGTAACCCTGACATCCTCTAGCGCAATGCCGCTTCTTTTCGCACGAGCAAGTGCACCAGATGTCTGCGCGCCGTTGACGATACTTAAGCCTTTCAACCTGAACCGCTCATCGGTGGCACGTGGGTTAATTCGACCGCAGCTGATCGATTCCGCGACGATTGTAATTCCGTTGTTGTAGTACCAAAACTTCGATGGCTCCGAACTTAATGTCTCATGCAGCGTCTCGTTCGTTTCAGTCGCTTTTAGAATTGACCGAATGTTTTTGTCGAAGAGACGCTCGCTAAACGTGTCCACCAGTTCGGCAAGCTGGTCTGCAGCAACGATCCCCATGATCTCCGATCGATAGTCACCCATCGTCACCCATCGTTCAAATTCAACTTCGTGGTCGGGGGCACCGAGATTCAGCGCCGTGTTCCTGCGTTCAAAGTTTTCACGGAGTCCTTCATAGGAAAACTCCAAAATCTCCCCATTGGCGTTGACTTCCGCAACTAGCCGATCAGTTTCAGCCTTGGCGTCATCATTCGGCTTCTGAACACCGAGATGCGAAAAGACTGCAATGACTTTGCTGCTTTCAAGCGCGTCCTCAAACTCGGAAGCACGCCCTCTGGCTTTCGGACCTAGAGCCTGCCAATCACAATCTAGAAAACGTTTGATGCCGTTGGCAAACTTCATAACTTCGGTGGGGCTCGGGGATCCTGCGGATGTTTTCGCTTGTACCAGGTAAATCTCACCGCGCATTTGAGATACATATATCGCATCTATTCCGGCGTCGCCGGACTCGTCAACAACGGACGCGCATGAGTCTTCGGCGGTAGTTTTAGCCCTATCAGCTACAGTGAGCGCGGCCAGCGCACGGGAAGTACGAAACTTCGCTTGCTCGTCTTCCTGATGGTTTTTTACATCTGTCATGACTATGTGTGGTTCGAAGTCTTCTTTGAGGCGTTTACGGAGCTGCCGTTCCTGGATTTCCATCTCAGTCCTTACTGAATTGCCGGGGCTGACGGTGGTATAGGCGGGAGTTCAAAACCCATCTCATCACACATATTTCTACTCAGACTATACATCTCGAGGGACTACTACGACCGGAAACGGGCCGAGGGCAAACGACACAACCAGGCCCTCATCGCCCTCGCCCGCCGCCGCGACACCCTCTACGCCATGCTCAGAGACGGCACTTTCTACGCACCACGGACACCCTCAGCCGCTTGACGAAAAACATAGAGGCACCCCGCATTTCACCTATGAGTGCTCCGCACCCGCTACACCGTTACGACCTCATCCTCCACTGTGACCAGCTCTACGATTTTCGCGGCGACAACCTCCAGCGAATCGACCGTTGTGTCCAGGCCGTTCCGGGATCCCAGCAAGGGGCTCACATCACGGAGTTCTTCGTACGTCGTGCCGTGCACGACGGGGATCAGCATGTCACGCGCCAGGAGTGCTGAGAGTTCCTTATCGGACACACCGCCGCCGTCAATGCGCTTGAGCAGGGCCGGGGTGACGAGAACGATGCCGGTCCGGGACTTCGCCAACCCCTTGTCAATTTCCCGAAGGAACGGCTGGCCAAGCACGATGTCCTTCTCGCTGAACCAGACTGAGGCACCTGCGGCCTCAATCAGATCATTCAGTTCCGCAGCGACGCGGCGCCGGTCATCCCATGCGTGGCAAAGGAAAACGTCCCGCAGCTCAGGTCGGCCGGCACGGGCTTCGACCGCACGCCTGGCCGGCGTGAGGGCCTGAACTTCGGCCGGAGTGTAGGAAACGGTCGAGGTACTTGGTGACCACCGCGGACGCGTCCTTTTGACGCCCGATCCGGCACTGCTGCCGGATCCTCCGCCGCTGCTACTCCGTGAGTAGCTCGGCTGGGGCGTGTAGTAGGAAGGGGCGGAGTAGCCGTAGCCCCTGCCTCCGCACGAGGGGCAGTTGGCCCTTGCTGCTGCTGATCTGTGCCCCTGGCGGGGTGCTGTACATCGACTCATGACCGGAGCCTAACAGCACGATCCGACATGTCTGAATCGTATGATGCCGAACTAGAGTCCACGGCTACCCTTCCATAGTTCGTGCGCCACGCGCTTGATGCTGTCTGGCTGTGCCCAGGCCAGGTGATATTTCTCGGAAGCATCCAGCCGCTCGATCAGTCCGTAGCTGCCTGACCAGCCCAGGGCCTTGCCAAAGATGCTGCCGACCTGTACCAGGGGCCGGTTGTACTTCGGGAAGTCCCGGATCGGGGAGGTGTCATCCATCGGACGGACCCGGTCGGCTTCGGTGCGCGCCATCATCCGGTCCAAGTCCTCCGCGGAGCCTGCCTTGATCACGTCTCAATTTTAGAGTAGATGCCGGGTTCTATCGAATATACGTTCTCAACAGACTTATGCACTTGTGAATATATCTTCGACTCCAGTGGGTGCCAAACC
>NZ_JANFCZ010000031.1 GCF_024391045.1 Pseudarthrobacter sulfonivorans
CGGAAATGGCGCTGCCGGGTTGAAGTGTTGCGACGGCGTCGGGATGAATCGCGGGCGAGCAGGCACCGAGGACCGCGGCCATGGCAACGAGCCAGGCAAGGAGTCGGGCGCGGGCGCCGGTCATGATCCAGTTTAGCGCGGCGCGATATGCGGCGCGGTATGCCTCAGCTGAGCACGCGCCCGGCCGGCGCGGGCGGCGTCGGCATGATCTGCTCGAAGATGTCCAGCACTGCCTGGGTTGCCCGGCCAACGCCGTGCTGGCCCCAGACCACCGCGACGGCGAGGTGAACGGGCGGACCGGCCAGATCACGGTAGACCAGGCCCGGAGGGTTGATGTGCCGGACCGAGGACAATGTGAGGGTGACGCCCACGCCGGCGGCCACCAGGCTGAGGACGGCATAGGAGTCGGGCGCTTCCTGCATCACGTGCGGCGAAAAGCCTGCTTCGAGGGCGAGCCGGGTGGTGGCCTCCCGGAGGTTAGAGCCGATGGCTGCCGGTAAGGCGACAAAGGGCTCCTTCGCGAGATCCGCCAGCCGGACCGTATCCGCTGCGGCAAGGGGGTGGTCCTCCGGCAAGGCGACCAGCAGGCGTTCATAGGCAAACACGCGCGTCCGGACGTCCTTGTCCCGCACCGGAAGGCGTCCGAATCCGATGTCGATGGCTCCGGAGACCACCTCCGCCGGCGCGAGGCCACCGTAGACCAAGGACTTCAGCTGCAGTTCGATGCCGGGTTCTGCGGCCCGCACGGCCTTGGCCAGCGGCGGTACAACATCCCGGCTGCTGGCGCCGGCATACCCCACCACAACCTGGCCCACCACGGCAGAGGTTCCGAGCGTTGCAGCGCGCTCAATGAGGCTGGCGCTTTCCAAGGTCTGCAGGACGGGTCCGAGTACTGCCTGCCCTGCATCCGTCAGGCGGACCGCCCGCGAGGACCGTTCAAAAAGCTCGACGCCGAGTTCCTGTTCCAGCCGCCGGATCCACACGCTGAGCTGCGGTTGTGCCACCGCCAAGCGCTCGGCCGCCCGGCCGAAGTGCAGTTCCTCGGCAAGGACGGCAAAAGCACGAAGGTACTTCAGGTGCATCGCGCCTCAACCATTCATAAGGGTTTCGTAATCGGTTCCGTATGGAAAGTTTATTGGACAGCTATGGCTTGATTCCGGACCCTTAACTGTGCGCCAGGTAACCCCCGGCCGTGATCCTGCCCATGATGGCCGGTCCGCCGCAGGCTTTCCCGGCTTCTCCCCAAGGCCAACTGCAGGCACCCCCGTGCCTTGCCGGGCGCCAAAGACTTCGTACAACTCAATGAGGACAATCATGACCAAAACTATGGACAGGGCCGGGCTCCCCGTCGCCAAGCGTGCTGTTGGCATGCAGAAGGTGACCGGCTTCTTCACTGAGCTAATGCGGCGCTTCCTGCCGGATCCCTTTGTGTTCGCCATCATCCTGACCATCCTGACGGTCATAATGGCCATCGTGATCGAGGGCCAGAGCTTCGACGACGTCACGGCCTCCTGGGGCAACGGCTTCTGGTCCCTGCTCGCCTTCACCACCCAGATGGCCGTCATCCTGGCCATGGGTTACGTCCTGGCGAACGCGCCCGTCGTCGAGCGCTTGCTGAATGCGATTGTCAGCCGCGTGGAAACACCGCGCACCGCCGTGATCGTGGCAACGCTGGTGGGTGCCGTGGGCTCCTACCTCAACTGGGGATTCGGCCTGGTCATCGGCGGAATTGTTGCCAAGAAGCTTGCCCTCCACGTCAAGGGCGTCCACTACCCGCTGATCATCGCCGCGGCGTACAGCGGGTTCACCATGTACGGCCTGGGCCTTTCCGCCACCATCCCGATGGTCATTTCGACGCCGGGACACCCGATGGAGAAGCAGATGGGCCTCATTCCGCTGGCCCAGACCATTTTCTCGCTGCCCATGCTGGTCACCGCCGCCGTGGTCCTGGTGACGCTCCCGCTGCTGAACGCGATGCTGCACCCCAAGCCCGGCCAGCCGGTCACCGAGATCAACCGGGACCTCCACTTCGCCGAGCCCACCAAAAACGTGGTGGTGGATGGCGACGCCGGTACCTTTGCCTCAAAGCTCAATAACAGCCGGATCCTCGCCATGGCGATCGGCGCCCTGGGCATGGCCTACGTGGTGGTCCACTTCATCCGGGGCGGCGGCGTTGACCTGAACCTGATCAACTTCTTCATCCTCTTCCTCGGCGTCCTGCTGCTCGGCACTCCCAACGCCTACCTCAAGCAGCTCAACGAGGGCATCAAGACCATCTCCGGCATCATCCTGCAGTTCCCGTTCTACGCCGGGATCATGGCCATCATGGCCGCGTCCGGCCTGGTGGTCACCATCTCCGGCGTCTTCACCAGCATCTCGACGCCGGAAACCCTGCCGTTCTGGGGCCTGATCAGCTCCTTCGTGATCAACTTCTTCGCCCCGTCCGGCGGCGGCCACTGGATGATCCAAGGCCCCTTCATGATCGATGCGGCGAACGCCATCGGCGCCTCCACGGCCCAGACGTCCATGTCCGTCATGCTGGGCAACGCCTGGAACGACCTGGTGCAGCCGTTCTGGATCCTGCCGGCACTGGCCCTTTCCAAGCTCAAGCTCAAGGACATCATGGGCTACACCGTGATCATGATGTTCTGGGTGGGAATCGTGTACATCACCGCCATCCTCCTCTGGGGCTACCTGGGCTAAGCCCACCCGCTTTCGTGCTCCCCTCAAACTCAGGGGAGCACGCTGGCGTTAATGACGTTCCCGGCGTCGGCCGTCACGTAGCAGTCCACCCTGCGGTCACCGGAGTCCCAGCTTGTGCCGCTGGGATAGGCGCGCTGGAAGTTCAGCGTGTAGTTGTTGGACGCGGAATTCAGTGTCGCCGCCCGGCACGCCTCCAGGGCCTTGGCGGCGAGTGCCTCCCGGCCCGGGTACGAATCCTTGCCCGGGTACCGGAACACGGCCACCAGTTGGGCGGAGTGGCCGGTATCGCAGGCCACCACTGTTGACCGGAGGGCCGCAGGGTCAAAGTCCTTGAAACAGTCGCCCAGCCGGTAGTCCGGCGGCGTCACACCCTCCCGCGGCAGCGGGAGCGGGGTGGGCAGGGGAGTGGGGGAGGTCTCAATAGTGACCGAGCCCGGATCGCCGGGCGGGGCGGCCGGCTGGGATCCCAGCTGGTTGGCGAGCCACACCAGGGCCACCACCACGGCAATCAGGACCAGCGCGAACACGGCCTTCAGCAGCCATGACACGGCCCGGCGGGGCGTCGCCGGGGAGGGTTCCGGGCCCTCTGGCGGGGCAGCCGGCGCGGCCGTGACCTGCGGAAAGCCAACGGTGGGCGGGGCGGAAGGCCTGGGCGGGAGGGGGCGCTGTTCCTGGTTGTCCATCCAGATACCCTCCTGGGTTTTGGCCTCGTCCGTGTGCCGTTCCGTGCCCGGACCGGCAACTCTTGAAGAGACTCTATCCAACAAAAAAGCCGGGAACCCGCGGTTCGCCGCGGAAAGGGTACCGGACATGGCGTCCGGACGCACAGGCTGGCAAGCATCGGCCGCAGAAAGCATGTAATCTAGGTGTACGACAAATTGACCAAACATTCCGGGGCCTCACCGATAGCCAAGGTGACCACCTCCGGTCCGAGTACAAAAGGGGGTCACGCCATGGGGCGCGGCCGTCAAAAGGCAAAAGCTACCAAGCAGGCTCGGGATATTAAGTACTATTCCCCGAACACTGATTATTCGGCCCTTCAGCGTGAGCTCAAGGGTCGTGAAGGTCTTGCCACGAGCCATTTCGCGAATGACCCGGTTGAACCGGACTATTCGGCTTACGTGGATAAGTACGCGGAAGATTTGGAAGAAGACGACGACGAGGTGCACACCCGTCGGATCGGCTAGCTGTCGCAACCGGCCCGCCCCAGGCGGCCGGTCCCGTGGCACCGCAGTACGATCGGAAGCCATACCGGTTCACTGGTACGGCGCTTCTTTTCAGCACCTTGGTTCCAGAGGACCCCGGTGTTGGCCTCAGTTATCAGGCCCGTTGCCTGTACCGTAATCCGGTGCGGGCGGCGGGCTTTTTGGTGTTGACTGGACCCTGGACGCGATGTGCCACCCGCGAAAGGACGCCCGATGCCAGAGAATTCCCCCTCACCGCGCTACCGTCACGGCGAGCCGTGCTGGGCTGACGTCCAGACCCTTGACGTCCAGGCGGCCAAGGCCTTCTACGCCGCCGTGTTCGGCTGGACCTTCCAGGACCTGCCCACGCCCGATGGCCGCAGCTACGCCCAGGCCTTTGCAGACGGGGACCTGGTGGCAACCGTTGCGCCGCTGAGCCCGCACCGGGCAGCGCTGGGTACGGCCGCCCAGTGGAACATCTACTTCGCGGCGGAAGACGCCGCCGCGCTGGCCGGCGAAGTGCCCCACGCCGGCGGTGCCGTGCAGTTCGGGCCCGAGGAGATCGGGGACACCGGCGTGATGGTCTTTATGGATCCTCCCGGCGGCGGGACCACCGGCGTGTGGCAGCCCGGAACGCACACCGGCACCGCCAGGTACAACGAGCCCGGCGCCCTCTCCTGGACGGAACTTCTGACGCCCGAGCCGCAGGCCGCCGTCGGGTTCTTCCAGCAGCTGTTCGGCCACGAGGTGACCGAGTACCCCCAGGACGACGGCGGGACGTACTCAACGCTGATGGTGAACGGTGCGGAGGTGGCCGGGATCGTCGCGGCTGAGGCGCCCGCGCGGTGGCAGATCTACTTCGGCGTCGCCGACGTGGCCGATGCCGTAGGGAAGGCTGTGGCAGCCGGTGGCGAGGTGCTGATCGCCCCGGAGGCCGAGGACGACGAGACACCCGGCGCCACGGCCACCCTCAGGGATCCGCAGGGCGGAGTGTTTAGCCTGCTGGAGGTTTAAAAACGCATCGAGTGCTCCGTAAGCGCCGTTATGAGGGGTCATAAGGGCGCTTACGGAGCACTCGATGAGGAATCTATGCGTAGGCGTTGACCAGGCGGACGGCGCCGCCGTCCACACCCTTGGCGCCCTGCACGTAGTCCGGTCCGGTCTTGAGGATCGAATCTGAATCCTCGGTAACGGTGCCCATGATCCAGGACGGCAGGCCCCGGTCGTTGAGGCGTGCCACGGCGGCGTCGGCGGCTTCGGCGGACACGATGGCCACCATGCCCACGCCGAGGTTCAGGGTGCGCTCGAGGTCGGCCAGCGGGACGTTGCCCAGCTCGGAGACCAGCTTGAAGATGGCCGGCAGTTCCCAGGTGGCGCGGTCAACGGTGGCGACGAGGCCCTGCGGCAGGACCCGGGCCAGGTTGGCGGCCAGGCCGCCGCCGGTGACGTGGCTGAAGCCGTGCACGGCTGCACCTCCGGCGGAGCCGCTTACCGGGAAGGCGCGGGCCAGGTCCAGGCAGTCGGCGGCGTACACACGGGTGGGTTCGAGCAGTTCCTCGCCCAGGGTGCGGCCAAGTTCGGAGACCTGGCGGTCCAGGGCCCAGCCGGCGTGGTTGATGACGCGGCGCACCAGGGAGTAACCGTTGGAGTGCAGGCCCGAGGACGCCATGCCGATCACCACGTCACCGGCGCGGACACGTTCCGGGCCCAGCAGCTGGTCGGCTTCGATGACACCGGTGGCGGCACCGGCAACGTCATACTCGTGTTCGCCCAGCAGGCCCGGGTGCTCGGCGGTTTCGCCGCCCACCAGCGCGGTGCCGGCCACTGAGCAGGCGGCCGCGATGCCACGGACGATGTCCGCGATGCGCTCCGGCACCACCTTGCCGCAGGCGATGTAGTCGGTCATGAACAGCGGCTCGGCGCCCACCACCACGATGTCGTCCACCACCATGCCCACCAGGTCGAACCCGATGGTGTCGTGGATGTCCATGGCCTGGGCGATGGCTACCTTGGTGCCCACACCGTCGGTGGAGGTGGCCAGCAGCGGGCGCTTGTAGGTCAGCAGCTTGGAGACGTCGTACAGTCCGGCGAAGCCGCCTACGCCGCCAAGAACCGAGGAGTTGTGGGTGGCCTTCACGGCACCCTTCATCAGTTCGACGGCGCGGTCGCCTGCTTCAACGTCAACACCGGCAGAGGCGTAGGTGATGCCTGCGGGGGTACCGGGGGTGTGGCCGGCGGCGGGGGTTGCGGAAGTCATACGGACTCTTTCTTGTCGGCGCCGGGGATGGTGGCTGCGTGATGAATCTCGGGCACGCGGTCTTCTTCGGTGAGCAGGTCCTCAAACTCGGCATCCGGACCCGGATCGCAGCCGTCGGAGCCTTCGGCGTCGGCCGGATCCTCACGGTCATCGATGGCGGGCTCGGACAGCGCAGCTGTGGCGCCGGGCAGCGCCGAGGGCGACGGCGTGAGGCCGCCGAGGTCGGTGCGCTCCAGCAGGTTCTTGCCCAGTTTGTCCGCGCTGGGGAGTTCAATGGGGTACTTGCCCGTGAAGCAGGCGGTGCAGAGGCGTTCGCGGGGCTGCCGGGTGGCGTCGATCATGCCGTCTTCGGAAATGTAGGCGAGCGAATCGGCTCCGATGGCCTGGGAGATTTCCTCGATGGTGGCGCCGTTGGCGATCAGTTCCGCCCGGGAGGCGAAATCGATGCCATAGAAGCAGGGCCACTTGACCGGCGGGGAGGAAATCTTGATGTGGACTGACGCGGCACCGGCTTCGCGGAGCATCCGGACGATGGCGCGCTGCGTGTTGCCGCGGACAATCGAATCGTCCACCACCACAACACGCTTGCCGCGGATCACGGACTCAAGGGCATTCAGCTTGAGCCGGATACCCAGCTGGCGGAGCGTCTGCGAGGGCTGGATGAAGGTCCGGCCCACGTAGGAGTTCTTGACGAAGCCGTGCGCGAATGGGATGCCGGATTCCTCGGCGTAGCCTACGGCGGCAGGGGTACCGGACTCCGGCACCGGGATGACGATGTCCGCTTCCTGGGTGTTTTCGCGGGCCAACTGGCGGCCCATCTCAACGCGGGACTCGTACACGGAACGGCCGGAAATCGCGGCGTCCGGGCGCGCGAGGTAAACGTACTCGAAAACGCAACCCGCCGGCGTCGGCTCCGCGAAGCGCTGGGAACGTACGCCGTCTTCGTCGATGGCGATGAATTCACCAGGTTCGATCTCACGGATGAAGCTGGCGCCCACGGTGGCCAGGGCCGACTGCTCGGAGGCGACCACCCAGCCGCGTTCCAGCCGGCCCAGGACCAGCGGGCGGATGCCGTAGGTGTCGCGTGCTGCGTAGAGGGTGCCTTCGTCCATAAAGACAAAGCAGAAGCCGCCCTTGATCTTGGGCAGCAGTTCCATGGCGGTCTCTTCGAGGGTTTTGCCCTCTTCGCCTTCCAGGAGTGCGGTGACCAGGGCGGTGTCCGAGGTGTTGCCCTGCTTCATTTCGCCGCTGAGCTGGCCGCCGTTGCGTTCCTGGATCATGGCGTTGAGCTCTGCCGTGTTGGTCAGGTTGCCATTGTGCGCCAGCGCCACGGTGCCGGTGCTGGTGGCGCCGAGGGTGGGCTGGGCGTTGGCCCAGTGGCTGGCTCCGGTGGTGGAGTAGCGGCAGTGTCCCACCGCCAAGTGCCCGGTCAGGGTGTTCAGCGTTGTCTCGTCGAACACCTGGGAAACGAGGCCCATGTCCTTGTAGACGTTGATCCGCTTGCCGTCACTGGTGGCTATACCAGCCGACTCCTGACCGCGGTGCTGCAATGCATACAGCCCGTAATAAGTAAGTTTTGCTACTTCTTCACCTGGTGCCCAGACCCCGAAAACGCCACAAGCGTCCTGAGGGCCTTTTTCGCCAGGGAGAAGATCATGAGAAAGTTTTCCATCGCCGCGTGCCACTGGTCGATTATCTCACGAGATGCGGTATGACTTGGCCGCGCCCGGGTTTGTGACCCCCCGGCCGTGACCCGGCCGAAAACCTACTGGCCGGTACCGTCGTCGGGCTCGGAGTCAGGAACAGCTTCGACGACGGCGCGTTCCTGGCGCTTGACGCTGCGCCGGTCCAGGATGAGGGCCGCCACCGCGCCCAGGATGGCCCCACCGGCGCCGAACATGACCAGGAAGAAACCGAACACCGCTCCGGGATCGAAGCTTTCGTCACCGGGGATGGCAAACGCCACCACCGCGGCCACCGCGACGCCCACCAGTGCGCCGAGGATGAGGAACGGCACATACTTCGGTGCCCGGCGGACGGTAACCTGGCGCCGCTCGGCGGGGATTTCTTCGGAAGACATGCCCTCTAGCCTACTCATTCCCCCGAATCCCGCGTTCCCCGCCAGTTGCTCTATCACTTCCAGCTGCCAAACCGGCCGAATGGGAACCAGGAGTGATAGAGCATCCCGGCGGCCGGATAGGATCGTCGGAGGTCTGGGGCGTTGGACATACAGGGGGACACACAAAGCATGGATACCGTCACGTTCGGGTGGACGGCCACGGAGTCGGATCGCGCCGCCGCGATCAGGAACTACGGGCTGGCTCCCACAGCCGCCGGACGGCCGCCGGCCTTGCGCCAGGAAGACTCGGCGGGGGCGCTGACCAACCTTGTCACTCTTGCCGCCCGGCTGTGCGCCGTGCCGTTCAGTGTGGTGAACATCATCACCGAGGACCAGCAGGTGCAGATCGCGGCATGGGGCGTGGACCCCGGAGTGTGCTCCAGGGAAGACTCCATGTGCGCCAAGGTTTTCCTGAGCGGCCAGACAACCGTGGTGCCCGACGCGTCCCGGGATGTGCGGTTCGCTGACAATCCGTTTGTCACCGGCGAGATCGCCGCAGTGCGTTTCTATGCCTCTGTTCCGCTGGCAACGGCTTCGGGATTCGTGCTGGGCTCGCTCTGCATTTTCTCCGACGGCCCGGCCAGCCCGACGGCGGAGCAGATCGGGATGCTGGAAGTGCTGGCCCACCAGGTGGTGGAGGTCCTGGAGCTTCAGCACCGCACCCTGCAGCTGAGCGAGGCGCTGGCCGAACTGGAGCGCAGCAACGCCATGCTGGGGGAATTCGCCGGGCGCGTCAGCCACGACCTCCGGATCCCGTTGACCACCATGCTGGGTTACGTGGAGCTCGCCGAGGACGATCCGGACATCCCGCCCGGACATCCTGCCGTTGAGTACCTGGAATTCATCGGGGGCGGCGGGCGGCGCATGCTGAAGACCCTCGAGGACGTGCTTCAGTATTCCCGGGTGGACGGCGCACTGCACCGGGAACAGGTCTCGCTGCTGGCCGTCACCGAAATGGCCGCCCGTGATCTCGGCGTGGACCTTGGACCTTCGAGCGGCATCTTCTGCGATGACGCCGAGCTGCTCGCGGACCCTGTCCAGCTGCGGGTGCTGCTCCAGAACCTGATGGCCAACTCGCTGAATTACCGGAGCCCGGAGCGTGACCTCCATGTTGCCGTGTCTGCTTCGGCCGGCGAGCGCGGCGTGACGGTCAGTGTCGCGGACAACGGCGTGGGGATCAGCCCGGCGGACAGGAATCGTGCCGTGGAGCCCCTGGTCCGGCTGAACCGGGCAGGGGACGGCCCGGGCACAGGCCTGGGCCTGGCGACCTGCCGGCGGATCGCCCACGCCCATCTCGGGGAACTGGAGATCCGGGACTCGCCCGGAGGCGGAGCCACCATCTCGGTGCTGTTCAGCCGGGACCTGTAGGCACCTTCTGCTCCGCGAAACCCGGCCCCTGCCACGTCCTACGTCTCTGCCACGAAACCTGGGCGTGTTTGAGGCCTAAGCCTGCTGGGACTTGGACAGGATCCAGGTGTTGGTGCCGTCCTGCCGTTGAAAGGTCACGGTGGTCACCAGCGCCTCGATCAGTGCCAACCCGCGGCCGGACTCTGATTCGTCGTCCGGGGTCCCTGGTTCCAGGGGGCCGAACGGGGGCTTCGCATGGAAGGCGCTGACCCGGGCCTGCAGCAGGGTGGGTTGCACGCTGATATCCACGCCCAGCTCCACCGGCCGTTGGGTTTTTGCCGGTTGGGCGTGCTGGACAATGTTCGACGCCGATTCGATGACGGCCGTGGTGAACGTCATCTGGTCCATGGCCTGGACGAACGGGGCATCGTGCCAGAGGCCGTCCAGTTCGTCATGGACAGACTCGATGGCCTCCGCCGCCGCGAGCCCCCGGAAGCTGCGCTCGGCCAGGATGTCAGTCATTGCCGAACGCTTCGTCGGCGGAGGCGTAGGCGTTGAGCACCCGGTCCATGCTGGTCAGCTCGAGCACCATTTTGACCTGCGGCTGAACGGCTGCGATGCGGAGGTCACCGCCGGCCTGCCGGGCGGCCTTGAGGCAGCCGATGAGTGCTCCCAGCCCGGAGGAGTCCATGAACGCCGTGTTCTCCAGGTTCACCACGATCCGGGACGTCCCGCCCGCGATCACGTCCGTCACGAACTCGCGCAGCTTGGGCGCGGACACCATGTTCAGCCGCCCGTCCGCCCTGACTTCCGCGTACGAATCCTTGACCTCATAGCTAAACTTCACGGGGTTTCCTCTCTCCAGCATCAACGTCTTGAACGGGTTCGTAGCCCTTGTACATAACGGCCCGAACCAGGATGCTCATGACCACCAGGTCAAAAATAACCCAGGCCACGTTCACCAGGGTGCCAAGGGGCTCGGACAGTCCCGTGGCCAGGCGGACGATACCGACGACGGCGGCCACCGCCAGCAGCACCGCCACAATGATCTGCGGCTGGATCAGGCTCCAGCTGGGACCGCCGGTCTGGCGGGATTTCGGTGTCACCGCGAACCCCAGGGGGCGGCCGAACCAGACGTTCTTGGCCGCCGTCGAACATGCCTTGATCCAGGTGGGGAACAGCGCCAGGCTGTACTGCTGGCCGCGCCAGGTGGGGATGCCGCGGCCGGCGACTGCGAACAGCAGTTGGTTGGCAATCATGAACGGGATGAACCGGAGGAAGAAGTCCCAGCTCAGGCTTGTGACGGGCAGGATGCCCAGCAGCAGGTAGATGATGGGCGCCGCGAAGTAGATGACCGCCGCGTAGCCGCTCAGGTAGGTCCACATGGTGGCGAAGTACATCAGCCGCTGGCCGATTTTCAGGCCCTTCTGGACCAGCGGGTTCTCCCGGAGCAGCACCTGGATGGTGCCCTGCGCCCAGCGGAGCCGCTGGGTGAGCATGGTGGCGATGTCCTCGGGGGCCAGGCCATAGGCGAGGATCTCGTGGTGGTAGACGCTTTCCCAGCCCATGGCGTGCATCCGCATGGCGGTGGCCATGTCCTCGGTGACGGAGATGGTGGCCAGCGGCATGACCGGCTGGGCTTCATCATTTCGCTCGACGTTCAGGGCGTCCAGCACGGCCTGCACGGATTCCAGGGCACCCAGGGGGGACCAGTCGCGGGCGGACATGCGCTGCACGGCGTCGTCGGCCACCACGGGCACGCCGGCGTCGCCCACGTGCGCGAGTTCCATGGCGGCAATCTCTTCAAGGTCTGCCTGCAGGGCGGACATGTCTGCCGCTACCAGCGTCTGGACGGCGGCATCGACGCGGCGGCGCACCCGGTAGGTGATCTCGCTCATCGGCTCGCCGGCGGCCAGCTGTTCCTGGGCTTCCAGGGTGGCGGCCTCCACCTCGTCCAGCACTTCAGAGACCAGGGGAGCGCCGACGTCGGCCGATTTCCGTGCCTGGCGGATCGCGGAACGGGACGCCGTGAGGGCGCGGCGGATGCTCTTCTCGGTCTCCTTGACGTAGCCCACCAGGCCCAGCTGCATCAGCGCCTCGCGGCGCAGGATGGCGTTGGAGCCGCAGAAGAAGGCCGCGTTCCAGCCGTCCTTGCCCTGCTGGATGGGGCCGTAGAAGAGGGGCGCCTGGCTGCCCAGGGGATCGTCCGCGGGCACGTTGGTGAAGTATTGCGGAGTCTGGACCAGGGCCACCCGGCGGTTGTTGAAGTAGCCCAGGGTCTTTTCCAGGATGTCCGGTTCCGGGATCTGGTCGGCGTCCAGGATGAGCAGGAATTCGCCATGGGTGACCATCAGGGCGTTGTTCAGGTTGCCGGCCTTGGCGTGGCGCGGCACGTTGGCGGTCCAGTCTTCACTGCGGGTCACATAACCCAGCCCGTGCTCTTCGGCGAGGGCTTTCAGCGCGGGCCGCGCGCCGTCGTCGAGGATCCAGGTGCTGTGCGGGTGCCGGATCCGCTGGGCCGCCAGGGCGGTGGTCATCACCATGTCCAGGTCTTCGTTGTACGTGGTGATGAAGACGTCCACGGTTGCATCGGCGGGCGGTTCGGGGGCTGCCTTGCGGAGCTTGAGCTTCCACACGGTCATGCCGAACAGCATCACGTCGATCAGGCTGTATGTCTCTGCAACCACCAGGGGTACCGCAATCCACCAGGCGTCCCAGTTGAGGGAGGCGGCCCAGCGCCAGGCGACGTAGTTCAGGCCGAATATGACGGTGAGGACAACCACCACTCGCGTCCAGAAGCGCGTCACGCGGCTGATCCTTCCAACAGGCGGCGTACCACGACCACCGTGACATCGTCTTCAGCTGTTTCGGCAGGGGCCAGGGCCATGATGGCATCACTGGCTGACTGGGCGGACGCCTGGCCGTGGGCCGCGGAGCACACCGCCCGGGTGAAGGACTCCACGGAGTCAAAGACATCCAGAACGCCGTCGCTGACCACCACCAGGGCATCGCCCGGGGCCAGCCCGATGGCGGACTGGCGCCAGTCGGAGTCCGCCCAGGCACCCACGGGCGGGCCGCCGCTCGGCAGGCGGTGCATGGCGCCGGCCGCGGTGAGGTGCAGTGCCAGCCCGTGCCCGGCGTCGACATAACTGACGACGCCGGACGCGGCGTCCAGCCGGGCGTGGAAGAGGGTGGCGAACGAGTTTGAGGAGTCAAGATCGGCCGCGATGGTCGCGGCGGCGGAGGCGAAGGCCGCGTCGAGGTCGTGGCGGTGCCCGGTGGACCGCATGACGGCCCTGACAGTGGCCGCAATCAAGGCGGCACCCATACCCTTGCCCATGGCGTCGGCGAACGTAAGGTGCAGGCCCTCCGGTGTGCGGTACCAGTCGTAGAAGTCCCCGCCCACGCTGCGGGAGGGGCGGAAGACGCCGGCGAGGTCGTACCCGTCCACCGTGACGTCCTCTTTGGGCAGGAGGCTCTGCTGGACTTCGGTGGCGCGCTCAAGCTCGCTGCTGGCGGCGGGGTCCGCTGCTCCCGGCCGGCGGCGGCGGAACAGGGCGTTGATTCTGGACTGGAGTTCACGCGGGCTGAACGGTTTGCTGATGTAGTCATCGGCGCCGTTGTCCAGGCCTGTCAGCTTGTCCAGCTCCTCGGTGCGGGCGGTCAGCATCACAATGAAGGCGTCGGAGAATTCGCGCAGGAGCTTGCAGACTTCCAGGCCGTCCACATCCGGGAGGTTCACGTCCAGGGTGACAAGGTCCGGCTTCGCACGGCGGACTTCCTCCACGCCCGGCAGGCCCGCGCCGGCCTGGGTGACCTCGAAACCCTGCTTCACGAGGACCCGGACCAGCAGGCCACGAATATCGGGATCGTCCTCGATCACTACGGCACGGCGGACTTCGGGCATGGATGACATAACTCTACTTCTACCGTATTGAGACCATTGGGGCATGTCACAGGGCTGACACTGACGGTTAAGTGACGAGATGGGAGCCCGCTTCAGGCTATCGCACCCCGAAGCGCGGGTGACAGGTCTTGCGGGAATATTGGCGTCGCCTTGATGGTGCCTTGAGCGTCACTGGCCACACTCGAAGCAGGAGCTTCAGCGGAGAGCTTCGAGGAACGCGCGGCTGGCCTGAGGACGGTGCAGGGGTTATGGAAATGGCTGGATCCGATAACGGGCTGCGGGGCAGGCTGACGGGCTCGTGGCGTTTTCTGAAGCAGGGCCACCGCCCCCGGCGCACTGTTCATTACCTGAGCCATTCCTGGCGGCTCCGGTCCCTGTCCCGGGCACTGGCCCGGGCACTGGGTGAGTCGTGGGAGGCATCGAGCTGGCCCGGGGACCGGCTGGCCGTGGGGGCTGAACTCTCCGAAAAGGTGGAGAAACTGACCCGGCGCCTGAACCGGGAAACTGAAATCCACGGCCGGCTGGCGGCACTGCTGAAGTAGCCGTTCCTTCCTGACCCAATCCATGCCAGACTTACCACCATCGAGTGGCTGGGGGTTACCGAGTCAGGAGATGCCGTGCATTGGTATACGGGTTGGGCTTACCTCTTAGCTGGGCTTATGACAATGGACGCGCTCCTGCTGGCCTTGTGGGTGATCGACTCCGACTGGCCCAACAATTGGCGGAAGAAACCCTGACTGCAGCGCCCGGCCTCAGCGCAGGTTCAGGCGCATCAGCACCCCCGGGAACCCGTTGAACACTGATTCGGCGTCCGCGGTCTTGACGATGGTGTCCGCGCGCTGACGGACGGCCGCCCACCCAACCATGTCACCGCCGTCGTATGCCAACGCCCCCGGCGGGGGATCCTGCTAGACCCCGAGCGTCTCCCTGAGGGCTGCGACGTGGCCCTGTGCCTTGACCTGGTACTGGGCCAGTTCCACGTTGCCCTGCGGGTCCACCACCACGGTGGAGCGGACGAGGCCTTCGACGATTTCGCCGTTCACCAGCTTCTCACCCCAGGCGCCGTAGGCGAGCGCCACGCTGTGGTCTTCATCCGAGAGGAGCGGGAAGGTCAGGCCGAAGTCGCCGGTGAACGCGGCCAGCTTTTCCGGGGCGTCCGGGGAGATGCCCAGCACTTCGTAACCGGAGCCCTGCAGGGAAGCGAGGCTGTCGCGGAAATCGCAGGCTTCGGTGGTGCAGCCCGGGGTTGCCGCGGCCGGGTAGAAGTACACGATGACGCTCTTGCCACGGTAGTCCGACAGCGAGATGCTCTTGCCGGCAGCATCCTGGAGGGTGAATTCCGGGGCCTGCGTACCTGGCTGAAGCTTGATGGTCAGTTGGTGGCTCATGGCGTTCCTTTGGGAGACTCTGACGGCTTAAAGGCAAAACCAGTGAAGCGGGCTTTCCCCTGTGGAAACAACTCCGGCGTCATGTGGAGTATTCCGCAGGTCATGCATTGTCCATTGACTTCGGCGGCGGCAAGGATACGGTTAAAGATACTCAGAAATGGTCTCTGCAGTACGTCGCCGCCCGAACTTTGCCACGCTTGACGGCGTGGTTCCTGCCCCCATAAGCCCGCGAATCATTTCCTAGGCTGTGTCTTCATGACCGCAAATTTCATCAGAGAACTGGCCGTTAAGTCCCTGGACATCCCGGACAAAAAACGGTGCCCGGACAAGGCCGAGTTCGATCTTGTCACCGTGGACGACTATTCTGTGGCCCGGCTGATCCTGGCGCCCGGCTGGCGCTGGTCCGAATCCGCCAAACCCACCGAACTGACGGACTTCTGCCAACACAACCACCTGGGCTACTGCGTCTCCGGCACGCTGGAGATTCAAACGTCCGACGGCGTGAGGTCCACTATCAGGGCCCACGACACCTATGCGCTGCCTCCGGGGCACGACGAGTGGGTGGTCGGCTCCGAGCCGTTCATCGCCGTGGAGTTCCTCGGGACGGCGTCCTTCGGCCGGCCGCGGAGCCGGGGCATGCACGCGCTGCTCTGAGCCGTCGGGTCGTCACAGGCGCGGTTCGAGGGCCAGCTTCACTCCGAAACCGACCAGGGCCGTGCCCGTGATCCGGTCAATGATCTGGACGCTGCGGCGGCCTTTCAGCCACTTTGAGGCGAAGCCGGTCCCGACGATCAATGCGGACAGCCACACCAAGCCCAGGACGCAGTGCATTCCCGCGAGCAGGACGCCCATCAGCAGCGGGGACGTTCCGGCCGGGATGAACTGGGGGATGGTGGCGATGTAGAACACGCCCACCTTGGGGTTGAGGAGGTTGGTGCCGGTGCCGGTAAGCCAGCCCCGCAGGAACTGCCGCCCGGAGGACGCCGGAAGCTCGACGGCAGCCGGGCCCTCCGCCGCCAACCCCTTGGTGCGGCTCTTCCACAGCAGGGAGGCGCCCAGCCAAACCATGTAGGCCGCCCCGGCCATCGACAGGATCCGGTAGGCGAGTTCCGAGGCGGCCAGGAGCGCGGACACGCCCACTGCCGCGGCGATTCCCCAAGCCATCAGCCCCGTGGTGATTCCCAGGGCCGCAGCGAAGGCGTACGTGCGGGACCGGGCAACGGCTGCGCGGAGCACCAGAGCCGTGTCAATGCCCGGGACGAGCGTCAGCAGACCCGCAACAACTGCGAAGGAGAGCAGTGCTTGGGTGAGGTTCACGTGCCTACTGGCAGAACGTGGACAGTGCCGTGTTGGCTGCCTGGTTATTGGCCTGCATCTGCGCGATCTTGGCCGTGTCCGGGTTCTCCTTGGAAGCCTCGTCCGCGTACTCGATCAGGGATCCCAGCGCAGGCTTAAGGTCATCGGACGCCACAGCTTCGATGGGCCGGATCTGGTTGGCGAGGCGCACCAGGCCGGTCTTGGTCTGACCGCCGCCGTTTGACGGGTTGGACAGGACAACCTGGATGCGTTCGCAGGTCTGGGCGGTGGAAAGCTGCGTGGGTGCGGTGCAGGCGGAAGCGGTCAGCACGAGGCCTGCGGCGATCAGGGCGGTGGCGAGTTTCTTCATGGGTCCCTCAGTAGGCGGTTGAGGTTTCGATTGTAAGCAGAGAGCGTCCTCCGGCGCCTTTCGGGCCGCTCCGGAGGGCGGAGTATGACCGGTCAGGGATGGGGATGGGGATTCGGGCTCTGGCGGCACGCGCCAGCCCGTCCTCCGCCCCGCCGCTAAAGCACATTCGGACGTTCTAGAACCACTAGAACCGTTCCGGGTGTTCACAGCGATTCCTCAGGTGCAGGACTGCATAATGTACCGAAGCTCCGGTCAACCGCTATTTGACCGGAGCTTCGCCAATTCAGGACGATGCCAAGCCAAAGGGCCCGGAACGAGAACACCCTTACTGCACGTCCACCTCGCAATAGATGGACGCGGATGGGCCACTTGCGGGAACATTCGCCCTTTGGTGTGCGTTGCAGTGTCGTCAGAAAAGAACACGACACCAGAAACGAGAAGTACCAAAGTGGCAACCGATTACGATGAGGTCCGTTCCGACGTCAAGGAATCCCAAGACCGTTCGCTCGAGGCGCTGCAGTCAGCGAATGCACCGGATGCCCGCAGTGTCGTCACTGAACTGGACGAAGCTGACGCGCTCGATGAGGGCCTGACTCCCGGTGGAGAGATCGTCTCCGAGGAGCTTGTCGTCCAGGTCATTCCACAGGCCGCGGATGAGTTTACCTGCTATTCCTGCTTCCTCGTCCGGCACCGCTCGCAGCTCGCGCGTGAGAGCAACGGCCATTCCTACTGCATCGAGTGCGAGGGCTAGTAGCGGCGAGTTTTTATCGCAGGCTCAGCGGACGTGCTTCAGGCCGAAAGCGCACTCAAAACCCCGAGAGGCACTTAAAGATCCACCATGCTTCACAGCGCTGACCCTGGCGCGTCCCCAGGAGTGGGACCAACTGAACGGCCGTCTGGGGCGCCGTGGACAGCCAGTGCTGTCAGGTTTGAATTTGAGGCCCTCTTACCCAGCAGTCCGGCAAAAGCGTTTCGGAACCTATCCTGACGCGTCTCGACCGGACTACCTGAAGTCAGGTTCGGGTGTCGGTCAACCTGATGCAGATCTTGTCGCGGCCGCGCGTCAGTGAGCAGTCCGTCTACTGGATATATTGCTCCAGTGATCGCCGACGCCATGTCCGAGGCAAGGAAGAGCACGGTGCCGGCAATTTCCTCCGGCGCCGCAGCTCTGCGAATCGGCGAGTCGGCAAGAACCAATTCCCGCATCTCGGGGTCTTCCAACCAACGCTCAGTCATGGGCGTCCGCACAAGCCCAGGGGCTATCGCATTCACGCGAATCTGAGTGTGGGCGTAATCGATAGCTGCAGCTTTGGTAAGACCCACGACAGCGTGCTTTGCAGCAACATAAGGGGCCATACCCGGATCCGCGCGAAGACCAGCGACCGAGGCAGTGTTGATGATCGCGCCCGTACCGGATTTGGCCATTTCTGCTAGCTCGTACTTGAGGCCCAGGAAGACACCCGTAACATCCACGCTGATGATGCTGTTCCAGTCTTCTTCGCTTTGCTCGGCAAGGGGCGCCGTTGGAGGCAAGATGCCAGCATTGTTGACCGCGACATCCAGGCCGCCATACTGCTTCACGGCACGCTCCACCAGTGCCTCGACCTCCTCCGCCTTGCTTACATCCGTCTTCAGGAATGAACTCTTCCCGCCGGCAGCCTCGATGGCCCTACTCGCCGGACTTCAAAGAACGATTGCGCCGGTCCAGATTGCTTGTGCATGTCTGGACCGGCGTAGTCGAACGCGGATGTGATGCGTTTCTAGTGTTGGTGGGAGGCGTTGTGGGCGTGTGCGGGGGGACGGGTGGCACCGGAGATGCTGCCGGTGATCCAGGACATCATGCTGGCCCCGGCGTCGAAGGCGGGCTTGCGGGCGGCGTTGGACCAGACGGTTTCCGGCCGGCACTGGAGCAGGATCAGGTTGCTGCCCTCGGGGAGCTCTTCGTCCACGGCAAACTCGATGTCCTGGGGTGCCTGATGGATCCGTTCGAGCTTCTTGCCGAGCGTTGCCAGGGCCACTACCTCGTCGTCCAGCAGGCACAGGATGTCCCGGCGATCAGCAGGAACGTCCACCGGCGCGTCACCGCGGCGGTATTCGATGATCTTGTTACCCAAAGTCCGGTCGGCGATGCCCAGACCCACCTTGTCCACCACAAAGCGGTCCGGTGTCACCTCACCACCCACCACCGACAGCCCCAGGCCCCAGCTGGCTTCCAGCACAATCTTGGAGCGGTCACCGCTGGTGGGGCTGAGGGTGAACATCACGCCTGCCGCGCGTGCCCGCACGGTCTTCTGGATCACCACAGCCATCTCAATGGCGTGCGGATCGATGTCCTTCTCGGCGAGGTAGGACAGGACCCGCCCGGCAAAGACGCTGACATAGCACTCATGCACGTACTTCAGAACCTCGTCCGCCCCCACGATGTCCACCCAGGTTTCGAACTCGCCGGCAAAACTGGCGCCTACGGAGTCCTCAGCCGTGGCGCTGGAGCGTACGGCCACCGCGATGTTCTCCACACCGGTTTCGCTGCATAGCTTCGCGTACGCGCCACGCACTGCGTCCGCCACCTCTGCCGGGATAGGCACCTCGGTGAACCGTTGGCTGATGCGGTGCGCGGCGTCGTCGAACGCTGCCTGGTCCCGGCCGCTGCCCAGCCCCTCCAGCACGCCCCGGGTGAACTCCTTCAGGCCGTCCGACTCGAGGTAAGCGCGGTAGGCCGCGGCGGTCACCGCGAAGCCGGGTGCAACGGGAGCCCTTCGGCGGTCATCTGGGCGAGGCCGGCGGCCTTGCCGCCCACTTCGCGGACGTCCTGGCAGCCGGGGTCGTTGAATTCCTGGATATACACTTTCGAACTCCTAGCTGACCGCAGCGGCGGTGTCAGTGGCATGGGTGGTTTCGGGTGCGGGGTCAAGAACGACGACGGTGCCTGCCTTGCCGTCGATCCGTACCCTTTGTCCGGTGGTCAGGCGGGCTGTGGCGAAGCCGGTGCCAACCACGGCGGGTATGCCGTACTCGCGGCACACGATGGCGGCGTGGCACATCATCCCTCCGATGTCCGTGATGACGCCGGTAGCCACGGCGAAGGCCGCCGCCCAGGACGGAGCGGTGATCGGAGCCACCAGGATTTCGCCGGGCTGCAGGAGCGGCAGGTCCTTTTCGGAGCGCAGCACCCTGACGGGGCCTTCGACGATGCCGAGGGAGCCCGGGATGCCATTGAGCTTGTCCTGGGCGCCGTCGGAGGCGCCGAGCCAATCCTGCACGCGTTCGGTGGTGACGCCGTAGTTCATGACGGCAAACGGGTCCGTGACCTGCTGCGGCGGGATGCCGTAGGCGGGCGGGGCGCTGGCGGTCTGAAGTGCCGCGACGATGGGGCGGCGGCGGGCGATTTCTGCCTGCCAGCGCTTCTTGCCGCGGGCAGGAACGCCGATGGCCCACGAATCCACCACGTCGAACAGCGCAGTGTCCAGCTCAAAGCGGTTCAGGTAGAACATGTCTTCGGCGGTCTCGAGGAACCCGGCATCGACCAGGAAGTTGGCGAGGTCCCAGGCTTTTTCCCAGAACACCTTGTGGGACCAGTGCTCCACATAGATGTTGTGTTCTTCGATGTACGGGAAGACCTTCCGGGCGAGGCCGAGCAGTTCGTCGAACTGGCTTGCCTCATCGCCGGTGAGCAGGGCGCGGTATTCGTCTACGATTTCGTCGCGTTCGTCGCGGAGCCGCTCGATGGGCCGGGAGATGTCTTCGCCGTTGGCAATCTTGAGCGCGTACCGTGAGATGCCCTGCAGGGGGATGGAAAGGTCGCTGGCCCAGGTTTCCTGGTCATGGGTGAACCCGTACTCGGCGAAATAGTTGAACCAGGGGTCCTTGGCCTCTTCGAACGCCGCCAGCCAGGTCCGGCCGCTGCTGGTTTCCGCCAGCGCAGCCAGGATGTCTTCCGGGCCGGTGTCACCGGTGATGATGCTGTTGAGGCCCAGCTCGTGGGAGAGCGCGGCGAGCTTGCGCAGTTCATCGTCGGGGCGGAAGGCAAGGACATCGACGCCGGCCACCATGCGGGAGATGGACTGCTCGCTGATGAGCGGGAAGGCCTGCTTGCAGAACTGGAAGAAGGTGATGTAGCCGCCGTAGCCCAGGTTCAGGAATTCGAAGTGGTACTGCCAGATGGAGAAGAACTCATCGATCAGCCGGTGGTAATTCTCGATGACGGCCATGGCCGAGGACCGGCCGCGGGCTTCGGTGACCACCTCGGCGGGGTCGTAGTCGGCGAGCCGGGGAAACTCGATGGTGCGCAGGGAATCGATGGCACCTTCCATCTTGGTCTTCCACTTGCCGTACAGCTCGTCCCAGTTCGCGTAGTAGTAGCCGGCCCGCTCCTGGAAGATGGCCACGCGCTCCTGGATCCGGGCCGGGTCCTCAACGCCCAGCGGCGAGATGTAGACATACCCGTTGACCACCCGGACGTCCAGGCCCAGGGACACGGGCAGCGCGAAGATGCGGGTGCTGAACGTGCCCACGCCCAAGTACACTGCCTCGGCACCGATGCTGTCGAACGGGTGGCAGCCGCGCGACCAGTGCATGGTGTCGGCGAACCAGAACTGGGCATTCTCGTGTTCAGTAGTTTCCTCGCTGGGGACGAGGTAATAGGGATACATCGACTCCCAGCCCTCACCCCCGGCCGGGGCGGTGGACTCGCTGAAGAACGGGAAGCGGGCTGCGCTGCCCGGGCTGGTTTCGGTCATGATGTGGCTCCTTGCGACAGTGAAAGGGAACGGGTGAGGAATTCAAGCAGTTCGGCGACGTCCGCCAAGGCGAGATCCGGCCTGGCAGCTCCTTCGAGCGTGGCAAGCAGACCGGGAGAGGTTGCACCGGAGAGGACCAGGGCGCTGTTGGCACCCATGGACCGTGCGAGGTCGATTTCGACGGTGGCATCGCCCACCACGGTGACCTCTCCGGCGGGAAGGCCCAGGCGGCGCAACAGGGTCTCGCCCAGCGCGGCAGAGGGTTTCCCGACGACCTGCGGCACGGCTCCGGCAGCCCAGCCGACGGCGTTGGCGATGGCTGCCGACACGCATACAGATTTGCCGAGACCGCCATGGAACCACGGCACGTCCACGGTCGTGTAAAGCGGAGCGCCCGCGTCGACGGCGAGGCTGGCCGCGTTAATCTGTTCAGTGCTGAACCCGGTTGCGGCACCGACAACCACGACGTCGGCCAGTTCCGATTGTGCGGGGTCGGCGAGGTCCACGCCCAGGCTGCGCAACGGGGCGCTCAGACCCTCCGCTCCGAGCGCCAGCACCCTGGCCCCGGGATGCCGGTGTGCAATGTACTCGGCGGCTGCGCTGCCGGCGGTCACGAAGTCCTCGTCGCGGATTCCGATTCCCTGCGAGCGGAGGTGTGCGGCGTATTCGGCCGGGGTCTTCTCCGACGCGTTGGTGCAGACAACCACGGCGTGGCCGGCAGCGTAGAGCGCTGCCACCAGCTCCGCGGCCCCCGGCATGGCTTCCCCGCCGGCACCGCCGGCGCGCTTTGTGCGCATCAGGCAACCATCGACATCCAATACCCAGCCGCGGGAATTCTGTATCAGATGGTTCATGCTGTAGCCCCCTGTGCGGCGTTTTCGGAAGGCCCGCGTTGAATGGAAAATTTCGTGGTGCCGTCGCTGACGGACACCAAGGTGGAGGGCCGGTCATCCACTGCTGCGAGCAACCGCTGCAGCGTTGACGTGGCCGAATTCTTCTTCGCGGCGTACATGGTGTCCACCTGCTCGGCCGGCATGACCGCCCGGAGCAGCAGTTCCTCGTCGCTGATGGTGGCCCCGAAGCGCCGCCGCAGGTCCGCGATGGTGACCTCGCCGCCGTCGTTGACGGGCTGTTGTCCGCGTTTGGTGGCCATGGCCCGGTCCATCAGTTCGGGGTTGACGGCCCCGGGCAGGGGCCCGAAGTCGCCGCGCAGGAGGTCGATGACCTCATCGGAGATCTGTTTGTACCTTTCACCGGTGATGACGTTGAGGGTGGCCTGCGTGACGATGTACTGCGCAGTAGGGGCCGGCGAGCACGCGGCTGAAGTCGGCGATGACGATTCCGGCCAAAGGCCCGCTGGCATTGCGGCCGAAGGCGTCCTGGCGTGCGCGTGCGGCTTGCCGGCCGGGGGATGCCACCTTCTCGCGGGGAGCTACGCTGCTCTGCAGTTTCATGGGTCCTCTTCCATTGGGATCTGTTTCACTATCCCACCAGCGATTACACCGCGTCCAATACCTATTAGGGCACGGATTATTGCCATCTGTGAAAGAATGTCCGTATGGAGATTCAGCAATTGCGAGTGTTTCTGGCCGTGGCGGAGGAGCTGCATTTCGGCCGGGCGGCGGAGCGGCTCCGCCTGGCACAGCCGCCGGTGAGCCGTACCGTACGGCAGCTGGAGCGGGACCTCGGCGCTGACCTGTTTGTCCGCAGCACGCGCAGCGTCCAGCTGACAGCTGCAGGCGCGGCCCTCATCACGCCGGCCCGGGAGATCCTTGCTGCAGCGGACAGTGCCAAAGCGGGCGTTCTCGCCGCTAACCGCGGGGAAGCGGGCACGGTCAAGCTCGCCTATGCCGGTGCGTCAACCCATGTACTGGTGGGTGTCCTCGCCCGGGAAGTCCGGAGGGTCCACCCGGGCATCGAGTTCCGCCTGAACAGCCAGGACTTCGCCCTGCCGGCCCTGGCCAGGGTGCTCCGCGGCGAAGTGGACATCAGCCTTGGCCGGTGGGATTTTGTGCCGGCCGGCGTGAAGTCCCGCATCATCGTGGAGGAACATTTGGTGATGGCCGTGCCAGCATCCCACCGGCTGGCCTCGCAGGAGGACGTGCACCTGGCGGACCTTGCCGGCGAGCCTTTGGTGGCACTGCCCCCGCACGAGGGCTCTGTCCTGGGCGACCGGCTGCTCAGGCTCAGCCTGGGTGCCGGCTTCGATCCTGATATCGTACAAAGGGCGCCGGACTCCTGGACCGCAATGGCTCTGGTCGGAGCCGAAGTCGGATGTTCGCTAACTGTTTCCTCTGTGGCAGAGAATGTTACCGACCCCCATGTACGGTTCGTACGTGTCCTCGATGAGACCCTGCCGATCTACCTGCGGATGGCCTGGCGCGGAGACTCGGACAACCCTGCCCTCCCTCCGGTGCTCTCGCTTGCCGAACAGGTCTGGCCCGGCCCGGCTCACAGCGCTGGCGCGGAGCAATAGCGCAATCACGCTTAGGCCCCCACTGCTGCTAATGCGCGGGGAGCCCGCCTTGACGGTAAAACACCAATTCCTCTTCACCCCAAAAGTCAGGTCTCACCATGAGGACCGACGACGGTGACAGGTGGGAACTCAAGTAGCGGTGACATAAACGAGCCGGTGTCGGGCCGGCACCGTGAACCCTATCCTTTGACAAACTGGATCTGTTTGGGTGATTACGGCGCCGCTGTGGCGGGCGCGGTGGGAACAGCGCTCGGCGATGTCCCGTTGGCGGGCGCCCCGTTCTGGCGGTTCCTGCCTTGGCCGCCGTTTAGATTCTGGAACTGGCCGCGGCCCGGGCGGGTCTGGCCCGCGTCCATAAACTTGGTCACGCCTACGCCTCCAAAGAACCCGACGGCAACCAGCAGCACGGCAAGGAGGATCTGCGTCACGCGTCCCATCTTGAACCGTTTCTTTGGCACGAACGGTTCCGGCGTCTGTGGTTGGCCCCAGCCCTGGCCGACAGGTTCTTGACCGATGGTTTGCAGTACTACGGTCGGCTGTCCCGCGGAAGGATTTCGGGTGTGCGGCTGCTGGGGCTCCGGCTCGTTGGTGGAACCGGGCTCCGGTGCTGAATAGGACATTTATGGATCTCCTGTGTTAGTTGCTGGGGGAGTGGGGCTGTGGGCGGTTATTCGTACCGCAGGGCGTCGATCGGCCGGAGTTTCGCTGCTTTGTTGGCCGGGTAGATTCCGAAAACAAGGCCGATGGCTGCGGACACGAGGAACGACAGCCACACGGTCCACCATTGGACCTCGGGCTGGGTTCCCAGCAAGGGGAAGGCACTGCCGAGGTAGCCTGCGGCAATACCCATCACCCCGCCGATCAGCGAGATGATGAGCGATTCGATCAGGAACTGACTCACGATGCTGCCCCGCGAGGCCCCTATCGCCTTGCGTATGCCGATCTCGCGGGTCCGTTCCGTGACCGTGACCAGCATGATGTTCATGACTCCGATCCCACCCACTAGAAGCGAAATGCCGGCCACGGCGCCCAGGAGGACGGTCAGGGTGGCTGTGGTATTGGTGGCCGTCGTGAGGATCTGGGCCTGGTTCCGTACTTGGTAGTCACGGTTGGCGGACGTGACGTTGTGCCTGGCGTCGAGAATCATCTGGACCTCGTTCTGGGCCTGGTTCATCACGTCCGCTGACTGCGCCTGGACACTGATGGAGGCCAGGGAAGGCGAGTACCCGGTGAACTTGTCCTGGGCGGCGCCGTAGGGGATCACCACAATGTCATCCGGGTCGTTCAGGCCCGAGGACCCTTTCTGGGCCAAGACCCCGGAGACCACGAAGTTCTGGCCATTGAGGGCGATTGTTTGCCCCACGGCGGACGTTACTGCGCTTCCCACCAGATCCTGTGCGACGGTGTTGCCGATCACGGCTACCGCGGTGCCGCTGCCAGCGTCACCGTCGCTGAAGTAGGAGCCCGCCGCCAGTGTGTCGTTCGAAATGGCAAAGTACGACGGCGTGGTCCCCACGAACGTTGCGACGGTGTGGGTTGCGTCCTGGAAAGTTCCCGTGACGTTCTGTGCCGTGACTACGGGCGCTGTCGTGGCGACGTCGGGGGCCATGACGGGATCAGTCAGCGCCGCCATGTCTTGGAGGGTCAGGTTGGTTCCGCGGGACCGGGGCCCGGTGACGGTTTGTCCGCCGCCTGCGGCGCGCCCGCCCGCCGTCGTCTGGCGGCTCACGGTGAGCACGTTCGTTCCCAGTTTGCCGATCTGGGCCTTGATGGCGTTCGAGGTCCCGGCGCCCACGGCCAGCAGGATGATCACGGATGCGATGCCGATCAGGATGCCCAGTGTGGTGAGTATGGAGCGCATCTTGTTGGCCAGCACCCCCGTCAGGGCGAAGCGTACGGATTCGGCGATCATCAGGCCGGCACCGCCGTCGCCACCGGGTGGGCGTGGACGTCGCGGATCCGGCGGTCCTCAATGATGTGCCCGTCCTGGAACCGCACTACGCGATTGGCCCGTGCCGCGACGTCGGCCTCGTGAGTGATCATCACAATGGTCCGTCCGTTGGCGTGCAACGACTCGAAGAGGTCCAGAATCTCGTGCGAGGACTTGCTATCCAATGCTCCCGTCGGTTCATCCGCCAGCAACAACACCGGGTTTGTCACGAGGGCACGGGCGATGGCAACACGCTGCTGCTGGCCACCGGAGAGCTGTGAAGGCTTATGGTCGGCCCGTTCCGCCAGGCCTACTGAGCGGAGCACTTCCAAGGCCCTCTCGCGTCGTTCCTTGCGGTGCACTTTTGCGTACGCGAGCGGCATGGAAACGTTGTCCACGGCGCGGGTGCGCGGAATCAGGTTGAAGTTTTGGAAGACGAAGCCGATTTTGCGGTTGCGGATCTGCGCGAGTTGGAATTCGTCCAAGGTCCCGGTATCGATGCCGTCCAGGTGATAGGTACCCCGGGTGGCGCCGTCGAGGCAGCCGATGATGTTCATCATGGTGGACTTTCCGGAGCCTGAGGCGCCGATGATGGCCACAAAGTCGCCGCGGTCAATGGAGATGCTGACGGAATCCAGTGCCCGCACTTCGGCTTCCCCTTTGCCGTAGGTCTTGCTCACGGAGTCCAGCTGAATAACTGCGTCGCTCACGGCCTCCTACCCGCCATTTCCACGGGTGCCACCGGTGCCGCCGGTAAAGCCGGCGCCACCTGTGCCACCGAACCCACCCGTGCCGCCGACGCCGGCCGCCCCGGTTCGTCCGGTAGTCCCGGTGGTGTCCAACGTGGATGAGATGACCGGGAGTTCAATCTGATCGCCTGCGCTGAGGCCGGTAAGCACCTGCGTGCGTCCGTTGTCCGTGATCCCGGTGGTGATGGTCACCGGCGTCGACGTCCCGTTCTTGAGGACATCAACGGTTTGCCTGGTTCCGGTGCTGGTGATTGCCAGGGTAGGCACCGCCAGGGCGTTCTTTGCGGTGGCGGTGGTCACGGAGATATTCGCGCTCTGGCCGAGCCGGAGGTCGGCAGGGGGATTACTGATCGAGATGGTCACCGGGTAGCTGACCACGTTGTTGGCGGTGGTGGCGTTCTGGGCGATCGCCGTGATGGTGCCGGTGACGGGTGCCGCAGAGGAATCGGTCTTGAGCGCCGGGAACGTGAAGGTCGCGGAGTCGCCGGTCTTCATGGCGGCAATGTCCGATTCGGCGAAGTTGGCAATGACCTGCAGATGGGCGGTGTCGCTGATCGTGATGAGTCCGGAGGACGATGTGCTCGCGGCGCTCGCCGATGCGCTGCCCGCGGCGCCGGATGCTCCCGAGGAGCCGGATCCGGCTCCGGTGCCGGACGAGCCGGAGCTGCTGCCGGCGTTGCCACCGACGACGGCGTTGATGGCGGTGACCGTGCCTGCAACCGGGGCCGCGAGGGAGCAGGACGCCAGGTTCTTGGTTGCAGTGTCGACCGCGACCAGGGCGGCGGTGGTGTTCGACGTCGTGCCGCCGCCATTCTGGGCGGAGTTGAGGGCAGTCGCGGCCGAGGCGAGCTGCTGTTTGTCCTTAAGGGCTGAGCTTGCTTGCTGGTTGACCGCCTGGGTCAGTGCCTGGTTGTCCTTCGCCAGCTGGGCCTGCGCCGCGTTGAGGGCAATCTGGGCCGGTTGGCTGGTGGGCTGGGCGCTGGCAGCGGTCTGGGCAGACGCGACAGTTGCGTTGTCAGTGTTCACGGCAGTCTGCGCCGCGGCCACGGCACCGGCCTGCTGGCCGGCGTCCAGGTTGGCCGTTTGCTGGGCGTTGGCCAGGCTTTGGTTTGCCGCAGCTACCTGGTTGCTGGCCGCAGCCTGCTGTTGATTGGCCTGCGCCGCGGCGGAATCCAGTTGGGCCTGGGCAACAGCCAGGGCGTTTTGGGCGTTGGTCGGGTCAATCGTCACCAAAACCTGCCCTGCTGTGACTTGCTGACCCGTCGCTGCCGAGACCGTAGCGATTGGTCCGCTACAGTTCTGCGCGTTGATGACAGTGGTGCTTGCCGGCGAAACGTTCCCGCTGGCAGTGGACACGGCAGTGAGGTCCGCCGCGCTGACCGAGACGGTACGGGCTGTGGTGTCAAAGGCCGCTTGCGGCACACCATTAATCACGAAAAATGCGCCGGCAACAATGCCGACGACAGCCACCCCGATGCCGGTGTTAAGAAGTTGAAGCTTTGTGAGCATGCCCGAACACTATGGCCGCTTGCTGCAAGCATCCCGAGTGCTGCCTGACGATTTACCCCATGTGAAGCGCGCACCGGGGCGCGCGGGTGCCTTTTAGTGGCCCTGCCCGCTCCCTCGGCTAATCGTCGTCCGGGTCTGCACCTTCGGCGGGGTCCTGGGAGTGCTCGCGGACGTCGGTGGGGTCCGCTGCTTCGTCGCCCTCTGCCGGGGCGTCGCTGTGGATCCGCTGCGCTGGCTTGTCCTTCAATGGATCTCCTTCGAATGCTGTGTGGATGGAGGCATATTCATCATTCAGCGCTTCCCGCTGCGGGGTGTCAATAACCCCGCAGCAGCTATGGCTGCGGGTGTGAATCTGTGCTGGACTGGTGGGGCACTGTGCCGCTTCACCATCCAAATTCTTTGGCCAGCCGGCCTGCCGGCTGTTGGGAAGGAACAATCGCATGGCAACGTTTAGGATCGGATACTTTGTGGGGAGCCTCGCGACAGGGTCCATCAACCGCAAACTCGCTCAGGCGCTCGTCAAACTCGCGCCGGAGGAACTCGAATTCACCGAGATCCCCATCAGGGACCTGCCGCTGTACAGCTACGACTACGACGCCGATTACCCGGCGGAAGGCCGTGCCCTCAAGGAAGCCATCGAGGCCTCCGACGGCCTACTCATTGTGTCCCCCGAATACAACCGGTCCATCCCCGGTGCGCTTAAGAACGCCATCGACTGGGGCTCCAGGCCCTGGGGAACCAACTCGTTCGCCCGCAAGCCCACCGGCATCATCGGCGCCTCGCCGGGCAGCATCGGCACGGCCGTGATGCAGTCCAATATGCGCAGCGTCCTGAGCTTCCTCGACGCGCCCCAGCTCAACGCCCCGGAGGCCTACATCCAGTTCAAGCCCGAGGTCTTCGGGGAAGACGGCGGGATCCGGGATGAATCGACGGCCAAGTTCCTGCGGCACTACATGGAGGAATACAGCGCTTTCGTTCAGCGGGTACTGGACGCCAATGCGCCGGGCCACATCGGCGATCCGGAGCCGGACCCTGACAAGCTTTCACGGTAGGCCTGCCTTTCGGAGTCCATAGGTTCAGTCCAGGGGCAGGGTGACGGTAACGGTGGTGCCCTGCCCCGGCGTCGAAGTGACCTGCACGGTGCCGCCGGCCTCGTGCACGGCCACCGACATCAGCCGCAGCCCGTAGCCGTGGTGACGCCCGCTCAGGGCAAGGTGGCTGTCAAAGCCCAGGCCGTCGTCGGACACCATCAGGCGCACGCCGTGACCCACGGCGGCCAGCTGGACGGTGAGTTCGGAGGCCGCTGAGTATTTAAACGCGTTGCTCAGCGCTTCGCGGGCTGCCTGGTAAAGGAGGGACGCGCAGTCCGCCGGGATCTCGATGCCCCAGTGCGGAGTATCCCAGCGGACTGCCGTCCCTTGTTGGCGGAGAGGGCCGGTGAGCCGGTCAATACAACCGGCCAGCCCCAAGCTGTAGAAATCGATGGGATGGTGATCGGTGATCACTCCACCCTCCGCGACTACCTCGTCGAGAGCTGATTCGTTCCCCATTGAACTACCTTCCCCGCCGTTTCCTGCTGTGATAAATCCAGAGTGAACCCCGAACTGCATGGGTTGCGAAGGGTTAGCTCAAGATCTCATCAAATTTTCAGGAATCAGTTGCGGCGGGGACCATAGGGGAGCAGGTAGGTCAGGACCAGTCGAAGAAGCCCTTTCCGGACTTGCGGCCCAGCTCGCCGCGGGCCACCTTATCGCGGAGGATCTGGGGCGGGGCGAACCGCTCGCCCAGCGTGGACTGCAGGTACTCGGCGATGCCCAGCCGCACGTCCAGGCCCACAATGTCAGTGGTCCGCAGCGGTCCCGTGGGGTGCTTGTATCCCAGCACCATGGCGGCGTCGATGTCCTCGGCGGACGCCACGCCCTCCTCCACCATGCGCATCGCTTCGAGCGCGATCGCCACGCCGAGCCGAGACGAGGCGAAGCCGGGCGCGTCATTGACGACGACGGCGGTTTTGCCGAGTGCCTCGACCCACCCTTTAGCCGCGGCGGCCGCGGCCGGGGAGGTTTGCTCGCCGAGCACCACTTCAATGAGCGTGGAGGCGGGGACGGGGTTGAAGAAGTGCAGGCCGAGGAAGTTCTGCGGGCGCTTCAGCTCCCGGGCCAAACCGTTCACGGACAGGGACGACGTGTTGGACGCCAGGAACGCGTCCTCGGCCAGGCGTGCTTCGATGCCGCGGAGGGCCGTGACTTTCAGGTCCCAGTCCTCGGGTACGGCCTCCACCACCAGCTTGCGGTCCGCGAAGTCGTCGTAGTCCACTGTGACGGCGAGGCGGGAGACCATCTCATCCAGGTTGACGTCCGTGGCGCCGCGCTCGATGCTCTTGGCGGCCGCGGATTCCACCCGTTCCCGGGCGGCTTCGGCAGACTCGTCGTCGCGCTCCACCACCAGGACGTTGGCTCCGTTGAGCAGGAAGGCGTGGGCGATTCCGGCGCCCATGCGGCCCCCGCCGAGGACACCGACGGTGGCGGGAAGGTTGGGATTCGGGTGGCTCATGGCTGCTTCTTCTCTGCTTTCTTGTCCAGGAACTTCTGCATGCGGTCAAACTTGGCCTGGGATTCAAACAGGATGCCCTGCGCCAGCTGGTCAATCAGCGGGTGCGCCTCGGCCGGGGCATGGAACACCGACTTGGTGATGCGGACGGCCAGCGGGTCCTGCCGGCCAATCCTGTCCGCGAGGTTGTGGGCGGCGTCCATCAGCTCGGGGGCCTCGTGGATTTCCGTTATGAGGTTTGCCCGCAGGGCGTCGTCGGCCCGGAGCACCAGGCCGGCCAGCAGGATCTGCTTCGCCAGCGGCTCGCCCACCAGTTCCTTCAGCCGCCAGCTGGCACCGGCTGCAGCGAGGATGCCCAGGCCTGTTTCGGGGTTCCCGATCCGGACGCTCGGCGTACCGATGCGGAAGTCCGCGGCGTAGGCGAGTTCGGCACCGCCGCCCAGGCAGTAGCCGTCCAGCGCGGCGATCACGGGCATCGGAAGCTTGGCGATCCGGACGAAGATGGTGGAGTTGATGCCCATCAGCGCATCGTCACGACGGCGTTCGCGCAGCTGGGCGATGTCCGCTCCGGAGGCGAAGACACCGTCCACGCCGGCGATGATCAGGACTTTGGGGTTCTGTTCAAGCGCGGCGCAGACCATATGGAGTTCGTCCACCATCTGCTGGTCGATGGCGTTCCGGACTTCCGGCCGGTTAAGGAGGACCACCACACGGTCCTCCCGCTCCTCCACCAGGAGCGTGCTGAACTGTTCGGTTGCGAGGGTTCCGGTGCCCTTCTCCGGCGCCGGCATTACACCCGCTCCAGCAGCATCGCAGTGCCTTGGCCCACGCCGATGCACATGGTGGCGAGGCCGAGTTTGGCGTCCTCACGTTCCATCCGCCCCAACAGGGTAATGGCGATCCGTGATCCGCTGGAACCGAGCGGATGGCCCAAACTGATGGCGCCGCCGTCGTTATTCACAATCTCCGGATCCAGGCCCAGCCGCCGCATGGTGGCCAGCGACTGCGTGGCGAAAGCTTCGTTCAGTTCGACGGCGCCGAGGTCGCCGACGCTGAGGCCGGTTCGCTGGAGCACCTTCTGGGTGGCCGGGACCGGGCCGATGCCCATGATCTCGGGTTCGCAGCCGGCCGAGGCGCCGTCAATGATACGGGCACGCGGCACCAGGCCGAGCCGTTCGATGGCGGCTTCGGAGGCCACGATGATGGCCGAGGCGCCGTCGTTAAGGGTGGAGGAGTTGCCGGCGGTGACCACGGATCCGCCCTTGACTACCGGGCGGAGGCCGGCGAGCACGTCCATGGTGGTGCCGGCGCGGGGGCCTTCATCGGTGTCCACCACGGTTTCGGCCTTGCGGGTCTTGACGGTCACGGGGACGATCTCGTCCTTGAACCGGCCGCCGGCAATGGCGGCGAGGGACCGCTCGTGGGACCGCACAGCGAACGCGTCAGCGTCCTCGCGGGAGATGCCGTCCACCCGGGCCACTTCCTCAGCGGTCTCCGGCATGGAGTAGGTCATCTTGCCGTCGCGGGACAGCTCACCCTTGGTGAACAGGGGGTTGGCGAACCGCCAGCCGATGGACGTATCGAAAATGGCGCCGGGCTTGGCGAAGGCGGTGGCGGGTTTTTCCTGGACCCACGGCGCGCGGCTCATGGATTCCACGCCGCCGGCGATCACGATGTCAGCGGCGCCGGATTTGATCATGTGGCTGGCCATGATTATGGCGCTTAGGCCGGAGGCGCAGAGCCGGTTGACCGTGATCCCGGGGATGTGGAGGGGGAGCCCTGCCAGCAGGGTGGCCATCCGGGCCACGTTGCGGTTTTCTTCGCCGGCGCCGTTGGCGTTGCCGAGGATGACTTCCTCAATGCTGTCCGGATCAAGCCCGGCGCGGGAAACTGCCTCGCGGACCACCAGGGCCGCAAGATCATCCGGGCGGACCGCCGAGAGTGCTCCGCCGTACCGGCCTACAGGCGTCCGGACGCCACCAACAAGAAATGCCTCAACCATCAGAACAAGTCCTTTTCGCCAGTGAAATGGGCCGGGCTGGATTTAGTGACCGACCGTTCGTTCTATAAAGATTGTATGCCCTGCCGGGTTGGCAGCTGCTTAGCGGGGGTTGTGGAGGCCGTCGAACGCGATGGTGATGACGTCGTCGGCGAGCTTTTCGGGGGAGAGGGACCCGCCCGGCTTGTACCATTCCACGATCGAGTTGATGGTGCCGAAGAGCAGCCGCGTGACCGTGCGAGGGTCGATGTCCTGCCGCAGCGATCCCTCATCCCGGGCCGCGGAAATGAGCCCGGCCACGGCATGGTCGAAGGCGCGGCGGCGTTCCAGCGCGTCGCGTTCAATTTCGGTGTTGCCGCGCAGGCGCAGGAGCAGGGTGACGAACGGCAAGCGCTCCACCAGCACGGCCACTGTCTGGCGCAGCACAAATTCAAGCCGCGTGTCAGCCGCTCCCACCCTGGCCTGGGGGGCTTCCAGGATGGCCTCGAGGCCGCCGAGCGCGTGGTCCAGCGCCAGCTTGAGGAGATCGCCCTTGGACGGCACGTGGTGGTAGATGGCCGACTTGGAGATGCCCAGGTTCTCGGCCAGGATGCCCATGGAGGTGGCGTCGTAGCCGTGCCGGTTGAAGACGTCGACGGCGATGAGCAGCACGGACTGCTGGTCGTAGCCGGGGCGGCCGCGCTTGGTGGCGGCAGGGCTGGCAGTATCAGTGGTGCTGGGCATGGTGCCTAGTTTCTCATGAACGGTGATTCTTCTGACCGGTCGGTCAGGCAACGGGAGGCGGGCGGGGCAGCCGGTAGGCCGCACCGCCCGGGGTCTCCCTACTGCTTGGGACGCATGTCGTAGATCCGGCGCAGCTTGCCGTTGGACCGCTCCAGCGAGCCCGGGTCCACCACGTCCACGGTGCATGAAGAACCCACGTGGATCTTGATTTGCTCCTGCAGGGCGCGGGCCGCCGTCGAACTTTGTTCCAGGGTGACGGTTTCGCGGCGTTCGATCCGGACGGTCAGCCGGTCCATGCGCTGGCCCTCGGGGCGGGTGAGTTCCAGCTGGAAGTGCGGGCTGAGCTCGGGGATCCGCAGCGCGATTTCCTCGATCTGGGACGGGAAGACGTTGACGCCGCGCAGGATGATCATGTCGTCGCTGCGGCCGGTGATGCGTCCCATCCGGCGGTGCGCGGGCCGGGCAGTGCCGGGCAGCAGCCGGGTGAGGTCCTTGGTGCGGTACCGGATGACCGGCAGCGCTTCCTTGGTCAGCGAGGTGAAGACGAGCTCGCCGTGTTCGCCGTCGCGCAGGACGTTTTCGGTGCCCACCTCGGGTTTGAAGGGATCGATGATTTCCGGACGGAAGTGGTCCTCCCAGATGTGGCACCCGTCCTGCGTCTCCACCGCTTCGCCGGCGACGCCCGGGCCCATCACCTCGGAAAGGCCGTAGATGTCGCAGGCCTTGATGTTCATGGTGACTTCGAGTTCGTGCCGCATCTCCTCGGTCCAGGGCTCGGCGCCCAGGACGGCGAACTTCAGGGACGTGGAGGCGGGATCGATCCCCATTTTCGCCATCGCGTCGGCAATGGTCAGGAGGTAGGTGGGCGTGGCCAGGATGGCGTCCGGCTCAAAGTCCTGGATGAGCTGGATCTGGCGTTCGGTCTGCCCGCCGGAGATGGGGATGACCGTGCAGCCCAGCGCCTCGGCGCCGGCGTGTGCGCCCATGCCGCCGGTGAACAGGCCGTAGCCGTAGGCGTTGTGCACCTTCATGCCCGGGCGGATGCCGGACGCGCGGAAGCTGCGGGCCACCAGTTTGGCCCAGTCGGCGAGGTCCTGCTTGGTGTAGCCGACGACGGTGGGCCGGCCCGTGGTGCCGGAGCTGGCGTGCACGCGGGCTACTTCGGACTGCGGCACGGCGAACATGCCGAAGGGGTATTCCTCGCGCAGGTCGTCCTTGGTGGTGAAGGGGAAGTTGCCCAGGTCGCTGAGTTCGCGCAGGTCATTCGGGTGGATGCCGGCGGCGTCGAACTTGCGCTTGTACAGCGGGACGCGGTCGTAAGCGTAGGCCACGGTGTGCTGCAGGCGGCTCAGCTGGAGTGCTTCGAGCTCGTCGCGGGAGATGGTTTCCTCGCGGTCCAGGACGGCGTCGCTGCCCGCTGCGGCTGTCTTGGAGGCGGGGGTTTCGGGGGCATGGAGGGTCATGGTTTCCTACTTCTTGGGGATGGTTCGGCTGCGCCCGCGGAACTCGGCTATGAGTTCACCTGGCTGGCCTGCGTCAGGCTGGTGCTGCGCAGCGTCCGCGGCGAATACTTGGATGTCGTACAGGCCGCTGCGTCCTGCACTCGATCGGCGGTCCGCCACGGCGGTGATCACCTGACCGCGGTAAGCGGGTTTGAGGAAGTTGATGTCCACGCCGGCGGCAACGGTGATTGTACCTTCGTCTGCAGGGCCCGGGTTCACGGGGTTGCAGGCCAAGGCGAAGGCGGTATCGGCAAACGCGAAGATCATTCCGCCATGCGCCATGCCGAAGCCGTTGAGCATTTCCTGCCGGAGGGTCATGCGGACGGTGGCGTGGCCATCGGTGAGCGCGAGGACTTCGATACCCATCCATTCGGAGGCGTAGTCGTTTTCCAGGATGGGGTGGGTTGCCCCGGAGATAGCTGCTTCAGTCATGCGTCATTGCCTCCAGCTTTATTTACCGAATGTTCATTAGGTAATCCCAAAAGGGGTGCCGGTGTCAAGGGTGGCGGGCGCTGCCTAGTGTTTCCGCTTCCGCAGCATATTGGTGATGCGGAGGGTGCAGAGCCGCTGGCCTGCGTCGTTGGTGATCAGCACTTCGTGGGTGGTCAGCGTGCCACCGAGGTAGATGGGTGTGGCCGTGATGGTGATCAGGCCTTCGCGTGCGGAGCGGTGATGCGTGGCGGACACGTCTACGCCCACCGCGGTCTTGCCCAGCGTGCTTGCGTGGATCACGGCCGCCCAGGAGCCCACGGCCTCGCCGACTGCAAGGGAGGCGCCGCCGTGCAGCAGCCCGAAGGACTGTCGGTTGCCTTCGACGGGCATGGTGGCCACCACACGGTCGATGGACTCCTCGATGATCTTCACGCCCATTTTCTCGTCGAGCTCACCCAGGGTGATTTTCCAGAGTTCTGGGTCGGTGACTTCCGGAGTTGCTTCGGGGGTGTTCCGGGCTGGGGCAGTCATGGGCTCTCCTTGGTGCGGCATTGATTCTTTTCAGTGTGCAGCACACGGCATTCATGTACTGTAGATATATTACCGAACGGACGGTCAGTAATGCGCTGGCCGGTAACCGTTTGTCCCCCGTTTTGGAAGGACCTGTCAACGATGACCACCACCGCAACTGCTGAAGCCACCGTGAATACCGTCGAGACCGTTCCCAGTTTCGTGCGGGATTCATGGTGGACGCCCGACGCCGATTCGACCGCTCCCGCCGTCCCCGTACGGGATGCGAGCACCGGCGAAGTCCTGGCCAAGGTTAGTGCCGACGGGCTGGACCTTGCCGCCGTCGTCGATTACGGCCGCACCACCGGACAGACGGAACTCGGCAAGCTCACTTTCCACCAGCGCGCGCTCAAGCTCAAGGAGCTGGCCCAGTACCTGAACGCCCGCCGCGAGCACTTCTACACGTTCTCGGCCCAGTCCGGCGCCACCAAGATTGACTCGATGATCGACATCGACGGCGGCATCGGCGTGCTGTTCACCTTCGGTTCCAAGGGCCGGCGCGAACTGCCCAACTCGCAGGTAGTGGTGGACGGGCCCATGGAGATCCTCTCCAAGGACGGCTCCTTCGCCGGCGAGCACATCTACACCCGCATCCCGGGCGTCGCGGTCCAGATCAACGCGTTCAACTTCCCGGTGTGGGGCATGCTGGAGAAGCTGGCCCCCGCGTTCATTGCCGGCGTGCCAACCATCGTCAAGCCCGCCACCCCCACCGGCTACGTGGCCGCGGCCGTGGTGAAGGCGATCATCGAATCCAACATCCTGCCCGCCGGCTCGCTGCAGCTCATTTCAGGCTCGGTCCGGGGCCTGCTGGACGTCCTGGACTACCGCGACCTGGTGGCCTTCACCGGATCCGCCTCCACCGCCCTGACGCTGAAATCGCACCCCAATGTGGTGGAAGGCGGCGTCCGGTTCACCTCCGAAACGGACTCCCTGAACGCCGCCATCCTCGGCCCCGATGCCGTGGAGGGCACGCCGGAGTTCGACGCCTTCGTCAAGTCCATGGTCACCGAGATGACCGTCAAGGCGGGCCAGAAGTGCACGTCCATCCGCCGCGCCATCGTCCCGCAGGAACTGGTCTCCGCCGTGACCGCCGCCGTCGGCAAGCGCATCGAGGAGCGCGTTGTCCTCGGTGACCCGCGCGCCGAGTGCGTCACCATGGGTGCCCTGGCATCGCTGGAGCAGCTCGCGGACGTCCGCGCCGCCGTGCAGTCCATGCTCGACGCCGGCGGTGAGCTTGCGTACGGAACCCTCGATTCGCCGTCGGTCACCTCGGCTGACGGATCCACCGGCCCGGTGGAAGGTGGCGCGTTTATGTCACCCGTGGTGCTCGGCTGGGATGACCCCGAAACGGAGGCCATCCACTCCCTGGAGGCCTTCGGCCCCGTCGCCTCCGTGATCGGATACAAGGACATCCCCGACGCCGTCCGCCTCGCCGCCAGGGGTGGCGGCTCCCTGGTGGCCACCGTCTGCACGAACGATCCGGCCGTGGCCCAGGAACTGGTCACCGGCATCGCCGCCCACCACGGCCGTGTCCTGATGCTCAACCGCGAGGACGCCCGCAGCTCCACCGGCCACGGCTCTCCGGTCCCGCACCTGGTCCACGGCGGTCCCGGCCGCGCCGGCGGCGGTGAGGAACTGGGTGGCATCCGCTCGGTCATGCACCACATGCAGCGCACCGCCATCCAGGGCTCACCCAACATGCTCACCGCTGTCACCGGCATCTGGCACACCGGGGCGGACCGGAACTTCACCCTCGAGACCGAGGGCCAGCACCCGTTCCGGAAGGCCCTGGCCACGCTGCACATCGGCGATGCCATCCGCTCCGACCTGCGCGAGGTCTCGCTCGAGGAAATCACCAAATTCGCCAACTCCACCGGCGATACCTTCTACGCCCACACCAACCAGGAAGCGGCCGAAGCGAACCCGTTTTTCCCGGGCATTGTGGCCCACGGCTACCTGCTGCTGGCCTGGGGCGCCGGACTGTTCGTGGAGCCGGCGCCGGGCCCCGTCCTGGCCAACTATGGGCTCGAGAACCTGCGGTTCATCACGCCCGTGGCGGCCGGCGATTCCATCCGGGTGACCCTGACGGCCAAGAAGATCACCCCGCGTGAAACCGACGAATACGGCGAGGTGGCCTGGGATGCGGTACTGACCAACCAGAAGGACGAAATCGTGGCCACGTACGACGTCCTCACGCTCGTGGAAAAGAACTGAAACTTCACTTGCCTCCATCCCACACCGGCCCATATACTGAACGAACGGTCGGTAAATAATTGAGCGCCTTTCACAGGCCTTTGCTAGAGGAGCAACCCATGGCAGTGCAGAATCTGCAGTCAGTGACCGCTGAACTGTCCCCGGAAGAACTGGAAGCCGCCGCGCAGCGCGACGCCCAGGGCCAGGCCAACTTCGACCGCGTGATCGCCGATGACTCCCGGATCGAACCCAAGGACTGGATGCCGCCGGCATACCGCAAGACCCTCCTGCGCCAGATCTCGCAGCACGCGCACTCGGAGATCATCGGCATGCAGCCGGAAGCCAACTGGATTTCCCGCGCCCCCAGCCTGAAGCGCAAGGCCATCCTGATGGCCAAGGTCCAGGACGAGGCAGGCCACGGGCTCTACCTCTACTCGGCCGCCGAGACGCTGGGCCAGTCCCGCGACGACATGATGGACGCGCTGATTGCAGGCAAGGCCCGCTACTCGTCCATCTTCAACTACCCGGCACGGACCTGGGCGGACATGGGTGCCATCGGCTGGATGGTGGACGGCGCCGCCATCTGCAACCAGGTGCCGCTCTGCCGCGCCTCGTACGGCCCCTACGGCCGTGCCATGGTCCGCGTCTGCAAGGAGGAATCCTTCCACCAGCGCCAGGGCTTCGAAATCCTGCTGGAACTTTCGCACGGCACGCCCGAGCAGAAGCAGATGGCCCAGGACGCCGTGAACCGCTGGTACGCCCCGGCCCTGATGATGTTTGGGCCGCCGGATGACGATTCGCCCAACTCCAAGCAGTCCATGGCCTGGAACATCAAACGCTTCAGCAACGACGAGCTCCGTAACCGCTTCGTCGGCATGATGATGGAGCAGGTCAAGGTCCTGGAGCTCACCCTGCCGGACCCGGACATCCGCTTCAACGAGGACACGAAGAAGTGGGAGCACGGCCCGCTGGACTGGGACGAGTTCCACGAGGTCCTGGCCGGCCGCGGTCCCTGCAACGCCCAGCGGCTTGAGCGCCGGAGGGAAGCGCACGACGACGGCGCCTGGGTCCGCGAAGCGGCTGCGGCTTATGCAGCAAAACAGAACGCAAAGCAGTCAATGACGACGAAGGAATACGCAGCATGACCCCCCACGGCAACCCGGAAGTTCCGGCCAGCGCGGCAGCAGAAATCAACCGCGAAGCCCCGAAAGTCAGCACGGCTCCCGATCACCACGACCGCAACGCCTGGGGCCTGTGGGAAGTTTTCGTCCGGTCCAGCCGCGGCCTGAGCCACGTCCACGCTGGCTCCCTGCACGCGCCGGACGCCGCCATGGCACTGCGCAACGCCCGCGACCTCTACACCCGCCGCAACGAAGGCGTGTCCATCTGGGTGGTCCCGGCCGACGCGATTGCCGCCAGCGATCCGGACTCCAAGGGCTCGTTCTTCGAGTCGCCGCAGGGCAAGGATTACCGGCACGCCACCTACTACACCAAGAGTGAAGGAGTGAAGCACCTGTGAGCAGTCCTGAAACCGCAACGCCGGCAACCGGCCACGGTGACATCTCCACCGGTGTAGCCGCGCCAATGGTAGGTGGTGAGAGTAGCGCCTCCGCCACCCGGATCACCCCCGGCAACGCCCTCCGCCCGGAGGACATCGCCCTGGAGGTCCGCACCGGACTGGCCAAGCCCACCGAGGACGTGGCCCAGTTGGCACTGCGCCTCGGCGACGACGCCCTGATCCTGGCCCAGCGGCTGGGCCACTGGATCTCCCGCGCACCCGAACTGGAGGAGGACATCGCCCTGGGCAACATCGCCCTGGACCAGCTGGGCCACGCCCGGTCTTTCCTCAGCTACGCCGGCGGCGCCTGGGACAAGACCGAGGACGAGCTCGCCTACTTCCGCGGCGAAACAGAGTTCCGGTCCGTGCAGATCTTCGAACAGCCCAACGGTGACTTCGCGGCCACCATCGCCCGTCAGTTTGTGGTGAGCTACTACCAGTACGAGCTGTACCGCCGGCTCACCCAGTCGACCGACGCCACCCTGGCCGCCATCGCGGCCAAGGCAGTGAAGGAAGTGGACTACCACCGGGATCACAGCGCCCAGTGGGTCCTCCGCCTGGCCGGCGGCACGGAGGAGTCCCGCCGTCGGATGGCCCACGGCCTGCAGACCATGTGGCCCTACGTCGAAGAGCTCTTCCGCGACGACGAACTGACCGGCCGCCTCGCAGAGTCCGGAGCCGCCGTCGAGCCTTCCTCGTTGCGGAACGACTTTGACCGCCTGACCGGGGAAGTCCTGGCCGAGGCGGAGCTGGACGTACCGGACGTTCCCCCGGCGCCGGGCGGCGGACGGAACGGCAAGCACTCGGAGCACCTGGGCTACATTCTTGCGGAGATGCAGGTGCTGGCCCGGGAGCATCCCGGAGCCACCTGGTGACCGCCGTGGCTATCGAACAGCAAACCGAGCAGAAGACAGCGCAACAGCACGCGTGGGACGTTGCCGCCATGGTGTGCGATCCTGAAATCCCGGTGCTCACCATCGCGGACCTGGGCATCCTGCGGGATGTGCGGGTCGACGGCGGTGCAGTCCGGGTCACCATCACTCCCACCTACTCGGGCTGCCCGGCCATGGATGCCATCCGCGACGACCTGAAGACCGCGTTCGCGAAGGAAGGGTACGCGGACGTTGAGGTGGATCTAGTTCTGGCCCCTGCCTGGACCACCGACTGGATGACCGAGGCCGGCAAGGCCAAGCTGCAGGAGTACGGCATCGCGCCGCCCACCGGCAAGTCCGATGTACGGCACGCCGGGCCCATCCGCCTCACCATGGCGGTGAAATGCCCGCAGTGCTCGTCGCTGCACACCAAGGAACTCACCCGCTTCGGTTCCACCTCCTGCAAGGCGCTGTACGTCTGCCAGGACTGCAAGGAACCGTTCGACTACTTCAAAGTCCTGTAAGGAAACCCCTCATGCCTGTTGTCCGCCAGACCGCCGCCGAATCGGCGCAGGCCACCGGCCGCCGTCGTCCGTCCTTCCACACGCTCGCCGTCAAGGAGGTGCGCCGGCTCACCGAGGACGCCATCGAAGTCTCCTTCCACGTTCCGGTCGAACTCGCCGGCCAGTTCGACTACCTGCCCGGCCAGTACGTGGCGCTGCGCACCACGCTCCCGGACGAGGACGGCGAGCCGAAGGAGATCCGGCGCAGCTACTCCATCTGCGCCGAGCCGCGCAGCTTCGAGGACGGCAGCAGCGAGATCCGTGTTGCCGTGAAGAAGGACCTCGGCGGGCTGTTCTCCACCTGGGCCAATGCCGAGCTGAAGGCCGGCGACGCCCTGGACGTCATGAGCCCCATGGGCGCGTTTGTGTCCAAGCACGGCCGCGATGGCCAGGCCGTGGAGCAGAACCGGATGAACTCCATGAACCACCCGGAGGAACTGGCCGGCGAAATCGCGTCCACCGGCGAAGCCAGCTTCGTGGCCATCGCCGCCGGCTCCGGCATCACCCCGGTGATCGCGATCGCCCGCACGCTGCTGGCGGCGAATCCTGGAACCCGTTTTGACCTGATCTACGCCAACAAGGCCGCCATGGACGTCATGTTCCTGGAGGAGCTCGCGGACCTGAAGGACAAGTACCCGCAGCGCCTGGCCATCCACCACGTGCTGTCCCGCGAACAGCGGATCGCACCGCTGCTCAGTGGCCGGATCGACGCCGAAAAGCTCCAGCAGCTCCTCGGCACCGCCATCCACGCCGATGATGTGGACGAGTGGTTCCTTTGCGGGCCGTTCGAGCTGGTGCAGCTGTGCCGCGACACCCTGGCTGAGCGCGGTGTCAATCCGGACAACGTCCGGTTTGAGCTGTTCTCCTCGGGCAAGCCAGACCGCCCGGAAGGTCACGCCGGGCGCCCGGTGCTGGTGGACGAGTCCAAGGAGACGTATAAGATCTCCTTCAAACTGGACGGCCTCCAGGGCGAGGTGGCCAGCCCCACGCACGCCCGCGAATCCATCCTCAACGCCGCGCTGCGGGTCCGCCCGGACGTGCCGTTCGCCTGCGCCGGGGGAGTCTGCGGCACCTGCCGCGCCAAGGTGGTGACCGGCACGGTGACCATGGATGAGAACTACGCACTGGAGCAGGACGAGCTGGATAAGGGCTACGTCCTCACCTGCCAGAGCCACCCCACCAGCAAGGAAGTCATGGTCGACTTCGACGTCTAGTCCCGGCGGTGGCCGGGCTGGTTCACGTCGGCCTGGCCATACCCGAAACCCAACCTTAGGAGCCCCATGATCTCCCTTTCCATCGCCAACAACATCGCCGAAGTTGTCCTGGACGCGCCGCACAAGCTGAACTCGCTGGACGAGCAGGCGCTTGCGGAGCTGTCCCAGGCGTACGACGACGCTGCTGCCGCCGCCTCCCGTGGTGAGGTGCGGGCGCTGCTCCTGCGGGGAGAGGGCCGCGCCTTCTGCGCGGGCCGCGACATCCAGAACGTGACGCCGGAAAGCGACGACGCCGAGGCGTACCTGGCGGGCCTGGTGCAGCCGCTGCTGAAGAAAATGAGCGCTTTCCCGGCGCCCACGTTCGCGGCGGCCCAGGGCGCGTGCCTCGGCGTGGGGCTGGGCCTGCTGCTGGCCACCGACGTGGTGTACGTGGCGGAGAACGCCAAGTTCGGTTCGCCGTTCGCCAAGCTGGGCGCCACCCTGGACTCGGGCGGCCACTGGTACTTTACCGAGCGGCTGGGCATGCACCGGACGCTGGACCTGATCTACACGGCCGAGCTGATGTCCGGAACCGAAGCCGTGTCCCGGGGGATGTTCAGCCGCGCCATGCCGGCGGATTCATTGTTGGAGTCCACCCGGGCCATCGTGGCGCAGGTGGCCGCCGGTGCCACGGGCGCGTTCACGGCGAGCAAGGAGCTCGTGGCGCACATCCGTGACCAGCGGCTGGGCCTGTGGGACGCCATGGCCGAAGAGAACGCCGAGCAGGCACGGCTGTGCCAGAGCGAGGACTACGCGGAAGGTTTCCGCGCGTTCCAGGAGAAGCGGACGCCCGTGTTCAGCGGAACGCCCTCTGCCCGCTGACCACGGGCAACTCCGGCTAAATACCTGCACGCAGAGTGTGTTTCACGACACATTCATAGTACGATCTTGGTAACTGAACGTTCGATCAGTAAATCACTCGGCCGTCCCCCTCTTCGCAGCAGAGCTGCCCCAGCCACGGAGTTCCAATGACCGCAACTTCACACGTCGATTCAGAGTCAGGTCCCAGCACCAAACATGAGGAACGCAAAGTCCTCGCCGGTACCCTGGTTGGCACCACCATTGAGTGGTACGACTTCTTCATCTTCGCCCAGCTGACGGCAACGCTGCTGTCGCCGCTGTTCCTCGCACCCCTGAACGATTCCAACCCGGCCCTCGCGCAGATCCTGTCCTTCGCGCTCATCGGCATCAGCTTCCTGTTCCGCCCGCTCGGCGCCATCATCGCCGGCCACCTCGGGGACCGCCTGGGCCGCAAGGCCATGCTGGTGTTCACCCTCGTCATGATGGGCGCCGCGACGGCGCTGATCGGCATGCTGCCCACCTACGCCCAGATCGGCTTCTGGGCCCCGGTGCTGCTGATCCTGCTCCGGGTCATCCAGGGCTTCTCCGCCGGCGGCGAATGGGGCGGCGCTGCCCTGATGGCCGTGGAGCACGCTCCCATGAGCAAGCGCGGCCTGTTCGGCGCCTACCCGCAGATCGGTGTCCCCGTGGGGATGATCCTGGCCACGGGCCTGCTGTTCTTCCTCAACACCGGCATGTCCAAGGAAGACTTCGCGTCATGGGGCTGGCGGGTTCCGTTCCTGCTGTCCATCGTGCTGATCGTGGTGGGCTACCTCATCCGCCGCGCCGTGGCCGAAAGCCCGGTCTTCAAGGAGATGCAGGAGCGCAAGGAGGAGAGCAAGGCACCTCTGGGCGAGCTGATCCGCAAGCACAAGAAGGCCGTGCTCTACTCCACCATGATCTTCATCGGCAACAACGCCGCCGGCTACCTGCTGATCGCCTTCTTCATCTCCTACGCCACCAAGACGCTGAAGATGCCCACCGCGCAGATCCTGCTGGCCACCACGCTGGCTTCTTTCGGCTGGCTCATTTTCACCCTGGTGGGCGGCTGGCTTTCTGACCGGATCGGCCGGGTCAAGACCTTCCTGATCGGCTACGGACTGGTCTTTGCCTGGATGATCCCGATGTTCGCCCTGATCGACACCAAGGACATCATGCTGTACGGCATCGCCCTGTTTGTCCTGACCATCGGCCTGGGCCTGTCCTACGGACCCATGTCCGCCATGTACGCCGAAATGTTCCCCGCCAATGTCCGGTACTCGGGCATTTCCATCGGATACGCCTTCGGCGCCATCCTGGGCGGCGCCTTCGCAGCCACCATCGCCGAGTCGCTCCTGCAGGCCACCAAGTGGACGGGATCCGTGGGCATCTACATCATGATCCTCTGCGTCATCTCGGCCGTCGGCGTCATCCTCGCCAAGGAAACCAAGGGCCGTCCTCTGGGCGTCAGCCACCACTGATTCCTCTCCGGCCGGCGGGAGTTGGTGCCCTCGGGCGCCCGCTCCCGCGGGCCGGCTCAAGGTTCAGGCAAGATTTCCACAATCGGCCCTGTGGGTGCCTTAGCGGCAGTTCACCGCCGGTAGATTAGTCTCGGTTTCGATACCCCCAACGAAGCCGAGGAAGCCCCCGCGCTCGAGGTCGCTCGCGCGGGGGCTTCCAGTCAACTGGGGGCTACCACCCCAAAAGAGCGTCCGACGTCGGCACGGGAGTGTGCGGCATGGGATACGTTCGCTTCATGAACCTGATCCGGTGGCGTGAGGGACTCTGGGCCCTCCTGGTTCTCGTGGCGGCAGCGCTGATGGCCTGCGGCCTGGCCGATGTTTTCACGTTCCTCGTCGAACCGCCTACCTATCCCGAGGGGCATCGCCTGGTGCTGCTCGGATCCCTTGCCTTCGCCGGTGCGGCCGTCTGGTCCTGGCTGCGCCAATCACCGCGCTGGGTGTCGGTGCTGACGGGACTGCCGGCGCTGGTGGTTGGCGGCCTCGCACTGCAGTTTGCCGATGGCGCCCTGGATGTTCTGGCCGGGTTCTTCCTGATCCCCGCCGCGCTGATTGCCATGCTGGTGGAGCTCATCACGCCGTACCGCGCCAGCGAACTGTCGCGAAGCGCGCGGATCGATTGAATGTTCACGAACTACATTGCGGGACGGTCTGCCGGGAAGCACTCCAAACTTGTGGCGAGGGCCGCCTGCAGTGCCTCCTTGACGGGAAGCGCACGGTGCTCGTCTGACAGGATCTCCACGCCCCACGGACCATTGAAGCCCAGCGACGCCAGTGTCCGGATGAACCCGGTAACATCCTGGTCACCTTGGCCGCACAGGCGGCGATTGTCCCGGGTGTCCTCGAAAAGCGTGCCGCGGACTTCCGCTGCCGCGTCATTGAGCTCGACGCCGAAAATCTGGTCCGCGTCAAGGCTCGCGGACAGCTCGTCCAGCGTTGTTCCTGCGCGGAAGACGTGCCAGTAGTCCACCACCAGCCCGCATCCTGGCATGTCCACTTTCCGCATGAGGTCAGCGGCGGCCGGCACGCTTCCGACCATCGAAAACGGCATCGGCTCGAGGGCGATGCGCGTACCCCGCAGCGCGGCCTCAGCGGTCAAGCGCCGGAGGGGTTCAACCAGGAAGTCGAGGTTGTCCAAGGGATCACCCATGGCGGTCCCTACTTTGATGAACCGTGCTCCAAGTGTCTCTGCAGCCTCCAGGAGGAGGTCGAACTGCGGCCGCCAGCGTGGGGCGAGGTCCTCGTCCCACCAATCCGTGAGCAGCTCGACTTCAACGTAGCGCAGGCCGGCGTCGTCAATAAGTCTCCGCAAAGCCGGAAAGCCCAGGGTGGCCCGAGCGGCGGCGAGATCATCGTGCGCGAGCCCGAAGCCTGACCACCCAGTGGCAGCGATGGCTTCGACGCGGTCCGCAATCGGCACGGGGCTGGTCTCCGGGTTGTCCAGCGGAGCCGCGCTGCCGGCGCTGGTCCAACACGATGCGACAAGTTCCGGGGCAGGGGTGGTGGGCATTGTTCTCCTTTGAAGCCATGAAGGCCGCCGCGTAGGGAATTGACGGCGTAGAAGTATGTAACCACAAATGATTGGAACGGTCTATTGACTTCCATAAACCCGGCGTTCTAGAGTTGGACCGTTCCACAAAGCGACATTGATCACATCCGTTCAAGATCAACGACCTCCCGTTTTCGCTCCACGCCGTTGCGTGAGCCTGAAGCGTTCCCGACGGTCGTCATTGCGCGAATCAAAGGAGATTTCACGTGGCAAAATTCAACTGGCACCGGGGCGCTATGGCCCTCGCCATCGTTCCGCTTCTGACGCTGGCGGCATGCTCGGCCGGTGGCGGCAAGACCGAACCGGCAGCGTCCGGGGGAGGCGGCCAGGTCGCCGGCACTGACCGGATCAAAGTGGCCCTCATTACCCATGCCGAGGCGGGCGATACGTTCTGGGACATCGTGCGCAAGGGTGCGGAGGAAGCCGCTGCGAAGGACAACGTCGAGATCCTTTACACGAATGATTCCGAAGCCGGCCGGCAGGCACAGCTTGTTCAGCAGGCCATCGACCAGAAGGTTGACGGGATCGCGGTCACCATCGCCAATCCGGGCGCTATGAAGGACGTGATGAAGAAGGCTGCTGACGCGGGCATACCGCTGGTCAGCTTCAACGCCGGCGGGGATGTCTCTGCACAGTTGGGCGCCTTTACCCACTTCGGCTCCAACGAGAACCTGGCCGGTGAAGCGGTGGGTTCCAAGCTAGCGGCCGACGGCTACAAGCATCCTATTTGCGTAATCATGGCCCAGGGGCAGGTGCAGCTTGAACAGCGGTGCGCGGGCGTGAAAGCGAAGGTCCCGGCCACCGAGATCCTCTACGTTGACGGGAAGGACATGACCTCGGTCCAGTCCACTGCGACGGCGAAACTCCAGGCCTCCAAGGACGCCGACGTCATCATCGGCCTCGGCGCCCCGTACACGGTCACGCTGCTGAAAGCAGTGACGGACGCGAACAGCTCGATCAAAGTGGCGAGCTTCGACCTTAACCCTGCGCTGGCCCAGGCGATCAACGACGGCAAGGTTCTCTTCACGGTGGATCAGCAGCCCTACTTGCAGGGTTACCTGGCAGTGGATGCGGTGTGGCAGAACAAGCGCGGCGGCTTCAAAGTTGGCGGCGGCCAGGCGGTTCTGACCGGCCCCGCCATCGTGGACAAGTCCAACATCTCCGACGTGCTCAAGTACGTCCAACAGGGCATCCGCTAACAATCCCGCTGGCCGGGCCGGCCCCGGGCCGGCCCGGCAGCAAGGAGACTTATTATGACCATCACCCAAACAAAAACAAAAACAAAGACAAAGACACCGGCGCCCGATGAGCGTGTGGGGCGGCAGAGCCCGTTTCAGAAGCTTCTGGGCCGTCCCGAGGTGGGTGCCCTGGTGGGGGCGATTGTCCTG
>NZ_JANFCZ010000032.1 GCF_024391045.1 Pseudarthrobacter sulfonivorans
GCTCTCTCACTTTCTTTAGGAAAGTGAGAGAGCGTCGGCGGAAAACCCCCATTTAGTGAGAGAGCGTTTTTGGGGTGGGACGCAAGAAGGCCGGCTCCGATTTCTCGGGGCCGGCCTTGTTGCGTGCTGGTGAATTTAGCGGGAGCGCTGGCGGAGGCGCTGCATGTCCAGGATCACCACGGCGCGGGCTTCCAGGCGGAGCCAGCCGCGCTGGACGAATTCGGCCAAGGCCTTGTTGACCGTCTCGCGGGACGCGCCAACCAGCTGGGCCAGCTCTTCCTGGGTGAGTTCGTGGGCAACCAGGACGCCGTCGGTCGCCGGGCGGCCGAAGCGGTCCGCCAGGTCCAGGAGCGCCTTGGCAACACGGCCGGGAACATCGGAGAAGACCAGGTCGGACAATGAATCGTTGGTGCGGCGCAGCCGGCGGGCAAGTGCCTGCAGCAGCTGGGCGGAAACCTCGGGGCGCGTCCGCAGCAGGCCGTTGAGGCTCTCGTTCTTCAGCCCGGCCAGGCGGGTTTCAGAAACTGCGGTGGCGGTGGCGGTGCGTGGGCTGGGGTCAAACAGTGCCATCTCGCCGAACAGTTCGCCCGGGCCCAGGATAGCGAGCAGGGATTCGCGGCCGTCGGGGGACGTGCGGCCCAGCTTCACCTTGCCGGAGACGATGAAGTAGAGCTGGTCGCCCTGATCGCCCTCGCGGAATACCGAGGCGCCGCGGGAAAGATCCACCTCGGTCAGCTCGTCCGTCAAGAGCCGGAATGCTTCGTCGTCAAGCGTTGCAAATAGTGGTGCCCGGCGCAGTACCTCGATGTCCATGAAATCTCCCAAATAAAAAAGTGTCGGCTGTAGCGCTTTTGCCATTGTTTCAGAATTTTCAAGCTTCTGTGACGTACTTGGCAGCGGAAACGCCGCAGAACGCGTTCAGGCGGGCCCGTCGGCCGATGGGCTGGCCGTCGAGGAGCAACTTTCACACCCTGGAGCGTCGGGATCCGTCAACGGCAGGCAGCCCACAGAAGAAAGTCAGCTTGCGCCACTAGAATTGGGTCTCAACCGTATTAAAGGAGCGTCAGTGTTTGGCTTGACCGTTCTGGACCTGGCGCTGATCCTGGGCCTGCTGTCTTACCTGATCTATGGCCTGCGCAACGGGTTCCTGGTCACGCTCGGCGGGATCGCGGGTTTCGCCGCGGGCGCTGTGGCCGCCTTCTTTGCCGTGCCGTTCGTCAGCGAGATGGTGCCCGACGCCGGGTGGAGGCTGACTGCCATCGTGGCGGCCGCCGTCGTGCTGATGGCACTGGGCCACGGCCTCGGGACCATGATCGGCCGCCAAATCCGCGGAGTGGTGCGGATCAAGCCGCTGCGGGCGGTGGACCGGCTGGTGGGCGGCGCCGTCAACGTGGTGGTGTCAGCACTGGTGATGTCCATGCTGGCGTTCAGCGTCAGCTCCCTCGGCGTTCCCTTTGTTTCCCAGCAGCTGGCCGAGTCCAAGGTGATCCGCTACATCGACGGACTGACGCCCGTCCCGGTGAAGGCCAGCCTCGCCCAGTTGCGTTCAGCGGTGATAGGCAACGGCATCCCCACGTTGATCGAGGGCCTTGGCCAGGGGCCCCAGGTGTCCGTGCCTAATGCCAGCACCAATACGCCGGCCTTGAACCGGGCGGCCGAGTCGGTCCTGAAAATCGCCGGAACGGCTTATCAGTGCGGCCAGAACCAGACCGGCAGCGGCTTCGTGGTGTCCCCGGGGCGGGTTGTGACCAACGCCCATGTGGTGGCGGGCGTGTCGCAGCCTGTGGTGGAGATACCCAACGGCGGAGCCATGCCCGGCAAAGTGGTCTATTTCGACACCCGGCACGATCTCGCCGTACTGGCCGTCGACGGGTTGCCGTCCGACCCGCTGGCACTCGCGTCCGACCTGCCCAGCGGCAGCCAGGCTGCGTTCGCCGGCTACCCCCACGGCGGTCCGTTCAAATCGAATCCCGCCACCGTCCAGGACATTGCCTCGGTCCTGGTTCCGGACATTTACGGCCAGAACCCGGCTCCCGAGGATATCTACCGGCTGGCCGGGGACGTCCAGCCGGGGAACTCCGGCGGGCCATTGCTGACCACGGACGGCCAGGTGGCCGGCGTCATCTTCGCAAAGGCAACCTCCGACGCCGAGCTGGGCTTCGCCATCACCATGGACGACCTCTACCCGGTGGCGTCCCAGGCGGCCGGCCTCAGCGTGCCGGTTTCCTCCGGGCAGTGCATCCAGAAGTAGCAGTGCACCCCGGGCCGGCCGCCAGCCTGGGCCGGCGCACCCTGGCCGGCCGCCAGCCTGGGCTAGAGCGCTTCGGCCAGGTAATCGATGGCGAGCTTGTAGCCGAACACGCCGGCCCCCACAATGACCGCGGCGCACACCGGCGAGAGGTAGGAGTGGTGCCGGAACTCCTCGCGCTGGTGCACGTTGGTGATGTGGACCTCGACGGCGGGCAGCTGGACCGCGGCAAGGGCGTCGCGCAGGGCGACGGACGTGTGGGTGAAGGCGCCGGCATTCAGCACGATGCCCACGGCGTTGGTGCGGGCGGCGTGGATGGCGTCGAGCAGGACACCCTCGTGGTTGGACTGGACGCATTCCACCGTGAAGCCGTGCGCACCGGCCGCTTTGGCAGCCAACTGCTCCACGTCGGCGAGCGTGGAGGTGCCGTACTTTTCCGGCTCGCGGGTCCCTAGCAGGTTGAGGTTGGGGCCGTTGATCACCAGGATGGTGCCGCGGCCGCCCGTGGTGCCGGTGCCGGCGGAGGCGTTCTGGGGGGCCGGCTGGTGCGAAGAAAGTGTGGCGTCAGTCATGGTTCCAATCTACCCGCCGGGATTCTGCACCTTTCATTCCGTTACGGCAAGCCCGCCCGGGCCGGAAACCCGGCTCGGGGGGACCGCCGCGAGGCTAATGATGGTGCAGAATCCGGGAAGATGACTTCCACCCGGTAGCCCTGCTCCGGTTCCAGGCCGGGAACAGTGATCCGGCCACGTTTCTCGGCGAAGGACGTGCCGGTACTGACCAGCGCGAACAGGGCCGCCGTGGTGCCTTGTTCAGCAACCGGCGCCACCACACCGTGCAGCAGCATTGAACCGTCGGAATCGTCTGCGCGGACCATGCGGCCGGAGTGGATCGTCGTAGTTGTAGTGCGTGCCCCAGGGGTTCTTGTCCGTGTGGGACCAGCCGGTGGTGTTGGTCAGGTAGCTCCACTCGGTCTGGCCGGAGGAATCGCCGCCGCCGTTCAGGCCGAGCCCGTAGACGTCCACGTTGTCCTTGTCGAAGCGAGCCTCGTCCCCTCGCTTGCCGGCTTTGTCCACGGTCAGGTGCGCGATGACCTTCTCGTACGAGCCGCCACAGGCGGACAGGGAGAGCGCGATGGCTGCAGCAACGGCGGCGGCGAGATGGCCGCGGCGGCCGTGGATGGCATCCTCGGGGTAGGCCGGACGGCAGGTCCGCAGCAGCGGATGTTCCCCACGAAGCTCCATCTCCGCCAGTCATGCGGCTGTCCGTAGCTGTCCGGCCGGCACTCCGGTCCCAGGAGGCGCTCCGGACCTAGGAAGCACTCCGGACCTAGGAGGCGATCCGGACCCTGCCGACGCGCTCGGCCAGGATCCGGTGGGCTTCGGCCCCGAGGCCGGTGTCGCTGATGATTTCGTCGGCGTCGTCCAGGCCGGCAATGGTGCTGATGCCCTGCAGACCCCACTTGGTGTGATCGGCCAGCACCACTACCTTCCGGGCAGCGGCCACAAAGGCGCGGTCCGTCTCGGCCTCGAGGAGGTTGGGTGTGGTGAAGCCGGCGTCTTCGTCCATGCCGTGCACGCCGAGGAACAGGACGTCGAGGTGCAGTTGCTTCAGCGCCGCCGTAGCGATCGGTCCCACTAGAGCGTCCGACGGCGTGCGTTCGCCGCCGATGAGGATCACGGTCGAGGCGAATCGGGCCGGTCCGGGGGAGGCATGGTGGAAAAGGTCGGCAATGCGCACGGAGTTGGTGACTACGGTGATCCGTGGACCGTTGACCAGCTCCTTGGCCAGGGCCCACGTGGTGGTCCCGGCGCTGAATCCAACGGCCATGCCCTCGTGCACCAGGCTGGCAGCTTCCAGCGCGATGGCCTTCTTTTCCGCAGTCAGCTGGGTGGACTTGAGCTCAAACCCAGGCTCGTGCGTGCTGACCTCGCCCGGAATCTTGGCGCCGCCGTGGATACGCTCCAGCCGGCCGCCTTCCTCGAGCAGTTCGATATCCCGCCGCACAGTCATCAGCGAGACCCCCAGTTGCTGAGCCAGGTCCGAAACCCGGACAACCCGCTCCCGCTGAACAGCAGCCAAAATCGCCTGTTGACGTGCAGCAGCGAGCATCTGGAACATCCTTAGAGCAAAGGTGGACGGGGCTGCAACCAGTCTAGGTCGCACCGGTCTCGGTGAGCGGCGCCGCCCACGAAAGGTGAGCGGCGCCGCCTTAGAGGGGAGGGACTTATCCGGCAGCGCGTCAAAGCGAGGAACGAGCAGCGCGCAGAGGATGACTGCCGCCCCTCACTCCGGCACGCACTTACTTACGCAGCGACGCCGCGATCTGTTGCATCACGGTGTTGTCGGCGAGGGTGGTGGCATCGCCGGGGTCGCGTCCTTCGGCGACGTCCTTGAGGAGGCGGCGCATGATTTTTCCGGACCGGGTTTTGGGCAGTTCCGGGACCACGAGGATGGTTTTGGGTTTGGCGATGGGGCCGATTTCCTTGCCGACGTGGTTGCGGAGTTCCTGGACGATGGCGTCGCCGGAGTCCACGGCGTCGCCGCGCAGGATGACGAACGCGACGACGGCCTGGCCGGTGGTTTCGTCCGCTGCGCCCACCACGGCGGCTTCGGCCACGGCGGGGTGGGATACCAAGGCGGATTCGATCTCGGTGGTGGAGAGGCGGTGGCCGGAGACGTTCATGACGTCGTCTACGCGGCCGAGGAGCCAGATGTCGCCGTCTTCGTCCTTTTTGGCGCCGTCACCGGCGAAGTACATGTCCTCGAACCGGGACCAGTAGGTGTCCTTGAACCGTTCGGGGTCGCCCCAGATGCCGCGGAGCATGGCCGGCCAGGGTTCGCGGATGACGAGGAAGCCGCCGTGGCCGTTGGGCACGGACTCGCCGAGCTCATCCACGACGTCCACGGCGATGCCGGGCAGCGGGACCTGGGCGGAGCCGGGTTTGGTGGCGGTCACGCCGGGCAGCGGGGCGATCATCTGGGCGCCGGTTTCGGTCTGCCACCAGGTGTCCACGATGGGTGTTTTGTTGGCGCCGATGACGTCCCGGTACCACATCCAGGCTTCGGGGTTGATGGATTCGCCCACGGAGCCGAGGACGCGGAGGGAGGTCAGGTCGTACTTGTCCGGGATGTCCCGGCCCCACTTCATGAACGTGCGGATGGCGGTGGGGGCGGTGTAGAGGATGGAGACCTTGTACTTTTGGATGATTTCCCACCAGCGGCCCTGGTGCGGGGAGTCCGGGGTGCCTTCGTACATGACCTGGGTGGCGCCGTTGATGAGCGGGGCATAGGCGACGTAGGAGTGGCCGGTGACCCAGCCGACGTCGGCCGTGCACCAGTACACGTCGGTTTCGGGGTGCAGGTCGAACACGGCCTTGTGTGTGTAGGCGCCCTGGGTGAGGTAGCCGCCGGTGGTGTGCAGGATGCCCTTGGGTTTCCCGGTGGTTCCGGAGGTGTAGAGGATGAAGAGCGGGTGTTCGGAGTCGTGCCCGACGGGGGTGTGCTCGGTGGAGGCGGTCCCGACGGTGTCGTCCCACCAGTGGTCCCGGTCTTCGTGCCAGTCGACGTCCTGGCCGTTGCGCTTGACGACGACGACGTTCTGGACGGTGTGGCCGCTGCCGTCTCCCTCGTGGGACAGGGCGTCATCGACGGCGGTCTTGAGGGGGCTGGGCTTGCCGCGGCGGTAGGTGCCGTCGGCGGTGACCACGAGTTTGGCTTCGGCGTCGTCGATGCGGGAGCGGAGGGCTTCGGCGGAGAACCCGCCGAACACCACCGAGTGCACGGCGCCGATGCGCGCGCAGGCCAGCAGCGTGATCACGGCTTCGGGGATCATGGGCAGGTACACGGCCACCCGGTCGCCTTTTTCCACGCCGAGGGATTCGAACGCGTTGGCCGCCTTTTTGACCTCGTCCGTGAGCTGGGCGTAGGTGTAGGTGCGGGTATCGCCGGGTTCGCCTTCGAAGTAGATGGCCACCCGGTCGCCTAGCCCGTTTTCCACGTGGCGGTCCAGGGCGTTGTAGGCCGCGTTGACCTCACCGCCCACGAACCACTTCGCGAACGGCGGGTTGGACCAGTCCAGCGCCTGATCGAAGTCCTTGGACCAGGTGAGCAGCTCCCGGGCCTGCCGGGCCCAGAAAGCCGGACGGTCGGCGTCGGCCTCGGCGTAGTCGGCTGCGGTGACAACGGCGTCGGCAGCGAACTCCGGGCTCGGGGCAAAAGTGCGGTTCTCGTGCAGCAGGTTTGAAATGGCGTCGCCCTGCTGGTCGCTCGGTACGCCCGTCGCGGGGGCGGTGGTGGTGGAGCCGGGAGTGTCCTGGGACATGGTGAACCTCATCATTCATCGGTCTTTTCTGCGGCATGCCCTCACCTGCCGTGCTCCTCCGCTGCTCGCGGTACGGGGCAGGGCAGATCACGGATGGTCCGCAAACAGCTGTTCCGGAAACTAGCCTAATGCTTGCGGTTGACCGCATGTGTCACCTGTCACAATGCGGCCCGCGAACGGCATTTATTTCGCGGTGAATGGTTACGGAACGGCGCCGGAAGCGCCCTCGTCGCGGCTGATCAGCTAGTGATCGGCCATGCGGATGACTAGGCTGAGATTGGATTGTGACTTTCTACGGAGCTGCCCGATCCCGTGCATCACTGCCCGGGGCCGGCGGCTGCCGCCGTTCCGGACGGCACAGCTATTGGGGCGGAACCGTCCCGTGCCGCCACGCTTAGGAGAACAGTATGAACCAGCAAATCGTCGGCCGGAATCCTGGCCGGGCAACGGAGGCAGGACCCGAAGGGGAAGGCGCGGCAAACGATCCGCAGCGACCGGCCGGCACCAAATCCGGCACCAAACCCGGCACCACCAACCAGGCCGTGCTGGGACCCTTCACCATCCGTGACGTGACGGTTTTCGCTGCCACGCTGATTCTCCTGGTCGCCTCGCTCCTTCCGATCTTCCTGGGCCGGTTCAATCTCTGGAATGCCGGCAGCTTGTTTTTCCTTGGCCTCGGCATTGTCCTTCCGCTGATTGCCAGTGCCCTCTTCGCCTCCCGCCGGCTGGCGCCCAAGACGAAGGTCCGCGTCGGGTCGCTGTCCGTTGACCAGTTCGCCTCCGTGGTGGCGTCCTTCGCCTTGGCGTTCTTCTTTTTGGCCGCCGCCGCTGCCTACGTCCCGAGCCTCCTGGTAGGCCTGGTGGGCTCCGTGGTCCTGTTCGCTGCGACCGTGCTTAGCCGCTTCATCCCGTTTTTCGCCGGTGACTTCCAGGGACGCGAGGAAACGCCCGCCCACGTTATGGCCCGCGAGTCGGCCGTCCCGCTGCCCAAACCGCACACCCCGAAAGAACCTAAGCCCGCTGCCGGGGCTGACTCCGGTTCGAAGCGGAGCTTCGGAATCCCTGCCGGGATCTGGCCGTCCAAGCACCATGCTCCCGCTTCCACGTCCCCTGCGGATGCGGCAGCGGCGCCGGAAATGACGTCGCCGGCTGCAGGCGCCGCAGCTCCGGCGGCCGCACCGGTTTCCTCGGCCCCTGAGGTCAGGGAATGGACCGCCACCGGTGACCCCACCCCGGCAACGCAAGCGGCCGACGTCGTTCCTTCAGCGCCGCCGGTTAGCGGCCCCGCCGCGTCAGCCGCCGAGGAGACGATGGTGGCTGACGTCCCGGCCGCCGCCGGCCCTCCGGCTGACCGCACCGCAGCGGCGGCAACCGCTTCGGCAGGGGCGCCCGTTCCCGAGGCAGGAACGCACGACGGCGGCGCTCAGGCGCCTGCCCCGGCCCGCCAGTCTGCCGCTGAACCCGTCGCCACTGCAGTCCACCAGCAGGTGCGCAGCGCGGAACCCATCGGCGCGACCGTGGACCCGGCCAGCCGGCCGGAAGAAGCGGACGAGCCGGCGCACGAGGCCTTCTGGTTCGCCGTGGCGCAACACCGCACCGCCGTGGACCCCCAGACCGGTGCCCCCGCATTCGTGATCGAACCCGGCGGCTGGGTGCTGGCCCTCGAGGACCGGGGCCACGAATTCCTGGTCCAGCACACCGACGGACGCGTTGGCGTGCTGCGCGACCTCAGCAACATCGAGCGCGGCTAGCCGGGCACGTGGCCACCTCCCGTACGCCCCGTGCCCCCGGGGTTGCCGTACCGCGCCAGCCCGCCGCGGAGTCGTTGCTGGCATTGAAGCGCCGGGCCCGGCGGATCAACAGGGTCCTGGCGGAGAAATACCCGTACGCCCATGCCGAGCTCGACTTCCGCAACCCGTTCGAGCTGGTGGTGGCCACCGTCCTGTCCGCGCAGACCACCGACGTGCTGGTCAACCAGGTCACCAAGATCCTGTTTGCCCGGTACCCGGACGCCCGCGCCATGTCCGAAGCCGAGCCCGCCGAGCTGGAAGCGATCCTGCAGCCCACCGGGTTCTTCCGGGCCAAAACCAGGAACGTGCTGGCGCTGAGCCATCGCCTGGTGGACGAGTTCAACGGCGAGGTGCCCGGCAGGCTGGAAGACCTGGTGACCCTTCCCGGCGTCGGACGAAAAACCGCGAACGTGGTGCTGGGCAACGCCTTCGGTGTTCCCGGCATCACCGTCGACACGCACTTCGGCCGGCTGGCGCGGCGTTTCGGCTGGACCCAGTCCGAGGACCCGGTGCAGGTCGAGTTCGATGTCGCCGAGCTGTTTGAGCCACGGGACTGGACCATGCTCTCGCACCGGGTGGTATTCCACGGCCGCCGGGTGTGCCACTCCCGGCGGCCGGCCTGCGGCGCATGCCCGGTGGCCAACTGGTGCCCCAGCTACGGGCTCGGTGAGACCGATCCCGTCAAGGCAGCCAAGCTCCTCAAATACGAACTGGCGCCCGGCAGCGAAGCTCTCCTGGAACAGCTGCTGGCGGAAACCCACCGGGCTGCGGAAATCCGGATGGAATCACAAAGGCGGCTCCCATGAGTGCACGCCAAGACCTGATCGACCTCGTGCGGAGGTCGAACAATGGGGACGTCACCGCGCCCAACACCGCATGGGCTGCACTGACCGTGGACGAAGCCATTGCCCGCAAGGCAGCCGTCCTGATGTTGTTCGGCGTGCTCGATGATATTCCGGCCGTGTCCAGCAAGCCTTTGGCGGCGGTCGACCTCGATGTGCTGCTGCTCGAACGCGCGCACACCCTGGGCTCGCACCCGGGTCAGGTCGCGTTCCCCGGCGGCGGCCTGGACGACGGCGAGACTGCGGTGGCCGCGGCACTCAGGGAAGCCGAGGAGGAAACCGGGCTGGACTCGGCCGGCGTCGAAGTCCTGGGGAGCCTGCAGGAACTCGGGCTGGCCCGCAGCAATTTCCTGGTGACTCCCGTGCTCGGATGGTGGGCGTCGCCGTCGCCCGTTCGTGTGGTGGATTACGGCGAATCCGCCCAGGTATTCCGGATCCCGGTCCGCGACCTGCTGGACCCCGCCAACCGGGTCACTGCCACGGTGGGGCGGGACGGCAGGACCTTCAGCAGCCCCGCGTTTGCCGTGAACGGCGTGCTGGTGTGGGGTTTCACCGGAATCATCCTCGATGGCCTTTTTGAACAGTTGGGGTGGGCGGTTCCGTGGGACCGGAGCCGCGTGCACGAGGTTGCCTTCTAGGCGCACGGGCCGGGTAGCTGTACTGAGTCAGGGCGTTCCGTCTAACCGGCGGGGCCGGTTTAACGGGCTAGGGCCCGGCCTGAGGGCCGGGCCCTAGCCGACTGGGTAAATACACCTAACTGGGATGCGGTTTGTGGCGGAGATCCACGACCACCCCTGTCGCCGCGTTTTCCCGCAAAGCATTGATGCCGTCTTTCAGTGCACCCAGGTGCTTGAAGTCGGGCGAAACGGCCACGATTTTGCCGTTTTTGTCTGTGAGCTTGAAGCGGTATGCCTCGTCGCCGATTCGGTGTATTTCAAAATTGCCGGGCATTATCCGGACCTCCCCTATGCGTCATTGCACGTTGAGCCCCACCAATTGCATAAGCGGGGCTTTCCTGACTGTAACCATCGTCACTGCACAGAACTAGCTACTGCCGGGTAGGTTACTTAGGGCTACTTCGCGTTGTCGTATGAATCCACCACAGCCACGCTAACCGGGAATTCCACCGGTACAGGGCCGAACAACAGCTCCTTGGCCGCTGCGGCCGCCTCCTCGATCGCCCGGATGCAGGCAGTAACCCCCGCCTCGGGGGCGTGGACCATCACCTCGTCATGCAGGAAGAAGACGAGTTCCGCCTGAACGCCACTCTCGGCACGCAGGGCACGCAGCCGCCGTCGTAATTCCGCCAGCCAGCATGCTGCCCAGTCGGCGGCGGATCCCTGCACCACAAAGTTGCGCGTGAAACGGCCGCGGGAACGGGCGATCGATTCGGCGCGGCGCTGTTCCTCCGCCGTGGCCGACTGCTGGCTCCGGAACCAGCGTTCCGACGGCGGCGGGCTGCTGCGGCCCAGCCGCGTGGTCACCGTGCCGCCGGCTTCACCCTCACGGGCAGCCTGCTCCACAAAACCCACCGCATGGGGGTAGGTTCGGGCCAGCTGCGGCATCAGGCGCCCCGATTCTCCCGTTGTGGCGCCGTAGATGGCACCCAGGAGGGCCATTTTCGCCTTGGCGCGGTCGCCGCCGAAACCCTGGGCGGCGATGCCCGCGTAGAGGTCCTTGTCGCGCGCGGCTGCGGCCATTTTCGAGTCCTGCGCGAGAGCCACCAGGACCCGTGGCTCCAGCTGGGACGCGTCGGCGACGATGAGTTTGTGGCCCGGCCCGGCATGGACAGCCCCCCGGATCTGGCGCGGAATCTGCAGGGCGCCCCCGCCCCGGGAGGCCCAGCGCCCCGACACCACGCCGCCCACCACGTATTCGGGCCGGAAACGTCCGTCGGTCACCCATGCGTCCAGCCACGTCCAGCCGTTGGCGCTGTGCAGGCGGGAAAGCTTCTTATAGGCCAGGAGCGGTTCAATGGCGGGATGGCTGGACTCCATCAGCTCCCACTGCCGCGTGCTTTTGACCTCGATGCCATTGCGGTGCAGGGCGCGCATGAGTTCCTGCGGCGAATCCGGATTCAGCGCGGGCGCGTTGAGGAGGGCGCGCAGTTCACTGTTCAGGGCTTCAAGTTTCGCAGGCCGGTGGCCCGGCTGGGGCCGGGGTCCCAGATAGTCGGCCAGGATCCGCTCATGCAGGTCCTCCCGCCACGGAACACCGGCGTGCTGCATCTCCGCGGCGATCATGGCACCGGCGGATTCGGCCGCGAGCAGCAATTGCAGCCGTTTCCGTTTGTTCTCCTGCGGATCTGCGTCGGCCAGTGCCGCCTGCTGGGCGGCGTACTCCGCCCGCAGTTCCGCGAGGGTGTGGCGGGGTGGCCGGTGTCGGACGTCCTCAAACAAAGCGCCGTGATCGGCGGGCGGGGGCGGCGGCTGGAGAGCGCGGGGAGGTTCCTGGGGGTCGTCCAAGGGGGCCTTCTCGGCCTGCCGGGCGTAGTCGGTGTGGGCGGTGAACTGAGAATACGCCAGGATGGTGCCGCACAGGCTGAGGTCGTAACAGCGCTCCACTTCCACCCCGGCTGCCAGCAGCGCGGGATACCAGTCCTGCGTGCGGTGCCAGATCCAGCGGGGCGCGGCCTCGCGTGGCCGGGTTTCGAAATAGCGTACGACGCCGGGCAGCTCGCTTGCGCTGAGCAGCCGCGGTTCGGGGCGGTCGGGGTGCGGATCGCCTGCCTGGGTGACCTGCTGGAGGGCTGCGCCATGGGAGTGGGCGGCGAGCAGCAGGTACATGGGTTCAATTCTGCCTTGTATCCGGGGTCCGGGCGGACGGCGGTCGGCGGGGCGGCCGGGGCGTTGGTGTGGCCGGAGGGGACGGTTGGCAGGGACGCGCGGTCGGTGCTCCCAGCCGTCTGCGGGACGGCCGCACGGATTGCTGAGTAAGCGTCGTCAACCTATGTTGACGGCGCTCCATGCGTCAACTAATGTTGACGCATGGAGGTGGACCGGATGAAAACACTGGTGGCATCGATGGACGGGAAAGGCCCCGCGGAAGCGCTCTACGCTGTGGCTGAACTGCAGAAGGAAGTGGGACGCGCCGAAGACTCTCTGGTCCGTAAGGCACGGCAGGCCGGCCTCTCCTGGGAGGCGATCGCCCTGTGCCTAGGGGTCAGTAAACAGGCTGTCCACCGCAAATACGGTAAACAATAGCCGCTGCACGCAAGACGCCGGCGTCCTCCCGCGGTTCTGAAGTTGTCCACATAGCGAGGCATGCCACTGTCGTTTTGATGGGCGGCGACGGAGAGTTGCTCCATGAGCAGGCACCAGCTATCGCCGTCCCCTTCCGAGCCGCCCACATCCCATCTGGGCCGGGCCCGGCCTTCCCCTGCCGCTTCCGGCAGCGCTGCCTCCGGTGTGCCAGGTCCAAGGCAGGCCGCGGAAGCGTGGGTGCCGGATTCTGCTGCGGCCGAGGTGCTGCTGGTGACGGGCTACGACTTTTTGCAGGGCGAAGTGGAACAGATTGTGGCCGCGGCCGGCGGCCACCTGCGGGTGGTGGCAGACGTCGCTGATGCGGCGAGGTACTGGGATTCCGCGGCCGCTGTGCTGGTGGGAAGCGATGTCCGGGAGTTGCCGCCGCGACGCCGAGCACCCGCCGTGCTGGTGGGCTTGAACGGTGAGGGGGACAGTCTCTGGCATCTCGCCGCGGCTCTCGGGGCGGAGCGCGTGGCCGTGCTGCCGGACGCCGCGGCATGGCTGGCCGAGTACTTGAGCAGATCGCGTTCGCCGGAGGCCGGTGGCCTCGTCCTGGGGATTACCGGGGGCTGTGGCGGCGCGGGCGCCACCACCTCGGCCATTTGGATCGCCCAGGCCGCAGCAGGGCTGGGCGTGCGTGTGTTGCTGGTTGACGGGGATCCCTGGGGCGGGGGCCTGGAACTCGCACTGGCGGCCGAGGAGGTCCCGGGCCTGCGGTGGCCTGATCTGTCCGGTGCGAGCGGCAGCATAGATCCCGAGCAGCTCGCTGATTCGCTGCCGATGGTCGGCGGGTTTTGCTTCCTGTCCTGGCCTGGCAACCGGGACCGGCCAGCGCCGGTGGATGCGACCACCGCTGGCGGCGTCCTGGATGCTGCCCGGCGGGGCTATGAACTGGTGGTGGTGGACATTGGCCGGGGTACGGAGCCGGTGCAACTTTTTGCATGGGACTGCGACCGGCTCCTCGTAGTGGTGCCGGCACAACTGAAGGCCGCCGTGGCTACCGCCCGGCTGCTTCATGAGCTTCCGCCGGTGGAGGCGGCGCTCCTTGTCCGGGGCAAAACCGGAGCGGCGCTGGACGGCGGCCTGATTGCCGATGCCGTCGGACTGCCAGTTCAGGGCCGGGTTCCGGAGCTGCGCGGCGTCACCGCTGCCGGAGAAAACGGGCGGCTCCTTGACCTTGGTAAACGCCGCAGTGTCCGGCACTTCGCTGCGTCGGTGCTTGACTTGATGGACGGCGAAATTCCCGTCGGAGACGAACTGTGAGCGCGGGACCGCCGGTCCCCACGCATCCCACACCGTCGCAGGGTTTTCCGCCGCCAGCCGTCCCGCAGCGGGCCGTCCCGCAGCAAACCATCCCGCCGCAGCCGGGAAAGCTGGCCGCAACGCGGCGCCGTCAAGCGCGTGTGCTGGACCAGCGGGGCCTTGACTCGGCATTGCTGGAGACGGTCCGCGAATCAGTCATGGCCGACTCAGGGCCCGTTACCGCCTCCCGCGTTGCTGCGGCAGTGCAGGCCACGGGCCGGCTGCTGGGCACTGCAGGCTCGCTCGCCGCCGTCGAACGGATCAGTGCGGAACTCAACGGCCTTGGGCCGCTCCAGGAGCTGACCCGCGATGTTCAGGTCACAGACATCTTCGTGAATGCCCCGGACTCTGTCTGGGTAGATCGCGGGAGGGGGATTGAGCCCGCGGGTGTTTCGTTTGCCGGAGAGGCCCAGGTCAGGGCCCTGGCCTCCCGGCTCGTGGCGGCCGGCGGAAGACGGCTCGACGACGGTTCGCCATGTGTTGATGTCAGGCTCGACGGCGGCTACCGGGTGCATGCCGTCCTGCCACCGATTTCGACGGCAGGCACCCTACTGAGTGTAAGGATCCGGCGCGAGCAGGTCTTCACCATGGACGAACTCCGGTCCGGCGGCATGTTCGGCAGCCTGGTGCAGGAGGTTCTCGAACGCATGGTCCAGCACCGGCAGAGTTTCCTCATCAGCGGAGCCACCGGATCCGGGAAGACGACACTCCTGTCCACCCTGCTGGGGCTCTGTTCGCCGGCGGAGCGGCTGGTGCTGATCGAGGACGCCTCAGAACTGAACCCCGTCCATCCACACATTGTTTCGCTCGAGTCCCGGCACGGGAACCTGGAAGGCGGCGGCGAAGTGGACCTGAGCGAACTCGTTCGGCAAGCTCTGCGGATGCGCCCGGACCGGCTGGTGGTGGGTGAATGCCGGGGCGCTGAGGTGCGGGAACTCCTCACCGCGATGAATACCGGCCACACCGGCGGCGGAGGCACCATCCACGCCAACGCCGCCACCGCTGTCCCCGCCCGATTGACCGCTCTGGGCGCTCTGGCAGGTCTGGGCCAAGACGCGGTGAGGCTGCAGGCGGCCAGTGCTCTTGACGTGGTGGTCCATGTGGAGCGGTTCCGCCAGCGGCGCCGGGTGGCCTGCGTGGGAGTGGTGCAGGACGGTCCCGGCGGACTCTCCGTGGTGCCGGCGCTGGTCGACCAAGGAGGCCAAACGTCTACCGGTCCCGGCTGGGAATCACTGACTGCGCGGCTGGGGCTGTCCTCTGAGCCGGGTATTGCGGCATGACGCTGCTGCTGGCCGGGATCCTGGCGGTCGCCACCATCCTGCTGTTGAGGCCGCCGGACAGCCCGGTGGGACGCTTTCGTCGGGCCGCTGGACCGGGTAGGCAGGGCCGGGCGGGCCTTCGCGGCGTTGCCCCCGGTGATGTGGGGATCTACGCTTCCGGGCCTCGATTCAGCTTTCAGGTCCCTTGGCGCCAGGCACGGCGCGCGGGAAACGACCAAGGGCAGCTCTCCTTGACGCTCGTGGTCCAGCAGCTGGCAGCGTTGCTGACGGGCGGGCGGACTCCGGCGCGGCTCTGGGACGAATTATGGCTGGTCCACCACGGCCGCGCGGGAGCAGCACCGCATCGGTCGGAGGACCTCGTAGGGCGCGCGGACCCATCGGAAATCTCTTCGGCCGGTCGGGATGCTCCGAGGCTGAGCGGTGGTTCCCTGTCGATGCTGGGCGCCGTCCGGGCGGCCGCGTTCAGGGGCCTGCCGGTGTCCGAAGCCATCAGGCGGGCCGTCCCGGCGGCATTTCCGCACGCTGTCGGCAGGGAGCCCCGGACCTGGCTGGAACTCGCCGCGTGCTTTGACATCGCCGAAGCCAGCGGCTGTCCGCTGGCAGACGTCCTGGCGCGGTTTGCCGCTCAGCTGGAAGTCGAGGATGATGCCGAAGCCGCCAGGCAGACAGCTCTGGCGGGGCCAAAGGCAACAGTGAGTCTCCTGACATGGCTTCCGATGATGGGATTGGGCCTGGGAATGGCGCTGGGCGTGGACCCGCTGGCGATGCTGTTCGGGACGCCGCTTGGAGTGGCGGCGCTCGCAGCGGGAGTTGCCCTCACGATTGCGGGCAGAATTTGGTCCGCCCGCCTGGTGCACGCTGCGGCCGGCCTGGCGCCATGACGGAGACACTTATCCCCGGGGTGGCACTCGGGGTTGTCCTGATCGTCGTCGCGTGGCTGACCCTCTCGCCGCCAGGCAGGGCCCGGCGGAGGCTGCTAAGGATAAGCACGGCGCCGGTCAACCACCAGGAAGGGGCAGCCAGGGCTGACGCCCTGGGCTCGGCTGGCGGAAAGAACTGCCCTGACGGACTCCGGGACACAGCCATGATGCTTGAGCTTGTGGGTGCCATGCTGGACGCCGGGTCAGGGATTGGCCGTTCCCTGGAGCTCGTGGCGGCTTCGGCGTCCAGGGACTACAGCAAGGCGTTGCGGCCCGTGGTCTCTGCGCTGGCCATCGGAGCTGACTGGGAAACGGCCTGGCGAAGTTCCGAGGTCCGGCTTCCTGAAATCCTGGAGCTGCGCGACGCTCTGGGGTTCGCGGCGCTGACTGGCGCGCCGTCGTCGGCCATCCTTTATGCCCAGGCCGCCCGGCTACGGAGGGAACGATTCCGCGCCGCCGAGAAGCGGGCTGCCGCCCTGGGCGTCAAGCTGGTCATCCCGCTGGGCCTGTGTTCCCTCCCGGCCTTCATCTGCCTGGGCGTTGTCCCTGTGCTCCTGGCCCTGGTGCCCTCGGGGTCCTAAATCCGGGCCGCCGTGGTGCCTTCCGGACCATAAGTCCAACCGGCCCTCAGCGCCCCGTCTGCTCTGAAACCCCGCCTTTAGTCCCAGTGCGGGAAGGGCTCGACAAACGGGGAATGACTTCCGCACCGCCCGGTCTCTTCCTCCACAGGCTTGGAATAGGCCACCTTTTCCACTTGGGGGAGATTTGCCCTTACCGGCCTCCCGGAACCTCGGAAGAGTCGACAGCAGCCGGCAACAGGGCCGGAGCACAGAAGGGAATCATGAACATGACCATCACCCAAAGCAGCCTTTTCCCAGTCCCTGCACCCGATCTCAGCACCGGATTTGCAGGTGCGTCACGGGGCTCCGCGGAACCGGTGAATCTAGGAGGGGACGTCAATGCAGGCCGGGCCGTCAAGGACGGACAGGGCGGGTGCACCTGCCAACGGGATGAGAACCGGGAATCCGCAGGCAACGTTGTGGAGCTTTACCCCGCTGTTCGCGAGGCGACGGTACGGCGGCCACGGCTCACAGCGTCGGAGGCCGGAATGGCCACTGCCGAATATGCCATCGCAACGCTGGCAGCCGTGGGCTTTGCCGGGCTACTGGTCTTTATCCTCCGCAGTGACGAAGTACGGGGGTTCCTGTTGAACCTCATCCGTACGGCGCTGGCCTTGCCATGAGTCATGCGTCGGCAGCGCCGCACCCGGACACTGACGGGGGCAGCATCAGGACGCCCGCAGCTGAGTCATTCGGTCGTGGCGGTCGTGGCGGTTGTGGCGGTCGCGGAAATCGCGGGCCGGGGAAGGCCCGGGGCGCCATGACGGGTGCCGTGACGGCCGAATTCGCCGTGGCGTTGCCCGCCGTCCTGCTGCTGCTCGCGCTGCTTCTGTCCGGGGCCGCTGCCGGCGTAACCCAGCTCAGGCTCGAGGAGGCGGCGCTCGCCGGCGCCAGGGCGCTTGCCCGGGGCGAGGACCCGGCCGCGGTGGAGGGCATCGTCAGGACACTGGCGGGCACGTCGGCCACAGCGTCCGTGGCTGCCGACGACGGGTGGCTGCACGTCACGGTGGCTGACCGGGTGGACGGCCCGCTGGGGGCTGCCCTGCCGTGGACCCTTACAGCGAAAGCCAGTGCCCGGAGTGAGATGCCAACGATCGCCGGCCCTCTCCGCCACCGCATGCTGTTGCAGGAGTTGGTGCCGCTACCGCTATCGAACCCGGGAACGGTTGCGGCATGAGCGGCCAGGCGGGAGACCACGCCGAACGCGGCTCCGGGACAGTATTGGCGGCAGGCCTGGCCTTGGTAATCATCATGGCTATGGCCTTGATGCTGCTCCTCGCGCAGTCAGCGGTGATGGCGAGCAGGGCGGCGGCAGCCGCCGACCTTGGTGCCCTTGCCGGCGCCGACGCGTTGCGCGGCCTCACCTCGGGGGATCCCTGTGCCGTGGCAGCGGAGGTTGCGGCACAACACGACGCAGTTCTCACGAGCTGTGCTGAAGGGGAAGGCCAGACCATGGAGGTCAGCACCATCCTGAACGCCCGCAACATGCTCGGTGCCGCCAGCGGTCACGCGCGGGCCGGGCCGCCGCCCTGAGCCGAAGCCGGGTTGAGGTCGCGTTACGAGTGTGCTGTGTGTGACGTGCGTGGGGAAAGGTCGCGGGCGGGGGCTTCGCCCGCATCCATTTCGCTCGCATCCTTGAGGAGAACATCGATCAGCGTGATGGCTGCCGCCTTGTCCAGGGGATTGTTTTTGTTCCCGCATTTGGGGGACTGCACGCAGGACGGGCAGCCGGACTCACACTCACAGGCCTTGATGGCGTCGCGTGTCGCCGAGAGCCATACCTTCGCCTTGTCGAAGCCGCGCTCGGCGAAGCCTGCACCGCCGGGGTGCCCGTCGTACACAAAGATGGTGGGCACCCCGGTGTCGGCATGGATAGCCGTGGACACGCCTCCAATGTCCCAACGGTCACTGGAGGCAACCAGCGGCAGCAGGCCGATCGCCGCGTGCTCGGCAGCATGCAGTGCCCCCGGGAACTGGGCTTCGATCAGACCGGCGCCGGTCAGTGACCGGTTCTCCACCACAAACCAGACAGCCTTGGTGAACAGGTCACGGGCGCCCAGTTCCAAGGGTTCCTCCCCGAGTATTTCGTTGGAAATCAGGGCTTTCCGCTGGAAGGACACAACTTGGGTCGTTACCTTGACGTCGCCAAAATGCACGGAAACGTCCCCCCACTGCGCGGTCCGCTGGGTTTCGAGGACCTCGATCTGGGTGACGTCCCGGGCTGTGGTGTAGTAGTCGGGATTGGCGCGGCGGACCATTACGCAATGGTCGTCTTCGTTCAGGTCCTCCACCACGTAGGTATCACCCTGATGCACGTATACCGCGCCGGTGTGGGCCTGGTAGTGCGTCTGGGGCGAGTCCATGGTCCCCAGCAGGGAACCGGTGTCGGCGTCCACGATGCTCACGGGGCCGCCGCCGTCGGCCCTCAGGTTCACCATGGCGGCGGCGCTCTGGGAGTGCGTCCAGAACCAGCCCGCCGGCCGGCGGCGCAGGTAGCCCTGCGCAACAAGCTGGTCCAGCAGCTTTTCGGATGTGCTGCCGAAGAGATCCAGTTCGGCGACGCCGAGCGGGAGTTCCGCGGCGGCGGCGCAAAGATGCGGCCCCAGGACGTAGGGGTTGGAGGGGTCAAAAACTGTTGCTTCGACGGAGACGTCGAAGATCGCCTCCGGATGGTTTACCAGGTACGTATCCAGGGGATCATCGCTGGCAACAAACGCCGCTATGGCATCCTGGCCTGCACGGCCGGCCCGCCCGATCTGCTGGAAGAGGGACGCGCGGGTTCCGGGCCACCCTGCCACCAGCACGGCGTCCAGCCCGGAAATATCAATCCCCAGTTCCAGGGCAGAGGTGCTGGAAACACCAAGGAGCTCACCGGACCGGAGGGCCTTCTCCAAGGCCCGCCGCTCCTCCGGCAGGTAGCCGGATCGGTAAGCCGCCACACGTTGCGGGAGGCTGGGGTCCACTTCGTCGAGGAGCCGCTTGGTGATCGTAGAGATGGCCTCCGCGCCACGCCGGGACTTGATGAAAGCGATGGTCCGGATCCTGGCGGAGACCAGGTTGGCCAGGAGATCAGCTGTTTCGGCAACGGCGGTACGGCGCTCCTTGGCCCCGTTTTCGCCCTTCAGCTCCGTCAGTGCGGGCTCCCAGAAGGCAACGGTGGTGGAACCATGAGGCGAGCAGTCCTCGGCAACGGCCCGGACCGGAGCCCCGATCAGCCGCCCGAAGGAGGTGCCCGGCTCCGACGCGGTGGCCGACGCGGCGATGAAGACCGGTCCGGGATGGGCGGTCCCGGCACCGTAGTAAGTGCAGATGCGGCGAAGCCGGCGCATCAGGTTCGCCACATGCGAACCGAACACACCGCGGTAGCTGTGTGCCTCATCCACAATCACGTAGCGGAGACGACGGAAGAAACTGGCCCACCAGGCGTGATTCGGGAGAATTCCGAAGTGCAGCATGTCTGGATTCGCGAGAATGAAGTTGGCGTGGTCCCGGATCCACCGGCGGGACGCGGGGTCGGTGTCGCCGTCGTACGTTTCGGCCCGCACGGTGGGCAGCCTCAAGGACCGGATGGCGGCAAGTTGGTCGGCGGCGAGCGCCTTGGTGGGGGAGAGGTAGAGCGTGACGGCGCCGTCGTCGTGGATCTTCCCCGGCTCGGACACCACGCGCAGTTCGGAGCGGTGGATGGCGTCCAGGGCGGGCAGCTGATAGGCGAGCGATTTTCCAGAGGCGGTGCCGGTGGCAATCACCACATGCTCGCCGCCGTGGGCGAGGTCGGCGGCCTGGATCTGGTGCCGGTACGGCTCGTGGATGCCCAGGGAGCCGTAGGCCGACACCAGGTCGGGATGCGCCCAGTCAGGCCACGGTTCGTGGACCGCCCGGCGTGCAGGGATGGTGTGGACATGACGGAGCTGCTCCGGGTCCGGGCCGCGGCCCAGCAACGGGATCAGCGAGTCATGGGGGTTCACCCCAACATTCTTTCACCCGCAGAAAAATCAGCCCCCGGACAGATCCGCACCCTCGTTGGAGGTGGACAGCATCAGCACACGGCACACAACGGTCCAGCCCAGGTGGGAATACAGTTTCTGGCCGTCCAGCGAGGCCAGCAGCAGGCCGTTTTCCACATCCGGGCCGATGGCCTGCGCTGCGAGGGCCTTCATGATGAAACTGCCCAGGCCCCGGCGCTGGAACGCGGGCTGGACCACAATCTTGTCGAACACTGCCGTCCCGTCGACCACAAACACCCGGCCGCTGGCCGCGACCTCATCGCCGGAACGGACAACGGCGTGGTGGACGCCGTCGAGTTTCGACGTGACCAGTTTCAAATCGTCATCCGAGAGCCATGGATCCTCGGTGTCCTGGGTTTCCATGTCCACGATCATCATGGCCTGCGACGCGGACGTGATGTTCAACCCGTGTTTCTCAGCCAGCTGCGTATAGCGAAGGACGTCGTTGGTCAGGATGGTCATAATCCGCGTCGGAGCTTCAACGGTCTTCGCTACCAAAGCCGCGAACTCGGTATCGGAGGGGTCGTGGGAGAAATACTCCCAGTCCCCGGTGGTGTCGGCCCGCAGTGCAGCGGGGAAGCGGCCCTCTGTTGATGTCTGATATCCGCGGCAACCGGCCCAACCGGTTACCCAGACTTCAAGAAGGTTTGTAATGTCTTCAACCAAGGCGTCCGGACTCATGTGATGAGGGTATTCCAGCCCCGTCACAAGCAACAGGGGTACGGCTCCCGGAACTGACTTGCTTATGCAATCGTGATAGGCGGAATCGGCGGCACAGACCGTCGAGGCCAGACGCAAAGGCCGCCGCGGACCCGACACGGACAAAGCCAGTACCCTTAAATACGTGGCTTTGAACCGAATTGTGCTCTTTTACGGCTTTACCCCCCTCCCTGATCCGGAAGCGGTGCGGCTCTGGCAGCGTGCCCTGTGCGAGAAGCTGGGGCTGACCGGACGCATCCTCATCTCCAAGGACGGCATCAACGCGACGGTGGGCGGCGAAATCCACGCGGTCAAGCAGTACGTCAAGACCACGCGCGAATACAGGGGTTTCCACGGCATTGACGTGAAATGGTCCGACGGCGGCGCGGCGGACTTCCCGCGACTGAGCGTTAAGGTGCGGGACGAGATCGTCTCTTTCGGCGCTCCCGGTGAACTCAAGGTCGATGCCAACGGTGTTATGGGCGGCGGCATCCACCTCAAACCCGAGGAGCTGCACGAACTCGTGGACGCCAGGAAGGAAGCCGGCGAGGACGTGGTGTTCTTCGACGGCCGCAACGCCTTCGAAGCCCAGATCGGCAAATTCAAGGACGCGATCGTCCCGGACGTCGCCACCACGCACGACTTCATCAAGGAACTCGAGTCCGGCAAATACGACGCCCTCAAGGACAAGCCCGTGGTCACATACTGCACCGGCGGCATCCGCTGCGAGGTGCTCTCGAGCCTGATGGTGAACCGCGGCTTCAAGCAGGTCTACCAGCTCGACGGCGGCATTGTCCGCTACGGCGAAACGTTCAAGGACCAGGGCCTGTGGGAAGGTTCGCTGTACGTCTTCGACAAGCGCATGCACCTGGAATTCAGCGAGGACGCGAAAACCATCGGCGAATGCGTCCGCTGTTCCGCGCCCACCAGCAAGTTTGAGAACTGTTCCAACCTCAGCTGCCGTAACCTCACGCTGTACTGCGCCGAGTGCGCTGCCAGCCCCGAGACACTGCGCTGCCCGCAAGGCTGCGCCGCCTAAGCAATACTGAGGCCCGGCTCGCCCGGATCGCCCGGATCGCCCGGATCGCGTAGCCGGCCCCGGACCCCGACTTCAGCCGGCCTGCACGAGCTGATACGCATACAGTGTCGGGGCGTCCACGCTGGAGACGCTGAGCTCCAGGGCTGCGGCCTTGGCCAGGGTGATTTTTGTGCTTTCCCGGGTCCCGTAGCACGCAGCGCCAAGGTCCACGAGTTCCTGGCCCGCAGACCGGACGGCGAGAAAGGCCTTGCCGCCGCCGTCGCAGACCAACGTCAAGGTATAGGTGCCGGCCGGCACGTTCTCCGTATGCTCCACCGGGCCGGCCTTGAGGAGTCTGCCTGAGTCCTCGGCCACGATGCCACTGATGGACGGCAGCGCCGTGGCTTTCCAACCCGGCACATCAGCGTTCTCCACCGAGAGCTGCTGGGCGCAGCCTGAGGCGGCCAGAACGACGACGGCGGCGGCCACAGTTGCCAGGGCGCGCGGCATGGAGGTGGGAAAGAGAGCCATGCTCCAAACTTACCCGGCGCCGCTGGCCTTCCCTGCGCCGAGGCCCTTGACCTTGACGTTACGTCAACATCTATCGTTAAAACATCGGTTGAGATATCGGCGGAAAAGCCCTGGGCAGGAGGGACACATGGACTGGTCGATCCAGGACATCGCCCGGATCGCGGGCACCACCAGCAGGACGCTGCGGCACTATGACAGCATCGGCCTGCTCAAACCCAGCCGCACCGGCCACAACGGCTACCGCTACTACAACCAGGCCGCGCTGGTACAGCTCCAGCGCATCCTGCTCCTGCGCGGACTCGGGCTGGGCCTGCCGGTCATCAGCCAGGTGCTCGACGACGAAACGGACGCCGCGAAGGCACTCACCGGTCATCTCGCATGGCTGAAGCAGGAACAGGACAGGCTGGCGCGGCAGATCGCCTCAGTCACACAAACCATCAACGCAGTGAAAGGAGGCGGCGAAATCATGGCGGACGACATGTTCAACGGTTTCGACCACACGCAGTACAAGGACGAGGTGGAGGAACGCTGGGGCCAGGACGCCTACGCGACGGGAGACTCGTGGTGGCGCGGGATGAGCGCCGACGAGAAGGCCGCCTGGAAGCGGCACTCGCAGCAACTCGGACAGGACTGGATTGCAGCCGCCACAGCGGGCCTCGCCCCGGACAGCGCCGAAGCCCAAGCCCTGGCCAAGCGGCACGTCGACTGGCTGACGGGGATCCCGGGTACACCCGCGTCGGAGGCACGGCGCGGGGGAGCCGAAGCGGGATCAGGCAAGGCCGACATCGCGGGATACGTCACCGGCCTCGGCGAGATGTACGTTGCCGATCCCAGGTTCGCCAAGAACTACGGCGGTGCGAACGGAGCCGCCTTCGTCCGGGACGCCCTGAAGATCTACGCCGAGGAGAACCTGTAGCGGCAGGGCCCATCCGGGCCATGGTTTCTGCGCCAATAGACTTGGGCAGTGACTGATTCCACGCTCTTCCTGGCCGGCAACACCCCCGACGCGCCCCGCAGCGACCTCCCCGACCTGTTGGCAGCGCTCGCCACGGACCTCCGGGGAATCGACTACACGCTCGACGGCGTGGCCGGGCTGCTCGGCGAATCAGCCTACAACGCGCTCAACCGCGACCAGATCATCCCCGCCCTGCTGGCCACCGAGAGCGCCACACGCGGTGAGTCTCCGAACGGTGAACGCACGACGGCGGCGCTCGCCGCCGTCGTACGTCTCTGGCTCCTGGCGGAACCCCAGACTCAGGCAACGCTCGACGCCGCCCTGCCGGGGATCCGGGCAGCCGGACTCGTCGAGCTGGGGCTGCTTGAGCCCGTACCCGGCACTGCCGAAGACGGCCTGATGCAGGCCAGGGCGGATCTGCGGCCGTACGGCTGGGAGGGTGCCGAAACGGAGGAATCTGTCAGCAGCGGCGGCGCCGAGCTCTGGGTGGCCAGCGACCTCGCGGCGCACCAGCAGGCGGGGATGCTGCGGCACGACCATGTGCTGGGGATTGGGCAGGCATCCACCACGCTGGTCCAAACCACCATCCGCCGGCATGTTGCCAGGGCGCTGGACCTCGGGACGGGCTGCGGAATCCAGTCGTTCCACCTGCTGCACCATGCCGAGCACGTCACCGCCACGGACATTTCCGAGCGTGCCCTGGCCTTTACCCGGTTCAACCTGCTCCTGAACGCCGAGGCGCTGCATCTGGATCCGGAGCATCTGGAAGACCGCGTGAGCCTGCGGCTGGGTTCGCTCCTGGAGCCCGTGGCTGGGGAGGAATTCGATCTGGTGGTGTCCAACCCGCCGTTTGTGATTACGCCGCGGACGCTTGGCGAGGAGGCCTCCGGCCAGTTCACATACCGCGACGGCGGCCTGCCCGGGGACGAGATCGTGTCCTCGCTGATCCGGGACCTGCCATCCGTCCTGGCTCCTGGCGGAACAGCCCAGTTATTGGGCAACTGGGAGATCCCCGCCGGAGCGGCGTGGGCGGATCGGCCGGAAAGCTGGGTCAGCCCGGACGTGGACGCCTGGTTCATCCAGCGCGAACAGGTCAGCCCGGAACAGTACGCCGAGACCTGGTTGCAGGACGCCTCCGAATCCCGCGACCGGCAGCACTACCGCGACGCCTACGCGGCCTACCTCGCGGACTTCGCCTCCCGGAACGTGGCGGGGATCGGCTTTGGCATGATCTGGCTCCGACGGCCCGCCGTCGGGTCGGGCGACGGGGCGCCGGTTGCTGCCGCCATCCGCCGGTTCGAGGAAATCACCTACCCCATCGAACAGCCCGTCGGCCCGCACCTGGGCGCCGCCGTCGAGCGTTCCGACTGGCTCGCCACGCACAATCTGGCGGACACGCACCTGCTCGTGGCGGACGACGTCACCGAGGAACGCCATCAGCGCCCCGGCGCCGAACACCCGGGTGTGATCCTGCTCCGCCAAGGGGCCGGACTGCGGCGCACCAACCTGCTCAGCACCGAACTGGCCGGCTTCGTTTCCGCGTGCGACGGCGACCTCTCCGTTGGGCAGATCATCGGTGCTTTGGCCGCGCTGCTGGGCGGCAGCCTGGCCGGGGATGACGGGTTCGACGGCGGCGCATTCCGCGCGGGGCTACTCGCCGAAGTGGGAAATCTGCTCCGTGACGGGTTCCTGATTCCGGCCGAATAAACGCTGCCCCGGCGGCTGTGGAAAACGGGAATCCGGGGCCCGGAAAGCGTCCCGCAGACCCTGACGTTTTCCACATAAATGCGCATCCTTGGCCAAAATATGGTGAACTAGGCGAATATGGGCTCATCTGCCCGAGCAACCTTTTTCTGTAGGAGCACCGTGCCAAGCAAGGCCAAAACCGGCAAGAAACTCGTGATCGTAGAGTCTCCGGCCAAGAGCAAGACCATCGCCAAGTACCTCGGCGAGGGCTTCATTGTCGAGGCCTCCATCGGGCACATCCGGGACCTGCCGCAGCCGTCCGAGCTTCCCGCGGAACTGAAGAAAACCTCGGTGGGCAAGTTCGCCGTCGACATCGACAACGACTTCAAGCCCTACTACGTCGTGTCCGCGGATAAGCGGAAAAAGGTCACCGAACTGAAGGCCGCGCTGAAAGATGCCGACGCCCTCTATCTCGCAACCGATGGGGACCGCGAGGGCGAGGCCATCGCGTGGCACCTGCTGGAAGTGCTCAAGCCCAAGGTTCCGGTGTACCGGATGACGTTCGGCGAAATCACCAAGGAAGCCATCCACCGTGCCATGGACAACCTGCGCGATGTTGATACGGCCCTGGTGGACGCGCAGGAAACCCGCCGCGTGCTGGACCGCCTCTACGGCTACGAAATTTCCCCCGTGCTGTGGCGCAAGGTGGCACGCGGCCTGTCCGCCGGCCGCGTGCAGTCCGTGGTCACCCGCATGGTGGTGGACCGCGAACGCGAACGCATGGCCTTCAAAGCCGCCTCGTACTGGGACCTGACCGGCCAGTTCGCCGCCGGTTCGGCCTCCTTCAAGGCAAAGCTCGCCGCGGTTGACGGTGCCAAGGTGGCCAGCGGCCGCGATTTTAACGACGACGGCGTCCTCACCGCCCGCAATGCGGTGCACCTGAATGAGGAACTCGCCACGTCGTTGGCCACCGGGCTCCAGGATGCGGACTTCCGTGTCCGGTCCGTGGACACCAAGCCGTATACCCGCCGTCCCGCCGCGCCGTTCACCACCTCGACGCTGCAGCAGGAGGCCGGCCGCAAGCTGCGCTTCTCCTCCAAGAGCACCATGCAGATCGCACAGCGCCTGTATGAAAACGGCTACATCACCTATATGCGTACCGACTCCTCGGCCCTGAGCGACGAGGCCGTCACGGCTGCCCGCCGCCAGGCTTCCGAGCTGTACGGTCCGGAATACGTTCCCGCCTCACCGCGCGTCTACTCCAACAAGGCCGCCAACGCGCAGGAGGCCCACGAGGCTGTCCGTCCCGCCGGTGACTCTTTCCGCACGCCGGCGCAGGTGGCCAGCCAGCTCTCCGGCGACGAGTTCCGCCTGTACGAGCTGATCTGGAAGCGCACCGTCGCCTCACAGATGGGCGACGCCAAGGGCTCCACGGCCACCATCCGCCTGGGTGCCGTTGCCGCAGACGGCCGGGACGCTGAGTTCTCCGCCTCCGGCACCGTTATCACCTTCCCGGGCTTCCTGGCCGCGTACGAAGAAGGCAAGGACGAGAGCCGCGGCGACGACGACTCCGACGAGGCCCGCAGGCTCCCGAACGTGGCGAAGGACGACGCCCTGACGGCGTCGGAGATTGTGGCTGTGGGCCACGAGACCTCCCCGCCGCCGCGCTTCACCGAAGCGTCGCTGACCGCCGAGCTGGAGAAGAAGGGCATCGGCCGTCCGTCAACCTATGCCTCCACCATCTCCACCATCCAGGACCGCGGCTACGTCCGGAAACAGGGCTCCGCGCTGGTGCCCAGCTGGATCGCCTTCTCCGTGATCCGCCTCCTGGAGCAGCACTTCACCGACTATGTTGACTACGAATTTACGGCCGACATGGAAGCGGACCTCGACAAGATCGCCAACGGCCAAGCCCGGGGACCGGCCTGGCTCAAGCACTTCTACTTCGGCGAGGACACCGAACCGGGCCTGCTGAGCATCGTGAACAACCTCGGCGACATCGACGCCCGGGAAATCAATTCGATTCCCATCACGGACGAGATCACACTGCGGGTGGGCAAGTTTGGCCCGTATCTCGAAAGCTCCGCCGCCACGGTGGACCCCAAGACCGGCGAAATCGTCGAGAACTCCCGGGCGAACGTTCCCGAGGAGCTGGCTCCGGACGAACTGACCGCCGCCAAGGCAGTGGAACTGATGGAGACGGCCGCGCCGGAGGAACGCGTGCTGGGTGCGGATCCGCACACCGGACACACCGTGGTTGCCAAAAACGGCCGCTACGGCGCCTACGTCACCGAAGTCATCCCGGAGATGACCGAGGAACAGATCGCCAACCAGCCGGTGGAGTACTACAAAAACGGCAAACCCAAGCCGCCGAAGAAGCCTGTCAAGGCCAAACCGCGCACCGGTTCGCTGTTCAAGTCCATGACAGTGGACTCGGTCACCTTGGACGAAGCACTCCAGCTGATGAGCCTGCCCCGCGCGCTCGGGGAGGACGCCGAAGGCAACCTCATCACGGTTCAGAACGGCCGCTTTGGACCGTACCTGAAGAAGGGCACGGACTCCCGCTCGATCGGCACCGAAGAGGAAATCTTTACCATCACGCTCGAGCAGGCGCTGGAGATCTACTCCCAGCCGAAACAGCGTGGCGCCCGCGCCGCCGTGCCGCCGCTGGCCGAATTCGGTCCGGACCCCGTCTCGGAGAAGAACATCGTGGTGAAGGAAGGCCGCTTCGGGCCGTACATCACGGACGGCATCACCAACATCACCGTTCCCCGCGCCACCTCCCTGGAAGAACTCACCCGGGAACAGGCCGTGGAACTCCTCGCCGAGAAGCGGGCCAAGGGGCCGGTCAAGCGCACCACCACGGCCCGCAAGGCACCTGCCAAGAAGAAGGCCCCGGCCAAAAAATAGGTGCCGGGTTGGTGGAATTGCGGTGCCGGGCTCAACGTGGTCGAGTAGATACATGACTGAACAGCCCGGCACAGCCGACCCTACGCCGCTGAACGACCTCGAAGAGAAGCTCGCCCTGGGCGGCCAGCCTGAGGGCAGCCCGGTGGACGTCATCCTGTCGTTCCTCAACAGCGAGGTGTACGTCATCAGCACCGACGGCATCGAGGGCGAAGATTCCCAAGTGGAGCCGCTGGTTCTTGCAAACGCCGACGGCGACCCTGTCCTCGCGGTATTTTCGCACCCGAGCCGGGTGGACGAGCAGTACCTTGAGGCGGCCCCGAACGTGCTGGGGACGCAGGGCGCGGCCATCATCGCCAACATCGGCGAGGAACTGGGCATGGTGATCAACCCCGGAGCCGCTTACGGTTTCGAGATCAACCCGGAGGGCGTGGCGAACATCAAGCGCGATTTCAAGCGCGCCGATGAACTGCCCGAGGGCTCACCTGAGGACCCTTCGACCAACTGAGATTTTTGGGCCGGTTGTGAGTGCGGGGCCGCCCGGGGGAATAATGGCAGGATGCGGCTAGGCGTCCTTGATATCGGGTCCAATACTGTCCATCTCCTCCTGGTGGATGCCCACCCCGGCGCGCGGCCGGTGGCTTTCGCCTCACACAAGCGCCCGCTGTCCCTGGTCCAATACCTGGACGCCGACGGCAACATCACCGATGAGGGCCAGCACGAGCTGACCGAATTCGTCCTGGAAGCCTGGGAATTCGCTGCCCGGCACAAAGCCGATGACCTGCTGGCGTTTTGTACCTCGGCTATCCGTGAAGCCACCAACGGCCCTGCCGTGCTGGCGCGCGTCAAGTACGAGACCACGGTGACCCTGCAGGAGCTGACGGGCAGCGAAGAAGCGTCCATGACCTTTTTTGCGGTCCGCCGCTGGTACGGCTGGGGCGCCGGGCCTGTCCTGAACCTGGATATTGGTGGCGGATCCTTCGAAATGGCCTTTGGCCAGGACGAGCTGCCGGAGATGGCCACCTCCGTTCCGCTAGGTGCCAGCCGCCTGACCCGTGACTGGCTGGCGGAGGATCCGCCGTCGGCCAAGAGCGTCAAGGAACTGCGCCGCTACATCCGCTCAACACTGGCGCCCGCGGTGAAACAGTTTGAAGGGCTGGGGCGCGCGAACCTTGTGGCCGGCACCTCAAAGACTTTCCGGTCGCTGGCCAGGATCGCCGGGGCAGCCCCAAGCGCCGCCGGCCCGTATGTGAAGCGCGAGCTCAACGCCACCGACCTGGGCGTCTGGGCCCAGCGGATTTCCGCCATGAAGGTGGAGGACCGCCTCTTCCTGCCGGGCGTGTCCGAGGCCCGCGCCCATCAATTGCTCGCCGGCGCCCTGGTGGCTGAAGCCGCGCTGGAGATGTTCAAGTTCAAGAAACTGAGGATCTGCCCGTGGGCCCTGCGCGAGGGACTGATCCTGCGGCGCCTGGACCAGCTGGTCTTCGCGGGTCCATTGGATCCGGCACCGCACGTAGTTGAACTCGGCGCAAGCCGAAATGCCGTCGAGGCAACACCCGCCTAAGGTTTTAGGACGAGGAGCCAAAGTGGAGTCGATGCCGCTGCTGATGTTGGTGCTGATTTTTGCTGCTGCCGCGGCCGCCATCTGGCTGGCCGGAGTTCAGCTGTCGCGGCAAACCGACATCCTTGACGACAGGCTCCACCTCGGATCGGCACTTGGTGGCCTGATTCTCTTGGCGGTGGCCACAAACCTGCCGGAGATTGCCATTACGGTGAGTGCGGCTGCCACCGGAAATATTGGCGTTGCTGTGGGTAACATCCTGGGTGGCATAGCGATCCAGACGGTGGTGCTTGTTGTCCTGGACCTGTTCGGTACCAGGGGCCCCGAACCCTTGAGCTACCGGGCCGCATCTTTGTCGCTGGTCATCGAGGCGGTTACGGTCATCGGGATACTCGGCGTCGTGATCGCAGGCAGCCAAATGCCGGCGTCGCTGGTGGCATTCCGGCTAACGCCAGCCGCAGTGCTGATCGTCCTGGTCTGGGTGTTGGGCCTGTTCCTGGTCCAACGCTCCCAGAAGTCCTTGCCATGGCATGAGCAGGGACATGCTCCGGGTAGCCAGGCTAAACCGCGCGGACACAGCAAGGGGACGTCCCCGAAGAACGCAAAGCCGCCGAGTACCGCGCGCTCGGTCACGATCTTCACTATTGCCGCCGCCGTCACCCTCGCTGCCGGCGTGGCGCTTGAACGCAGCGGCGACGCGATCGCGGGCCAGATGGGTCTCTCCGGGGTCCTATTTGGCGCCACGTTCCTGGCGCTGGCAACGTCCTTGCCGGAGATCTCCACCGGCTTGGCATCAGTGAAGCAGGGGGACTACAAACTCGCTTTCAGCGACATCTTCGGCGGCAACGCGTTTCTGCCCGTCCTCTTCCTGGTTGCCGTACTGATCTCCGGAAAACCGGTTCTTCCGCAGGCCCAGTCAACCGACATCTATCTCACAGCACTGGCCATCCTGCTGACGCTGGTATACATGCTGGGACTGATCTTCAGGCCCCGGCGGAAAGTGCTGGGCATGGGGGTCGACTCCCTGATCGTTCTGATCCTGTACCTGCTGGGCGTCGGGGGCCTTTTCGCCGTCGCCTCCGCGGGCTAAAGGCTGTTAAACGCGAAAGCGCCGGGGTCCGCAGCAGGAAAATGGGGGGAAACCTGCTGCAAACCACCGGCGCCTCGGGCAAACATCCCCATGCTTGCCGCATCACTCGCACCCTCAATGAGGTAATAACTACGATAGGGCGGCAACTTGTGAACAAGCTGCGGCCAACATGGGAGTCCGCTGGGAGTCGAAAAAGGCGGGTTCCCGTCACAGCGGATTAGTTTAGTTCTGCGGCCATCCAGCCGAACTGCAATGATGGGACCATGAGCAACCGAATCGCCTTTCTGGGCTGTGGATCCATGAACGAAGCCATCCTTGCCGGTCTCCTTGCCGCCGGAACCGACCCCGCCGACGTCGTGGCCACTGTCAGGCGCACGGAACGCGCTGCGGAACTCGCTGAGCGCCATCACGGTATTACGGCCATCGCCGGTGACGAGGAGCCGGACAACAACAAGCAAGCGGCCAAGGGAGCCGGCGTTGTGATTCTTGGCGTAAAGCCCGCCGGCATCGCCGGTCTGGCGCATGAAATCAGCGGTTCGCTGTCACCGAAAACCATCGTTGTCAGTGTGGCCGCCGCCGTGTCACTGGCCCAGCTTGAGGCTGCGCTGCCGGCCGGCCAGCCGGTGATCCGGACCATGCCAAACACACCCGCCAAGCTGGGACGCGGCGTCGTCTCGGTATCGGCCGGTACCCATTGCTCGCCCGAGCAGCTGCAGCTGGCGAAGGACATCTTCAAGGCGGCGGGCACGGTCGTGGAGGTGCCGGAGGAGCAGGTGGACGCCGTCTCTGCCATCAGCGGCTCCGGCCCGGCCTACGCGTTCTACCTGGCCGAGGCCATGGCGGCCGCCGGCGTCGAGCTGGGCCTGGAACACGACCTGGCGACCCTCCTGGCCAGGGAGACCGTAGCGGGGGCGGGCTTCATGCTCGCGGAGCCGGGCGCGGACCCTTCAGCCCTGCGCATCAGCGTAACCAGCCCCAAGGGCACCACGGAACGCGCCATCGCCACCTTCGACGAACGTGGAATGCCGGCCATCATCGCGGCCGGAGCCCGTGCCGCAGCCGATCGCGCAGCAGAGATTTCCCGGCAACTGGCCTAACCCCGGAGTTTTTGTCCAGATAATGCGGCCTGGGGGAGTCCTCGAGGCGACTACCTGGACAAAAAATCGGCGGAGGTTTTCTTGAGGGCCCTATGGCCGCGCCGCGAACCGTTCCAGCAGGTCCACGTGTCCGGAGACAATCAGCATGTCGCGGGCCGATACCTTGGTTTCGGGACGGGCGTAGGTGAAGTCCTCGCCGGGTGACTTCACGCCCACGATCGTTACACCGTACTTGGACCGGACCTGGGACTCATCGAGGGTGAACCCCACCGTCTCGCGGGGCGGGTACATTTTCACGATCGCAAAGTCGTCGTCGAACTCGATGAAGTCCAGCATGCGGCCGGAGACCAGGTGCGCTGCCCGGACGCCGGCATCGGCCTCGGGGTAGATCACGTGGTTCGCCCCGATGCGCGTCAGGATCTTGCCGTGCGAGGGCGTGATGGCCTTGACCCAGAGGTGTTCGATGCCCAGGTCCACCAGGTTGACCGTGATCAGCACCGAGGACTCGATGGACGTTCCCACTCCCACCACGGCTGAGCTGAACTCCTGTGCACCGAGCTGGCGCAGGGCTTCGATGTTCGTGGCGTCCGCTTCCACCACATGGGTGAGGAGCGGCGCCCATTTCTGCACCAGCGTCCGGTCGCGTTCGATTGCGAGGACTTCCCTGCCCTGCTTCACGAGTTGCTCGGCCGTGGACGAGCCGAAACGGCCCAACCCGATCACCAGCACCGGTGCGTTGTGGGCGGGGCGGTTGGGGACGCCTGAGGAATTAGCCAATGATGGGCCTCTCTTCCGGGTAGTGGTAAAGCTGGCTGCGCTGGCGCAGCGCCAGTCCGGCCGCAAGGGTAACAGTGCCAACGCGGCCTGCGAACATCAGCGCGGTCAGGACGTAAACGCCCGACGGCGGCAGCTCGGCACTGAGGTTCGTGCTCAGTCCCACGGTGGCAAAGGCTGAGATCGTTTCAAACAGCACCCGGTCCAGGGATGCGCCGCTGATCTGCAGAAGCAGGAACGCGGAAACGGAAACCAGGGTCGCGCCGGCCACGATCACGGAGATGGCCACGCGCATGGCGCCCTGGGGGATGGTACGGCCGTAGACCTTGACGTCGGCGTCGCCGCGGGCCTCGGCCACGATGGCGAGGAACATGACGGCGATGGTGGTCACCTTGATGCCGCCGGCGGTGGAGGCCGAGCCGCCACCGGCAAACATGAGGGCATCCGAGAGCAGCATGGTGGTGGATTCCATGTGGTTTTGTTCCACCAGGTTAAAGCCGCCGGACCTTGTCATGACTGACGCGAACAGCGAATGGGTGATCTTGTCGCCGAGGTTCATGTTCCCGATGGTGCGCACGTTGTCCCACTCCATCAGGCCCCACAGCACGGCTCCGGCCGCCAGCAGGATGAAGGACACCTGGATGGTCAGCTTGGTGTGCAGGTTCCACTTTTTCCAGTTCAGCCCGTTCTGCTGGAGCACCATCACCACCGGGAAGCCCAGGCTGCCCAGGAACACGCCAAGCATCAGCGGTATCAGGATCCAGAGATCGGTCTCGTAAGGCACGATCCCGTCCGAATGCGGGGTGAAACCGGCGTTGTTGAAGGACGAAATCGAGTAAAAGACCCCGTGCCAGACCGACTCCCAGAAAGGCTCCCCAAGGATGATAAAACGCGGGATCATCGCCAGAGCCAAGGCGCCTTCAATGACCACCGAGGTGGCAATGACGATCCGCAGGAGGGTACCCACCTCGCCGAGGCGCCCAGCGTTGTTCATGGCTTCCTGGGCGATCAGTTTGCCGCGCACCCCGAGTTTCTTGCTGACCATCAGAGCCAGCAGCGAAGCGAGCGTCAACGTTCCCAAGCCGCCCACGAAGATGCCCACCATGATGACCAGTTGCCCAAAGAAGGACCAGTGCGTCGCCGTCGAAACGACTGTCAGGCCAGTGACGCACACGGCCGAAACCGCGGTGAACAATGCCTGGTGGATGGGCGTACCCGTCCCGGTCGCGGACGCGACGGGCAGCGAAAGCAGGAAAGTGAATACGAGGCAGACCGAGGCGAACACGGTCAGCGCAAGCCGTGCCGGCGAGGTATTGGCGATGTCGTCAACGAAGTCGCGCAGGCGGGTGAAAATCCAGAGGCCATCGCGCTCCGGGTCCGCTGGGTGCCAGCTGGGCGGGTTCCTGGGCCTCGACTGGCGTTCGGTCATGGGTGGCATTCCTCGGTAGAAACTGTTTCCCTCAGTAGTAAACCACTAATGACTGCGTAATGACCGGGTGGGCGGGGCTGCGACCTCCGGTAGCCTGTGATTGATGACATATCTGCCCGGTCTCAGCCAGCCCGCACCGCCGACGATGGTGGTGTGGAGTTCTGCCATGACTGCCTATGACTTTGGCCCCGGCCACCCGATGGCTCCTGAACGGATGGACCTGACGGCCCGCCTCGCCGGGAGTCTCGGCCTGCTCGACCTGGCGCATGTTTCCGTCGCCGCCCCGGACGTGGCCACGGACGCTGAACTGGAGACCGTCCATTCGCCCGAGTTCGTGGCGGCGGTGCGCCGGGTCAGCCAAGACCCGGCGCAGCCCGACGAAGCCCGCGGCCTTGGCACCGAGGACGACCCGGCCTTCGCCGGAATGCACGAGGCCGCCGCGAGGCTGGCGGGCGGAACACTTCTGGCAGCGAACGCCATCCTGGACGGGTCCGCCCTCCACGCCGTGAACTTCGGCGGCGGGATGCACCACGCGGCCCGCGAACGTGCCAGCGGCTTCTGCATCTACAATGATGCCGCGGTTGCCATCCAGAGGCTGCTCGACGCCGGCATCGGCCGCGTGGCGTACATCGACGTCGACGCGCACCACGGGGACGGAACCGAGAGCATCTTCTGGGATGACCCCCGTGTCCTCACCATCTCGCTGCACGAAAGCGGCCTGACACTCTTCCCGGGGACAGGCTTTGCGAATGAGACCGGCGGTCCGCACGCGGAGGGGAGCGCCGTGAACGTCGCGCTGCCCTCCGGCACGGGGGACGCCGGCTGGCTGCGTGCTTTTTACGCCGTGGTGCCGCAGCTCATGGGCGCCTTCCAGCCCGAAGTCATCGTCAGCCAGCACGGCTGCGATTCGCACCGCCACGACCCCCTGGCACATTTGAATATCAGTGTGGACGGCCAGCGCGAGGCTGCCACCGCCGTCGGGAATCTTGCCGCCCGGTACTGCGGCGGACGCTGGATCGCCACGGGCGGTGGCGGGTACAGCGTCACGGACGTTGTGCCGCGCTCCTGGAGCCACCTGATCGCCATCGCCGCCGGGCGTCCCGTCCCGCTGCGCACCGAGGTCCCGAATGACTGGCGCGCCTATGTGCTCGCCAAGTTCGGGCGGAACGCCCCCGAGTTCATGGGCGATGACGTTGAACTCTGGTGGCGGTCCTGGGAAGTGGGCTTCGACCCCAACGACGCCGTGGACCGGACCGTGATGGCCACGCGCAAAGCCGTCTTCCCGTTCCACGGACTGGATCCCTGGTTCGACTAGGCCTGGTTTCGACGAGACGTGGTTTTTGCGGAGCGGCCCTGCGTCAGTCCGGCCGGCCGATCACCACCTGTGCGGGGCTGTGGACGATGTAGCCGTTGAGCCAGGAGAACAGTGCCCGCACTTTCTGCTGGAACCCCGAGAGCAGGGCAAGGTGCACCAGGAGCCAGGACACGAACGCCAGTGACCCCTGCAGCTGGATGCGCTGCCGGCCGATCTCGGCCACCGCCGCGCCCCGGCCGATCATCGCCATGTAGCCCTTGTCCACGTATTTGAAGGGTTGCCGCGTGCCTCCGGTCAGGTCGGCATGGATGTTCCGGGCCGCCCATTTCCCTGCCTGCTGCGCAACTGAACCCAGTTGCGGGAGTTTAGCGCCCGTGGAGTCGGTGATGTTGGCCGCATCGCCCAGGACGTAAACGCCCTCGGCATCCTGCGCCGTCAGGTCCGGACGGACATCAATCCGGCCTCCCCGGCCCTGCGCCAGTCCGGAGTTGGTGATGATGTCGCCCCCTTTCAGGCCGCCGGCCCACACCACCACCCGGCTGGGGATGGTGGTTCCGTCCGCGAGCGTCACCCCGTCCTCCCGGACATCAGCCACACCCACGCCCAGGTGCAGCTGGACGCCAATCTTCGTCAGGCGCTTCCTCGTGTAGTCCTGGGACTTTTCCGAGAAGGCGTTCAACACTGTCGGCACCATATCCACCAGATGAACACGGCAGCGGGCCGCGAGTTCCGGCGAAAAGTATTTCGGGACCACGAACTTGATGTTTTCCGCCATGGCGCCGGCCGTTTCAACGCCCGTGGGGCCGCCGCCCACCACCACCACGTCCACGGAACCGGTGGGTTCCCGGTCGGTCTGATCAAGCAGGCTGGTTAAGCGCGAGCTTAGACGGGTGGCGTCGGCCACCGAGTACAGGGGGAAGGCATGTTCCTCGGCGCCGGGGGTGTTGAAATAGTTCGGCGTGGCCCCCACCGCGATGACCAGCACCTGCGCCCGGAAGGTCTCGCCGTCGGTGGTGGTGACCGTGCGGTTGGCTGGATCGACCGACGCCACATGCGCCGTGAGCACCCTCACCGGCCTGATGCGGCGGAAAACGGACCGCAACGGACGGGCGATGGCCGATACCCCGATTTGTGAGGTCGCCACTTGGTAAAGCAGCGGTTGGAACTGGTGATAGTTGTTGGAATCGATCAGCAAAACACGAATGCCCTTGCGGCCCAGTTCCCTGGCGGCTGTCAGCCCCGCGAACCCGGCACCCACCACGACCACCTGATATGTATCTTCCATCCGTGCAACCTACTCCACCTCAGGTCGGTGCGACAGTGCCGGGGAGGAAATAGTTGATGCCTTGCGGCGTATATGTCGCTAGGGTGGGAGGCATGGTGACAGACGACGTATTTGCCGTCATTGCGGAAGCAACCCGGCGCGACATTTTGGTTTCCCTGCGCTCGGGGGACAAAGCAGTGGGGGAACTCGTGGAGGAGCTCTCTGCGAGCCAGCCCACCATCTCCAAGCACCTGAAAGTCCTCCGCGAGGCGCAGCTGGTCAGCATGCGGGCGCAGGGCCAAAAACGCTATTACGCCCTGAACCCCAAACCGCTGGAGGGCATCGTCAGCTGGCTCGAAACGTTCGACGTCGGCCCCGCAGCCTCCGCAACCCGGGCACCTGAGGTGCCCGCGGAGGAAGCCGGCAGCGAGGGTGCCGCTGGCATCCACGTTCCCGACAACGCAGATGTGGCCGCCGTCCTGGCACGCGAGGACGCAGAACTGAGCCCCGCCGTCGTCATCCCTGGCGGCACCGCAGTCCCGCTCAGCGACGATACGGTTCCCCAGCAGATCGGCCGGACGGTTGGCCGCGCGGCCACCAAGGCCGCGGACCTGCTGGCCAACCTGCCGAACCTCCCGAAGTTCGGCCGCAAGAAGTAGCCTGCGGGGGACTCTTACCTCGCGAGCAGGCGTACGTGGTCCGGGGTCAGCTCCGAGATTTTGCTGACGCCGAGCAGCGCCATGGTGCGGGCCATGTCCTTTTCCAGGATCTGCAGCGTCCGGTCCACGCCCGCGCGTCCGCCTGCCATCAGCCCATAGAGATACGCGCGCCCAATCAGGGTGAAGTCGGCGCCCAGTGCCAGTGCCGCCACGATGTCCGCGCCGCTCATGATGCCGGTGTCCAGGATGATGGCCGCCTCCGAGTTGTCCGCCTTCAGGGCCGCGGCAACCTCCGGCAGCAGGTGGAACGGGATGGGCGCGCGGTCAAGCTGGCGGCCGCCGTGGTTGGACAGCACAATGCCGTCGGCGCCGTGATCCACCACCTTGCGGGCGTCCTCCACGGTCTGGATGCCCTTGACCACCAGCTTGCCCTTCCACGTTTCGCGCAGCCAGTCGAGGTCCTCGAAGGTGAGGGTGGGGTCGAACATCGAGTTGATGAGGTCGGCCACGGTTCCGGTGTAGCGCGAGAGCGAGGCGAAGGTCAGGGGCTCGTGCGTGAGGAAGTTGAACCACCAGGCCGGGCGGTAGGAGGCGTCCAGGACGGTCTTGAGGGTCAGCGCCGGCGGGATGGTCATGCCGTTGCGGACGTCGCGGAGTCGGGCACCGGCGACGGCGGTGTCCACGGTGACCATGAGGGTGTCGTTGCCGGCTTTAGCTGCGCGCTCGATCAGTTCAAGCGAGCGGTCGCGGTCCGTCCACAGGTAAAGCTGGAACCAGTTGCGGCCGTTGGGCGCGGCGGCGGCCACATCTTCGATTGGAGGCGGTCCCCATGGTGGAAAGGGTGTACGGGATGCCGGCGGCCTCGGCTGCCTGCGAGCCGGCGTATTCACCCTCGGACTGCATCATCCGGGTGAAGCCGGTGGGGGCGATGCCCACGGGCAGCCGGGAGGGCTTACCCAGGATGTCGGTGGTCAAATCGATACTGGATACGTTCCGGAGGATGCCGGGCCGGAACTCGATGTCCAAGAACGCCTGGCGGGCACGGCGGAGGGTGATCTCCTCCTCCGCCGCGCCATCGGTGTAGTCGAACGGGGCCTGCGGGGTGCGGCGCTTGGCCAGGTCGCGAAGCTCCCAGATGGTGCTGGCGCGCTTGAGCTTGGCGGCGCGGCTGAACTCGGGTTTTTTGAACTGCATTAGCGGGGCGAGGTCCGAATACTTGGGGATGCGGCGCTTCAGGGCCGGAGGAGTTGCGCGAGGGACGGACGACGACGGCGTTGCGGCAGGTGCGCCGGTGGCCGGAATATCCGTGGCGTCCGGAGCCGGGGTGGTCTCGGGATTGTTCGGCTGGATGGTGTGGGTCATGTCTTCCTCCGTCGATGGGCCGGCCCGGGCGGACACGAGCGGGTGCCGCTGTGGTCTAACCACACTGTAGGGCATGTGGTCCAACCACATCAACTACCATGGCCTTATGCGTACGCACCAACTTGTCCTGACATGGATCGAAAAGCAACTCTCCGGCGGCGAACTGACGGTGGGCGGGCGCCTGCCTGCGGAGCGAACCCTGGCCGAGCAGCTCGGCGTTTCCCGGACTTCGGTGCGGGAAGCCATCCGGATACTGGAGGCGATGGGCGTGGTCCGGGCCGGCGTCGGGTCCGGACCGGAGGCGGGCACCGTGGTGATTTCCGACCCGACGGCGGCGCTCGGCTCGGCGCTGCGGCTCCACGTCGCTACACAGCACCTCCCCGTCGCGGACATCGTTGAGACTCGGGTGCTGCTGGAATCCTGGGCAGCCGCCCATGCCAGGGCTGACGCGCCCGAGCTGGAACTTGCCGAAACGCTGCTGGACGGAATGGACGCCGTCGGACGCGGCAGTGAGGCGACGGGTGACTTCCTTGCCCTGGACGTCCGTTTCCATCTCGCCCTGGCCGACGCCGCCGGCAACGCCGTGGTCAGCGCGATGATGGGCTCCCTGCGCGAATCCATCCAAGGGTACGCCGCAACTCTGACGGCCAACCTCCCCGATTGGGGCGTCACCGCGTCACGCCTGCAGGCCGAGCATCGCGGGATCCTGGCCGCGATCAGAAACGACGACGGCGGCCTCGCGGCGAAGCTTGTCGCCGCGCACATAGAGGGCTACTACCGCGAAGCCGGGGTGCAGCACGCTCCGAAGCCCTGACCCGGCGTCGAGATGACACTTCGCGGCAGTGTGGGTGGAAAACACTGCCGCGAAGTGTCACCTCGCGCGTGCGGCGGTCTGACCCCCCGTCCTGGCTGCCGTCGAGTAGCCCGCCGCTTGGCGAATTGGTGTCCCCAGGCAACGGGCGGGAACATCCGAAAGCCGGGCGTGGTTAACACCACAGGACGAAAAATGAACACCCTCTTTAAAGCACTAATAATTCCGGCCTGTACCGGCGAACCGGTCCGCGTCGAGCCGATCGAGGCGACCCTGCGCAACCTGCAGGAGCTGGTTGGCGGCGACATCGAATCAATTGCACGCGGTGACTGGCATGTCTACCTCAACGCGGAAAGCTTGATCCAAAACCTGCCGTTGAATTTGCGCGCAGCCCAGCTGACCTATGATGGCGGGCTGGACTTGGCGGGAGCCGGACGTGGATGTGCCGTCTTCCTGGGAAATGATGAAGACCGCGGTGAAACGGACGTGCCGGAGCATCTTGTCCGGCGGGCCGAGGAACTTTTCGGGATGCCCCTGGCCGCCTAGAGCGGCGTCCGGAATGCGACCGCTTCAGCTTTGATTTTGCTTCCGGAACCCGAGGTCAGCGTCCGTTGGCCAGTTATCAGTCGGGCCTGATGTTCTGGTTGAGCCGGAAGAAATTCGTGGGGTCGTACTGGCGTTTGAGGGCCTTTAGTCTTTCGTACTTGGCGGCTCCGTATGCCTGCCTGACGCGCTCCTGGCCCTCTTCCATAAGGAAGTTCACGTACACGCCGGTGTGGTGGGGTGCCAAGGCGGCCCAATAATCACGGGCCCACTCCCGCTCGGCATCGAAGCCCTCGGCGGTGGTGCTATTGCCATTGATGTTGAACGTGAAACCTGCCTTCCGCCCATTAAAAGCAGTTGCGTCGTCGTCGATCCGCCCCACGGCCCCGCCCATCTGCCACAGGGCGATGCTGGTTACTGGCGAGACGATCCGCATGCCATACTCGGCAACAACATCGATCACCTCGTCGCTGAGGCCTGCGACGTCGCACGCGCGGAAGTAGTAGTGCCAGCCGTGCGGGAAGGACGGGTCGAACATCTTCTGGTGCTCCAGGTATGGCTTCGGCTGGCAGAAATCGAGTACCGGCGATCCAAATTCCTTGAGCGGCCGCAATACCCGCTCCCCATCCTCGACCGGTCCGGCGTAGCAGGCGGTGACGCCGATGACGTGCTTGCCCACCAGGTCCGGCGGGACGAACGGGAGCGCCGGAGCCCTGCGCTGCACCGCAATTGTCATGAGCTCGTCGGGGCAGTCCGAGGTCCAGTCGCGATAGAACTTCAGCAAGTCCCGGGCATCCTCCATCTTCCAGAAGACCGGCCCCGCAACAGCGTATGGACCCACGGGATTAAGCCGGAACTCGAAGTCCGTGACAATGCCGAAGTTTCCGCCGCCGCCCCGCAGGCCCCAGAAAAGATCGGAGTTCTCCCGCTCGCTCGCCCGGACAAGTTCGCCGTCGGCGGTGATTACGTCGGCTGACAGCAGTTGATCGATCGAGAGCCCATATTTGCGCATGACCCAGCCGATGCCGCCGCCGAGCGTAAGGCCCGCGACGCCGGTGTGGGTAACGATTCCCGAAGGAACAGCAAGCCCGAACTCCTGCGTCTCGCGATCCAGTTCTCCAAGCAGGACACCGGCCTGGACACGCACCGTCCGCGCCTCCGGATCAACCCGGATATCCTTCATCAGGCCGAGGTCGATGAGCATGCCGTCATCGCACACCGATAACCCTGGAAAGCTATGGCCCCCGCCGCGGACGGCGGTGAGTAGGCCCTGCGACCTGGCCAGCTTGATAGCGGCGCGAACGTCTGCGACACCGGTGCAGCGGGCGATGATAGCGGGCCGGCGGTCTATCGAACCGTTCCAGACCTTGCGGTGATCGTCGTAGCCGGCATCATCAGGGCGGACGATGTCGCCCCGGAAGGTAGCCTGCAGTTCGTCGACAGCGCTCCTGTCGATCTCCGTGCCTTGTGTCACTGGACTCACCGACCTCTAGCTTTTCCAGCAGAGTCCCACAGGTTCAAGGGCCTGACAAGGGAAATCTGCAGCCGCGCGGCCGGACGCCGGGATGGCTGGAAAATCCGGGGCTGACTGCGCCGGGCACAGAGGTGGCCACCCATCAGCAACGACGGCGGCGTGTCCCGGCCGTCCCTGCCGCAACGCGGTTGTATGACATAGGATCTCCTGAGGTATTCCAGACGAGACAGGACGGCAAACCATGCCCCTCTTCGACCTGCCCCTTGAGCAGCTCCGCGCCTTCACCTCGAGCGTCGCAGCGCCCGCGGACCTGCAGGACTTCTGGGACGCAACTATCGAAGAGGCGCGAACATATGCGCTCGGGGCCACGTTTGAGCAGGTGCAAAACCACCTGACCGTGATCGACACCTTCGACGTCACCTTCGCTGGCTTTGGCGGTGCGCCGATCAAAGGCTGGCTGCACCTCCCGGCGAACCGTGCCGCTGGTAGCCGGCTACCCGTCGTCGTGCAGTACATCGGATATTCGGGCGGCCGCGGCCTGGTCAACCAGGATACAAAGTGGGCGCAGGCCGGCTATGCCCACTTCATCATGGATACCAGGGGCCAGGGTTTCGGCGGGATTGTGGGCGACACGCCGGACCCGCATCCGTCCGCCGGCGACGTAGCCTATGCAGGGCTCATGACCCGTGGCGCCGCCAGCCGCGAAGACTACTATTACCGGCGCGTCTACGTCGACGCATTCCGTGCCGTGGAGGCGGCTCAGTCCCATCCCGAAGTGGATCCTTCGCGAGTGGTACTGAACGGCATCAGCCAGGGCGGCGGCATTGCCGTAGCGGTTGCCGGGCTGGTGGCCGGAAGGCTCGACGGCGTTATCGCCACCCTGCCGGACGTTCCGTTCCTCCAGGATTTTCCGCGGTCCATCGACATCGCCCAACGCGGTCCATACCCGGAAATCGCGGCGTTCCTGGGCCGGCACCGGGACCGCTATGAGCCGATGCTCGCGGTGCTGAATTATTTCGACGGCGTCAATCTCGCCCGGGCAGCCACCGCTCCGGCCCTCTACTCGGTGGCGCTGATGGACGACGTCTGCCCGCCGTCCACGGTTTTCGGCAGCTTTAACGCCTACGGCACGGCTGCCGGTCCGGCCGGCGCCGGGGCCGCAAAGGAGATCGAGGTCTACCGGTTCAACAACCACGAAGGCGGTCAGGAACACCACTGGATCCGCCAGCTTCAGTACCTCCGCAAGCTCCTCGGCTGACCCGAAACTCCCCTCCCAGCCCAACTAGGTAACAGCAGATGTCGTAATGAGGCTTCAAACCGACACC